>NZ_JBIWOS010000001.1:1357068-1457432 GCF_044767885.1 Streptomyces sp. NPDC101194
GCGGGAGCCGTGGCCGGGCCGGCCACGGCTCCCGCCCCACCCCCTCGCTCAGCCCGCCAGCGCCGCCTTCATCATCTTCTGGGCGATCGGCGCCGCCAGACCGTTGCCGCTGACCTCCGCGCGGGCCGCGCCCGAGTCCTCGACGACGACCGCCACCGCGACCTCCTTGCCGCTGGATTTGTCCTTCGCGTACGAGGTGAACCAGGCGTACGGGGTCTTGCTGTTGCCCACGCCGTTCTGCGCGGTACCCGTCTTGCCGCCCACCTCGGCCCCCGCGATCCTGGCGTTGCTGCCGGTGCCGTCCTCGACGACGGTCACCATCGCGCTGCGCAGCTGCTCCGCGGTCGACTGCGAGACGACGCGCCTGGTGTCCCCGTCCGCGAAGTCCTGCAACGTGTTGCCCTTGGAGTCCGTCACCGCGGACACCATGTGGGGTGCGGCCAGTTCGCCGCCGTTGGCGAGTGCGGCCGAGACCATGGCGATCTGCAGCGGCGTCGCGGTGACCTCGAACTGGCCGATGCCCGACAGGGCCGTCTGCGGCCTGTCCATGCCGGACGGGTAGACGCTCTCGGAGACCCGCACCGGCATGTCGAGCTTCTCGGTGTTGAAGCCGAACTTCTCCGCCATCGCCCTGACCTTGTCCTGGCCGAGGTCGACGGCGACCTTCCCGAAGACGTTGTTGCAGGAGTACTGGAGCGCGGTGCGCAGTGTGGCGTTCTCGCAGGGGGCCGAGGCGCTCTCGTTCTCCAGGTTCCGGGTGGTGTCGGGCAGCGGGTACGGATTGGGGCTGTCCGTGGGTACGTCGACCGAGCTGTACAGCCCGTCCTCCAGCGCCGCGGCCGCCACCACCAGCTTGAACGTCGAACCGGGTGCGAGCGGCTGCCGCAGCGCACGGTTGACCGTCGGCTTGTCCTTGTCGTCCAGCAGCTTCTTCCAGGCGTCGCCGTCCGTCGTCCCGCTGATCTTCGACGGGTCGTACGAGGGGGTGGAGACCACGCCCAGGACCCTGCCGGTCTTCGGATCGATCGCGACCGCCGCGCCCTTGTCGTTGCCGAGCGCCTCGTACGCCGCCTTCTGCACGGCGGGGTCGATCGTGGTCAGGACGTTGCCGGGGGCCGCCTGCTTGCCCGTCACCACGTCCATCGGGTTCTTCAGCCGGTCGTCGGTGCCGTCCAGCACATGGCTGTAGATCCCTTCGAGCTGGGTCGCGCCGTACGCCTGCGAGCTGTAGCCGGTGACGGCCGCGTAGAGCTCGCCCTGCTTGTAGGTGCGCTTGTACGCGAGGTCGCTGCCCACCGTCCTCTTCGATCCGGTGACCGGGTTCCCGGCCACGATGATGTCGCCGAGCGGCTGCGCGTACTGCGCGATGACCTTCCGGCGGTTGTGGTCGTCGTCTGCGAGCGCCTGTGCCTGGTACGCCTGCACCCAGGTCGCCCGAACCAGCAGGGCGAGGACCAGCAGCAGGCAGAAGACCGAGGTGTGCCTGATCGTCTTGTTCATCCCCTGAAGGGACGAGCCGGGTGCAATGCGGAGTTCCCGGTTGTACCCTTTCTCACCCATTCCTCATGATCGGGCGGGGCGTGGTCGACGCGGCCCCGCGTCACCCCGGCAGGGTGAACAGCAGCTCGTCGGTCTCCTCGCCGCGGACGTGCGAGAACCCGTGGTCCTCGCCGGTGACGGCGAACCCGCACTTCTCCAGCACCCGGCGCGAACCGGTGTTGTCGGCCGCGGCCCGTGCGTGCAGCGGGCGTTCCGGTACGGCGTCGAGCAGCGCGCGCAGCGCGGCCGTCGCGAGCCCGCGGCCCCAGTGCGCCCGGTCCATCCAGTAGGTGACCTCGCGGCCGCCCGGCGGCCCGTACACCCCGGCGTTGCCGACCACCACGCCGTCCTCGACCACCGTCCGCATCACGACGGACCCGTCGGCCAGGATCCTGCGCCAATGGGCGTCGAACGCATCCCGGTCGGTGGGGTCCTCGCTGGTGAAGGCCGCCGTCCTCACCGACTCCGGGTCGGACATGAAGGCGAAGAACAGCGGCAGATCCTCGTCGCGCACCTCGCGCAGCGCCACTCGCATGATCAGAGCCTCCGGGTGGCCAGCGTCAGTCGGTCCCGCGCGTCGAACAGCGCGTCCTTCACCATCTGCTCGTGCGCGGGCGTGAGCCGGGCCACCGGCACCGAGCAGCTGATGGCGTCGCGGGCGGGGGTGCGGTACGGGATGGCCACGCCGAAGCAGCGCAGACCGAGGGTGTTCTCCTCGCGGTCCACCGCGTATCCCTGCTCGCGGACGAGGTGCAGCTCCTCGATGAGCTTCTCGCGGTCGGTGATGGTGTGCTCGGTCAGCGCGGGCAGGGTCTCCGGCAGCATCTTGCGGACCTGCTCGTCGCTGTGGGTGGCCAGGAGCGCCTTGCCGAGCGAGGTGGAGTGGGCGGGCAACCGACGGCCCACGCGGGTGAAGGGGCGCAGATAGTGCTGGGACTGCCGGGTGGCGAGGTACACCACGTTCGTGCCGTCGAGGCGGGCCAGGTGGATGGTCTCCGTCGTGTCGTCGGAGAGGCGGTCCAGGGTCGGCCGGGAGGCCGCGACGACCTCGTCGCCGTCGATGTACGAGGTGCCGACCAGCAGGGCGCGTACGCCGATCCCGTACCGTGTGCCCGTCGCGTCGGTCTCCACCCAGCCCAGCTCGACCAGCGTGCGCAGTAGCATGTAGAGGCTCGACTTCGGGTAGCCGACGGCCTCCTGCACCGCCGCGAGCGAATGCATGCCGGGCCGTCCGGCGAAGTATTCGAGCAGTTCCACCGTCCGCACGGCGGATTTCACCTGTGCCCCACCAGACTCGGCAGCCGACATCGCCCTACGCCCCTTCCAACCCACTTACGAAACCCTGCGACTTCTTGACCTCGGCGACTTCTTGCCAACACTGAAGACCCGGAAATAGAGTCGCCCCATATTCACGATCGGGAACTCTGTTCAGAATACCGAACAACTTCTGATGTGTGGCAGCGGAGCGGAAGGAATCACGGTGGCAGCAGCACCAGTCTGGAGCGTCGACCCCCGCACCGGGAACCCGCGCGAGCAGGTTGCGGTGGAGGCTACAGCCGAGGAGGTCGACCGCGCGGTCCGGGCCTCCCACGCAGTACGCGCATCGCTCGCCGACCGCACTTTGCGCGCCGCGTTCCTGCGCGCCGCGGCCGATCTCCTCACGGGGGCCGGGGAGCACGTCATCGAGGCCGCCGACGCGGAGACCGCGCTCGGTCCGGCCCGGCTCACCGGAGAACTCGCCCGCACCGCAGCCCAGTTGAGAGCCTTCGCAGAGGTCGTCGACGAGGGCTCCTTCCTCGACATCCACATCGACCACGAGGACGCCACCCGTACCCCGCCCTGGCCCGACCTGCGCCGCTACAAGATCCCGCTCGGCGTCGTCGCCGTGTACGCGGCCAGCAACTTCCCGCTCGCCTTCTCCGTTCCCGGCGGCGACACCGCCAGCGCACTGGCGGCCGGCTGTCCGGTCGTCGTCAAGGCGCACCCCGACCACCCCGCCACCTCCGAACTGTGCGCCTCCCTCCTGCGCCGGGCGGCGGCGCAGGTCGGCCTGCCCGAGGACGTGCTGATCCTGGTGCACGGCTTCGAGGCGGGCGTCCAACTGATCGAGCACCCGCTCGTCGCCGCCGCCGGTTTCACCGGCTCCGTACGCGGCGGCCGCGCCCTGTTCGACGCGGCGGCGGCCCGTCCGGTACCGATCCCCTTCCACGGTGAGCTGGGCTCCCTCAACCCCGTCGTCGTCACGGAGGCGGCAGCCGCCGAACGCGGCGAGCAGATCGGCGCCGGGCTCGCCGGCTCGATGACCATGGGGGCGGGCCAGTTCTGCACCAAGCCCGGCTTCGTCCTGGCCCCGGCGGGCGAGAGGGGCGAGCGGCTGCTGAAGTCGCTGACCGACGCCGTCAGCGACACCGAGGCCGCGGTACTGCTCGACCACCGGATGCGTGACGCCTTCGTCGCGGGGGTGCGGGAGCGGGCCGAACTCCCCGGTGTGGAGGCCCCGGTCACCCCCGGCGCGGGCGGCGACCACACCGTCTCGGCCGGCTTCCTCACCGTGCCGGCGCACCTCCTCGCCGCACCGGGCCCGCACGACGCGCTTCTGGAGGAGTGCTTCGGGCCGGTCACGGTCGTGGCCCGCTACGACTCCGAGGACGAGATCACCGCCGTCCTCTCCCGGCTCCCCGGCAACCTCACCGCCACCCTCCAGATCGCCACGGACGACGCCGACGCCCCCGGACTTCTCGCGGCCCTCACGCCCCTGGCCGGCCGGGTCCTCGTCAACGGCTGGCCGACCGGCGTCGCCGTCGCCCCCGCCCAGCACCACGGCGGCCCCTACCCCGCCACCACCTCCACGTCCACCTCGGTCGGCGCCACCGCCGTGGAGCGCTGGCTGCGCCCGGTCACCTACCAGACCACCCCCGAGGCCCTGCTCCCCCCGGAGCTCCGTGAGGACAACCCCCTCGATCTGCCCCGTCGAGTGAACGGCCGCCGCGCATGACCTCGCACCTTCCCGAACTCCCCTTCCAGCTGCGCCCGTTCGGCCCCGAAGGTGACTGGACCTACGAGAACGGCACCCTGACCGGCCGGGCCGGAGCCCGCCAGGACCGGTTCGTACCCCCGGGCGGCGAGGCCCTGGATTCCGCGAGCGACGCACCCCGCCTCCTCGGCACCGCGCCACGGGGCGACTTCCAGCTGCTCGCCCGGGTCAGGGTCGACTTCGCCGCGGCCTTCGACGCGGGGGTCCTCTACCTCCACGTCGGGGAACGGGAGTGGGCCAAGATCTGCCTGGAACTCTCCCCGGACCTGCCCACCGTCTGCACGGTCGTCACCCGCGGTCACTCCGACGACGTCAACTCCTTCGTCGTGGACGGCAACAGCTGCTGGCTGCGCCTGAGTCGTACGGGCGACGCGTTCGCCTTCCACGCCTCGTCCGACGGCGAGAAGTGGACCTTCGTCCGCGTCTTCGCCCTCGGCGAGCCGGAGCGCGCGGCCGAGGCGTCGGTCGGCTTCCTGGTCCAGTCGCCGACGGGCGAGGGCTGTGAGGTGTCATTCGACCGGATCGCGTTCCGTGCGACGGGACTTGAGGATCTGCGCGACGGGAGCTGAGTTCTCCCGAACGTTCGTCGATTCGCCGAACGAATGAGCGTGCCTACTCAGCGGAAACGAGTACCGGCCCCCAACCCTCCGGCGTTCGCGGAGGGTTGGGTGGACCACATGAACGCCACACCCGCCCGTGCCGAGGTCCGCACGGCCGACACCCGACCGGTCGACCATGAACGCACGGACCGCAATGTCCGCACGGCCTCCTGGTTCGCCCTGTGCATGCTCGTTCCCGTGCTGATCGGTTGCGGCCTCTTCGTGCTGAGCACAACCCGGGCGTCCGGCTGCGTGACGTACGGCGTGGACTGCGCCCACGTCCCCCAGGGCTGGATCCCCGGGTGTCTCGTGGCGGCGATCGTGCTCGGCATCGCGGCCGTCGCGTGGCCGAGAAGGTGGCTGCCGTTCGTCCACGCACGCGCCTGGCTGTTGCTCCTGCACATCGTGGCGCAGTTCATGACGGCATTGCTGATCCTCAGCTACGCCTGACCTCCCGGTGGTCCGACAGGCCGTCCCGGCCTCGGCGGCTCCGTCCGCGCGGATGCCCGTGCGGTGCTCCGCGGCCTGTGGCCGGGCGACCTGCCGGGCGGCAGCGCCCACTCGACGCCCCTGCTGACGCTCGGATCCCGTGGCCGGAACCGGGCGTTGTCCGAGCCCGCTGGTAGCGTGCCGCGTCCAGCCGGAAGGATCACGGGAGGACGGCAGCTGTGCAGGAAGTGACGCGCCATGAGGTCGGCGGACAGTGGATGGAGCAGGCGCTCGACGACATCCGCCCGCGAACCCGGGGGCGGTGGCACGGGATGCGCTACGACGACGCGTCCCCGGAGAAGTTGCAGGAGATGCGTGACGAACTCCTCGACCACATAGCCGCCCGCACCGTGGCGGAACCGGTGCTCGACGAGCAGGCACACACGGCACTGCGGACCGCGGCGGAGTGCTCCCTGGGAGTGCTGAGCATCGGCTGTTTCCCCGACGGCGACCAGGAGATCGTCTTCCCGCTCATCGACGAGGGGCTCAGCAGCGAGTACATCGCTTTCGGCGACATCGTCGAGCACGCGCCCACGGCCGGGACATGGGTCGAAACGTTTGAGATGTGCCTGGTCAGCGGCCTGGTGCGGGAGTGGCGGCGGGTGATCGGCCTGCTGCTGCGGGACGACTACGCGCCCGCGATCCGAGAGGGAGTGCCGTACTCGAAGCTGACCTCGACGTCGGATCCGGCGGACCTCGCGGCGATGGACGCACTGTGCGGCTACCTGACCGAGTCGCGCGGGCACCTGCCCCGCGACTGGCCCACCGTGACCCTGTGCAAGCCGGACGCCGAAGTGCGCGCCGAGGCGGCCGGGAAGTTGGACGCGGCCGGCCCTTCGACACCGGACCAGCGCCTCCTTCGCGTGCTCCTCGACGACGATCAGCACGCCTTCGAGCAGGCCCTCGTGGCCCGGCTCGTCGAGCACCGGGAGAGTGTGGGTCCCGATCCCGCCCCCAGGACCCTGCTGCCGCTGGGCGCCCTTGCCCTGGCCGCCCTCGCGGTCCAGGTGCATGGGTGGGAGCTGGGCGTCCGGTCCGGCTATCTGCCGCAGGGCATGCTGGGTTCCACGAAGGCGCTGCAGCGGGCGGCGGACTCCGAGGTGAACGACCTGGGGCTCTGGACCGCCAAGTAGGACAGGACCCGGGCCTCGGCCACTCGGCCGGGGCCCCGGACGCGGCGGTGTCTAGCGAGACTGCTCCCAGGCGGTCCGGGTGAGTTCGTACTCCACCTCGCCGTGCTCGGAACCCTCGATCGCGTCCGGCCAGTCCCCGGCGAAGTTCCGGACGAAGGACAGGCCCGACTTCTCCATGACGCGGCGGGAGCGGGTGTTGACGGCCATGGTGTTCGCCGTGACCCGCTCGACCCCCAGTTCCGTGAACCCCTTGTGGATCAGGGCCCCGGAGCCCTCGGTGGCGCAGCCCCGTCCCCATGCCTCACGGTTCAGCCGGTAGCCGAGTTCGACGACGGCAGGGCTGTGCGGCTGCAGCGGCCGGAACTCGAACCAGCCCAGGAAGGTGCCGGTGGCCCTGTCCTGCGCGGCCCAGTAGCCGCGGGCCCCCCAGCAGGGGTGGTCGAGCAGGAGTCGGGGCAGGGTCCGCTCCTGGATCGCCTCACGGCTGGTGGGACGGCCGCCGTTGATGAAACGCATGACCTCGGGGTCGTTGTCCAGTGCGACCAGGTGGTCGGTGTCGGCCGCCGTGAACTCGCGCAGGACGAGCCGGTCGGTCTCCAGGAAGACGGGCATGCCGCGATCTTCACCACGGACGGGTCCGGACCGCCACCGGATTTCCTGTCGACGGGCGAGGCCCGCGGATGAACGCCCGGCGTCGTGCGGCCGGCGCCGGGCGGTCCCTGCGTTCAGGTCCCGGCCGCGTATCGCACGAAGCGCGTCCAGCCGGTGCGGTCGAGTGTCAGGTGGGGGAGAGTTGTGTCCTTGGAGTCGCGGATGCGGATTGTCTGTCCGGTGACGGAAACTTCGACGCACTCGCCGCCCTCGTTGGAGCTGTAGCTGCTCTTGAACCACGAGTTGTCTGCCGGGCTCTGAACGCGGACGTCGGGCTTCATTGGTCTTTCAGCAACCTTTCGATGAGCGCCGAGGACTTGCGCGGTGTGAGTGCTTGGGACCGGATGCATCCGTAGCGTGACGCCAGGACACGGACCTCCTCAGGGTCGGTGATCAGCCGACTGATGTTCTGCACCTCAAGGTAGCCGACCTGGGGTCTGCGCGTCGGAGTGAGGAGGATGAACGGGCCGCCCAGACCTGCGTGTTCAGGGTGGTCCAGGGGCATGACCTGAAGCTCGACGTTGCGCAGCCTGCCCAGCCTGATGAGCTCGACGAGCTGTTCCTCGTGAACGTCCCGTTCGCCGATGGGGCGCCGCAGGACAGCCTCCTCGATGACACAGTTCACCATCGGAACCGGTCGTTTCGTCAGCACCACCTGCCGTGCCAGGCGCGCCGCCACGCGTTGCTCGATCAGATCTTCGTCCAGCAGCGGCTTGCGCATGGCATACAGGGCGCGAGCATGAGCTTCGGTCTGGAACAGGCCGGGTACCGTGTGGTTGCTGTAGTACGAGAGCTCGACGGCATCCGCCTCCAGCTTCGCGTAGTCCTTGAACCACACCGGATGCTTCACCGGGCCCGCGCCTTCGCCCGTGCCACCTCCTCCTTCGCCGCCCGCAGCAGTCCGCCCGCTGCCAGCAAGTCGTCGGCCGCGTCCAGGAATTCGGGCTGCGGCGTCCGGCGCCCCCGTTCCAGCGAACGGATCAGGTCCTCGCTGTACCCGAGCCGGTCGCCCAGCTTGCGCTGGGTGAGGCCGGCCCGCTCGCGCAGCAGCCGGAGCTGGCTGCCGATCACCTGGAACAGGTCCGCGGCCTCCTCCGAGTCGTCGTCACCGATCGCACTGTCCAGCTCCATCGCTGCCCGCCTTCGTTCCATGGGGCCGACCGCGTTCATCGCCCCGGTACGGGGGACAACCGGTACCGGTCGCCGTAGGTACCGGTACACGCACGTCACGTACCGCTGTCGTTGCTGGTCGGCGTACGGTCACTCGGCCACGCTGAGTGGCGTGACAAGCGAATCCGCAGAGATCGAAAGTCAGCAACCGGCTTGCTGCGCACCGGAGTTCATTCAACTGTTCAGCTCCACCCGTCGAGGTGCCCGACTTGCTCGTCTGCTTGCCGTGGAACAACTGGCGTCGTGGGGATGGCCGCGTGACGGCGAGCGCACCGACGCGGCCGCGCTGGTCGTCGCCGAGCTGGCGGCGAACGCGGTCGTGCACGGGCGGCTGGACGGGCGGGGGTTCCGTCTCGGGCTCGCGCTCCTCCCGGCCGGGCAGTTGCGGATCGAGGTCACCGACCCGCGCGGCGAACGGCTTCTCCCCGCCGAGCGCCGGGAAGCGGTCGAAGGAGGCCGCGGGCTGGTCATCGTCGACGCACTCGCCGCGGACTGGGGCGTGCTTCCGTACCCGCCGTCCGGGAAGACGGTCTGGGCCGAGATCTCCGTGCGGTGTCCCGGTGGCCGTCAGGGAGTGTTCCCGGACCGGATCGAGGCGTGAGGTCCGGATCGAAGAAGTTGCCGGTGCCGGTGACGGTGACGGTGACGGTGACGGTGGCGGTGGCGGTGCGGGCATGCGGAAATCGGGGTGCCGGGGCCGGGCGCGCGTCCCCTACTCTCGGCCCCATGCGCCACGAATCCGCCCTGCTGAACGTCATCGATGTGGAAGCCACCTGCTGGGACGGACAGCCGCCGCCCGGCTCTGTGAACGAGATCATCGAAATCGGTCTCACCGTCGTGGACGTGTCGGAACGGCGCCGCGTGTCCCGGCACCGTGTCCTGGTCCGCCCTGCCCGGTCGGCGGTGAGTGACTTCTGCACCGAACTGACCGGACTGACGCAAGCCGAGGTGGAACGGGGCGTCACCTTCGCCGAGGCATGCCGGATCCTCGTCGAGGAGTACGAGGCCGGGGAGCGTCCCTGGGCGAGCTGGGGCGAGTACGACCGTCGGCAATTCGCTCGCCAGAGCCGGGCAGACGGGGTGGCGTACCCGTTCGGCCATCCGACGGAGCGCACCCACACCAACGCCAAGGCCGTATTCGCCGCGGCCTACGGGCTGCGCAAGAAACCCGGCATGGACCACGCCCTGCGGATCGCCGGACTGCCCCTGGAGGGACGCCATCACCGCGGCGAGGACGACGCGTGGAACATCGCCGCACTCGTCCTTGATCTGTTGGACCGTGGGGCATGGCCGGTCACGGCGGCAGTCGCCTGGGGTCTGTCCGGCGGATCAGGTGACCACCAACGTGAGTTTTAACCTCCGCGGTCTGTGGAACTGGTGGCGACACACGACGGGTCTGAGTGTCTGCGAACATTGGTGCGGCATGTCCGTTCGCCCGTGAGGTGATCTTTTGAGGAAGGTGGCACTGCGTTCCCACGCACTGTTGCCTCGGCAGTACGACCACCGGAGGGTCCTGGCGACCACGGTGGATGCCTGGGGCAGGGCTCTCTGGCTGATCTGCCCCGATGCGGAACTTGAGCCGCGATCGTACGGAAGCTCGTGTCCCAGACCCCGTAACTACCCCTACGACGCGCTTCTCGTCATCGACGACGGCGGCACCGTGCGCGAACGCACCCTGCACGACGTGAGCGTGCGGGTCAGCGACGTGGATGCCCTGCCCAACGGGCGGTTCATCCTGCTGCAAGGACGTGTATCCCGGGGAGAGCGCAACGCACAGGTATACGGCCGAGACGGCCGACGCCGACGCGCCTTTCAGATGGGGGATGCCATCGAGTTCATGCTGGCGGACCGACGGAACCATGTCTGGAGTGCCTACTTCGACGAGGGCGTCTATGCCGACCCCATCAGCGCCGCCGGCCTGGTGCGCTGGGACAGTGGCGGTCGTCAGGAATGGCGATACTCGGCTCCCGAGGGCGTCGAATACATCGACACGGTCTATGCCTTCAACGTCGACGACGGTGTGGCCTGGGCCAGCTATTACCCGACCTTCCCAGTGCTGGAAGTCCGCACGAACGGGCGAACCTACATCCGGACGTCGCCCGTGGTCGCTCCCCGTGGACTGGCCGTGCACGGGGAGGAGATCGTGATGCTCGGCGGGAACCGGCAGCACGACCGGCTCCACCGCTGCCGCATGACCGGACACGACGTCCTACTGGTCGAAGAAGCGCAGCTCACTCGCCCCGACGGCGCACCGCTCAAGCAGTACGCAAGCCTCGTTGGAAGGGGACGACATCTGTATCTGCGCGGTTCATCGACCAGGCAGTGGTTCGTGACCGACATACAGGCCGACGTTGGCCCCTTGGGTTTCGGAACACCCCCGAGCCCCGGCTGAGCGTCATCCGTGTCACGAAACCTGGGGCCGCTGGGACTGCTCGTGTCGGGGAACACGTAGGGCCTGCGTATCTGACAGCCAAGGCTCTCGGCGAAGGTGGAAAACCAAGCCAAGTGCTGTCCCGTAATCCCTGGCGGGCGCACGACGACAGCTACGGCACCTCGCCGCGTTGTCGGAACGTCCGCATACATCCAGCATGCGGACGTCCCGCCCTTGCGATGCACCGCATCCGACGCCGCGCGCTGCTCCACCAGGGACGACGGGACAGCCCTTAGGCTGCGGCGATGGAACGCGTAACCGACGTGCCCGAGAGCTTTGCCCAGTCTGCAGATCGTGACCAGGCGAACAACTACGACAGTTTCGCCGAGGCGTACTCGGCGGAGAACGAGAACAACCTCGTGAATGCTCACTACGAGCGGCCCGCAATGTTGGCTCTCGTCGGAGATGCAGTCGGTCGTCAGATCCTGGACGCCGGTTGCGGCTCGGGCCCCCTGACCGCTGCGCTTCGCGACCGAGGTGCCGTCGTCACCGGCATCGATGCCAGCGCGGAGATGGTGGAGCTGGCCAGACGGCGGCTCGGTGACAACGTGGCCCTGAGCGTGGCAGACCTGAGGTACCGCCTGCCGTTCGCCGACGGTGCGTTCGACGACGTGGTCGCATCGCTCGTGCTGCACTATCTGGAGGACTGGGGGCCGACGCTGGCCGAGTTGCGGCGAGTGCTCAGGCCCGGCGGCCGGCTGATGGTGTCAGTGGACCACCCTTTCGTGGCCTACACGCATCAGGATCCTCGGCCCAACTACTTCGTGACCACCAGCTATGGCTTCGACTGGACGTTCAACGGACAGTCCGTTCCGATGAGGCTCTGGCGCAAGCCGATGCACGCCATGGCCGAATCCTTCACCACCGCCGGTTTCCGCCTTTCCGCCATCAGTGAGCCGCAGCCCGACCCGGCCGCGCGTGAAATGTTCCCCGACGGCTTCCATGACCTTTCGAGCAAACCCTGCTTCCTCTTCTTCGTCCTTGAGGTGCCGTCGTCGGCTATCGGCTCGGACCACCTGGTGCTGTGACCGGGATGGTTCACCGTGGTCGGGAGACGGCTCACGGGACGCGCGCGGTCCGCAAGGCGCCTGGTATTACTGGTGCATGCAGGAAGAGACTGCGCGGTGCGCGATCGACACGTTCATCTCCGCGTTCAACGCCTCGGACGACAGCTATGTGACTGCGCTGCTCTCCCAGGCCCTCACCTCGGACGTGGTCTTCTGGGGGCCGTTGGGCCGCAGTGAGGGGATCGAGGCGGTCGAGCGGTTCGTGCTGGACATCCGGCGCCACCCCGCGGGGGCCGGCACGATGGTGCGCTGTTCGGCGGTGGACATGCCGGACGAGTGGGCCCGGTACCAGTGGGTCTTCACGACGCCGGATGGAGGCCCCCGCCTGGCGGGAACGGACGTCGTCCATCTGCGGCGGAGCCTCATCGACCAGGTCATCGTCTTCGCGGGGGAGATCGAGCCGTCCGCCTCCTGAGTCGTTCTCCTCCGGCGCCGTCCTTCTCCTGAACCGGCCCCGTTCGGGGCTCCGGGTCTGCCCGGCCGAGACCGTCTTCACAACGCTTCGGTCGTCCGCGCCTGGCCACGAGCGGACCGATGATGCGCTGTGGCTGTGCAAGTTCGCGGTTGGTCGGGTTGCGGTGTTGAGGGGGCGTCCGCCTCAACGGATGCCCTTCTCGCTTCGAATGCGGGCGCGTTCCTTGCGTTCGGCGGCCAGGACGTCGCGGTGGCGGGCGTTGGCGTTGCGCCAGCGTAGACAGGCGTGCAGGGCTCGTGTCTGCACGGTGTGGTTGTGGTGGTGGGAGTTGGCGGTGGTGAACTGCCTCAGCGGTCCGAAGTGGGCCTCGATGGGGTTGGCCCAAGAGGCGTAGGTCGGGGTGAAGCACAGCTCGACCTTGTGCTTTGTAGCCCAGCGGCGGATGCCGGTGCCTTTGTGGGCGGACAGGTTGTCCAGGATCACGTAGAGGGGGGCGCCGTCGGGCCGGGCGGCGCGGATCGACTTGAGCGCGGTCAGCGTGTTCGCGGCACCTCTCTTGCGGTGGTTGACGCCCCACAACCTGTCGTCGCCAACCGAGTAGCAGCCGTGGAAGTACCGGACTCCATGGGTGCGGTGGTAGGTGGCCGGCACCTGGTCGGAGTGTTTCCGTTCGGCCCAGCCCGAGCCTGCGGTGGGCCGGATCCCGAGTGGGCCGAACTCGTCGAACGCGAAGACCCGGTCGGGGAAACGGTCCAGGACGTGCTCGATCCGGTCCAGCTTCGCCTCGCGGTCGGGGTCGGTGGATTCCTTCCAGGTCTTGGTGTGCTGGAAGGTGACTCCACGGCGGGCGAGCAGGCCGCGTAACGCCTCGCGGCCGATACGGATCACTCGGCCGTGGACTGTGCTCAGGTAGGCGACGAGTTTGCGTAGCGACCAGCGAGGGAAAGGCCGGCCGAGCTTGGTGGGGCCGGTGGTGGCCGTCTGGACGGCGAAGTCCTCGTCGTCATCGCTGAGCAGGCGGGGACGGCCTCCCGCCCACCGAGGGTCCAGGCAGCCAGGCCGATCTCGTTGAACCGGTGGATCACATCGCGCACGGTGTCCTCGTCGGCCGCCACCAGCTGGGCGATCACCGGCACCCGATTCCCGCCGGCCGAGGCCGGCAGCATCATCGCGCGTCGATAGCGCACCGAGTTGGTGCTGCCCCGGCGCACGATCTGCTGCAGCCGCTGCCACTCCTGGTCGGTCAGTCTGCGCACACGGACTGACGCCGAAGACGACCTCCACTGGCCACCTCGCCGCCATCTTCATCTGGTCGGCGAGGTGACCCGAAGGGAACCGCCTAGTAGCCGAGGTCCTTCTGCTCGGTGATCAGGCGGCCGGCGATGTGCAGGTTGCCGTCGGAGTCGAGCACCGCGATGATCTTCTTCGTGGAGCCGTGGTGGGTCGTGAAGTAGATCTTGTCCGCCTCCTGCGAGGAGGAGTGGTTCGTGTTCACGGACAGCTCGATGCTCACCGGGGAGCTGATGAGCACGTCCTTCTTCGGCGAGGTCGGGTAGATCTGGTTCTGCCGCAGTTTGACGCGGCCGTGGGTGTCCCCCTCGTCCCAGTCGGACGCCACGCCGAGGTCGATGTCAGCCATGCGATTTCCCCTCCGGTTCCAGTGGACGAACTCTGCGGCCGGGCGTCACAGGACATCCCGAACCGAGCCCAGAACCTACACAGTTCGTTCACATGACGGCATCGTATCGCGGGACTATGACTGATTTTCGTCCCACTTCGTCGCGAAGTGGCATCAAGGTTCCGGAGCCACCAAAAAGCCCGAAAAGTGCCGTGACAGCTCCCCGGATGACGACATAGGCCGACTCTCTCGGATCATCTCGCTGACCAGGTGAAGATGGCTGCGAGGTGGAGTCCGGCGAGGTGGATGGTCGCGGTCTTGTCGTAGCGGGTGGCGATCCCGCGCCATTGCTTGAGCTTGTTGATGCAGCGTTCGACAGTGTTGCGCTGCTTGTAGGCCTCGCGGTCGAAGGCGGGTGGGCGGCCTCCGAGAGTGGCAGGCCGCTGGTGACGAGGGCCAGGGCGAGTGCGGTGCTGAGGCGTAGCCGCCGTTCTGGAAGGTCTGGCGTACGCCGTTGGCGATGCCGTGCCGGTGGGCGGGGACGGATCCCATGATGGAGCTGGTGCCGAGGGTCATGAACAGGCCGACTCCGGCGCCGACGGCGAGCAGGCAGGCGGCGAGGGCGGCGCTGTCCATGGACGGCGCGATGAGTGCTGCGGCCAGTGCGAACAGACCGGCCGTGGGGCAACTCGGCCACGGGAAGCGGTGCTTGGGCGAGGTGCTCCGTCGGCTTGCGCCCGGCGTGACGAGTCCCGACGTACAGTGGTGGCGCGAATGCCCTGCACCCGGAGGTTCTGGCCATGCCGCCGCCCGCGCACCGTCTTGTCGTCGTCTCGACCCCGCACGTGTCGATGTTCGGCATCGCCATCCCCGAGATGCCGTCCCACGAGCTCGCCCGCCCAGGGGGAGTGGCCGCGGCACCCGTCGAGGCGGCAGCGCTGTGACCGCACGGAGCGGTGAGACGTTCGCGACCGGCCGGGCGGTGTCCGACATCGAGGCGCTGCTCGCCGGGCCCGTACCGGCCGCGGGGCCGACGGTCGACGAGGGCGAGCCGGACACCGGGGAGTGGTCCGCGACCGAGGGCGAGGGGTTCCGGATCCTGCCGCTCTGGGAGAGCGACGACCTCGTGGGGGTGTACGGGCCCGAATGGAACGAGGCCGAGGAAGCCGCCGCAGGTCATCTGGCCTCCCTCGTGGGCGAGTTGGACCGGCGATGGGGTGGGCATCGGACGGCGGGCATGCGGGTGCCGATCTTCCGCCACCTCGCGGACGAGCCCATGCCGCCGCTGTACCGGGCACTGTGCGACCGGGACTGTCTCGGTGATCTCGCGGTATGGGGGCCGGTGGCCGGCCGGTGGGTGGCGGTGTCCCTCAACCAGAGCGACGGCGACGCACCGATGGTCGTCGTGGCCGTGGTCGCCGACCGCCCGGTCGTCGAGCTCGACGACCGGAGCGCCCCGGCGGGGGAGCCGCCGCACGCGGGCGGGGAATGAGGGAGTCCGCTCCCGCGTTGTGTCTCGGGAGCGGAGGGTGGCTCTGTGCTGCCCCGGCCGTAGTCACGAGAACACGGAGAGAAGAAGAGACATGCGCGTCGAGATCTGGAGCGACATCGCCTGCCCCTGGTGCTACATAGGCAAGGCCCGCTTCGAGAAGGGCCTGGCGGGGTTCGCCCACCGCGACGAGGTCGAGGTCGTGCACCGGTCCTTCGAGCTCGACCCGGGGCATGCCAAGGGTGACACCGCGCAGGTGATCGACATGCTGGCGCAGAAGTACGGGCGCACCCGTGAAGAGGCGCAGGCCATGGAGGCGAACGTCGCGGCCAACGCGCAGGCCGAAGGGCTCGGCTACCTCACCGAGGGCCGTGACCACGGCAACACCTTCGACATCCACCGGCTGCTCCACCTGGCCAAGGCCCGGGGCCGTCAGGACGAGCTGCTGGGCCTCGCCTACCGGGCGAACTTCGCCGAGGAGCGGTCCGTCTACGACGGTGACGTGCTGGTCGAGCTGGCCGTCGAGGCCGGGCTCGACGCCGACGAGGCACGCGCCGTTCTCGCCGACCCGGAGGTGTACGCCGCCGAGGTGCGGGCCGACGAGCGCGAGGCGTCCGAGCTGGGGGCGAACGCGGTGCCGTTCTTCGTGTTCGACCGGCGGTACGGGATCTCCGGCGGTCAGCCCGCCGAAGTCTTCGCCCAGGCGCTCGAACAGGCGTGGAAGGACCGGCCGCTGACCGTGATCGGCGGCGACGCCGCGGTCTGCGACGCCGACGGCGCCTGCGAGGTCCCGCAGACGGGAAGCGGCGCCTGAGCGGGTCTGCGGGCGGACGGCAACGACGCCCGGGCCGGGGACGGCGGCGCCCGGGCGGACGGGCGAGCGGGCGGTGACGATGCCCGCACGGCCCCGTGGGCGGGCGGTGGCGTCGCCTGCGCGGCTCGTGCACCGGTGAGCGACGTCCGGTGATCCGTCCCGAGCCGCGCACATGAGCGTTACTCGGGTGCACCCCTTGATCCGTGGTGATTGACGATGAATCAAGGGGGATCCAGGCTGGGCGCATGGAGACTACTTCGCTCAGCCGCGCGGTGGACGACGAGTTCGCGCCGGAGACCACCTACCTCAACACCTCCAGCTGCGGGCTGCTGCCCCGTCGCACGGTGGCGGCGGTCGGGGCGCTCGCCGGGGCGCTCGCCACGGGGCGCAGGGCCGGCTCCGGCGACTTCGAGGCGGTGGACGCCGCCCGTGCCGGGTTCGCCCGCCTCGCCGGAGTCGACGCCGACCGGGTCGCCACCGGCAGCTCGGTCTCCGTCCACGTCGGGCTGATCGCGGCCTCGCTGCCGCCGGGGGCCGAAGTCGTGGCGCCCGAGGGGGAGTTCAGCTCCGTCGTCAGTCCGTTCGCGGTGCGCGGCGATCTCAGGATGCGCTATGTCCCGCTGGACGGGCTGGCCGAAGCAGTAGGGCCCGGCACCGCGCTGGTCGCCTTCTCCTGCGTGCAGTCCGCCGACGGCCGGATCGCCGATCTGGACGCGGTACGCGAAGCGGCCGCCACCCACGGCGCCAGGACACTGCTCGACGCCACCCAGTCGGCCGGCTGGCTTCCGCTGGACGCCGGGGCGTACGACTACACGGTCACCGGTGGCTTCAAGTTCCTGCTCTGCCCGCGGGGCGCGTCGTTCCTCACCGTCACCGAGGAGGCCCAGCGCGGCCTGCCGGCCGTCTTCGCCGCGTGGGTCGCCTCCGACGACCCCTGGAACAGCACGTACGGCCCGGTCGGGCGGCTCGCGCCGAGCGCCCGCCGCTACGACGAGCCGCCCGCCTTCCTCTCGTACCACGGCGCCGAGCGCTCCCTCGCGCTGCTGGGCGAGGTCGGGATCGACGCCGTTCACGCCCACGCCACGGGGCTCGCCGCGCGCATGCGGGCCGGGCTGGCCGGGCTGGGGCACGAGGCGGTGCCGGGGGAGTCGGCGATCGTCGCCGTGCCCGGACTCGGCGGGCGGGCGTCGGAGCTGGCGCGGGCCGGAGTGGTGGTCTCGGACCGGGCGGGCAGTCTGCGCGCCGCCTTCCACCTGTACAACACGGAGGCGGACGTGGACCGGGCCCTGGACGTGCTCTCGGGCTGAGCCCGCCCGGATGCCGGGGGATCAGCGGAGCTCGGGGCAGTCCGCGGTCTCCTGGCAGAGGTTCGCCTCGACCTTGCCGAGCAGCCGTGCCAACTCCTCGCGCTCGGCCGGGTCCAGTCCGGCGAGGGTGTGCTCCTCCAGATTCGTCCAGGCCCGTTCGACGGCGGCGTGCAGCGCGCAGCTGTCTTCGGTGGCCTCGACCAGGACGGCCCGGCGGTCGTCCGGGTCGGGGGAGCGGCGGACGTGCCCGGTCTGTTCGAGGCGCTGGAGCATCTTGGTCACGGTGGAGGGGTCGAGGTCCACGGCCTTGATCAGCTCGGACTGGCGCACCGCACCCGCGTCCCACAGGTACATCATCAGGAACTCCTGGCCGGGGTAGAGCCCGAGCCCCTTGAGCAGCTTGCCCGCGGCGATCCGGTGCAGCCGGGCGACCCGTGAGACGGCATGGCTGACAGGGCCGCCGAGGGCGGCGCTCGGCGGGACGGTACAGGCGGGATCGGCCTTCATCAGGACTCCTCGGGACGATGCCGGGCCGACGCCCCCGGCGGTGCGGGCCGGGCCGGAAGCGCGGACACGGGCGCTTTCTGCGAACTTTACCTTGGTCGGCCAATCAATGGGTTACAGTGGCGCTCACGGAAAATAGTTGGCCGACCATATAAATTTTCTGGGAGCTCTCATGACCACCGCTTTCGACCCGATCGACCTGTCCGGCACCCAGCTCGCCAACCGCATAGCGATGGCTCCGATGACCCGCAGCCGGGCCGGTGAGGGCGGTACCGCCACGGATCTCGTCGTCGAGTACTACGCCCAGCGCGCGTCGGCGGGCCTGATCATCACGGAGGGCATCCAGCCGTCGGTGGTGGGGCAGGGCTACCCCGACACCCCGGGACTGCACAGCGCGGAGCAGGTCGCGTCGTGGCGCAAGGTCACCGACGCGGTGCACGCGGCGGGCGGCCGGATCTTCGCCCAGCTCATGCACGCGGGCCGGATCGGCCACCCGGCCCTGCTGCCGGACAGGCTCACCCCGGTCAGCGCATCCGCGGTCAAGCCCGCCGGTCAGCTCTACACCGGCGAGGGTCTGAAGGACTTCACCACCCCGCGCGAACTGACCGGCGACGAAGTGCGGCAGACCATCGCCGACTACGCGACGGCCGCCCGCAACGCGATCGACGCCGGCTTCGACGGCGTCGAACTGCACGGCGCCAACGGCTACCTCATCCACCAGTTCCTCTCGCCCAACACCAACCTGCGCGACGACGAGTGGGGCGGCTCCGAGGAGGCCCGCATCCGGTTCGCCGTCGAGGTGGTCAAGGCCGTCGCCGCCGAGATCGGCGCGGAGCGGACCGGGCTGCGCATCTCGCCCGGAAACACGTACAACGACATCGACGAACCCGTGCTGGACTCCGTCTACAGCGCGCTGGTACGGGAGATCGAGCCGCTCGGCCTCGCCTATCTGCACGTCCTGGAGGCGGTGGAGATCCGCGAGCTGACCCTCGCGCTGCGCAAGCAGTTCTCCGGCACGTTCGTCCTCAACGCGCTGACGGACGGGCCGACCGGGCCGGACGACCACTCGGTGATCGACGACGGGATCGCCGACGTCATCTCGTACGGCGCCCTGTTCATCGCCAACCCGGACCTGCCCGCCCGGCTGAAGGCCGGCGGCCCGTTCAACACCCCGGACCCGTCGACCTTCTTCGGCGGGGACGCGAAGGGGTACATCGACTACCCGGCGCTGGACGCCGACCGGTCCTGAGAAGTCCCGGAGCCGTGGTGACGCAGTGCCGAGACCGGGAGGCAGGGCCACGGAGCCCTGCCCGCCCCGGGGCGGCGGACGCTACTGCAGACCCGTCCCGTCCAGCGGTGCGCTGTGCCACTTCCACGAAGTGACCCGTGAACGACCGGGCAGCTCGGCGCGGCCGGTGGCCCAGAGCAGGACGGCCCACCGGTCGGCGTCCTTCGGGGCGTCCGGGAACAGCCGGGCCAGCACCCGGTCGCAGAGGCCGGTGGGCGGCGCCCAGGCGATGTCCAGGCTCGCGGCGAGGTCCTGCGTGTGCACGAGGGTCTCCACGATGCCCATGGCGGCGAAGCCCTCCGGGTCGGACACCCCGTAGGAGTGGTAGGAGCGGACCTCCGGCGAGGCGGTCCGCACCATCGCCGCGAGCAGCGCGCCGCTCGCCTCCAGCGTCTGGAGCAGCCCGGCGGGTCCTGCCGACCGGTCCGCGAAGATCGCGTTGGACGGACCGCCCTCCCGGGTCGCGGCCCAGTGGTACGGCACGTACGTGTCCTGCGACGGCCGGCGCGGGCCCAGCTGGGTGGCGTAGGAGAAGAGGTCGTCGCTCAGGTGCTCCGCGGTCTCCCAGCAGTTCCACTCCAACGACCCGGCCGGGACGTGCCAGTCGTCCACCGGGGACTCCCGGAGCGCGTCGACCGCGAGACGGACCGCGGTGGTCACGTCGTCCGCGGTGACCGGCAGCCGGGTTCCGGTCAGCGACGCCCGTTCCGCCGCGCTGCACTCGACGCAGAACTCGTTGCCCTCCGGATCGGCCAGTGTCGCCCAGCCCCGACCGTCGGGCTTGCGGTGGTCGGCCACGAGGGTGGCGCCCAGGCCCAGCAACCGCTCCACCTCCTCGTCGCGGGTGCGGTCCCGCGGCTGGATGTCCAGGTGCAGACGGTTCTTGGCGCCCTTGGGCTCCGGCACGGAGATGAACAGGAGTGCGGTGCCGGGGGCTTCGACGAGCGCTTCGGGATCGCCGGGGGCGTCCTCCTGGGAGAGCGCGGAGCCGAGCACCTCGGCCCAGAATCCGCCGAGCGTGTAGGCGTCGGCGCAGTCGATGGTGATGTGACGTACCAGTGAGGTCATGGGCCCCACTGTCGCCGCTGACGACCGTCCCGGTCCACCGACTTCGGGCGCGGTCCCCCCACGCGAAGAAGGGGGTGGGGCGACGGACGCCGCCCCACCCCCTTCTTCGGTCCGGTCTCTCCGGTACGTCACCCCACCGGTGTGAAGTCCCGCGCCCCGATGAACTCCGGACGTCGCGCCGGAGCCGCGAAAGGCTCCTCGGCGGCGTTCTCCACGCTGTTGAAGACGATGAAGACATTGCTGCGCGGGTAGGGAGTGATGTTGTCCCCCGAGCCGTGCATGCAGTTGCAGTCGAACCAGGTGGCCGAACCCGGCCTGCCCGTGAAGAGCTTGATGCCGTGCCGGTCGGCCAGCTTCGTCAGCGCCTCGTCGGACGGGGTGCCGGCGTCCTGCATCTTCAGGGACTTCTTGTAATTGTCCTTCGGTGTCTCGCCCGCACAGCCGAGGAACGACTTGTGCGAACCGGGCATGATCATCAGCCCGCCGTTGGTGTCGTGGTTCTCGGTCAGCGCGATCGACACGGACACCGCCCGCATGTTCGGCAGACCGTCCTCGGCGTGCCAGGTCTCGAAGTCCGAGTGCCAGTAGAAGCCCGAAGCACCGAAGCCGGGCTTGACGTTGATCCGGGACTGGTGGACGTACACGTCCGAGCCGAGGATCTGCCGGGCCCGGCCCACCACACGCTCGTCGCCGACCAGCCGGGCGAAGACCTCGCTGATCCGGTGGACCTCGAAGACCGACCGCACCTTCTGCGACTTCGGCTCCACGATCGAGCGCTCGTCGGCCCGTACCGCCGGATCCGCGATCAGCCGGTCCAGTTCGGCGTGGTAGACGGCGACCTCGTCCGGCGTGATCAGTTCGTCGACGGTGAGGAACCCGTCGCGTTCGAAGCCCTGCAGGTCCTTCACGGAGACCGGCCCCGGGGCACCGGGGGCGGACCAGATGACCGGGTCCTGGCGAGGAGTGGTCATCTCGGCCGTACCGCGTGTGGGGTACAGATCGGCGCGTACATCGGTGGTCATGGTTCAGCCCTCCTCGGTCAACAGCGGGTAGACACCGTTCTCGTCGTGCTCCTCCCGCCCGGTGACCGGAGGGTTGAAGACGCAGACGCAGCGGAAGTCGGTCTTCGGCCGCATGGTGTGGTGTTCATGGCCATCCAGCAGGTACAACGTGCCGGGGGTGATCCAGTGCTTCTCGCCGGTCTCGTCATTGGTGAGCTCGGCCTCGCCCTCGACGCACAGGACGGCCTCGATGTGGTTCGCGTACCACATCGACGTCTCGGTGCCCGCGTACATCGTGGTCTCGTGGAGCGAGAAGCCGACCTTCTCCTGGGCGAGCACGATGCGCTTGCTCTCCCAGGTTCCGGAAGCGGCCTTCACATGCCGGTCGGTGTTCTCGATGTCACTGAACGATCGGACGATCACGGTGGGTCGGTGCCTTTCTCTCTGCGGCGGTGCTCGTGGTTCGTACCTGTCCGGGACGGGAGGGCCCGGACAGGCGGTCAGGTGGTCTCGCGGACCGCGCGGGCCAGCGTCCGCAGGCCCTCGTCCAGCTCCTCGGGGGTGGTGGTCAGCGGCGGCAGCAGCTTCACGACCTCGCTCCGCGGACCGGAGGTCTCGACCAGGAGGCCCAGCTCGAAGGCGCGGGCGCAGATGGCGGCGGCGCGCGAGGTGTCGGTGAACTCCATGCCCCAGACCAGGCCGCGGCCCCGGAACCGCGCACCCAGCCGGGCGTGTTCGTCGCAGATCGCGAGCAGCGCCTGTTCGATCTGCTCGCCCCTGACCAGGGTCTGCTTCTCCATCTGCCCGTCCGCCCAGTAGGCGTCCAGCGCGGCGGCGGCCGTGACGAACGCCGGGTTGTTGCCGCGGAAGGTGCCGTTGTGCTCGCCCGGTCCCCAGATGTCCAGCTCCGGCCTGAACAGGCAGAGCGACATGGGCAGTCCGTAGCCGCTGATGGACTTCGACAGGGTGACGATGTCGGGGGTGACGCCGGCCTCCTCGAACGAGAAGAACGCCCCCGTGCGCCCGCAGCCCATCTGGATGTCGTCGACGATCAGGAGCATGTCGCGGCGGTGGCACAGATCGGCGAGCGCCCGCAGCCATTCGGGGCGCGCCACATTGATGCCGCCCTCGCCCTGCACCGTCTCGACGATCACGGCGGCGGGCTTGTTGAGACCGGATCCCTGGTCCTCCAGGAGCCGTTCGAACCAGAGGAAGTCGGGCACCCTGCCGTCGAGGTAGTTGTCGAAGGGCATCGGGGTGCCGTGCACCAGCGGGATGCCCGCCCCGGCCCGTTTGAAGGCGTTGCCGGTGACGGCCAGCGAGCCCAGCGACATGCCGTGGAAGGCGTTGGTGAACGAGACGATCGACTCGCGTCCCTTCACCTTGCGGGCCAGCTTCAGCGCCGCCTCGACGGCGTTGGTGCCGGTCGGGCCGGGGAACATCACCTTGTACGGGAGGTCGCGCGGGCGCAGCACGTTGTTCTGGAAGGACTCCAGGAAGGCGCGCTTGGCGGTGGTGGCCATGTCGAGGCCGTGGGTGATCCCGTCGCGCTCGATGTAGTCGATCAGCGCGCGTTTCAGCACGGGGTTGTTGTGGCCGTAGTTGAGAGAGCCCGCGCCGGCGAAGAAGTCGAGGTAGCTGTGGCCGTCCTCGTCGGTCAGACGGGAGCCCTGCGCACGGTCGAACACCGCGGGCCAGCCGCGGCAGTAGCTCCGTACCTCCGACTCCAGGGTCTCGAAGACACTCAGTGCGGGCGGGGTGATGGTCACAGGGAATCTCCTGCTTGAGGGGGGTGTGACGGACGACGGTGCGGAGGTGCTCGGGAACGGAGCGGCCGGGGCGGGCGGACGCGGTGGCGGCCGACGCGCCCGGAGACGGACCGGCGGACGCGCTCAGGTGTGGAACGGGCCGATGCGGTACAGCACTTCCGGCAGATGCGTTCCCTCGGGGAACAGCTCGCCCTCGAAGAGCACTTCGCGTTCCAGGGCGACGTCGTGGCGCTGCGCGTAGGAGGTGAACAGCCGGTCCGACGCGGTGTTGTCCGGGGTGACGGTCGTCTCGACCGAGGTCAGCCCCTGTGCGGCGGCGACCCGCGAGGTCAGCGCGTCCAGCAGTTTTCCCGCCAGCCCGGTCCCGCGACGGCCGTGGTCGACGGCCACCTGCCAGACGACGAGCGTCCCGGGGCGGTCCGGCCGGAGGTATCCCGTCACGAAGGCGATGGGTTCGCCGGTCTCGTCGCGGGCGACCACGGAGGTCTCCGCGAAGTCGCGGCACCACAGCAGGTAGCTGTACGAGGAGTTGAGGTCCAGGACCTCGGAGTCGCGGGCGATGCGCCAGATCGCGGCCCCGTCCTCCACTCGTGGGGTGTCGATGGTGAGGAATTCTCTTCGGGCACTTGCAAAATCTGCTGGTGCGGCGGTCATGCGAATTGAATTTACCCAGCAAATTCTGAAATTGCATCGACGCAAGGGGTTGGGCGGGGCGATTCGCCGTGTTATCACGCGGGCGCGTGCGCCGGTGCGATCCGGCTGCGTTTTCTGCCGCTTTGGGGGCTATTTATCCGGCATAACGGTCGCACTGTGGAGTCGGTCACAAGCTCGTAACTCTCGGGTGACGCAACGGAATTGTGTGGATCGGTCCCGGGTCGGACGTCAGGAAACTCGGGTGTTTAGGGATCGGGAAAGCGGGCAGAAGAATGCGGGGAGCTGCTCTGAATAAAGCAGCTCCCCGCATTTGTGGATTATTTATGTCCCGGAGTGGATCTACTCGCTCGGCCAGGTTTCCGAAACGGCCTTGCGGGCAGCTTCGAAGTCGACCTGCCGGCCCGCATCGGCCAGCGCCGCCCCCAGAGCCGCGAGCGAGGAACGCACCGCGCCCCGCGTCGCATCCACACCGTAGTGATTGACGCGGATCATCTCCTTGGACAGCGCCCCGCCGCCCGCGATCAGCGGCAGCGACGGGTCGGCCGCGAGCGCCCGCGCGACCAGTTCCGCGGCGTCGACCCCCGCGGGGGCGCGCAGCGTGGTCGCGACCGGTGCCGCCTCCTTCGCCTCGTGCACGTAGGGCGACAGCCCGCCGCCCAGCGCCACCACGCCGGCGCGGGTCGCCGCGGCGGCCGAGGCGTGCCGGGCCATCAGCGCGTCCAGACCCTCGGCCTCGATCCGCTCCACACAGGCCTCCAGGGCCAGCATCTCCAGCTGGGCGGGGGCGTGCAGCAGCGCCATGCGGCCGCCGTCGATCCAGCGCTCCTTCCAGTCCAGGAGCGAGAGGTACGAGCGGCGCGGAGCCTCGGGGTTGGCGGCGATCCGCTCCCAGGCCCGTTCGCTCACCGACACCGCCGAGACCCCGGCCGGACCGCCCATCGCCTTCTGCGCGCCGATCACACAGAGGTCGACGCCCCACACGTCCGGCAGCAGCGGTTCGGCGCCCACCGAGGCGACGGCGTCCAGCATGAACAGCGCCCCGTGCGAACGGACCACCTCGCCGATCTCGGCGACCGGATTGGTGTTGCCCGTCGCCGCCTCGGCGTGCACCAGGGAGACGAAGTCGATCTCCGGGTGCTCGGCCAGCGCTCGTGCGACCTGGTCGGCGGTGACCGCCGTGTGGAACGGAACCGCCAGATCGACCACATTGGCACCGCAGTCCCGCAGCCAGTTCCCGAAGGTCTGCCCGTACGGGCCGGTGACGACGTTCAGCGCGGTCGAGCCGGGTCGGGCGCCGCCCCGGATGCAGCCTTCGAGGGGGAGCAGCGCCTCGCCCTGCATGATGACGACGTCCTGCTCGGTGGCGAGAAGGCCGGCCACCCGCTTCTCGATGGCCGCGAAGTGCGCGGCGGTGAGCGGGGCGAGGTCGAGGAAGGGGTGCGTCACGGTGGTGCTCTCTTCGGATCGGGTCGGCGCGGCGCGGGTGCCGCGTACGGACGGGGTTTCCGTCGAAGCGTACCCAGGGGGCCGGACGCCGCCTCGTACAGTGCTGCTCATGAGTGATCACACGGCACCGCGGGTGCTGCACGTGAAGGGGCGGGTGCTCGTCGGTCCCGAGGACGTCCGGGACGAGCTCTGGGCCGTCGACGGACGGATCTCGTACGGGAGGCCGGCCGGCGCGGACGACGCGGTGACCGTCACCGGCTGGGCGCTGCCGGGCCTGGTCGACGCGCACTGCCACGTCGGGCTCGACCACCACGGCGCCGTCGACGCGGCCACCAGCGAGAAGCAGGCCCTGGCCGACCGGGAGGCGGGCGCGCTGCTGCTGCGGGACGCGGGTTCGCCGGCCGACACCCGGTGGATCGACGACCGGGAGGACCTGCCGAAGATCATCAGGGCCGGCCGTCACATCGCCAGGCCCCGCAGGTACACCCGGAACTACGCCTACGAGATCGAGCCCGACGAGCTGGTCGCGTACGTCGCGCAGGAGGCGCGCCGCGGCGACGGCTGGGTGAAGCTGGTCGGCGACTGGATCGACCGGGAGGTGGGCGACCTGACCGCCCTCTGGCCGCGTGAGGCGGTCGGGGCGGCCATCGCCGAGGCGCACCGGCTCGGTGCCCGGGTCACCGCGCACTGCTTCGCCGAGGACTCGCTGCGCGATCTCGTCGAGGCCGGCATCGACTGCATCGAGCACGCCACCGGGCTCACCGAGGACACCATTCCGCTCTTCGCCGAACGCGGTGTCGCCATCGTCCCGACCCTGGTGAACATCGCCACGTTCCCGTCTCTCGCGGCGAACGGCGACGCCAAGTTCCCCCGCTGGGCGGCCCATATGCGACGGCTGCACGAGCGGCGCTACGACACGGTGCGCGCCGCGTACGACGCCGGGATTCCGGTCTTCGTCGGGACCGACGCGGGCGGGGTGCTCGCCCACGGGCTGGTGGCGGACGAGGTCGCCGAGCTGGTGAAGGCGGGCATCCCGGCCCTGGACGCGCTGTCCGCGACCACCTGGGGCGCGCGTCGGTGGCTCGGGCGGCCGGTGCTGGAGGAGGGCGCCCCGGCGGACCTGGTGGTGTACGACGAGGATCCGCGGGCGGACGTACGGGTGCTGGCGGCGCCGCGACGGGTGGTGCTGAACGGGCGGGTGATCGGCTGAGCGGCGGATCGCCGGGCCGCTGCGGGCCGGGGCGTCGCGTTGACAGGCAGTTACCGCGTCCCTGTCGTGTCGTTGAACCATTTTCGCGCGCACTCCGGCGCAGTCGGCCTCCGAGCCCTCCACGCTCGGCGGATCGGGTGACTGCGAGGAACGAACGTACCGAGATATTCGAATACAGACGCGAAAACCCCCCTTTGGGGTGAACTCACGTCAGGTGTCTGCCAGTTCACCCTCCGTGCGTAAAGCTTTCGGGGTCGAGGTCACCGGTGCCCGCGATGTCCCCCATTGGACGGCGCCGGTGGCTCCATGTCTCATGTGGGGGTTCCACCATCTTGAACAGCAACACCTTCCGCCTGGCCGCCCTGGCGGTCGCCGTCGCTCCCGTCGCCCTGCTGGCCGCCGCCCCGGCGCACGCCACCGCCGCGACCACCACGACCACCGGCGACGGGAAGGCGAACGCGGTCGTGCTCCGTACCGCACTCGACGTCTCGCTCCTGAACAAGACGATCGATGTGCCGCTCAAGGCCACGCTCAACGAGGTGCAGGCGCCCGCCAGCGCCGACCGGACCGCGCTGAGCGTCCGGCTCGACGGGGTGGACGACGGACGGCCGTTCAGCGTCCTGAGCGCCGATGTGGCCACCGCGAGGGCCACCGTCGGCAAGCACCGGGCCGAGGGGTACAGCAATGTGGCGAAGGCCCGGGTCCATCTGCCCGGACTGCCGCTGCTCCCGCTGATCGAGGTCGAGCAGGTCACCTCCAAGGCGGTCTGCGAGGTGGGCAGGAAGCCGGTCGCCGAGTCGAACGTGCTCGGGCACGTGACGATCCTCGGCAAGCGGATCAGCCTCACAGCGGGCGGCACCACGGAGGTGAAGGTGCCGGGTGTCGGAGAGGTGACCCTCGACCTGTCGAAGACACACACCACCTCGCGCACCGCCGCGGCGGCAGCGCTCCGGCTGAAGGTCTCCGTCAATCCGCTCAAGCTCAATGTCGCCGATGTGCAGGGCGAGGTCACGCTCGCCGAGGCGACCTGCGAGACGCCGAAGGGGACGGGGCCGGGTGGCGGTGCCAACGGCGGCTCCGGCAACGGTGGTTCGACCGGCGGTGGCTCCAGTGACGGCGGCTCCGGCAACGGCGGTTCGACCAGTGGCGGCTCCGGCAACGGCGGGACCGGTGGCGCGAACACCTCCGGCAGCGGCGGCGGCACGGGCGGCGATGTGAAGCCCCAGACCGGCACCGGGCATGCTGTCGATTCCAACCTCGCGGAGACGGGCGGCAGTTCGGCGACCCCGTACATCGCGGGTGGCGCGGCCCTGCTGCTGGCTGCGGGCGCCGGTGCGATGGTCGTGGCCAGGCGGCGCGCCCAGGACTGAGCCGCTCGGCTCGGGGCCCGGGGCCCGAGGGGGTGGCCGCGGGCCAGGGGGGGCGGGGGCGGCGTTCGCGTGACGGAACGCCGCCCCCGCGGGCCGTTCGCTCAGCGCGTGACCGCGGTCAGCGTCTGCAGCGCCTGGTCGAGCGCCTGCAGGAAGCGATTGGTCGTCGCGCGGTCGCGTACCGCCAGCCGCAGCCACTGCGGACCGAGCCCCGGAAACGTATCTCCACGCCGCGCCGCGAACCCCAGTGCCCGCAACCGCTCCCGTACCTCGCCAGCCCCTTCCAGCCGGACCAGCACGAACGGCGCCTCGGCCGGTTCGGCCACCCGCACTTCGGTGAACTCCCTCAGCCCCGCGACCAGATGGGCCCGGTCCACCGCGATCCGTTCCGCCGCGGCAGCCGCCTCGGCCAGGGCCCGCGGCTCCACGCACGCCTCGGCCGCAGCCAGCGCAGGAGCCGACACCGGCCACAACGGCTGCGCCTGTGCCAGCGCGCGGATCGTCTCCGGGGCGGCCAGTACATAGCCGATCCGCAGTCCCGCGAGCCCCCAGGTCTTGGTGAGGCTGCGCAGCACCACGAGCCCGGGGACGTCCGTACGCCCGCACAGCGCCTCGCGCTCGCCCGGCACCGCGTCCATGAACGCCTCGTCGACGACCAGCGTCCGCCCGGGACGCGCCAGTTGCTCCAGCACGGCCGCCGGATGCAGGACCGACGTGGGGTTGGTCGGATTGCCGACCACCACCAGATCCGCGTCCTCGGGCACGGCCGCCGGATCCAGCCGGAAGCCGTCCTCGGCCGGCAGCAGTACCCGCCGCACCTCGTGCCCGGCGGCGCGCAGCGCCGACTCCGGCTCGGTGAACTGCGGATGGACCACGACCGGACGGCGGGCCGGCAACGCCCGTGCGATCAGCACGAACGCCTCCGCCGCCCCCGCCGTCAGGAGCACCCGCTCCGTCGGAAGCCCGTGCCGGGCCGCGACCGCCGCCCGCGCCGGACCCCCGTCCGGGTAGGCGGCGAGCGTGCCCAGCGAAGCGGCTATCCGCGCCCTCAGCCAGGCCGGGGGCGTGTCCGCCCGTACGTTGACGGCGAGATCGGTCAGATCCCGTCCCCGTCCCCGTACTTCCGCGTCACCGTGGTGCCGCAGATCGTGCGCGCCCGCGCCTGTCGCGTCGGGACTTTCAGTGGGAGTGTGCATGACCGCCGTGGGAGTGGTGGTGATGGTGGCCGTCGTCGTCGGGGTGGAAGTGCGGCTGCTGCGGCAGCCCCACCTTGTCCTCGAAGCCCGGCAGCGCGATCCGGTACACGCAAGAGTCGCAGTTCATCCGCAGATCGCCCTCGACTGCCTCCCGATAGCGCTCCATGACCAGGTCGTACAGTTCCTCGGCACCACCGATGACCTCGGCCGAGCGGACGTCCGCCGCCGGGTGGGCGGCTGCCCACTCCTCGGTCTGACGACGCACCCGGTCCGGCAGGATGCCGGTGAAGAGGAAGTACGGCAGAACGACTATGCGCCCGGCACCCAGCTTCACGCAACGGTCGAGACCGGACGGTACGTCGGGCGCCGCGAGCGAGACGAACGCCGTCTCCACCCCCGCGTAACCCCGGCCCTCCCAGAACAGCCGCGCCGCCTTGTACACCTCGGCGTTGGCGTCCGGGTCCGTCGAACCACGCCCCACCAGCAGCACCGTCACCTCGGACCGGTCGACGTCGCCGAGCACCGCGTCGACCCGGCGCTCCAGCACCCGCAGCAGCGTGGGGTGCGGGCCGAGCGGGCGGCCGTAGGTGTACGTGATACCGGGGTGGCGCTCCTTCTCACGGGCCAGCGCCGCCGGAATGTCCCCCTTGGCGTGCCCGGCCGACACCAGCATCAGCGGCACGGCGGCGAACCGCCGCACACCGCGCTCGACCAGTTCGGTCACGGCTTCGCCGAGCGGCGGCGGGGACAGCTCGATGAACCCGCCCGCCACGGGCAGCCCGGGGTGGCGCTCGCCCAGTTCGGTCACGAAGTCACGGAACGCCGCGGCCCCGCCCTCGTCCCTGGTGCCATGGCCGGCGATGAGCAGTGCGGGCTGGGTGGACGCGGTGGTCACAGGTTCTCCTCGGTGTTCGTGGGGGGTACGGGGTGGTACAGCAGGGCGTTCAGGGCGGCGGCGGCGACCGCCGAGCCACCCTTCTCGGACACGTTGCTCACGGCGGGCAGGCCGCTGTCGCGCAGCGCCGCCTTCGACTCGGTCGCGCCGACGAAACCGACCGGCAGCCCGATGACGAGCGCGGGCGCGGCGTCGAGGACGAGCAGTTCCTCCAGCGCGGTCGGCGCGTTGCCGATCACCCAGATCGCGCCGGGCCCGACCTGCTCGTACGCGAGCCGGATCGCATGTGCCGAACGGGTCAGCCCGGGACCGGACCTGGCCTCCTTCAGACGGCACACGGTCTCGCGGCGGGTGATGCCCGCCGCGACCATCTCCACGTCGGTGACGACCGGAGCGCCGGCGTGCAGCGCCGCGTGCGCGACGACGAGCGACGCCTCGTCGCAGACCAGGTCCGTCGCGTACGCCGGATCCGCCGCGGAGTGGATGACCCGCTCCACGACAGCCCGGGTCAGCGGGGGGAAGTGCGAGGTGTCCAGGCGGGCGCGCAGCCGCCGGTACGACTCCTGCTCGATGGGGTGGACCGTTCTCTCCCAGGGCCGGTTCACTCGGCTCCCTCCTGTGCGGGGGCCGCGGTGGCCGACTGCCAGCGGTAGCCGCGCGGCGTCACCATGCGGCCGGCGATCTCCCGGGTGGCGGTGTTGCCGACCGTCACGACCGTCATCATGTCCACCGTCGCCGGGTCCAGAGCCGCCAGCGAGGTCACCCGGCTGCTCTCGTCGGGGCGCGAGGCGTTGCGCACGACACCGACCGGAGTGGCCGCCTCCCGGTGCGCGGCCAGGATCGACAGGGCCTTCGGGAGCTGCCAGTCACGGCCCCGGCTGCGCGGGTTGTAGAACGTCACGATGATGTCGGCCTCGGCCGCGGCCCGTACCCGGCGCTCGATGACCTCCCACGGCGTGTGCAGATCGGAGAGGCTGATCGACACATGGTCGTGGCCCAACGGGGCGCCGAGGATCGCGGCGGCGGCCAGCGCGGCCGTCACACCCGGCACACCCACCACGTCGATGTCGGCGCCGGCCTCGGCGAGCGCGGGCGACGCCATCGCGTACACGCCCGCGTCACCGCTGCCGATCAGGGCCACCGCATGCCCCCTGCGCGCCTCGGCGACCGCGGTGCGGGCCCGTTCCTCCTCGGCGCCCAGCCCCGACTCCAGGACCGTGGTGCCGGGCCGCAGCAGGTCCCGGATCTGGTCGACGTACTGGTCGAGCCCGACCAGCACCGAGGCCCGCCGCAGCTCCTCACGGGCGCGCGGCGTCAGCAGATCACGCGCGCCGGGGCCGAGACCGACGACGGCCAGGCGCCCGCGCGGGGCCCGGCGCACCACCGCGCAGGTGGCCATCGCGGCCCGCCCCGCGGGGTTCGACTTCCGCTTCGGTACGAGGAGTTCGCCCCCCTCGGCGAGTGCGGCGGCCTCCGCGACGGAGGGCGTTCCGACGGCGGCGAGCGGCGCGCCGGACGGATGCGGCACCTCGATACGGGCCAACTCGTCGGCGGCGTACGTCCGCAGCGGAACGCCGAACTGCGAGGCCGCGGCGACGATCCCCGGTTCGTCCGACTTCGCGTCGACCGTCACCAACTCCGCGATGCTCAGCGGGGACAGCCCGGCCTCGCGCAAAGCGTCCCGGATCAGCCCGACGACCTCCTCGGCCGGCGCGTCCTTGGACGCGCCGACCCCGACGGCGAGTGACGCGGGCCGCAACACAGCGGTCCGCGCCCCGAGTTCCACGATCCGGTCGGTGACACGCAGCACCGCACCACCCCCGGCGCCGGGGGAGACATTCGCCGGCAACGGGGGCAGCGGCCACACCGCATCAGCACGCAGCTCCACCCCCGCCCCGTCGAGCATCGCGCGCGACACCCCCGCCACATCGCCCTCCACGGGCAGGCCCAGCATGTCCAGCCCCGGCACGCCTGCCGCGTCCGTCGCCGTCGTCACGACCGGCGCCGCGCCGAGTACCTCACCGACCTCCCCGGCCAGCGCGTTCGCCCCGCCGCCGTGCCCGCCGAGCAGCGCGACCGCATGGCGTCCCGCCTCGTCGACACAGACGACACCCGGGTCCGAGGACTTCTCCGTCAACAGCGGCGCGAGCAGCCGCACCACGGCCCCCGTCGCCAGGAAGCACACCAGCTGCTCGCACTCGGCGAACGCCCGCTGCACGGCCTCGCGCACCGGTCCCTCGTAGACCACGGTGCGGCCGGGCCAGGCCGCGGCCAGCCGGTCGCGGGCGACGGTGCCCGCCGCCGTGGCGGAGATCAGGCCGATCACTGGGTTGCTCCTTCACTTGCACGGACCGCGGGGCGGGTGCCCCACAGCAGAAAGACCGGGTTGGTCGCGGCGAGCCGCGTCACCTCACCGGGCAGCGGCGCCAGCCGGGACGACTGCAGCAGCACGCCCTCGGGCACGAGCCCGGCACCGGCCAGCGCCGCACGCACGTCGGGCACCCGGTCCAGTGCCGCCAGCGCCACCACCACCGAGCGCCGCGCCCGCCGGGCGCACGCCGTCACGATGGCGGGCAGCTCACGCCCGCCGCCCCCGATGAACACCGCGTCCGGGTCGCCCCCCAGACCGTCGAGCACGGCGGGCGCGGAGCCGTGCACCGCATGCACGTACACCGCGTGCGCGGCCGCGTTCGCCCTGATCCGCTCGACCCCGTCCGAGGTCTTCTCCACGGCGACGGCGGCCGCGCCGAGCCGCGCGCACTCCACCGCGACCGAACCCGAACCCGCACCGATGTCCCACACCCGGTCACCGGAGCGCGGCCCCAGCCGGGCCAGCGCCAGCGCCCGCACCTCGAACTTGGTGATCATCGAGTCGCGGTGCTCGAACTCCGTCTCGTCCAGCGCCCACCGGCCGGGCCCCGCGGGCGGCCCCGCGACGGTCCGTACCGGGGAGAGCGCCCGGGACTCGTCCAGACACAGCACCACACTCACCGGATCCGGCCAGTCGCGGGCCACCGCCTCGGCAGGGGTCAGCCGCTCGATACGCTCCCGCTCCGGATCGCCCAGCGCCGTCGCCACGACCAGGGTGCGCCCCTTCGCCCTGTTCACCAGCCCGGCCGCCAGCTCCGCGGGCCCGGTGCCGGGCCCGGTCAGGACGGCCACCTTCGGGTGCGCCAGACACGCGTTCACCGCGGTGCGCGGGTCACGGCCGTGCGCACTGACCACGACCGCGTCGTCCCAGGCCAGCCCGAGCCGGGCGAACGCGACCGCGACGGACGGCGCACCCGGCCGCACATCGAGGGCGCTCGCCCCGAAACGCTCGGCCAGCGCCCGTACGATCCCGAAGAATCCGGGGTCGCCGGAGGCCAGCACGATCACCCGCGCCCCGCCCCCGTGCGCATGCTCCGCGATCCGGTCGAGCGCGGGCGCCAGTGGGCCGAGCACGATGCGCTCGACCTGCGCCGGCAGCCCCGCGGCCTCCAGATGACGCCGGGCGCCGACCACCAACGTGGCCGCGGCCAGCGCGTCCCGGGCGTCGGAACCGAGCGGCTCGCCCGTCCCCGTGCCGAAGACCCGGATCACGAGCCGGACCGCTGGGCGCGCAGTTCGGCCCGCGCCGCCTTGTCGGCCCTGCGGAAGCCGTGGAAGTGCCCCGGATGGTAGAGGTGCGAGCGTGTCCCCGAAGCCGAAAGCGCCGGGCCGACCAGGAAGAGGGTGTGCTTCCAGAGCTTGTGCTCCTTGACCGTTTCCTCCAGGGTCCCGATCGTGCAGTGCAGTATCAGCTCCTCCGGCCAGGTCGCCTGGTACGCGATCACGACCGGCGTCGACGTCGGATAGCCGCCCTCCAGCAGCTCCTGGGTGAGCTGGCCGGACCGGGCGGCCGACAGGAACAGCGCCATCGTCGTGCCGTGGCGCGCGAATTCCCGTACTTCCTCGCCCGGCGGCATCGGCGTCTTGCCGCCACCGAGCCGGGTCAGGATCACGGACTGCGCGACCTCCGGAATCGTCAGCTCCCGCTGCGCGATCGCCGCGACGGCGGAGAACGACGACACCCCCGGCACGATCTCGACCGCGACCCCCAGGCCGGCACACCGGTCGACCTGTTCCTGCGTGCCGCCCCACAGCGCCGGATCGCCGGAGTGGATGCGGGCCACCTTCAGCCCCTCGGCCGCCGCGCGCTCGTAGACGGCGACGACCTGCTCCAGCGACATCTGCGCCGAGTCGAGGATCTCCGCGCCCTCCCGGGCGTGCTCCAGAACTTCCGCCTGCACCAGGCTCGCCGCCCAGATGACGATGTCGGCGTCCGCGATGGCCCGCGCCGCCCGGAAGGTCAGCAGATCGGCGGCGCCGGGGCCGGCACCGACGAACGTCACTCTGCCGTGGGTGGGCGCGGCGACCGGGCCGGCTGCGTCGACTGCTTCGGACATGGGGCGGGGTCCTTTCGGGAAAAGGGAAACGGGAAAAGCGGACAGAAGGGAGGAACGTACGTCAGGGCGCGGTGAGATGCGCGCACCGGGGTCGATCGGCTAGCAAGAGCCCATGGCGGTGTTCGTCGCGCTCGGCGCGTTCCTGATGACCCTGGCCGGCGGCTGGGTCGCCCAACGCGTCACCGACCGCCGCCACCTGGTGCTCGGCTTCGCCGGCGGGCTGATGCTCGGCGTGGTCGGTCTGGACCTGCTGCCGGAAGCGATCGGTGCCGCGGGCGATCCGGTCTTCGGTGTCCCGGCGGCCCTGCTGCTGTTCGTGGCCGGCTTCCTGGCCGCCCATCTGGTGGAGCGTCTGCTCGCCGTACGCCGGGCGGCACACGGCGCGGGCGAGGGCAGGGTCCCGCAGCTCGGACTCACGGCAGCGGCGGCGATGGTCGGCCACAGCCTGATGGACGGTGTCGCGCTCGGTGCGGCCTTCCAGGTGGGTGCCGGAATGGGAGCCGCCGTCGCCCTCGCCGTCGTCACGCACGACTTCGCCGACGGCTTCAACACCTACACGGTCACCAGCCTGTACGGGAACGCCCGCCGCAAGGCCGTGTTCATGCTGTTCGCGGACGCCCTGGCACCGCTCGTGGGCGCGGCGACGACGCTGCTGTTCATCCTTCCGGAGGAAGTGCTCGGCGGCTATCTCGGCTTCTTCGGCGGTGTACTGCTCTACCTCGCCGCCGCCGAGATCCTGCCCGAGGCACACCACGCACACCCGGCCCGCTCCACGCTGCTGTGCACCGTGGTGGGGGTGGGCTTCATCTGGCTGGTGGTGGGCATCGCGGACTGACCACCGCGCCGGGCCCCGGCGCCTCACAATTTCCCGCCCCGCCCGCCGTCGCGCGGCGCGGGCGCGATCAGCGTCGACAGATACGGCAACGGCCCCTCGTCCAGCTCCGCCGCCGGTCGTATCGACTCCTCGGGCAGCCCGAGCGCCGAACCCCACACCGCGTCCTCGGCGCGCCCCGTCTCCCGCAGCGCCGTGGCCACCTCCGCGGCCAGTCGCCCGAACTTGTACGCGACGACCGTGCCCGGACCCTCGAGGGCCTCCTTGAGGACCGCGGCCCCGGCGGTCACCGGCACCAGCGTCAACGGCTCCGTACCCTCCGTCAGCACCGCACCGCTGCGGGCGGCCAGATCCTGCATGGCGGTGATCCCCGGCACGGTCTCCACGCCCGTCCCCGGCAGCAACCGACCGATCGTCTGAGCGAGGTACGTGAACGTCGAGTACACATTGGGGTCGCCGATCGTCGCGAACGCCACCGAGCCGTGCGTACGCAACAGCTCCGCGACCCGCTCGCCCGCCGCGTCCCACGCCGCTTCCCGGCGCGCCCGGTCCGTCCGCTCGTTCAGCGCGAACACCACCCGCACGACCTTGTCGGCCGACACGTAGTGCAGCACGGTCGCCTCGGCGCGCCCCCGCTCACCGGTGTCCATCACCGGCACGACGACGACCGCCGCGTCACGCAGCGCGTTCACGCCCTTGACGGTCACCAGCTCCGGGTCACCGGGCCCGACACCGACGCCGACCAGCCTGCTCGTACCGTGACCGTGGTTCATCCCTTGCACCTCTCAACGAATCGGTGGGCCATACCGGGCGCCGAAGCCCCGTGCGTATGCAGATAACTCGCATGCACGCCCTGCTGTACGAACCCCTCCACCCGGCGCTCCGGCCGATGCAGACCCCACGCCGGTTCGGCCCCGGCGCCCGGCTCCAGCACGGTCCGGTGGAACTCGTGCCCGCGCACGCGCGTCCCGGGCGCCGCCAGCACGCTGTCGGAGACCGCCACGGCCTCCCGGTAGCCGAGCGTCAGCCGTTCGGACATCCGCCCCCGGGCATCGAGGACCCCGCACATCGGCAGCCCGTCGAGCGACCGCGCCAGATACAGCAGCCCCGCACACTCGGCAGCCACCGGAGCCCCGGACTCCACCAGCTCGACAACGGCCTTGCGCAGCGCCTCGTTGGCGGACAGCTCCGACGCGTACACCTCCGGAAATCCGCCACCGACGACCAGCCCCCGAGTGCCCTCGGGCAACGCCTCGTCCCGCAACGGATCGAACGGCACGACCTCGGCCCCGGCGGCCGCGAGCAGCTCGGTGTGCTCGGCGTAGGAGAACGTGAACGCGGGCCCGGCCGCGACGGCGACCCTTCCGGCCCCGGCAACGGGCCCGCCGCACCCGGCCACCGCCCCGGCCGCGTCCCACACCTCGCCCGGCACCCCGGGCGCCGACCGGGCCAACGCCATGAGCGCGTCCAGGTCGCACCCCGCCCGCACCCGGTCCGCCATCGCAGCCACGGCGGCCGACGCGTCGGCCCGTCGCTCGGCCACCGGCACCAGCCCCAGATGCCGCGACGGCACGGCCACCCGCTCCGTCCGCCGCAGCACACCCAGCACCGGCACGCCCGACTCGTCCAACGCTTCCCGCAACAGCGCCTCGTGCCGCGGGGAGCCGACCTTGTTCAGGATCACCCCGCCGATCCGCACCTGCGGATCCCACGAGGCGAAGCCGTGCACCAGCGCGGCCACGGACCGCGACTGCGACGACGCGTCGACGACCAGCACCACGGGCGCCCGCAGCAGCTTCGCGACCTGGGCGGTGGACGCCAGCTCGCCTTCCCCCGACGCCCCGTCGTACAGCCCCATCACACCTTCGACGACCGCCAGGTCGCAGCCCAGCGCCCCGTGCGCGAACAGCGGGGCGATCAGCTCGGGCCCGCACATGTACGCGTCGAGATTGCGCCCCGGGCGTCCCGTGGCCAGCGCGTGGTACCCGGGATCGATGTAGTCGGGCCCGACCTTGTGCGCGGACACGGCGAGACCCCGGCCCGCGAAGGCCGCCATCAGCCCGGTGGCCACGGTGGTCTTGCCGCTCCCCGAGGAGGGCGCGGCGATCACCAGACGCGGAACGTTCACCGCGGGTTCCTCACCATTCGATGCCCCGCTGACCCTTCTGACCGGCGTCCATCGGGTGCTTGACCTTCGACATGTCGGTCACCAGGTCGGCGGCCGCCACCAGCTTCTCGGGCGCGTTGCGCCCGGTGATGACCACATGCTGCGTACCGGGGCGGTTTTGCAGCACCTCGATCACCTCGTCGGTGTCGACCCAGCCCCAGTGCATCGGGTACGCGAACTCGTCGAGGACGTAGAGCCGGTACGTCTCGGCGGCCAGGTCGCGCTTGACCTGCTCCCAGCCCTCGCGCGCCGCCTCCTCGTTGTCGAACTGCTCGTCGCGCTGCACCCACGACCAGCCCTCGCCCATCTTGTGCCAGGTGACGGACCCGCCCTCGCCGCTGGCCCCGAGGACCTTCAGCGCGTTCTCCTCGCCGACCTTCCACTTCGCCGACTTGACGAACTGGAAGACGCCGATCGGCCACCCCTGATTCCAGGCGCGCAGGGCCAGCCCGAAGGCCGCCGTCGACTTGCCCTTCCCGATGCCGGTGTGCACCACCAGCAGCGGGCGGTTGCGGCGCTGACGGGTGGTGAGCCCGTCGTCCGGCACGGTGGTCGGCTGTCCCTGCGGCATTACGCGGCCCTCCTGCTGGTTCCCTGAACGTCCTTGACGAGCCCGGCGATCGAGTCGGCCCGCAGTTCGTCGAGCGTGACGGCGGTGCCCCCCAGATCGCGCGCGAGGCTTCCCGCGAGACCGAGCCGTACGGGCCCCGACTCGCAGTCCACGACGACGCAGGCGGTGCCCTCGGCCCCGTGCAGCCGCGCCGCCCGTGACGCCAGCGCCACCGGCTCGGGCCCCCCGGTCGCCCGGCCGTCGGTCACCACGACCAGCAATGGCCGCCGCGACGGATCACGCAGCCGCTCCACGCGCAGCACGTCATGGGCCTTCAACAGCCCGGCCGCCACGGGGGTGCGTCCCCCGGTCGGCAGCATCTCCAGCCGCGCCGCGGCCGCGTCCACCGACGACGTCGGGGGCAGTACCACCTCGGCGCCCTTGCCCCGGAAGGTGATGAGCCCGACCTTGTCCCGCCGCTGATACGCGTCCAGCAGCAGCGAAAGGACCGCACCCTTCACGGCGCTCATCCGCTGCCGGGCGGCCATCGACCCGGAGGCGTCCACCACGAACAGCACGAGGTTCCCCTCGCGCCCCTCCCGCGTCGCCTGCCGCAGATCGTCCCGCCGGACCACCAGTCCGCGCCCCGACCGCCCACGTGCCCGCTGATGCGGGGCGGCGGCCTGCACGGTCGCCGCCAGATGCAGCTTGGTCAGGGTGCCCTGCGGACGCCGCGCGCCGGTCGTGCGGCCGTGCTCGGTACGCGCCCGGGACCGCCGCCCCGCCGCACCCTCGCCCAGACCGGGCACGCTCAGCATCTTCGTGCGGAACGGCTCGGCGGCGCGTACGGGCTGCTGCTCACCGCCGCCGGAAGACTGCTGCCCCTGCCCCTGCCCCTGCTCGGGCACGGACTGCGCGGGCGTGTCGCCGGCCTCGCCCTCGGGCTGCGGCGGCGTGTCGGGCCCGTCGCCCCGCGGGGGACGGCCGCCGCCACCGGGGCCGTCCGGATCCGGGTCGTCGTCCTCGCCGCTGTTCTGCTCCAGCGTGTCGTCGAGCTTGTCCTCGTCCAGGCCCGGCGCGTCGAAGGGGTTGCGCCGACGCCGGTGCGGGAGCGCGAGCAGAGCGGCCTGCCGCACGTCCTCGGCCAGCACATCCGTACGGCCCGCCCAGGCGGCCAGCGCCGTGGCGGTCCGGGCCATCACGATGTCCGCGCGCATCCCGTCGACCTCGAAGGCCGCGCAGGTGGCCGCGATCTGCCGCAACGCCCCGTCTCCGAGGCGCACTTCGGGGAGCAGGGCCCGCGCGGCGACGATCCGGGCGCGCAACGCGCCCTCCTCGTCGGCCCACAGGGCGGCGAACCCCGCCGGATCGTCGTCGTACGCCAGGCGCCGCCGCACGACCTCGACCCGCTGATCGGTCTCGCGGGACGCGGCGACCTCGACGGTCAGCCCGAACCGGTCGAGCAACTGCGGTCGCAGTTCCCCCTCTTCGGGGTTCATCGTCCCGACGAGCAGGAAACGTGCTGCGTGCCGTACGGAGACACCTTCGCGCTCCACGTACGAGGCGCCCATGGCGGCCGCGTCCAGCAGCAGGTCCACGAGATGGTCGTGGAGGAGATTGACCTCGTCGACGTAGAGAATCCCGCGATGCGCGTCGGCGAGCAGCCCCGGCTCGAACGCCTTCACGCCCTCGGCGAGCGCCCGCTCGATGTCGAGCGCGCCGACGAGCCGGTCCTCGGACGCGCCGACGGGCAGTTCGACCGTGCGCGCGTTCCGCGACACGCCCGTCCCGGGTTCGTGGGGGCCGTCGGGACACGCCGGATCGGGCGACGCGGGATCGCACGAGAACCGGCAGCCGGAGACGACGGAGACCTCCGGCATGAGTGCGGCGAGGGCGCGCACGGCCGTGGACTTGGCGGTGCCCTTCTCGCCGCGCACCAGCACTCCGCCGACGGCGGGAGAGACCGCGTTCAGCAGCAGCCCGAGCCGGAGATCGTCCTGTCCGACGAGAGCGGTGAAGGGGTACGGCGCACTCACGATGCCTCCTTGGGGGTACGGCGGGGTGTCAGCCCCGCCGGCGTCCGGCGGGCGGATGTCCGGCGGCGGAGCCCCCGGTGGACAGGCGTGGACGGACCGCTCACTCGTCCCCCTCCAGATCGCCTTCGAGCTCCAGATACGTGGCCCGCAGCCGCTCCAGCGTCTCTGCGTCCGGCTCGGCCCACAGGCCCCGCTCGGCCGCTTCCAGCAGACGCTCCGAAATCCCGCGCAGCGCCCAGGGGTTGGACTTCTTCATGAAGTCCCGGTTGGTCTCGTCGAAGACGTACTCCGCCGACAGCCTCTCGTACATCCAGTCGTCCACGACTCCCGCCGTGGCGTCGTACCCGAACAGGTAGTCCACGGTCGCGGCCATCTCGAAGGCGCCCTTGTACCCGTGTCGGCGCATGGCCGCCATCCATCGAGGGTTCACCACCCGCGCCCGGAACACCCGGTGCGTCTCCTCGCCCAGAGTGCGCGTCTTCACCTGGTCGGGCGTGGCGCTGTCGCCGACGTACGCCTCGGGCGACTCGCCGGTCAGATGCCGCACCATGGCGACCATGCCGCCGTGGTACTGGAAGTAGTCGTCCGCGTCGACCAGGTCGTGCTCGCGCGTGTCGACGTTCTTCGCCGCCACCGCGATCCGCCGGAACGCCGTCTCCATGTCGCCGCGCGCCGCCCGCCCGTCGAGCCCGCGCCCGTAGGCGTAACCGCCCCAGACCGCGTACACCTCGGCCAGGTCCGCGTCGCTGCGCCAGTTCCGTGCGTCGATCAGCGGCAGCAGCCCCGCCCCGTACGCCCCCGGCTTGGACCCGAAGATGCGTGCCGTGGCCCGCCGCCGGTCGCCGTGGACCGCCGTGTCCTCGTCCGCGTGCGCCCGGACATGGTTGGCGTCGGCCGGCTCGTCCAGCTCCGCCACCGTCCGGACCGCGTCGTCGATCAGCCCCACCACATGCGGGAACGCGTCGCGGAAGAACCCGGAGATCCGCACCGTCACGTCGATGCGCGGGCGCCCCAGCTCGCTCACCGGCACGACCTCGAACCCGGTCACCCGCCGCGAGGCGTCGTCCCACACCGGCCGGCAGCCGAGCAGCGCCAGGATCTCCGCGATGTCGTCGCCCTGCGTACGCATGGCGGAGGTGCCCCACACGGTCAGGCCGACCGACCTCGGGTAGTCGCCCGTGTCGGCGAGATACCGGGCGATCAGGGAGTCGGCGAGCGACTGACCGACCTCCCACGAGAGCCGCGACGGAATCGCCTTCGGGTCCACGGAGTAGAAGTTGCGTCCCGTCGGCAGCACATTGACGAGCCCGCGGGTGGGGGAGCCCGAGGGACCCGCCGGTACGAAGCCGCCGTCCAGGGCCCGCAGGATGTGGTCGATCTCGTCCGTCGTCCGGGCCAGCCGCGGCACGACCTCCTCGCACGCGAAGCCCAGTACGGCGACCGCATCCGGGAGTTCGAAGCCCAGCACGTCCCGTACCAGCCCCGCGGCGGCGGCGATGTCCCAGCCGCGCTCCTCCATGCCCTCCGCGAGCCGGCGGCACAGCCGCTCCAGCAGATCGATCGCGTCGGATCCGGTGCGCGCCGGACCGTCGACCAGCTCGGTCAGCTCGACCGGCACCTTCACCGCGGCGCCGGGCTCGGCCAGCAACTCCTTCTCACTGAGCCCGAAGTGCCCGGCGATCGAGGCCCGCAGTCCCGGCAGCGCGTTCGCCGTGCCGCCCCACACCTGGGAGGCGCGCAGCACGGCCAGCACCAGGTTGACCCGCGCCTCGTCGACCGGGCCGCCACCGAGGACGTGCAGGCCGTCGCGGATCTGGACGTCCTTGATCTCGCAGAGGTAGCCGTCGATGTGCATGACGAACGAGTCGAAGTCGTCGTCGCCCGGCTGTTCGTCGACATGGAGGTCGTGGTGCAGCTCGGCGGCCTTCACCAGCGTCCAGATCTGCGCCCGCACCGAGGGTGCCTTGGCCGGGTCGAGGTCACTGACCAGCGCGTACTCGTCGAGCAGTTGCTCCAGCTTGGCCAGGTCGCCGTAGGTGTCGGCGCGCGCCATCGGCGGCACCAGATGGTCCACCACGGTGGCGTGTCCGCGTCGCTTGGCCTGGGTGCCCTCGCCCGGGTCGTTGACGATGAACGGGTAGATCAGCGGCAGTTCGCCGAGCACGGCGTCGGGGCCGCAGCCGGCGGACAGACCGAGGCCCTTGCCCGGCAGCCACTCCATCGTTCCGTGCTTGCCCATGTGGACGACGGCGTCCGCGCCGAAGCCCCCCTCCGATGCCGCGGCCTCCAGCCAGCGGTACGTCGCCATGTAGTGGTGCGACGGCGGCATGTCCGGGTCGTGGTAGATCGCGATCGGGTTCTCGCCGAAGCCGCGCGGCGGCTGGATCAGCACCACCACGTTCCCGAACCGGAGCGAGGCGAGGACGATCTCGTCCCCGTCCACGTACAGCGAACCCGGCGGCTCGCCCCAGTGCTCCAGCATCGAGTCGCGCAGCCCCGGTTCCAGCGTGTCGAACCAGGCCCGGTAGTCGGCGAGGGACACGCGCGCGGGGGCGGCCGCGAGCTGATCCTCGGTCAACCACTCGACGTCGTGCCCACCCGCCTCGATCAGACGGTGGATGAGCTCGTCGCCGTTGTCCGGGTAGCCGTCGACCGCGTAACCGGCGTTCCGCAGGGCGTCCAGGACCCGTACCGCCGACGCGGGCGTGTCCAGGCCGACGGCGTTGCCGACGCGGGAGTGCTTGGTCGGATAGGCGGTGAAGACGAGCGCGAGCTTCTTCTCCGCGTTCGCCTTGTGCTTGAGGACGGCGTGGCGCACCGCGACACCGGCGACACGCGCGGCGCGCTCGGGGTCGGCGCGGTACACCGGTACGTCGTCGGGTCCCTGCTCCTTGAAGGAGAACGGGACGGTGATCAGCCGGCCGTCGAACTCCGGGATCGCGACCTGCATCGCGGCGTCCATGGGGGAGAGCGCGGCGTCCGACGCCTCCCACGCGGCACGCGAGGAGGTCAGGCACAGGCCCTGGAGCACCGGGACGTCCAGATCGGCCAGCGCGCCGATGTCCCAGGCCTCGTCGTCGCCCCCGGCGGAGGCGTCCGAGGCGCGGGTGCCGCCCGCCGCGAGGACCGTGGCGACCAGGGCGTCCGCCCTGCCGAGCAGTTCGTAGAGACCGGCGTCCGCGCCGCGCAGCGAACCGCAGTACACCGGCAGGGCGTTGGCGCCACGGGCCTCGACCGCGTCGCAGAGGACGTCCACGAACGAGGTGTTCCCGGACAGCTGGTGCGCCCGGTAGAAGAGCACGCCGACGGTCGGGCGGCCCTCGGTGAACGCGCGGTCGCCGTGCAGGCCCCACTCGGGCATCTTCTGCGGCTCGGCGAAGCCGTGACCGGTCAGCAGGACGGTGTCGGAGAGGAAACGGGCCAGCTCCACGAGGTTTCCGGGGCCGCCCTCCACGAGGTAGCGCAGGGCCTCTGCGACGACACCGGCCGGTACGGACGACTCGGCCATCAGCTCCGCGTCCGGCACGGCCTCGCCGCCGAGCAGCACGGTGGGGACACCGGACGCCTTGAGGACGGCCAGCCCGTCCTCCCAGGCGCGTTTGCCGCCCAGGAGACGGACGACGGCGACGGCGGCACCCTCGATCAGCGCGGGGAGTTCCTCGTGGACGTCGATGCGCGTGGGGTTGCCGATCCGGTACGGCGCGCCGGAGGCGCGGGCGGCGAGGAGGTCCGTGTCGGCGGTCGACAGCAACAGCACGGTGCTCGTAGGGGCGTTCATGCGCGTGCTCCAGGTGCTCCGGGGGCGATGAAGGGAAGTCCCGAGGGCGCGCCCGACTCGATGAGCCGGAGCAGCGCGTCGGTGTCCGCGTGTTCTTCGACGAGGTCGCCGAGGCGGTCGAGCTGTTCCTCGCGCAGGGTGGCGAAGGCGGTGTCGGGGGCGGGGACGAAGCGCCGGCCGGCGGCCCGTGCGACCTCGGCCAGGAAGCGGCGGCGGAATTCGTCGCTCTCCAGCGAGCCGTGCCAGTGGGTGCCCCACACGGCACCGACCCGGCAGCCGTCGAGGCTGCGTCCTCGGTCATCGGACATGAATGCTTGCCCGCCGCGCACGTCGGCGACGCCGTGGTGGATCTCGTACCCCTCCACGGGGGCGCCGAGCGCCTCGCCCGAGGGGCGGGCGAGGGTCTTCTCGCGGTCGAAGCGGATGCGTACGGGCAGCAGGCCGAGGCCGTCGACGTGCCCGGCCCGTGACTCGACCTCGTCCTCGATGTGTTCGCCGAGGATCTGGAAGCCGCCGCAGATGCCGAGGACCGGTCTGCCCTCGACGGCACGCCGGACCAGGGCGTCGGCGAGACCGCGCTCGCGCAGCCAGGCCAGCGCCTTCACGGTGCCTCGGGTGCCCGGCACGACGACGAGGTCGGCGTCGGCCAGTTCCTCGGCGCGGTCCACGAACCGGACGACGACGCCCGGTTCGGCGGCCAGCGCGTCCACATCGGTGAAGTTCGACATCAGGGGCACGGCGCACACCGCGACGCGCAGCACGTCGTCGCCGTGCGGCGGCGCGACGACCGATTCGCGGACGGTCCCGCGCAACGAGACCCGCAGACCGTCCTCCTCGTCGATGCCGAGACCGTGGGCGAAGGGCAGCACCCCATAGGTCTGTCGTCCGGTGATGCCGCGCAGCATCTCCAGGCCCGGCTCCAGCAGCGACACGTCACCGCGGAACTTGTTGACGAGGTAGCCGGCGATGAGCGACTGGTCCTCGGCGTCGAGCAGCGCCGTCGTACCGAAGAAGGAGGCGAAGACGCCGCCGCGGTCGATGTCGCCGACGACCACCACCGGGAAGCGGGCCGCCCGTGCGATGCCCATGTTCACGATGTCCGTGCGCCGCAGATTGATCTCGGCCGGACTGCCCGCCCCCTCGCAGATCACCGCGTCGTACGTGCCCCGAAGCCGTTCCAGACAGTCCACGACCGTGGAGAGGAGCGCTTCCTGCCGCCCCCCGTGGTAGCCGCGTGCGCTCATCTCGCCCACCGGTCTGCCCATCAGGACGACCTGGCTGGAGCGGTCGCCCCCGGGCTTGAGCAGGACCGGGTTCATCAGCGCGGACGGCTCCACCCGGGCGGCCTGGGCCTGCATGGCCTGGGCGCGCCCGATCTCGGCGCCCTCACGGGTGACGAACGAGTTCAGCGACATGTTCTGCGCCTTGAACGGCGCCACCTTCACGCCCTGGCGCACCAGCCAGCGGCAGATGCCGGCGGTGACGACGCTCTTGCCCGCGTCCGAGGTGGTCCCGGCGACCAGCAGTCCGCCGCTCATGTACGTCTCCGTCCTGCGATCCGGGTTACCGCCGCGGCGGCTCCCGCGGTCCGGCGCCCCGCGACGCGTCGTGCGGCGAGGCTCGCGCCCAGCCGTCCCGCCACGCACACGCCCAGGGCGAGCGCGCTCACCCGGCGCGACAGCCGCACCGCACGTTCGATGTCCTCGGTCTCCACCGCCCGGCCCGTCGCCCCGCCCAGGACGGGGCGGTGCTCGACCCGCCCGCCGTACGCGAGGGTCCCGCCGAGCCGCACGCCGAGCGCGCCCGCGAACGCGGCCTCCACCGGGCCCGCGTTGGGGCTCGGGTGCTTGGCCGCGTCGGCCCGCCAGGCCCGCACCGCGTCTCCCGGCCGCCCCCCGGCGGCCACGGCGAGCAGGGCCGTGAGCCGGGCACCGGGCCAGCCCGCGACGTCGTCGAGGCGGGCGGAGGCCCAGCCGTAGCGCCGGTGGCGGGGCGACTTGTGGCCGACCATGGCGTCGAGGGTGTTGACGGCCCGGAAGCCGACGAGCCCCGGCACCCCGGCCAGCGCGCCCCACACCAGGGCGCCGACCACGGCGTCCGAGGTGTTCTCGGCCACGGACTCCACCACGGCGCGGGCGATCTGCGGTCCGTCGAGCGAATACGGGTCGCGTCCGCACAGATGCGGCAGACGCTCGCGGGCCGACTCGACGTCACCGGCGGCCAGGGCGCCGCCGATCGCCCGGGCCTCACGCCCCAGGGACGTACCCCCGACGACGGACCACGTGGCGGCCGCGGTCAGCGCGACGGAGGCGGCGGGACGGCCGCGCAGGGCACGGGTGATCAGCGCGGCTCCACCCGCGGCGCCCCCGGCCAGGACAAGGGTGTGCAGCGCGCCCCACCCGCGGTGGTCGCGCCACAGACCGCGTTCGACAGCCGCCGCGGCCCGCCCGAAGGCGGCGACCGGATGCCCCCTGCGGGGGTCACCGAGCAGCAGGTCGCCGATCAGGCCGGCCGTGGCGCCGTACGCGAAAATGCGATCGGCACGCACGGCTCAACCGGCCGACGCGCCTCGAAGGACCTTCGTACAGGCGGCTCTCGACGAGAGCGCCACAGCAACGGACGCACGGCAGCCAGGCATGGCGATATGTCCTCACTCAGGGTCCGCGCCCTGGTTCGACGTGACCGGCGACGAGAGTCTCCTGGCTCCCGGATCCGCAGTTCCCCCGGCCTTCCAGCCCGCTCGCGCGCGCCGTGACTTCCGGTGTGGGGGACTGCTCCCCGGTGACAGTGGCGGGACCGCGCCGGATTCGCACCGGCTTCCTCTGCTGTCGCCGTAATTGGCTCCGGCAGTCCACCACGCTCCGCGAACGCCCGTCAACCTGCCGTTGACCTGCGACGGCGCAGTGTGCTGAGACCCACATCGGGCGGGGCACGCCGGACCGGGCCGGCCACATGAGGTGTGTCCGGCCCGGTCGGGGGAGTGTGCGGGGGAGGGCTCAGGCGACGATCAGATAGATCCCGTACGCGACCGCCGCCGCGCACAGCCCGAAGCAGACGTACGCGCCGGCGCGGGCCAGCAGCAGGGAGCCGCCGGAGCCGCCCTGCGCCGCCGGTTCGGGCTGCTTGGAGAGACCGACGATGCCCAGGGTGAAGAGACCCACCAGCGCGACGGTGACGACGAGGGAGACGCCGAATACGGAGCCGAGGGCTGCCCAGTCGATTTTCATGCTGAATCCTTAGACGGCTGGCCTAGACGGTGGCGGGTCGCGCCGGGTCCTGGGGGGTTCCGGCCGGGGCCGGAATGGTGGTCTTGAGGTCCTGGGTCGCCGCCTGGGCCGCGGTGGGCGGCGGGCTGACGGCGGCGATGGCCGTGGTGACGACGCCCGCGGGCTCGGTCACGCCGTCCGCCGGCGCGACATCGCCGTGGCCGACCGGCTTGCGGCGCGACACCAGCCAGATCGAGCCGGAGCCCGCGACCAGCAGCGCCGCGACGACGACGACACCCCAGGTGCCCTGCTTGGTGAGGAGTTCCGCGCCCGCGCCGACCAGGCCCGCGGCCGGCAGCGTCAGACCCCAGGCGACGAACATCCGGGTGGCGGTGGACCAGCGGACCACACCGCCCTGACGGCCGAGGCCCGCGCCCATCACGGCGCCGGAGCAGGACTGGGTGGTGGAGAGGGAGAAGCCGAGGTGCGAGGAGGCCAGGATGACCGTGGCCGCGCTGGTCTGGGCGGCGAAGCCCTGCGGCGGCCTGAGGTCGGTGAGGCCGCTGCCCATGGTGCGGATGATGCGCCAGCCGCCCAGATAGGTGCCGAGCGCGATGGCCGTACCGGCCGCGACGATGACCCAGACCGGCGGGTTGGCGCCGGGGTGCAGGACGCCGCCGGTGACCAGGGCCAGGGTGATGATGCCCATGGTCTTCTGCGCGTCGTTGGTGCCGTGGGCGAGGGAGACCAGTCCGGCCGAGGCGATCTGACCGGCGCGGTAGCCCTTGGCGGTGGCCTTCTCCTGGGCGTCGTTGCGGATCTTCCCGCCGATCCGGTACGTCAGCCGGGTGGCCAGCAGCGCGGCCAGGCCGGCGACGATCGGGGCGGCGACCGCGGGGAGCAGCACCTTGGTGACGACCGTGCCGCCGTTGACCGAGGACCAGCCCGCCGACATCACGGCGGCACCGATCAGGCCGCCGAACAGGGCGTGCGAGGAGCTGGACGGCAGTCCGACCAGCCAGGTCAGCAGATTCCAGAGAATGGCGCCGACGAGTGCCGCGAAGATGACCTCCGTCCGCAGCCCGTCCTCGTTGATGATCCCGCCGGAGATCGTCTTGGCGACCTCCACGGACAGGAACGCGCCGACGAGGTTGAGAACGGCGGACATGGCCACCGCTGTCTTCGGTCTGAGCGCACCGGTCGAGATGGTCGTCGCCATCGCGTTGGCGGTGTCGTGGAAACCGTTCGTGAAATCGAACACTAGAGCTGTCACGATCACAATCGCGAGGAGCAGCGTGATGTGTTCCATTTACCCAGGCAATCGTTCGACGTCATTGGCACGTGGACCGTAGGCAACCTGGGTGAACGGAAGATGAACTGGGAAGGGCACTGTGGTGACTGCAAACGGAGTCAGGTCACTCGGTTTGTCCTCCCCGGTGTCGTGCGCGCCGGGGGAGGGGCCTCAAGGGGGCTGATTTCGGCCCCCGGCACCCCTTTTGCGAACTTCACCGGTTTGTGACTTCTGTGATCGATCGCATGTCCGTTCGGCATCCGGGCTGACAGGATCTCCGCATGAGCGATCAGCAGCGGGACGCGATCGGACGGGCCTGGGACGCAGTCGTCGCCACCGCCCGCAGGACGGCCGCCGACGGCCTCGTCGTGGGAACCTCGGGAAACGTGTCGGCCCGGGTCGGCGGGACGATCCTGGTCACCCCCAGCGGAGTGCCGTACGAGAGGCTCGGTCCCGAGGACGCCGTCGGCGTCGATCCGGAGGGCAACCAGGTCCTCGGCAAACTGGCCCCGACCAGCGAACTCCCGCTCCATCTCGCGGTTTACCGGAACAGTGAGGCCGCCGCTGTCGTGCACACCCACGCGGTGCATGCCACGGCCGTCTCCACTCTCGTCCCCGAGGTGCCCCCGATCCACTACGCCGCCGCCGTGCTCGGCGGCACCGTCCGGGTCGCGGCCTACGCGCGCTACGGAACCGAGGAACTGGCCGAGAACATGCTGGCCGCCCTGCGGGACCGCACGGGCTGCCTGCTCCAGAACCACGGGACCGTCACCCACGGAGCCACCCTCGAAGAGGCGTACGACCGGACCGCCCAGCTGGAATGGCTCTGCCGGCTCTGGCTCGCCGCGAGCTCCGTACCCGGTCGGACCCCGAACCTCCTCTCCACGGCCCAGCTGCGCGACGTGCAGGAGGCGCTGAAGGGGTACGGACAGCCGGGCTGAACCGGCGGTCCCGCCCCCTGCCGGGCCACCGGACGGCCTCTTCCGCTGGCAGGGTGCGGAACGCCCCACGACACTGGAGCCGTGCGCCCGGCAACAGTCACGGCAGCAGCCGTCACCACGATCCTCGGCGTCGGTGCGGCAGCGGTCGCCGCCGGCCGGTACGCCAGCGACGCCGCCCTCAGGGCGCCGTCCGGAAGGCCGCTCCCCACCGATCGCGGACTCACCGTGCACGCCACGGCCGCCGGGCAGATCACCCTGACCCGTTCCTTCGCCGCCCTGCGGCCCGGTACGTACGGACTGGTGGGCGACGACCTCCACGCCGTGGTCGGCCCGGTGATCGAACACGCCCACCACGCCCCCGACACCGTCGTCCGCAGACTGGAACGCGTCGACCGAGGCAGCCTGGAACCCGGCACCAAGGTCCGGATCACCCCGCAGCTGCACAGCGGCGACCCCTCCTCGGCCCTCGGCCTCGACCACGAGGAGGTCGGGATCCCCGGTGAACTCGGCACCCTGCCCGCCTGGTTCCTGCCCGGCCCCCGCGACACCTGGGTGATCACCGTGCACGGCCTCGGGACCACCAGGGAACACCCCATGAACGTCATGGGGTTCCTGCACGATCTGCGCCTGCCCGTGCTCGATCTCGCCTACCGCGGTGACGCCGGGGCCCCGCGTTCCCCCGACGGCCTCGCCCATCTCGGCGAATCCGAATGGCGCGACCTGGACGCGGCGATCCGTTTCGCCGTGCGGTACGGGGCCGAGAAGGTCGTCCTGCACGGCTGGTCCACCGGCGCCTCGATGGCGCTGCACGCGGCCGTCAACTCCGCGCTGCGCGACCGGATCGGCGGTCTCGTCCTCGACTCGCCGGTCCTGGACTGGGTCGCCACGCTGCGCGCCCTGGCCGTCGCCCGCGGTGTCCCCGCCGCGTTGCTGCCGCTCGCCGTCCGGGCCGCGCAGGGGCAGACCGGGCTGCACGGTGCCCGGCTCCTGGACGGCTCCCTCGCACCGGCGCTGCGTGCCCCGACCCTGATCTTCCACGGCCCGGACGACACCCTGGCTCCCTGGCAGCCCTCCCGCGATCTCGCGGCCCGCCGCCCGGAACTCGTGGCGCTGCATGCCGTACCGCAGGCTCCGCATGCGGCGATGTGGAATGCCGATCCGGTCCACTACGAAGAGATCCTGCGCCGCTTCCTCACGCCCCTGATGTGAGCTGATGCGCGGGATCGGCCGGTTGCCGCCGGAGCCGGCCCGGCACCCCTTTGCCCGCGAATTCAGGTTCCGTTTGGGCTTTCGGGCCGTCAGGGGCAAGACTGCTCCCCGTGACGTCCCGTACTCCGCGCGACTCCAGGCTGCGACTTGTCCGCCCGCGACCCCTTGCCACCGCTCGCAACGCCGTGACCACCCGGCGCACCAGGCCGGCCCCGCGCCCCCCGGAGGGCACCCCGCCCCGGGCGGAACTGGCCCGCCAGGCCAGGACGGCCCTCGCCGACGCCGTACGGATCGCCCGCTGGGCGGCGGACGGCGCGATCCCCGGCGCTCCGCCGCCGGCCGCCCATGCTCTCGAACGGGCCGCGACGGCCCTGGAGTTGTCCCCGGCCCAGGTGCGCTCCGGCTGGGACCGGGCCCGCCTCGCCGGACTCGTCGAACTGCACGGGGGCACCGCACGTCCCGGCTGGCGGCTGCGCGCCTGGGACCGCGACGACTCCGCCGTGCTGCGCGGCTGGGTGGCGCTCTTCGACGCCTGGTCGCTCGTCCACCCCGCGCCCGACGGCATCGAGTCGACCGCGGTCGCCGAGGCCGTCGAGGCCGTGCCGCAGGTGCTCTCCCTCCTCCAGCTCTCGGCCGGCCCGGTCACCGTGCCCGCCCTCCTGGACCTTCTCGGCCAGCGCGTCGCGGAACTCCACGAGGAGCGCTGCGAGGTGCCGTACGGGCCGGAGGCGACGCCCGGACCGGCCGAAGCCGCCCCCGCGGCACACCCCGCCGCCCTGGTCGCCCTGCTTCTGGACTGGGCCCTGGAGGGTCTGGCCGCCGTCGGTGCGCTCACCCTGGGCGCCGGGCACGCCACCCTCACCCCGCTCGGCAACTGGGCGGTCTGGGTCAAGCTGGAACAGATCTGCGTGGCGGCCCAGAGCCCGGCCGGGAACATCGAGCAGTCCGCCGCCGACATGCTCCTCGGCTGCGCCCGGCTCACCCCCGGCCCCGCCCGTGACGAGTACCGCGCCTGGCTCGCCGCCCGCCCCGTCGGCAGCGCCGTCGCCGAACTCCTCGCCGTCGCCCGGGGCGAGGACGCGCTGCTGCGCGGGCTCGCCTTCGAGGCGCTCCGGGTCGTGGGCGCCCCCGCCGAACCCGAGGTGCGCTCCGTCGCCGACGACCCCTCGCTGCGCCCCTACGCACTGCTGTGGCTGGCCGAGTACGAGGGAACCGACCCCGAGGACGCCCAGGACGTCCTCAGCCGGGAGGAGGCCACCTGGCTCTGGGTGGACACCGCCGCGGCCGTCGCCGACCACGGGGAGACCGGGCTGCTGGTCCGCCATCTCGACTCGGCCGTCCAGGGCACCGTCCCGGCGCTGCTGGACGAGGTCCGGGCCGTCGGGCACCCCCGCACCGTGCAGGTCCTGGTCGCCCTGGCCGCCGCGCACCCGGACCCCGCGCTGGCCAAAGCGGTGCGCCGGGCCGCGTTCCAGGTGCACACGGGCGGCGCGTAGCACGGGTGTTTCCGCGTCGGACGGGCCCGGTCCCGGGCCCGTCCGACCGTCAGCCGGCCGACCCCGGTGCGTACGTCCCGAAGCTCCACACGTTGCCCTCCGCGTCCCGCGCCATGTAGTCGCGCGAGCCGTAGTCCTGGTCCGTGGGCGGCATCAGGATCTCCACCCCGTGCTCCACGGCACGGGCATGATGCGCGTCGACCTCGTCCACCACGACGTAGACACCGGCCGGGCCCGCGTCCCGCATCGCCTTGGCGAAGGGACCCTCACGCCCCTTGGACCCCAGCATCACCCTGCCGTTGCCGCAGGACAGCTCCGCGTGGAGCACCTGGCCGTTCTCACCCTCGTACACCGCTTCCTGGGTGAAGCCGAGGCCCTCCGTCAGCGTCTTGATCGCGGCCTTCGCGTCGTCGTACAGAATCGTCGGATAGATCGTCGGAACGCCGGCCGGTGCGCCTGCCATGGCGATCACCTCTTCCCGTACTCGATGAACCGGTCCCCTGATTTCTGCGATCTGCTGAATTCTGTGATCTGCGTCTCGGATCTGGTCCCAGTCTTCCATCGGTCACCGACAACGGCCCGGCCCGGCAGGGAAACCGCCCCGCGGCCGGGTGGGCGAAGGGCCGGGTTCAGTGGAAGGTGTTGCGGTCGGCCATGTCGCCGCGGCCGAACCCGGCGGTGAACCACTGCTGCCGCTGCGCGGAGGAACCGTGCATCCGGGACCCGGGCGTGACCCGGCCCTGGAACCTCTACCGGATCCGGTCGTCCCCGACCGCGGCGGACGCGTCGAGCCCGTCGACGACGGCGGCACCGGCCGGGCGAGCCCCGGCCGGCGCCGCGAACTCATGCGGAAAACCAGTTGCACACCGCCAGTAGACTGACCCCTATGGCAAATCTCCCTGTGCATGAGTAACGGCGTCGAGTCGAACTCAGTAATCGTCCCGTCCGCCGTCCACACCGCCCTGGAGTTTTACCGTGATCACCGCTTCCGGCATCGAGCTGCGCGCCGGCGCCCGCATCCTCATCGAGTCCGCCTCCTTCCGCATCTCCAAGGGTGACCGGATCGGCCTCGTCGGCCGCAACGGAGCGGGCAAGACCACCCTCACCAAGTGCCTGGCGGGCGAGGGCAACCCCGCGGGCGGCAGCATCACGCGCTCCGGCGAGGTCGGCTATCTCCCGCAGGACCCGCGCACCGGTGACCTCGACGTGCTCGCCCGGGACCGCATCCTCTCCGCCCGCGGCCTCGACGAGATCCTGCGCAAGATGCGCGAGAACGAGGAACGGATGGCGAACGGCAAGGGCGCCACCCGTGAGAAGGCGATGAAGAAGTACGAGCGCCTGGAGACGGAGTTCCTCACCAAGGGCGGTTACGCCGCCGAGGCCGAGGCCGCCACCATCGCCGCCGCGCTCAGCCTGCCCGACCGGGTGCTCGGACAGCCGCTCCACACGCTCTCCGGCGGTCAGCGCCGTCGCGTCGAGCTGGCCCGCATCCTGTTCTCGGACGCCGACATCCTGCTGCTCGACGAGCCGACCAACCACCTCGACGCCGACTCGATCGTCTGGCTGCGCGACTACCTCAAGACCTACCGCGGCGGCTTCATCGTGATCTCCCACGATGTCGAGCTCGTCGAGACGGTCGTCAACAAGGTCTTCTACCTCGACGCCAACCGCTCGCAGATCGACATCTACAACATGGGCTGGAAGCTCTACCAGCAGCAGCGCGAGGCGGACGAGAAGCGCCGCAAGCGCGAGCGGCAGAACGCCGAGAAGAAGGCCGCGGCCCTCAACTCGCAGGCCGACAAGATGCGCGCCAAGGCCACCAAGACCGTCGCCGCGCAGAACATGGCCAAGCGTGCCGAGCGGCTGCTCTCCGGCCTGGAGGCCGTCCGGGTCTCCGACAAGGTCGCCAAACTGCGCTTCCCCGAGCCCGCTCCGTGCGGCAGGACCCCTCTGATGGCGGAGGGGCTGTCCAAGTCGTACGGCTCGCTCGAAATCTTCACCGATGTGGACCTCGCCATCGACAAGGGCTCCCGGGTCGTCATCCTCGGACTCAACGGCGCGGGCAAGACCACGCTGCTCCGGCTCCTCGGTGGCGCCGAGAAGCCCGACACCGGCCAGGTCATCGAGGGGCACGGACTCAAGCTCGGCTACTACGCCCAGGAGCACGAGACCCTCGACCCGGACCGCTCCGTGCTGGAGAACATGCGTTCCGCGGCGCCCGACCTCGACCTCGTCGACGTCCGCAAGACGCTGGGCTCGTTCCTCTTCTCCGGCGACGACGTCGACAAGCCCGCCGGAGTCCTCTCCGGCGGCGAGAAGACCCGTCTCGCGCTGGCGACCCTGGTGGTCTCCTCCGCCAACGTGCTGCTGCTGGACGAGCCGACGAACAACCTCGACCCGGCCAGCCGCGAGGAGATCCTCGGCGCGTTGCGCACCTACAAGGGCGCCGTCGTCCTCGTCACGCACGACGAGGGGGCGGTCGAGGCCCTCCAGCCGGAGCGCATCATCCTGCTGCCGGACGGGGTCGAGGACCTGTGGGGTGCGGACTATCAGGACCTGGTCGCCCTGGCCTGATCCCCGTCCGGACACTGTCTGATCCACTCCGAATGGATCATTCGGCCTACGCGTGATCCATCATCTGCGTGAGTACGTCTCGTACCTCGGCGTGGTGCCCGGCAGATGGCTGCCGGGCGCACCCGTTCGGGGCCGGTGAACCCCGTGTGGCCCTGACCTGGCGGTTCATCCCGGACCTGCCCCCACCCCTCTCCACAGCCCCACGGAATGCGGGATTCCGGTCGTGTAGGCCCTTTCCTCGGGCGGTAATCCGGTTGCATGGACCTTGCCGAATGGGTGGCCAGGAAGCCCCCGAGGGGTGATCATGAGAGTCCAGAGCGCACTTCCCATGAGGAGGCACGGGTGGCCGAGACTCTGAAGAAGGGCAGCCGGGTTACCGGCGCCGCGCGCGACAAGCTCGCGGCAGACCTGAAGAAGAAGTACGACTCCGGTGCGAGCATCCGGGCGTTGGCCGAAGAGACCGGCCGCTCCTATGGATTCGTCCACCGGATGCTCAGTGAGTCCGGAGTCACGCTGCGTGGACGCGGCGGAGCGACACGAGGCAAGAAGGCCGCCACGGCCTGACGGCCCTCGGCGGATCGGGGCAGGGTCGTCAGGCCCGTCCCGGGGCTCACCGGTTTTCGGTGGCCACCCGGTCGATCGTGATGTCGATCGGGTGGTTACTGTTCAGTCACTTAGGGTCTTTCGTTTGGATCGGGCCCGGCCTGATCCGAACGAGAAATCCTGGCTCGACCTGCTGACTGACCCGAACCGGAGGCGCTCCATGACCTCGCTCGACTCTGTGCTCGACCAGGACGGCGTACGACTCACCGTCGATGACGCGGTTGCCACGGTGACCCTCACCAATCCGGCCAAGCGCAACGCTCAGTCCCCCGCTCTGTGGCGGGCGTTGACGGAGGCCGGACGGGCTCTGCCCGGCAGTGTGCGGGTCGTCGTGCTCCGTGGCGAGGGCAAGTCCTTCTCCGCGGGTCTCGACCGGCAGGCGTTCACCCCCGAGGGGTTCGACGGCGAGCCGTCCTTCCTCGACATGGCGCGCGGCCCGGAGTCCGAGCTCGACGCGACCATCGCCGAGTACCAGGAGGCGTTCACCTGGTGGCGCCGCAACGACATCGTGTCGATCGCGGCCGTCCAGGGGCATGCGATCGGTGCCGGCTTCCAGCTCGCTCTCGCCTGCGATCTGCGGATCGTCGCCGAGGACGTGCAGTTCGCCATGCGTGAGACCAGCCTCGGTCTCGTCCCCGACCTCACCGGCACCCACCCCCTGGTGCACCTGGTGGGGTTCGCCCGCGCGCTCGAAATCTGTGCCACGGGCCGCTTCGTGCACGCCGAGGAGGCCGAGCGCACCGGACTGGCCAACCTCGTGGTCCCCGGCGACGAGCTGGACTCCGCGGCTCGCGACCTGGCCGGCGCGCTGCTGGCCGCCCCGCGTGACGCGGTCGTGGAGACCAAGGCGCTGCTGAGCGGCGCCGTCTCCCGTGGTTACGAGGAGCAGCGCACCGCCGAACGTGCCGCGCAGGGCCGACGACTGCGCGATCTGGCGGGCATCACCGACTGAGCACCGACGACCGCCGTCGCTGGCGGGCCCGGTCCCGGGCCCGCCCGGCGATCAGTCCCGCCCCACCACCGCCGTGACCAGCACCGCGACCGAGGGGTGCCCGTCCACCGCGGCCGCCACCGCGCCGCGCACCGCACGTGCCACGTCGAGCGCCCGATGGTCCGGATCCGTCGCCAGCTCGATCCGCACATGACCGGGCCCGGTGTGCACGGCATCGCCCAGCACCCGGGTCAGCGTCACGACACCGGGAACAGCCGCGGCCGCGATCCCCGCCGGCCCCTGCGCTCTCGCCGTGGGCACCTCGGTCGGCGCGGGTGCCCGCACCGGCCGGCCCGGGGCGTCCAGCAGTTCCGTCACCCGGAGATCGGCGCCGGCGACCACCAGACCCAGCCGCTGCCCGGCCGCCGTCAGCAACGCCGAGCGCAGCGCCGACGCCGCCGCGGGCAGCGGCCGGTCGGACATCGCCGACATGGTCGCCTCCATCCACAGTGGCCCCGGCGGCAGCGCGCTGGGCGGCGGTTCCACCTCCGGGGCCGGGGCCCCGTCAGGGTCCGCCACCCGGATCCTGAGCTCCCCGAGCACCGGACCGGGTCCCGGTCCGCCCACCGCTTCACGCAGCACCGCCACCGCGGCCCGCTCCGAGATCCATGCCCCGTCGGCCGGACCGCCCAAGGGGAGCAGCCGACCCGGTCCGAGCCGCCGCCGAACCGCCGCCGTCCACCCGTCGGCCCTGTCCGAGCTGTCAGCCGTCGTCATTTCCCCAGCCTGCCGCATCCATGGCGCGTTGCGGGGCAAGCGCACCTAGTGTGGGCAACGAGGTCCAACCTGCCCCGAAGGGAAGAGTGGCGATGACCGACACCCCACAGCGGAACCGTCCCGACAGCCCCGACAAGGAGCCGAGCACCCTCATCAAGCGCGGCGGCGGAGATCCGGCCACCCGTGGCCGCACGACCATCGCCGACGGTGTCGTGGAGAAGATCGCGGGAATGGCGGCGCGCGACGTGGTCGGCGTCCACGCGATGGGCAGCGGTCTCTCGCGCACGTTCGGCGCGGTGCGCGACCGGGTGCCCGGTGGCGGCAGGTCCGTCACCCGCGGGGTGAAGGCGGAGGTCGGTGAATCACAGACCGCGCTCGACCTGGAGATCGTCGTCGACTACGGCGTCTCGATCGGCGACGTCGCCCGCGACGTACGGGAGAACGTGATCGCGGCGGTCGAGCGGATGACCGGCCTGGAGGTCGTCGAGGTCAATATCGCGGTGAGCGATGTGAAGCTGCCCGACGAGCCCGACGACGAGGACCAGCCCGAGCCACGTCTCCAGTAGGCCTCCCATCGGGGGCAGTTGAGGAGCACACGATGAGCATGGCGGTGGTCGGCATGGTGGCCGGCATGGCGCTCGGATTCGCCGGGTACTTCGGCGGATTCGGGGCCTTTCTCCTGGTGGCGGCGTTGGGGGCGATCGGCTTCGTCGCCGGTCGCTTCATGGAGGGCGACCTGGATCCCGGCGACTTCTTCCGGAGTCGCGAGCGCGGCGACCGACGGCGGTGACGGCGTTGTCGGGGGTGAGCGGCCGGGTGGCCGCGGGTGAGCGCGGGGAGACCAGGATCGCCGACCGGGTGGTCGCGAAGATCGCCGCACAGGCGGCGAAGGAGGCGATCGACGAGCCGCCGGAGGAGGGTGCCTCGCCGCGCGCCACGGTCACGGTGCACCGGGACATCGCCCGGGTGCGGGTGATCCTGGAGCTCGGATACCCCATCGACATCGGTCGCCAGTGCGGCGGGGTGCGGCGACATGTCGTCGAGCGGGTGAGGGCGTTGGCCGGGATGGAGGTGCCCGAGGTCGCGGTACAGGTCGAGCGTCTGTATCCGACGGGAGCGGGTGCCGCGGCACGGGGGAGGGTCCGATGACGGAGCCCCAGGACCCGGAAGACGGCACACGACGGCCGCCCACCGCCCGGCCCGTCGAACAAGGAGACGTGCTCGAACTCGACCAGTCCGCCTCCTCCTCCGCGTACGACCCGGTGCCCGCAGGCAAGGACGGCGACGGCAGGGCGGGCCGCTTCTGGTCCGCGCGCCGCGTCCCCGCGGCGGTCCTCGCCCTGGTGGGCCTCGGTGCCACCGGTCTGCTGCTCTACGACGTGGCGGCGGTACGGGCCGACCGTCCCGCGATGAAGTGGCGCCGCACGCTGGCCGACGAACTCGCCCACCGGCCGCTGGACGACGTCTGGGTGCTCGCCGGCGCGGCGGCCGCCGTGGCGATCGGGCTGTGGCTGCTGGTGCTCGCCGTCACTCCGGGACTCCGCGCCGTGCTGCCGATGCGCCGCGACCGGCCCGGTGTACGGGCGGGACTCGACCGGCCCGCCGCGGCTCTGGCCCTGCGCGACCGGGCCGTCGAGATCTCCGGAGTGCAGTCGGCACGGGTCCGGTTGACCCGGACCCGTGCCGTGGTGCGCGCGGTGTCGCACTTCCGTGAGCTCGACGACGTACGGGCCGATCTGGACACCGTGCTCGCGACCGGCATCAAGGAGCTGGGGCTGGCCAGGCCGCCGAGCCTGTCCGTGCATGTCCGCCGTCCCACGAGAAAGGGGTGAGCCCGTTGCTCAGGACCGTCAACCGGGTGCTGCTCGGCCTGACCGCGGTGGTGCTGGTCTGCGTCGGAGGCGCGGTGCTCGCCGCCGGGCTCGGCCTCTCCGTGCCGTCCTGGTGGCCCTGGTACGGCAGGAGCGATGTGCTGCTCAGCGAGGCCGACCGGGACCGCTGGCGCGGCGAGGGCTGGTGGTGGCCGGCGGTGATCGCGGCCCTGGCGATCGTGGTCGTCCTCGCCCTGTGGTGGCTGCTGGCCCAGCTGCGCCGGGCCCGCCTCGCCGAGGTGCTGGTGGACAGCGGTGACGGAGAGGGGGCGCTGCTCAGGGGGCGGGCCCTGGAAGGTGTGCTCGCCGACGAGGCGGGCAACCTGGACGGCGTGGCCCGCGCCCAGGTGGTGCTGACCGGTCGGCGCAGTTCGCCGCACGCCGGGATCCGTCTGCTGATGGAACCGCACGCGGCGCCGGAGGAGACACTCGGCCGCCTCACCGACGAGGCGCTGGCCCATGCACGGGATTCCGCGGGGCTGGCGCAACTGCCGGCCGAGGTGCGGTTGAGGGCGGTCAGGCACCGCGCGGAGAGGGTGAGCTGACCGTCCTCACGACGGCCGTGCGCGATGACCGGACGGGGGCGAGGAAAGTGCCTCGTCCGGTCATCGGCGCAGCGGCCCGGTTCAGAAGCCGTGCCGGGAGCCGCCGTCGATCGGCAGCATGACACCCGTCAGATACGACGCCGCGGGCGAGAGCAGGAACGCCGTCGTCCGGCCGAACTCCTCCGGGGTCCCGTAACGCCGCAGCGGAATACGCGCCTCGTTGGCCGCACGGGACGCCTCCGCGTCGCCCGAGAGCGCATCCAGCTCACGTACCCGGTCCGTGTCGATCCGGGACGGCAGCACGCCCACCACCCGGATGCCCCGGGGGCCGAGCTCATCGGCCAGGGACTTGGCGAACCCGGCCAGACCGGGGCGCAGACCGTTGGAGATCGTCAGCCCGGCGATCGGCTCGTACACGGAGCCGGAGAGCACGAAACCGATGACGCCGCCCTCGCCGAGCGTGGCCGCCGCGGCCCTGGCGAGGCGCACCGCGCCCAGGAACACCGACTCGAAGGCCGACTGCCACTGCTCGTCGGTGTTGTCGGCGACGAAGCCGGGCGCCGGTCCGCCGACGCTGATCAGAATGCCGTCGAGCCGTCCGAAGCGCTCGTGCGCGCCGTCCACCAGGCGCTGCGCGGAGGTGGGGTCGCCGTTGTCGGCGGCGACCCCGACGGCGTCCGGTCCCAGCTCGGCGGCCGCCGCCTCGGCGCGCTTCCCGTCCCGACCGGTGATGATCACCCTCGCGCCGTCCTCGGCCAGTGCCCGAGCGGTGGCGTTGCCCAGCCCCCGGGTCGCTCCGGTGACGATGTACACACGGTCCTTCAGTCCCAGATCCATGGGCCCTATCCTGCCGTGCCGCCCTCCAGCGTGTCCTCCCCGGCCAGTGCCATGGCCGTGCCCACCAGTCCGATGTGGCTGAACGCCTGCGGGAAGTTGCCGAGCTGCCGGCGCCCGGCGATGTCGTACTCCTCGGCGAGCAGCCCCACATCGTTGCGGAGTGCCAGGAGCTGCTCGAAGAGTTCTCCGGCCTCCTTGGCGCGCCCGGTCAGGAGCAGGGCGTCGGCCAGCCAGAACGAGCACGCCAGAAAGGCTCCTTCGCTGCCGGGCAGCCCGTCGATCGAGGAGCCGTCCGTGCTGTAGCGGCGGACCAGGCAGCCGCTGCCCAGCTCGTCCCGGACCGCGTCGACCGTCCCGATCATCCGGGGGTCGTCCGGCGGCAGGAAACCGGTCCGGACGATCAGCAGCGTCGCCGCGTCCAGATTCCGGGAGCCGTAGGACTGGGTGAAGGTGTTCCGTACCGGGTCGAACCCCTTCTCGCACACCTCCCGGTGCACGGCGTCCCGCATCGTCCGCCACCGGTCCGCGTCGCCGGCCAGCGCGGGGTTCTTCTCCAGGGTGCGCACGGCGCGGTCGGCGGCGACCCACGCCATCACCTTGGAGTGCACGAAGTGGCGGCGCTGGCCACGGATCTCCCACAGGCCCTCGTCCGGCTCGCGCCAGGCCGACTCCAGGAAGCCGAGCAGGCTGAGCTGCAGGTTCCAGGCGTGCGGCTTGTCGTCCAGACCCGCCTCGCGCGCGAGCCGCAAGGAGTCCATGACCTCGCCGTACACATCGAGCTGGCGCTGGCGGACCGCGGCGTTGCCGATCCGGACCGGACTGGAGTTCTCGTATCCGCTCAGCCACGGCAGCTCCGACTCGGGCAGTCGGCGCTCGCCCGCCAGGCCGTACATGATCTGCAGATCGGCCGGGTCCCCGGCAACGGCCCGCAGCAGCCAGTCCCGCCAGGCGGCGGCCTCCTCCAGGTAACCGGCCGAGATGAGGGCGTCGAGGGTGAGCGTGGAGTCCCGCAGCCAGCAGTAGCGGTAGTCCCAGTTCCGTACACCGCCGATCTCCTCGGGCAGCGAGGTGGTGGGAGCCGCCACGATGCCGCCGGTCGGGGCGAAGGTGAGCGCCTTCAGCGTGATCAGCGAGCGCATCACCGCCTCCCGGTACGGGCCCCGGTACTTGCACCGTTCGGACCACTCGGCCCAGTCGGACAGGGTGCTCTCCAGGGCTTCGAACGGGTCGACGAGTTCGGGACGGGGCGAGTGCGAGGGGTGCCAGGTCAGGACGAAGGCGACCCGTTCGCCGGTGGAGACGGTGAACGACGAGCAGGTGGAGAACTGCTGGCCCCAGGTCTTGACCGGTGGTTCGCTGCGCAGCCAGGCGGAATCCGGTCCCGCGACCGCCACCCGGTGCCCCTGCGAGCGGCGCACCCACGGCACCACCGTGCCGAAGTCGAAGCGCAGCCGGATCACGGAGGTCATGTCGACGGTGCCGCTGATGCCCTCGACGATCCGCATGAGATCGGGTTCCTGGTCGCGCTGCGGCATGAAGTCGATGACCTTGACCGTGCCGGTACGGGTCACCCAGTACGTCTCCAGGACGAGGGAGTCACCCGCATAGCGGCGCCGGGTGCAGGAGTCGGCGCCCTTCGGGGCGATCCGCCAGTGGCCGTTGTCCTCGTCGCCGAGGAGGGCCGCGAAACAGGCGCCCGAGTCGAATCGGGGCAGACAGAGCCAGTCCACAGAACCGTTCCTGCCGACCAGGGCGGCTGTCTGCAGATCGCCGATGAGGGCGTAGTCCTCGATGCGTGGGGTCACGTTCTGGCGTGTTCCCGAACCTGGGCCCCGTTAAGCAGGTCCTGTCCCACGAGAGGCGTGGGGCGCGCCGACGCGGAGCCCGGACGGCCCGGCCGCCACCCGGAGGGCCGGGCTCAGGCTGTCGCGGCCTCCGACGGCTCCGGCTGCTGCGGGCCGGGCGTCTCCCGCTCCCCGGCGACGGCCTTGGCCGCGGCCTGGGTCCGGTCGCGCTTCTCCCTGCGGGCGAGGACCACGAAGCCGACCGGAACACCGGCGGCGAACAGCCACCACTGCACGGCGTACGCCATGTGCGGGCCGATCGAGCTGTCGTCGGGGGAGGCGATCAGTTCCGGGGAGTCGCCGGCCGGCTCGGGGCCGGTCTGCTCGATGTACCCGCCGAGCACCGGCCGGGAGAGCCTCTTGGCCTCCTGGGAGCTGCTGATCAGCATCACCTGGCGGTCCGGCAGATTCGAGATGTCCTTGATGCCACTGGCACTCGTCGTCTCGTCGGCCTTGAGCCGTCCGGTGACGGTCACCTCGCCCCCGGGTACGGCGGGCACCTCGGGGAAGGCGCGCTGACTCTCGGCGGAGGGCACCCATCCGCGGTTGACCAGGACCGTGCCGCCGCCCTTGAGGTCGAGCGGGATCAGGACGTGGACACCGATCCGGCCGTCGGTGGAGGTCCTGCGGCGTACGACCACCTCGTGCGCGGTGTCGTACGTACCCGTGGCGGTCACCGTGCGCCAGTAGTCGGAGCGCCGGACCGTGTGGCCCGGGGAGGTGAGCGAGGCGACCGGAACCGGTTTCGCCTTGAGGTTGCGGGAGATCAGGGCGTTCTGCGCGACCTTGTGCTCATGCCGGTGCAGCTGCCAGAAGCCCAGCTCGACCATCGTGGGAATCAGCACGAGGGAGAGGAGGGCGAGGATCAGCCACTGCCGGGTCAACAGGAAGCGGTACACCCCATGACGGTACAACCGCGTCATGGGGTGCATCGCGCAGGGGTGGGGGAAGGGGGTGCGGCGGGCGGTGGTCAGACTTTGTCGATGATGCCCACCTTCCCCTCGGCGCGGGCGCAGTGACCGCCGCAGAACCAGTGCCCGTCGACCTCGACACCCTGGCCGATGATCTGGACCCTGCAGTGTTCACAGATGGGCGCCATGCGGTGAATGGCGCAGGAGAAGCAGTCGAAGACATGCACGGCGCCCTGCGCGTGCACCTCGAAGGACATGCCGTAGTCGTTTCCGCAAACCTCGCAACGTGCCATGCGCCACAGGGTGGGACGCCGGAGCTGCGGCGGGCGAGCGGCGGGCGGGCGAGTCGCCCCGGTTCACTCCGATGACGGCGCGGCCGTCTGCGTCCGGGCCGGCGCCACATCGCGCAGCAGATGCGTGAAGGCGCTCTCGTCCAGGACCGGGGTGCCGAACGACTTCGCCTTCACCGTCTTCGACGTCGCCGAGTCCGGGTCATTGGTGACGAGCAGACTGGTCAGCCGGGACACGCTGGTCGCCACGTGGAGCCCGGCCTCCACGGCCCGGTCCTCCAACAGCTCGCGGTCGACGGAGGTGTCCCCGGAGAACGCGACCCGCATGCCCTGCATGAGGGGTTTGTCCTTCTCGTACCGTCCGGGGTTCGGATACGGGCACGCCGGACGCTTGCGCGAGGGGCGCCAGCTGTTCTGACCGTACGAAGGCTGGTACCCGATCCGGGGCGTGACCGGGGAGTCCGACCACTCGGTCAGCGGCCGGCACTCCAGCAGCGGCAGCCGCACCCCGCTCCGCGCCGCCGCGTGCAGACTCGGCCGGAACGCCTCGGCCAGCACCCTGGCGTCGTCCAGCGCGTGGTGGGCGCGCTGCTGCACGACCCCGAAGTGCGCGGCCAGCGACTCCAGCTTGTGGTTGGGCAGCGGCAGCCGCAGTTCCTTGGAGAGCGCGATGGTGCACAGCCGGTGTTCGACGGGGGCGGTGACCGAGGCCCGTGCGTACTCCCGGGCCAGCATCGACCAGTCGAAGGCCGCGTTGTGCGCGACGAGCACGCGGTCCGCGAGCCGTTCGGACAGTTCGGCGGCGATCTCCGGGAAGAGTGGAGCGCCTTCGAGGACATCGCTGGTCAGCCCGTGGATCCAGACAGGACCGGGATCACGCTGGGGGTTGACGAGGGTGTACCAGTGGTCCTCGACATCGCCCTGCGCGTCCAGGCGGTAGACGGCGGCGGACACGATCCGGTCGTCCCGTGCGAGTCCGGTGGTCTCCACGTCGACGACCGCGTACCCCTGCGGGTACGCGGTCGGCCACGGTGCTGCGGTCTGGCGGTCGTCGAGCATGGTCACAGAGAATACGGGCCGCGACTGACAGTCTCCTATTCGGCCGTCTCCCGCCTCGACGCGGAGGTTCCGGGGTGCGAGGCGTGCTGCACGGGGCCGGCCAGCAGCCCCGCCACCAGGGCCCGTACGGAGTCGGCGAACAGCCGGTCCGGATCGGCGGGCCGGGCCAGTGCGCGGGCCAGTGCCGGGTCGTCCTTCGAGGCTGCCGCGGTCCACAGATCGCCCTCACCGGGGGACTGCACGGGGGAACGCTCGCGGTTGCGTTCGACGAGCAGGAAGCCGACGGTGTGGAACTGCACCGCCCGGACCGCGGCGGCCGCCCGCGCCCCGCGCAGTCCCGCGGCGTGCACCTCGCGGACGAGGGCCTGCTGTGCGGGGAGGAACATCCGCTCGGTGAGGCCCCGTTCATGGACCATCGCGATCAGATGCGGACGGGCCCGCAGTGCGCGGCGCAGACCGCTGGCGACGGAGACGATGCGGGACGCCGGGGTCCGGCCGGTGGGGCGGAGGGTGCCCATCTCCCGCACGGTGCGCTCGACGAGGGCGTCCAGCAACGACTCGCGGTTGCCGACGTGCCAGTAGATCGATGTGACCGCCGTGCCGAGTTCGGCGGCGAGACCGCGCATGGTGAGGGACTGCGAGCCGTGCCGTCGCACCAGGGCGGCGGCCGTTTCCAGGACCTCTTCGCGGGTCAGTGACGATCGCGGCACAGTGCTCCTTGATTCCCGAACTCCGTTGGGTGCATGCCTATTTACCCTTCATCGGCGACGGTGTAACTGTGTTACAGAACCGCGCGGAAAGCCTGACCGCGAAGACACGAAGACACGAAGACACGAAGACACGAAGAGACAGAGACGAGAAGACACGGAGACACGGAGACACGGAGAACCGATTCACGGCCGACCGGTCCACGGACGGCCGAGAAGGGTGGTACGGCATGGCACGTGTACGGTACGGCGCGCGCACCGCGGCCGAGATCGCGGCGGCCCGCGCGGCCCGCTCCAAGCTCCCCGACATCTGGTCCACCGGTGTGGTGGCCCTCTGGGAGAGCGACCCCGAAGCGGTGGCGGCGGTCCTCCCGCCGCCCCTCGAACCCGCCGGACGCCCGCTGGTCCGGGCCAACATCAGCACGGTCGAACTGCCCGGCTACCCACTCGGTGCGGGCTCCGTCTCCGTCGCCGCCGTCCATGACGGACACGAGGGCTGGTATCCGCTCGTCATGCCGATGACCCATGAACGGGCGCTGATCGGCGGCCGTGAGGTGTTCGGCGAACCGAAGAAGCTCGGTGAGGTGACCGTCGAACGCGACGGTCTCGTCGTCCGCGCCGCACTCGCCCGGCACGGGATCGCGTTCGTCGAGGTGCGCGGCGCGGTCGTCGGACCGCTCCCGCTGCCCGAGCCCGCCGAGAAACTCGACTTCTACTTCAAGTTCCTGCCCGCCGTGGACGGCGAGGGCTTCGACTCCGACCCCGTCCTGATCCACTGCACCCGCCACGAGAAGGTCCGCAGGCTGGAGAGGATCTCGGGCGACGTGGTGCTGCGCGAGTCGGTGTACGACCCGGTCGCGGACCTCCCGGTACGCCGACTGGTCGAGCTCACCATCGGCGAGAAGACCAGCGACCAGCAGGGCAGGGCCGTCGCGCGGGTGAGCGCGAAGGACCTGCTGCCGTACGTCCACCAGCGCTACGACGACCCGCAGCAGATCCATGACGGCCCGCCGGAAGGGAGCGTCCGATGAAGCTGGAGGAGGGACAGGTCGCCGTCGTCACCGGCGCCGCGAGCGGCATCGGCCTCGCGATGGCCCGCAGGTTCGCCGCCGAGGGGCTGAAGGTCGTTCTCGCCGATGTGGAGGAGGGTGCGCTGGAGAGGGCGGCGGACGGACTGCGCCAGGACGGCGCGCGGGTGCTGGCCCGGGTCGTCGACGTCGGTGAGCGGGACTCCGTACAGGCCCTGGCCGAAGCGGCGTACGACACCTTCGGCGCGGTGCACGTGCTGTGCAACAACGCCGGTGTCGGCTCCGGGGCCGAGGGCCGGATGTGGGAGCACGAGCCGAACGACTGGAAGTGGGCTTTCGCCGTCAATGTGTGGGGTGTCTTCCACGGCATCCAGGCGTTCGTGCCCCGCATGATCGCGGACGGCGGCCCGGGGCACGTCGTCAACACCTCGTCCGGCGACGGCGGGATCGCCCCGCTGCCGACCGCCTCCGTGTACGCGGTCACCAAGTCCGCCGTCGTCACCATGACCGAGTCGCTGTACGCGCATCTGAAGGCGGAGGGGGCGGCGGTCGGCGCCTCGGTGCTCTTCCCCGGCCCGCACATGCTCCGCACCGGGCTGTGGGAGTCGCACCGCAACCGGCCCGAGCGGTACGCCAAGGAGCGCCCGCGCAGGACCCCGTACCGCAGCCTCGACCAGTGGGAGTCCGCCATGCGGGCGGCGGGCCACGAGGTGGAGTTCACCCCGGTCGAGGACGTCGCGCAGACCGTCGTGGACGGGATACGCGTCGACCGTTTCTGGATGCTGCCGGAGAGCGAGCACAGCGACCGGCAGATCCGAGCCAGGTCGCAGTCGATGCTCGACCGGGCCGAACCTTCGTACCTGGAGAGTTTCATACTCGACTGAGGAGCGAGCGATGACCGACGACCCGTACCTGATCATCTCCTCCGACTGCCACGCCGGACTTCCCACCGAGGAGTACCGGCCCTATCTCGACCCCCGTTTCCACCGGGACTTCGACGACTTCCTCGCCGGCCGCGATCGCCGCCGCGAGGAGATGACCCGCCTCGGTGTACGCAACGAGGCTTTCGCGGACAAGTGGTTCCATGACAACGAGGAAGGCCTGAAGGGCGGTTGGGACGCCGCCCGGCGCCTGAAGGAACTGGACGGCGACGGAGTGGCGGCCGAGGTCGTCTTCCCGGACGCGGACGCCGTCGACAGCCGGACCGCCGCCCCGTTCGGCGTGGGCCTCGGGCTCTCCGGCGACCAGGACCCGGAGCTGGGCATGGCCGGCGCGCAGGCACACAACCGCTGGCTCGCCGACTTCGTCTCGCAGAACCCCGAACGCCACTGCGGGGTCGCCCTGCTGCCCGTCACCGGCGAGGTCGACCGGGTCGTCGCGGAGATCCACCGGGCGAAGGAGTCCGGGCTCGGCGCGCTGATGATCCCGTCCATGTGGGTGGACAAGGCCCCCTACCACGACCGGCGTTACGACCCCGTGTGGGCTGCCGCCGCCGAGACGGCCATGCCGGTCGTCACGCACTCCGGAGCGGCCCCGCGCCACGAGTACGGGGACCACCTCGGCATCTATGTCTCCGAGGTCACCTGGTGGCCGTCCCGCCCGCTCTGGTTCCTGCTCTGGTCGGGAGCCTTCGAACGCCACCCGGGGCTGCGGTTCGGGGTCGCCGAGTCCGGCTGCTGGTGGCTGCCGAACCTCCTCTGGTTCATGGACCGGCTCTATCTGGGTGCCCACGGCGGAAAGAAGCTCTCGCCGTTCGCCGAACTGAAGCGGCCCCCGCACGAGTACCTCGACCGCCAGGTCTTCGTCTGCGCCACCAACACCAAACGCCGCGAACTCGCCCAGCGGTACGAGATCGGCGTCGACAACATCCTGTGGGGCAGCGACTTCCCCCACCCGGAAGGCACCTGGCCGAACACGGCTCAGTGGCTGCGCGACACCTTCCACGACATCCCCGTCGCCGAGACCCGCCGCATGCTGGGCCTCGCCGCCGCGGACGTCTTCGGCTTCGACACGGCGAAGCTCGCCCCGATCGCCGAGCGCATCGGTCCCACCCCCGGGGACCTGGGCCAGAGTCCCGACCAGACAGCGGTCGAGGCGTCCTGGGCGAGGTCGCGCGAAGTGGGCCGGCACTGGCTGACCGACCACGACTTCCCGGCCCTGGGGGCCGACTGATGGACCGCCGGACAGAGCGCTACACCGTCATCTCCGCCGACTGCCACGCCGGAGCCGACCTCCTCGACTACCGGCCGTACCTGGAGTCGAAGCACCACGACGACTTCGACGCGTGGGCGGCGGCCTACGTCAACCCGTACGAGGACCTCCTCGCCGACACCGCCGACCGCAACTGGAACTCCGCACGCCGCGTCGCGGAGCTGGAGGCGGACGGCATCGTCGCGGAGGTCGTCTTCCCCAACACCATCCCGCCCTTCTTCCCCTCCGCGGCCCTGATGGCGCCCGCGCCCTCCCGGGCCGAGTACGAACAGCGCTGGGCGGGCCTGCGCGCCCACAACCGCTGGCTCGCCGACTTCTGCGCGCAGGCGCCGGGCCGGCGCGCGGGTGTCGCACAGATCCTCCTCAACGATCCCGAGGAGGCCGTCCGGGAGGTCCGCCGCACCAAGGAGGCCGGCCTGACCGGCGGCATCCTGCTGCCCGGCGCACCGCCCGGCTCCGGCGTCCCGGAGCTGTACTCCCAGGTGTACGACCCGCTGTGGGCGGTCTGCGCGGAACTGGACGTACCGGTGAACCACCACGGCGGCTCGGCCTCCCCACCGCTCGGCGACGAACCGGCGGCCCGTGCCGTCTTCATGGTGGAGACGACCTGGTTCTCGCACCGGGCGCTGTGGCACCTGGTCTTCGGCGGGGCGTTCCGCCGCCATCCCGGACTGAAACTCGTCCTCACCGAGCAGGGATCCGGCTGGATCCCGGGCGTCGTGGAGATGCTGGACTACTACCACGGCCGACTGGTGGCGGCGGCCGGACGGGCCTCCACCGCCGAGTCCAAGTTCGGTGCGGGCCTTGCCGCTTCCATGGGTGCGAGCCCGAGCGAGGTGTGGCGCGACAACTGCTACGTCGGTGCCAGCTTCATGCGGCCGCACGAGGTGCCGCTGCGGGACCGGATCGGCCTCGACAAGATCATGTGGGGCAGCGACTACCCGCACGACGAGGGCACCCATCCGTACTCCCGGGAGGGTCTGCGGATCGCGTACGCGGGCCTGCCGCCCTCCGAGGTCGCGGCGATGACCGGCGGCAACGCCGCCCGCGTCTACGGCTTCGACCTGGCCGCCCTCGACCGCGTCGCCGCGACCGTCGGCCCGACGGTGGACGAGATCGCCGAACCCCTGAAGGAGGCCCCGCCGGACGCGACCAGCCCCGCCTTCGCACCCGGCGGGTCGGTACGCGTCTGGTGACGGGGCGGAGTGAGACCATCCCCGGGTGACGGGTACCCAGACGCATGACGAAGCACACGACAACGGCCTCGGCGCGCGGCTGAACTGGCTGCGCGCCGCGGTCCTCGGCGCGAACGACGGTGTGGTCTCGACCGCGGGCCTGGTCGTCGGCGTGGCCGGCGCCACCGGCGACCGCGGCACCCTGCTCACGGCGGGCCTGGCCGGACTGCTGGCCGGATCCATGTCGATGGCGGCGGGCGAGTACGTCTCGGTGTCCACCCAGCGCGATTCGGAACGGGCCGCGCTGGCCATGGAGAAGCGGGAGCTGGCCGACGCCCCGGAGGCCGAACTCATCGAACTCACCGGCCTGTTGGAGGACAAGGGACTGAGCCGGGAGGTCGCCCGCGAGGCCGCGCTCCAGCTGACCGAACGCGACGCTCTCCGCGCCCACGCGGAGGTGGAGCTGGGCATCGACCCGGACGAGCTGACGAACCCGTGGCACGCGGCGGGCGCGAGCTTCCTGGCCTTCACGGTGGGCGCGTTGCTGCCGCTGCTGGCGATCGTGCTGCCCCCGGCGTCGCTGCGGCTGATCGTGACCGTGGTGTCGGTACTGGCGGCGCTGGCGCTGACGGGCTGGTGGAGCGCCCGCCTGGGCGAGGCCGCGGCAGGGCCGGCGGTGCTGAGGAACATGGGCGGGGGAGCGTTGGCGATGGCGGTCACGTACGCGGCGGGGGAGTTGCTGGGGGCGGTGGGGGTCTGACGGTCCCTCGACGGGTCGGGCCCTTCCTGATCCGGACCGCTGTCGCCGCCGTCCGCGCCCCAGCCGTCGACGCCGCCGTGCTCGTTGCCGTCGCCGCCCTTCCCGAGGTTGCTGAACCAGGGACCGTCCCACCCTTTGTCGACGGCGATCGGCTCACCCCCGTTCACCGGGCGCCGGAACGACTCGGCCATGGCGCCGAGGTTCGGCTCGCTCAACGGTGTGGTCCTGCTGCCCCTTCGCAGCCCGTCGTCGGTCGACTCCACGGTCCGTGCCGGCGGATTCCACGACCGCTCGTCATAGAGTGTCCGGCTCACAACAACCCCCATACCCACACGTCCGGTTCGGCGACGCCCGCCCTCACGCGGCGCGGGCCGCGTCCCAGGGCCCGGGCGCCGCACGGACGCCGGGCCCCGGGGACGTACTACTTGCTGACGGCGAAGCGCATCAGGGCGTGCTCGTCGCCCTGCTTGATCTTCCCCGTCACGTTGATCACTTCGAGCTTCCACGTGTCGCCGAACCGCACGGCCTTGGCCACCGCGCAGCCGTTGTCCTGGGTCAGCAGGCTGGGCCATATGTCGGCGACCTGCTGCGAGCTCCCCCCGGTCGCGTCGTAGACCTTGAAACTGATGTTGCGGGCCTTCTGGAAGGAGCTGCCCTTCTTGAAGGCGGCAGCGACGAACACGATCGACGTGATGTTGCGCGGGATGCGTGCGAACTCGACCGTGACGGTCTCGTCGTCGCCGTCCCCGCGCCCGGTCTGGTTGTCGCCGCTGTGCACCAGCGAGCCGTTTCCCATGGGGTCCAGCGAGTCGAGGCCGGCCAGGCGCACCGGGTCCCCGTCCTGCGTGGCGACGGCGATCAGGTCGAGGTCCGTTCCGGCCTTGCGGCGGAGCAGACCCATGACACCGCCGCTGCTGCCGGCCGTGGGGTCCCAGGAGACGCCGATGGACAGATGGGTCACCCCGTCCAGGTCTGCGGGGCCGTCTTCCTTGGTGAGTGTGATCATGCGCGGGCCATCCTTCTGTCACGGGTACTACAACACGCAGAGTGTGCCTGGCGCCTCGGCGGTTCCGTGCGACGGGTCCCCGTGGGCGCGTGCGAGGGGCGCCGCACGCTCCGGTCGGCCCGCACGGGGCTTCGGCGCCGGCGGTGGCCGGGCGTCCGTGCCGTTCGTCGTCGTGGCCGACCGGACCCCCGCAACTGCCGGGCCCCGCAGGCCGGTTCCTCCTCCGCTCGATCGTCGGTGCAGGGATCGTCCGGGGCCCGTATTGGCAGAAGCCACCAAAGATTGCTGACAACGTGTCTCGCATACTTGTTGGTAACAACCTCTAGTCCACAGCCGACCTGCGGCTTTACGGTGCTGGCATGCCGCCGAACCTGCCCGATGTCGTGCTCTGGTCCATACCGGCCTTCGTGCTGCTCACCGTCCTCGAAATGGCACTCCATCACTTCCATCCCGATGAGGAAGCCGCCGGATACGAGGCGAAGGACGCCGCCACCAGCATCACGATGGGGCTCGGCAGCCTGGTCTTCGACCTGCTGTGGAAAGTGCCCATCGTCGCCGTCTACACCGCCGTCTACGAGTTGACCCCGCTCCGCGTCCCCGTCCTGTGGTGGACCGTCCTGCTGATGCTGCTCGCGCAGGACTTCTTCTACTACTGGTCCCACCGGGGACACCACGTCGTCCGGATCCTCTGGGCCTGCCACGTGGTCCACCACTCCAGCCGGAAGTTCAACCTCTCCACCGCGCTGCGCCAGCCCTGGACATCGCTGACCGTCTGGCCGTTCTACGTGCCGCTCATCGCCTGCGGGGTCCACCCCGCCGCGCTGGCGTTCTGCTCGTCGGCGAACCTCGTCTACCAGTTCTGGGTGCACACGGAGCGCGTCGGCAAGCTCCCCCGGCCCTTCGAGTTCGTACTGAACACGCCGTCCCACCACCGGGTGCACCACGCGTCGCAGGGCGGCTACCTGGACCGGAACTTCGGCGGCATCCTGATCGTGTGGGACCGTCTCTTCGGGTCCTTCACCGCCGAGACGGAGCGGCCCGTGTTCGGACTCACCAAGAACATCGACACGTTCAACCCGCTCCGCGTCGCCACCCACGAGTACGCCGCGATAGCCCGCGACGTGCGCGCGGCGGGCAGTTGGAGCGAGCGCGCCGGGCGGATCTTCCGCGGCCCCGGCTGGCAGCCGTCCACAGCGGCCGCACCCGCGCCGCTCCCCGCCCAGGAGCGGATCGGATGAGCGCCGACCTCGTCCCGGACCGGCGCGAACGTCTCGTACGACCGCTGCTCGTCGCCTTCCTTCTGGCCGCCGTCGTCGACCTGTTCGGCGTGCTCGCCGACGTCCCGGTCGCCCACCTCGTCGCGAAGCCCCTGCTGATGCCGCTGCTGGCCGGGTACGCCGCCGCCCGGCGCGGCCCCCGGCTGCTCATTGCGGCACTCCTGTTCGGCTGGGGCGGCGACACGCTCCTGCTGCCCGACGCCGACGTCACCTTCCTCATCGGGATGGGTTCGTTCGCCGCAGGGCACGTCTGCTACCTCCTGCTCTTCGGACGTGCCCGGAGCTCCCCGGCCGTCGGGGCGGTGTACGCGGCCGTCCTGGTCACCGTCGTCGCGCTGCTCTGGAGCGGATTGCCGGCGGACATGCGGATCCCGATGACCGGCTACAGCCTGCTGCTCACGGCCATGGCCTACCGGGCCGGCACCCGGGGCCGGTACGCGGCCGTCGGCGGGGCGCTCTTCCTGCTCTCCGACGCGCTCATCGGCACCGGCGTCGCCGACTGGCCCCAGCTGCCCGCCCCCGACTTCTGGATCATGCTCACCTACATCGCCGCGCAGTTCCTGCTGACCGCCGGAGTGCTGGCACCCGGTGCGAAGTGGGCCGGCGCCACCCCCGGGGCGTACCGTGAACGGAGTATCAGCATCTGAGATCGGCAAGGACCCCCACGCATGCGCGCCACCGTCATCCACGCCCCCCACGACATACGTGTGCAGGAAGTGCCGGACCCGTCGGTCCAGCAGCCCACCGATGTGGTCCTGCGGGTCTTGCGGGCCTGCATCTGCGGCAGCGACCTGTGGGCCTACCGCGGCGAGGCCGCCCGGCAGCCCGGCCAGCGGATCGGGCACGAGTTCCTCGGGATCGTCGAGGAGGCGGGCTCCGAGGTGGCCGGCTTCGCCGTCGGTGACCTCGTCGTCGCGCCCTTCGTCTGGTCCGACGGCACCTGCGCGTACTGCGCGGAGGGCCTGACCACCTCCTGCCCGCAGGGCGGCTTCTGGGGCTCCGTCGGCTCCGACGGCGGGCAGGGCGAGGCCGTCCGCGTCCCGTTCGCCGACGGCACGCTGGTCAAGCTCCCCGCGGCCGCGGCTTCCGACGACCGTCTGCTCACCGCGCTGCTGGCCCTGTCCGACGTGCTGGGCACCGGACACCACGCCGCCGTCGGCGCGGGCGTGAAGACCGGCAGCACGGTCGCGGTCGTCGGTGACGGAGCGGTCGGACTGTGCGGAGTCCTGGCCGCCAAGCGGCTCGGCGCCGAGCGGATCATCGCGCTCGGCCGCCACCGGGCGCGTACGGACATCGCCCGAGCCTTCGGCGCCACGGACGTCGTCGCCGAGCGCGGCGAGGCGGCCGTCGAAGCCGTACGGGAACTGCTCGGCGGCGAGGGGGCCCACGCGGTGATCGAGGCCGTCGGCACCGAGCAGTCGATGCGCACCGCCGTCGGGATCACCCGTGACGGCGGTGCCATCGGCTACGTCGGTGTACCGCACGGCAGCGGCACCGGCCTGGACCTCGGCGTCATGTTCGACCGGAACATCGCCCTGCGCGGCGGCGTCGCACCCGTGCGCGCCTACATTCCGGAGCTGCTCCCCGACGTGCTGTCCGGCACGATCGACCCGTCGCCCGTCTTCGACCTGACCATCGGTCTCGACGACGTCCCCGCCGGCTACAAGGCGATGGACGAGCGCACGGCGCTGAAGGTGCTCATCAAGCCGTGAGCCAGGCGGCCGCGTCCGCCCCCAGCGGGCCGGGCGGGCGCGACCAGTCGGTGGGCGAACCGTCGAAGGCGACCGGCGGCAGGGCGTGACGCAGCCGGCCGAGCGGGCCGGCCGTCTCCGTGAGCCATTTCTGAGGGTCGTACGACGCACCCGTGGCCCCCGCTTCCCGACGGACGGGCAGCTCGTCGAGCAGCCACGCGGCGGTACGGGCGAGCGAGAGCGTGACCAGCCGGGAGCCACCCTCGTCGTGCTGCTCGGTCAGCGCGCGCAGCACGGCGGCGGCCAGCAGATAGCCCGTGCCGTGGTCGAGTGCCTGGGCGGGCAGCGCGCCGGGCGGGTGCTCCGCTCCCGCCGCGGCCTCGACCGAGGCGATGCCGGTGGCCACCTGCACCAGACTGTCGAAGCCGCGCCGCCGGGCCCACGGACCGGGGCCCCAGGCCGAGAGCCGCCCGATCACCAGTCCCGGCCTGCGCGCGGCCAGGGATTCCGGGGTCAGACCGAACCGCTCGACCGCACCGGGCCGGTAGCCGGTGACGACGACGTCCGCCTCGGCCAGCAGCTCGTCGAACACGGCCCCGCCGGAGCGGCTGCCGAGGTCCAGGGTCACCGACCGCTTCCCGAAACCGGTGTCGCTGTGTGCGTCCTGGCTCTCCGGGAGCTGCGGTGAGTCGATCCGCAGGACGTCCGCGCCGAGCAGCGCGAGCGTGCGGGTGGCGACGGGTCCCGCGATGACCCGGGTGAGGTCCAGTACGCGCATCCCGGCGGCGGGCAGCAGTGGCGTGCCGTCCGGCACCGCCGTCCGGCGGACCGGCGCGCCGCCGATACGGTCGCCGGTCACCAGCGGGGTGCCCGCGACCGCGGCGCCCCGAGGATCGGCCGACCACTCCCCGGGCGTACGGGCCGCGACGGCCAGGCCGCCCGCGGCGTACACGGTCTGCTCGATCTCGTCGCTTCGCCGCCCGGCGAACGAGGCGGCGACGGCTGCCACGGCGAGGTCGTCCGAGGTGTTCGCCGGCAGTCCCAGCGTGGCGAGCAGCCGGGCGCGATGGTGCGGGTAGTTGGCATGTGTACGGACCCAGCCGTCCGCCGTGCGCCAGAACCGGGACATCGGGGCGAAGTTCGTCGGAGCGCGACCGTCGATCCTCAGATGGCGCTCGCTGGTGAACGCCGTGGCCACCGCGCCGTCGTCGACGTGCACCCGGGGCACCGGGCTCCCGGTGCGGCGGGCGGCCAGTTCGGCGGCGGCCAGGGAGCAGACCGCGACCGTCGAACGTGCCAGCTCCATGACGGGCAGTCGGGAGGGCAGCAGGCCCTCGGGGCCATCCGTCCCGATGCGGGCGAGGAGCGCGGGATCACCGCCGAGAGACGCCCAGGCCTGCTCCGTGCCGGACAGGTGCGCATGAGTCATGCCCGCACTATGGCACTGAGTGCCACCGTCGGAAAAGGGGGGCGCCGGGCGGGCGTGGTACGGGGCCGCGAAAGGACGGCGGGCGGGGCCGGTGACTCCGGCCCCGCCCACTGCGTCGCGTTCCTACCGGCGGACCGCGTTCAGCGCGTTCACCACACCGGCCCCGTAGAAGCCGTTGCGGTTCTTGTCGCCCTCGCAGACGGCGTCGATCTTGCCGTCGCCGTTGATGTCGTACGGAGCGCCGCACTCGGTGGCGTCGGCCTCGGCCAGCAGCAGCGCCTTCACCCGGGCCGCCGAGGCGTGCGGGTGCGTCGACTTGATCAGGGCCGCGACTCCCGCGACGTGCGGGGAGGCCATCGACGTACCGTTCTTGTAGCCGTAGTTGCCGCCCGGCAGAGTGGACAGGATCGCACCGTTCGTGGCGGGCGGTGCGGGCGCCTGGTAGACCGTCGAGTCCCCGCCCGGGGCGGCCACGTCGATGACACCGTTCCCGTAGTTCGAGTACGAGGACTTCAGTCCCTTGGCGCCGGTCGCGGAGACGGTCACGACGCCCGGCAGCATCGCCGGTATGTCGAGGCACTCGCGCGGGTCGATCGTCCGCTTCACGGCCGTGGTGTCGTTGGGGCTGGTCGTGTCGTCGATCGCGCCGGACGCCAGGTCGAATCGGCTGTTGCCGGCCGAGGCGATGTTCACGGTGCCCTTCTGCTCCGCGTACCGGGTGGCGCGGGCGACGGCCTCGACCAGGGCGCCCTGGTCGAGGTCGTCCTTGCAGTTGAACATCCACGGGTCGGTGTAATAGCTGTTGTTGGTGACGTCGACGCCGTGCTCGCCGGCCCAGACGAAGGCGCAGACGATCGACTCGGTGTAGAAGAAGCCGTCCGGGTTCGCCACCTTGATCCCGGCGACCTTCACGCCCGGGGCGACCCCCGTGACCCCGATGCCGTTCTTCGCGGCGGCGACGGTGCCCGCGACGTGCGTGCCGTGGTCGCTCTCACCGGCCTTCGGACGCCAGGAACCGTCCGTCGTGTCCGGCGCCCCGGACACGCAGTTCGCCGAGGCCGCGCGGGAGAAGTTCGGCGCGAGGTCCGGGTGGGTGTCATCGACACCCGTGTCGATGACACCGACCGTGACCTTGCTGCTGCCCAGCGTCTCCTGGTGCGCCTGGTCCGCCTTGATGGCGGGCAGGTCCCACTGCAGGGGCTCCATCGGATCCTGGTCCGCCGTCGCCTCCGCCGCAGCTCTCCGCGCCTGCTCGGCGGTGAGCGGCTGCTCGGCCCCGATGTCCGTGGTGGCCTGCGGGACGATCGGGTTGGTGCGGGTGGCCCCCGCCGAATCGACGCCCTTGACCCGGCGGATCGACTTCGCGAAGTCCGGGTTCTGGGAGTGGACGACGATGACACCGATCTGTTCGTAGGCGACCACCACCGTGCCGCCGGCCTCGGCGATCGCCTTCTTCACCTGCTTGATGGTCCCGTGGTTGCTCCACGTGTTGACCACGTACGAGAGCTTCGGGCCGTCCGCCGAAACCGTCGCCGAGGGCTGCGCGTCCACTGGTGCGGCAGAGGCGGCCCCCGTCGGCAGGAAGCCGAGCGAGGCCGTGAGTGCCAATCCGACGGGCAGCGTCAGTGCGCGCGTCCGTCTGGATCCCAGATGAGCCATGGGGTCTCCACATCATCCGTGCCGGGCGACCGGACACGGTGTGTGCCCAGTCGCGTACATGACGAGTGAAGCTATCGCTGATCATCCTTGCTGATCAATGAGTTGTCATCAATGAATTCGAAGGACTTGTTCGAAAAGGTGCGGCGTCGGGTGGGGCCGGGTGGCCGCGCAGCGGCCGGTCGGAGAAGTGCGGTTGTGCGGTGAACCGCTTCGCCGCGCCGTCCGTGCCGTTGTCAGGGGAAGCGCACCATCGTCCCCGGCCATCGAGGTTCCGCAATGAAGTCCACCGTCCCCACCACCGCACCCGCGTCGCGAGGAGATTCCGTGACTACCGATGCACCGCCGCCCGAGGTCAGTACGGACACCCGCACTGCCCAGCCCACGACCGAGGCGTTCGTCGCGACGCAGGAGAGCGCGGAATTCGGCGAACTGCGTCACGCGCACCGCTCGTTCGCCTTCCCGCTGACCATCGCCTTCGTCCTCTGGTACCTGCTGTACGTGCTGCTGTCCAACTACGCGGGCGGCTTCATGGGCACCAAGGTCTACGCCAACATCAACGTGGCCTTCGTCTTCGGCCTCGCCCAGTTCGTCACCACGTTCCTCATCGCCTGGTTCTACTCGCGCCACGCGGCCGCGAAGCTCGACCCGAGGGCCGAGGCCATCAAGTCCCGTATGGAGGCCGACGCATGAGCGCCGTGTACCACTCGCACCCCGCCCTCCAGTTGGCCGCCTCCTCGACCACCGAGCACCGGCCGCTGATCATCACGCTCTTCGCCGTGTTCGTCGCCGCGACGCTGGGCATCACCGTCTGGGCGGGCCGGCAGACCAAGAGTGCCTCCGACTTCTACGCCGGCGGCCGGCAGTTCACCGCTTTCCAGAACGGACTCGCGGTCTCCGGCGACTACATGTCGGCGGCCTCGTTCCTCGGGATCGCCGGAGCCATCGCCCTCTTCGGCTACGACGGCTTCCTGTACTCCATCGGCTTCCTCGTCGCCTGGCTGGTGGCCCTGCTGCTGGTCGCCGAGCCGCTGCGCAACTCGGGCCGCTACACGATGGGCGATGTCCTCGCCTACCGGATGCGTCAGCGCCCGATCCGTACCGCCTCGGGCGTCTCCACCATCGTGGTCTCGATCTTCTATCTGCTGGCGCAGATGGCGGGTGCGGGCGTCCTGGTCTCCCTGCTCCTCGGCATCACCAGCGACGCGGGCAAGATCCTCATCGTCGCGCTGGTCGGCGTGCTGATGATCGTGTACGTCACCATCGGTGGCATGAAGGGCACCACCTGGGTCCAGATGGTCAAGGCCGTGCTGCTCATCGCGGGTGCGCTCCTGATGACCTTCCTGGTGCTGCTGAAGTTCGACTTCAACGTCTCCGACCTGCTGGGCACGGCCGCCGCGAAGAGCGGTCACGGAGCGGCGTTCCTGGAGCCCGGACTCAAGTACGGCGCGACCGGCACCTCGAAGCTGGACTTCCTCTCCCTCGGCATCGCGCTGGTCCTCGGCACCGCCGGTCTGCCGCACATCCTGATCCGCTTCTACACGGTGCCGACCGCGAAGGCCGCCCGTAAGTCGGTCAACTGGGCCATCGGCATCATCGGCGCCTTCTACCTGATGACGATCGCGCTCGGCTTCGGCGCCGCGGCCCTGATCGGCCCGGACGAGATCAAGGCGAAGAACCCGGCCGGAAACGCGGCCGCCCCGCAGCTCGCCGAGTACCTCGGCGGGGTCGGCTCCACGGGCGGCGCCGTGCTGCTGGCCGTGATCTCGGCCGTCGCCTTCGCCACCATCCTCGCCGTCGTCGCGGGCCTCACCCTCGCCTCCTCGTCCTCCTTCGCGCACGACATCTACGCCAACGTCATCCGCAAGGGGAAGGCCACCGAGAAGGAGGAGATGCGCGCCGCCCGCTGGGCCACCGTCCTCATCGGCGCGGTCGCCATCGTCCTCGGCGCCTTCGCGCGCGACATGAACGTCGCCGGACTGGTGGCGCTCGCCTTCGCCGTCGCCGCCTCCGCGAACCTGCCGACGATCCTCTACAGCCTCTTCTGGAAGCGCTTCACCACCCAGGGCGCGCTGTGGTCGATCTACGGCGGCCTGGCCGCGTCCGTGATCCTGGTGCTGTTCTCGCCCGTCGTCTCCGGAAACCCGAAGACCTCGATGTTCAAGGGCGTCGACTTCGCCTGGTTCCCGCTGGAGAACCCGGGACTGATCTCCATCCCGCTGGGCTTCCTGCTCGGCTGGATCGGCTCCCTCCTCTCGAAGGAGGAACCGGACAAGGGCAAGTACGCCGAACTGGAGGTCAAGTCCCTCACCGGAGTCGGGGCGCACTGACCGGGGCGGAACCCGGCGCGAGGTCCGCGCCGGGGCGCACCCCGATCCGCGGCCGTGTCGTAGAGTCCTACGACACGGCCGTGCCACTCCTCGTGTCATACGGGCCCCCTCCGATGTCACCGGTCTCGCGTAGTCTCGAAAAGGTCAGCCGAAAGCCGACCGGGACATCCGACCCGGCGGGCGAGCGGGAAGACCGGACGTGCCGGACACGGCGGCCGGACAGCAACCGGGGGAGGGGGCCCACATGCTCATCGACACCTACGATCGGGTCGCCACCGACCTGCGCGTGTCGCTGACCGACCGGTGCAATCTGCGATGCACGTACTGCATGCCGGAGGAAGGCCTGCAATGGCTGGCCAAGCCCGACCTGCTGAGCGACGACGAGATCGTCCGGCTGGTGGGCATCGCCGTCACCCGGCTCGGCATCACCGACGTCCGCTTCACCGGCGGTGAGCCGCTGCTGCGTCCCGGCCTGGTCTCCATCGTCGAGCGGTGCGCGGCCCTGAGCCCACGCCCCAGGATGTCGCTCACCACCAACGGCATCGGACTGAAGCGCACGGCGGCCGCGCTCCGGGCCGCGGGCCTGGACCGGGTCAACGTCTCGCTGGACACCCTGCGCCCCGAGGTCTTCAAGACACTCACCCGCCGCGACCGCCACCACGACGTGCTGGCCGGCCTCGAAGCCGCCCACGAGGCCGGCCTCACCCCGGTCAAGGTCAACGCCGTCCTGATGCCGGGACTCAACGACGACGAGGCCCCCGACCTGCTGGCCTGGGCCGTCGAGCACGGCTACGAGCTCCGCTTCATCGAGCAGATGCCGCTCGACGCACAGCACGGCTGGAAGCGCGACGGCATGATCACGGCGGGCGACATACTCCAGTCGCTGCGCACCCGCTTCACCCTCACCGAGGAGGGCGACGACCGACGCGGTTCCGCCCCCGCCGAGCGCTGGCTCGTCGACGGCGGACCCCATCGCGTCGGTGTCATCGCCTCCGTCACCCGCCCCTTCTGCCGGGCCTGCGACCGCACCAGACTGACCGCCGACGGGCAGGTGCGCACCTGCCTGTTCGCCCGCGAGGAGACCGATCTGCGCGGCGCCCTGCGCTCCGACGCGCCGGATGAGGAGATCGCCCGGATCTGGACGCTGGCGATGTGGGGCAAGAAGGCCGGATCCGGTCTGGACGACCCGTCCTTCCTGCAGCCGGACCGGCCGATGTCGGCGATCGGAGGCTGAGAGCCTGTCGAGGGCCGGGAGGGGACGGACGGACCCGGCGAGGCCCGGGGGTGCCGGGCGCAGCCGGACCTTCCCTCCTACGGCCTGCCCGATCCCGGCCGGTCGGACTCCCACTCCGCCAGCTTCACGACATCCTTGAGGAAGCCCCGGACATCCAGGAACGAGGACAGATGCTCCCGGTGCTCCTCGCAGGCCAGCCAGGTCTTTCGACGCTCGGGGGTGTGCAGCTTCGGGTTGTTCCAGGCCAGCACCCACACGGCGTCGGTCCGGCAGCCCTTGGCGGAACAGACGGGGGCGGCGGCAGCGCTCTCGGCCGCGGATTCAGGGGAGTTCACGGCTCAATCGTAGGGTCTTTGGTTGGATCTTTCGTTCGGGGGAGACCCCGCATGATCCACACGAGAGGACCTGGGCCGGCGCCGGTTCCGGCTCCCGGCCGGCCCGCGCGGCGGATGGCCCGAACGCATCCCCGGCCGGAGAAAAAGCGACGCCGAGCAGCCACGGGGGGAGCTGCCCGGCGTCGGTCCGTCGCTCCGACGGGGGATGCGGAGCGCCTACGAAGTATGTCACGCAGACGGGGGTGCGGTGCACCGTAACTTCACGATTGATCTGAGGTTTTCACGAGCTCCGGGTGCGGTGCGGCCTCAACCGTGCTCCTGCCCGAGCCGACTCCCCGTGGCTCAGGCCGAGGGCCCGTGGCTCACGACGTCTCCCCGCCGTGACGGGCCCCGTCGGCCTCCGGGCCGGATTCGGCGGCACCGGACACGGGCGCGGCATCGAGCATCGGCCGCATCGGCGCCGGGACGAAGGTCGACGGAAGCGAAGGGGTGTTCTCCCGGCCCGCGTTGGCGATGACCACCGCCACGTAAGGAAGCAGGACCCCGAGCGCCAGTGCCACGATCGCGACGTACCGCTCCACGTTCCAGAGCACGGCGGCCAGGATCACCGAAACCGTTCGCACCGACATCGAGATCACATAGCGCCGCTGCCTGCCGCGCACGTCGTCCGCGAGTCCCTGCCGGGCCCCCGTGATCCGGAAGACCTCGCTACCGCCCTGTTTCCGCATCACGTCTCCACCACCCTTCCCCCGGCACCCGCTGGACCGGAGGGACCTCGTTCACATGCCGGACGCTCCCCGGACCGGACCGCATCCACGGTACGCCCGGCGTCCGAGGGCTTCGAGACCGGGGCGCGCCGCATTCGCGCGAATCGGCGGCGCACCGCACATACGGACGTGCCCGGCATGCGGCATACGGCCCATCGGCGGAGACTGGGCCCACATGCGCGACATCGCGTCGCACGAGGAGGCGACATGGGCTGGTTGTGGGCGATCATCGTGGGTCTGGTGCTCGGTGTGATCGCGAGGGCGATCCTGCCCGGCAAACAGAACATCCCACTCTGGTTGACGACGGTCTTCGGCATCCTGGGCAGTGTCCTCGGGAATGCCGTCGCCACCTGGATCGGCGTCAACGACACCAAGGGCATCGACTGGACGCGCCATCTGCTCCAGCTGATCGGCGCGGTGGTCGTCGTCGGTGTCGGTGACATGCTGTGGACGTCGTTCCGCGGCACCAAGCAGAGAGCCTGAGCCGAGCGGGCGCCTGGGCCACCGGGCCACGACGTACCGCCGAACGCACCGCGGCCGGACACGCGTCACGCGTGCCCGGCCGCAGTGCGTTCGCAACGGGATCAGCCGGTGACCTCGACGGCGGCGAGGTTCTTCTTGCCCCGGCGCAGCACCAGCCAGCGGCCGTGCAGCAGTTCCTCGCGGGCCGGCGCGCTCTCGCCGTCCGTGACCTTGACGTTGTTCACGTACGCGCCGCCCTCCTTCACCGTGCGGCGGGCCCCCGACTTGCTCGGCGCCAGGCCGACCTCCACGAGGAGGTCCACCAGCGGGCCGAGCTCGGTGACCTGTGCGTGGGGCACCTCGGACAGCGCGGCGCTCAGCGTCGCCTCGTCCAGCTCGCCCAGCTCACCCTGTCCGAAGAGCGCCTTCGACGCCGCGATGACCGCGGCGCACTGATCGGCGCCGTGCACCAGCGTCGTCAGTTCCTCGGCCAGCGCACGCTGCGCCGTCCGGGCCTGCGGGCGCTCCTCGGTGACCTTCTCCAGCTCCTCCAGCTCCGCGGGGCTGAGGAAGCTGAGGATGCGCATGTAGCGGGAGACGTCCCGGTCGTCCACGTTCAGCCAGAACTGGTAGAACGCGTACGGCGTCGTCATCGACGGGTCGAGCCAGACGGCACCGCTCTCGGACTTCCCGAACTTGGTCCCGTCCGCCTTCGTCATCAGCGGTGTGGCCAGCGCGTGCACCTCGGCGCCCGGCTCCAGGCGGTGGATCAGGTCGAGGCCCGCGGTGAGGTTGCCCCACTGGTCGCTGCCGCCCTGCTGGAGGGTGCAGCCGTAGCGCCGGTACAGCTCCAGGTAGTCCATGCTCTGGAGCAGCTGGTAGCTGAACTCGGTGTAGCTGATGCCCTCGTCGGACTCCAGCCGCCGGGCGATGGAGTCCTTGGTCAGCATCTTGTTGACGCGGAAGTGCTTGCCGATGTCCCGGAGGAACTCGATCGCGGACATGCCCGCGGTCCAGTCCAGGTTGTTGACCATGACCGCCGCGTTCTCGCCCTCGAAGGACAGGAACGGCTCGATCTGGGACCGCAGCCGCGACACCCAGTTGGCGACCGTCTCCGGGTCGTTCAGCGTGCGCTCGGCGGTCGGCCTCGGGTCACCGATCTGGCCGGTGGCGCCGCCCACCAGGGCGAGCGGACGCAGACCGGCTCGCTGGAGCCGGCGCATGGTGAGCACCTGCACCAGATGACCGACGTGCAGACTCGCCGCGGTGGGGTCGTAGCCGCAATAGAACGTGACGGGACCGTCCGCGAGAGCCTTGCGCAGTGCGTCCTCGTCAGTGGACTGGGCGAACAGCCCACGCCACTTCAGCTCGTCGACGATGTCCGTCACGGTTCCGTGTCTCCTCAGCTACGTGTGTCGAAAGGCAACAGTCAGTCTAGGCGGGTCACACGCCGAGGCTCACCGAGCTCATGTTGAAGTCCGGGATCCGCAGCGCGGGCATGGCGGCCCGGGTGAACCAGTCGCCCCACTCGCGCGGCAGCGTCTTCTCCGTACGGCCCGCCTCCGTGGCCCGCGACAGCAGGTCCACCGGCGACTCGTTGAACCGGAAGTTGTTCACCTCCCCGACGACCTCGCCGTCCTCGACGAGGTACACCCCGTCGCGGGTCAGCCCGGTCAGCAGCAGCGTCGCCGGATCGACCTCCCGGATGTACCACATGCAGGTCAGCAGCAGCCCGCGGCCGGTCGTCGCGGCCACCATCTCCTCCAGGGACCGCTCGCCCCCGCCTTCGAGCACCAGGTTGTCGATCGCCGGCGCCACCGGCAGCCCGGTCAGCCCCGCCGTGTGCCGGGTGGTCGTCAGATGTTCCAGCCGGCCTTCCCGGATCCACTCGGTCGACGCCAGTGGCAGACCGTTGTCGAAGACGGAGGCGCCGTCCCCGGAGGCATGGGCGATCACGAACGGCGCCGACTCCAGGCCCGGTGCGTGCGGGTCGCTGCGCAGCGACAGCGGCAGCTCGGACAAGGTCTCGCCGATCCTGGTTCCGCCGCCCGGCCTGGAGAACACCGTCCGGCCCTCCGCGGCGTCCCGCGCCGTCGACGACCACAGCTGGTAGACCAGCAGATCGGCCACGGCGGTCGGCGGCAGCAGCGTCTCGTACCGCCCGGCGGGCAGTTCGATACGGCGCTCGGCCCAGCGCAGCCGCCGCGCCAGCTCGGCGTCGAGCTCGGCGGGGTCGACGTCCTTGAAATCGCGCGTGGAGCGGCCGGCCCAGGTCGAACGGGTCCGGTCGGGGGACTTGGCGTTGAGTTCCAGTGTCCCGTTCGGCTGATCGTGTCGCAGCCGCAGCCCCGTCGAGGTACCGAGGTACGTCGAGGTCATCTGGTGGTGGGCGAAGCCGTACAGCTCCCGGCCGCCGGACCGGGCACGGGCGAAGGCGTCGCCCAGCGCCGGGGCGAACTCCGCGAAGACCTCCGAGCCCGTCCCGGCCGGCCCGTCCGTGAAATCGGGCGACGCGGGCACCCCGGTGACCAGCGGCTGCGCGTCCTCCGCCGGACCGGCCCCGCGTGCGGCGGCCTCGGCTGCCCGCACCAGCGGTTCCAGGTCGTCGGCGGTGACCGCGGACCGGGACACCACACCGGACGCGGTGCCCTGCGCACCGTCGACGGTGGCGATGACGGTCAGGGTCCGCCCCCGTGTCACCCCGTTCGTCGTGAGCGCGTTGCCGGCCCAGCGCAGATTCGCGGACGACTCCTCGTCGGCGATGACCACGCAGCCGTCTGCGGTGGACAGTTCGAGCGCCCGCTCGACGATCTCGTGCGGCTTGCTGACGCGGCTCATCGTCCGGCCTCCTGCGTCGTGTTGAGACTGTGCTGTCCCGGGGGGCGACCCCCGGACCCCCAGCCGGTTTCGTGGTGACCGCTCATCGCCCGGCCTCCTGCGTCGTGTTGAGGATGTTCACGCCCCGGAAGAGGGCAGTGGGGCAGCCGTGCGAGACGGCCGCGACCTGGCCCGGCTGGGCCTTGCCGCAGTTGAAGGCGCCGCCCAGGACGTACGTCTGCGGGCCGCCGACCTTCTCCATCGAGCCCCAGAAGTCCGTCGTCGTCGCCTGGTACGCGACATCGCGCAGCTGACCCGCCAGCCTGCCGTTCTCGATGCGGAAGAACCGCTGCCCGGTGAACTGGAAGTTGTAGCGCTGCATGTCGATCGACCACGACCGGTCGCCGACCACGTAGATCCCGCGCTCCACCCCGCCGATCAGATCCTCCGTGGACAGCCCGCCCGGATCCGGCCGCAGCGACACGTTGGCCATCCGCTGCACGGGGACATGGCCCGGCGAGTCCGCGTACGCGCAGCCGTTGGAACGGCCCAGCCCCGTCAGCTTCGCGATCCGCCGGTCCAGCTGGTACCCGACCAGTGTCCCGTCCTTGATCAGGTCCCAGGACTGCGCCTCGACGCCCTCGTCGTCGTACCCGATGGTCGCGAGCCCGTGCTCGGCGGTGCGGTCGCCCGTCACATTCATCACGGGGGAGCCGTACGCCAGCTTCCCCAGCTGGTCGAAGGTGGCGAACGAGGTCCCGGCGTACGCCGCCTCGTACCCCAGCGCCCGGTCCAGCTCGGTGGCGTGGCCGATCGACTCGTGGATGGTCAGCCAGAGGTTGGACGGGTCGACGACCAGGTCGTACGTCCCCGCCTCGACGCTCGGCGCCCGCATCTTCTCGGCCAGCAGCCCGGGAATCCGCTCCAGCTCGTCGTCCCAGTCCCAGCCGGTCCCGGTCAGGTACTCCCAGCCGCGGCCCACCGGCGGGGCGATCGTCCGCATCGAGTCGAACTCACCGGTGGTCCCGTCCACGGCGGTCGCGGTGAGCTGCGGATGCAGCCGTACCCGCTGCTGAGTGGTGACGGTGCCCGCCGTGTCCGCGTAGAACTTGTTCTCGTGGACGGTCATCAGGGAGGCGTCCACATGCGCGACACCCTCGGCACCCAGGAGCCGGCTGCTCCACTCGGCGAGCAGCCCCGCCTTCTCCTCGTCCGGTACGTCGAAGGGATCGATGTCGTAGGCGGAGACCCAGGTCCGCTCACCGTGCACCGGCTCGTCCGCCAGTTCCACCCGCTCGTCGGACCCGGCCGCCGCGATCACCTTCGCCGACAGCTTCGCCATGGCGACGGCCTGCGAGGCCACCTTCGCCGCGGCGTCCATCGTCAGATCCACGCCGGACGCGAACCCCCACGCCCCGCCGTGCACCACGCGCACCGCGTACCCGAGATCGGTGGTGTCCGAGGTCCCGGCGGGCCGGGCGTCCCGCAACCGCCAGGACGCGCTGCGCACCCGTTCGAAACGGAAGTCGGCGTGCACGGCCCCCAGCGCACGCGCGCGGGCGAGCGCCGCGTCGGCGAGGGCCCGCAGGGGCAGGGCGAGAAACGACTGATCGACCTGATGAGCCATGTAGAACTCCGTCTTTTCGGCATGTGTCCGCAGTGAACAATGCCGTGCGCCGACGCCGATCGGCCACAGGTTTCGCCGGACGCGCACACACGGCCGCGCGGCTCGGCGTGGCGGAGCCCGCCGGGAACACCGTCCGGGCTCCCGCGGGTCTGTACGCACCGGGTGCCGGCGATCGTGCGCCTGCGTCCGTCGGCCCCTCCGCCGGTCCTCCGGTCGTCCCGTCCGTCCGAGCCGCGCGGCGCGGGGCGCGGCATCCGCCCTGTCGGACGGGGTGCGGACCCGCCGGGAGCTTCGGGCCGTCCGCCGGGCGCGCCTGGCCTCCCGCTGACGCGGCGCTGACACGAAACGTTCGTCCAAAGCGGACACTGTGGGGTTCCTACAGTGCCCGGCGTGAGGCGCTGTCAGGGGCCGATTGCTCTCGGAGCGGGTGGTACCGATAGGTTTTCGAGGTACCAGACCGCTATCGAAAGGGTGATCCGTTGAGCCGCTCGGTTCTCGTCACCGGAGGAAACCGGGGCATCGGCCTCGCCATCGCCCGCGCTTTCGCCGACAACGGCGACAAGGTCGCGATCACGTACCGCTCGGGCGAGCCTCCCCAGATCCTCACCGAGGCGGGCGTTCTGGCCGTCCGCTGCGACATCACGGACGCCGAACAGGTGGAGCAGGCCTACAAGGAGATCGAGGAGAAGCACGGTCCCGTCGAGGTGCTGGTCGCCAACGCCGGTATCACCAAGGACCAGTTGCTGATGCGGATGTCCGAGGAGGACTTCACGTCCGTACTCGACACCAACCTCACCGGCACCTTCCGGGTCGTCAAGCGCGCCAACCGCGGCATGCTGCGCGCCAAGAAGGGCCGCGTGGTCCTCATCTCCTCCGTCGTCGGGCTCCTCGGCTCGGCCGGGCAGGCGAACTACGCCGCCTCCAAGGCCGGTCTGGTCGGCTTCGCCCGGTCGCTGGCCCGTGAGCTCGGCTCGCGGAACATCACCTTCAACGTCGTCGCACCCGGTTTCGTCGACACCGACATGACCCAGGTGCTCACCGAGGAGCAGCGCAAGGGCATCGTGTCCCAGGTGCCGCTGGGCCGCTACGCGCAGCCCGAGGAGATCGCCGCCGCGGTGCGCTTCCTCGCTTCCGACGACGCGTCGTACATCACTGGAGCCGTCATCCCCGTTGACGGCGGATTGGGCATGGGTCACTGATCACCATGAGCGGAATTCTCGACGGCAAGCGCATCCTGATCACCGGTGTGCTGATGGAGTCGTCCATCGCCTTCCACACCGCCAAGGTGGCCCAGGAGCAGGGTGCCGAGATCATCCTGACCGCCTTCCCCCGACCCACGCTGACGGAGCGCATCGCCAAGAAGCTGCCGAAGCCGGCCAAGGTCATCGAGCTGGACGTCACCGACAGTGAGCACCTGGACCGCCTCGCGGGCCTGGTCCGGGACGAGCTCGGTTCGCTCGACGGCGTCGTGCACTCCATCGGCTTCGCGCCGCAGGACGCGCTCGGCGGCAACTTCCTGAACACCCCGTTCGAGTCCGTGTCCACCGCGATGCACGTCTCGGCGTTCTCGCTGAAGTCGCTCGCCATGGCCTGCAAGCCGCTGATGAGCGAGGGCGGCTCGATCGTCGGCCTCACCTTCGACGCGCAGTTCGCCTGGCCGCAGTACGACTGGATGGGCCCGGCCAAGGCCGCGCTGGAGGCCACCTCCCGTTACCTCGCCCGCGACCTGGGCAAGGACGACATCCGCTGCAACCTGATCTCGGCCGGACCGATCGGTTCCATGGCCGCGAAGTCCATCCCGGGCTTCTCCGAGCTCGCGGACGTGTGGAACACCCGCTCCCCGCTGTCCTGGAACATGGCGGACCCGGAGCCGGCCGGCCGCGGTGTCGTCGCCCTGCTCTCGGACTTCTTCCCGAAGACCACGGGCGAGATCATCCACGTCGACGGCGGCGTGCACATGATGGGCGCCTGATCGCGCACCACAGGCTCTGACACGGCCGCGTACCGCTTCCGAGGAGGCGGTACGCGGCCGTCGTGCGTCCGTACCCGGCCCCGCTCAAGTCGAAAAGATGGTCGATCCACCGCAGAATGTGGTGGAACCGGACTTCTTGTCAGGCTGCGGGGAGGAGGTCGCTGTGCACTCCACACGTCGCCGCACCCGGATTCTGCTGGCCGGCTCGGTGGCCGCCGCCGCGCTCGCCGCCCCGGTGGGCATATCCGTGGCGGGGCGGTCAGGAGCCGGCGCGCGCGCACCCGCCGCACCCACCCCGGAACCCTCCGGCGCCGAGTGCCGTACCTCGGTCCAGGGCTCCCGGGTCGTCGCCCACTGCCACAACCCGTACCCCTCCACCGACCGCGTGCAGCTGCACACCGAGTGCCGCCGCTGGTGGGACGTGGACGCGGACGCACCCCCGGTCGACGTGGGACCGGGGCAGACGGTACGGATCGACGACCGCTGCTGGAAGGAGATAGGCACCGTCTGGGTCACACACCGGGTCCAGGGTTCCGTCTGATGCCTTCTGCGACGTTCTCTCCGCACGTTCGGACGTGACGCCTCACACCCGGTCCACCAGACAGCTCAGCGCATGACTCGCGGCCTCGGCCGCCGCCGTCTCCGCGTCCCCCGCCCGGATCGCCTCGACCAGCCGGCCGTGGTCCATGAGGCTCTCCGGCCCCAGCTCATGGCCGACGTCGTCCCTGAGGTAGTCGCGCAGCAGATCGCCCAGGTCGGCGTAGAGCCCGGTCAGCACATCGTTGTGGGAGGCCGCGACCACGGCCAGATGCAGCGTCGCGTCGGCCGCGACGAACGCCTCGGCGTCACCCGCGGCCCAGGTCTCCTCCCGGCGCGCCATGAGCGCGTCCATCTGCTTCAGATCCCGCTCGGTGCGCCGTGCGGCGGCCAGTCGCGCGGCCGACGACTCCAGGGTGGAGCGCAGCTCGGCGACATGGCGCGGATCGGCAGTGGCGAAGCGGCGGTGCATCACCCCGGCCAGTTCGCTGGTGGCGACGACATAGGTGCCCGAACCCTGCCGGATGTCGAGCAGGCCGTTGTGCGCGAGCGCGCGGACGGCCTCGCGGACGGTGTTACGGGCCACCCCCAGCTGCTCCACCAGCTCGGGCTCGGTGGGAATGCGTGAACCCACGGGCCACTCGCCCGAGGTGATCTGATTCCTCAGCTGGGCAATCACCTGGTCGGCGAGTGCCGAACGCCGCGGTGACGTCAGCGCCATGGTGCTCCTTGCTCGGGTCGCCGGGTCATGACTCGGCTCACTGGGTGATGAGGGGTGCTCGGTGTGACGGTGCTCGGTGCGTCGGGAGGGGGGAGGGGTTGCCGGGGATTCCGCCGGGAGTGCATGGTCTCAGAGCGGAGCGCGAAGGATTGGACAATCAATCATCCCATGATTCTATGATGACCCCATGCCCGACGACGAGACCCGGCCGCAGACCCGGACCCTGAGCCCCGCCATCGCAGTGGACGCCCCCACGAACACCCCGGCCCCGCACACCGCACAGGCCGTGCGGAGCGCCCCCGAGGCCTCGCCGTGGCTGCTCCGGCTGGTCGTCGTCGGGCTGGTGCTCGCCGCGCTCAATCTCCGCCCCGCCATCACCAGCCTCGGCGCCCTCCTCGAAGAGGTGCAGAGCGGCCTGCACATGAGTGGCAGCGTCGCCGGCGTCCTCACCTCCGTACCGCCGCTCTGTTTCGCGGTCTTCGGCGTCATGGCGCCGCGCCTCGCCCGCCGCTTCGGCCCGGGTGCGATCGTCTGCGCCGGCATGATCGCCATCACGGCGGGTCTGGTGATCCGGCCGCTCGTCGGCGGTACGGCCGGCTTCCTCGCCGCGAGCGCCCTCGCGCTCATGGGCATCGCCGTCAGCAATGTCCTGATGCCGGTGATCGTCAAGCGCTGGTTCCCGGACCGGGTCGGCTCCATGACCGGGCTCTACTCGATGTCCCTGGCCCTCGGCACCTCGCTCGCCGCCGCCCTGACCGTGCCCATGACCCACGCGCTGGGGGGCAGCTGGAGGGCGGGCCTCGGCATCTGGGCCGTGCTCGCCGCCGCCGCGGTCCTGCCGTGGATCCCGCTGGTACGGGACCGGCGCCGGGCCGCGGGACGGACCGCCGCCCACCATCAGGAAGCCCCGGCACTCAAGATCGTCCGTAGTCGTACCGCGTGGGGCCTCGCCTGCTTCTTCGGCCTGCAGGCCACCGCCGCGTACATCACCATGGGATGGATGCCGCAGATCTTCCGCGACGCCGGGGTCTCGGCCGGCACCGCGGGCGTCCTGCTCGCCGTGACCATGGCGATGGGTGTGCCGCTCGCCTTCGTCATCCCCCGGGCCGCCGCCCGCATGAAGAACCAGGGCCCGATCGTCGTCCTCCTCGGCTCCTGCGGCCTCATCGGATACGCGGGCCTGTACCTCGCACCCGCCGGCGGGGCCTGGGCCTGGGCACTGCTGCTGGGCATTTCGAACTGCGCCTTCCCGCTCGCCCTGACCATGATCGGCATGCGGTCCCGCAGTGGCGCCGGAGTGGTCCGGCTGTCCGCTTTCGCGCAGTCCACCGGCTATCTGATCTCGATTCCGGGGCCACTGCTCGTCGGCGTGCTCCACCAGCACAGCGGCGGCTGGGGGCTGCCGATCGCGCTGATGGCGGGCCTCATGGTGCCGCAGATGGTGGCCGGAATCCTGGCAGGGCGGGACCGGACGATCGAGGACGAATGCTGAGATGCGAGACTGAGCCCATGTCTCCTGTGCTCGACCCGAATCCGCAGAACGGTCAGAAGAAGCTCCTCCTCGTACTCGGGGCGATGCTGCTGGTCACCGTGATCATCTCGGTGATCGCCACGGTCGCGTCCCCCTGACCCGCGCCCGGCGGCCGATGGTGGGGCTGGCCCCACCATCCCCTAGGGGGCCAGGGTCAGGGTGAAGTGGGTGGGTCACCGGATGGGACCGGCGGCGCCGCGACCGTAGGTTCGAGGTATCAGAACCGATGACCCACGGAGGCGGACATGCCGGCCGGTACCCACACCCGGACCACCCACCCGGCCACGGGCAGCGTCGAGGTCCGGCTGCCGTGGTGGGCCGTCGCGCTGCCCGCGATCGGGTTCGCCGCGCTGCTGTTGATGATCGTGGGATCCGGCGAGGCCCACGCGGCGACGACCGACCCTGCGGTCGGCCGGTTGCTTGAGCGAATCGTGGCCTTCGTGACCCGCTGACGGCGCTCCCGCCCACCGCCCGAGCCCTTCAACACCCTGCGACGGGCGGCGCGTTTCGTGCGAAGCTGAGGTGTATGAGCGTCGATACACCTCGCAGGATCGTCCTTCTCAGACATGCAAAGGCGGAATGGTCGCAGGACTCGGACCATGAGCGGCCACTCGCGGAGCGCGGCCGCAAGGACGCCCCCGTCGCGGGACGCAAGCTCGTCGACTCCGGGATCGTCCTCGATCTGGCTCTCTGCTCGACGGCGGCCAGGACGCGAGAGACGTGGAAGCTGGCGGTGCACGAGATGCCGCACCGACCCAGGACCGTGTACGAGGAGCGACTGTACGAGGCGTCCCTCGGCGAGCTGATCGCCCTGATCAACGAGACCCCCGACGATGTGCGCGATCTCCTCGTCATCGGCCACAACCCCGGCATGCACGCCGTCGCCGACGCCCTCTCGGAATCGGCCGAGGGCGACGCCCTGTCCCGGATGAACCGCGGAGGGTTCCCGACCGCGGCCTTCGCCGTCGTCGAGTTCTCCGGCTCCTGGAAGGGCGTGGAGCACGGGGTGGGCAAGCTGGTCGAGTACTGGACGCCCAACGACTGATCCCGCTGCGGCACGGCCCGCGCCGCCGAACGGTTTCGCCGTCGCCCGCCTGCCGTGCCGTACGAGCGGGGCCACGGCCCGTGCTGCCGTACGGCTGCCTTTGTCGTGTGTACGAGCAGGGCCCCGGTGCGCAAACCACCGGGGCCCTGCCGCTGCGTGAGTACGCGGGTGCCCGAGCCCGCGGATACGCGTCAGTCGACGAGACCGTCGGCGGCCTCGACCTCCTCGCGGGTGATGCCCAGCAGATACAGCACGGTGTCCAGGAACGGCACGTTCACCGCGGTGTGCGCGGCCTCGCGGACCACCGGCTTGGCGTTGAAGGCCACCCCGAGCCCGGCGGTGTTCAGCATGTCCAGGTCGTTCGCACCGTCACCGATCGCCACGGTCTGTGCCAGCGGCACCCCTGCCTGCGCGGCGAAACTGCGCAGCAGCCGGGCCTTCCCGGCCCGGTCGACGATGTCACCGACGACCCGTCCGGTGAGCTTGCCGTCGACCACTTCCAAGGTGTTGGCAGAGGCGAAGTCGAGCCCGAGCCGTTCCTTCAGATCGTCGGTGACCTGGGTGAACCCACCCGAAACCACGCCCACTTGGTAGCCGAGTCGCTTCAGCGTACGGATCAGGGTGCGGGCGCCCGGCGTCAGCCGCACCTCGGCGCGCACCTTGTCCACCACCGACACATCGAGCCCCGCCAGCAGCGCCACCCGTGCGTGCAGCGACTGCTCGAAGTCGAGCTCGCCGCGCATCGCCTGCTCGGTCACCTCGGCGACCTTGTCCTCGCAGCCGGCGTGGGCGGCGAAGAGCTCGATGACCTCGTCCTGGATGAGCGTCGAGTCGACGTCCATGACGACCAGTCGCTGCGCCCGGCGGCTCAGCCCGGCCGACACCACCGCCACATCGACACCGATCCCGGCGGACTCCGTCGCCAGCGCCGTCCGCAGCTCCTCGGTCCCGGCACCGGACACCGCGAACTCGACCGCGGTGACCGGATACTTCGCGAGCCGGAAGATACGGTCGATGTTGCCGCCGGTCGAGGTGATCGTGGCCGCTATGGCGGCGGTCGACTCCGCGGTCAGCGGGTGTCCGAGCACCGTCACATGGGAACGTCCGTAGCCGCGCGGCCGGTTGTCACCCGTACCGGAGATGATCTCGGCCTGCAGCTTCAGCGAATCGGCCCAGCTGTGCACGGTGGCCCGCAGGTCGCCCGCGGTGGTGCCGCCCGCGGTCGGGGTCGTGATCAGCGCGCACAGGACGATGCGGCCACGGGTGACGACCTGTTCGATGTCGACGACATCGACCGAGTAGGCGGCGAGGGTGTCGAAGAGCCCGGCGGTGATCCCGGGGCGGTCCTTCCCGAAGATCTTCACGAGAAGGGTGGGTGTGTCCGACCCCTGACGGTACTCAGGGGGCTCAGGAGACGGAGAGGACTGAGGTGGCTGAGATGCGCTCATGGTGCTCCCACCGTATCGGTCCGACTCGTGGCACCGGCGGTCCGTCCCGAGGGTCGGACAGCGTGCCGCCGGCCGGGCCCGGCCCTGAGCCTGCGGGCGGGAACGGACGGCACGCACGCGGGCACGTCCGGCGACCGGGTCCCGGCCGGGCAGGATGGTACGTCCCGTAATGCACCGTTCACCCATGGTTCATATCGAGTCATGGTCGCTTAGCACTCTCCGTTCCCGTTCCTCCCGGGCGACGGCACGACTCCGCAGGTCTCGGCGGGGTCTTCCCCCCGCCCGACTTTCGTATCCGGGAGTGCTCCTGGAATAGTTCCCCACGATGTTCAGCATCCCTAGACTCCCTGCAACGGGGGTAACACGGGGGACAACTAGTGGGGCGCGGAGTGCCAGAACTCGTACTGGAATTGAATGGCAGGACCTGGACGCTCGATCCGTCCAGGTCGTACACCTTGGGCCGCGATCCGCAGGGGGACCTGACGATCGACGACGCCCGGGTGTCGTGGCGGCATGCCACGATCAGCTGGGGCGGCCAGAGTTGGTTCATCGAGGACCACGGCAGCACCAATGGCACCTATGTGCAGGGGCGGCGCATCCAGCAGCTGGAAATAGGGCCCGGCTCCGCCGTGCACCTGGGCAATGCCACTGACGGACCGCGGCTGAGCATCGGTGCCGCCGCGGGTGCCGATGCGTACAACGGGCAGGGTGCGGGTGGGCCGCAGGCCCCCGCCCAACAGGCCCAGCAGGGTGGCGCCGGCTGGCCCGGCCGACAGGCTCCTGTCCCGCAGCAACAGCAGCCGCAGCAGGGCTGGCAGCAGCCCCCTCAGGGGCAGCCGCAGCAGCCCGCGCAGCCCCATGTTCCGCACCAGCAGGGCAGGACGAACACGCCCGGCGTCGGCGGGCCCGGCGGTGCCGCGGGGGCCCCGTCGGTCTACGGCGACCGCAGCCCGACCACGTTCCACCAGTTCTCCCTCGGCCGTGTCATGCGCATCGGTCGTGCGCTGGAGAACGAACTGGTCGTCTCCGACCTCCAGGTCTCGCGCCACCACGCCGAGTTCCACGCGACCCCCGACGGCCGTTTCGAGATCCGTGACCTCGGATCCCACAACGGCACCTACGTCAACGGTCAGCCGCTCTCGAAGTCCGGTTCCGCGCTCATCGGCCCGAACGACATCGTCGGCGTCGGTCACTCGACGTTCCGCCTGGTCGGCGACCGGCTGGAGGAGTTCGTCGACACCGGCGAGGTCTCCTTCTCCGCCCGCCACCTCACGGTGACGGTCGACGGCGGGAAGCAGATCCTCAAGGACGTGTCCTTCGGCGTCCCGGAGAAGTCGCTCATCGCGGTCATCGGCCCGTCGGGCTCCGGGAAGTCCACGCTGCTCAAGGCGCTCACCGGCTACCGGCCGGCCAACCAGGGCGACGTCCTCTACGACAACCGGAACCTGTACAAGCAGTTCGCCGAGCTGCGTCAGCGCATCGGTCTGGTCCCGCAGGACGACATCCTGCACAAGGAACTCACCGTCACCAAGGCCCTCAAGTACGCGGCCAAGCTCCGCTTCCCCGCGGACACCACCGAGGCCGAGCGCGAGGCCCGGATCCACGAAGTCCTCGCAGAGCTCAAGCTCGACATCCACAAGGACAAGAAGGTCACCTCGCTCTCCGGAGGCCAGCGCAAGCGTGTCTCCGTGGCCCTGGAGCTGCTCACCAAGCCGTCGCTGATCTTCCTGGACGAGCCGACCTCCGGCCTCGACCCGGGCATGGACCGCGACGTCATGCAACTGCTGCGCGGCCTGGCCGACGACGGCCGTACGGTCCTCGTCGTCACCCACTCCGTGGCCGAGCTGGCGATCTGCGACAAGCTGCTCGTCATGGCGCCGGGCGGTTCCGTCGCCTACTTCGGTCCGCCGGAGGAAGCGCTCAACTTCTTCGGCTACACCACGTGGGCCGATGTCTTCTCCGCGTTCGAGAACTACCGCGACTACGACTGGGCGGGCCGCTGGCGCGGTTCGCAGCACTACCAGATGTACGCCGCGGACATCGACGCCGTCGCCGTGCAGTCCGTACACATGCCGCCCCCGCAGCAGATGCGCACGCGCAAGCCGCAGAGCTGGACGGCTCAGCTGTTCACACTGATGCGCCGCTACATCTCGGTGATCGCGTCCGACAAGGGCTTCATGGGCCTGATGGTGATCCTGCCCGCCGTGCTCGGCATCGTCAGCGTGGTCATTCCGGCCAACTTCGGCCTGGCCCCGCCGAAGCCGCCGTCCCGGTTCAACGGGGCCGCCGGAACGATCATGCTGATCCTCGCGGTCGGCATGTGCTTCTCCGGCGCGGCCAACTCCGTACGAGAACTGATCAAGGAACGCGTCATCTACGAACGGGAACGGGCCACCGGTCTCTCCCGTTCGGCCTATCTGATGTCCAAGGTGATCGTCCTCGGCGTGATCACGGCCTTCCAGGGCGTGATCATCTGCGGCATCGGATTCTCCACCCGTGAGCTGCCCGCAGAGGGCCTGATCATGCCGCCGGCCGTCGAGCTCTGTCTGACGATCATCGCGCTCGGCTTCACCTCGATGATGTTCGGCCTGGTCATCTCCTCGCTGGTGAAGACCTCCGAGAAGACGATGCCGCTGCTGGTCATGTTCGCGATCGTCCAGGTCGTCTTCACCGGCATCCTCTTCCAGGTCTACGGATCGCCCGGCCTGGAACAGTTCGCCTGGCTGATGCCGTCCCGCTGGGCCATCGCCGGTGCGGGCACGACGCTCGACCTCTCCCACCTCATGGCGCCGTGGGACCCGAAGAACCCGACCGACCTCGACCCGCTGTGGGAGCACTCGGCCGGCCAGTGGGGGATGAACATCTCGGTGCTGCTGCTGCTCGGCATCATCTGCGGCATCGCGGTCGCGCGACTGCTGCGTCGCCACGAGCCGGAGGTCATGCGCAAGTAGGCGCGAGCACCGGCACGAAACGCCGGAGGGCGGCAACCCCACGTGGGGTTGCCGCCCTCCGGCGTCGGCGTGTGCCGTTCGACGCACGGATCGTCCGAGGACGTCCGGAGCCGGTCAGTACGCGCTGTTGACGTTGTCGATCGAGCCGTACCGGTCGGCGGCGTAGTTGGCCGCGGCGGTGATGTTGGCGACCGGGTCGTAGATGTTCGTCGAGGTGCCGGAGACGTGGTACGCGTTGAACGTCGGCCGGATGACCTGCAGCAGCCCGCAGGACGGGGTGCCGTTCTTGGCGTTGATGTCCCAGCCGTTGATGGCGTTGGGGTTGCCGGTGGACTCCCGCATGATGTTGCGGTGCAGACCGTCGTACGAACCGGGGATGCCGTGGGCCCGCATGATGTCCAGGGACTGCCTGATCCAGCCGTCCAGGTTGTTGGCGTAGACCGGGGTGCGCGTCTCGGAGCGGCTCGCGGCCTGCGTCCCGTTGCGCTTCTCGGCGGCCTTGGCCTTCGCCTCGGCCTCGGCCCTGACCTTGGCAGCGGCGGCGGCCTTGGCCTTCGCGGCGGCCTCGGCCTTCGCCTTCACGGCGGCGGCCTCCTCGGCCCTGGCGAGGTCTGCGGCCTTGATCAGATTCGCGGCGGTGGAGTGCTGCTCGATGAGGCTGGCCTGCAGTGCCTTGGCCTGCGGATTACCGACGGCCGACGCGAGAACCACGGGGGCGGCGGACGTGGGGGTCTGCGCCTCGGGCTTGGATTCCGCGTTGGCGGGGACGAGCGAGAACGAGAGCGAGGCGACGGCAACGGCGGAGATGCCCGCGACGGAGAGCTTCTGGGTCTTGTTCAGGCGACGACAACTGCCGGGGATGCTGGACAGGGACATACAGACGTACCTCTTCGAATCGCGGGAGTCCTCACGGAGGACGAAGACGGGAAGCTTTCGCATCTCCGTCGGGGACGGGTGCAATTCTTAGCGCCAGCAAAATCTGGTGGCAAAGGTGTGACGTACGAACCCGGATAGTGGATCGGTGCCCCGCTCGAACGCGATGCCCCGCGCTCATGACTGTTGATGTGGCACTTACGTCTCCACTAGCGAGCTTCGTAAGTGATGTGGGTCCTATGCCCGGCCTCACACCGGTCGGGCGGCAAACTCACCAACCGTTGCTCAAGCAATCCAGAGGGTTAGGTTCCGCATCGGAGAACGGTAGTTGGGCCTTCCTGGGCCTGCCGGACCCGTAGGGGATCACCGCACCCCACGTCGTCGACGGACCTAGTCCCTGCGTCCCCGTCGACGGCCTTCCACGGGCTGATACGCCACGTCCGCCCCCGCCGGTACCGTGAGGCCATGAGTCATCGCCCACCGTCGGGCCTCGCAGCGGTGAGTGCCGCGCTGCTCGCCATGAGCCGGCACCTCGAAGTGCGGGACGTCCTCAAGACGATCGTCGCCTCGGCCCGTGAGCTGCTGGACGCCGAGTACGCGGCCCTGGGCGTCCCCGACGACCACGGCGGCTTCGCCCAGTTCGTCGTCGACGGCGTCAGCGACGAGCAGTGGAAGGCCATCGGCCCCCTGCCCCGGCAGCACGGCATCCTCGCCGCGATGCTCCACGAGGCGAAGCCCGAGCGCCTCGCGGACGTCCGAAGGGATCCCCGCTTCGAGGGCTGGCCCGCCGCGCACCCCGACATGTCCGACTTCCTCGGCCTCCCCGTCCGGGACGGCGACGAGATCATCGGCGCACTCTTCCTCGCCAACAAGCGCTGCCCCAAGCCGGAAGGCAGCTGCGGGTTCACCGGGGAGGACGAGGAACTGCTGTCGATCCTCGCCCAGCACGCGGCGATCGCCCTCACCAACGCCCGGCTGTACGAGCGGAGCCGCGAACTCACCATCGCCGAGGAGCGGTCCCGGCTCGCCCATGAGCTGCACGACGCGGTCAGTCAGAAGCTGTTCTCGCTGCGGCTCACGGCACAGGCCGCCACCGCCCTGATCGACCGCGACCCGGCCCGCGCCAAGGGCGAGCTGCAGCAGGTCGCCGCGCTCGCCGCGGAAGCAGTGGACGAGCTGCGCGCCGCCGTCATCGAACTGCGCCCCGCCGCTCTCGACGAGGACGGTCTCGTCGCCACGCTCCGTACCCAGATCCAGGTCCTGGACCGGGCCCACACGGCCCGGGTCACCTTCGAGAGCCTGGGCGTACGGGCCCTGCCCGCCGCTCAGGAGGAGGCGCTGCTCCGGGTCTCCCAGGAGGCCCTGCACAACGCACTGCGCCATTCCGGCGCCGAGCACGTCACCGTCACGCTGGCCCGGCACGGCGGCGGCACGCTGCTCCGGATCACCGACGACGGCGGCGGATTCGAACCCGCGGCGACCCGGCAGGCAGGCCGGCACCTGGGCCTGGTGTCCATGCGGGACCGCGCGAGCGGGGTCGGCGGAAGACTCATCGTTGAATCGGCGCCCGGCAAGGGCACCACGATCGAGATGGAGGTACCCGGTGGCTGACAGGATCATCAGGGTGCTGCTGGTCGACGACCACCAGGTGGTCCGCCGCGGTCTGCGTACGTTCCTGGAGGTCCAGGACGACATCGAAGTGGTCGGCGAGGCGTCCGACGGCGCCGAAGGAGTGGCCAGGACGGAGGAGCTCCGCCCCGATGTCGTCCTGATGGACATCAAGATGCCCGGCACCGACGGGATCGAGGCCCTGCGCAAGCTCCGCGAGCTGGAGAACCCGGCCAAGGTCCTCATCGTCACCAGCTTCACCGAGCAGCGCACCGTGGTCCCCGCCCTGCGTGCCGGAGCCTCCGGTTACGTGTACAAGGACGTCGACCCGGACGCCCTGGCCGGCGCCATCCGCTCGGTGCACGCGGGCCACGTCCTGCTCCAGCCGGAGGTCGCGGGAGCCCTCCTCGCCCAGGACGACGCGGGCGGCGGTACGGGCCGTGGGAGCTCCCTCACCGAACGTGAGCGGGAAGTGCTGGGCCTGATCGCCGACGGCCGTTCCAACCGGGAGATCGCGCGAGCACTGGTCCTCTCCGAGAAGACCGTGAAGACACACGTCTCGAACATCCTGATGAAGCTCGATCTCTCGGACCGGACGCAGGCCGCCCTCTGGGCCGTCCGGCACGGGGCGGCGGGCTGAGCGGCACCGGGACGGACCGCCTTCCTCCGGTCCGAGATTCATACTGTCGGGTGTATGTCGCCCACACGGCGCAACCTGTTCGACTCCGAGGCGTGGTGGACGGGGGGGGGGGCGCCCCCCGCCCCCCCCGGGGGTGACCCGCCGGGGGGGCCGCGATGTAGAAACGGAAAGATGTGGCCGCCGCGCCCCCCCCC
>NZ_JBIWOS010000001.1:1457442-1465433 GCF_044767885.1 Streptomyces sp. NPDC101194
GGCGTGGCCTTTTTTAATAGGGTGGGGTGTTTGGCGCCCACAGGCCCCACCCTGTTCGACTCCGTGGGTTTCTCCCGGGTGCTGCGGCCGACCGCCGCAGCACCCTGGAGAACGCCTCGGAGGATCCTGAAGTGAAGAACCTGAAGAAGGCCGCCGCCGTCACCGCCATCGCCGGTGGACTCATCGCCGCCGGTGCCGGCGCGGCCTCCGCCACCGGCCACGGCGCGGGCGCCCACGGCGCCGCGACCCACTCCCCGGGCGTGGTCAGCGGCAATGTCGTCCAGGTCCCGGTACACGTCCCGGTGAACGTGGTCGGCAACACCGTCGACGTGATCGGCCTGCTCAACCCGGCCTTCGGCAACCTCGGCCTGAACGGCTGACCGGTCTTACCGGCCGGTGCGCCGCCGGACGGGCGCGTCGAGCCCGTCCGGCGGCGACAACGGATGCCCACTCGGGCCTCCAAGCCCTACCGCCCGCGCTCCTGCTCCTCCACATAAGCGTTGTACGCGGCAACCTGCGCCCGCCGGGCGACCCGCTCCACCGGCCGCAGTGCCTCCCCCCGGGCGGCGATCTCCGACGCACTCACCGCCCCGCCGTGCCCGTTCTCGTACGCCACCGAGATCAGCAGACCGACCCGCTGCGCCAGCTCCAGCACCCGCACCGCCCGCGGCGGATACCCCGGAGCGAGGACCTCGCGCCCCCGCTCCACCCGTGCCCGGTACGCGTCCACCGCCGCCTCCGCCACCGGCCCGGAACCGGCCACGTCCAACCGCGACAGCACCGCCGTCGCATCCCGCAACGCCTCGGCCAGCTCCCGTTCCGCCTCACCCAGCGACGGCACATCGGCCGGCGGCGCCTCCCGCACCGGCAGGCAACGCCACACCACCTCGACGTGCAGATCCCCCTCCGGGCCCACCTCACGCACCTCGGGCACCAGCCCGTACGGCGCTCCGACGGCGACCACCGCCTCCTCCGCCTCCAACGCCCGCGCGTTGAAGTCCGGGGGACCGCTCAGCCCCAGTGGATGCCCGGGGGCCGGCAGCGCGACCCGGAAGCCGGTCACCCCCAGGCCCCGCAACCGTCCGAGCGCCAGCGTGAGCCCCACCGGCCCCGCCTCACCCGGCAGTCCCTCCACACGATGCACCGCGTCCTGTCCGACGACGGCGAGCGCCGCGTCGTCCGGGGACACGAGTCCCGCGAGAAGTGCGTTTCCCCAAGCGGCCAGCAGCCCTGAGCGTGGTTCCGAAAGCATGGCAACAGCCTAGGGAACGGAGCGGGGGCCTGTCGTCACACGGGCCCAGCGCCTGCCGTGCTCCCGCGGTGGCGTAGATTTCCCTGGGAGCTGTGCCCACAGGCACGCGACGATCTCGACACTGCATGGGGAGACAACGCGCCATGAGCGATGTACTGGAGCTGGTGGACGTATCCGTGGTCCGCGACGGACGCGCTCTGGTGGACGATGTCTCGTGGCAGGTCAAGGAGGGGGAGCGCTGGGTCATCCTCGGCCCGAACGGCGCCGGCAAGACCACCCTCCTCAACATCGCGTCCAGCTACCTCTTCCCGAGCACCGGCACCGCGAGGATCCTCGGCGAACAACTCGGCGGCGTCGGCACCGATGTCTTCGAACTCCGACCCCGCATCGGCATCGCGGGCGTCGCCATGGCCGAGAAGCTGCCCAGGCGCCAGACCGTCCTGCAGACGGTGCTCACCGCCGCGTACGGCATGACCGCCACCTGGCACGAGAACTACGAAGCCGTCGACGAGGAGCGTGCCCGCGCCTTCCTCGACCGGCTCGGCATGACGGAGTACCTCGACCGCAAGTTCGGCACCCTCTCCGAGGGCGAGCGCAAGCGCACCCTGATCGCCCGCGCCATGATGACCGACCCCGAACTGCTGCTCCTGGACGAGCCCGCCGCGGGACTCGACCTCGGTGGCCGCGAGGACCTGGTCCGCCGCCTGGGCCGACTGGCCCGTGACCCGTACGCCCCCTCCATGATCATGGTCACCCACCATGTCGAGGAGATCGCTCCCGGCTTCACCCACGTCCTGATGATCCGCCAGGGCAAGGTGCTCGCCGCCGGTCCGATGGAGACCGAGCTCACCTCGCGCAACCTCTCCCTCTGCTTCGGTCTGCCGCTCGTCGTCGAGCACACCGGCGACCGTTACACGGCCCACGGACTCCCGCTCTCCTAGGGCCTCTCGGCCGGATCACGCCGGGCCGGCCCGATCCGGACGAATGGCCCCGGGCCTCTCGGCGCACGGCGCACGGCGGACGGTGGTTCGACGGCACGGCCCGGTACGGTCGGCCGACGGTCTCCGCGGGCGACGTCGCGCCCGCCCGGCTGCGCCCTGTCCGCGAGGGCACCCGCGGTCCTACCATGACCACGTGGACATCGAAGCGTGGGTGTGGTGGCTGATCGGTGCGGTGGGACTGGGCATCCCGCTCGTCCTGACCGCGATGCCCGAATTCGGCATGTTCGCCGTCGGGGCGGTCGCCGCAGCGGTCGTCGCGGCACTCGGCGGCGGCATCGTGGCCCAAGTGCTGGTCTTCGTCGTGGTCTCCGTGGCGCTCATCGCCGTGGTGCGCCCGATCGCCACCAGGCACCGCGCCGACCGGCCTCAACTCGCCACCGGCATAGATGCGCTGAAAGGCCGTCAGGCAGTCGTCCTGGAACGGGTCGACGGCAGCGGCGGCCGGATCAAACTGGCCGGAGAGACCTGGTCCGCCCGCGCACTCGACGGGGACCAGAGCTTCGATCCGGGCCAACAGGTCGATGTCGTCGACATCGACGGAGCAACAGCAGTCGTCATGTGACCGAACCACCCACATGACAGCGCACGTTCTGTCAGACTCGAAGTCGATCATCATGAGATCGGGGCCGTCGAGCCGTACGGCCCCTCCCACGAACTCGACCTCGATCATCGCGATCCGTCGGCAACCGAAGGGCAACGAGGAACACGATGCAACCGATCATCATCGTTCTGATCATTCTGGTGGTGCTCGTCTTCATCGCCCTGATCAAGACGATCCAGGTCATCCCACAGGCCAGCGCCGCCATCGTGGAGCGCTTCGGCCGCTACACCCGCACGCTCAACGCGGGCCTGAACATCGTCGTTCCGTTCATCGACTCCATCAGGAACCGCATCGACCTGCGTGAACAGGTGGTCCCGTTCCCGCCCCAGCCGGTGATCACCCAGGACAACCTGGTCGTCAACATCGACACCGTCATCTATTACCAGGTGACCGACGCGAGGGCCGCGACCTACGAGGTCGCCAGCTACATCCAGGCGATCGAGCAGCTCACCGTCACCACCCTCCGCAACATCATCGGCGGCATGGACCTGGAGCGCACCCTGACCTCCCGCGAGGAGATCAACGCAGCCCTCCGCGGAGTCCTCGACGAGGCGACCGGCAAGTGGGGCATCCGGGTCAACCGCGTCGAACTCAAGGCGATCGAACCGCCCACCTCCATCCAGGACTCGATGGAGAAGCAGATGCGCGCCGACCGTGACAAGCGCGCCGCGATCCTCCAGGCCGAAGGAACCAGGCAGTCCGCGATCCTCACCGCCGAGGGCGAGAAGCAGTCCGCGATCCTGCGCGCCGAGGGTGAGGCCAAGGCCTCGGCCCTGCGTGCGGAGGGCGAGGCCCAGGCCATCCGTACGGTCTTCGAGTCCATCCATGCCGGCGACCCGGACCAGAAGCTTCTCTCCTACCAGTACCTCCAGATGCTCCCGAAGATCGCCGAAGGCGATGCCAACAAGCTCTGGATCGTGCCCAGCGAGATCGGCGACGCGCTCAAGGGCCTCAGCGGGGCCTTCGGCAACCTCGGCTCCGGCGCCCCCGGTTTCGACACCGGCAAGGAACGCCGGGAACAACCCCCGGTCGACTGACGCGTACACGCCCTCGTGCATGATCAATGCACCAAGCACCGATCATGCACGGGGGATTCGCCATGACCACCTGGGAGATGCTCGCCGTCTTCGCCGCGGGTATCAGCGCGGGCACGATCAACACGATCGTCGGATCGGGAACGCTGATCACCTTTCCCGTACTGCTCGCCACCGGCCTGCCCCCGGTCACCGCCACCGTCTCCAACGCCCTCGGCCTGATCCCCGGTTCGATCAGCGGCGCCATCGGCTACCGCAAGGAACTCGCCGGGCAGGGGCGCCGCGTCCTCAAGTTCGCCGTCGGTGCGCTGATCGGCGGACTCACCGGTGCCACCCTCCTGCTGGCCCTGCCCTCCACGGCGTTCGAGACGATCGTGCCGATCCTCGTGGCCCTGGCCCTCGTGCTGGTCATCCTGCAACCCCGCATCAGCGGAGCCGTCCAGCGCCGACGCGCACACACCGGCACCACCGCCCGCCCCGACGGCGGCCCGCTCCTCTTCTTCGGACTGATGCTCGCCAGCGTCTACGGCGGCTACTTCACCGCCGCCCAGGGGATCATCTACCTCTCCCTGATGGGCATGCTGCTCGACGACACGATGCAGCGCCTCAACGCCGTCAAGAACGTCCTGGCAGCCGTCGTCAACAGCATCGCCGCGCTCTTCTTCCTCTTCGTCGCGGACTTCGACTGGACGGCCGTCGTGCTGATCGCGGTCGGCTCCGCGCTCGGTGGTCAGATAGGCGCCAAGGTCGGCCGCCGCCTCAGTCCGATCGTCCTGCGCGTCCTCATCGTCGTGGTCGGGACGGTCGCCATCGTCCAGCTGGTGCTCCGCTGACACGGAAGCCCGCCTCCGCAAGGAGACGGGCTTCGGGTACGACAGGACGCGTGCCGACTACGCCGCGGTACGGTCCAGCCACTCAGGCAGCGCCGACCGCTCACCGGCCCCCATCGCCAGCAGCATCGCCTCCGCGGGAGACGGGACGAAGGGCTGCTTCAGCAGCGGCATCCCCGCCTGTTCCGGGGTCCGGGCGGCCTTGCGGTGATTGTCCTCCGCGCAGGACGCCACCGTGTTGAGCCAGGTGTCCTGACCACCCTGGGCACGCGGCACCACGTGGTCGACGGTGCTCGCCCGCCGTCCGCAGTACGCGCACCGGTGCTGGTCCCGTATCAGCACACCCCTTCTGGACCACGGGGCCTGTCTTCGGAACGGCACCCGTACGTACCGGCAGAGCCTGATCACCCGGGGCACCGGGATGTCCACGGCGGCGCCACGCATGCGGAGATCGGGATGCGACTGCTCGACGACGGCCTTGTCCTGCAGAATCAGCACCACCGCACGCTTCAGCGTCACCGTCGACAGCGGCTCGAAGCTCGCGTTCAGTACCAGCGTGTCCCGCATCTCGCCCACCTCCCGTGTGCCGCCCGCCCTCCGGCAGGCCCGGATCAACTCTGGCCGGGCAGGCCGTGATGGACAACGCAATAAAAAAATGCCCTGCCCTGATCTCTCCAGGACCAGGGCAGGGCAAACAGCGGGAGAATTCTCGGCTCACCGGTATCAGGCGGGACCCGTGTACTCACCGATCAGCTGGGCGCGTCCCAGCGTGTGGAACCGCAGGTTGAATCCGACGACCGCGGGCGACACATCGCTGTCGACACCCAGCTTCTCGCTGTCCACCGCGTACACGGTGAAGACATAGCGGTGGTTCTCGCCGGCCGGCGGTGCGGCGCCGCCGAACTCCTTCGACCCGTAGTCGTTACGGACCTGCGCGGCCCCGGCGGGCAGCCCCTCGAACTTCCCGCTGCCCGCACCCGTCGGCAGCTCCGTGACCGAGGCCGGGATGTCGAAGACCACCCAGTGCCAGAATCCGCTGCCGGTCGGAGCGTCCGGATCGAAGCAGGTCACGGCGAAGCTCCTGGTCCCGGCCGGGAAGCCCTCCCACCGCAGCTGGGGTGAGGTGTTCCCGGCCGCGAACACCTGGGCGTCCGCCAGAACGGCACCGGGGGCGAGGTCCTCGCTCACCACCGTGAAGGACGGCACCTGGGGATGGAAGTCGTGCGGCAGCGGCGCCCTCTTCGGCTCGGTCACGTCAGCACCTCTCCTGATCGCTCTACTGATGTCGGCAGGTCTTCCACCGACCCTAGAGCCAGTTGCGCCGACCGCCGACCTCGGCGAGCCACTGATTGAGGTACGCCGCCCAGTCGGTCCCGTGGAAGTCGTTCAGCCCGACCTTGAACGTGCGGTACGAGTCGCTGCCCTCGCTGAAGAGCCCGGACTTCTTGTCCATCTCCAGTACGACGTCCATCTCCCGGTCGTCCGCGACGAACGTCAGCTCCACCTGGTTCAGCCCGCGGTACTGCTGGGGCGGGAAGAACTCGATCTCCTGGTAGAACGGCAGCCGCTGGCGCGTACCGCGAATGTGGCCGCGCTCCATGTCCGCGCTGCGGAAGCCGAAACCGAGCTGCCCGAAAGCGTCGAGAATGGCCTGCTGGGCCGGCAGCGGGTGCACATTGATCGGGTCCAGGTCGCCCGAGTCCAGGGCCCGCGCGATCTCGAGCTGCGTGGTCACACCGATGTTCATGCCGTGCAGATGGTGACCGGCGAACATCGTGATCGGCGTCTCCCAGGGAATCTCGAGCCCGAACGGCACGACGTGCACGGCACCGGCCTGCACCTCGAACGCGCCGCCGAGTCGAAGCGTGGTGAACTCGATGTCCTGCTTGGTCTCGGTGTCCTGGCCCTCGACCTCGACCCGGGCCTGCAGACCGACGGAGAGCCCCTCGATGCGCTGATCCACGGATCCCCCCTGGATCCGGACCTCGCCCTGTACGACCCCACCCGGTACGACATTGAGTTCGGTCAGCTCGGTCTCCACCGAGGCACCACCGGCACCCATGCTCGCGAGCAGCCGCTTGAAGCCCATGTTTACTCCTCCTTGGTCCTGACCCCTGGATACGCGTCACGACCGTGTTCGGTTCCAGGTAGCCTCGAACGCCATGATCGAGGGCCTGGACCGTACCCCGCTGACGCGTGACTTCTTCGACCGCCCCGTACTGGACGTGGCACCCGACCTCCTGGGCCGCACCCTGGTACGCAGCACCCCCGAAGGCCCCATCGAGCTGCGCCTCACGGAGGTGGAGGCCTACGCGGGCGAGATGGACCCGGGATCGCATGCGTTCAGAGGCCGCACCCCGCGCAACAGCGTCATGTACGGGCCGCCCGGTCACGCGTACGTGTACTTCACCTACGGAATGTGGCACTGCCTGAACCTGGTGTGCGGCCCGGAGGGCAAGGCATCCGGAGTCCTGCTCCGGGCCGGCGACATTCAGGTCGGTGCCGACCTGACCCGCAAACGTCGACTCTCGGCCCGCAACGACAAGGAACTGGCCAAAGGCCCGGCCCGACTGGCTACCGCGCTCGACGTCGACCGCGCCCTGAACGGCACCGACGCCATCGCACACCCCGATGCCCCGCTGTCCCTACTGCACGGCACCCCTCCACCCCGTGACCAGGTGCGCAACGGTCCGCGTACCGGAGTGGGCGGTGACGGGGCCACACATCCCTGGCGCTTCTGGATCGACGGAGACCCCACGGTGAGCCCGTACAGAGCCCATGTGCCACGCCGCCGCGCAACTTGACTCCTCCTTGGGAGCCACCTAATGTAGCCCGAGCCGCTTGAAACGGGCACTGCTGTCGCTGCGGTCCATTGGATCGCTCGAGCATCCCGAAGTGGCCAACCACTACCTACGATTCACCCTGGCGGGTGCGAATTCGGCATGCCGTAATTCGTCCTCATCGACTCGATTATGAGTCGCCAAGGAAATCGGCTAATGTAGTGGACACGCCGAAAGGCAAGGCCATTCCAATCGGCCACCGGAATTCAAATTCGAACCGGAAACGGTGAGAAAAGAGTCTGGTAAGGTTGGAACCGCCGGAAAGGGAAACGCGAAAGTGTGGAACTGGAAAGCAACCCCGCTTCGACCGGGAATCGGACACGAAAGAGTCTGATAGAGTCGGAAACGCAAGACCGAAGGGAAAAGCCCGGAGGAAAGCCCCAGAGAGTGTTCTGCGGGTGAGTACAAAGGAAGCGTCCGTTCCTTGAGAACT
>NZ_JBIWOS010000002.1:0-249732 GCF_044767885.1 Streptomyces sp. NPDC101194
GTACTGCAGGGGGGACCCTGTGGGAGAGTAGGACGCCGCCGAACTCCTTTTACGGAGAAGCCCCGTGCCCTTGTGGCACGGGGCTTTTCTGCGTTCAGCCCTCTTTTTCAGTCGGTGGTGATTACGGGACAGCCCTTGGTCGGTTGTTCAGCCGGCGGTGACCAAGCGGGTGTCGTAGGCCAGGATGACTGCCTGGACACGGTCGCGGGATCCCGTTTTGGCGAGAATGCGCGTGACATGTGTCTTCACCGTCGATTCCGCGAGGTGGAGCCGCTCGGCGATCTCCGTGTTGGTCCATCCCCGGCCGATGACCGTGAGGATTTCCCTTTCCCGTTCGGTGAGGTTCGCGATGCGGGCGTCCGGTGTGGTCGGGCCGCCGGGCACGGCCGGCAGATGGTGTGCGTACGCGTCCAGCAGGCGGCGGGTGAGGCTGGGGGCGACCACCGCGTCGCCGTCGGCCACGGCCCGTATGCCGGAGAGGAGTTCCTCGGGCAGCGCGTCCTTGATGAGGAAGCCGCTGGCGCCAGCACGGAGGCCGTCGTACGCGTACCGGTCGAGATCGAACGTCGTGACAATGAGGACGCGCGTGCGGGCACCGGACCTGATGATGCGGCGCGTGGCTTCGATGCCGTCCAGGAGAGGCATGCGGATGTCCATCAACGCCACGTCCGGATGGTGCTGGGAGACGAGGCTCAGAGCCTCGTGACCGTTGGCGGCCTCGCCGACGACCGTCATGTCGTCCTGGCTCTCCAGCAGCATGCGGAAGCCGAAGCGTTGCATCGGCTGGTCGTCCGCGATCAGCACGGTCGTCACGAGGGGGTGTCCTCCAGGGGCAGTCGGAGCCGTACCTGCCAGCCGGCCGTTGCCGGAGCCGTGGCTGTGGCCTGCGTCAGCAGTGGGCCCGCTTCGAGTGTGCCTTCGTAGAGGGATGCCCGTTCGCGCATCCCGGTGATTCCCTGCCCGCCGCCCTCGGGTCCGTCCCGGGTGGTGCCCGTGTCCGTGATCAGGGCCTCCAGCTCCTTCGCCCGGTAGGTGAGCGTGACCTCCGCGGTCGGCGACGGGTCGGTGCCGCCGTGCTTCAGCGTATTGGTGAGGGCCTCCTGCACCACTCGGTAGACCGTCAACTGCCGCCCGGCGGTGGGCGGGGACGGCGGAGGCGTGCCCCGGACGCGCAGGCGCACGGGGAGGCCTGCTGTTCGTACACCGGTGAGGAGCGCGTCCATGTCGTCGAGGGTCGGCTGCGGGGTGCGGTCGGCCTCGGCGGGGTGGTCGCGCAGGACACCGAGCAGACGGCGCAGTTCTGTGAGGGCCTGTCGGCTCGTGGTGCCGATGGCTTCCAGGGCCTGGGCCGCCCGGTCGGGGCTCTTGGCCGCCGCGTAGGCGCCGCCGTCCGCGAGGCCCGTGATGACGGAGAGGTTGTGGCCGATGATGTCGTGCATCTCCCGGGCGATCCGGGTCCGTTCGGCGGCGGCGGCGAGCCGGGCCTGCTGGTCGCGTTCGAGCTCCAGCCGGTGGGCACGGTCGACCAGGGCCTCCGTGTACTCCTTGCGCGTACGGACCACGATCCCCAGCAGGGCCGCGAGTGCGAACGCCCAGAGGTGGGGGACGAACAGCAGGTCCCAGCTGTGCGGGAAGCGCACCGAGCCGACCACGAGCGGAACGATCACCAGGGCGCCCGCCCGTGCCAGGGCCCGCATGGGCAGCCGTAGCGCGATGTTGAAGATGACGATCTGCTGCAGGTAGGCGGCCTGGACGAGCGCCCCCGTCCAGACATTGATCAGGGCGAACGGGGTCATGAACGCCAGGACGGCCGACGGATGGGCACGGCGCCACAGCAGGGGTGCGGAGAACGCCACGCTCATCAGCAGGACCACGGGTTCGGGCACGTTCCGGTTGCCGGCCACGGTGCGCCAGCCGCCGGTGGTGAAGTCGAGTACGGCGAAGATCACCCAGAGCGTGGTGAGCAGTCCGTTCCAGACCACGGGCCGACACAGGTCGAACGCGCGGACGCGCTGGAGCAGTTGCTGGAGGAGCCCGGTCAGTGCGGTGGTGCCCGAACCCCGGTCCTTGTCGTCGTCCGTCACGTGTCCATCCTCGCGGGCGGCCGGTCCGGCGTCATGCGTCGCGTCGGCGCAGCAGCAGCGCGGCCGCGCACAAGGCGGTCCCGGCCCACAGGCACAGAGCGAGCAGGGCTCCGCCCACGGAGGCCTCGCCCGGGAGCGGGGTGGCGGAGCCGAGAGCGCCCGCGGCCTGGGTGGGGAAGTACGTGACGGCGGTCCTCACCGTGTCGTACGGCAGCATGGAGAGGACCTCCGGAAGGATCATCACGCCCCCGATGAACGCGCCGATCGCGCCCGGTACGGAGCGGATCAGGGCGCCGAGCCCGAGCGCGATCAGGCTGAGCAGGGTGATGCCGGCGGAGTTGCCCAGGACCGCGCGGAACACGCCCGGGTCGCCGAGCGAGGCCGCTTGGTCGGTGTCGTGGAGGAGCGTCTGGGCGATGACGAAGGTGAGCAGGGCGGTGGTGAACATGACCACGAAGACGGTGGCGGTGAAGACCGCCGCCTTCGCCCACAGGACCGGGAGTCTGCGCGGGACCGCGGTGAGCGAGGCGCGGATGAGGCCCGTCGAGTACTCGCCCGCGGTCACCAGGATGCCCAGGACCACCGTGCACAACGTACCGAGCACCGAGCCGTAGAGCACCAGGACGACCGTGTCGACGTCGGAATCGCCGCCGCCCGAGGTGTACGTCGCCCCCATGACCACGCCGATGCCGAGAATCAGGGCGGACGCCGAGATCAGAGTGATCCAGGAGGAGCGCAGGGACCGGAGCTTGTGCCATTCGGAGCGCAGGACCCGGGTGGCCGTGATTTGGTACGGGCTTTGTTCCGGGTGTCGTTCCGGACGGTGGGCCGGGTGGCTGACCGCGGTCGTCATGCGAGGGCTCCGGTCGGTTCGGGGGCGGTGATCCGGTACTCGACCGACTCCTGGGTCAGGTCCATGAAGGCCTGTTCCAAGGAGGCGGTCCGCGGGGTGAGTTCGTACAGGGGGATGGCGTGCGCGGCTGCCGTGCGGCCGATGTGTGCCGCGTCCGTGCCGTGGACCTCCAGCTCGTCGGGGGCCGAGGCGGGACCGGAGGCGATCTCGATGCCGGGACCGGTGAGGAGCTCGCGCAGGTCTCGGGCACGCGGGGTGACGACCTTCACCGACGCGCCGCCCGCGGTGGCCACGAGGTCGGCGACCGTCGTGTCGGCGAGGAGCCGGCCTCGGCCGATGATGATCAGGTGGTCGGCGGTGAGGGCCATCTCGCTCATCAGGTGTGAGGAGACGAGGACCGTACGGCCCTGGTCGGCGAGGGATCTCAGCAGGTTGCGGATCCACAGCACGCCTTCCGGATCGAGGCCGTTGACCGGCTCGTCCAGGATGAGGGTGGCCGGATCGCCGAGCAGCGCGGCGGCGATGCCGAGGCGCTGGCCCATGCCGAGCGAGAAGCTCTTGATCCGTTTGTGGGCGGCCGTGTTCAGCCCCGCCAGATCGAGGACGTGCTCCACGCGGCCGCGCGGGATGCCGTGGGTGTGGGCGAGCGCCATGAGGTGGTTGAAGGCGGTCCGGCCGGGGTGCACGGAGCGGGCCTCCAGGAGCGCGCCGACCTCGGTGAGCGGGGCGCTGTGGGCGGCGTACGCCCGTCCGCCGATCGTCGAGCGGCCTCGGGTGGGCGCGTCCAGGCCGAGCAGCATGCGCATGGTCGTCGATTTCCCGGCGCCGTTCGGTCCGAGGAATCCGGTGACGGTCCCGGGCCGGACCGTGAAGTCGAGGCCGTGGACGACGGTGGTGTCTCCGTACCTCTTGGTGAGTTCGTATGCCCTGATCATGGGGTCGACGCTACGGAGGGGGCGTGCCGCGGGCGTCGGACCCGGGGCGGGATGTGGTGGGGCGGGTAGTACCGGGGTACGACGACGCCCTGTCCGACAAATGTTGTTTGCACAGGTCGGGTGGTCACGGAAAGGATCGGCGGATGGAACATGTGATTCGAGCGGTACGCGCCGATGAGTGGCTCCTGGTCAAGGAGTTGCGGCTGACCGCCCTGCAGGACCCGGCGGCGCCGATGGCGTTCGTGGAGACGTACGCCCAGAGCGTGGCGCGGCCCGACGGGTTCTGGCGGGACCGGGCGCTCGGCGCCTCCGGGGCCGGGCAGGGCGAAGTGCGGCAGTTCGTCGCCGTCGGGCCCGACGGGCGGTGGGACGGCAGCGTCACCGTGCTGATCGAGCGGTCGGGCGCGGAGGTGCGGTTCGGGGAGGCGGTCGACGTTCACCAGGCCCATGTGGTCGGTGTGTTCGTACGGCCCGAGGCGCGGGGCGCGGGCCTGGCGGAGGCGCTGTTCCGGGCCGGGACGGACTGGGCGTGGTCGCTGCGTGAGCCACGGATCGAGCGGGTGCGGCTGTATGTGCACGAGGACAACGCACGGGCCGCGGCGCTCTATCGGAGGATCGGCTTCGCGGCCACCGGGCATACGGTGCCGGTTCCGGGCGACCCGTCCGCGCGGGAGATCGAGTACGCGTTGGGGCGTCCGGCGTAGGTGGCGCGCGGGGCCTGTCGGGTCGGTCCGTTCAGTGCGAGCCCATGAGGTCCTGCGTCCAGCGGGCGCGGGCCTGCTCGCGGGAGCGGAGAAGGGCCAGGGTCGGCAGGCCGGTGGCCTGGCCGGTCGACAGCAGCTCCGGGAGCCGGGGGAGGGGTGCCACCGCGGCGACGTCGTCGAGAACGAGCGTCATTGGTGGGTCGAGCCGACCGTCGGTTGACCGTGCGGCCATGCGGCGGCCGTGCTCGACCACGTGCGAGGCGAGTGCCGTGAGCAGGGGCATCGCTCCGGGACCCGAGCGGGGATCCTCGATCGGTTCACCCACCACATAGAGGGTGCCCCCTTCGTCCACGAAAGATTCCAGTACGAGCGAATCCGCCCGGTTGGGCGTGCAGGCGTCGCGGATGTGGACCGAGGAGAGCGCGGTGAAGGCGCGTACCGTCAACTCCTGTGCCATGTCCCGGCGTTCGGGGTGGGCAGTGAGTGCGGACTCCAGCAGGCCCGCGAGTCCGGAGGCCGCTTTGGGGTGGGTACGGAGCAGGCGCACCGGTTCGTGGGCGCTGCCACCGAGGGCCCAGCGATGGACCTGGCGGAAGGGGCGGCCGTCGATGGCGGCGGCGTGCAGCCAGCACTTCAGGAGCGTTTCCGCGGTGTCGGCAGTCGTCGCGTCGATACGGGCCTGCGGTCGGACCGGGGCGAGGAGCGCCGTGGAGTGCGCGGCGGCGGTGTCGGGCTGTTCGCAGCCCGACACGGGGGACCAGTGGAGGCGGGCCGGGGTGTCGCAGAGGTGGCCCGGGTCGTAGACGAGGACCGGGCCGAGCTTGGCGCGGGCGTCCTTCGTCTCGGCCCAGACGGTGGGGTCGGACGTGACGACGAGCGCGGGTCCGTCGGCCTCCTGGATCGCCTGGACGACGGTGGGGCGGCGGATGGCGGCCGGTCCGTACACGACGAGGGGGGTGCGGGGGGCAGGGAGCGCGGCGGCGTGGGCGGGGAGCGGATCGGCGTCGGACGGCGCGTGCTCCACGGGCGTGGGCGCGGCTGCGGGGGGCTGCTCCGGGGCGGAGGTCGCCGCCGGGACGGGTGCGACCGCCGGGTGCTGGAGTGTCTGCTGCGACGGCGACGGCGCAGGGAGGGGAGCGGGGGTGGGTGCCGGCTGGGGTTGTGACGGTGCCTCGGTGCGGGGCTCGTGCTGTCGGGACCGTACGGCCTCGACTCCTTCTCCGGCCATGCCCCCGCCGCCGTGCCGTTCGGCGCGCTGCCGCGCGCGCACCGCCCGCCAGCGGGCCACCACGCCCAGCACGAACACCGTCAGTACCACCAGCACCATCAGCTCGCCGATGAACAGGCCCCAGAACAGGCCGTACCCGGAGAGTGCGTCCGGCGGGGTGTTCGGCCAGGCGGCCGGGAGGTCGTGCGGAGTGGTGACGAGCCGACGCATCGCCAGCGGGGTCTCGGTGAGGGTGACCCCCTCCGGCCAGGCGCCGTGCGCGAAGAGTCCGGCCAGGCCGGTGGCCGTCCAGGCCAGGAGCGTCAGCCCGAGCAGGAATCCCAGCAGCCCTATCAGCAGCCCGTCCGGGATGCCGCCGCTTCCACTGCCTCCGGTACGTACCTCGCCGCGCCCCGCCATGTCATGCCACCGTTGACTCGGAGGACTCGTTCAGCCGTTGTTCTTGTTCGATCCGGGCCGCGCGCTGCTCGGCCTCCAGCTCGGCGGCGCGTACGTCCTCCGGGACGAGTTCGGCGGTCGAGGACTCGGTCATCGCGCGGTCGGTGAAGACCAGTGGGCGTTCCGCTTCGGTGATCAGGTGTTTGACCACCTGGACGTTGCCGTTGACGTCCCAGACCGCGATGCCGGGGGTGAGGGTCGGGATGATCTCGACCGCCCACCGGGGCAGGCCGAGCACGCGTCCCGTCGCTCTGGCCTCGTCGGCCTTCTGGGCGTAGATCGTGCGGGTCGACGCCATCTTGAGGATCGCCGCGGCCTCGCGGGCCGCCGCTCCGTCGACGACGTCGCTGAGGTGGTGGACGACGGCCACGAACGACAGACCCAGCCGTCGGCCGAACTTCAGCAGGCGCTGGAAGAGCTGCGCCACGAAGGGCGAGTTGATGATGTGCCAGGCCTCTTCGACCAGGAAGATGCGTTTCTTCCGGTCGGGCCTGATCCAGGTGTGTTCCAGCCAGACGCCGACGATCGCCATCAGGATCGGCATGGCGATCGAGTTCCGGTCGATGTGCGAGAGGTCGAAGACGATCAGCGGGGCGTCGAGGTCGATGCCGACGCTCGTCGGCCCGTCGAACATGCCGCGCAGGTCACCGTCGACCAGCCGGTCCAGGACGAGGGCGACATCCAGGCCCCAGGCCCGTACATCGTCTATGTCGACGTTCATCGCCTCGGCGGATTCGGGCTCCGGATGGCGGAGTTGGTCGACGATGTCGGTCAGGACCGGCTGCCGGTCCGTGATCGTCTCGTTGACGTAGGCGTGGGCGACCTTCAGTGCGAAGCCGGACCGTTCGTCCAGGCCGTGTCCCATCGCGACTTCGATGATCGTGCGGAGCAGCGCGAGCTGGCCGGTCGTGGTGATCGAGGGGTCGAGCGGGTTGAGCCGGATGCCGCCGTTGAGGGCGGCGGTCGGGTCGAGGCGGATCGGGGTGAGGCCGAGCTCCTGGGCGATGAGGTTCCATTCGCCGACGCCGTCCTCGCCCTGGGCGTCCAGGACGACGACCTGGCGGTCGCGGAAGCGGAGCTGGCGGAGCACGTACGTCTTCTCCAGCGCGGACTTGCCGTTCCCGGACTCGCCGAGCACCAGCCAGTGCGGGGCGGGGAGCTGCTGTCCGTACAACTGGAAGGGGTCGTAGATGTAGCCCTTGCCCGAGTACACCTCGCGGCCGATGATCACGCCGGAGTCGCCGAGGCCGGGGGCCGCGGTGGGCAGATAGACGGCCTGGGCCTGTCCGGTGGACGTACGGACGGGCAGCCTCGTCGTCTCCACCTTCCCGAAGAGGAAGGCGGTGAAGGCGTCCGAAAGCGCGGACAGCGGATCTCGCATGGCGTGACCGACCTCCCTCTCGTTTCTCTCGGTTCTCTCGGTCGTTCCGGGGTCAGCGACGGATGCCGGTGGCGAACGGCAGGGTGTTCACGAAGGCGCGGTGGTGCTCGCGGTCGCACCACTCCAGCTTGAGGTACGACTTGCCGGCCGAGGCCCGGATCGTCCGCTTGTCGCGGGCGAGGGACTCGGGCGAACGCGAGGACACGGTGATGTACCCCACCAGGTTCACTCCGGCCGCGCCGCTGGCGAGGTCTTCACCCCGCTGGTCGAGCCGGCCGTGTGCGGCGATGTCGCGCGGGTCGACGGTGCGGTTCATCTTGGCCTGACGGCTGGCTTCCGCCTCGTCGTTGGTCTTCTCGGTGAGCATCCGCTCGATGGCGACCTCGGTGGGTTCGAGGTCCATGCAGACCGCGACCGTACGGATCACATCGGGTGTGTGGACGAGGAGCGGGGCGAGGAAGTTGACGCCGACGGGTGTCATCGGCCACTCCTTCACCCAGGCCGTGGAGTGGCACCAGGGTGCGCGGGTGGCCGACTCGCGGGTCTTGGCCTGGAGGAACGTCGGCTCGACCGCGTCGAGTTCGGCCGGCCAGGCGTTGCGCTTGGTCATGGCCTGGATGTGGTCGATGGGGTGGTCGGGGTCGTACATGGAGTGCACGAGGGAGGCGAGCCGGCTCTGGCCGAGCGGCTGGCGCACCCGGATGTCGGCCTCGGCCAGGCGGGCGCAGATGTCGGTGAGTTCGCGTGCCATGACGACGGCGAGGCCTGCGTCCCGGTCGAGCTTGCGGCCGCCCTCGGGACGGGCGGCGCGGGCCATGGCGTTGGCCTCGGCGGCCAGCTCGCGGGTGTAGTGCATGCAGGCGACGAGGTAGGCGCGGTGCTGCTCGCTGGAGGTGGAGACCATGGACTGGAGCTGGTCGTACGACTCCCGCAGCCAGCCCGGGGACGTGTGGTCGCCGCGCTGGGCGACGTCCTTGGCGTGGGCGTCGGGGTCGGCGGGGAGGGTACGGGCCAGCATCTGGATGCGGGTGACGAAGCCGTCGCCGTTGGCGACATGCTTCAGCAGCGTGCCGAACCGGTCGACGAGGGCTTCCTGGTCCTCGCTGTCGCGCAGGCCGACGCCGGGGCCCTCGATCTCGATCGCGGCGGTGACGGTGCGGCGGTCGGCGTGCAGGAGTACGGCGATCTCGTCCGGTCCGAAGGGGGCGGCGAGCCAGTTGATCCGGCCGATGCCGGGGGGCGGGCCGATCTCGACCTCACGCCCGTCGGTCCCGACGCCTGCCTCCATGGCGCCGGAACGGTAAGTCGTGCCGCGGCGCAGGGAGCGCTTGTAGCTGCGGTTGATCTCGAACCACTTGTAGAAGGTGCGGTGCTTGTACGGGAGGTACACGATCGCCAGGGCGAGGAGGGGGAAGCCCACGAGCAGGATGATCCGCGGGCCCAGATAGGGGACGGCCAGTCCGCTCATCATGCCGAGGAACGCACCGGCGATGATCAGGGCGATCTCGCCGGTCTCGCGGTTCTTGCCGACGATCGCGTTCGGCCTGGCTCGGCCGATGAGATACGTACGGCGGGGCGCGATCGTGTGGGACGGAGTCGTCAACGCCCTCCACCTCCCGTGCTGTTGTTACCTGAACTGCCTGATCCGCCACCTCGGGGGGAGCGGCTGCCGTGGGGGGTGCCGGAGGCCGGTCCCGATCCGCTGCGGGGCGGAGGCGTGGCGGAGGGGACGGATCCGCCGCCGGAGTTGCGGGAGCTGTGCGCGGCGACACCGCCGCTGACCGCGTTGGCCGGGCGGGCCCCGCCGCCGCTGTCGCCGCTGTTCTGGGCGCTGCGGCTGCTGTGGGTCTTGATGCCCTGGGAGACGAGGGCGGCCGGTGAGCTGATCATGGCGGCGGCCTGCGAGCCGTCGGTGGCCTGCTTGCGGTTGGTGCGGGCGCCCTGGATCTCGTCGCCGAAGCCGGGGACGAACCGGTAGATCATCGCGGAGGCGAAGATCGCGAGCAGGATGATGGCGAGGCCGGACACGACCGCGGAGAACGCGTTCGGCCCGTCGTCCTGGGAGAGCGCGCCGGCCAGTCCGAGCACCACGACGATGACGGGCTTGACCATGATCACCGCGATCATGATGCCCGCCCAGCGGCGGACGTGACCCCACATGTTCTTGTCGACGAGCCCCGCGTAGACCACGGTGCCGAGGAGGGCGCCGACGTAGAGCAGGGCGGCGCGGATGACGAGCTCCAGCCAGAGGATTCCGGCGGCGAGGATCGAGACCAGCGAGACGACGATCAGCATGATCGGTCCGCCGCCGATGTCGGAGCCCTTCTTGAGGGCTTTGGCGAACGATCCGAAGAAGACGTCCGTCTGCCCGCCGGAGGACGTGGCGATGATCTCGGTGACCCCGTCGGTCGCGGAGACGACCGTGTAGAGGATCAGGGGGGTGAACGCCGAGGCGAGGACCGTCAGCCAGAGGAACCCGACGGCCTCGGAGATCGCGGTGGTCAGCGGCACGCCGCGGATGGCGCGCTTGGCCACGGCGAGCAGCCACAGGACGAGGGTGAGGACGGTGGAGGCGGCGAAGACGATGGCGTACTGCTGGAGGAACTTGGTGTTCGTGAAGTCGACGTTGGCGGTGCTCTTCACCGCGTCGCTGAGCTTGTCGACGATCCACGCGGCGGCGTCGGCGCAGCCGCGGGCGAGGGAGGAGAGGGGGTCGAGGGAGTTGTCGGGGCTGCTGGGGACGTTGGAGGGGGCGCCTGCGTCGCCTTTTTCGCAGTAGTCCTTGGCAAGCCCGACGATGAGGTCACAGGCGTTGTCGCTCTGGCTTGGGGTGGGCGAGGGCGACGGGGAAGGAGCCGCGGTTGCTCGTGGAGCGAGCAGAATCAACGTGGCCGGCAGGCTGCTGAGGACTGCCGCGAGGGAGAGCGCACGAGGGCGGTTGCTACCGGGCATAGGTGAAGCCTCCGTATCCCTCAACCGCGCCAGCGATTTCATCCGCAGTCGAGGCCCTGTTGTCGCCATTGACTGGCGTGGGGCCTTCCTTCTGGCTCGAAGACTCGATCCTCCAGTCGCCGCCCACCCACTTGAGCTTTTCGGAGATGGTGAACCACGTTGCGGTGACAGGTTTGGTGGAGCCTTGCCCGGCCATTCCGACGAGACCCGTGCACCAGACCTCGACGGTGGCTGTGTCGCCGTTCTGATCGACCACCTTTGTTCCGACCGGAACGGTTCGAGAAACGAAGGTCAGTCCGCTAGGAGTGGTGCCGTCCGCGTTGAGGCCGACGTTCTGGAGGAAGCCTGGTGAATAGGCCTTTGTCAGAGCAGCCAGCAGGTCTTCCACGACCGCCGGGTCGTGGGTGGCCCGAACGATGGTCTGGCGAGTCTCCGCGTTGAACATCCCGACGGAGCCCAGCGCCACCGCAAAGTTGGACGCCGCGCTCTGCGCCCCCTGTTCGTCATGGGCGAACCCCGACGGAATCGAACCGTTCTTCCCCGTCACCGGCTTCGTCCCCGTGGCCGCCGTGGAAGACGAGTCCGGCTTGGTCCCGGAGCTTCCCGACCGACCGTCGTTGCCGTCTTTGCCGCCTCCGCTCATGTTCGCGAACGCGATAGCCGCGATCAGGAGGACGACCACGCCGACCACCGTGACGAGGGAACGCGAGCTGCGGGCGGGGCGGCGGGGGGTGCCGTAGCCGTCGCCGCCCTCGCCGTCGGGAAGGCGGGTACGGGTCTGGCGCGTGCCGCCGATGGTGCTGTATCCGTCGTCCGTACGGCCCGGACCGCTGCCGTAGCCTCTCTCGTCGCCGGGACTCATGCCGCGCACGCCCCCTCAAGCGTTTCCTGAATCGGGTAGTACGACGGTAGCCGTGCGGGTTCCCGCGCGGGCGCGGTGTGGTGACTCGACATCAGGGAGACGCAACCTCTGCCGGTGGGCACGACGGACGGATGGTGTGGGGGTGGGCTGGAGTGCCCCGGACGTGGGATGACCGCCGGTCAGACAGCCATCCCGTAGACGATGGTGAACAAGGTTCCCAGAGATCCGATGATGAACACACCGGTCAGGCCGGCGACGATCAGCCCCTTGCCCTGCTCCGCGCTGAACGTGTCGCGCAGTGCCGTGGCGCCGATGCGCTGCTTCGCGGCGCCCCAGACCGCGATGCCGAGGCAGAGCAGGATGGCAATGGCCATCACGACCTCGATCATTACGCGGGCCTCGTTGCCCAAGGTCCCGAACGGCCCCCAGTTCGGGGCGATTCCGCCGATGATGGTGGTGATGTCGCCCTTTTCAGCTGCCAGGATCATGTAAGTCACCGCCCCTGTTGGGTAGTTCATTGCCCCTGCCACATGGCACGGGTCGCTCTCTATCTTCGCTGATGAAACTGCACTCGTACGACGGCTTGACGGCTCTCTTTACCCGGATCTCGTACGTTTGGCCGGTCCGACCCCCTGACCTGCGGATCGAATCGATGTATGACCGAATATGTATGGTTACTCTGTGTATCACGGGGGGTGACCTCGGGCAATGAATGCCATCCCGCCACCCTGGCCGAGACCTTCGCGCAGGGCACGGACGGCTCTTGGCCGGGTCAGAGCAGGGGGTGGCGCGGGACCGGTGGCCGGGGTGGTGTCTTCCAGTTCGACGGCGGCCGGAAGTCGCACCAGGTGCCATCGAAGGGAAACGTTCCGGCCTCGGCGAGCCGTACGACCGAGTCGCCCTCGCTCCGGATGGCCGATGCCTCGTCGGCCGACCAGTAGGCCGGATCGCCGGTCTTCTCGGCGAAGGACTGCTCGTCCTTCCACTGCCAGCTCCGGTCCGGCGCCACGTTGATGTCGAGTTCGTGGTCGGTGACGTCGATGTCGTCACCGTGGTGGACCCGGCGCTCCAGATTTACGTACCAGCCGCGGAACTTCTGTCTGCGGCCGAAGAGCCAGAGAACGGAGTGCGGGGCGTCGGTGGGCTGGTAGAAGAGCGCGTTGCCCATCGGCCACCGGCCGGCGACCACGGGGTAGCCGTCGGCCGGGCGGTCGTGCGGGGCGATGTCCCGTAAGTGTGCTCCGTGCGGAAGCTTCGTACGCCACATCGGTGTGCCTGCCTCCATCCACACCAGCTGCCCCGCTTCGGTGCGCTCGACGAGGCGTACGGGCACCGAGGCGCTCAGGTGTCCGCCGATGAAGAAGTTCCAGCGGAGTATCCGGCCCGGGTCGTCGTTCATATTGTCGATCATGCCCCTGGTGCGGTCGCCGGACACGTGATCGGAGAATCGGTTCGGCGTGCCGCCGTGCGCGCGGCTGGACGCGCCTGGAGCACCGCTCATGTGAATGAATCGGTCGAACTGGCGTCCGTCGTGAACCCGGTGCCTCCGATGGGGCCGAGGCGAACCAGCCATGGCGAGAACGATCAGTGGCTCGGGCTGGGCGCGGATCCGATCGGCTTCGGTTGCGCGTCCACCGTCGGTCTCGACCCAGGGCGGCCATGCGGGCTACCTCGCCTGTCTAGGCACCGGCACGCCGCTGCCAACTGATAGGGCGTCACCGACGTCCGTCCCGTACTGTCGCCCGTGGTGGCCGTCGCCCACCACGCGGCGATCAGCGCGGCGGCTTCGAGCATGAACGGTTGCGGTGGGCCTTGGGGTACGCGGCAAGCAGCAGACGATTCATGCCTGGGCCGTGCCGAGGGTCCTGAGACGTCCGGTCACGAGGGCCGCCGCCTGCTGCATGCGCAGCGCCTCCTGCTCAAGCGCACCGGTGCCGTCCTGCGTGAGCCGGTAGTACCGGCGCGGTCGCCCGTCCACGACCTCCTCGTGGTCGGCGACCACCAGTCCGGACCGCTCCATCCGCTCCAGCGCCCCGTACAGAGTGCCGACGGCGAGTCTGAGCCGTCCGTCGGTGGCGTGCTCGGTGGCCTTGATGATGCCGTACCCGTGACGCGGCCCGTACAGAAGGGCGGCGAGGATGAAGTACTGGGACTCGGTCAGGGGCGGCTGACGTTTCTCCATGCGCGGAACATATATCGGCGCTCGAAGTATGCAGTCGGGGGTGGGCGTTGCTCTTCTGCTCCGCCCCGGTCGTCGATCGACGGAGCGGTGCGCCCGGAGACACCTTCTGCGCGGGAACGTGACGGCCGACTCGTGATGTGCCACGCCGCCGTGCGGGATGGGGGCCGGTGGTCAGTGCCGAGTCGGTGGGACTTCCCCGTCGCCGCCCTCGGCGAAGTGGTCGAACTCGCCGGCCACGACGCCCTTGGTGAAGACGTCCCATTTCGTCCGGGTGGTCGTGACGACGTTGGTGGGGTCGCCGGTCTCGCGGAGGTGGACGAGTTCGTCCGGGCCGAAGGCGATCTCGATCCAGGGGCCGGGGCCCTCCTCGCCCTCGGGGGCGGCGCGGACCCAGGTGAGGTCGGCGCGGATGTCAGCCATGGGCGTGGTTCTCCTTGAGGGTGCGCACGAGGGCGGCCCAGGCGGCGGGTGTGGTGCGGAGTATCGCGCCCGTGGGGTCGCCGCTCTCGGTGAGCGCTATTGCCCCGGTCGGGGCCTCGGCTACGTTCACGCAGGCTTCGCCTTGTGCGCAGTAGGACGACCTCTGCCAAGCGTGTGCGGACATCGTGGTTCCTTTCACAGGCTCTCGGCGACCTTGTGGATGAGTTCTCGGGATCGCGCTTCGTCCAGCGCCGCGTCGTCGAGTCGTTCGAGCAGCAGGCGGTACTGGGTCAACTGGGCCTCTGCGTCGATGAACACGGGCCCGTGCGATTGGTCGAGCTGCGCGGTGTCGAGTGTGGGTACTGGTCCGCGTACGTAGTACACGGATTGCCCCGATCCCGGATAGTACGGGGCCTCAAAGGGAACTACTCGGACGGTGGCGTGGGGAAGCTCGCTCACCGTGAGCAAGTGCTGGAGCTGTCCTCGGGCGATCTTTGGGCCGCCGAACGTCATGCGCAGAGCGGCCTCGTGAATGACGGCCCGGTAAGGGACGGGATCCGTCCGGTAAAGCACTTCCTGCCGCTTGATGCGGTAGGAGACGCGGTGCTCGATCTCCGGTGGAGACAGCTCGGGAACGGCCTGCCGGTAGATCTCCCGGGCGTGATCGACGGTCTGGAGCAGGCCGGGGATGTGGATGCTGTGCGCCGCATGCAGGTCGGTGCCATGGTGTTCGATCTCGGCCAGGTCGAGCAGCTTGGGCGGCAGGATCTCCCGGTACTCCTCCCACCAGCCGCGCTTGCGGTCGGTGGTCATGGCGACCAGTGCCTCGATCAGCGCTTGGTCGGTGCAGGAGTACGTATGGGCCGCGACCCGTACGCGGTCGGCGCTCACGCCGAATCGCGCCACCTCTATGTTGCTGAGTTGTCCCGAGCTCGTACCCAGGAGGTCGGCTGCCTGCGTGGTGGTCATTCCGGCGCGTTCCCGCAGTTTGCGCAGCTCGGCGCCGAGCCGCACGCGACGTGCGGTAGGGGCGGCCCTGCCTGTCATGTCGAACTCTCCCTTGAAAGAAGATCAGTTGGACTGTCACTCACACGAGTGGTTCAACTCAAGGAATTCGGTCAATCGGTGCAAGCAATCCTTGCAGGCGTTTACTGTCGGGCTCAGGCCACTCGCCCGGAAGTACCCCGCTCGACGGAGCGGCCTCGTCACCGGGCACATCGAAGCGCACCCTCCAACTCTCCTCCGTGATCGGAGACTTCCATGGTCAGTGCCACGGTATCCCCGCCCTGGGCGTACACCCTCCAACTCCCGCAGGATCCCCGCGCCCCCGGCGTGGCCCGCTCCACCCTCCGCACCGTCCTGCGTGTGCACGGCATGCGCGAACTGACCGAGATCGCGGAGCTGTTGGCGAGCGAGCTGGTCACCAACGCGTACCTGTACTCCTCGGGGGCCTACTCCCTGCGCCTGCGCGACGCCGGACGCAGCCGTGTCCGGCTGAGCGTGTGGGACACCAACCCGCACATCCCCGCCCCCTTCCGATGGAACGCCGAAGCACCGGACGAACTGGCCGAACGCGGACGCGGCCTCTACCTCGTCACCCTCTACGCGGAGAGCTGGGGCGCCCACCCCATGGGAACCGGACTACCGGGACAGGGCGGCAAACTCCTCTGGGTGGAATGCGCGGCCAAGGGAGAGGGGTAGGGCCTCTCGTTCGGATCACGCCGGGCTCGCGCACCCGGCCTGATCGGGACGAAAGACCCCAGGCCGGGGCCCCGGGCCGGGCGACAGACCTGCGGGGCGACAGACGTGCGGGGCGGGCATAGCCTCGTCGCATGGTACGGAGCGAGGCGAAGGACGTGGCCGGGTATCTGGCCGAGGTGCCCGAGGGGCGCAGGAACGCCCTGGAGAGGCTGCGGGCGCTGTGCCGGACGGAGCTCGTCGGTTTCGACGAGGTCATGGCCTACGGAATGCCCGCGTACGAGCGGGACGGCGTCGTCGAGATCGCGTTCGCCGCCCAGAAGCAGTACATCTCCTTCTACCTGATGCGCGGTGACGTGCGTGAGGCGTTCACAGAGCGGCTGGCCGGACAGGACATGGGGAAGGGCTGTCTGCGCTTCCGCAAGGCGGAGGCCATTGACTACGACCTGGTGCGGGACCTGCTCCGGGCGACGGCCACGGCGTCGGGTCCGGGCGCGGTCTGCTGAGCGGAGCCGACCCGCTCGTGATCGGCGGAAATTCGTTGGCGGCGAGGCGAGAGGGCCACGTAGGAAAGGGGGTATGAGCGCCCCCACGTCCATACCGCCGGTCGCCGATCGACGGACCTTCGTCCGCGCCACGCTCGATCTCGGGGACGTACTGCTGCGCCCCTGGAGCCGGGAGAGTGCCGATCTGGAGGCCACGCTGGACGGGCTGGTCGCCGCCGCCACGGACCCGCTGATCGCCCGCTGGAACCCCTTCCCGGCCACCGACCGCACCGAGGCCATGGCGTGGCTGGAACTGCGCGAGGGCGGCTGGGACCGCGGGGACGTCGCAGGCTTCGCCGTACTGGGCGCGGCCGACGGTGCGGTCCTGGGCGCCGTCGGACTGCGCTGGGACGACCGTGCGGACGGCCTCGCGATGATCGGATACTGGACGCTCCCGGCCGCCCGCGGACGGAACGTGGCCACCAGGGCGACATCGGCGGTGACCGACTGGGCCTTCCGTACCGCCGATGCCCGCCGGATCGAGATCGCCCACGCCGTCGGCAACGAGGCCTCCTGCCGGGTGGCCCACCGCTGCGGCTTCCTTCTCGAGGGAACGCTGCGCCAGTCCTACCGCTACGGCGACGGGGACTACCACGACGAGCATCTGCACGCCCGTCTGGCAACCGATCCAGTGCCGGCCGGCCGCGATACGGCCTGACCGGCGGGTACGGGCCGGGTCGTCGGCCCGGCCTCCCCGGGCGCGGGGAGCGAATGGGCCATGGAGCAAGGCCAGCCGGCGAACGAGGGAGGTCCCGGCGAACTCCTGCGGTCTCAACGTTCCGGGCCGGGAGCTGACGGATGCCGCGCTGCGCGCTGCCGGGTGAAGAACGCCACGTCATTGCCGAAGGCGGCCACGAGGTGATCGTCGGAGACGGCGAGTGCGCGGCAATGGTTCGCCAGTCGGAGCACCGTGAGCCCCGTGGGCTTTGCCGTGGGGCGGAGCAGATCCCAGACCCGAACGGTGTTGTCGTGCGAACCGGTCAGCGCGACGGGTCGTCCGTCGAGTTCGGTGCAGATCAAGGCGTTCACCCAGTTGGTGTGGCCGACCAGGGGACGGCCGAGGGGGCACTGGGTGGTGAGGTCCCACATACGCAGCGTCTTGTCGTGCGAGCTGGTGACGGCGATGGGCAGACCGTCGATCTCGATGCATTCCACGGCCGTCACCCGGGCGGTGTGGCCGACGAGTGGTCGTCCGACGGGTTCACCGCTGTCCAGGTCCCAGAGGCGGACGCTGCTGTCGGTGTAGCCGATGAGGGCGACGGGCCGTCCGTCGAGTCGGGTGCAGGCGGCCGCCCCGCTCGCAACCTTGCGCCTGTGGAGGGGGCGTCCCACGGGGTGGTGGGTCTCCAGGTCCCACAGCTGCGATGTTCCGTCGTCGTAGCCGATGGCCGCGAGAGGCCGTCCGTCGAGGTGGGTGCAGGCCGCTGCTGCCACCCGGCGGGCGGTGTTCTCCGTCGGCAGGCGGCCGATGGTGCGGCGGGTCCTCAGGTCCCAGACGGTCATGTCGGGACCGGCTCCGGGCCGGTCGTCGGTGGTGAGGGTGAGGGCGACGGGGCGGGCGCCGGTGGTGAGGGCGATGGCGACCGCCGGCCCGTCGAGGTGGATGACGGCAGGCGTGTCCGACCAGTCTGCCGAGGCGTCTCCGGGGTGATCGAGGACCTCGGCCGCAGGTGGGTACCACGTCCTCGCGGTCCGGTCGGCGGAGGCCGTGATGACGACGGGGCCGCTGCCGAGACGCCCGCAGGCCAACGCGGTCACGTTACCGGCGTGTCCGGCAGCGGGACGGCCGATCGGGTGGCCGACGTTCAGACCCCAGATGCGGACCGTGCGGTCGCGCGAGCCCGTGACGGCGACGGGCTGCCCTCCGATCCGGGTACAGGCGACCGCGCGCACTCCGCTGGTATGGCCGGTCAGAGGGCTGTCGATGAGGCGGCCCGTACGCGGGTTCCAGAGCACCACCTTGTTGTCGTACGAGGTCGCGACTGCGACGGGCTGTCCGTCGATCCGGGTGCAGGTCAGTTCATTCCACGCGTTGGTGCGGGTGCTGAAGGGGGCGCCGACGGGTTGGCCGGTGGTCAGGTCCACCACCCGCACCTCGCCGGGTGTGAGGGTGACGACCACGGGCCTGCCGTCGATCTCGCTGCAGGCCGCCGCTTTCACGGGACCGTTCGGGAACGTACAGGGCTCACCGATGGGCCGGCCGGTGCTCAGGTCCCACACCCGCACGGTGTTGTCCCTGTCGCTGGTGACGGCATACGGCCGGGCGTCGTCCCCCGCGCAGAGGACCGCGTGGAACCATGTGGTGGGGTGGCTGAGGGACGGGCCGACGGGGCGACGGGTGCGCAGGTCCCACATCCGTACCGTGCTGTCGTGGTACGACGCGGTGACCACGACCGGACGACCGTCGAACTCGGCGCAGATGAGCCGGTCCACCTCGGTCTCGGGACCGGTGAGGGAGCCGCCGACGGGTCGGCCGGTCTCCAGGTCCCAGACTCGTGCCGGCGAGTCGTACGAGTTGGTGACGGCGAGAGGCCGACCGTCGAGCAGGGCACAGGCCACCGAGGTCACCGGGGTGTCGTGCCCGGTGATCGGTTCGCCGACGGGACGGCCGGTGCCGAGATCCCAGATCCGCACGGTGCTGTCGTGGGAACCGGTGACGGCCACGGACTGTCCGGCGATCTCGGTGCAGGCAACTGCCAGCACCTCACCGGTGTGGCCCGTGAGGATGTTGTGCATGGCCGGGGAGACACTGCTGCCGGACGCGTGGACGGGCTTCCAGGCGTCGGCGGCCATCCGGTCGGTGAGCGCGCGGCGCGTCTCGTGCGCTCCGTACCGTGCCGCGTCGAGTGCGAGCACGGCCCGCCGCTCGTCGGGTGTCAGCGGGCGGTGCGTACCGATCGACGCCCGGTAGACGGCGCCGTGGAGCATGCCCCCGCCGGTGGTCAGCAGGCGAAGGTGCGGGGCGAGTGTGTCGCACTCCGCGTGGACCAAATAGTCGGGGTCCTGGACCAGTTCGTCGAGTACGCCCCCGAGCGCGGCGTGCGTGGCGAGGTGGCGGCGCAGATAGGGGTGGGCGCGCGACCAGTCGGGGTCGGCGTCGGCACCGTACGGGACCGTCGCGCGCAGCGCCGAGGCGAGGGCCGCGTGTACGGCCCGCGCGTTCTGGTCCGTACGCAGGTACTCGGCCATCGCTTCGTGGTAGAGCCGGTACACCGAGCGGCCGTCCTCGATCGCCTCGACGATGTAGGAACCGGCGGTGGAGCGCAGTCGCCACAGGTGTTCGTTGGTGTAGGCGTGGCCGGAGACCGCCGAGGCGGCCGGGGCCCAGATGTCCTCCCACGGCAGGCCCTGGCCCTGGGCGAAGGCGAGGGGGCGGAGCAGGTCCATGACCTCGGGGGCCTGGTCTCCCAGCCGTCGGGTGAGGTCGTTGTGGATGGCTTCACCGGGCATCCGGGGCAGTGCGGCGACCCAGCCGGGATCGTCGGGGTCGGGAATTCCCGGTGTGGCGGCGAGGGTGCCCGCGGTGATGCGGGCGACGAGGAAGGACCGGCCGGCCGCTCGTGCCACTTGATGTGCGACGGCGGTGCGTAGGACGTTGCCGCAGGTCACGTAGGGGGAACGGGCATGCGCACCGAGAAGGTTGCGGAGGGTGTAGGCGTGGATGGCCTCGGGGTCGGCGTATTTCTCGGAGTCCAGATCGATGCGTCCGGTGTTGCCCGTCATGAGTGGTTCGAGCAGATGGGGGCGGGTTCCCAGGAGCAGGCGCAGGTGCGGGGTGCCCGGGTCGATCAGCGGACGAAGAACGTTGCGGCAGAGGCTCTCCGGGGTGGCGGCCTCGTCGAGCGCGTCGACCAGGACCGTCAGCGGACGGCCGCCGGGCCGGCCGGGTGGACCCGGTCTGGTGGCCAGTTGGCCGACCAGCTCGGAGACGGTGTCGGCCGGGACGCGGGCGGCGGCGGCGATGCCGTGCAGGACCTGCTGGTCGGTGAGGTTCTGGGCGTAGATCGCGGTGGCGAGGGTGCCCGGGGGCGGGAGGGGGACCGAAGCGAGTCCCATGCCGTCCAGGGGGACCGTGCGGCGTTGCCCGGGATCGCTGACGGCGGCCAGGATGCCCAGCACCGCCGTCTTGCCGGAACCCGGGCCGCCGGTGACGGCCAGCGCGGGCTGTGCGGGCGGCTGATCCACCAGCCATCGGGAGATGTCCGCGAGGGCGTCATGGCGGCCGGAGAACCACCAGCCTGCCCGATGGGGGTCCGAGTGCCCTTGCGCGCGCTTCAGGAACCGGCTCTCGTACTCGACGACGCGGCGATCGGCCTGGCGTTCCCACTCGCGAGTCTGCTGCAGGGCCAGGTCGAAGTGGCTGAGCCGGGGGTTGTGGCGCCCGTTGGGGAGAAACGGCGGGACCGCGCCGGTGAGGCCGATGATCTCCAGACCGATCGTCTGGTGGCCGGGGCGCTTCGGGTCGTTCCTCATCGCGTTGACGACGGCGTCGAGCGCGAGGGTCTCGGGGGTGTAGCCGGCCGTGGCCAGGCTGTGCACGGCTTGGCCGAGGAGCTCGGGGAAGGCGCCGGCCTGGGCGAGTTCATGGGGCTGTGTGGAGGTGAGGACCGCCAGTCCGGACTCCCCGTCGTCGCCCCAGTGGCCCTTCAGCCGGGCCATGGCGGCGAGCAACTCGTTGCCGCCCTGGCCGGAGAAACAGGTGTCCAGCATCAGCATGAGCCGACGGACCCCGGTGCCCCGCAGGATCTTGCGGGCCAGGGTCAGGGTGGGCAGGGCGTCGTCGATGTCGTGGGGATCGGTGTCGGAGGTGAGGAGTACGTGCTCGCCGTCGTCGAGGACTTCGCCGTGACTTGCGATGTAGACGGCGACCAGGTCGTCGGGGCGGCGGTCGGGGGACTTGCTGAAGTTGCGCAGTTCGGCGAGGAGCTGGGCCTCGGTGGGATTCAGGCCGAGGTCGGACACGTGCTCGTAGCCGAGGTGCGTGGTGAACAGGTCGATGACCCGGCGGCGGGCGTCCGCGAGGCCCGGGCGGTCCCATTCCAGTTGGGCGGGGGCCTTGGGGTAGGAGGTGACCGCCGTCGCGATGAGATAGCGGCGCGGGCGTCGGGGAGTGGGCGATGTCTCAGACACGGCGGAGGCCGTCCCCGTCATGGCGCAGCCCTTCCGCGACGGCCCGACCGGTCTCGGCGGCTGTCAGATACGCGGTCGCGTCATGGGCGCGTGAGCCGTTGTGTACGACCTTTCCTTCGAGGGCCGGCCCGAAGAGCGGTGACAGGTCCTTGACCGCGGCGACGACATCGCCTTCGTCGACGACATTGGTCCAGCGTGGGGTGGGTCCGAGGCCGGAGCCTGGGCCGGAAGCGGGTCCGACGTCGGGGCTCGGGCTGCCGGGCCAGTCGCCGGGGTGGGGCAGCAGCCGGTCGAAGACCATCCGCATGCCGAGCGGCGAACCGAGTGTCACCAGTGCCTTCACGCCGTGCCCCGGTGTCGCGCACAGGGCCTCGTACGCGACGACGGAACCCAGCGAATGGCCGACCAGGACGCGAGTGTCGGGATCGATCAGCTCCTGGACCCGTTGACGGGCGGCGGTGCGCAGCTCGGGGTCGAGGAGGTAGCGGCGTACCTGCTTCAGATCGAAGACGAGCGCCCGCAACGAGACATCGGCGAAGAACCGGGAACGTTGCAGAGCCCGCAAGGCCGTCTGCGCGACCCGAGGAGAACGCGCCAGGGTGGTGGCACCGGTTGCCGGCGGTACGGCGGCGTCTGTCCCGGCAGCCTGCTCCCACCAGGCCAGAAGCAGGTCGAGTTCGAAACCGTCCGCGACGTCGGACGCGGTGTACACGGGGTCCCCCACGGCCAGGGTGCGGCCCGCAGGGCGGAACAGGTCCCCGTAGAACGCCGATGTGAAATCGTCCTCGGACATGGCCGGCCGACCCGCGTGCCGGAGCCCGTCGCAGAGGGCCGGAAACCATTCACCGTGCAACATCGTGCTGCCCATGAGCTGTTTGCCCACGCCGTGCACGCCCACAACTCGCGTCACTCCGTGCCCCGTTCCCCGTGTGTATGCCGCCTCACTCTAGAAGTGGCCGACATGATGTGACCGCGTTTCATGGCGGATCCGGCCACGGGCTCGGGCGCCGTACGGGGATAGCCCGTTCGGGTGAACCGTCGGTCGTGATCTGCCGGGCCCTGCGGGGGCCTGACGCCTTGAGGCGCGAGTGGGCGCGGCGTGTCGCCCGCACAGGATTTGGCACAGTGCCGCTCCACGATCAAGGACGGAGCGGGGTGACCGGAGTGACGGTGGTGGGACAGCCGGGGGACCGTCAGCGGCTGAGCGATCTGGCGGGCCTGAAGAGCGGCGGCGGCGGGGACGTACTGAAGCACAGCGACGGGCCCTGGCAGCGAGCGGCCGGTGGTGCCGAAGTGATGTGCACACACCTCGGGCCGGTGAAAGCGGAACTGGAGTCCGCGCACCAGGGACTGCTCGCCGGGACCGCCGGGCTGACCGCGCTGGCGGAACTGGACGCCGTGCGGGACTCGTGGGAGCGACGGTTCGAGGCCGCGCGGGGTGAGTGCGGGGCCCTGGCGGGGAAACTGCGGGCTGTCGCCAGGGCCCAGGGGGAGACGAACGAAACCGTGAAGGCGTCGTTCGGGCCGGTGGCAGGTGGACCGCGATGACGATCACCTGGGCACAGCTGCGGGACCTGAGGTGCGGCGAACTGGAGGGCGCGGCCGACGGGTGGGGCAGGGCGAGCAATCGCGCCGACGCGGGCCGGGACCGGATCGAGACGCAGATGCTGAACGGGTTGCGCGGTACGCAGCACGGCGAGGCGGCGAGTGCGGCGGTCGGCCGACTCCGGCAGTTGAGCAGCAACCTGCAGTACGTCTATACGGAGTGCGGGCTGCTCCGTACGACGCTGAACAGCATGGCCCACGAACTGCGCGCCCAGCAGAGGGCGTTGCGCGATGCTCTGGACGACGCCGAGTCCCTGAAGCTGACCGTCCACGTGGACGGTTCGGTGACGTACCCGGCGGCGGGCGAGGCCCTGATCGACGACAGGCCGTTGCCGGGCGGTAAGGCGTCGGCCGACGGGGCGCCGGGCCTCCTGCCGCCCTCGGGCCTGGTGGCGCCCAACCCGAACGCGGCAAAGGCGCAGGACATCGCGGACCGGGTGGCCAAGGCCGTGCGGACGGCGGCCGAGATCGACTGGCGGTACGCCCGCATCCTGCGTCGGCTGAGGGCCGAGGAGGGCCTGAAGGTCCCCGACACCACCTGGACCGACGCGGCGGGCGACGCGACCGCGGTGCGGGACGCGGCGCGCGGCTACCTGAAGGAAGCCATCCCCCGCGACGCGTCACCGGCCGAACGGAAGGCATGGTGGGCCGCCCTGACGGACGAACAGCGCGAGGAGTACCTGGCGGTGTACCCGGACCAGATCGGCAACTTGGACGGCATTCCGGCTTTGGTGCGGGACGCGGCGAACCGGGACAACCTGCAGCTGCTGATGGGGAAGCTGGAGGGGCGGGACGACGCGAAATCGGAGATGCAGCTCGCAGGACTGCGGGAGATCGACCGGCAGTTGCAGGAGGGGCGGCGGCCACCGATGTTTCTGCTCGGTATCGGAGACGAGGGGAACGGGCGGGCGATCGTCTCGTTCGGGAATCCGGATGTGGCCAGGAATGTGTCGGCGTATGTGCCGGGGCTGAGTACCGCGCTGGACGAAGATTTCGCGAAGAACGATCTGAAGCGCGCCAGGGACACGGCTATTGGTGCTCAAATTCACGATCCTTCCAGTGCAGCAATTGCCTGGCTTGGCTATGACGCGCCGCAAACGCCACTTAATGATCCTCTGGGGTCCTTTGCTGTAATGGGCGATGAGAGAGCTGAGAAGGGCGGCCTGGCATACAACAGTTTTATGAGAGGACTTGAGGCGACGAATGAGAATGAGAACCCGCACCTGACTGCTATCGGTCACTCTTATGGTTCGCGCACTGTGGGCGCTGCTGCGCAGCAAGGGGGCGGGATCCCAGGGGTTGACGACATCATCTTGGTTGGCAGCCCAGGCGTGGGTGTTGACCGCGCCGAAGAGCTGGGGGTGGGGAAGGACCATGTATTTGTCGGGGCGGCCGAAAATGACATGGTGACCAAGCTTCCGTCCAAGCAGCAGAGCGCAGTGGGCGCGGTGGGGCTGATTGCTGCTGGGCCAGTGGTGTCCTACATCGCAGGAGATATTGCTGACCAGGGGGACGATGATCTCTGGTTCGGTAAGGATCCGGCGAGTGAGGCGTTCGGGGCGAGACGCTTTCCTGTGGATGACGGACGGAGTCTGCTCAGCGGCAGCGGAATTTCCTTCGATGCACATCGGCGGTACTTCGATCCAGAGCGGGATGCTTCGTCGGCCAACAGCATCGCTCTGATTGCGGCAGGAAAGCCTGAGAGGCTCAAGGCGGAGAGGTATCGATGAGGATCCGATTCCGAACGATCACTGTGACGCTTCTGCTGTGTATGCCACTCGCTGGATGTGTGAGCGATGGAAAGAGGACCGACGTGGATATGCAGGAAGCAGCGGATCGCGCGGACGGCATCATGGATGCGACGCTGCGAGGTATTGAACCAGCGGTGCAATGGGCCCACGGCCCCACAACGACGGGTAGTTGCGATGTAACCCGCAGGCGTGCAGTGATGACCGTTGTGTCCGAGACGCGTAGGGGGAGTTTTTTGGGATTGGTGGAGCGCATCTGGCGGCATCGTGACTACAGGATCAAGGGTGTCAACAACGACACAGACTCTCCGGCTATCTACGCTCAGACGAGAGATGGGTTCGGCGTAACTCTGATTATCGGTGGTGCAGGCCAAGCCTTCTTCGAGGTGGACAGCCCCTGCGTGAATGAGTCCGAGGTGGCGGACCCGACCACTCCACCCAACGGCCCCGCATACGAAGGCGTCTACCCCCTTCCCCGCCCCAACGTCCGCTCGGACTTCTGGTCCGCCGGGGCGCCCTGATGTCACGTCTCCGCCACCAATGACCCATATCAAGCCGGTCGGTGGCGGAAAGGGATAGGCCGATCACCTGGGATTTTGAGTCCGGCATTGGGCCCTGGGGCCCATGCCGCGCCCAGTGTCGGTGTGGTCGCATACAGAGACCGGGGGAACTGTCGCTGCGCCCACTCACAAAGCTGGGAGATTCGCCGTGTCCGGCATACGAGAATTAGCGGTTCCAGGTGGTGCCGACATGAGTGCCGCCGAGGTCCGTCCAGGCAGGCAGTCGTTGTCGCGCCCTCTGCAGGCGGTGCTGATTCTCGTCCGACTGCTCTTCGTCGTCACCGTCGTGGGTGTGATCGACGAGTTGGTCGTGGCATCGTCCGTCGACGCCGTGGACGGGCGGCTGTTGGGCATGTTGCTGTACGCGGCGCTGCCCGGCGTCACCGGGTTCGTGCTGTCGCTGTACATGCGTACCGGCGGTGTCTGGATCTGGCGCGGGCTCCTCGCCGTACATGCCTGGCTCGTCCTCGGAGCCCTGGCGACGCTGGGCGGGAGCACGGGCGGGCAGGGCGTGGCGCAACTGGTGATGCCGGTTGTCGTCGTCGTTCTGCTGCTGCGACCCGGTTCCCGTGAGTGGTTCGGGCTCAGCCCCGAACAGCGTGCCGAGCACCGTTCGTTCAGCTTCGCGCGGATGACCAAGTGGCGTCGGGACGCCGGTCAGACCGCGATGGAGTACCTGGGCATGATCCTCGTGGTCGTGGCCCTCATCGGCGGGCTGGTGGCGACCGGGATCGGTGGACAGCTGACCGGCGAGCTCCGGAACGCCATCTGCCAACTGACCGGAAGCGCATGCCCGGCACCCCAGGTCGAGGTGGTGGCCGGCAAGGGCGGCGACGGTTCGACCGGCGGCGGGTCCGATGCGGCCGGTGGTACGGGCTCCGAGGGCTCGACCGTGACCGGTGGCACGGGGTCCGGCGGGTCGACGACGACGGGAGGGACCTCCACGTCAGGAGGGAACGCCGCGTCGGGAGGTAACTCCGCGTCGGGAGGCAACGCAGCGTCGGGAGGCAATTCCGCGTCCGGCGGCAGCAACGCGTCCGGTGGGTCCGGATCCGGTGCCGGCGGCACGGGCGGCTCCGGCGGTGCCGGTGGCTCCGCGGGCTCCACCGGCTCGGCCAACGGCGATTCTTCTTCGCAGGTCGACGCGGGTAGACAAAGCCCGAAGCCGAACACGTCCCGCCCCTCCGACGGCAACTTCGTCACCGGCGTCATCGGCAAGGACGGCCTGTGGGGCGACGTCAGCGGCGCCGTCGACACGGTCATCCACCCCGGCGACACCATCAAGGGCATCGCCGACCAGTACGCCCAGTCCGCCCGGGGTGCGAGCGACAAGTGGAACAAGGGCCAGTACATCCCCGCCGTCTGGGACATGACCAAGGCATCCGGTGGCGGCGGCGGCGCGGTCGCCGGGCTGCCCGGATCCGGGTCGCGCGTCGAGGCGGCGGTGCGGGACGCGGAGCGCGACTACCTCAACGCCCGTATCCCGACCGACGCCACCGCCGCCCAGCGCAAGTCGTGGTGGGACGGGCTGACGCAGCAACAGCGCGACCAGTACCTCGATCTCTCACCGGACAAGATCGGCTATCTGGACGGCATCCCGGTGGCGGACAGGGACGCGGCCAACCGGAAGAACCTTCCGGACCTGATCTCGAAGCTGGAGGGGAAGACCGACTCCAAGTCGAAGAAGCAGCTGGCGGGGTTGCTGGAGATCGACCGGCAGCTTCAGGAGGGGAGCAAGCCGCCGATGTACCTCATCGGCATCAGTGACGAGGGCAACGGGAGGGCCATCGTCTCCTACGGCAACCCCGACACATCGAAGAATGTGTCGGCCTACGTGCCGGGGCTGAACACTTCCCTCGACGAGGAGTTCGCGAAGGGCGGTCTCAAGCGGGCCCGTGACACGGCGATCGGTGCCCAGGGGTACGACCCGTCCACCGCGGCGATCGTCTGGCTCGGGTACGACGCCCCGCAGACGCCGGACGGGCTGCACAGCCTGGCGGTCGCGGGCACCGGGCGGGCGGAGAAGGGCGGTGTGGCCTACAACGACTTCATGAGCGGCATCGTGGCCACCAACCAGAACAAGGATCCGCACATCACGGCCATCGGGCACTCCTACGGTTCCCGGACCGTGGGCGCCGCGACACAGCGCGAAGGCGGCATACCGGGGGTGGACGACATCATCCTGGTCGGCAGTCCGGGGGTGGGCGTGGACCGCGCCGTGGACCTCGGCGTCGGCAGCGGACACGTCTTCGTCGGAGCCGCGGCCAACGACCCGGTGACCAAGCTCCCGTCCAAGACGCAGGTCGTCGTGGGTACGGTGGGGATGATCCTGGGCGGTCCGGCCGGCGCGTACATCGCCGGGGACCTGGCCGACCCGGGCGACGACGACCTCTGGTTCGGCAAGGACCCGGCGAGCAAGGCCTTCGGCGCCCGGCGCTTCCCGGTGGCCCCCGGTCAGCCCTTCATCAGTACCGGCGGGTTGAGTTTCGACGCGCACTCCAACTACTTCGATCCGGTACGAGACGCTATGTCGGCGGACAGCATCGCTCTGATCGTGTCGGGGCACTCCGACAGGCTCAAGATGGAGGAACAGCGATGAAGCGAAGGTTCCAGACCGTCGCGGTGGCCCTGGCTTTCGGCTTCGCACTGTCGGGCTGCGGCAACGACAGCGGACAATCGAGCGGCAGCGCGAGCGCCGGCACCACGAAGAGCACCAAGAGCGCCAAGGGGAGCAACATGAACATGCAGGAGGCCGCCGAACGGTCCGACAGCATGCTCGACGCAGTACTGAAGGCGATCGACCCCGAGGTGCAGTGGGCGCACGGACCGACGACGACCGGCAGCTGCGATGTGACGCGCAGGCGCACCGTGATGACCATCGTGTCGGCCGAGCGTCGGCAGGGCTTCCTGGACCAGGTCGAGAAGTTCTGGCGCGAGAGCGACTACCGGATCAAGGGCAAGAACAAGGACGAGGAGTTCCCGGCGATCTACGCGCAGACCAAGGCCGGTTTCGGTATCAGCGTGAGCTTCCGCGGCAGGGGGCAGGCGTTCTTCGAGGCCGACAGCCCCTGTGTGAAGGAGTCGAAGGTCGCCGATTCCGCCTCCAAGCCCAACGGACCGGCGTACGAAGGGGTCTATCCCCTCCCGGGTCCCAATGTGCGCTCCGACTACTGGTCGGCCGGAGCCGCTTGATGGACCCTCAGTGCGCCGGAGCGACCGATCGTTGACGTCGATGACCCGGTTGATTCGTACACACCCGCGAAAACGGCCATGAACCCCGCTCCAATGGGGGATGGTTGAGGGGTGCGGAAATTCTGGGTGGTCGGTGGCATCGGTGTCGGCATGGCCATGTGCTTCGTGGCACTGCTCGTCGTCGGTACGTACTCCGCTGCTGCCGGACTCGTCAGCTCCGGCAGCAGCGGAGCCGTCGGGCTGGCGAAGGGGGCCGTGCCGGCGAAGTACCAGGCGCTGGTCCAGAAGTGGGGCAATCTCTGTCCCGCCATCAACCCGGCTCTCCTGGCGGCCCAGTTGTACCAGGAGAGCGGGTGGAACCCCCGGGCCGAGAGTCCTGCCGCCGCACAGGGGATGGCCCAGTTCATCCCGAGCACCTGGGCCGGGCACGGGATCGACGGCAACGGGGACGGGAAGCGGGACGTCTGGGATCCGGCCGACGCGATTCCGTCCGCCGCCTCGTACGACTGCGAACTGGCCGGGTACGTGAAGAAGGTGCCGGGCGACCAGACGGACAACATGCTGGCCGCGTACAACGCCGGCGCGTACCGGGTGATCCGCTCGGGCGGGGTTCCGAACATCTCCGAGACGCAGAACTACGTCACCATCATCCGGTCCCTGGAGAAGAGCTTCGCCCGGCCCGTCGGACGGGTGCAGCCCTCGCAGCAGGCGGCCGGGGCCATCTACTTCGCCCAGAAGAAGCTCGGTACGAAGTACCTGTGGGGCGGCAACGGCACGCCGGAGCAGGGTGGGCGGTTCGACTGTTCGGGGCTGACCCAGGCCGCCTACCGCACCGTGGACATCGAGTTGCCGCGGGTGGCGAACGACCAGTACAACGCCGGTCCGCATCCTTCGCGTGACGAGTTGCTCCCCGGCGACCTGGTGTTCTTCTCGGACGATCTGACCAACTCGCGGGCCATTCATCACGTGGGGCTGTACGTCGGCGGCGGATACATGATCAACGCGCCGTACACCGGGGCCGTGATCCGGTTCGACAAGATCGACACGCCCGACTACTTCGGCGCGACGCGCGTGACCAAGGACGGGGCCGCGGCCCTGCCGACCGCCCTTCCGGCCGACCGTCCGGCGGCATGACGCACGGACGGCGGTGGCCGGAACTCTCCGTGAAGCCTGGGCCCTGAGCTGCGACGATGAGTCACTCTTCGATAACGTCATGGTGATCATTCGGTGGAGAGTGGAACGCACGCACGGGGCACGTCGTTCCCTGGGGGGACCGGACGGACCGGGACGGCGTTGCACTGACCTTGCGGCGCCGACCGGGGAAGCGCTCACGAGCGGAGCGGCCACGACGTACCGATCCACAGGCAGTGATCCACGCAGTGATCGAACCGACACGGGGGTTCGTCAAAGCGGTGCACAGGAGTGTGTCCCGCGGCAGCAGACAAGGCAAGGGGCCGCAGCAGATGGCTGGACTCGCAGTGGATGGGTCGAACCCCGACGTCAGCCTGCTCTACGACATCAACGGGCTCGCGAAGTCCGCTCCCACCTGGTTCGACCGGGTCATGGAGTTCGTCGGCGAGTACGGGATCATGCTCGGCATGGTCCTGGTGGTCCTGTGGTGCTGGTGGAGTGTGCGCCGGCGCGGTACGGCCGATGATTCGGCGGCGGCGGTCGCCGGGATCGTCTGGGCACCGCTCGCCGCCGGGATCGCGCTGCTCATCAACATTCCGATCCGCGGCTTCGTGGGGCGGCAGCGCCCGTTCCGGGACCACCCGGGACTGGACGTGCTGGTGGACGGGAAGAACGACTTCTCCTTCGTGAGCGACCACGCCACGATGGCGATGGCCCTGGCCGTCGGGCTCTTCGTGGTCAACCGGAAGTTCGGCATCGCCGCGATCGCCCTCGCCCTGCTGGAAGGCTTCTGCCGGGTCTACATGGGCGTCCACTACCCGACCGACGTCATCGGCGGATTCGCACTCGGTACGGCGGTCACCCTGCTGCTCGCCCCGCTGGCGATGATGCTGCTGACCCCGTTGGCGGCGGCGGTCTCCCGTTCGGACCGGTTCGGACGACTCGTCAGGTCGAGGCGTTCGCACGTGTCGGCCACGGCCGACGGCCGGACCGGGGCGTTCGGGATCCCCGAGCCGCGGCCCGGCACGGGCGGCGGCGACGGCGAGAAGGACCTGGCCGCGTAGCGCGCGCTTGGGCGGGGCGGCAGGTCCGTCACCGGGGTACGCCGCCCGTGACCGCAGGTCCGTCAGTGGGGCGCGCCGCCCGTGACCGCAGGTCAGAGTGCTTGCGGGAAGGCGAAGAGGCGCTCGGGGTCGTACTGCTTCTTCAGCTCGGTGAGCCGGTCGGCTGCGGAACCGTAGTAGGCCCGGCGCCAGTCGGTCAGCGTCGGGTCGCTGTAGTTCTGGTACGCCGCTCCGGACGCGTAACGGCGCATGGCCGCGTGGGTGTTTTTCAGCCAGTCCTGCTGGGCGCGGCCCGCGGTGCCGGGGCGCCACGCACCGATGTACTGGGCGAGGACGCGGGAGCCGCGGTGGACGAAGGCCGTCGCCTGCGGGGAGACCCGGTTGATCGCCCCGCCGAGCGCGGTGAGCGCGATGGAGCCGCCGCCTCCGCCCTGGCTCACGGGAATCCGGGTGAACGCCTCGGCCCGGTCGAGCAGGGTCCTCACGCCCGCCGCGGAGAGGGAGCGGTCGTAGAAGTCGGACGCGGCGGCGTACGTCTCGCGCTGGAGCGTGCCCTGCTCGGTGCGGCCGGGCGTCGTGCCGGGCAGATGGCACTGGGCGTCGGTGATGCCCGAGCAGCCCGCGTACCCCAGCATGGCCTCCTGGTAACTGCGGCGGCGCAGTGAGACGGAGGAGGCCGGGGCGCCGATCCGGTCGGCGAGGCGGTCGACGGCGTTCTGCAGGTCGCCGTACGTACCGAGGCTGAACGCGGCCACCGAGACGTTCGGATTGCCACCGCCCGGCCCCGCGGCGAGATGGGCGGAGGACCAGATCTCGTCGGGCTGGGACGGTCCCCACTCCTGCCAGGCGGTGATGACGGAGCGGGCGCGCGACCAGGGCCAGGACATGTACGCGGTGACGGTCTGCGGGACCGGGCGGGTACGGAACCTCAGCTCGGTGACCACACCGAAGTTGCCGTTGCCCGCGCCGCGCAGCGCCCAGAAGAGGTCCGGGTGGTGTTTGGCGTCCACGGTGAGGGTCTTGCCGTCGGCCGTGACGAGGGTCGCCGAGGTGAGGCTGTCGCAGGTCAGGCCGTACGCGCGGGATGCCACGCCGTGGCCGCCGCCTAGGGTGAGGCCGGAGATGCCGACGGTGGGGCAGGAGCCGCCGGGGATCGTCAGGCCGTGTCGGGCGAGGCCCTGGTAGACGTCGACGAGTTTGGCGCCCGCGCCGATCGTGCCGTTCCGCTCGACGCGGGACAGTGACGAGACGTCAAGGACGAGGCGCCCGTTCCCGCTCGACCAGCCGGCGTAGGAATGGCCGCCGCTGCGGATGGACACGGGGGTGGCCGTGCGGCGGGCGAAGGCCAGGCACTCGCGGATGTCCGCCGCGTGCCTGACATAGGCGACGGCGGCCGGCTTCAGGCCGTCGAAGCGGGTGTTGTAGAGCTGACGCGCCGTCTGGTAGAGCGCGTCCTGGGGGCGTATGAGAGTGCCGTCGAGGCTCTTGGCCAGCGCGGACCAGTTCGCCGGGCCGGAGGGGGAGGACTTCGACGGGGCCGATGAGGCCGGTGAGCCGGGTGTGGTGACACCCGTGGCGCCCGTGGTGCGCGGGCCGCCTGTGGGGTCGTCGCCGGTGCCGGACGTGTTGTCGCACGCGGTGGCGGTGAAGCCGGTGAGTGCCGCGGCGGCGCCCGCGGCGAGCAGGGTGCGGCGGTCGGTCAGGGGCGGCAGGTTCATCGGACCTCCGGGTCATGGCGTTCGCAGCCGGGCGGTGGGGGGAGAGGCCGGGGGAGAAGCACGAGGGGCCAAGGAGAGGAGCAAGGAGAGGAGCAAGGAGAAGAGGACAGGGAGAGGGAGTCGGGGAGGGGCTCAGGGGGCCGCTCGGTGTTCCGCGGCGTCCGTGCGGGCCCGGTCCCGGGAGCGGCGGGCCGGCCCGGACCAGCCGCAGCCGCAGCGGGCGGTGCAGAAAGAGCCGCGTTCCACGGTCATGGGCTCGTGCCCGTCGGACGTGGGGGTGGGGGGAGCCTTCGGGACCTCGTCGGCGCGTTGGTCATACACCCGTCCACGGTACTGGGCAGGGCCACCCGGCGGTGTGTCGTCGGGGAGCGGCGTGACGGTGGACACGGGTCGTCGTTATGGGGAACGGATGGGGGGCTCGGGCGAGCGGTACGTCGTTGGGGGTTGGCAGGCGATGGTGGTGCAGCAGCACAGGTCCGGAGGCGGGGCGCGCGCTGTCTGTGCCCTTGCCTTGATGGGCGTGATGGCGGCGACCGCCGGATGCGACGGCGGCGGTGGTGGTGGCGGTGACCGTGCCATGGCCGATGAGCGCGGCGGTACCGATTCCCTCGACGCGGTCCGAGGTGCGGCCGCGGTGCTCGCCGGGCCGTCGGCGGTGACGTCGGCCGGGACGGGAACGGGGGCGGTGACCGGACGGGCCGCTGCCCGGGCCGGGGCCCCGTCCGTCGCGGGAAGCGCCGAGGTGCGTACGTCCATGGAGACCGCGGCAGGCGGGACACGGGTGACGATCAGGGGCCGGGGAACGTACGACTTCCGCAACCGCACGGGCCGGCTCACGGTTGTGCTGCCCAAGGACGCGGCCGGTGAGGACGAGCACCGCCCCATTGTCGAACTGCTGGCTCCCGGCGCGCTCTACATGATGAACCGCGGTGCCGGAGTGCCCGCCGACAAGTGGGTCAGGGTCGACACGACGACGCTGGTGGACGGCAATCTCGTCACCGGCGGCGTGACCGATCCGATGGCCGCCGCCGAACTGCTCCGCGGGGCGCGGGAGGTGGAGTACGTGGGGAGGACCGTGCTCGCCGGGGTGACCGTGCGGCACTACCGGGGAATCCTGGACATCGGCCGGGCGGCGCGTGGCGCCTCGCCGGAATCGCGCGGGACACTGACCGCGGCGGCGAAGGGGTTCGGCACGCACACGGTGCCGTTCGATGCGTATCTGGACGAACAGGGACGGCTGCGCAAGGTGCGCCACCGGTTCAGTTTCGCCAACGAGGGACCGGCGGTGGAGGTGGTGTCGACGACGCTGCTGTCCGGATTCGGGGTGCCGGTCTCGGTACGGCTGCCGGACGACCGCGACATCTACACCGGGAAGATCGAACAGCGACAGGCGGGCGACGGACGGGCGGGATCGGGGGCGTAGGCATGCCGACGGGCGCGAAATGGTCCGTCCGTGCCATGCGCGGTGTGTGGTCCGCTCCCTACGCTAGGAAGTCGGCGAGGCAGTGAGAGGTGAGTGACGTGGTGACGCTCGGCACGCGGACCGTATCCGACCATGTGGCCCTCGCCGAGATCGATCTCTGCGGGGAACTGATGATCGCCGCGTCGGCCGCGATCGGGGAACGGCTCAGCGCGGACCGTATCGACGAGGTGCTGAACGTCCGGGTGATCACCGAGCGGAACACCGTCCCCCGGCAGACCGACCACCGGGGGTGAGCGCGGGGCCCCGCATCAGGTGCGGAGCAGGCGTGCGATGGCCTTCGTGGCCTCCTCGACCTTGGCGTCGATCTCGTCGCCACCCTTGACCGCCGCGTCGGCGACGCAGTGCCGAAGATGCTCCTCCAGCAGCTGGAGCGCGAAGGACTGGAGCGCCTTCGTGGACGCCGAGACCTGGGTGAGTATGTCGATGCAGTAGACGTCCTCGTCGACCATGCGCTGCAGGCCGCGGATCTGGCCCTCGATCCGGCGCAGCCGCTTGAGGTGCTCGGCCTTCTGGTGGTGATAGCCGTGTATACCCCGGTCGTGGTCGGTGACGACCTGCTCCGCGACCGGTTCCGTCGCCGCGGTGTCGGTGGTCCCGGCGGCCTCGGTGGTGGTCATTACTGCCTCCCGTTTTCCCTCTACTCTGCCGTTCATATACCCCTGGTGGGTATATTCTAACGAATTCTGCCGAACCGTGACCGGGGGCCCGTGCTGATCACCGGGCCCGATGCGCGACACTGAAGAATGCCGGTTAGCCGTGGCCGGATGATGCGCCTAGCATCAGCCTGACCGAATCCAAAGCACCCCGAGGACCCCACGTGCGCTTTCGTCTGACCCCCAGGGAGACGAGCTTCTATGACATGTTCTCCGCATCCGCGGACAACATCGTCACGGGCTCGAAACTCCTGATGGAACTGCTCGGGGCGGACTCTGCCTCCCGAGTCGAGATCGCGGAGCGCATGCGGGCAGCGGAGCACGCGGGGGACGATGCCACCCACGCGATCTTCCACCAGCTGAACTCCTCTTTCATTACGCCGTTCGACCGTGAGGACATTTACAACCTCGCTTCGTCGCTCGACGACATCATGGACTTCATGGAAGAGGCCGTCGACCTGGTCGTGCTGTACCAGGTCGAGGAACTCCCCAAGGGTGTCGCGCAGCAGATCGAGGTGCTGGCCCGGGCGGCCGAGCTGACCGCCGAGGCGATGCCGGGTCTGCGCACCATGGACAATCTCACCGAGTACTGGATCGAGGTCAACCGTCTGGAGAACCAGGCCGACCAGATCCACCGCAAACTGCTCGCCCATCTCTTCAATGGCAAGTACGACGCCATGGAGGTGCTGAAGCTGAAGCAGATCGTGGACGTACTGGAAGAGGCGGCCGACGCGTTCGAGCACGTCGCCAACACGGTGGAGACCATCGCGGTCAAGGAGTCCTGAACCACGTGGACACCTTTGCGCTGATCGTGACCATCGGTGTCGCGCTCGGCTTTACGTATACGAACGGCTTCCACGACTCGGCGAATGCCATCGCCACCTCCGTCTCCACCCGTGCGCTCACACCACGCGCGGCGCTCGCGATGGCCGCGGTGATGAATCTCGCCGGCGCATTCCTCGGCAGCGGTGTCGCCAAGACCGTCAGTGAGGGGCTGATCGCGACCCCCGAGGGCGACAAGGGGATGGGTATCCTCTTCGCCGCGCTCGTCGGCGCGATCATCTGGAACCTCATCACCTGGTATTTCGGGCTGCCCTCCTCGTCCTCGCACGCGTTGTTCGGCGGAATGGTCGGTGCGGCGCTCGCCGGCGGGACGATGGTGCACTGGGACGGGGTGCTCGACAAGGTCATCATCCCGATGTTCGTCTCGCCGGTCATCGGCCTGATCGTCGGCTATCTGGTGATGGTCGCGATCATGTGGATGTTCCGGAAGACCAACCCGCACAAGGCCAAGCGCGGCTTCCGGATCGCACAGACGGTCTCGGCCGCGGGCATGGCGCTCGGCCATGGTCTGCAGGACGCGCAGAAGACGATGGGCATCGTGGTGATGGCCCTGGTCATCGCCGATGTCGAGAGCCCGAGCGACCCGATTCCGGTCTGGGTGAAGCTCGTCTGCGCGCTGATGCTCTCGCTGGGAACCTACGCGGGTGGCTGGCGCATCATGCGGACGCTCGGCCGGAAGATCATCGAACTGGACCCGCCGCAGGGGTTCGCCGCGGAGACGACGGGTGCGTCGATCATGTTCGGCTCGGCGTTCCTCTTTCACGCGCCGATCTCCACGACGCATGTGATCACCTCGGCGATCATGGGTGTGGGCGCCACGAAGCGGGTGAACGCGGTGCGCTGGGGGGTTGCCAAGAACATCATCCTGGGGTGGTTCATCACGATGCCGGCCGCCGCGCTGGTCGCCGCCGCCAGTTACGGCGTCGTGCTGCTGCTCTTCGGCTGACGGGGCCGCGGGGCGGCCGGGGCATCCGGTGGCCGCGCTGCCCGTCGGTTCCGGACGGGCCTGATCCGGTGATACGGAAAGGGGGCCGCCCCCACTCCCCGCGCAGGGAGTGGGGGCGGCCCCTTCGCCTTGCGGTGGCACCGCCATGCAGCACCTCAAGGCAGTTCTGGGGACGAGGCCGGTCCGTCGGAGGGCGAGGCCGGTCAGCCGGTGGAATCCAGCCACCGGGCACAACCGCCCGCGCCCCGGCCCACGTCGGCCCCGTCGCCGGTTATCCGAATCGGCCCGAGATGTAGTCCTCGGTCGCCTGGACGGACGGGTTGGAGAAGATGCGTTCCGTCTCGTCGATCTCGATGAGCTTGCCGGGCTTGCCGACCGCCGCGAGGTTGAAGAACGCCGTGCGGTCCGAGACACGGGCCGCCTGCTGCATGTTGTGCGTCACGATGACGATCGTGAAGCGCTCCTTCAGCTCGCCGATCAGGTCCTCGATGGCGAGGGTGGAGATCGGGTCCAGGGCGGAGCAGGGCTCGTCCATCAGCAGCACGTCCGGCTCGACCGCGATCGCGCGGGCGATGCACAGACGCTGCTGCTGACCGCCGGAGAGACCGGAGCCGGGCTTGTTCAGCCGGTCCTTGACCTCGTTCCAGAGGTTGGCGCCGCGCAGGGACTTCTCGACGATCTCCGCAAGCTGGTTCTTCTTGTACGAGCCGTTCAGCTTGAGGCCCGCGGCGACGTTGTCGAAGATCGACATGGTCGGGAACGGGTTCGGACGCTGGAAGACCATGCCGACCGTGCGGCGCACGGTGACCGGGTCGACGTTCGCCCCGTACAGGTTCTCGTCGTCCAGCAGCACCTTGCCCTCGACGCGGCCACCGGGGGTGACCTCGTGCATGCGGTTCAGGGTGCGCAGGAAGGTGGACTTGCCGCAGCCGGACGGGCCGATGAAGGCGGTCACGGAGCGGGGCTCCACGGTCATCGAGATGTCCTCGATGGCGAGGTGGGAGCCGTAGTAGGCGGACAGGCCGCTGACGTCGATGCGCTTGGCCATCTGAATCACTGCTTCTTTCGTGCCGCGGTCAGCGGCCGGTCTTCGGGGCCTTCCAGCGGGCGATGCCGCGGGCCACCAGATTGAGGATCATGACGAAGGCGATCAGGACCAGAGCGGCGGCCCAGGCACGGTCGTACGACTGGTCGGTGCCGACCTTGTACTGCTCCCAGATGTAGAAGGGGAGCGAGGACTGTGCGCCTTGGAAAGGATTGGTATTGATCATCTGGCTGCCGAAGACCAGCAGCATGATCGGCGCGGTCTCACCGGCGATCCGGGCGATCGCGAGCATCACACCGGTGGTGATGCCGCCGATCGCGGTCGGTATGACCACCTTCAGGATGGTGCGCCACTTCGGGATGCCGAGGGCGAGCGACGCCTCGCGGAGCTCGTTCGGGACGAGCTTGAGCATCTCCTCGGTGGAGCGGACCACGACCGGGATCATCAGGATCGTGAGTGCCAGCGCACCCATCAGACCGGACGGGTCGGTCTTCGTCATCAGCATGATCGAGAGGATGAAGAGACCGGCGACGATGGAGGGGATGCCCGTCATGACGTCGACGAAGAACGTCACGGACTTCGCCAGCGCGCCCTTGCCGTACTCCACCAGGTAGACGGCGGTCAGCATGCCGATGGGGGCGGCGATCAGGGTGGCGATGCCGACCTGCTCCAGTGTTCCGATCAGCGCGTGGTAGACACCGCCGGTCGGCTCGGAGCCGAGCACGCCGGCCATCGAGTGGGTCAGGAAGTACCCGTCCAGGCGCTCCGCGCCGCGGCTGACCGTCGTCCACAGGAGCGAGGCGAGCGGTACGACCGCCAGCAGGAAGCAGACCCAGACGATGCTGGTGGCCAGCCGGTCCTTGGCCTGGCGCTGGTTCTCGACGACCGTCGTCGTGACGTAGGAGATGACGACGAAGAGCAGGGCGGAGAACAGTCCCCACTGGGTGTGGCTGCGCCAGCCCGCCGCCGCTCCGATGCCCACGCCGAGCGCGAGCGCGACGGCCGCGAAGGCGAGCGGGGCCCAGCGGGGGAGGGCACGGCTGCTGAGGCTGGTCCTGGGTGCGGGCGCCATCGGGGTGGGGCGTTCCTGTATGCCGGTGTTGGCTGCCTGGCTCATGCGTTGGCCCCCGAGTATTCCTTGCGGCGGGCGATGATCAGCCGGGCCGCGCCGTTGACCAGCAGGGTGAGGATGAAGAGAACGAGACCGGAGGCGATCAGGGCGTCCCGCCCGAACTGGTCGGCCTCGTCGAACTTCGCGGCGATGTTCTGGGCGAACGTTCCGCCACCCGGATTGAGCAGGTGCCCGGAGATGATGAAGCTCGGCGACAGGACCGTGGCGACGGCCATCGTCTCGCCGAGCGCTCGGCCCAGGCCCAGCATCGACGCGGAGATCACGCCGGAGCGGCCGAAGGGCAGCACCGAGAGGCGGATGACCTCCCAGCGGGTGGCGCCGAGGGCGAGGGCGGCTTCCTCGTTCATCTTCGGGACCTGGAGGAAGACTTCGCGGCTGACACTGGTCACGATCGGCAGGATCATGATCGCGAGCAGGATGCCGACGGTGAAGAGCGAGCGGGCGACGCCGACCTCGGTCTTCTCGAAGAGGTACGTCCAGCCGAAGAACTGGTCGAGCCAGAGGTTCAGGCCCTCCAGGTACGGGACCAGGAAGAGGGCGCCCCAGATGCCGTACACGATGCTCGGCACTGCGGCGAGCAGATCGACGACGTACGCGAGGGGCGCGGCCAGCTTGCGCGGCGCGTAGTGCGAGATGAACAGGGCGATGCCGACAGCGACCGGGACGGCGATGGCCATCGCGACGATCGAGCTGACGATCGTGCCGAAGAGGAGGACCGCGATGCCGAAGACCGGCGGGTCGCCGGCCGGGTTCCAGTCCAGGGTGGTGAAGAAGTTGCCCTCGTTCTTGGAGACGGCGAGCGCGGCGCGGTAGGTGAGGAACACGGCGATCGACGCCATGATCATGAGCAGCAGAATGCCCGAGCCCCTGGAGAGGCCCAGGAAGACCTTGTCGCCCGCGCGCCCGGTCTTCGGCCTGGCGCGCTTGCGCGCCGCGGGCGGAGCCGGCGGCGTGTCTATCGGTGTGGTGGAAGCCATGGTCTTTCCGGTCTGTGTGGGGGAGCGGTGTGGCTCCCCTGGCGGCGGTGCACCGGATGGGTGGTGGCGGGCCGGTCCGGAGGGGTGCACCGGACCGGCCTGCTCTGTGTTGCTGACGTTGCTGCTGGTGTTGCTGGTGTGCGTGAGGCTCTGTGCCTCGGCCGGGCGCCTCGGTTACGAGAGGGAGCCGATGGTCTCGCGGACCTTGGCGTTGATCTCGGCCGGGATCGGCGCGTAACCGGCGTCGCCGAGGAGCTTCTGGCCCTCGTCACCGGCGGTGTAGTTCAGGAAGGACTTGACCGTGGGCAGGGTCTCGGCCTTGTTGCCCTTGTCACAGACGACCTCGTAGGTCACCAGGACGATCGGGTAGGCGCCGTCGGCCTTGGTGGTGTAGTCGAGGTCGAGCGCCAGGTCCTTGCCGGTGCCCTTGATCTTGGCGGCGGCGATGGCCTTGGAGGCGCTCTCCGAGGAGGCCTTGACCGGGGCTGCGGCACCGGTGGCGATGTCGACGGTGGGGATCGACTGCGAGGTGGCGTAGCTGAGCTCGAAGTAGCCGATCGAGCCGTCGACCTGCTTCACCTGGGCGGCGACACCGGAGGAGTTGGACGCGGCCTGGCCACCGGGGGCCGGCCACTTCTTCTCGGCCTCGTACTTCCAGTCGCTCGGGGCGGCGGCACCCAGGTACTTGCCGAGGTTCTGGGTGGTGCCGGAGTCCTCGGAGCGGTGGAAGGGCTGGATCTCCTTGTCCGGAAGCTTCGCGCCCTTGTTGAGCTTGGCGATCGCCGGGTCGTTCCACTTCTTGATCTTGGTGTCGAAGATCTTGGCGAGAGTGGGGGCGTCCAGCGTGAGGTTGTCGACGCCTTCCAGGTGGTAACCGATGGCGATCGGGCCGCCGACCATCGGGAGGTTGATGCCCTGGCCGGTCTTGCAGACCTTCTTCGAGTCGGCGACCTCTTCGGGCTTCAGCGCCGAGTCGGAACCGGCGAAGCCGACCGTGCCCTGGTTGAAGGCGATGATGCCCTCACCGGAGGAGGACGACTTGTAGTTGATCTCGACGCCCGAGCAGCCGGCCATGTAGTTCTTGGCCCACAGGTCCATGGCGTTCTTCTGCGCGCTGGAGCCGGAGGCGAGCAGCTGGCCCTTGGCGCCGTCGCACTTGACGTTCGACGCGGCGCTCGTCTTGCCGCCGTTGCCGCCGGTGGACCCCTCGCTGTTGTTGTCCGAACCGCACGCCGTGAGGACCAGGGCGCCGGAGACGGCGAGGGCACCGAGCGCGGTGGCACGAAGCCGGTTCTTGCGCTGAAGCTTCACTTTCGGGTGTTCCTTCCAGGAGCCGCCGAGGTCTTTTCGTTCTACGACGGCGTGCGAGGTGGTGGGTGCTCCGGCGTTGCGCCGCGCACCGTGCACCGCCGAAGTTAGGCAGAACAGGTGAAGCGGTTTACGGGGGTGGGTGAACGGGAGGTGAACCGTGTCGGGCGGCGCGGTTCCGAGGGCCTCGTCCGGGGCGAGCGTGACGTCCTCGGTGCCGGACGGGCTTGATCCTCGGCGCGGTCAGGTGCTCGGCAGGACGGCGAGCAGGGCGTCCAGCACGTCCCGGTCGTGGGACCGGGTGAGGCGGGTGCGGGCCGCCGCCGGGGAGAGCCAGCTCACCCGGTCGACCTCGGCGTTGGGCACGAAGGAGCCACCGGTCGCCTCGGCCGCCCAGTAGGCGACCTCCTTGGGGCGCCCGTTCGCGAGGTACCGGACCGTGGGGAGCGGCGCGCCCGGTGCGCACTGGTGGCCGGTCTCCTCCAGGACCTCGCGCAGGGCACCGTCCAGCGCGGACTCGCCGCGCTTCAGCTTGCCCTTGGGGTGCGACCAGTCGTCGTATCTGGGCCGGTGGACCAGACAGATCTCCAGTTCGCCGGAGCGCTCCGACCGGCGCCACAGCACGCACCCCGCGGCCAGCACGGTCGTACCGCTCACGGCGCGGTCACGGCCGCCGTGTACGGCCAGCTCTCCCGGAACACACTGCGCGCCGCTTCCACCTCGTGCCGCTGATCGGCGTGGAGCACCCCCAGGGCGTACGCGGTGGCGGGTGCGATCCGGGGGGTGCGGGCCGCCGACGCCGCCGCGGCCGCCGCCTCCGAGGCGTCCCGGTGCAGGTCGAGCGCGTGCCCGGACGCGGCCAGGGCCGGATCGGGGGCGCCCCGCATCACTTCGCGGGCGTACCGGTGCAGCCGCAGCAGCAGCCGGGTCCGGTGCCAGGGCGCGTCCTGCGCCTCGTTGTACGGCTCGACCGCCTCGTCCGAAGGGAGGGCGGCCACCGCGCCGAGCAGCTGCTGTTCGGCCCGGTCGGCGGGCCCGTGCAGCATCTCCTCGGCCGGCGCGGTGGCCGTCGTGGCGAGCGGGACCTCGGAGGCGAGCAGTGCGACGGCGTCGGCCACCGCGTGGAAGCGGGAGGAGCCGAGTGCCTGGAGAGCCGCGGAGTGGGCGCGGGTCCGGGCGAGGGTCAGCTGTCGTTCCAGCAGCGCACCGGCGCGGGCCGCGCCGACACCGAGGGCCGCGCGCTCCTTGCTGTCGGAGCCGGTTCCTGTCCGGGCGGGGGGCAGCGAGGTGCCGGACAGGGCGTGCAGCGCTTCGAGGAGCCGGTTCAGCCGGGTCGCGTAGGCGTGCTCCCGGGCCAGGGTGCCGGAGAGCCAGGCCAGTTCGGTGCGGAGCTGCTCGGCCCAGGCAGTGTCCAGTGCTGCCCGGAAGGTGTGCAGTGTGCCGCCGATCCGCCGGGACGAGCGGCGCAGCGCACCGGCGGCCTCCTCGGCGGCGTGGCTCCCGGCGTCCGTGGGGGCGCTGTTCTCGCGGTGCAGGCGCAGGCTGCGCAGGAATTCGGCGGCCTGTTCCTGCAGGTAGGGCGCGAGCACCGCCCCTGCCGTAAGGTCCGCCTGCGTCGTCTGGTGGTCATGGCGTCGCACGCCGGCGCCTCCGGGCGTCAATGAGCATTTCCTGTACGTGCCGCAGCGGCTGGCCGTCCGCGTCCGTGGCGTGCCGGGTCCAGTTGCCGTCGGAACCGAGGTGCCAGGAGGAGGTGGTGTCGGACATACCGGTCTCCAGGAGACGGCTGAGGGCGGCACGATGGGCGGGGTCGGTGACCCGGACCAGTGCTTCGATCCGGCGGTCGAGGTTGCGGTGCATCATGTCGGCGCTGCCGAGCCACACTTCGGGTTCGCCGCCGTTGCCGAAGGAGAAGACCCGGGAGTGTTCGAGGAAGCGGCCCAGTATCGAGCGGACCCGGATGTTCTCGGAGAGACCGGCGACGCCGGGGCGGATCGCGCAGATGCCGCGCACCCAGATGTCCACCGGCACACCCGCCATCGCTGCCCGGTAACAGGCGTCGATGATCGCCTCGTCGACCATCGAGTTGACCTTGATGCGGACGTAGGCGCTCCGCCCGGCCCGCTGGTGCGTGATCTCCTTGTTGATCCGGCTTATCAGCCCGTCGCGCAGGGATCTCGGGGCGACCAGGAGACGGCGGTAGGTCTCGCGGCGGGAGTAGCCGGAGAGCCGGTTGAAGAGGTCCGAGAGGTCCGCGCCGACCTGCGGGTCGGCGGTCAGCAGCCCGAGGTCCTCGTACAGCCTGGCGGTCTTGGGGTGGTAGTTGCCGGTGCCGACGTGCGAGTAGCGGCGCAGTGTGTCGCCCTCCTGGCGGACGACGAGCGAGAGCTTGCAGTGGGTCTTGAGACCGACGAGCCCGTAGACGACGTGGCAGCCGGACTCCTCCAGCTTGCGCGCCCACTTGATGTTGGCCTGCTCGTCGAAGCGGGCCTTGATCTCGACGAGCACGAGGACCTGCTTGCCGGACTCGGCGGCGTCGATGAGGGCGTCCACTATCGGCGAGTCGCCCGAAGTCCGGTACAGGGTCTGCTTGATGGCCAGGACGTCGGGGTCGCTCGCGGCCTGTTCCAGGAACGCCTGCACGGAGGTGGAGAACGAGTCGTACGGATGGTGCAGGAGCACGTCGCGTTCGCGCAGGGCGGCGAAGATGTCGGGCGCGGAGGCGGATTCGACCTCGGCGAGATCGCGGTGGGTTCCGGCGATGAATTTGGAGAACTTCAGCTCGGGCCGGTCCAGGGAGGCGATGCCGAAGAGTCCGGTGAGGTCGAGCGGACCGGGCAGCGGGTAGACCTCGGCGTCGGACACCTTCAGCTCGCGGACGAGCAGGTCCAGCACGTACGGGTCGATGGACTCCTCGACCTCCAGGCGGACCGGCGGGCCGAAGCGGCGCCGCATGAGCTCCTTCTCCAGGGCCTTGAGGAGGTTCTCGGCGTCGTCCTCCTCGACCTCCAGGTCCTCGTTCCTGGTGACCCGGAACATGTGGTGCGCGAGCACCTCCATGCCGGGGAAGAGCTCTTCGAGGTGGGCCGCGATGACGTCCTCTATGGGCACGTAGCGCTGCGGCGAAGCCTCCAGGAAGCGGGTCAGCAGCGGCGGCACCTTGACCCGCGCGAAGTGGCGGTGGCCGCTGACCGGGTTGCGTACGACGACGGCCAGGTTGAGCGAGAGGCCGGAGATGTACGGGAAGGGGTGCGCCGGGTCGACGGCCAGCGGGGTCAGCACGGGGAAGACGCGCTGCCGGAAGAAGGTGAACAGGCGGGCCTGTTCCTTCTCGGTCAGCTCGGGCCAGCGGATCAGCTGTATGCCCTCGTCGGACAGGGCGGGGGCGACGTCCTGCTGGTAGCAGGCGGCGTGCCGGGCCATGAGTTCGCGCGAACGGGTCCAGATCAGGTCGAGGACCTCGCGGGGCTGGAGGCCGGAGGCGGAGCGGGTGGCCACACCGGTGGCGATGCGGCGCTTCAGCCCGGCCACCCGGACCATGAAGAACTCATCCAGGTTCGAGGCGAAGATGGCGAGGAAATTGGCCCGTTCCAGGAGGGGGGTCGCCGGGTCCTCGGCCAGTTCGAGTACGCGTTCGTTGAACGCGAGCCAACTGCGCTCCCGGTCCAGGAAACGGCCGTGGGGCAGTTCGTCGCCGTCGACATCGGGTTCGTACGCGTCGACGTCGGCGTCGATGTCGGGATCGAGGTCGGCCCGGGTGGACAGCGCGGCGCCGTTGGACGCCGACGAGGCGACGGCGTGCGGCCGGTGCGCGGCGAGCGTGCCCACCGACGGCTGCACGGTGGGCTGGACCCGGACCTCGGAGCTGGGCTGCTGGCTCATGACCCCATTCTTCCGCGTCAGGGGCTCCGAGGGCGCGCCGGAGGGTGCGGAGATCGCGTTAAACGCACGGTTCGTGTGGTTCGCGCGGTCTCCACCAGGATTTCTCCCGTGGTGCGGGGTCGGCACAGCTGGCTGCATCCTGAGAGGGTCGCAAGCCCTTCTGAATGGCTGGTAACGGCGACATGACGTGCAGGAAGCGGTGTGCGGGTGCGCGGATGCGCCGCAGGGGCCGTTCCGGGCCCGTGTGCCGGGCCCGGAACGACGTTCGACTCAGGCGTGACGGCGGCGCAGCACCCGGAAGGCGAGCGCGACCGCGAGGGTGGCGAGGACGAGCAGGATGCCGGTCTCGACGAGCTGGAGCGGCCAGAAGTGCGAGGCGGGGTGGTAGTCGAGATAGCGCTGGGTGATGTCCTTGTCGGCCAGGCAGCGTTCGAAGTCGGCGGTGTTCCGGCAGACATCGACGGACAGCCGTTCCCCGCCGCCGGTGAGCCAGCCCTGCCCGGCGTCGGCGACCCCCGCCGGGAACCGGTGGCCGTCCTCCAGGCGGGACGTCGCCGTGAGTGTCGGCCACAGACCGTTGCGCACGGAGTTCATGGCCGTCACCAGCACGCCGTATCCGATCACCGTCACGACCATCGCGGAGACGGTGCGCCGCAGCAGCAGTCCGGCGAGCGCGCCGAGGGCGAGCATGAGGAGGGCGTAGCCGACGGGGACGGTGCCCATCGCGCCGTAGACCTCCCGTTCGTACCAGTCCCTCGGGTAGTGCGTCGTCTTCGCCCGCGACCAGGCCCAGGCGGAGACGGCGGACAGTACGGAGACTCCGGCCAGGGTCAGCACGGCGGGCACGGCGAGCTTTGCGGCGAGCCAGCGTGCGGGCGAGAGCGACTGGGCCCAGAACACCTTGTACGTGCCGCTCTCCAGCTCCCGTCCGATCAGCGGGCCTGCGACGAACATGCCGATGAACGCGGGCAGGAGCATCATCACCAGGTCCGCGTAGCCGACGGCGCGGCTGAGGCGGAGCTCGGCGTCGAGGAAGTGGCGGACGGTGTCGCCGCATCCCCGGACCGTGTTCTCCACCGAGCAGTCGGTGCTCGCGAAGGTGTCGGAGGCGGAGGCCGTCCACAGGGAGGTGACGACCACGGCGGCGATCCCCGCGAGCGCGAGGGCACCGACGATCCACAGGGTGAGGCGGTGCTGACGTACGACGACCCGGGCCGGGCCGCGCAGACCGATGGTGGTCAGGGCGCTCATACCGCCGCCACCTCCCGCTCGGCCTCGGCGCTCGGCGTCAGCAGCGCGGGCGCCTGGGGCGACCGCAGATGCGCCAGCAGCAGTTCCTCCAGCGAGGGTTCCGCGGTCTCCCAGACGCCGGTGTCCACCGGGCCCTCCATCCGTACGAGGGTGGTCTGCACGCGCCCCGCGGTGCGGGACTCGACGACGGTGTGCGGCGCGGTGTCCCGTACCGGGCCGGTGAGCAGGGTGTGCGCGGCGAGGAGATCGTCCGTCTCGCCGCCGAGGCGGACCCGGCCGTTGTCGACGAGCAGGAGGTAGTCGCAGGCGCCCTCCAGCTCGGTGAGGATGTGCGAGGACATCACGATGGTGGTGGAGTGCTCGGCGGCCTCGGCCATCAGGGCGCCCATCAGCTGGTGGCGGGCGAGCGGGTCGAGGTCGGCCATCGGCTCGTCCAGCAGGAGCAGTTCGGGCCGTTTGCCGAGTGCGAGGGCCAGCGCGAGCCGGGTGCGCTGGCCGCCGGAGAGGGTACGGACCCTGGCGTCGCGCGGGAGCTCCCCGGTGATGCGTTCGGCGGTGTCCCGGTCCCATGTCGCGGGGTTCAGCTCGGCTCCCGCCCAGAGGGTCTCGGCCACCGTCAACTGCGGGTACAGCGGCTTGTCCTGGGCCACGAAGGCCGTCCGGGCCCGCGCCTCCCCCGGTGTCCCGCCCAGCACCCGCACCGACCCCTCGGTCGGCCGCAGGAAGCCCGCCGCGAGGGCGAGCAGGGTGGACTTTCCCGCACCGTTGGGGCCGACGAGGGCGCAGACGCGCCCGGTGGGCAGCCGGAACGAGCAGTCGCGAAGCACCCAGCCCCCGCCCCGGTACTTCGTGCCGAGGCCGACGGCCTCGATCGCAGCGCCTGTCATCAGGCCTGATCCCCCTCGTAGGTCTTGTCCAGTACGGCGGTGAAGAGCGCGCTCACGTCGTCCTTCTCCAGTCCGGCCGTGCGGGCCCGGCGGGCCCAGTCGGCGAGCTCGGTGCGCAGCGGCGCGTCGTCGGCGGCGGCCACGCCGCCGAGGGTCCGGGTGACGAAGGTGCCGAGTCCCCGCCGGCCCTCGACGAGGCCCTCGCGCTCCAGTTCCCGGTACGCCTTGAGCACGGTGTTCGGGTTGATGGCGGTGGCCTCGACGACCTCCCGCGCGGTGGGCAGCCGGTCGCCGGGCTCCAGCAGACCGAGGCGCAGGGCCTGCTTGGTCTGCTGGACGATCTGGAGGTACGTGGCGATGCCGCTGCGCCGGTCGATGCGGTATTCGACCGCTGCGGACTCTGCCATGTTCACCCCTTTCACTAATGAAGTAGTGAAAGGGTGGCGCAAGAGAGGGGCGGCGTCAAGCGGCGCCGCCCCTTCCGCCGTGCCGCGGCTCAGGACTCCGTTCGGTACATCAGGTCCACCTCGTGCGTCGCGAAGCCCATCCGTTCGTAGACGGCCAGGGCCGCCTTGTTGTCCGCGTCGACGTAGAGCATCGCGGTCGGAAGCCCCTCGGTGGCCAGATGGCGCAGCCCGATCGCGGTGAGCGCCTTGCCGAGCCCGCCGCCCTGCGCGTCGGGCCGGATGCCCACGACGTACACCTCGCCGAGGTGCTCCTCGGCATGCACCTTCGTCCAGTGGAAGCCGATCAGCTCGCCGTCGCGCTCGGCCAGGAAGAACCCCTTCGGGTCGAACCAGGGCTCCGCCTTGCGGTCGTCCAGGTCGCGCTGGGTCAGTGAGCCCTGTTCGGGGTGGTGGGCGAAGGCGGCCCGGTTCACCGCGAGCCAGGCGGCGTCGTCCTCGCCGGGTACGAAGGTGCGGATGGTGACGCCGGGCGGCAGCACCGGCTCGGCGATGTCCAGCGGGCTCAACGGCCGGCGCAGCTGCCGCAGTTCGCGGAAGAGCGAGAGGCCGAGGACCTGTGCGAGATGCCGGGCCGCGGACTTCCCGCCGTGCGCCCACACCCGCAGCCGCTTCCCGGTCACGGCGAGCAGCGCCGCACCCAGTGCCCGCCCGTGTCCCTGTCCGCGGTACGCCGGATGCACGACCAGTTCGGCGGCGGGCGCCTCGACGGGGTCGGTGTCCTCCAGCTGCGCATACCCGACCAGGACCGTCCCGCTGGTCAGCAGCAGATGGCGCACGCCCTCACGCCGCCCGCCCCGCAGCTGCAGCCGCCCCTGCTCGGACACGGCCTGCCTGCCGTCGGACCGGGCCGCCTCGGCGAGCAGACCGGACACGGCGTCGGCCTGTTCGGGGGAGAGCACGTCGAGCGTCTGGATCTCACGTCCGGGGGCGGGGAGAGGTACGTCAGTCGTCATGTGTACGAGCGTACGGGGACGGGGCGGGCGTCGGGCGGCTTGCGGGGGCGCCGGTTGCCGCACCGGCCCTGGACGGCGGGGGCCGGGCGCCGCGCGGGAGCTCCCGGGGCTGCCGCGAACGGCGCCGACGAGGTGGGCGGACGAGGCGGGCGGACCGCCGCGCCCGTGTGCCGGGCGGGCGAGCGGTGCCGGCGTGCTGAGCCCGGTCGCCGGCCGGGTCGCACCGGCGGTGGTCTGCCACCGCGGCCCGGTGCGGTGCGGCGCAGGGGGGTCGGTGGGACGTGGCTGGGCGATTCTGCCCGCATATGTGCGCCATGCGGGCGATAAGCGGAAGTTGACCCCGATTCCGACCGCATGGCAACCAGTTCGTAACCCCGCACACCTGTCGCGCTACGCGCGTTGACCCTAGGCTGCGGCACGAAGTCTCCAGACTCGTCATCACCCTCACACCTCACGCTGAACTCACAAGGGGACCGATGTCAGCGACACCGCAGAAGAACCGCGCGTCCCGGCGGGTGCTCGCCGCCGCGGCCGGGCTCGCCACCGTCGGCGCGCTCGTCGCCGCGATGCCGGCAGGCGCCCAGGACCGCGGCCATGGCGATGACCATGGCCACCAGAAGCCGGCCAGTACCGTCGACGTACAACTGCTGTCCTTCAACGACCTGCACGGAAACCTGGAGCCGCCGGCCGGCTCGGCGGGCACGGTCACCGAGACGCAGGCCGACGGCACGACGACGGCGATTCCGGCCGGTGGCGTCGAGTACCTCGCGTCCTCGCTCCGTACCGCGCGCAAGGGACACCCGTACTCGATCACCGCGGCCGGCGGCGACATGGTGGGCGCGAGCCCCCTGCTGTCCGGTCTCTTCCACGACGAGCCGACCATCGAGGCGCTCAACAAGATCGACCTCGATGTGACGGCCGTCGGCAACCACGAGTTCGACGAGGGCGCCACCGAGCTGGCGCGCCTCCAGAACGGTGGCTGCCACCCGGTCGAGGGCTGCTACGAGAAGGGCAAGAAGTTCAAGGGTGCGGACTTCCCGTACCTCGCCGCCAACGTGACGAACGAGAAGACCGGCAAGCCGATCCTCAAGCCGTACACGGTGTGGAAGAAGAACGGCGTCAAGATCGGCTTCATCGGGGTGACCCTGGAGGGCACGCCGAACATCGTCACGGCCAACGGCGTCAAGGGCCTGAAGTTCCATGACGAGATCGAGACGATCAACAAGTACGCCAAGGAGCTGGACCGTCAGGGCGTCAAGTCCATCGTCGCGCTGATCCACGAGGGCGGGCAGCCGGCCTCCACCTCGTACAACTACGACTGCGACAGCTCCGGCGCCGGTGACGGCATCTCCGGGCCGATCGTCGACATCGCCAAGGGCATCACGCCCAAGGTCGACGCACTGGTCACCGGCCACACCCACCAGGCGTACGTCTGCACGATCCCGGACCCGGCGGGCAACCCGCGCATGGTCACCTCGGCGGCGTCGTTCGGCAAGCTCTACACCGACACGACCCTCACCTACGACCGCCGCACCAACGACATCGTGCGCACGTCGGTGAAGTCGGCCAGTGCCTCGAACCCGAAGTCGGTCAACCACATCGTCAGCCGGGACCAGCCCAAGGCCAACGACATGACGGCCCTGATCGCCCGCTGGAACGCCCTCGCGGCGCCCATCGCGAACAAGCCGCAGGGCTACATCACCGCCGACATCAACGGCCGCGGCTCCACGGCCCCCGAGAAGCCGCTCGGCAACCTGATCGCGGACGCCCAGCTGGAGGGCCTGGCCCCGGCGGACAAGGGCGGGGCGGTCGTCGCCTTCATGAACCCGGGCGGAATCCGCGCGGACCTGGTCTACAAGGCGACCGGCAGTGAGGGCGACGGGGTGGTGACGTACGGCGAGTCCTTCACCGTGCAGCCGTTCACCAACATGATGAACGTCGTCGACCTGACCGGCGCCCAGCTGATCACCGCACTCCAGCAGCAGGTCAGCGGCTCCAACGAGGCCAGCCCGAAGATCCTTCAGGTGTCCAAGGGCCTCACCTACACCCTGGACATGACGAAGACGGGCGCGGCCCGCGTGGTCACCGACACGATCAAGCTGAACGGCGAGGCGATCGACCCCGCCAAGAGCTACCGCGTCGCGATGAACGAGTTCCTGGCGGGCGGCGGCGACGGCTTCGCGGCACTCGGCCAGGGCACCAACAAGCTGGTCGGCCCCTCCGACCTGGACCTCTTCAACGCCTACCTGGCGGCCCACTCGTCGGCCGCCGCGCCGCTGGCCCCGCCGGCGACGGACCGGATCACGGTCATCCAGTAACTCCCGTACGCGGGTGAGTGGGGCGGTGGGCCGGCGGGCCCACCGCCCCACTGCGTTCTCCGGTGGCCCGGCCGGACGGTGTCCCGGGGCGCTCCTCGTCGCGGCCCACCAGGAAGAACCCGGTCCGTGCCGCCGCCCGTCGAGCGCCTCGCGCACCGAGCGTATTTCTACTCCAGTAGCTTTCGACCGGTGCAGTAGCTTGCCAACTCCGCCTGGAATCACCAGCTGCCGCGCGGCAGAGCAACCGGAGGGTCGCACATGCCCCGAGAGGCGCAGTACCTCGCAGTCGCCGAATCACTGCGCGCACGGATTCTCGCGGGGGAGTGGGGGATCGGGGAGCGCCTGCCGTCCCGGGCGCGGCTCGCCGAGGAGTACGAGGTCGGGCGCAACGTCACGCAGAGGGCCGTCGACGGTTTGATCGTCATGGGCCTCCTCGAAGGACGCGCGGGCTCGGGCACCTATGTCCGCGTGCCGCGCGAGCGCCTGCGGATGGTCCGCTCGCGGCACCGCGAGCGCCGGGGCGGCTCCCGCTTCCTGGCCGGCATGGAGGAGCGGGGCAGGGCCCGCGCCTGGGACGCGCACAGCCGGGCGCGGGTCCCCGCCCCCGAGGCGATCGCCGAGAGGCTCGCCATCGCTCCCGGGGACCTCTGCGTCAACACGCACTACGAATTCCTCGCCGACGGGCAGCCCGTCCAGCTCTCCGAGTCCTGGGAGCCGATGGCCATCACGGGCGGAACGCCGATCGTGCTGCCCGAGACGGGCCCCCTCGCGGGCAAGGGGGTGGTCGCGCGCATGCGGCTCATCGGCGTGGACATCGAGACCGTGATCGAGCTGCCGCGCCCTGCTCGTGCCACCCGGGCACAGGCGAACCTGCTGGGGATCGGCGTCGGGGACCTGGTGCTCCGGATCGAGCGGACCATCTACGACACCGGGGGACGTCCGGTGGAAACCGCCGACATGGTCGTTCCGGACGTGCGCCGGGAAGTGGCCTACGAGTTCGGAGTCGACCGGCCGCAGCCCGTCGAAGCCGGTGGGGCGCCTCTCGAAGCCGAAGGCAGGTGACCCGCATGTCGATGTCCTCCCGGTCCGGACTCCTGCGCGATGCGGACTTCGTCCGTCTGTCCGCCGCCACCGCGCTCGGCCAACTGGGCGATCGCATCATCTTTCTGGCACTGCCCCTGGTTGCCATCGTGGCCTTGGACGCCGACGAGTTCCAGGTCGGAGTGCTGACCGCGACGACCACGGCGGGCTCGCTCCTGATCGGGTTGCCGGCAGGTGCGTGGGTGGACCGTATGCGGAAGAGATCGGTGATGATCGGCACCGATCTCGCGAGGGCGGTGATCCTCTCGACGATACCGCTGGCGTGGTGGTCGGACCTTCTGACGATCTGGTGGCTGTACGTCGTCGCTCTGGCTCACGGCGTGCTGACGGTCTTCTTCGACGTCGCGTACGTCAGTTGTCTGCCGCACCTGGTGGGCCGCGGCAATCTCGTCGAAGGGAACTCGAAACTCTCGGCGATACGCTCGATGACCAGTATCGGCGGACCGGGAATGGCGGGGCCGCTGATCGGCTGGCTCGGAGCCCCCGCGACGCTGCTGGTGAGTTCGGCCGGAATGGCGATGTCGGGTCTGCTCGCGACCGGAATCCGCAGGCGCGAACAGAAACCGGAACGGAGCGAGCGCCCTCGGCTGCTTCGGGACATCAAAGAGGGACTGGCATTCGTTCTCGAGCATCCCGCCCTGCGCGCGATCATTCTGGGGGATGCGACGTTCAACCTCTTCCTGGTCATGTACCAAACCATGTTGCTGGTCTTCCTGAAGAGGGACATGGGCCTCGATTCCTTCGGTATCGGCCTCATCCTTTCGGGAATGGGCTGTGGTGCCCTGCTGGGCGCGCTGTCGGCGACCGGGGTCTCGAAGCGGGTGGGGCAGGGGCCGGTCATCTGGCTCGCACCGCTCGTCACGTGCCCGCCGACCGTCCTGATGCCGATGGCGCATCCGGGGTGGAGCGTGTACGCGGCCGCGCTCGGACTCGCGTGCCTCTCCCTGGGCGGGGTCATCCGCTTCGTGGCCCAGTCCAGCTTCCAGCAGACCCTCACACCGGACCGCCTCCTGGGCCGGACGAGCGCGACGGCCCGGTTCGTGTCCTGGGGCGGCATTCCGCTCGGCGGGTTTCTGGGGGGAGTCTCGGGCTCCGTGTTCGGAGCCCGGACCACGTTGTGGATCGGGGCCGTCGGCATGACGTCGAGCATCCTCCCGTACGTCCTGTCACCGCTTCGAAGCATGCGCGAATCGTTCGGGGAAGTGGATCCCGAGCCTGGCTGCACTCACGAGTAGTGGTTCCGGCTCGACTTCTGTGGACCACACAGGCCGAGTGCCATGTCCGACCCGAGCGGCCATGGCGGCCTCCTGGGCCGGGAGACGGGCGAGCTTGAGCGCACGTACAACGTGTCGTGGTCGAAGAGCACTCCGGAGAGCCATGCGTCGTGGGCGTGACGGAGTTCCTTGTAGCCGGCGCGCGTCAACGCCATGCACTGCCTCGACCCACTGCTCCCGGGCAGCGCCGCCAGCATCGTGCTGACCTCATCAGGGGGCATTCCGAACCTGAGTGTCCCGGCCCCGTCCGGCAGGGCCACACCGACTCCCGGTAGTAGCTCCGACATCATTTCATTGTGCCCACCCCGCGATGGGCCGGAGCCGGGTGCGTTCATCCGTACGCGACCGCGGAGTCGAGACCACTCGGCGCGGCGTCCCAGCCGTGTCCGACCTGTGCGACGGGGCAGCCCCGGAGTCCCGGTGGGCGCGTACTCCGGGCGGGAGCCGTGACGCGGCACTGTTCCAGGGGTGACGTGTACCGGTCATAATCTGACGGCTGACCCCCCACACGGCAGACGGAGGCACCCCGTATGAGCCCGTACACCGGTACACGCAGGAACTTCCTGGCCGGCGCCCTCGCCGCCACCACCACGGTCCTCGTCGGCGCGGGACCCGCCGTCGCCGGGCCCCGTCGGGCCCTCGCCACGCAGGACTGGATGAGCGGCATCCCCGACGCCACCGCGCTGCAACGCCTCACGATCCCCGGCTCGCACGACTCCGGCGCCCGTTACGGCGGGCCCTGGACGGAGTGTCAGAACACCACGATCGCCGAGCAGCTGAACAGCGGCCTGCGCTTCCTCGACGTACGGTGCCGGGTCACCGGCGGCTCCTTCGCGATCCACCACGGCGCCTCGTACCAGAACCTGATGTTCGGTGATGTGCTCGGCGCCTGCTGGGACTTCCTGGCCGAGCGGCCCACCGAGACCGTGCTGATGCGGGTCAAGCAGGAGTACTCGGAGGAGAGCGACGCGGCGTTCCGGGCGGTCTTCGACGACTACCTCGACGTCCGGGGCTGGCGGCCGCTGTTCCACATCGACGCGGCGCTGCCCGTGCTGGGCGCGGCACGCGGCAAGGTCGTCCTGCTCGCCGACAACGGCGGTCTGCCCGGAGTCCGTTACGGCGACTCCGCGCTCTTCGACATCCAGGACGACTACATGGCGGAGCCGTTCGCCAAGTACCCCAAGATCGAGGCCCAGTTCCGCAAGGCCGCACAGCAGCCGGGGAAGCTGTACATGAACTACGTCAGCACCGCCGCCCTGATGCCGCCGCGCTGGAACGCGGACCGGCTCAATCCACAGGTGCAGTCGTTCCTGGACGGATCCGAGGCGGCGGGCTGGACGGGGCTCGGCATCGTCCCGCTGGACTTCCCGGCCACCCGGTCGGGGCTGGTCGAATCGCTGATCAGGCACAACCCGCTGGATCGGTGATCGGTTCGCCGGCGGTCGGGCACCGCGGCGGACGGGGTGCATGCGTCTGGGAGGCGCACGGACGGGCCGGGGTTCGTGTGCGCACGGGTCGCGTGTGGACGGGGCCCATGCGGGCGGGACGCACTCGAACGGGATACGCACGGACGGGACGCATGCGAACGGGATGCGCGCGGACGCCCTGACGGCGCGGCGTGGTGCCGCGCCGTGGGCGGGTGCGGTTCAGGCGGACGCCGTGCGGGCCGACGCGAAGTAGGACGAGGACTCCCGCGTCCACAGCAGAGCGACGGCTGACAGGCCCGCCGCGCACGGCAGGACGCCGGCCACCGTCATCACCAGCGGGTGCGGCTGGCCGAAGTTGTACACGGCCAGGGCGGTGCCCAGCACGACGGCCGCGGACCCGGTCCCGCGCGCCCAGCGGCGCCCGCGGCGGCTCGCCCATGCCATCGCCGCGAACAGGGCGGCTCCCAGCGCGGCGAGCGTGAACAGGTACGTGAGGATGCTCGACTCGGCCATCCCGATCTGGTCGGCGCCGCGCTGCGGGTAGGTGTGCCGGAGCCGCTGGGCCAGGCCGCCTCCCGCGGCCTGGTCGACGACGATCGCGCCCGCACCGGCCGCGGCCAGGGCGGTGGCCGCGTACAGGACGCGTGCGGCCGTGCGGACGGACGCGGGGAGATGCTGCGTGGACATGGATCCTCCTGGAACGCAGAGAAGTGACAATACTTGAGATATCATGTCTCAAAGCTTGCTGGAAGGATAGAAGGCCAGATGACGAACGAGCAACCCCAGGCCGGGCCGACCCGGCGCCGTCGGCGCCTCACCGACGCCGAGACCGCGCAGCGCATGCTCGACGCGGCCATGGCGATGGTCGAGCGCACCGGTCTGACCGTGAGCCTGGACCACCTCGGCTTCGAGGACGTCATCCGTGAGGCCGGTGTGGCGCGCGCCGCCGTCTACCGCCGCTGGCCCTACAAGGACCTGTTCTTCAGCGACCTGCTCAAGGAGCTCGCCCGGACCGCGCCCGCCGTGTCCGGTGCCGACGGCCGGATCGGCGAGGAGGCCGCCCGGCGGCTGGCCCGCGACCGGATCGACCGGTTCGCCACTGCCCAGGGGCGCAGAGACCTGTGCGTCGAACTGCTGCGGCAGGGTGCCCTGCGGGACTTCGAGGCCATGCACGCCTCGGCACGGTGGCGTACGTACATCGCCCTGCACGCCACCTTCCTCAGCCTGGCCGACGGTGACCTCCGGCAGGAGGTCCAGGCCGCGCTCGCCGTCGCCGAACGGGACCTGAACGACCGGATCGCCCTCTCCTACCGGCGCCTGGCCGCTCTGTTCGGCCTGCGCCTGCGCCCCGATCTCCCCCTCACCTTCGAGGAGTTGGCCACCCAGTTGAGCGCCACCATGCGCGGCTTCGTCCTCACCGCGCCCGCCCGGCCGGACCTCGCCGAACGGCGGCTCGGACCGGGCGCCTTCGGCACCGAGGGCGAGGCGGAGTGGTCCCGGCCGGCCCTGGGTGTCACCGCGACCGCCCTGTCCTTCCTGGAACCCGATCCGGCGGTGGAATGGGACGAGGAGCGCCTCGCGCGGGTGCGGCGGATGCTGGAGGAGTGACAACTCCCGCCCGGGGCGGCACCGCAGGGTGCTGCCGGCGGACGTGCTCGCCCACAAGGAGGAGCGCCGCACACAGCGCCGCAGCGGGTGGGACGAGCTGGTGCAGCAGGCCGAGGACGCAGGCCTCTACGAGCCCTGACGCGGACCCCCGATCGTCCCCGCCTCACAGCCCCGGCGGTGGCTGCGGGGCGCCCGGCAGGCGGATCGCCGCCACCGTGCCGTCGCCGTCCGGCGCCGGGCGCAGGCCGACCTCGCCGCCCGCCTGCTGGACCGTGCGGGCGACGATCGACAGGCCGAGGCCCGAACCGGGGAGCTGGCGGGCGGACGGGGAGCGCCAGAAGCGTTCGAAGACGTGCGCGAGCTCGTCGGCGGGAATGCCGGGGCCGTGGTCCCGCACCGTCAGTTCGCCGTCGCGCAGGGCGACGTCGATCGTGCCGCGGGGCGGGCTGAACTTGACCGCGTTGTCCAGGACGTTGACCACCGCCCGCTCCAGAGCGGCCGGTTCGGCCCGTACGTACCAGGGCGTCAGGTCCGCCCGGATCGTCAGCTCCGGACCGCGCAGACGGGCACGTTCCAGGGCCGTGTCCGCGATGTCGTGCAGCGCGACGACCTGGAGCGGGCCCGGGTCCGCCGCGTCGGGGCGGGCCAGCTCCTGGAGGTCGCCGATGAGCGAGGCCAGCTCGGTCATCTGGGCCTTCACCGACGTCATCAGGGCCCGGCGGTCGTCCGGCGGGATGGCCCGGCCGGTGTCGTCGCTGCGGGCGAGGAGTTCGATGTTGGTACGGAGGGACGTGAGCGGCGTCCGCAGCTCGTGGCCGGCGTCCGCGATCAGCTGGGCCTGGCGGTCGCGGGAGCTGGCGAGGGAAGCGGTCATCGAGTTGAAGGAGCTGGACAGCCGGGCGATCTCGTCCTCGCCCTCGACCGGGATGCGGACGGTGAGGTCCTCGGTCCGGGCGACGTGCTCGACCGCCTCGGTGAGTTCGTCGACGGGACGCAGACCGGTGCGGGCGACCCAGAGACCGGCCGCGCCGGCGCCGAGGCCACCGACGCCGGAGACGATCAGGAGGACCCAGGCGAGGGTGGACAGCGGGTCGTCGATCTCGCTCATCGGGCGGGCGACGGAGACCGCGAAGCTTCCCGGCAGCAGGCCCGGGATCGGATTGCGGGGCTCGAACGCGTAGGTGTACACGCGCATCCTCGTGCCGTTCTTGGCCCTCGCCGTGTGCAGCGCGTTGTCGCGCAGCCCGGCGGCCACGGCGATGTCGGCGGCGCTCACTCCGATCGGCGACACATCGGCGGCGGTGCAGGTGCTCCCGGTGACGGTGACGAGCTGAACGATGTACGCGCCTTCGAGCTGCGGTGCCGACGCGTGTCCGGGGCGCGTGCAGGAGGTGAGCAGCACCTGCACGTAGTCGTCGCTGACCGAGACATTGCGCAGCGAGGAGTCCAGCTGGTTCTCCAGCTGCGCCCGCGTCACGAACCAGCAGGCCGCCGCGACCGCCGCCACCGCGACCGCCACCGCCGTCGCCACCAGCAGTGCGAGCCGGCTCCTCAGGGGCAGGGCGCGCAGCCGGCGCAGGGCCCCGGTCATCCGTCACCGCCGCCGGAGCGGAGCGCGTAACCGACCCCCCGCACCGTGTGCACGAGCCGCGGTTCGCCGCCCGCCTCCGTCTTGCGGCGCAGGTACATCACGTACACGTCCAGGGAGTTGGAGCTCGGTTCGAAGTCGAAGCCCCACACCGCCTTGAGGATCTGCTCGCGGGTCAGCACCTGCCGCGGGTGCGCCAGGAACATCTCCATCAGGGTGAACTCGGTACGGGTCAGCTCGACCCGGCGGGTGCCCCGGGTGACCTCGCGGGTGGCGAGGTTCATCCGCAGATCGGCGAAGGCCAGCACATTGTCGTCGGGGACGTCGCCGCCCGCCGCGACCGCGTACGAGCTGCGGCGCAGCAGGGCCCGGATGCGGGCGAAGAGCTCGTCCAGCTCGAAGGGTTTGACCAGGTAGTCGTCGGCGCCCGCGTCGAGACCGGTGACCCGGTCGCCGACGGTGTCGCGTGCGGTGAGCATCAGGATGGGGGTGGTGGTGCCGGTGGAACGGAGCCGTCGGGCCGCCGTCAGGCCGTCCATCCGCGGCATCTGGACGTCGAGGACGATGAGGTCGGGGGCGTACGACTCGGCCCTGGCGAGGGCGTCGAGACCGTCGACGGCGACCTCGGTTCCGTACCCCTCGAACGCGAGACTGCGCTGCAGCGCCTCACGTACGGCGGGCTCGTCGTCGACGATCAGGATGCGTTGCGGATCGTCTTCGGCGGGGCTCATCGCTCGTTGTCCTCTTCTCGTTCCGGCGTTCCGGCGTTCCGGGTGTCACGGCCTCCCGGCCTTCCGGGTGTGTTCCGGGCCGCCGGGGCGGGCCGCTGGGCCCGCCCGCCGTGCTCTCAGCCTCGCACGGCCGCGGCACGTCGTCGCGCGGCCCGGCGCTTGCGGCCCGCGGTGGTGCGGATCTCCGGGACCCGGGGCGGCTCGGAGGCCCGGCGGACGGCCAGTTCCGTGACGAGAGCGAGAGGCAGGGCCAGGTCGGCCGGGCCGCCGGGGGTGTGCGTGGGGTGGTGCATGACTGTCTCCTCAGGAGCTGTTGCCGGCCCGCAGGCTGTCGAGGTCGGCCTTGAGCGTGTTCACCGGGATGGCGAACCCGAGACCCACGCTGCCCGCGCCGGCGCTGCTGGATCCGCCGGACGAACTCGCCGAGTACATCGCGGAGTTGATGCCGATGATCTCGCCGTTCATATTGATGAGCGCGCCACCGGAGTTACCGGGGTTGAGCGAGGCGTCGGTCTGGATGGCCTTGTACGTGGTGGTGGAGTTGCCCGTGTCGCCGTTGAACTGCTGACCGCCGAACTCGAACGGCCACTGTCCCGGCCCGCCCTGGCCCTGGCTCTGGTCCTGGCCGCTGCCGTCCTCCTTGGCGACCGTGACATCGCGGTCGAGGGCGGAGACGATGCCGCTGGTCACCGTGCCGGTGAGGCCCTCCGGCGAGCCGATCGCCACGACCTGGTCGCCGACCGCGACGGCCGAGGAGTCGCCCAGTGTGGCCGTCTTCAGCCCGCTCGCGCCCTGGAGCTTGATGAGCGCGAGGTCCTTGGCGGAGTCGGTGCCGACGACCTTCGCGCGGTACGTCTTGCCCGTGCTGAGCGTCACCTTGATCGACGAGGCACCGGAGATGACGTGGTTGTTGGTGACGACCTCGCCGTCGGACGTGATGACGACGCCGGAGCCGGTGGACTCGCCCGCGGTCGAGGTCGCGTTGATCTCGACGATCATCGGCGAGACGGCCTGGGCCACACCCGAGACGGTGCCCTTGCTGCTCTGCGAGACGGTGGTGCCGGGGACGACACCGCCGCCCGTGCCGTTCGCGTCGTTGCCGGTGAGCTGACTGATGACGGTGGCGGTGCCACCGCCGACGACCGCCGCCGCGATCGCCACGGCCGCCAGGAGCGCGACCGGCCGCTTGGCGCGCCGCCGGGGCCCGGCCGGCTCGGGCGCGGGCTGCGGGAGGGCGGACCCGTATCCGTCGTCGCCGCCGCCGTGCCCGTCGGCGCCGCCCCGCCCGGGCCACACCGTGGTGCCGGGGCCCGTCGCGATCGGCTGCGCGGGCTGGTGGGACGGCGGTGGCGGGTAGGACGCGTCACCGTTGCCGTACGAGGGGTACATCGGGTACTCGCCGCTCGGGCGCTGGCTCTCTGTCATGACCAAAAGCGTGTCCGGCCAAGATGAGAGAAGCCTGAGCACGCCCTGAGAAGCCCGGCAGAACCTCGTATGCCCGATATAAGGGAGTGTGCCGGACGAGGAAGTGCCGGGGGTACGGCGGGGAGCACGGGGCGTGCCGCCGGCCGGCCGGCCGTACCGGGGCAAGGACGCCGGGGACGGACCCGGCACGGAGCGGGAGGTGCGGACACGGCCCGGCTCCGGGGCCCGCCGGACGCGCCCGGCCCGTGCGTGCCGCCGTCCCGCCCGGCCTATCGTGCCGAGGCCGTGGGCTCCCCGCAGCCGCACGACCGCCGCACCACCAGCGCCGACGGGAACTGCTTCAGCCGCTCGCGACGCGACCCCGACACCCGCAACGAGTCGTCGAGCACCAGGTCCACGGCCGCCCGCGCCATCGCCGGGCGGTCCGAGAAGACCGTCGTCAGCGGCGGATCGGTCAGCCCGGCTTCCTTCACGTCGTCGAAGCCCGCCACCGCGAGGTCCCCGGGCACATCGATCCGCAGTTCGCGCGCGGCCCGCAGCACCCCGATGGCCTGGTCGTCGGTCGAGCAGAAGATCGCCGGCGGCCGGTCCGGCCCCGCGAGCAGCTTCAGCGCCACCTGATAGGCGTCGTAACGGTTGTACGGGGCCTGGAAGAGCCGGCCCTCCGTCGAGCGCCCCGACTCGTGCATCGCGCGGCGCCAGCCCTCGACGTGGTCGGCGACCGGGTCGCCGACCGCCGGGGTCGACTCCACGCCGCCGAGGCACGCCACGTACGCGTTGCCGTGCTCCAGCAGATGACGGGTGGCGAGCTGGGCACCGCCGATGTCGTCCGTGACGACCGCGACGTCGTCGATCGCCTCGGGCCGCTCGTGCAGCAGCACGACCCGCGCGTCCCACGCCTCGATCTCGGCCGCCGCCCGCTCGCTGGGGCCCTGGCTGACCAGGATCAGCCCGGAGACCCGCATGCCGAGGAAGGCCCGCAGATAGTGGACCTCGCGTTCGTCGCGATAGTCGGAGTTGCCGACGAGCACCATCTTTCCGCGTTCGGCGGCGGCCTGCTCGACCGCGTGCGCCATCTCCGCGAAGAACGGCTGCCGGGCGTCCGGCACGATCATCCCTATGAGGTCGGTCCGCCGCGAGGCCATCGCCTGGGCAACCCGGTCCGGCCGGTAACCCAGCTCCTTGATCGCGGCGAGCACCCGCTCGCGCGTGGCCGGGGCGACCGGCCTGGGTCCGTTGTTGATGACGTAGCTGACGACCGCGGTCGACGTACCCGCCAGTCTCGCCACATCGTCCCGCGTCACCTTGGCCACGCGCGGCAGTCTACGCGGATGGACCAAGCGGGTGACAGGTGGACCGGGCCGGGTTCGCGGGGCCCGGTGGGCGTGTTCGCGACGGTGTCGTCATCACCGGCACGCCGCGTGCGTGCGTGCGGCCGCACGCACCGGGCCGGCTCCGTGACCCGGCCCGGTCCACCTGTCACCCGCTACCTGCGCGCGGGCCGGACCGGGATCTCTTCCGCGGCCCCGGCCGTCGCCTGCCGTTCCGGGCGGGTGACGGGCCCGGCGGCCGCCTCCGCCGCGGCCTGGGCCTTGGCCTCCTCGGCGGCGCGCTCCACCTTCTCCGGTGCGACGAAGCGGTAGCCGACGTTGCGGACCGTGCCGATCAGCGACTCGTGCTCGGGGCCGAGCTTGGCGCGCAGCCGCCGCACATGGACGTCGACCGTCCGCGTGCCGCCGAAGTAGTCGTAGCCCCAGACCTCCTGGAGCAACTGGGCGCGGGTGAAGACCCGGCCCGGGTGCTGCGCCAGATATTTGAGCAGTTCGAATTCCTTGAAGGTCAGGTCGAGGACCCGGCCCTTCAGCTTCGCGCTGTACGTCGCCTCGTCGACCGACAGATCGCCGTTGCGGATCTCCATCGGCGAGTCGTCGGAGCCGATCTGCTGCCGGCCGGTGGCCAGCCGCAGCCGGGCCTCGACCTCGGCCGGTCCCGCCGTGTCCAGCAGTACGTCGTCGATGCCCCAGTCGGCGGTGACGGCCGCGAGACCGCCCTCCGTCACGACGAGGATCAGCGGGCAGCCCGGTCCGGTGGACCGCAGCAGCTGGCACAGCGACCGCACCTGCGGCAGATCGCGGCGGCCGTCGATCAGGATGACGTCGGCACCGGGGGTGTCGACGAGAGCGGGGCCCTCGGCCGGTGCCACCCGCACGCTGTGCAGCAGGAGACCGAGCGCGGGAAGCACCTCCGTCGACGGTTGAAGGGCATTTGTCAGGAGCAGCAGTGAACTCATCGCCGCCCACCTGCCTGGGTCGTCGGTCGATGATCGTGCACGGTTCGCTCGCCCATTACGTCGGTCCTCCTCGTTCCCTGCGAGAGGGGCACTCCCGGGCTCGGGCCCGGGGGAGTATGCGGCACTTCTTCGTACGTTTCGTGCGGGCTTTCGCACGGGTTGCCGTACGACGGCTGTCATACGGTTTTTTACGGCTGCGGTCCCGCGCCCCGGGACCGCTGAGCTTGTGGAAACTTCTCCGTAACAACGCCGGGAAAGCACAAAAGGACCCGGGGGCTGCTTTGCCCGGATCCTCTTCCCAGCAGAATAGCCCACATGAGTTCTGTGTCCGAGGGGCGATTTCGGAGTTCCTCTGTTCCCTTGATCACGCCCGGTCCTCTGCGCACCGCATTGCGGACCGATGACGGGATCCGTATCGAGGCGGTGTACGAGCCGTGTACGGCGGGTGCCGGGGCCGCTGCGGGAACGTCCTTCGACGGTACTGCGATCGTGGTCGCGCACGGGTTCACCGGTTCGGTGGACCGGCCCGCCGTCCGACGGGCCGCCGGGGTGTTCGCCCGGCGTGCGGCCGTGGTCACGTTCTCCTTCCGCGGTCACGGTGGCTCCGGGGGCCGGTCGACGGTGGGCGACCGCGAGGTGCTGGATCTGGCGGCGGCGGTGGAGTGGGCGCGGGCGCTCGGACACCGGCGGGTCGTGACCGTCGGGTTCTCGATGGGCGGCTCCGTGGTGCTGCGGCACGGGGCGCTGTACGCGGGACGGGCGACGGAGAAGGCCCGCGGGGTCGTGGAGCGCGAGGGGCGCGTCGGAGCACGCGCGGAGGCGCACGCGGACGCGGTGGTGGCAGTGAGCGCCCCTGCCCGCTGGTACTACCGGGGTACGGCCCCGATGCGCCGGCTGCACTGGATGGTCACCCGGCCCGTCGGCCGGCTGGTCGGCCGCTACGGGTTCCGCACCCGGATCGCCCGCGACGACTGGGATCCGGTACCGCTCCCGCCGGTGGAGGCGGCCGGTCTGATAGCCCCGGCCCCGCTGCTGATCGTGCACGGCGACCGGGACCCGTACTTCCCGCTGGACCACCCGCGGATGCTGGCCGAGGCGGCGGGCGACGGCGCCGAGCTGTGGCTGGAGCGCGGCATGGGCCATGCCGAGAACGCGGCGGACGAGAGCCTGCTCACCCGCATCGGCGACTGGGCGGCGGCACCGTGATTCATGATGGACAGCTGATGCGAGACGAGAGGAGTGCCGCCATGCCCGCGGGAACGATCCGCTACTGGGCCGCCGCCAAGGCCGCCGCCGGGACAGCGGAGGAACCGTACACAGCCGTGACTCTGGCCGAGGCGCTCGACGCGGTGCGCGAGCGGCACCCCGGTGAGCTCACCCGAGTGCTGCAAAGGTGCTCGTTCCTGATCGACGGTGCCCCCGTCGGAACCCGAGGTCATGAGACCGTACGCCTTGCCGAGGGCGGCACGGTCGAGGTGCTCCCGCCGTTCGCAGGAGGGTGAACCGCAGAACATGACCAGCAACGATCACCAGTATCCGTACGGAAATGATCACCAGCATCCGTACGGGCAGGACCCGGGCCAGGGGTACGGCCCCGGGTACGACCGGCCGGACGGCCAGGCTCCGCAGCCCGCGCAGACCTACGGACAGCAGCAGCCCCCGCAGCCGTACGGACAGCAGCCGTACGGACAGCAGTCGTACGGGCAGCAGTCGTACGGCGACCCGACCCACGGGCAGCAGCAGTCGTACGGCGACCCGACCCACGGGCAGCAGCAGTCGTACGGCGACCAGTCCTACGGCGCGCAGGCGTACGGCGACCAGTCCTACGGCGACCGGTCTTCCTATGGCGGCCCGGCCCACGGGCGACAGCCGTACGAGGGCGAGACGTACGGCGCGCAGCCCTACGGGCAGCAGGCCGCGTACGGAGCCCCGCAGCAGACGCACGATGCGCACCGGACGCCCGGAGCCCCCGGGACGGACCCCGGGCCCGCGTGGCCCGAGGGCCGGTCGGCTGAACCCGTCGCGCCCGCGGCCCACGGCACGCACGACCCCGGGGTCACGCAGACCTGGGAGGGGCAGACCTGGGACACCCAGTACCAGCCGACCATCCAGCCCGCTCAGCCCGTGCAGCAGCCCGTGCAGACCGATGCCGGGACCGACGGTCAGCCGCGCCCGCAGCACGCGCAGCCGCACGGCGCCTCCGGCTCCTACCCGCTGCCTCCGGAGGTCCCGCTCGCGAGCGGCGCCGCCGAGCCGGTCCGGGCGGCAGCTCCTGCGGAAGCGCGCCCGGCCGCCGCCTCCACGCTCGACGACGCCGCCGGTTACAGCGCGCCCACCACTCTGGGCAACAGCCGCATCACCGACGCCCAGCGCGCCCGCGCCGAGGGCCGCTCGCCGATCATCGCGCCGGGCATGCAGCCCGCCGCGATCACCGCGGGACTCGGGCTGCTGCTCGCCCTCGGTGCCGCGATCGGGTCGTACGCCCTGGTCGTGCCGCTGGTGCTGCTCCAGGCCGTGACCGCGGCCGGCTGGTTCCGGCTCAACGGCATGTGGCCGGCCCGGCAGGGCATCGCGCTCGCGTTCGCCGGTGGTCTCGTCGCCGACATCGCGCTGCTCGCCGCGGGCCGGGAGAACGGACCGGCCGCCATCCTCGGCACCCTCGGCGTGTGGGTGCTGCTGACCGTGGTCCTCCAGTTGCGCAGCCACGCGAGCGCCGACGAACGGATGCAGGGGCTGATGGCCACCGTCGCGTCGGCGGCCCTCTCGGTCCTGGCCGCCGGACACCTCGCGGCGGTCCCGGACGCGGTGACGGTGGGCGGGGTGGCCGTCGCGGTCGCCGTGCTCCTCCGCGCCCTGCCGCTGCGCGGACCGGCCTCGGTCGTGGTGGCGCTGCTCGCCGCCGCGGGCGCCGGCGCCGTGGCGGGGACGTTCACCGATCTCGGCGCGAAGGGCGCGCTGCTCGGCCTCGCGGCGGGTGGTTGCGCACTGATCGGGCTGCGGGTGGCGAGCTACGACTACCCGTCCCGGTTCGTCCACATGACGGCCGGTGTGGCGCTGCCGCTCACCGCCGCGGCCCCCGCCGTCTATCTGATCGGCCGCGTGATCTCGTAGGCGACCGGTACCACCCCCCTCGGGAACCGAAGGGGGGTGCCTGCTCGTCGATCACCCCGGGCGTGCTGTGCATCCGTGGCGGACGCATGGGCGCCAGGGGTCCGGCCGGATGCAGGGTGGGGGAAGAACGGGCATGCGTGCACTGCGGATACTGCTGGTCATAGTGGTGGTCCTGGGCGGGATCTTCGTCGCCGTCGACCGGGCGGCGGTGTACTTCGCCGAGTCGGAGGCCGAGGGACGGGTCGAGGTCACCGGTGCCACGATCGGTTCGACGGATGTCTCCATCAAGGGATTTCCGTTTCTGACGCAGGTCGCCGGATCGCAGCTCGACGAGGTCGACGTCGAGATCACCGGCATCGAGACCGACGCCAACGGCCGCAGGATCCGGATCAGCAGGATGAACGCCGCGCTGTACGAGGTGAAGCTCGCCGACGGCTACTCCAGCGCCACCGCCGCCCGCGCCACCGGCACCGCCGTCATCTCGTACGAGGACCTGACCAAGGCCGCCAGCGACGGCGTGGCCGTCGAGTACGGCGGCAACGGCAAGGTGAAGGTGACCGGTACGGTCGACATCCTCGGCCGCCCGCTGTCGCGCAGTGTGCTCTCCACCGTCACCCTGATCGACGGCCACACCATCAAGGTGCACGCGGACAAGGTGCCGGGCGAGGGCATTCCCGGGCTCGAAGGCCTGGTGCGCCAGAAGACCGACTTCGAGCGGGAGGTCGGCGGTCTGCCCAGCGGCCTGAAGCTGCAGAGGATCCGGCCGACCGCCGACGGCCTGGAGATCTCGGTGACGGGCACGGACGTCCGCATCGCCGGATGAGTCCGGCCCGCGGTCCCCGTCGATGAGACCCACCGGGCGGGGACGGCCGAGTCGGGGCGGGGCTTCGACGCCCCGCTACACCACATAGTGAGACGGTCGCGTCCGATCCGCAGATGACCGAGGCGTGCCGAGGGTGCGCGCGGGGCGCCCCGGACGCCGCGCCGACGTTCGTGTCTCGCATTACGGACGATCGCGTCTCGCGATACGGTACGGCGGTGACATGCCCGCCCGTACCTCCCTACGATCGGTGCCATGCAGTGCTCAATCGGCGGTCTCCCACAGCGGGGCCGGGCGGATCTCACGAAGCGGCGGGCCGTGGACCTGTGTCGCGTCGCCGCCATGCTCTGTCGCACTGTCTGAGCGGGAGCCTTCGGCGCCCCGCGTTCCCCGGCCCTTCGACCGATGTCGGGGCCCCATCCCCATCGCCTCTGTGCACGTGCGCCGCACCCTGCGCCGCCGCACATCCGCATTACGCACCGTCTCGCACCATCTCGCCGCAGACCGCCCCGGAGGAGAACAGAATGAGCCGCAGTGACGTCCTGGTAGACGCCGACTGGGTCGAGGCCCACATCGACGACCCGAAGGTCGCTCTCGTCGAGGTCGACGAGGACACCTCGGCGTACGAGAAGAACCACATCAGGAACGCGATCCGGATCGACTGGACCAAGGACCTCCAGGACCCGGTCCGCCGTGACTTCATCGACCAGCCCGGCTTCGAGAAGCTGCTGTCCGAGAAGGGCATCGGCAACGACACCACGGTCGTCCTGTACGGCGGCAACAACAACTGGTTCGCGTCCTACGCGTTCTGGTACTTCAAGCTCTACGGTCACCAGGACGTCCGGCTGCTCGACGGCGGCCGCAAGAAGTGGGAGCTCGACTCCCGCGACCTGGTCGACGGAGACCGGATCCCGTCCCGCCCGGCCACCGAGTACCGGGCCCAGCCGCAGGACGAGTCGATCCGCGCCTACCGCGACGACGTCGTGAAGGCCATCGGCAGCCTGAACCTGGTCGACGTGCGCTCGCCCGACGAGTTCAGCGGCAAGCTGCTCGCCCCGGCGCACCTCCCGCAGGAGCAGTCCCAGCGCCCCGGCCACGTGCCGGGCGCCCGCAACATCCCGTGGTCGAAGAACGCCAACGACGACGGCACCTTCAAGTCGGACGACGAGCTCAAGGCGCTCTACGAGGCCGAGCAGGTCGACCTGTCGAAGGACACCATCGCGTACTGCCGCATCGGCGAGCGTTCCGCGCTCACCTGGTTCGTGCTGCACGAGCTGCTCGGCCAGGAGAACGTCAAGAACTACGACGGTTCGTGGACCGAGTACGGCTCCCTCGTGGGTGTGCCGATCGAGCTCGGCGCCAACAAGTAATTCCGCACGACCCGGACCAGCACGACTCCCGACCCAGAAGGACAGAAGACCATGTGTGGAGCAAAGGCCGGCGGTCCCGACGCTTCGGGCATCAAGCCCGGTGAGACCACCATCCAGGGCAGCGTGACCCGCGACGGCGAGCCCGTCACCGGCTACGTGCGCCTGCTGGACTCGACCGGCGAGTTCACCGCGGAGGTCCCGACCTCGGCGACCGGACAGTTCCGCTTCTACGCGGCCGAGGGCACGTGGACGCTGCGCGCCCTCGTCCCGGGCGGCAGCGCCGACCGCACGGTCGTGGCGCAGACCGGTGGCCTCTCCGAGGTCGCCATCGCCGTCTAGCCACCGAACGCGGGGACACCGGCCCGGCCGGTGCTCCCGCGACGCCTTGCCGGCCGAAGGGCCGTACCCCGGGGGTTGGACGCCTTCCGAAGCGGGGTACGGCCCTTCGTGCCGTTCGCGGAGGCGGGGTACGGGCCTACGCTTGAGGTATGTACGCCCGACGCCGTCGCGGCTATTTCCTGATGATGGGCGGCTGCATCGTCCTCTTCGTGTCGGCCTGGGCCTTCGTCCGGCTGTGGTCGATGCCCGCCGCGATAGCGATGTGTCTCGTCGCCATGGTCATCCCGCCCGTCGCGGCCATGATCGCCAACCGGCGGGGCCCGGAGGACCGCTGGTGGGACGATCCGTCCGGTGACCCGCAGTCGGACGAGTGGTGGGACGAGCTCGACGGCAAGAAACGGCACTGAACACGGCCGGGGGCGGCGCCGAGGGCCGTGCGCGCGTCAGTAGACGAGGGCCTGGACGCCGTCGGCCATGATCTCGCTGACGAAGACCTGGGCCCCCGCGATCCGTACGCCCTCCAGGACGTCCTGCTCGGTGATGTCGCGACGCGCCGCGCACTGCGTGCAGAGGGTGATCCGACCGCCCGCCTGGATCGACTCGATCAGATCCGGCAGCGGGGCGGCGTGCGGCAGTTCGAACTCGGCGGCCCGCCCCGGCAGCGCGAACCACGAGGACTCCCCGGTCAGCCAGAGGGAGACCTCCACACCACTGGCGACGGCGACCGCGGCCACCGTGAACGCCTGGGAGCAGCGCTCGGCTGCGTCGGCACCGGCAGTCACCTTGATCACGAGCTTCTTCGGCATGTGTCGAACTGTAATCGTCGGGCGCGCGGCCGCCGGGCCGACCCGTCCCGGGCCACCCCCGGGGCAAACCCCGAACCGACGCGCAGGGGGTCAACCCATTAGGCTTGGATCCGGCCGCGTACTGCCGCCGTACCGCTCGTTCCAAGGAGTTCCCGTGCTTGAGGCATTCTTCTCCGCCCTGCTGGTCCTGGTCTGCGTCGGCGTTCTCGCCTTCGCGGGTGTGACCGTGAAGAAGCTGTACCAGGGTCAGCGCTGACCCTGCCCGCCCTCGTTCCCGTCCGAGCGGGCAACCCCTGTCAGGACAACGTGACACCCACGTCTCGTTGTGTCACGTCCGAAGTCGCACCCCACCTCACAGATCGTCTGAGCCGCTCATGATCGAGATTCCGTCCGACCTCCACCCGGACCTCGTCCCGCTGGCCTTCCTCCTCGGCAACTGGGCGGGCGCGGGTGTCTCCGACTTCCCCGGCGCCGAGCAGTGCAACTTCGGCCAGGAAGTCTCCTTCAGCCACGACGGCCGGGACTTCCTGGAGTACGTCTCGCACACCTGGGTGCTCGACTCCGAGGGCAAGAAGGTCAAGCCGCTGGAGTCCGAGTCCGGCTACTGGCGCATCGACAAGGACCGCAAGGTCGAGGTCGTCATGGTCCGCGACCAGGGCGTCATCGAGATCTGGTACGGCGAGCTGGCCGACCAGAAGCCGCAGATCGACCTGGTCACCGACGCGGTGGCGCGGACCGCGGCGTCCGGCCCGTACAGCGGTGGCAAGCGTCTCTACGGCTATGTGAAGAGCGATCTGATGTGGGTCGGCGAGAAGGCCACCCCCGAGGTGGAGCTGCGCCCGTACATGTCGGCGCACCTGAAGAAGGTCGTCACTCCGGAGGAGGTCGAGGCGATGGCGAAGAGCCTCGGCGACCTGCCGGACGACGGCATCGCCTTCTTCAAGTAGACCGCCGCCCACACGGCCCGCCGGCCGGCCCTGTTCCGGCCGTCGGTTCCGCCGACCCGCGTTCGCGGGTTTCGCGGCGCGCGGGCCACGGATTCCTTTCGGACACAGCTGCGGGCAGGTGCTCACCCCGACCTACACTGAGCGTGTGGTGAGCACCGACTGGAAGACCGACCTCCGACAGCGCGGCTACCGGCTGACGCCGCAGCGGCAGCTCGTCCTGGAAGCCGTCGACACGCTGGAACACGCGACGCCCGACGACATCCTCGCCGAGGTGCGCAGGACCGCGTCCGGCGTGAACATCTCCACCGTCTACCGGACGCTCGAACTCCTGGAGGAGCTGGAGCTGGTCAGCCACGCCCATCTGGGGCACGGGGCGCCGACGTACCACCTGGCCGACCGCCACCACCACATCCATCTGGTCTGCCGCGACTGCACGAACGTCATCGAGGCCGATGTCGAAGTCGTCGCCGAGTTCACCGCGAAGCTCCAGGCCGACTTCGGTTTCGAGACGGACATGAAGCACTTCGCGATCTTCGGCCGCTGCGCCGACTGCACGGCGAAGGCGGCGTCCGCAGGCGCGGCCCGGACGGCCGAAGCGGCCCGGACCGAGCCGTAAATCGCGTCGTACGCTGGTCGCATGAAGAGCCCCCTGCTGTCCCTGCCCGGTGCCGTACCCGCCGAGGGCCGTGACGAAGGCGTCGCCGCGCACTACGGCGATCTGTTCCGAGAACAGCGCGCCCTCGCCGACGGCTCCGGCCTCGTCGACCTCTCGCACCGTGCCGTCGTCACCGTCACCGGCAGCGACCGGCTGGCCTGGCTGCATCTCCTGCTCACCCAGCACGTCAGCGAACTCGCCCCGGGACAGGCCACCGAGGCCCTGATCCTCACCGCGAACGGACACATCGAGCACGCCCTCTATCTCGTCGACGACGGCGAGACCGTGTGGATGCACGCCGAGCCGGGCACACAGGGCGACCTCGTCGCCTACCTGGATTCCATGAAGTTCTTCTACCGGGTCGAAGTCGCCGACCGCACCGAGGACTTCGCCGTGGTGTATCTGCCGGCCGGCTCCATCGCGGAGGTCCCGGACGGCGTGACGGTACGGGAGACGGCGTACGGCCGGGACCTGTTCCTGCCCCGCGCCGACCTGGAGAAGTACGCGGCCGCACACGGCCCCCTGGCCGGCGTCCTCGCGTACGAGGCGCTGCGCGTCGAGGCGCACCGCCCGCGCCTCGGCTTCGAGACCGATCACCGCACCATCCCGCACGAGCTGGGCTGGATCGGCACCGCCGTCCACCTCCAGAAGGGCTGCTACCGAGGCCAGGAGACCGTGGCCCGGGTGCAGAACCTGGGCAAGCCGCCGCGGCGGCTGGTCTTTCTGCACCTCGACGGCAGCGAGGTCGTCCTGCCCGGACACGGCACACCGGTACGGCTCGCCGCGGACGGCGCCGAGGGCAGGCAGCTGGGCTTCATCACCACCTCGGCCCGCCACCACGAACTGGGACCGATCGCGCTGGCCCTGGTCAAGCGGAACGTCGCGGTGGACGCGGAACTGCTCGCGGGGGACACGGCCGCCGCCCAGGAGACGGTCGTGGAGCCGTAGGACCTTCGTCCGGACCGGGCCCGACCGGGGAGCGGAGCCGATCCGGGCGAAGGGCCCCGGTCCTCCGGCTCCTGTGCGCAGATTCCCTGCGCGGGACCGTCCGCGTCGTTCCCGCCGGATGCCCCACCCGTCCGCGTCCGGACCGGGACCCGGCTCAGACCTCGACGACGACGGTGAACGGGCCGTGGTTCGTGAGCGAGACCCGCATGTCCGCCCCGAACCGGCCCGTCTCCACCCGCGCCCCCAGCGCCCGCAGCTGCGCCACCACCTCGTCGACCAGCGGTTCGGCGACCTCGCCGGGCGCGGCGGCGTTCCAGGTGGGCCTGCGCCCCTTCCGGGCGTCCCCGTAGAGAGTGAACTGCGAAATCACCAGAAGTGGTGCATTCACATCGGAGCAGGACTTCTCGCCCTCCAGGATGCGGACCGACCAGAGCTTGCGGGCGAGCTGGGCCGCCTTCTCCGCGGTGTCCCCGTGGGTGACTCCCACCAGCACACACAGTCCTTCGCCGATGATTTCGCCGACCACCTCGGGTCCGCCCGACGCGCCCGCGCCGTCGGTCACCGTGACGCTCGCACCGTCCACCCTCTGTACCACTGCACGCATACAGACCAACCTATCTTGGGCTGAACGGGTACAGAGCATCCACACAGGCCCCACTGGAGTGGCACCATGCTGGGAAGGCGGTGTGCCGACGCACCGGTCGAGGGGATGGACACAAGCATGAGTACCCATGGAACCGGGCAGTCCCCCGGCGCCGTGCCGGTCGCGCGTAACGGCACCAGTACCAGTACCGGCACCCTGCGCCCACCGGTCCAGCGGACCGGTCACGGCCTTGTGGACGGCCCACCCGCAGGACCGCAGCCGGAGCTGGAAGGCCTGCGCCTGCCGGAGCTGCGCACACTGCGCCGCGACTCGCAGCGGGACGAGGCCGACCTCAGCTATGTGCGGCGGCTGGTCCAGGGGCGGATCGACATCCTGCGGGCCGAGCTGGCCCGGCGGCTGGATCCCGAGAAGCCGGTGGTGGACCGGCTCTCCGAGATCCTCGCCGACACCCCGTCCCAGCACCGCTCCTCCGCCCGGCACGTCACACTCACCACGCCGCGCAGCGACGAGTACCGCAGGCTGGCGGCCGAGACGCTGGCCGAGGTCGAACTCTCCGACCTCGACGCCCGTACGGACGAGGAGCTGCACACCGCGATGGGGCGCTTGGTCCGCTACGAACAGCAGGTCTCCCGGCGCCGTCACCAGCTGCAACGCACCGCTGACGATTGCAGTGCCGAGATCGCCCGCAGGTACCGTGATGGTGAAGCACAAGTAGACGACCTGCTCGCCTGAAGCGACCCTTCCGGGGGCTGGTTCCGCTCGTCCCCGGAAGGCCACCATGACCTCCAGCGCCGCCGCTGCCCCCTCCGTCATATCCCCCGAGTCGCTCCCCGTGCTGGCCGAGGTCGTCCGGTCCGGCTTCGTGGAGGGCCGGCACCGGGGTTCCCTGGTCGTGCTGGCGGCGGACGGCAGTGTGGAGAAGGCACTCGGCGATCCGACGGCGCCGGTCTTCCCGCGCTCCTCCAACAAGCCGATGCAGGCCGCGGCCGTGCTGCGGGCCGGGCTCGATCTGTCCGGGGAGCGGCTGGCGCTGGCCGCCGCGAGCCACTCGGGCGAGGGCTTCCACCTCGAACTCGTCACCGCGATGCTGGCCGAGCACGGACTGACCCCCGGTGATCTGCAGACCCCGCCCGATCTGCCGCTGGACCCGGCGGAGGCGGAGACGTATCTCGCCGCGGGCCGTGTCCGGGAGCGGATCACCATGAACTGCTCCGGCAAGCACGCGGCCATGCTCGCCGCGTGCGGGGTGAACGGCTGGGACCGGGCGTCCTACCTCGACCCGGCGCACCCGCTCCAGCAGCTGGTGCACCAGGTGGTGGAGGAGGCGGCCGGCGAGCCCGTCTCGGCGGTCGGTACGGACGGCTGCGGGGCGCCGCTGATGGCGATCAGCCTGGTGGGGCTGGCGCGGGCCTTCCGCGCGTTCGTGACGGCGGATCCCGGGACGGCGGAGCGCCGGGTCGGGGACGCGATGCGGGCCCACCCCGAGTACGTGGCCGGAACCCGTCGCCCCGACACCTGGCTGATGCGGGAGGTGCCGGGCGCGCTCTCCAAGATGGGTGCGGAGGCGGTGCAGGCCGTGGCCCTGGCGGACGGCCGGGCGCTGGCCTTCAAGATCGACGACGGTGCGACACGGGCACTCGGCCCGGTGCTGGCCCGGTCGCTGCGTCTGCTCGGCATCGACGCCCCGGTGGTCTCCCGGATCGGGCACGCGCCGCTGCTGGGCGGCGGTGGCGAGGTCGGCGAGATCCGGGCCGCGTTCTGACCGGAACGGAGGCGGTGGAAAACCGGGCGACAGGCCGTGGGTCGGGTGCCTAGCGTGGGGCGCATGTGCCCCGAGGTCCGTACGATCACCGAGTCCGATTTTCCCGGCTGGCTGTGCGCCAAGCACACCGGATTCCTGCAACCGCCGAGCGTGACGGACCAGGAGGTCGCCAGCCGTCTCCGGCACACCGACCTGACCCGTACGCAGGGCGCGTTCGACGGCGGGCGGTGCGTGGCCACGTACCGTTCGTTCGCGCAGGAACTCACCGTCGTCGGCGGCGCCACGGTGCCGTCCGACGCGATCTCCAACGTGACGGTGTCGCCCACGCACCGACGCCGCGGGCTGCTCAGCCGGATGATGGCCGCGGACCTGGCGGCGGCGAAGGAACGCGGCGACGTGGTCGCCACCCTGATCGCCGCCGAGTACCCCATCTACGGGCGGTACGGCTTCGGCCCGGCGACGTGGACGACCGAGTGGGAGATCGACGTGGCGAGGGCGGGCCTCGACCCCCGCTGGTCCGGTCCCTCCGCGTCGGACGGGGGCCGGATCGACCTGGTGACCGGTGCGGACGTGCGCAAGCTGGGACCGGCCCTCCATGAACGGCTGCGCGCCCGGCAGCACGGTGCGATCAATCGTGACACCCGCTGGTGGGAGCTGAACACCGGCGAGGACCCGACCGGGCCCGGTACCTGGACGGAACCCTTCTACGCGCTCTACACCAACGCGGACGGTGAGGTCGACGGCCTGATCGCCTACCGTGCCGACGATCACTGGGGCGACGCCAAGCAGCCGCTCAACCGGGCCACGGTGCTCGGGCAGATCGCCGTCACCCCGGCCGCTGAGCGCACGCTGTGGCACTTCGTCTGCTCGATCGACTGGATCGCCACGGTCCGCACCGGCCACCGGGCCCCCGACGACCTGCTGCCCCTCCTCCTCCCGGATCCGCGCGCGGCCCGCATCGTGACCCAGGCGGACTGGCTGTGGGTACGCGTCCTGGACGTCGTACGCGCCCTGGAGGCCCGCACCTACGCGGTACCCGGCGCGCTGACCCTGGACATCCACGACGGCACGGGTCTGACCGCCGGCCGCTACCGCCTGGACGCCTCGGGGTCCGGCGCGACGTGCGTCCCCACCACTGCCGCCGCCGATCTCGCCCTGGACGTGAGGGAGTTGGGGACGCTCTACCTGGGTGACGAGTCGCCGGTCCGGCTGGCGGCCCTGGGGCGCATCGAGGAACTCACGCCGGGTGCGGTGGCACTGGCGGAAGGCATGTTCCGGGCGGCGCGACGGCCCTGGTGCCCGGACGTCTTCTGAGACGTGGAACCCCGGGGGCGAGCCCGGCGCAGGCGCTCGCGCCGCGGCCGCTCCCGGACGTCAAGTCCGGTTGAGGTCGAGGCGTACGCTTCTCGTTCATGAGCGGAGAGAAGCCCGGACCGGAATCGGCGGCGCAGGCGGGCCGCGCGCCGCACGAGCCGATGAGCCTGCGTGAGCGGAAGAAGCAGCTGACGTACCAGGCGGTCTCCGAAGCCGCGATCGCGATGTTCCTGGAGCGGGGCTTCGACAAGGTCTCGGTGGCGGAAGTGGCGGCTGCCTCGGACATCTCCAAGCCGACGTTGTTCCGGTACTTCCCGGCCAAGGAGGACCTGGTCCTGCACCGGTTCGCCGACCACGAGGACGAGGCGGCCCGTGTGGTCGCCGCCCGCGGGGAGGACGAGTCCCCGTTGGAGGCCCTGCACCGCCATTTCCTGGACGGCCTGGAGCGGCGCGACCCGGTGACCGGCCTCTGCGACATTCCGCAGGTGCTGGCGTTCCAGCGGCTGCTGTACGGGACTCCGTCCCTCGTGGCCCGCCTGTACGGCTACCAGAGCCGCTCGGAGGCGGCGCTCGCGCGTGCGCTGGGCGACCGGGTGCGGGACCGGCTGGCCGCGGGTCAGATCATCGCGGTGCTGCGCATCCTGGCCCTGGAGAACTGGCGGCGGATGGACGCGGGGGAGAGCGCGGACCGGACGTACGGGAGTGCGGTCGAGGCCGCCGAACTCGCCTTCACGCTGCTGCGGTCGGGACTCGGGGACGAGCGGTAGGCAGGAGTGGCGGTCGGGCCGCGGTCCGGAGCCGCAAGGACGGGAGCCGGACCGTCGCACCGGCGGGGAACACGTCGAATCATTGCGCGCCGGCGCCGCGACGGCACTGGTGAGAATGCCCCGCCGCACCCGCCGGCGCCGGGTGTGTCCGGCGGGGCCGCTCAGGCATGGACGTCCTTGCCGTGCAGCACCGCTTCCGCGATCTCCCGCACCCGGTCGCGCGTGATGCCGGTGCGCTGTTCCACGGCGAGCGGATGGTCGGTGGGCTCCAGCTCGATGCGGGGGCGGCGGCCGATCGGGCGGGTGTGGGCGTTCGTCTTGAGGTTGGTCGTGCGCGGCGAGTACAGCCCCAACTCGGTGCTCAGCCAGCCGAAGTAGGGCGGCTCGGACTCGCGGCCGGAGGTCTCCCACACATCGAGGGCGCGACCGAAGTTCTCCCGGCTGAGCGAGACCCAGACACCCCAGGAGAAGGGCTCCTCGCCGCCGAGGACGGGCAGTTCGATCAGGCCCTTGATGAAGTAGTGCTCGTGCCTGACGATGCACTGGTCCGAGGAAAGCATGCTGTCGGGATCGCTCTCCAGGCTCGCGTCCCAGATGTCGGGAGCCATCGTCGAATAGCCCATCGGCAGTTCCGCGTGGTGTTCGCCGCAGCAGGAGCAGGTGTAGCCGGGGTCGATAGCCATGGGCGGGATCCTAGAGCCTGTCGTACCGGCGGTGGTCGGTGTGCGAGGCCTGCGCCCCCGAGCTCGACGGCGCGTCGGGCCACGGCCACGGCCTTCGCCGTGTCACGGGCGGGCCCGCTCCACCGTTCCGGCAGTTGCATCGCCCCGGAACCGAGGCGTGGGACGGTGACGTTGCCGCCCGGTTCGAAGGTGCCGGGTCCGGGGGCCGGGGAGGGGGCCGAGGCCGGTTCTGAGCCGATCGATGGGAAGGTCGTGCGCGGCGGCATGACCACCGGGGGGCCGGATCTGCGCATTCGTTCCCCGGCCCTCGCGCCGGGGCTCAGGACCTCGTGGCCGATCGGTGCAGGACCTGTGCCAGCTCGCGCGGGCGGGAGAACATCGGCCAGTGGCCGGTGTCCATCTCCACCAGCTCCCAGTGCTCCTCGGCGGCCAGCAACTCGGCCACGACGTCATTCGGTTCGTCGCCGTCGAGCAGGCACTTGATGTACGTCGCCGGAAGCCCGTCGAGCGGACGTGCCAGTACGGCGGGCTCGGTCAGCGCGGTGCCCGGGTGCGGAGTCGAGCCGCCCACGATCCGGGCGATCTGCTCGTCGGTGAGGCCCTGGCCCTCGAAGTCGGCGGCCGTGAGCGGCGCCCAGGAGCCGCCGTTGCCCGTGATCATGGCCTCCAGCGCCGCCGGGCCGTTCCACCAGCCGGAGGCGAACGACTCACCGTCGACCGGGACCTCGGAATCGACGAAGACCACGCGGGTCAGCCGGTCACCGATCCGTTCGGCGGCCTGACCGACCGGGATGCCCGCGTAGCTGTGGCCGACCAGGACGACATCGTGGAGATCGTGGCGCTCCACCTCGTCGACGATGTCCTGGACATGGGTCTGCTGCCCTGCCCGCACATCCTGCTTCTCCGCGAGACCGGACAGCGTCACCGGATGCGTGGCGTGCCCGGCCGTGCGCAACTCGGACGCCACCTCGTCCCATGCCCACGATCCGAGCCATGCGCCTGCCACCAGTACGAATTCAGCCATGGCGGCAACGTATCGCGGAGGTGCCACCGCTCGCTCGGTTTCCAGCAGGCATCGGCTGACGCCCGGCCCGTGGTGACGCCCGGCCCGTGACGGACTCGCCGGCGCTTCGACCGTGAAGCTCCGCCCGGCCCGGATACGTGAACTCCGGGCGGACGCCCCTGTCGGCGGATAGCGTCGTGGTCACAGCGGAGGGGAGCGTGATCATGGCAGAACGTGAGGTCCCGCCTCGCGTGGTGGAGGCAGAGCGTGTCGCCTCCGAGGCGGGTTTCAAGAAGAGTTGCATCCCTGAAGTGGGGAGGCTGCTCAGGGTGGCCGCAGCCGCGAAACCCCACGGAATCATCGCGGAGAGCGGCACCGGCTCGGGCGTGGGCACCGCCTGGCTGCACAGTGGCCTCGGCGCCGGTGCCCGCCTGGTCACCGTGGAGCGGGACGAGGAGCTGGCCCGTCGAGCGGCGGGTGTCTTCGCGGACGACGAGCGGGTCGGCGTTCTCACCGGGGACTGGCGGCTGCTTGAGCAGCACGGTCCTTTCGATGTCTTCTTCTGCGACGGCGGGGGCAAGCGCGACGACCCCCGGCGCGTCGTCGAACTGCTCGCTCCCGGTGGCCTTCTCGTCCTGGACGACTTCACCCCCTCGCCCCATTGGCCGCCCCGTTTCGACGGCGAAGTGGACGAGCTCCGCATGTTCTACCTCACTCATCCAGCCCTGGACGCGACTGAAATACTCACCACACCGGCCAGTTCAGCGGTTGTTGCGGTGCGCCGCCTGTAGAGCCTCTCGCTCGGAACGGGCCGGGCCCGCGTGCCCGCATCGCCACGTCATCGGTGACCGACTGCGATGCCGGGCGTCCAGCGAGGCGTCAGCGAGGCGCAGGGCCAAGGAAAGGGCGGTGACTCGGGCCCGACCGTCCTTCTCGGGCGGGTACGGGCCCGACGCCGTCCTCGGAAACAGGGTGGGGGGACGGAGGCATGGACGAGGGCGGACTCGACGGTCAGCTGGTGTCAGCGGTGCGAGCGGGGGAGGCCGGCTCGGTGCGGTCCCTGCTGAGAGAGGGCGCGGATCCGGACGCGGCGGACGCGGACGGGCTGCCGGTGCTGTGTGCGGCCGTGGCCGCGTACGACGGGCCGGTCGCCGAGGCCCTGGTGGAGGGCGGTGCGGACCCCGACCGGCCGCTGCCGGACGGGACCACGCCGCTGTGGCGCGCCGTCGACGGCGGCTCCCCGGCGGTCGTCTCGGCGGTGCTGGGGTACGAGCCCCGCATGCGACTTTCGGAGGCCGCCCGCGAACGGCTCCTCGCCCTGGCGCGGGACTGGTACGAGACGGGCGCGGCCGAGGAACTGCGGCGCAGGACCCGCGCGCCGGGCCCCGCCGCGGTGGTGTGCGTCCAGGACGACTACCTGTACGACCACGTTGATCAGGTCTCGCTCGGCGGACTCGTCGTACGGGCCGGCCACGGTGCCGTCCTGACCTTGCTGGAGTGGGCCTTCCGCATACTCGCACCCGTCGACGAACTGGTTGCCCGCTGTGTAGAGCGGCCCGACGAGGACCATGTGAACTGGTCGGCGGTCCATCACGTCCTCGCTCAGCGGCGCAGCAACGAGACCTGGTCGGCCCTGGTGGCCCTGCGCCGTCACCCCGACCCCGTCCACCGCCGGGTTCTGGCCCGTTACCTGTGGACCAGGGCGATTCTCTGTTACGGCCCCGACCACTACGCGAAGAAGGAGAGCGAGCTCCTGGCCGCCTGGGCGGTCGAGGAGACGGACGCCGGGGCCCTCGCGCAGGTGCTCGACGCCTTCAACGAGCACGAGCACGCGGACCAGGAGGCCATCGTGCTCCGGTACGTCGACCACCCCGCTCCGCGCGTACGCAGTCAGGTGCCCGACGGTCTCCACGCACATGACGTCCCCCACGCACCCGCGGCGAGGGCCGCGTTGCTGACCCTCGCGCAGGACCCGGTCGCCGGCGTGCGGAAGAGCGCATGCACGGTGCTGGGTACGGGGAACGCGGCCACCCCGGAGACCACCCGGGCCCTGCTCTCCCTGGCCCAGGACCCGGATGCCGGTGTACGGGCGGCGGCCGCGGTGGCACTGGCCGCGTCCGGGGACCCCGCGCCCGCCGTCGCGGACGCCCTGGTCGCGCTCCTCGACGAGGATGACCAACTCGTGCGTCTGGACGCCGCCTTCGGCCTCGCCCGGCGCGACGATCCGCGCACCGAGGAGGCGATCGAGCGGGTGGGGCCCCTCGGGCCCGGCTTCGAGCACGACCACCGGGCCAGTGCGCTTTGGACGTGGAGTTTGCGGAAGTAGGACGCGACCGACGGGTCATGACCCGCCGGGTGCGCACCGGTCGCGTCCGGCACGGCCGTCCCGCGCTTTCGTCGACCGCCGACCGTTGAGGCGACGGTCCGTTCGCAACCGCGGACTCACCACCACTGCGGGGAGACTCAACGAGCGGCGGCGGCGAGGAGCGCCTTCCACCGACGCCGACCGCGATCGCCGCGCGGGCGGCCCGGGTCGGCTCGTAGCGGGCCACGACCCATGAGGGAACCGTGGGACGAGTCGAAACGGCAGGGAGTGCCTCGTCCCACGGTCCCCGTGAGGGCTTCGGTCAGCCGCCGACGTAGGCCGCGAGGTGCTCGCCGGTGAGGGTGGAGCGGGCGGCGACGAGGTCGGCGGGGGTGCCCTCGAAGACGATCCGGCCGCCGTCGTGGCCGGCCCCGGGGCCGAGGTCGATGATCCAGTCGGCATGCGCCATGACCGCCGGGTGGTGCTCGACGACGACGACCGACTTGCCGGAGTCGACGAGCCGGTCGAGCAGGCCGAGGAGCTGCTCGACGTCGGCGAGGTGGAGGCCGGTGGTCGGCTCGTCGAGGACGTAGACGCCGCCCTTCTCGGCCATGTGCGTGGCCAGCCTGAGTCGCTGCCGCTCGCCGCCGGACAGCGTGGTCAGCGGCTGGCCGAGGCTGAGGTAGCCGAGCCCGACGTCGGCGAGCCGCTGCAGGATCCTGTGCGCGGCCGGTGTCCGTGCCTCGCCCTCGCCGAAGAACTCCTCGGCCTCGGACACCGACATCGCGAGCACCTCGCTGATGTCACGGCCGCCGAGGTGGTATTCGAGGACCGATGCCTGGAACCGCTTCCCCTCGCACTCCTCGCAGGGGATGGCGACGCCCGCCATCATCGCCAGGTCGGTGTAGACGACGCCGACGCCGTTGCACGTGGGGCAGGCGCCCTCGGAGTTGGCGCTGAACAGCGCCGGCTTCACGCCGTTGACCTTGGCGAACGCCTTGCGGATCGGATCGAGCAGCCCGGTGTACGTCGCCGGGTTGCTGCGTCGGGAGCCCTTGATGGCTCCCTGGTCGACCGAGACCACACCCTCACCGGACGGGATCGATCCGTGCACGAGCGAGCTCTTGCCGGAGCCCGCCACACCGGTGACCACGCAGAGCACCCCGAGCGGGATGTCGACGTCGACGCTCCGCAGGTTGTGGGAGGTGGCGCCGCGGATCTCCAGCACCCCGGAGGGCTTGCGCACCGTCTCCTTGACGGCGGCCCGGTCGTCGAAGTGGCGGCCGGTGACGGTGTCGCCGGCCCGCAGCCCCTCGACCGTGCCCTCGAAGCAGACGGTGCCGCCCGCCGAGCCGGCGCCGGGGCCGAGGTCGACGACATGGTCGGCGATCGCGATCGTCTGCGGCTTGTGCTCCACGACGAGCACCGTGTTGCCCTTGTCCCGCAGGCGCAGGAGCAGGTCGTTCATCCGGCTGATGTCATGGGGGTGCAGGCCGGAGGTGGGCTCGTCGAAGACGTACGTCGTATCGGTGAGCGCGGAGCCGAGGTGGCGGACCATCTTGACGCGCTGCGCCTCGCCGCCCGACAGCGTGCCCGACGGGCGGTCGAGCGCGAGGTAGCCGAGGCCGATCTCCACGAACGAGTCCAGGGTCTGCCGCAGGGCGGTGAGCAGCGGTGCCACCGAAGGCTCCTCGATGCCGCGCACCCATGCGGCCAGGTCGCGGATCTCCATCGCGCAGGCGTCGGCGATGCTGAGCCGCCCGATCTTCGACGACCGGGCCCCCTCGCTGAGCCGGGTGCCGTCGCACTCGGGGCAGGTGGTGAAGGTGACCGCCCGTTCCACGAACGCGCGGATGTGCGGCTGCAGCGCCTCCTTGTCCTTGGAGAGCATCGACTTCTGGATCTTGGGGATCAGGCCCTCGTAGGTGAGGTTCACACCCTCGACCTTCACCTTGGTCGGCTCCCGGTGGAGGAAGTCCCGCATCTCCTTCTCGGTGAAATCGCGGATCGGCTTGTCCGGGTCGAGGAGGCCCGACTCGGCGTAGACCCGCACGGTCCAGAAGCTGTCCGACTTCCAGCCGGGGATGGTGAACGCGCCCTCGGCGAGCGACTTGGAGTCGTCGTAGAGCTGGGTGAGGTCGATGTCGGAGACCGTGCCGCGGCCCTCGCAGCGCGTGCACATGCCGCCGGTGCGGTTGAAGGTCGCCTTCACCGCCTTCTTGTTGCCGCGCTCGACGGTGATCGCACCGCTCGCCCGGACCGAGGCGGTGTTGAAGGAGTACGCGCTGGGCGGGCCGATGTGCGGCTTCCCGAGCCGGCTGAAGAGGATGCGCAGCATCGCGTTGGCGTCGGTGGCGGTGCCGACCGTGGAACGCGGGTCGGCGCCCATCCGCTGCTGGTCGACGATGATCGCCGTCGTCAGCCCTTCGAGCACGTCGACCTCGGGCCGCGCCGACGTCGGCATGAATCCCTGCACGAAGGCGCTGTAGGTCTCGTTGATCAGCCGCTGCGACTCCGCGGCGATCGTGTTGAACACCAGGGAGCTCTTGCCCGAGCCGGAGACACCGGTGAACACCGTCAGCCTGCGCTTCGGTATCTCGACGCTGACGTCCTTGAGGTTGTTCACGCGCGCGCCGTGCACGCGGATCAGCGCGTGGCTGTCGGCGACGTTCGGCGCAGGCGACTGCGGGTCCGTGCTCATCGTCTCTCCCTCTGTTGCGCGGGACCGCCCTCACGGTCTCCGTCGGTGTCGCCCGGCTCGTTCCGACCGGCTCTGAGCAGTACGTCCACTGCGTACCGGCCGGATTCACCGACCGCGGACCGGCGCAGGCCGGTCCGCGGTCGGCGGAGCCGGGCCGACGCAGGGCTCACCGGCTGCGGCGCTGGGCGAAGCGCAGCATGTTGCCCGCGGGGTCGCGGAAGGCGCAGTCGCGGACCCCGTACGGCTGGTCGACCGTTTCCTGGAGCACCTCGGCGCCCGAGGCCCGGATGCGCTCGAAGGCGGCGTCGCAGTCGTCGGTCGCGAAGATCACGCCGCGCAGCATGCCCTTGGCCCGCAGTTCCGCCATGGCCTGCTTGTCGGTCGGCGAGGCGTCGGGGGCGGCGGCCGGCGGTTCCAGCACGATCTCCACGTCGGGCTGCGACGGCGCGCCGACCGTCACCCAGCGCATCCCCTCGAACCCGACGTCGTCGCGCACCTCGAATCCGAGCACGTCCCGGTAGAGGGCGAGCGCCTCGTCGTGGTCGTCGACGGCGACGAAGCACTGCGAAAGCTTGATTTCCATGGACCTCACGCTACGAGCGGGCCGTGCGCTCCGCTTCTCCGTTCCTGACCGGTTCCGCTTCCTCGGCCGGCTCCTTGTCTGCGGCCGGTTCCTCCTTCCGCGTCCGGTCGTGCTCCCTGTTCCTGACCGGGCGCGTGAGGATCTTGGAGACGCACGCCGGGATGCCCGCGCCCTGTTCGTGCGCGCGCGCCCGGTACGCGCTCGGGCTCTCGCCCACCAGCTCCGTGAATCGCGAGCTGAACGACCCCAGCGACGTGCACCCGACGGCGAAGCAGACCTCCGTCACCGACAGGTCGCCGCGCCGCAGCAGGGCCTTGGCCCGCTCGATCCTGCGCGTCATCAGGTAGCTGTACGGCGTCTCCCCGAAGGCGGCGCGGAAGCTGCGGGAGAAGTGGCCGGGCGACATGTGGGACGCGCGTGCCAGCGCGGGGACATCGAGCGGTTCCGCGTACGCGCGGTCCATCAGGTCGCGGGCCCGGCGGAGCCGAACCAGGTCCGATAGCGTCACCGGTCCAGCATCGCACGGACGCCACGCGGTGCGACGCCGTCCTGGTGCGGCACGTGTCCGGTCTCGCCGAGGACGAGGCAGGTACTCCACTTCAGACGTCGACATGGCCGGTCGCATCTCCCACGACGACTTCGCGATCGCCCTGCTCGACGAGGTCGATGCTCCTCGTCACCACCGCACGCATGTCGGTGTCGAAGGGGCCTGGTCCGAGCGTCATCGGCTCGGTCAGGTGCCGCTGCCACCACAGGACCCGCCTCCTCCGCGGGCAGGCCATCCAGACCGGGACCGCCTCGACTCCGCGGAGTCAGGACACGGGTGTCCGGTCTCGCTGAGGATGAGGCAGGTTGATGCTCTGACCTGGGGTGCCTCAAGTTGAGTGAGACGCTTCTGGAGATCCCGTCTCGGTCAAGATGAGGTGTCTGGCCTTGAGTGAGGGGGCGTGTTGGCTGGCTCGGCCGGTGGGTGGTGCGCTTCGTGGGCGTCGATGAGTTCGTCCAGGTGTGCCTCTGCCCATGCGCGTGCCGCGTTGAGCAGGTCAAGGAGACTCCGGCCGAGCGACGTGAGTTCGTACTCGACGTGGCGGACGGGTCCTGCATGAACCGTTCGGACGAGGAAGCCGTCACGCTCCAGTGCCCGGAGGGACTGTGTGAGCACCTTGGATGTGATGTTCCGCAGTGGGACCCGTAGCTCGGAGAACCGGCGCGGGCCGTCCTCAAGGCACTGGATGATCATCCCGGCCCATTTGTCTCCCACTCGGAACGGCATCAGGTCAGAGGGGCAGAGCGGGTCGAACATCTCTGGGTCCAGGGGCTTGGTCACAGCGCCACCGTAGTGCGGTATCCAGGAGGTAACCATGGATGTGGCTACCTTGCTCGGGCATGTCAGCGGACAGATCTTCTTGAGGCGCGAGCGAGGTAATCCATGGGCAAGGTCCTTGTTTTCGGTGCGGGCGGGCGAGTCGGACGGGTGGCTGTCAGTGAGGCGCTCCGCCGGGGGCACCATGTCACCGCAGTCGTCCGGAACGCCTCCAGGCACCCGGACATGGAAGGTGCGGGAGTCCGTCTGGTGAGCGGTGATGTCACTGACGCAGACGCTGTCGCCGATCTCGCGGCCGGGCATGACGCCGCGATCATGGCCGCTTACGATGCTGGCGCTCAGCCGGACATCTTCTTCACAGCCGCCGCTCGCGCTCTCCTTGATGGGCTGGCACGAGCGGGGGTGGGTCGGTTGGTCGCTGTCGGCCTGGCGGCAACGCTGGAGACCAGTGAGGGGACGCCTTTGATGGACACTCCCGGTTTTCCGCAGGAATACAGGCCCCTCTGTCTCGGTCACGCGGCCGGGACAGCTGTGCTGCGTTCCTCGGCGACTTCTCTGGACTGGCTGATCATCAGCCCGGCTGGTGACTTCGATCACGCCGGGGCGGGCTCTGGCCGCTACTCCACTTCAGACGTCAACATGGCCAGTCGCATCTCCCACGACGACTTCGCGATCGCCCTGCTCGACGAGATCGATGCTCCTCGTCACCACCGCACGCATGTCGGTGTCGAAGGGGCCTGATCCGATTATGAAGCTGGCCGCGCATGCTCCAGAGCGAGGACGTCGATCATCCGGCTTGCGCGGTGTGTGACAGGGGTTCGTCCTCCCAGGTCAGATCGGCGACGATTTCCACCAAGCCGACGAGGCCGTTGCGGAGCCACGGGAGTGTGATGCCCCGGGGGCGGTGGTCCAGGTGGAAGGCTTGTTCGAACTCGATTTGGGTGGTGCCGGTGAGGTGCGCGACTTTACGTTCGGTCGCCGGTCGCTGTGCCAGGGAGATGATCAGTTTCGTGAACCTGGCGACCTGGGGGTAGTTGGCGGCCCAGAGCGAACGTCCCGTGCCGACGTTCCAGCCGGTCAAGGAGGCGCTGGGCGCGGACGACTTCTGGGGCGCGGGAGAGGTCGATCTGCTCGAAGACGTTCGCACGACCGCAGCTGAGCCAGCGCCGGTGACGGATGCAGACGTTGTCGTGAAGCCCGCGGAGGTAGACCTGGATGGGCTGGCCGTTGTTGCCGGAGCGCTCGCTGCAGAGATCGCAGGCGGCGCGCGTGTTGAAGATGAAGACGTCGGACGGAGCGACGATGTCGGGTGCGTGGTGCCGCAGCTCCGGGATGGCCCAGAGCAGGGTCGTGCGGGGCTGGCCGCTGAGTATTTCCAGCCGTTCGAGTTCGTTGAGGGGGCATTGGAGCCAGCGTGAGGGGTTGCCCATGGTGCGGAACTCGGTCTGGTTCACGGTGGCCAGACGGTTGCGGTAGGAGTCGAGGGTCTCGTTCGCGAACGGAGTGACCGGATGCGGCAGCGGACGCAGCATGGCCGGGACGAAGGGCAGCGAGGTGACCGGGGCGGGCCCTCGGTGTCGGCCGTTCATCCGGCTGCCCTTCCGCGCCGGGCTTCGCCGCGGAAGGCTCTCTCGCTGGCGTGGTCGACGTGGATCGTGTCGAGCTGGCGGCGGGTGATGCGTTTCCCTGCGAGGCGCGAGAGTCGATGAGCCCGATCGTTCACAGACTTCGCGATGCCGACCGTGCGCTCAGCGCCTACTTGTGCCGCGCTGCCTGGATCTCAACGCCCATGAGGGCTGCGGTCGGCGACTGCTAAAGGCGCCAAATTGCGACGGACTGTTACGTAGCGATGATGGAGTGTGATAAAGGTAGGGATCTTCAATCCCGGTGCCGGGATGGAAGCGGCGGGGGACGTGCCCTGATACGGGGCCGGATCGGGGGCGTCGATGGTCGACACGGCGGGCACGGGTGTTGGGGCTGGAGGCGCTAGAGCGTCCGCTGAGCCGGAGGGTCCGGACGGTTCACCGCACGCCATCTTCGAACTGGCTCCGGAAGAAGACAGTGGCTCGGACACGCTGGGCCGTTACCGGTACCAGGCGGAGGTAGCCGCCCGAGAGTGTCTCGCCATGCTCACGGAGGACGCAATTGACTTCGTCGTCTGCGAGTGGCACGAGGACTTCGTCGTGGCGTGGGCCGATGGTTCGGTGGAACTGGTATCGGTCAAGCATCGCGAAGAAAATCAGGGCACCTGGTCGCTTACGGAGTTGTGCAAGAGCGGCGGCCTTACCCATCTCTTTGACCGCTGGTGCGCATGCGAGTGTGCCGCCAATGTCCGACTCAGACTGGCGACGAACGCGGCGCTGAGTCCGATCAAGGGTAATGCCGGCACGCTGGCTCGGATGTGCGGCCCGGAGCCGGAACTCACGGATGGGCTGCCCTCTATGGCGGAGACAATCGCCCGCCAGATGCTCAAAGTTCGTTGGAAACAGCCCTATCCCAATGTCCCGGACACACCCCAGGTGAGCAAGCTCGCTGACATCCAGGTGCCAACGGGGTTCGTGGAGAGGGTCCTTCGCTTCCTCGCAGTCCTGGAGATCTCCTGCGATCCACCCCAGCGAGCGCACATCACCGACGTCAACATCCAACGGCTTCTGGTACCTGCCGTCGAGCAACTGCAGCTGGTGCATGTCGACCTTGAGAGCACCTACCGGGCCGTCGTGGACCGGATCGAGCGTGCCAACCGTGATGAGAGCGACCGCAGCCAACTTGCTGTCTACATCGCCGACCCGAGCCGCGTCCGTCACAGCACGCGGATGCAGCAGCGCATCGGCCGGCGCAGCATCACCCGCGAGATCGTCCGCCAGGCGATCGCGTACACGACGGTTCAGCTGCCCACGTTCCCCCGAGGTCAGACGCCCGTGCTCGCACCGGGAGGGGCAAAGCTCGGCCGCAAGCTGCGCCGGGGCCTGGTTCCCTTGGACGAGGCGGCGTTCGCCGAACGGCTCCGCTCCGCGTGGTACACGACCTGGTCCGAGCGCCGCTCCGGCCTGGTCGGGGATGAAACCGACCTTTTGAACCTGTCCATGGACGTGCTGGAGATGGCCTTCGAGTGCCGACGCCATGCGCGCGCTCAGGTCGCCGAGGGCAGCGAGTTCGGCAACAAGATGAACGACCTGCTGGCCGAGAAACTGAAGGTCGACGCTCTACCGTCGCCGCCGCCGTTCCTGCTCAGCAACCTGCATTTGCGGGGACTGGCCTACCAGTTGTGCGACGAGTGCCTCTTCTTCTTCTCCGTGAATTTCAACACGGATGAGGAAGCCTCATGACCCACAGCGCTGACTTCGAGACCGCGGTAGCGCGCATGCGGACGCAGCGGCGGCAGGCAGAGCAGCGTGAGGTCCACTACCACGAGGCGCGCATTCTCCTGCTCATCTCGCAGTTCACCACCCCCAAAGGGGGGCTCGACGGCCTGACAAAGCTCGCTAAACTCGACTTCCTGCTGCGCTATCCAGCGATGCTGGAACATCTCCTGCCCGCTGGCGAGGCGTCGTGGCCGGCAGGAACCGCCCCCACATCACCCGAGCGCCTCGCGGTCGAAAGCCGTATGACCCGCTACAAGTACGGTCCCTGGGACCAGCGCTACTGCAGCGTCCTCGGCTCGCTCGCCGCCCGCGGCCTGATCGTCTACAGCAACAGCGCCAGAGCCGAATTCCGCGCCACGCCGCAGGGCGCCGCCGCCGCGGCCTCTCTTGCCACAACGCCGGAATGGGCCGTTGTCGCCAGCCGGATCAAGCTGCTCAAGCGGCATTTCAACAAGTCAGGATCGGCCTTGAAGAACCTCATCTACGACCGTCTGCCCGACGCTGTCGACCGGCCCTGGCGGACGGAGATCTGACATGGCCGTCCACCTGCGCATCGTCTCTTTGACCGTCACGACCGCCGAGGCGGAGCAGACCTACCGCTTCGACCGTCCGGCCACAGTGATCACCGGCCCCATTGGCACTGGCAAGTCGAGTCTGCTGATGCTTTTCAAGCACGCCCTCGGCGGCAGTGCCATGCTCACCCCGGCGGTCCGCGACCACGTCCTGTCGGTCCAGGCCGAGGTCGCGGCTGGCGACGAACGTGTCGTCCTCCGGCGGACCATCGAGGGAGACACCGCCGACTCTGTGGATCTCCTCGATCCACACTCCCTCGCGCTGGAACGCACCCTGCCTCTGCGGGCCTCGGAAGGCGTCACCACGCTCTCCGACCACCTCCTGGACGCGCTCGGCTTCCCGCGCGAACAGATCGCCGCACGGCGAGAAGGAGCAGCGAGGCCGCAGAACCTCACCTTCAACGACCTGTACGCCTACGCCTACCTCCAGGCACGCGAGATCGACCGCCAGGTCGTCGGTCACCTGGACAGCTGGTTTGAGACCAAGCGCAGAGAGCTCTTCCGCCTGATGTTCGGGCTCACCGACAGTGCGCTCATGGAGCTCAAACGCACCAGGAACCAGCTCTTGGACACACTGAAGGCCAGAACCGCCGAGCACGGCAACGTCAGCTCCTTCCTGGCAGCCTCCGACCACCGCAGTGACGACGAACTGCGGGCCGAATTAACTCAGTTGCGCGACACCCTGGAGCGCGCATCGTCCGCCCTGGCCAGCCTCCGCACCGAACTTCAGGAACAGACCGCCGCCGACACCGCGGTGCGTGACGAGCTGCAGAACGCCATCCGCGCCGCGCGGCAGACCGAAGAAGAAGTGTCCGCGGCCGCCGACCTCGTGGAGGCGCGGCATGCCGTCGTTGCTCAGGTACAGCTCGACCTCTCCCGTCTCGCACGGTCGGTCACAGCCATCGACCAGCTCTCCCCTTTCGAGTTCGTCGTCTGCCCGCGGTGCATGCAGTCGCTGGCAGCCCGGGCCGTCGAGGACGGTCACTGCCTCGTCTGTCTCCAACCCGACCCCGTCGAGGCCGACATCGACCCGGCTGCCATCGAAGAGACACACACGGCCCTGCAGCAGCAGCTTGAGGACGCACAGCGCATCCAGCAGTCGGACGAGGCGCACCTGCAGACCGTCCAGGAGCGGTCGCAGCAACTCAGCTTCGCCGTCACCAGCCTGCGCCGAGAGCTCGACGCCCAGACCCGTGATGCGGTCGCCCCGCGCTTCGACGCCATCGCCGAGGCCAGCTCCCGCGTCGCCTCGCTCAAGGCCAGCATTGATGCCATCACCCAACTGCGCGAATCCTGGGCACGGGTGCGCACCATCGACGCGGACATCCGCTCACTCAAGGCCGACCGCCGACAGGTGAACAAAGACATCAAGGAGAAGTCCGAGCAGCTCAAGGCCAACCAGACTCTGCTCGGTGATCTCAGCACTGAGTTCAGCCGACTGCTCACCAGCTGGAACCTGCCGTGGGTCGACACGGCCGTCATCGACCGCGACACCTACCTGCCGGTGGTCAACGGACGGCCGTTCGAGACCCTGCAGGCTTCCGGCGGGGGCATCGCCACCTCCGTCAACCTCGCCTACAGCCTCACGCTCCTTGCCTTCGGACTCGACCACTCCGACGTCCTCGTTCCATCGCTCCTCGTGATCGATTCACCGCGCAAGGCATTTGGTAACAACGCCTCCGACCGGCAACGCGCGGCCGAGATCTACAGTCGCTTCAGGACGCTGGCTGACGCATATGGCGAACGCTTGCAACTGATCATCGCCGACAATGACCCCCCGCCCATCACCAGCGACTCCTTCGGCAAGGTGGAGTTCGACTACGAGAACCCCATGGTGCCCGGTGTGGATCACCCCGGCCCTGATCAGGTCACTCGCATCGAGAGCCAGCTAGATAGCTGACGTTCTGGGTGTCTCGCGAGAGGCGGTACGCAAGTGGCGGTCCCCGGTTCGCCGCGAACCGGCGGGAGAGCCTGGCGGCAATTGGCCGACGTCACCGCCCCGAGGGTCAGTAGGGTGGCTTCATGCCGAAGAACGAACCGTTCATCATCGACGGAGTCACTTACGAGCGCGATTCAGCTCCGGGAGAGGGCGGATCGGCCGTGGTGTGGAAGGCTCGCCGTAAGCCGGACGGTCAGGTGTTCGCAGTCAAACGGATTAAGAAGGCCCGCGACGCGGACTCCGCTCGTAACAAGCGTTTCAAGCAGGAGATCGAGTACGGGCAGACATCGAGCCACCCGAACGTCGTGAGTATCCACGCGCGCTCCGAGGACGCGAACTTCTTCTACTACGTCATGGACTTCTACCCTATGACGCTGCGAAACGTGATCAACGACGAAACCGATGCTGACGTGCTTCTCGACTACGCGCGTCAGCTCTGCGATGCGCTCGCGTACGTGCACGGTGACGGCATAGTGCATCGCGACATCAAACCTGAGAATGTCCTCGTCGATCCTGATGCGCGTCGGCTCGTCCTGGCTGACTTCGGCATCGCACATTTCAAGGACTCCTCGCTCACGAATCGCGGGGACCTCCTAGTGAACCGGAACTACCTCGCTCCCGAGCAGATGGTGAGGAACAACGCCCTGGGTATCGGTAAGCCGGCGGACATCTTTGCACTCGGCCTCGTCATAACCGAGATGTTCACGAAGCAGAACGCCCGAGGGCGGCGACACGCGCTTGTGCGTGACCGCTACCCCTTCTTGGCCGACCTTGACCTGATCATTGAACAGATGCTGCTCCAAGATGAGGCGCAGCGGCTCCGCATCGACACCGTACGCGGCATGCTTCGGGTAACCCTCCAGCGGCTCGACTCGGCAATCGAGGAGGTCTCCGATGATCTGCGCCCCAACGAAGCGTCCGCCGACAGCTCGTCCGGCGAGGTCGAGCGGATCCTCGGCCGTGCCGCCAGAGACGTGCTGTCGGCGAAGCATATCTTCGAGCGGGTCGCCGACGGAGAGCTCGACCGATTCAACCTCAACTATCACTGCGAGGTTGCGTACCGGGTGAGCACGGTGCTGTTCAATACATGTGCTCAAGCCGTTATATATGCTTCGTGCAAGGCGAAGTTCGACTATGAGGGCGCCGGGCGGTGGGACGAGAACGACGACGCCCTCGTGTTGTCGGCCGCCAAGCCGGGACTCCAACGCGAACTGGAGACGATTCTGGCTGATTTCCCCCTCCCCCGCTCCTCCCTCTGGGGCGGTCTGCCACGGCGGTCGGCTCACTTGTTCCGGTTCTGCAAGGACTACCACTGCAAAGAGCTGCTGACGAGCATCCGCGAATCTGTCTACGGTGACGGCAATGGATCGTTGCGGGCGAATCTGATCAGCGCCCCGATCCTCTGGATCACCCGCTGGATGCGTACGAAACTGGACACCGACTACCTGGAGTTCAACAAAACAGTTCGCGAGGAAATCGGTTTCGAGCGCCACCTCTCGGTGGTCTGGGACGAGACGCTTCCGTTGGATTCGGCCCGAGAAGCGGTGGGAGTGGATCTGTTGACCGAGCCGCTCAACGCCGACAGGGTCGCCGGCACACTGCAGGCGCTTGAAGCTAAGTGGGATGTCTCCGTGGGAGAGCTCGTAGACGGTGAGTACTCGGTCATGTTCCGGTCACGCAACACGTACCGCTGCTTCCACGACGTGGCGCTCAGCCTCGCGGAACCGGGCTCAGTATTCGAAGCCGACGTCCTCAATCTGCTCCGCCCTGAGGCCGAGTTCGACGACCTCGTCGCACTCACATGGGATCGGGACTTCGACGTGGCCACTACGCTCGGGAAGGTCCTCGGCGCCCTCACGCGCTAGTGTCCTGAGTCCAAAGTTCAAGGGCGGTCATAGGGCGGGGTGGTGCCTGGTTCGAAGCCGTTGTCGCTGGAGTTGTCCGATCGCGAACGACAGGTGCTGCGTGGCCGGTTGCGTAAGCGGACGGCGTCTCAGGCGTTGGTGTTGCGGTCGAGGATCGTGCTGGCGTGTGCGGAGGGTCGGGCGAGCGCGCAGGCCGCGCTCGATCTGGGTGGGCTGGACCTGCTGCTACGTTCGGAGATCCAGCCGACCAGGGACGATGCGGCTATCTGGCGCCGGGGCCGTCCTGGACACCCATCGCCTCGCAGCTTCTCCAAGCTGCCGACCTGCCCGAAGCGCGGAAGCGTCTGACCCACTCGTCCAGCGACTGTGCGACGCGGCGTTCAGGCCTGTGGCTGAACCGTCTTGAGCATCTGCAGGGCGACACGGATTTCTTCGACCGCACTGGCGCGGTCGTCATCCATCTCGTGAAAGTGCATCGTCTCGTTGCGGATCGTTCTGACTCGGTCCAAGCGCTCGGTGAAGCGCACCTGGGGGAACTGCCAGCCCGTCGCCTCCCACACGTCGGAACGTTTCAACAGCTGCACGTAGTCGCTGAAGTTCATCCCCTTCGTCGCGAGTTTCTGGATCTTGGTCGGGTCGCCCGGCAGGCCGTACTCGCCGGTCGTCTCCTTGATCCGGCGCAGGGCGAGGATGAGGGCGCGGCGCAGTCGGCGTTCCAGTTCCTCCAGGAGGGCGTAGGGCCGCAGCTCCTGTTCGAATCGGTGGGCTAGATCGTGCCCTGTCACGATGCCCGACAGGGTCCCGTCCGGGTTGACGACGAACACGCAGCCGTGGTCCGCGACGTTGACTAGGCAGTCCACCAGGGGGTCGTCAGTACGTACCGATCGGACCTTCAGAACAGCAGCATCCTTGACCAGCGCGTTCGTGGGGCGATTCGTCGCGCCGATTTCCCGCCAGGTGATGGAGCCACGTAGGTGACCGTCATCGTCGAGAACGGGTAGCTGATCGAAGGAGTGCTCGGACATGATCTCTATAGCGAGGTTCAGCGGGTCGGACAGGCGGACCGACTTCAGGCGACTGCGGGCTGAGGGAAGCCGTCCCACCGTCACCACCACCGGGACTGTTCGCGGAGCCTGCTGCTCATCTCCGTCCTCGTCTTCGTCCCCTTCCACAGCGCCGATCGCCGTCCCAGCGTCGGTCGCTGTGTCCTCGTCGGGAACGTCGAGGAGTTCAGGTCCTGGATCGTCAGGTTCTACGGTTTCCAGTTCGAGGGCACCCGTCTCTTGCCCCAGGAGCTGCCGCTCGGCTTCCGGGGCCTGCCCGATGGGGATGACACGGATGGTGTGGTCGATCGGGACCTCGGTAAAAGGCGGGACGGTCGAGAGGCCGAACTCAGCCAGATCACGCCGGATGGTGGCTATGGCCTTGGACGAGCGGCTCACGACGTCCCAGATGCTTAGGAAGTCGCGTACGGCAAGTTCTATGGGGCGGCCCTTGGCTGCTTCAGCCACTTTCTCGGCCAGGGCAGCCGGGCCTTCCAGGAGCCTCAAGTGCTTGGGAGCGTCGGGGTTTCCCGGATCAGGGCTGCCATTGGCAAGGGCGGTGAGCCGGGATGCTGCGTCGAGACGGCGCAGCTCGCTCACCGTGAGGAGTGAGCCGAGCGTGGCACGCAGGTCCGCACGAAACTCGGAGCGTGGCACATCGGTACGGCTCCAGGTAACAGTGCGTACGTGGCGCAACCCGGGGGGCGAGTCAGCCCGGTATTGGTAGTCGCCGGTGAGGTACCCGATCGCAACGCTGCTGGCCTTCAGAGGGAGCACGATGATGTCGCCAGGAGTTAGAACGGCACGAAAGCGCCACAACTGGCCTTGCCAGTTGCTCAGGACCCGCGGGTTTTCGCGTGGGTAAGCCTTGTCGATCTCTGTGCGGAGGTCGTCCCAGGATGAGCAGTGGGTGAGGTCACCGACCTCGGGCCAGCCAGCGATAGTTAGGCCTTCGCTGAGTGAGGCGTCCTCGCGTTCGCCGTCAGCCCCGGCCCGGATCATCCATGCCTTCACCACGCAGCCCCCTCAGGCAGGTCACTGGAAAACGTACTCGTCTGAGTATCGCGGGCTTGGCCAGGGGGAGGGTACTTGGGCTATGGGAGTAGCCGGGACGCCGGTTGCCTGGCGCACGTGAGCGCCGGGTCAGCGCGTCGGCAAAGGTTCCTTTCCTCTGTAGGCGACGGTCCAGTGAGGAGCATCCTGCCTTCCCGCATCGCCTTGAGGCCGCAGCAGCGGCACGACAGATGTCCTGCAAATACGACACCTATCGTGCTCAGGCTCGCCCCTCCGTGCGAGTGGTGTGGCGCACTTTTGCAAGCGGGTGCTTGCAAAAGTTAGCAAGAGTGGCGCACCATCGATGTATGGCATCTCTCAACGTCGGCAATCTCGGTGAGTACCTGCGCGAGCAGCGGCGCAACGCGCAGCTGTCGCTGCGGCAGCTCGCCGATGCCGCCGGGGTGTCCAATCCCTACCTCAGCCAGATCGAGCGTGGGCTGCGCAAGCCGAGCGCCGAGGTGCTGCAGCAGGTCGCCAAGGCGCTGCGGATCTCCGCCGAGACCCTGTATGTGCGGGCCGGGATTCTGGATGAGCGGGAGCGGGAGGAGCTGGAGACGCGGGCGGTGATTCTGGCCGACCCGTCCATAAACGAGCGGCAGAAGAGTGTGCTGCTGCAGATCTACGACTCCTTCCGCAGGGAGAACGGGTTCGAGCCCGGACCGGAATCCGGCGTCGGAGCCGGATCGGAGACCGGCGGCGAGTCCGGATCGGGTGCCGGTGCGGACGGCCGCCCCGGTGCCGACGGCCACCGCACGGCCGACGGCAGCGATGCCGACCCGGCTTCAAAGCCTTCAAAACCCTCACACTGAGTCTGATGATCCGGGAGGACCACAGTCATGGCCATCACCGATGACCTGCGCAAGACCCTCACCGACCCGACCCCCCTCTACTTCGCCGCCGGTACGGCCGACCTCGCCGTGGAGCAGGCGCGCAAGGTCCCGGCGCTGATCGAGCAGCTGCGTGCCGAGGCGCCGGAGCGCATCGAGGCCGTGCGCAACGCCGACCCCAAGGCCGTGCAGGAGAAGGTGACCACGCAGGCCAAGGAGGCGCAGGCCACCGTGCAGGCCAAGGTCACCGAGGTGATCGGGTCGTTCGACAGCGATCTGCGGAAGCTGGGCGAGAGTGCCCAGGACCTGGCGATGCGGAGCCTGGGAGTGGCCGCGGAGTACGCGGTCCGGGCCCGGGAGACGTACGAGAAGGTCGCCGAGCGCGGTGAGCAGACCGTGAGGAACTGGCGTGGCGAGACGGCCGACGAGATCGTGGAGATCGCCGTCGTCGTCGAACCGCGCAAGGAGTCCAGGCCCACAGGCACCGCGAAGACGGAGCCGGCCGCCAGGCCGGGGCAGACCGCCAAGCCGGGGCCGGCCAAGGCCTCGCCCGCTCCGAAGGCCGTCAAGCCGGAGAGCAAGGCCCCGGCCGCGTCCGCCAAGAAGGCGCCCGCGCGCAAGCCGGCCGCGAAGAAGACCACTCCGCCGACCGCGAAGTAGGGTCGTTCATCCGGATCGGCCCGGCCCGATACGGACGAGAGGCCCTGGGCCCCGGCGCCGCCGGGGTGTGTACGGGACAACGAGCCGGGCACCTTTCCAGGTGCCCGGCTCGTTGTCCCGGTACCTTGGCCGCGAGGCGCTCATCCATTCATTAGGCGGTGCACACCATGTTGCTCACAGGATTCAGCACACTCGTCTGGCTGCTCTACATGGTCATGCTCGTCCTGGCCGTGGTCGCCCTGTTCATGGCCGCGACGGCCCGTGAGGACGCCTACCGGGCCGCGGACAAGCAGAAGAAGTCCTTCTGGCTGATCATCCTCGGTATCACCGTTGCCGTGAATCTCTTCGTGCCGATGCTGTTCCTGCAGATCGCGGGGCTGGTCGCGTCCATCGTCTTCCTGGTGGACGTACGGCCCGCGCTGAAGGCGGTCTCGGGCGGCGGCCGGCGCGGTGGCTCCAGCAGTGACGGGCCGTACGGGCCCTACAACGGCGGGCGTTGAGCGTTCGCGGAGTTCGCGGCGTACACGGGAGCCGTGGGTGAGGCCGATCCGGGGCGCGGGCGCGGGATGCTCGCGCCCCGGTCGCCGTTCGTGCCCTCGCCCCGGATGAGTTCCTGGTCGCGGTCGAGCAGCAGGACCGCGACGTCGTCGGTCAGCTCGCCGCCGTTCAGCTCTCGGACCCGGGCGACCGCGGCCTCCAGGAGATCCTCGCCGACGAGCCCCTCCGCCAGCTGCTGGTCGATCATCGCGACCATTCCGTCCTGACCGAGCCGCTGGGTGCTGTCCGGCCCCACACGCCCCTCGATCAGCCCGTCCGTGTACATCATCAGGCTCCAGGAACTGCCGAGCTCCACCTGTCGCAGTGGCCATGCGGTGTCCCCTGTTCGAAGCGTCCGGGGAAGGGCGTGGCGGGGCAGCAGCCCCAGGGCGGGGCCGCCGTCCTCGTACGGGAGCAGGCGCGCGGTGCGGCCGTGCCTCGCGATCAGCGGGGCCGGGTGGCCCGCCAGGCAGAGGCCGGCGCGCCTGCCGTCGGGCGCGATGTCGACGGTGCACAGCGTCGCGAAGATCTCCTCGCTCTCCCGCTCGTGCTCCAGGACCTGCTGGAGCGTGGAGAGCAGTTCGTCGCCGCAGAGCCCGGCCAGGGTCAACGCCCGCCACGCTATGCGCAGTTCCACGCCGAGCGCCGCCTCGTCCGGGCCGTGCCCGCAGACGTCGCCGATCATCGCGTGGACGGTGCCGTCGGGTGTGCGCACCGTGTCGTAGAAGTCTCCGCCGAGCAGCGCGCGGCTGCGGCCGGGGCGGTATCGGGCCGCGAAGCGCAGATCGGAGCCTTCGAGCAGCGGGGTGGGCAGCAGGCCGCGTTCGAGGCGGGCGTTCTCCTGGGCGCGCAGCCGGGACTCGGTGAGCTGGCGCTGCGCCACGTCGGCGCGCTTGCGTTCGACGGCGTAGCGGATGGCACGGCTGAGCAGGCGTCCGTCGAGTTCACCGCGGAAGAGGTAGTCCTGCGCCCCGACCCGTACCGCCTCGGCGGCCAGCTCGACGTCGTCCTCCGCCGTGAGGGCGAGGACGGCATGGCACGGGGCGATCCGCAGGACGTGCTTGAGGACGGCGAGCCGGTCGGCCTCCTCCGCTCCGGTGGAGCGGGCCTCGCCGCCGGTCGGCAGGGCCAGGTCCAGCAGGACGCAGTCCACGTCGTCCGTGAGGAGGCGGCCCGCCTCGGTCAGGTTGCGGGCGGTGCGGATACGGACCCGGGTTCCGGCCGCGGCCGGAAGCTCGGGGACGGTGAAGGTGCCCGCCGGGTCGTCCCCGATCACCAGAAGGGTGAGGTCGGCGCCATGGGAGGTCTCCGCAGGGGGAACGGCGCGCTGCTGCGGTGCGGGTACGGGCATCGGTTCGGGTTTCCTTCCCTCCCCCCGAGGGCGCGGCGGAGCGACGATCGACGACCCGCCAGACGGGGACCATAGCGGTCCGCGGCCGGGGAACGGAATGGCGTACCGCACGCGACCGCTGTCATATGCACCGGCATAAGCCGCGTCAGGTCACGGATCCGGCGAGATGAGCGGGTGCGGGCGCGGATGTGCGGGCATGACAAACGTCACGCGGGGCTGTGGAGGGCGGGTGGCGCGGGTCACTGCCGTGAGGGCCGGGCCCGCCGTCCGGACGGTTGCTCCGCCGGGCCGGGCGGGGCCCCCTGTTCGTGCGTCCGGTATTTCCCTTTTGGTGCGGTCGGCCGCCGTCTCTTCGTGCGGCCGTTCTTCCCCTTCTGGCACGGTCGGCCGCCCCTGCTCCGTACGGCCGGTGGCCGTGTGCTCGGAGGTGCCCGTTACTTGTCCGGGCGGACCACGCCGAGGATCTGCATCGAACCCGCACCCGCCAGCGTGACGTTACGGCCGGGACGGGGGGCGTGGACGATGGCGCCGTCGCCGATGTACATGCCCACGTGGCTGGCGTCGCCGAAGTAAATGATCAGATCGCCGGGGCGCATGTCCTTGATGTCGATGTGCTGGAGCAGCCGCCACTGCTCCTGCGAGGTGCGCGGGATGGGACGGCCCGCCGCCGCCCAGGCCTGTGACGTCAGTCCCGAGCAGTCGTACGACCCGGGCCCCTCGGCCCCCCAGACGTACGGCTTGCCGATCTGCGCCGTCGCGAAGGCCACCGCCTTCTTTCCGCTCGCGCTCGCCTCGCGGTTGATGTCCTTCAGCGCGCCGGAACTGAGCCAGGCCGTCTGGAGCTTGTACTCGGCCTCCTGCTCCAGCTTCAGCAGACGGGCCCGCTCCTCCTTCTTCAGCCGGGATTCCAGCTTCTTCGCCGCGGCGATCTGCGTGTTGATCTTCTTCTTGGCCTCGGCCTGCTTGAGGCGGCCGGCCTCGAGCTTCTTCCAGTTGGCGCTCGCGTCCTGGGTGTACGTCTCCAAGTCCTGCTGGGTCCTGGTCAGTTCACCGAGGACACCCTGGGCGGCCTGCTGGCCCTCCCGGACGCGGTTCACCCCGTCGAGGAACAACTGCGGGTCGTCGCTGAGCATGAACTGCGCGCCGGGCGGGAGCCCGCCGGTGCGGTACTGCTCGCGGGCCTGGGCGCCCGCCTGGGCCTTGAGTTCGGCGATCTTCGCCTGTCCCTCGACGATGGCCCGAGCCAGCCTGACGATCTCGCCGGACTGTTTCTTGGCCTTCTCCTCGGCGAGGTTGTACGCATCGGTGGCCGCCCCGGCCTTGCGGTAGAGGGCGTCGATCTCCTCGCGCACCTCTTCGAGGCTCTTCTCCGGCGCCTTCGGCCCGGACTCGTGCTGTGTCACGGAGGGGGAGGGGGGTGCGGGCGCGGCGAACGCCTGGACCGGTGCGGTGAGTGCGGTCAGTGCGCAGACCAGAGTGATCGCGGCTGCGGCACAGTGACGTCGGTTCACGAGATCCCCCTCCGAATGAATCCAATGAATCTGATTTACCGTCAGTAACTTTTCGCCGTTGACGAGATCGTGCCATGCCGTGTCGAAAAGCAACAGAGGCGCACAGTCGCTGTCCTGACGGTCACGGAGGTCGGTCTGCGCCCCCGGAGCGCTCCCCCGTCCCGGGGACCGCTCCCCATCATCAGGACGAACGATGCCCCGCCCGCGTTCCCGCCCGCCTCCCCGGACGCGGGGTCCGCCGGGGTCGTCAGCGCGCGTCGGGCTGCCGGTCGGGCCGGAGTGCGGACCACTTCACCGTGACTTCGCCCTGGCGCCACCGACGTACCCCGTCGGTCAGCGGCCAGTCGCCCGACAGTGCCCGCACCGCCGTGATCCAGCGCTGCCGGGCGCCCAGCGAGGCGTACGGGGCGGCCGCGGCCCAGGCCCGGTCGAAGTCCCGGAGGAACGCGTGGACCGGTTCGCCCGGCACGTTGCGGTGGATCAGCGCCTTGGGCAGGCGTTCCGCGAGGTCGGAGGGGCGGTCCAGGGAGCCGAGCCGGGTCGCGAAGGTCACCGTGCGCGGGCCCTCGGGACCGAGCGCCACCCATACGTGCCGTCGCCCGATCTCGTCGCAGGTGCCCTCCACCAGCAGCCCGCCCGGCGCGAGGCGGGCGCACAGCCGCTCCCAGACCGCGGCGACCTCGACCTCGTCGTACTGGCGCAGCACGTTCGCCGCCCTGATGAGGTCGGGGCGCTCGGGGAGCGGGATCTCGAAGCCGCCGTGCAGGAAGGTGAGGCCCTCGCGCTCGTACGGCTTCGCCGCCGCGACCCGCTCCGGGTCGATCTCGATGCCGACCACGGCCGTGCGCGGCTCGGCGGTGCGCAGGCGTTGCAGCAGCTCGACGGCGGTCCAGGGGGCGGCGCCGTACCCGAGGTCGACGGCCACGGGGGCGGCGGCGCGGCGCAGGGCCGGGCCGTGGGTGGCGGCGATCCAGCGGTCCATGCGGCGGAGCCGGTTCGGGTTGGTGGTCCCGCGGGTCGGGGTGCCGATGGGGCGCATGCAAGCGAGCGTAACGATCCCGTGGGGTGCCGGGACGGCGCGGGTGCCGGGCCGGGCCCCGGCCCGGCGTGCGGCCCGCTCGCCGTAATGATTTGGTAAAGCGGAAATGAAAGGAGAGGTTCCGCTGTTGCAGCCCTCGAAAGGGGCTCCAGTCCCTTCGCTGTCATGCCCTGAGTGAGGAGGACCGGACGACGTGAGTCAGTACGTCTCCCGGCTCGGCAGCAGCCGTGTCGCGCCGCGTCTCAGGTTCCCCGCCGCCTTCCCCGGCGGCCACCGCAGACCCCGTCGCATCGCGATGCTCTCCGTGCACACCTCTCCGTTGCACCAGCCGGGCACGGGTGACGCGGGCGGCATGAACGTCTACATCGTGGAGCTGGCCAAGCGTCTCGCCGCGATCAACATCGAGGTCGAGATCTTCACCCGGTCCACCACCGGCGGGCTGCCCCCGGCGGTCGACCTGGCGCCCGGCGTCCTGGTCCGCCACGTCGACGCGGGGCCTTACGAGGGCCTGGCCAAGGAGGAACTGCCCGCCCAGCTCTGCGCCTTCACGCACGGCGTCATGCAGGCGTGGGCCGGCCAGCGCCCCGGCTACTACGACCTGGTCCATTCCCACTACTGGCTCTCCGGCCACGTCGGCTGGCTCGCCGCCCAGCGCTGGGGCGTCCCGCTCGTCCACGCCATGCACACCATGGCGAAGGTGAAGAACGCGGCGCTCGCGGAGGGCGACACCCCCGAGCCCGCCGCCCGCGTCATCGGCGAGACCCAGATCGTCGGCGCGGCGGACCGGCTGATCGCGAACACCGCCGAGGAGGCGGACGAACTCGTCCGCTTCTACGACGCCGATCCCGGGGCCGTCGCCGTCGTCCACCCCGGGGTCAACCTCGACCGCTTCCGCCCCGCCGACGGCCGAGCCGCGGCCCGCGCGCGCCTCGGACTGCCGCAGGACGCCCTGATCCCGCTCTTCGCGGGCCGCATCCAGCCGCTGAAGGCCCCGGACGTCCTGCTGCGCGCGGTGGCCGCCCTGCTGGACCGTGACCCCTCGCTGCGCACCCGGATGGTCGTACCGGTCGTCGGCGGGCCGAGCGGCAGCGGGCTCGCCAAGCCGGAGGGGCTGCAGAAGCTGGCGGCACGGCTGGGCATCGCCGATGTCGTACGGTTCCACCCGCCGGTCGGGCAGGACCGGCTCGCCGACTGGTTCCGGGCCGCGTCCGTGCTGGTCATGCCCTCGTACAGCGAGTCCTTCGGCCTGGTCGCCATCGAGGCCCAGGCGGCGGGCACCCCCGTCGTCGCGGCGGCCGTGGGCGGCCTTCCCGTGGCGGTCCGGGACGGGGTCAGCGGCTTCCTGATACCCGGACACGACCCGCAGGCGTACGCGCGGGCGCTGGCCCGGTTCGCCGAAGCGCCGGAACTGGTCGCCCGGATGGGGGCCGCCGCCGCCGCGCACGCCCAGGGCTTCGGCTGGGACACCGCGGCGTCCGCGACCGCCGACGTGTACACGGCAGCGGTGCAGGAACATCGCCGTCGCGTACGCTCGCACCATGGCTGACGTACCCGATCGAGCGGTGACGACGCAGGTCGCGCAGATCATCGAGGCGACCCTGAAGGACGCCGGGCTCGAATGGGAGAGCCCCGAGTCCGGCAGCTACGTCGTCAAGCTCCCCGGCACACGGAAGCTGTCCACCACCTGCTCGCTGCGGGTCGGCAAGCACTCGCTCTCCCTCAACGCCTTCGTCGTCCGCCACCCGGACGAGAACGACGCGGCGGTCCATCGCTGGCTTCTGGAGCGCAACCTCCGTCTCTTCGGAGTGAGTTACGCGATCGACCAGCTGGGCGACATCTACCTCGTCGGCAAGCTGCCGCTCTCCGTGGTCACCCCGCAGGAGCTGGACCGGCTGCTCGGTACGGTCCTGGAGGCGGCCGACGGCTCGTTCAACACCCTGCTGGAGCTGGGCTTCGCGAGCGCGATCCGCAAGGAGTACGCGTGGCGGGTGTCGCGCGGCGAGTCCACTCGCAATCTGGATGCGTTCACACATCTGACCCAGCGCTCCGAACGCTGACCCGCTGACCTCCGTGCGAGGCTCGGCCGAATCGGCCGAACGGCCCGCCCCGGTGGCTCGGCCGACCGACCGTGCCGGCCGGCCGGAACGATCGGGCCGGGCCGACCTCCCCTGCTGACATCCTCCGTCGGCGCCGTTCGTCGGTCCTCCTCCGGGCTTCCTCGGTCCGCTTCCCCTGCCGAAGATTTCCCCGATGCATGACCCTTTCGCCGCGCCGGGGCACCGTGGCATGCTCACCACCGACGCAGATATGAACGTCGTTCATATGCATGAAAGGCGGCTCGGATTCATGGCGACCATGGGGAACATCAGCAGACGGGGGCTGCTCGGCAGCGCCGTGGCCGTCGCGGCGGCGGCCACCGGTGTCATCGGCGGCGGTACGGCGTCCGCCGCGACGCGCGGCGCCCCGTCCGGTACGGGGCGGACGACCCCCGCGGGCCGGGAGGCCGCCACGGCCGGTCCGCGCGCCACCCCGCTCTGGCGGGAGTTCGCCGCCGCTCCCTTCACCCACCCCCAGGTCCCGTTCATCGGCCGGGCCGGCTACCGCGGCGGTTGCGAACCGCCCCGCCGCAAGGGCCACGGCTTCGTCGTCGATGTCCTGGACCACGGTGCGAAGCCGGACAACTCCGCCGACGCCGCCCCCGCGATCAACCGTGCCATCGCCGCCGCCGGAGAGCGCGGCGGCGGCACCGTGCTCATCCCTGCCGGCACGTACCGCATCGACGACATCATCCGGATCGGCCACAGCGATGTGGTGGTCCGCGGCGCGGGAAGCGGACGCACCAAGCTGTACGCGACCAAGAACCTCACCGAACTGATCGGTGTGTACGGCAGCCGCTACGGCGGCGACAAGTCCAGCTGGTCCTGGGCGGGCGGTCTCATCTGGCTCTGCCCGAAGGAGCGTTGGAGCTCCCTCACCGAAGCGATCAGGGCGAAGGCCTGGCCCTTCGAGGGCTGGACCGGCAACCGGCGCGACGAGTGGCGGACCCTGACCACCGTCGCCCCCGCCCGTCGGGGCGACCGCTCGATCACCGTCCCTGACACGTCGGAGCTGAAGCGTGGTGGACTCGTCCTCCTCCGTCTCGCCGACGACGCCGGCCACACGCTCCTGGAGCACATGGCGGGCGGCGGCCCCGGCCCCGAGGCGTACTACTGGGACGACAAGACCAAGTTGACGTCGTACGTCCCCTACGAGTGGCCGGTCCGTGTCACCGCCGTGCACGGACACCGGGTCACGCTGGAGCGCCCGCTCCCGCTCGACGTCCGCCCCGAGTGGGATCCGCGCCTGACCACGCTCGTCGCCCCGCTCACCGGCTCCGGCGTCGAGGGCCTCACGCTCGAAGCGGTCGAGACACCGCAGTCGCAGCATCTGCTGGACAAGGGGTACAACGGGGTCGCGTTCCAGTGCGCGTACGACTGCTGGGCCGACGACGTCACCGTCCGCCATGTCGACAACGGCTTCGGGCTGATCGGCGCGTCCGCCTGCACCCTGCGCCGCACGCGGGTCGGGGGGCGTGGCTCGCACCACCCGTACTACTGCCGCGAGGGTTCCCACGACAACCTCGTCGAGGACTTCACGATCGAGCGGCGCACCGTGCCGGCGCCCGCCGGAACCCAGTTGCACGGCATCAACGTCGAGGGCCTGTCCAGTCACAACGTCTGGTCGCGCGGGGTGATGGAGATGGGGACGTTCGACTCCCACCGCGGCATGCCGTTCGCCAACGTCCGTACCGACATCACCGTCGACAACAACGGGCGCCACGGCGGCGACGCGAGCGCGGGGCCGCTCTTCGGCGCCCGGTTCACGCACTGGAACATCCGGGTCACCAACGGGCGGGCCGGCCTGATGCGGATCGACGGGCTCGCCCCGTACAGCGCGACGGTCGGCGTCAGCGAGGTGACGGAGTTCGACCAGATCGACGTCCCGGACTTCACCGGAGATCTGCACACCAGGCTGGAGGCGTACGGCACACCGGAAGCGGTCTGGCCGCCGAACCTCCACGACGCCCAGCGCGCCGTCCGCCTCTGAGCCGGCGCGGGCGCTGCGGGCCGGTGGTCAGCCCCTCGTCCGCAGCGCCGCCTCCACATCCTCCAGCGCCGACACGAGCTGCGGGGCGACGTCCGTCCATGTCCGGTCCAGCTGCTCCCGCGGAACGCGGCGCGGGACGGTCTCCACCAGCATGATCAGGTAGAGGTAGCAGCGGTAGAGCGCCAGCCTCAGCCGCACGGACGCGTCGAACGCGATTCCGCGCCCGTCGCCCTCCGTGTACCCGGCGAGGAAGTCCGCGTCCTCCTCCATGTTCCCGAACAGCGCGAGCGATACGAAGTCGGCGACCGGGTCGCCCCAGAACATCCGTTCCCCGTCGATGATTCCGCCGATGGTGCGCGCGCCGGGTTCACCGTCGACGAGAAGGTTGCCCTGCCACAGGTCGAAGTGGACCAGCGCGGGCCGGGTGACGTCGTCGAGCACGGGCGACGCGGCGGCGAGCAGCGCGCGGATGCCGGCCGTCGGACGCGGCAGCCGGGCGCGGTAGGCGTCCGCGTCGGCGAGGACGGCGTCGGTCATCGCGGTGAACGCCTGCCGCCAGGTCGGGGCGAGCGGGCCCACGGCCCGTCCCGGATAGCCGAAGCCGCCGGACCCCGTGACGGAGTGCAGCCGGGCGACGATCCGCCCCAGGTCGCCGCGGAGCCGGCGCCCTTCCGCTGCGGACAGGGAGTCGGGGGTGAACTCGCTCCAGGGTCGTCCCGGACGGGCCGACGTGATCACGTACGGGCCGGTCGGGGCGTCCGGGTCGAGCTCGCTGTGCAGGACGCGGGGGATGACCGTCGAACCGGCCGCCCGGGTGTAGAACTCGACCTCGTTGACCAGGAGATCGCGCTCGTAGCTCATCAGGGTTCCGGCCGTGGCGGGCGGTGGTGTCTTCACCACCCAGTCGTCGCCGTCGGTGAGAGTCACGCGAGTGACGGCGTTGAACGTGCCTCCGGCGAGGGGCGCCCGTGCGGCTATCCGGTCCGCGGTCACGCCAACTGAGCGCAGGACGGCCGAGGTTGTGTCATCTGGCAGCATGTGCGGAATTGTCCCTCTGTGGTGCGATCCGGTGGAGGTCGCGGTGGCCTGGGGCGCCTTCACGGGATGATCACGGCGCCGTCACGATCGCATCCCGTGCCCCCTTTGATTGATCATCAAACCAACTCCCGCTCATAGGGTGAGCAAAACCCGAAGAATCAGCTCAGAGATACGGATCCCCGGACCATGCGACCGACCGTCATACGCCGTACCGCCGTTGCCGCCAGCACGGTGTGCCTGGCCCTGCTCGCCACCGCCTGCGGCGGCTCGGACTCCGGGTCCGGCGACAAGGGGGCGGACGCCAAGGGCAAGGACGCCGCCGCGAAGCCGGCCGCCAAGGCGCTGACCGCCGCCGAGCTGGAGAAGGCCGCGCTGGCCCAGGGCGACGTCAAGGGTCACAAGATCTCCAAGGCCGCGGCCAAGGACGTGGTCTCCGTCGACGACATCAAGGTCGGCAAGGAGGTCTGCGCTCCGCTGGCCGACGCGCTGATGGGCGCGCAGGTGGGCGAGCCCGGTGCGTTCACCAAGCGGACGGTGGTCAGCGAGCCCAAGAAGGGCAGCATGGACAAGCAGGGCACAGATGCCGAGGGCGCGTTCAAGGCGGCGTTCGACATCACGACGACGCAGCTCGCCCTCGGTTCGTACGACGGCAAGGGCGCGGAGGAATCGGTCGCCGCGCTGCGCACCGCCGCCACCGAGTGCGCGGGCGGGTTCGACTTCACGGCGGCCGGTGAGAAGCAGAAGGTCAGCAAGATCACCGAGGAGAAGGTCAAGGGCGGCGAGGACGCGGCCGCCTGGACGGTCCAGCTGGAACAGGACGGGGAAAAGGTCGGGATGAAGCTCGTGGCTCTGCGCCAGGGCCCGTCGTTCGCCACGTTCTCCTCGATGAACCTGGCCGCGATGGGCGGTGGCGGAGACTTCGAGCTGCCGACCGCGGTGGTCGAGGCGCAGGCCGCGAAGCTGGCGTGAGGGCGGGTGGGGTGCCGTGCCCGCAGGGTGGGTAGGGCACCCCCGCCATGGTGAGTACTCGTACTCATGAGCGATGTCTCGGCCTCCGGGCAGGCTGGTCGCACCAGTCGTACCAGTCGTTCCGAGGGAGTCGAACATGCGCAGGACCAGTCGACGTGACCACGCCGTACGCAGGAGCGGCGGACGCCGAACGGGCCGGATCACGGTGGGCCTGGCGCTGGTCCCCGTGACCCTGGCCGTGCTGACCACGGGCTGCTCGCTCCAGGACGCCACCTGCGGTGGCGGTGAGTACCCGGTCCTGGCCGTCGGGAGCTCCGGGGGGGCGTGCACACCCAACGGCGAGGAGCCGCCGAAGGGGTACGCCCGCTACCCGAAGGGCAAGGTTCCCGAGCACGTGGGCGACAAGTGGGACCAGTACTGGGAGACCCACAGCGTGGACGAGAACGGCAGGATCATCGACCTCCCCGCCGACCCCGGGGAATGAGACCGGGCGGAGCACCCCGGGCTCCGAGGGGCGGGCGGAGGTCCGTGGGCGGGGGCGGGTGTCGTGCCTGTCCGCCGGGCGGTCCGTTCCTGGGTGGGCGTCGCGCGGGCCCGGCCGGTGATCCGTTCGTGGGGTCCTCGGTCCCTGTTCTTCCGGTACCCGTCAGGGCAGTGGGACGAGCCGGACCACGGTGACGATCAGGACGGACCCGGAGACGTAGTAGAGCACGATGGCCCCGGCGACCGTCGCCTCGCGGCGGTCGCGTTCGCTCTTGACGGCCGACGACCCGTGCCCGTACGGGTCCAGTCCCAGGGTGCGGGCCATCTCGTTCCGGAAGGTCTCGCCGTCGCGCATCTTGGCCAGGGAGTCGTCGGCGGGCGGGGCGTAGGAGATACGGAAGCTCAAGCGACCGTCCGCCTTTCGGCCTCGTCCTGCGCCAGCCGGTCCAGGATCTTCTCGGCCTCCGGATCGGGGACGGCCTCCAGCATCCAGTGCCGCATGACCGCCTGGATCTCGCTGACACCGGCGTCGTTGATGGCGCGGTCGAACTCCTCGCGTCTCTCCTCGGGCAGGGTGGCCCGGATGTCCGGAATGCTGTTGGGAACGTCGACTTCGGCGCCACCGACGTAGGTCTTCAGGGGCTCGCCCATGGTTGCTCTCCCCGCTCTCCTTGCGCTCCGTACGGCCCGTCAGGTCGGCTCCGTCCTTGTACGGACCGGTACGTGGGTCACGTTAGCGCCAGGGCCTGCGGCGGACGAGGAACCCGCGCGATACGTTCGCACCGTGACAGGTACATCGTGGGACATATTGCTGATCGGTGGAGCGTCCGGCGTCGGCAAGAGCCGGGTTGCCGCCCAACTGGCCACCGGAGCGGCAGGGTTCGTGGTCGAATTCGACGACGTCGTCAGTGCCGTCGAGGCCATGACGACGGCTCAGCATCACCCCGCTCTCCATCACTTCGACGGCATCCCCGACACCGGGCGGCTCACCGTCGAGCAGGTGCTGAACCTTCAGATCGCCACCGCCCGGGCCCTGGAGCCCGCGGTGCTCGGCGTCGTACGCAACCGCCTGACCGTCGACGTGCCCGCCCTGGTCGAGGGGGACTACCTCACCCCGGCGGCGGCCGTGGAAGCGATCCGTGAGGGGCGGGCGGCCGGTCGCCGCGTCCGGGCGGTGTTCCTGCACGAGGAGAGTGCGGACCGGATCACCGCCAACTACGCGGCGCGGGAACCCGAGTGCGGGGAACAGACGCATCGGGCCCGGGTCAGTGCGGCGTACTCGCGATGGCTCGGCGATCAGGCGTCCCTGCACGCATTGCCGGTGGTCGCGTGCCGCCCGTGGGACACGCTGGCGGCGCGCATCGGGCGGGTGTTGAGCGTGGAGGGGGAGAGGCAGGGGGAGTGCGGGCCGTTCGCGACGCCGGGGGCGTGACGAGGCGCGGGGGCACCCAACGCGGTGGAACGGCCCCGCCCAGTGAATCGGTCGGAGCCGTTCTTCTGCGGGCTGTCCGTCAGTCACCGTGGTTCCCCGTCAGTTCCTGTCCGATCGGTCACGGCAGCGGCACGGGCACCCTGGAAACAGCGGGAGTCCGTACGATGGTGGACGGGGCGGAGCCGTAGCGCAGAGGTCGTCGCGCGCGGTCTCCAAAATCGCGAGGACGCCGGTTCGAATCCGGCCGGTTCCGCCTTCTCGTCCCGTGCCGTCCGGGCCCATCCACTGCGGGCGCGCGTCGACGGCGGCAGCGCCGGGCGGGCCTGGGGCAGGAGCGCGGGCATGGCCGGAGCGCGGTGCCTTGAAGCAGTGGAGAAGGCTGTGACTCGGTCCCTGTCATGGCGCCGAAGTGCTCCGGCTGCGCGCCTGGTTCGCCGGTGCCGCCATGGTTGTCCGCGTGGAGCTCCGGCTCGTCTTCCTGCTGACCTTCCGGGTGACGGTTCGGTACTGGCGTCACCAGCGCTCCCAGTTCCGCGGTTCCCATGCGGCCCCGACAGATGGCTCAGAACCCGAGTTTCACGTCATGGTTGAAGACTCATTCGAAGGATCAGACCGCCATGGAGACCTGGCGCGTGACGTCGCTGCCGATCCCGGCTGGCCGAGTCGGCGCCGGCGGACCGTGCCGGGTGACCTGTGACAGCGAAGATTGATCCATGGCCACCGAAGTTCGACCGGTGCCGGTGCTACTCGCTGAGCATGCCGGCAGTTCTACGAGACTTCGATGCTCTGTGGGACAGATGCGCGAGCAGCCGACCCGTGCTGACGGCAACGTAGAGCACGACCAGAACCCCGAGTCCGAGGTCGAGCCAGCTGTAGTCCGCGCCCTTGAAGAGTGAGGCCCATGCCCGGGCCCCTGCGACGGATCCGGCAACCACAAGCAGCACCGACATCACGGCGTACAACGCCCGCGCAGCCCTGGGCCGCCGCTCCTTGAGCAGCTCGCCACCCGCACCGAGCGCGACCACCGCGGCGAAGGCGTGGTGCGGCTCCAGATGCCCCGACTCGATCGCGTCCGCGCTGTTGGTCAGGACGCCGATCGAACCGACGACCAGGACGCCTTGGGATATGCGGCGGCTCATCAGCCCTCGCTTTCAGTCAAAGTTCGGTGGCCATGGATCAATCTTCGCCGTCACAGGTCACCGGGGTGCGACCCGGGCCTCACGTTGAAGGTGTACGCCCACCTCATGCCGAGCAGCCGGGACCGGGCGCGGAAGGCGCTCAGTGCGGCGCTCCAGCCCCCGCGCTGACGGCCCACGGACGGCCCGGGAAATGAAACGGCCCCCCACCTGCCCGAAAGACGCAGGTGGGGGGCATGATCACTTTTCCTACTTCTTCTTGCCCTGGTTCTTCACGGCCTCGATCGCGGCCTTCGCCGCGTCCGGGTCGAGGTAGGTGCCGCCCGGCTTGATCGGGCGGAAGTCGGCGTCCAGCTCGTAGGAGAGCGGGATGCCGGTCGGGATGTTCAGGCCCGCGATGTCGGCGTCGGAGATGCCGTCGAGGTGCTTGACCAGGGCCCGGAGGCTGTTGCCGTGGGCGGCGACCAGGACCGTGCGGCCGGCCAGGAGGTCCGGGACGATGCCGTCGTACCAGTACGGCAGCATGCGGACCACGACGTCCTTGAGGCACTCGGTGCGCGGGCGCAGCTCCGGCGGGATCGTCGCGTAGCGCGGGTCGTCGCTCTGCGAGAACTCGGTGCCGTCCTCCAGGGCGGGCGGCGGGGTGTCGTACGAGCGGCGCCACAGCATGAACTGCTCCTCGCCGAACTCGGCGAGCGTCTGCGCCTTGTCCTTGCCCTGCAGGGCGCCGTAGTGGCGCTCGTTCAGCCGCCAGGAGCGGTGGACGGGGATCCAGTGGCGGTCCGCGGCTTCCAGCGCGAGCTGCGCGGTGCGGATGGCGCGCTTCTGGAGAGAGGTGTGCAGGACATCGGGGAGCAGACCGGCGTCCTTGAGCAGCTCACCGCCGCGGACTGCCTCCTTCTCGCCCTTCTCGGTGAGGTTGACGTCCACCCAACCGGTGAACAGGTTCTTCGCGTTCCATTCGCTCTCGCCGTGGCGGAGGAGGATCAGCTTGTACGGTGCGTCGGCCATGGGCCCGAGCGTAATCGAAGCCCTGTGGGCGCTGCGCGGGCCGGTCACAGGGCGGACAGGCGGCGCACGGGTGGGGAGGGTGAGCCGTGCCACAGGCCCGGGGCCGGGACGATTGACGTGCGGCGTCAATCCACTGGCGGACCGCGATCCAGGATTCGTAATGTTCGGAAAGTCGTCGGGCCTCTTACCGGCGGTGCTCGCTCCGTACTTCCCTGGGGGGATCCCGTATGTCTGTCGCCGGTCTCAGACGGGCCGCACACGAGTCCGTGTCCGGTCTCCCCAGGGAGTTCTGGTGGCTGTGGACGAGCACGCTGGTCAACCGTCTCGGCGGGTTCGTCGCCACGTTCATGGCGCTCTACCTGACCCTGGACCGGGGCTACTCCGCCTCGTACGCCGGTCTGGTCGCCGCGCTGCACGGGCTCGGCGGGGTCGTCTCCTCGCTCGGCGCCGGGGTGATGACCGACCGGCTGGGCCGTCGGCCCACCATGCTCATCGCGCAGAGCTCCACCGCCGCGTCCGTGGCCGTCCTCGGGTTCATGGTCCATCCGGTGGCGATCGCGGCCGTCGCCTTCGTCGTCGGCATGGCCAGCAACGCCTCGCGGCCCGCTGTGCAGGCGATGATGGCCGACATCGTCCGGCCCGAGGACCGGGTACGGGCCTTCTCGCTCAACTACTGGGCGATCAACCTCGGCTTCGCCGTCTCCTCCGCCGGGGCCGGGTTCGTCGCCGAGTACAGCTATCTCGCCGGGTTCCTCGGCGAGGCCGCGATGACCCTCGGCTGCGCCCTCGTCGTCTTCCTGAAGGTGCCCGAGTCGAGGCCCGGGAAGGCGGCGTTGTCCGAGCGCGCGGTCGACGGCGCGGACGAGGTCCGGCTCTCCACCGTGCTGCGCGACGGCCGGTTCATGAGCGTCGTGGGGCTGTCCTTCGTGATCGCCCTGATCTTCCAGCAGGGGTACGTGGGGCTGCCGGTGGCCATGGGGGCGGACGGGTTCTCCAGCTCCGACTTCGGTACCGCCGTCGCCGTCAACGGTGTGCTGATCGTGGCGCTCCAGATCCCGGTCACCCGCTTCATCCAGCACCGCGATCCGCGCCGGCTGCTCATCGTGTCGTCGCTGCTGGCGGGGTACGGATTCGGGCTCACCGCGTTCGCCGGGTCGGTCGCCGTGTACGCGTTGACCATCTGCGTCTGGACGGTCGCCGAGATCGTCAACTCGCCCATCCAGAGCAGCCTGGTGGTCCGGCTCTCGCCGGCCCGGGGCCGGGGCCGCTACCAGGGGATGTACACGATGTCCTGGTCGGCCGCCGCGCTGGTCGCCCCGTTGATGTCGGGTGCGGTGATCGACCGGTTCGGGGCGCAGTGGCTCTGGGGGGCATGCGCCGTCCTGGGGACCGGGGCCGCGCTCGGGTACTGGCTGCTGATGCGGAATCTGCCGGGGGAGGAAGGGGCCGGCAGCCGGGTGGCGGAGAGCGGAAGCTCTTCGGCCGGTTCAGGAGTCGGACGCGAAGCGAGCTCCGGAACCGGCCGCGAAGCCGGCCCCGGAACCGTCGGGGCCGAGCCTTCCGTCGAGCCGATGGGGTGAGAGGTCGGTTACGGGGCCGGGCTCGCGGGGCGGGCCCCGGCGGACGGGGACTCGCGCCGACGCGGTACGGCGGACGGCTCGTCGCCCTCTCCCGGGCTCCGCGCCAGGAAGCAGTACACCGGTGCCGTCACCACCGGGCCGACCAGTCGGCGCACGAGGGCGCCCCACGCGGAACGGAGAACAGTCCGTCCCGCGCGGGGCGCCCTTCCGGCTCCGCGCCGACCGACCGGTCAGCCGCAGCAGCCGCCGCACTGGCACGGGGCCCCGGACTGGCACCCGCACCCGCAGCCGGAGCCGCAGCCGCAGGCGCCGAGGACGGTCAGGTGCACCACGTCGGCGGGCGCCTCCTGCTGGGGATCGGTCGTGGGGGAATCGGCCATGGTTCCTCCTCAGGACGTACGAACAGGGCCGTACGCCACTGCGACGCGCGCACGACCGGGGCGTACGGACAAGTCGTGCCGCCCCACCCCATTGCATGCCCACTCGGGCGGGCGCATCAACAGCGCACATGCGCAGGGACACCTGTACGACCCCCCGTGCGACCGCGCACGCCCTCACGGGCCCGGGGCCCCCGGGCCCGTGACGTCCGGCCTCGGCTACGCGCCCTCCACCGGCGTCGGCTGCTGGATCTCGTCGGCGTGCTCGCCGGTCACCAGGTAGACCACACGCTTGGCGACCGACACCGCGTGGTCGGCGAAGCGCTCGTAGTAGCGGCCGAGCAGCGTCACGTCGACGGCCGTCTCGATGCCGTGCTTCCAGCGGTCGTCCATCAGGTGCTGGAACAGCGTGCGGTGCAGCAGGTCCATCTCGTCGTCGTCCTGTTCCAGCTGGAGCGCCAGGTCGACGTCCTTGGTGATGATCACCTCGGCGGCCTTGGCCATCAGGCGCTGTGCCAGCTGGCCCATCTCCAGGATGGTGGCGTGCAGGTCGTGCGGTACCGCCGATTCCGGGAACCGCAGCCGGGCCAGCTTGGCGACGTGCTGGGCGAGGTCGCCCGAGCGCTCCAGGTCGGCGCTCATCCGCAGCGAGGTGACCACGATCCGCAGATCCGTCGCCACGGGCTGCTGGCGCGCGAGCAGGGCGATGGCCCGCGCCTCCAGGTCGTGCTGGAGGTCGTCGACCTTCTGGTCCGCGGCGATCACGCTCTCCGCGAGCTTGAGATCGGCATCGAGCATGGACGTCGTCGCCCGGCCGATCGCCGACCCGACGAGCCGGGCCATCTCGACCAGTCCCTCGCCGATCGAGTCGAGTTCCTCGTGGTAGGCGTCACGCATGGAAGTACCTCTCCAGTCCTGTGTGCAATGCCGGGGCAGGCTGTGAGCCCCACGCTGCCACCCTGGGCGGTGTACGCGTCGCCTTCCGGCCGACCAAGTGAACCAACACTTGCCCCTCGGTGAACTCTGGGCGACGAGTGTTCGGATACGCACTCGGATGGCTGGGAGAGTCCACCGGGACCCGCATAACCTTGACGTTATGGACGTGAACGCGGCAGTCGCCGCAGCTGCGGCGATCGGCGGTGCTTGTACCGGCGTGATCGCCATGCTGGCGTTCCGCTGGAGCGAGCGCGACCAGAAGAAGCCGACGCGGACCTCCCTGCGGCCCGACAGCAACGCGCCCCTGCCCCCCGGGGTGGACACCGTTCTGTCCGTTCTCAGTTCCTCCGCGGTCGTCCTCGACGAGAGCGACAGCGTGGTCAAGGCCAGCTCCGCCGCCTATGCGCTGGGACTGGTCAGGGGCGGGCGGCTCGCCGTCGAGGCGATGCTGAACATGGCCAGGGACACCCGCCGGGACGGCGAGATACGGCAGGTCGAACTGGACCTGCCCCGGCGCGGTACGGGCCGGGGCGAGGCCCTCGCGGTCTCCGCCCGGGTCGCCCCGCTGGGCTCGCGGCTGGTGCTCCTGCTGGTCGAGGACCTCACCGAGGCCCGCCGCATAGAAGCGGTACGGCGCGACTTCGTCGCCAACGTCAGCCATGAGCTCAAGACCCCGGTCGGCGCGCTCTCACTGCTCTCCGAGGCCGTGATGGACGCCTCCGACGACCCGGAGGCGGTGGAGCGGTTCGCGGGGCGGATGCAGATAGAGGCGACCCGGCTGACCAACCTCGTACAGGAGATCATCGACCTCTCCCGGGTGCAGAACGACGACCCGCTGGAGGACGCCGAGCCGGTCCGGGTCGACGAGCTGGTGGCCGAGGCCATCGACCGCTGCCGCCAGCAGGCCGGCTCGAAGCAGATCACCATGGCGGCGGGCGGCACGGCGGAGCTCCGCATCTGGGGCAACCGCGGCCAGCTCGCCGCGGCGCTCGGCAACCTCGTCGAGAACGCCGTCAACTACAGCCCCGCCCGGACCCGAGTGGGCATCGCCGCCAGGCGGCTGACCGTACCCGGCGGGGACCAGATCGAGATCGCCGTGACCGATCAGGGCATCGGCATCTCGGAGAAGGACCGCGAGCGGGTCTTCGAACGCTTCTACCGCGTCGATCCGGCCCGCTCACGGGCCACCGGTGGCACCGGCCTCGGCCTCGCCATCGTCAAGCACGTGGCCGCCTCGCACGGCGGGGAGGTCACGGTCTGGAGCTCGGAGGGTCAGGGCTCCACCTTCACCCTGCGGCTGCCCGAAGCGGGCTCCGTACGGGAACGGGACCGCCGCTCGGGCGGACCGCTCATCGTCAATGGCGACGAGGGTCCCTACGGACCCGCTCACCCCGACACCCTTGAACCATTCCCTGCCCCGGAGGTCCTTCCGTGACCCGAGTGCTTGTCGTCGAGGATGAGGAATCCTTCAGCGACGCCCTGTCCTACATGCTCCGCAAGGAGGGCTTCGAGGTCGCCATCGCGGCCACGGGCCCGGACGGTCTTGACGAGTTCGAGCGCAACGGCGCCGATCTCGTGCTGCTCGACCTGATGCTGCCGGGTCTGCCCGGCACGGAGGTCTGCCGTCAGCTGCGCAGCCGCTCCAATGTCCCCGTGATCATGGTCACGGCCAAGGACAGCGAGATCGACAAGGTGGTCGGCCTGGAAATAGGAGCCGACGACTACGTCACCAAGCCGTTCTCCTCGCGGGAGCTCGTCGCCCGCATCCGCGCGGTGCTGCGCCGCCGCGGTGAGCCCGAGGAGGTCACACCGGCCGCCCTGGAGGCGGGACCGGTCCGGATGGACGTGGACCGCCACGTCGTCACGGTCGCCGGCGGCAAGGTCGACCTCCCGCTCAAGGAGTTCGACCTGCTGGAGATGCTGCTGCGCAACGCGGGCCGGGTCCTGACCCGCATGCAGCTCATCGACCGGGTCTGGGGCGCGGACTACGTGGGCGACACCAAGACTCTCGACGTCCATGTCAAGCGCCTGCGCGCCAAGATCGAGCCCGACCCCGGAGCGCCGCGCTTCCTGGTGACGGTGCGCGGTCTGGGCTACAAGTTCGAGCCGTAGACCGGCCGGTGCGCGACGGCGGAGGGCGCCCCCCGAAAGGGAGGGCGCCCTCCGCCGTTCAGGCGTGTGCGTGCCGGGGGCGCGGTCAGCCCGCCGAGGCGGACGCGGCGTCGGTCGGGGTGACCGTGTCGTCCGCGGAGCCGGACTCGGATGTGCCGGGCGCACCCGGGTGCGCGGACGTGGAGCCGGTCGGCGTCGCGGGCGACTTCGACGGCAGCGCCGGCAGCGAGCTGGGACCGAAGTCCGTGAAGTAGCTGGTCGCCGGGACGACGAACGCGCCGAGCGAGATCTCCCCGGTTGAGCTGAACCTGAAGGCGACGGGCTGCACGTTGCCGGCCTGCGCGGCCTCGCGGCTGTTCTCGATCACGGCGGACGCGTTGCCCTTGCCGCCGAGCACCACCCTGCCGCCGGCCGGGACCACGACGGGTCCGGAACCCTTGGCGGCGTGCAGCTGCACCGCGACGCTCGTGCCCGGCAGGGTGACGGCGTCCAGGGTCTGGTCCTTCACGCCGTTGTTGAACAGCGTCGCGGAGACGACGGCCGGGCCCTCGGCGCTGCGCTCGGGCTGGGTGATGACGTTCGCGTTCTGGATGCTGATGTCACCGGAGGTGGTGGCAGCACTGTCCGGCCTGACCTTGAGCGTCGCTGCGTCATTGCCCGCACCGCACGCGGCGAGCGAGGCGATCGAGAACACGATGGCGGTGGCGGCGAGGGCGCCGTGTCGAAGGCTGCGGCTCACGGCGGCGGCAACTCCTTGAACGTTCGGACTGCGGACGGGTGGGTCGAGCGGCGTAAGGCCGCCCTAAGGATGTGTCAGCGGCCTTAGGCTACCGAGCCGCCCCTTCCGCCCCGCACCCGACCCGCCCCTACGCGCCCCTTCGTGCTCCGGCGGTTACCGGGACGGGTGCCCCCGGTCGGTTCCGCACTCGGCCGGGGCGCCCGCCGAAACCCGTCGACATGCGTCGTTCACATATCGCCGGTGATCAATTCATGGAGCGTGGCGTATTCCGTGCGCATAACCGATCGCGTGGTGGCGCTGATCAATATCCATTGATCAACCGCACTTACGTCCGTGCGGGTGATCGACGCTCGAACGGACTACGTAAAGTTCATCATCCGGAATCCGGCAAACCGGGACGTTAGGCCACTTCGGAGGGGGGTTCCGGGGTGTGTGACGTGCGTGTTTCGCCTCGCCCGTACAGCCGCTCCGACCTGCGAATACCGTCTCCCGTGAACCTTCCGCAGCACGTACGTGTTGCTGTTGTCAAGCCCCGAGATATGCCCTGACCTGCGAAAACGCCATTCAGGAGAAGCTGTTCTCGTGTTACCCTTGATAGCCACGGAAGGGGTACCTGTCACATGACGTTCAAGGTTGGCGACACCGTGGTCTATCCCCATCACGGGGCCGCGCTGATCGAGGCTATCGAAACTCGCCAGATCAAAGGCGTGGACAAGACCTACTTGGTGCTCAAGGTCGCCCAGGGCGACTTGACGGTTCGGGTGCCGGCGGACAATGCGGAGTTCGTGGGCGTACGCGACGTGGTCGGGCAGGAGGGGCTGGATCGGGTCTTCGAGGTGCTGCGTGCACCGTATGCCGAAGAGCCGACGAACTGGTCCCGGCGTTACAAGGCAAATCTGGAGAAGCTTGCCTCCGGCGATGTCATCAAGGTCGCCGAAGTGGTTCGCGACCTGTGGCGTCGTGAGCGCGAGCGTGGACTCTCCGCAGGTGAGAAGCGCATGCTCGCCAAGGCTCGCCAGATTCTGGTGAGCGAGCTCGCTCTCGCGGAGAACACGAACGAAGACAAGGCCGAGGCTCTGCTCGACGAGGTACTCGCGTCCTGAACCGGCTCACGCCGGTCTCGAAAAAATGTGCCGCGGTGCCCGCTGACAGCCGTATTCACGGTATGTCGTCGGGCGCTGCGGCATGTCTGGATTCAGCCACGGCGTGTCTGGATTACGCCCCCGACTCACCGATGCGTTGGCTCCATCGCCAATCCCCCCGATACGTTGCTCGTGATCTTGTACAGCCGATCCCGAGCGGCCGGTGCGGCTTGTCCGAATCGACCGGATGTCACGGAAAGGGCCCGGTCGAGTCATGGCGTGGCGCCCGGCTCGCTTGTGGCCATACCCATGTCGGCCGTGGAAACAAACATGCCGAAGCTTCGGAGTGCAACCGATGTCTGATCCATCGCGTCCGTACCGCACCGCCGCCGTGATTCCCGCGGCCGGCCGCGGCGTACGGCTCGGCCCGGGAGCCCCCAAGGCGCTCCGCGCGCTGGGCGGGACGCCCATGCTCATCCACGCGGTACGGGCCATGGCGGCCTCCCGTTCCGTCTCCCTGGTCGTCGTCGTCGCGCCGCCGGACGGCGCCCCCGAGGTCAAGAACCTGCTCGACGAGCACGCCCTGCCCGAGCGCACGGACTACCTCGTCGTGCCGGGCGGCGACACCCGCCAGGAGTCGGTGCGCCTGGGTCTCGACGCCCTGCCCGAGAACATCTCCGTCGTCCTCGTCCATGACGCGGCCCGCCCGCTGGTGCCGGTCGACATGGTGGACGCGGTGATCGAGGCCGTGCGGGACGGCGCGCCCGCCGTCGTCCCCGCGCTGCCGCTCGCCGACACCGTCAAGGAGGTCGAGCCCGGAGCGCCGGGGGAGCCGGAGCCGGTGCTCGGCACGCCCGAGCGGGCCCGGCTGCGCGCCGTGCAGACTCCGCAGGGCTTCGACCACGACACGCTCGTCCGCGCGCACAAGACCGTCGCCGTCGGCGGCGAGGGCGCCACGGACGACGCGGGCATGGTGGAGCGGCTCGGGGCGCCCGTCGTGGTCGTCCCCGGGCACGAGGAGGCGTTCAAGGTGACCCGGCCGCTCGACCTGGTGCTGGCCGAGGCGGTACTGGCGCGCAGGAGGGCGAACGATGGCTTCTGAGGAGACGACGGCTTCCGGGGAACGGACCGGGCCGGTGATCCCGCAGGTCGGGATCGGTACCGACATCCACGCCTTCGAGGAGGGCCGCGAACTGTGGTGCGCGGGGCTGCTGTGGGAGGGCGAGGGGCCGGGCCTCGCCGGGCACTCCGACGCCGATGTCGTCGCGCACGCCGCGTGCAACGCGCTCTTCTCGGCCGCCGGGCTCGGTGACCTCGGGCAGCACTTCGGCACCGGGCGGCCCGAGTGGTCCGGCGCCGCCGGGGTCACCCTGCTGGCCGAGGCGGCGCGGATCGTGCGCGCCGCGGGCTTCGAGATCGGCAATGTCGCCGTCCAGGTCGTCGGCGTACGGCCGAAGATCGGCAAGCGGCGCGACGAGGCGCAACAAGTCCTGTCGAAGGCTGTGGGGGCGCCCGTCTCGCTCTCCGCCGCCACGTCCGACGGGCTCGGCTTCACCGGGCGGGCCGAGGGACTCGCCGGGATCGCGACGGCACTGGTCCACCGCACGGGCTGATCCACCGCACGGCCCTGACCTGCCGGTGTTCCCGGGCCCGCTTGCCGCCCACCGCTCGCACGTGCGCCGGTGCGGTGAGCGATGGCGGCCGGTGACCCGACGGCCCACGCAGGCATGGCCGGCCCAGCCGTCGGCCACGCGTTCGTGACCGGCGGTCGGTGAACCCGTCGACGAACTGTCCGCGAAGCGCACCGGCGGTGACCGCGCGGAATTCGACCCCGCGGTCGCCGACGACGCCGGGCGCGTGGTCGTCCGGATCACCCCGTGAAGGAGCGCCGGCCGGACCCGAGGCCTTCCGGTGTGTCGATCACGAGCGGTCGGCGGCGCCCGCGACCGGCACGCCGGGGAGACGCCGCGCCGCAAGAAACTTTTCCCGCTGTTCCCGAGGGGTCGCGGGGCACTGGTGCGCGCCCACTACCCTTGAGACGTGACTATTCGCCTGTACGACACCAGCGCCCGGCAGATCCGTGACTTCGTACCGCTCACCGCGGGCTGTGTCTCGATCTACCTCTGTGGCGCGACCGTCCAGGCCGCCCCGCACATCGGGCACATCCGGTCCGGGCTGAACTTCGACATCATGCGGCGCTGGTTCGCGTACCGCGGCTACGACGTCACGTTCATCCGGAACGTCACCGACATCGACGACAAGATCATCAAGAAGTCGGCCGAGCAGAACCGCCCGTGGTGGTCCATCGGCTACGAGAACGAGCGCGCCTTCAACGACGGCTACGACGCGCTGGGCTGCCTCCCGCCGACGTACGAGCCGCGTGCCACCGGCCACATCACCGAGATGGTCGAGATGATGCGCGGCCTGATCGAACGCGGTCACGCCTACGCCGCCGACGGCAACGTCTACTTCGACGTGCGCTCCTTCCCCGGCTACCTGGAGCTCTCCAACCAGGACCTGGACGACCTGCGCCAGCCGTCCGGCGAGGGCGAGACCGGCAAACGCGACCAGCGCGACTTCGCGATGTGGAAGACGGCCAGGCCGGGCGAGCCCAGCTGGGAGACCCCGTGGGGCCGCGGCCGTCCCGGCTGGCACCTGGAGTGCTCGGCCATGGCGCACAAGTACCTCGGCACCGCCTTCGACATCCACGGCGGCGGCATCGATCTGATCTTCCCGCACCACGAGAACGAGATCGCCCAGGCCAAGGCGTACGGCGACGGGTTCGCGAAGTACTGGGTGCACAACGGCTGGGTCACCATGTCCGGCGAGAAGATGTCCAAGTCGCTGGGCAACTCGGTGCTGGTCAGCGAGATGGTCAAGGCGTGGCGCCCGATCGTGCTGCGTTACTACCTCGGTACCCCGCACTACCGGTCGATGATCGAGTACAGCGAGGAGGCCCTGCGCGAGGCGGAGTCCGCCTTCGCACGGATCGAGGGCTTCGTTCAGCGCGTCACCGAGAAGGCGGGCGAGACGGTCGAGCCCGCCACCGAGGTGCCGCCCGCCTTCGCCGAGGCGATGGACGACGACCTGGGCGTCCCGCAGGCGCTCGCGATCGTCCACACCACGGTCCGCCAGGGCAACTCGGCGCTCGCCGCCGACGACAAGGAGGCCGCCGTCGCCCGGCTCGCGGAGGTCCGTGCGATGCTCGGTGTCCTCGGCCTCGACCCGCTCGACGAGCACTGGGCCGGCGAGAGCGACCGAGGCGACGATCTGCACGGCGTCGTCGACACTCTCGTGCGCCTGGTCCTGGACCAGCGCCAGTCGGCCCGCGAGCGCAAGGACTGGCCCGCCGCCGACGCCATCCGCGACCAGCTCAACCAGTCCGGTCTCGTCATCGAGGACAGCCCGGCCGGACCACGGTGGACACTCGGCCCGCGCCAGTAGTCCTCCCCATGTGCCGCCCGGCCTCCCGGGCGGCACACTTCACTTACGTACGCATGTCTGAGAAGAAACGAAACAGGTAGGTCATGGCCGGGAACAGCCAGCGCAGGAACCGCCGCACGTCCAACAAGAAGGGCGCGCAGGTCGGCAGCGGTGGGCAGCGACGCCGTGGCCTCGAAGGCAAGGGCCCGACGCCTCCCGCCTCCGCCCGCAAGGGACACAAGAAGAACCGCATCGCCAACGCCCAGGCCAAGCAGGCCGCGGCCCGCCGTCCCGCGCCCCGGCGCGGCGGCGCCAAGGGCACGTCCGAGATGGTCGTCGGCCGCAACCCGGTCTACGAGGCCCTGCGCGACGGCGTCCCGGCGACCACCCTGTACGTCCAGCAGTACATCGACAACGACGAGCGGGTCCGCGACGCGCTCCAGCTCGCCGGTGCGCGCGGCAACATCAACCTGATGGAGGCCCCGCGCGTCGAGCTGGACCGGATGACGAACGGCCTGAACCACCAGGGCCTCGTCCTCCAGGTCCCGCCGTACGAGTACGCGCACCCGGAGGACCTCACCGCCGCCGCGTACGACAACGGCGAGGACCCGCTGATCGTCGCCCTCGACGGCGTCACCGACCCGCGCAACCTGGGTGCGATCGTCCGCTCCGTCTCCGCGTTCGGCGGGCACGGCGTGGTCGTGCCCGAGCGGCGCGCGGCCGGGATGACGGCGGGCGCGTGGAAGTCCTCGGCGGGCACGGCGGCCCGTACGCCGGTCTCCCGGGTGACGAACCTGACCCGGGCCCTGGAGGGCTACCAGAAGGCCGGTCTCACGGTCGTCGGCCTCGCCGCGGACGGCGAGCACACCGTGGAGGACCTGGAGGCACTCGACGGCCCCGTCGTCATCGTCATCGGCAGCGAGGGCAAGGGCCTGGGCCGCCTCGTCGGCGAGACCTGCGACTACCGGGTCCGGATCTCGATGCCGGGCGGCGCGGAGTCGCTGAACGCCGGTGTCGCGGCCGGGATCGTCCTGTACGAGGTCGCGCGGCGCCGGGCCTGAGAGGCACCCGGACGGGGGGCGGCCGACCGGGGCGCCCCCCATTGACGGGTCTCGGACACATCGGGCCCGTCAAGGCAGTGTCCTAAACACACATCACTCGGTTAGATGAGTGTGGACACCAGAACGCCTCGGTTCGACGAACTACCCGCCCTGAGCATGACCAAGGTGGACTGCGACCCCGCGCAGGTCATCGTCAACCACGCCAGCTTCCGGGTGCAGCTCGCCCCCGGCCAGCGCCCGCGGCTGCGCGGTCTGGCCCCCGCGGGCACACCCAGGATCCCCGCCATGAGCGGCGGCGCCCGAGCGGTGCGCGGCCGGCGCTCGCCCGTCGTGTGGAGCGGCAGGTCCGCCCCGGGCGACCCCGGCGCCACCGGGCTCCTCCAGGCCGTACGGAACTCCACCGCGGGCCGGCCGACCTCCGCGTACGACTCCTACGATCCCTACGCCCCCCGCACCGGCCACGACTTCGACGGCGGGATGGGCGGCACCCAGGTCATCGAGCGCCTGGAAGAGACTCGGCCCAACCCCGTCATCACCGCACCCCGTCGGCCCGACCGCCCCGGCAACGGTCCGCTGCTGCCGCCGATGCGCCGGGCGGTCGGCGCCTACGACCCCGTCGACACCGGCGGCCGCGCGGCGTACGACGACGAGTACGACGACGAGTACGACGACATCACCGAGGCCCGGGGCCGGCGGCACGGCAACGACTCCGTGCGGCACGCGTACTACCCCGGGCGCCGTATGAACCTCGGCGTCGTGCTGCTGCCCATGCGCGTCTTCCTGGGCTTCATCTCCGTCTACGCCGGCATGGGCAAGCTGTGCGACCCCGTCTACTTCGACGGCGGCGAGCGCGGCTCCATGGTCAAGTGGCTCACCTCGCTGCACCCCTGGGCGCTCGCCGAGCCGCTGCGCGACTTCGCGCTCTCGCACCCCGTCGGTGCCGGACTCACCGTCGCGTTCCTCCAGGTCGTCGTCGGTGTCCTCACCGTCCTCGGCCTCTGGCAGCGCGTCGCCGCCTCCGTCGGCGCACTCCTCTCCGCCGCCCTGCTGGTCACCGTCAGCTGGCGGACCGTCGCGGTCTACGACGCGCCCGACATCATCTTCCTCGCCGCCTGGAGCCCGCTGATCATCGCGGGCGCCCCCGTCTACTCCGTCGACGGACGGCTCGCCGGCGAGGCCTGGCGCAGGCTCGGCCCGCGCTCGGCGATCTGGGACCTCCGCCGCCGGGTGCTGCGCCGGGGTGCCGTCGTCGCCACCGTGGTCGTCGGCCTCACCCTGCTGGTGGGTTCCATGCTCGGTGGCGCGGTCCGTTCCTCCGGGGTCGTCACCGTGCCCGGCCCGGACGGCAACCCGACCAACCAGCTCCCCGGCTCCCCGCTTCCGCAGGAGTCCCAGAGCCGCAGGGCCTCCCACACACCCGACGGCAAGCGTCCCTCGCCGTCCCGCAGCAGCGCCTCCACCACTCCTTCGGCCAGGGCGTCCACGCCCGCCGCGGACTCCGTGCGCGAGTCGGGCCAGGCGGCCGGTGCCGGGCAGCCCAGCCAGACCCAGGGCACCGCGCAGCAGCCCCCGCAGCAGACGGCCCCGCAGCCGCCTCCGTCCGGTAGTTCCGGCCCGACTTCCTCCGGTTCCACCGGCGCCGGCGGCAGCTCGGCGACCGGCGGGTCGGACGGCGGCGGTGGCTCCACCGGCGGTACGTCCGGTGGTGGGCAGAACCCCATCGGAGGTCTGCTCGGCTGAGCCGCCGGGTCGGCGCACGACGCAGGGGCGGCACCGGAACGAACCGGTGACCGCCCCTGCGTCGTGCCTCGTCGCGTGCCGCTACCGCCCGTCGAGTTCCTTGGCGGCCTCGGTCAGGTCCTTCGCGGTGTCGATGGCCCGCCAGTACGCGCCGTGCGGCAGCGGATACCCGGCCAGCCTGCGTTCCCGGGCCAGCCGCGGGAACGTCGTCCGCTCGTGGTCGCCCAGGTCCGGCAGCAGGTCGGTGAACGCGGGGGAGAAGACGTACACGCCGGCGTTGATCAGATACGGGGAGGGCGGCGACTCGATGAAGTCGGTGATGTGCCCGAACGCGTCCGTCTCCACGGCGCCCCACGGGATGCGGGGACGGGCCAGGGCCAGGGTGGCGGTCGCGTCGCGCTCGGCGTGGAACGCGGCCATCTCGCGCAGGGAGAAACGCGTCCAGATGTCGCCGTTGGTGGCGTACCAGGGCTGCTCCGGATCGGGGAGCCGGGCGGCGGCGTACTTCAGCCCGCCGCCGCGTCCCAGCGGCTCGGACTCCACGACCGTCGTCACACGCAGCGGCAGCACCGCCGAGTCCAGCCACTCCTGGAGCACCTCGGCCAGATGACCGCACGACACCACGGCGTCGGTCACGCCCTCGGCGGCCAGCCAGGAAAGCTGATGGCCGATGATCGGAGTCCCGGTGCCCGGGATCTCGACCATCGGCTTGGGGCGGTCATCGGTGTACGGGCGCAGCCGCGAACCCTGGCCACCTGCCAGGACCACGGCCTGCGTCGGATACGTATGCATGCCAGGCACGATATGCGGTGCCCGGACCGGCCGGTCAGCTGAACTGTGCGACGCCCGAGGCGAACGACGTGTCGCAGACGGGACGCGAGAACCTGTGGGCCCGCGTCGGACCGTACTGCTCGACGGCCGCGCGGCCCAGCGCCCTGGCGATCGACATGCAGTGCCGGGCGAGAGAGGGCCGGGCCTCGACGGAACGCTGCAGGTCCGTCAGGGCGACACCCGGGTCCTTCTCCCGGAGCTCCAGGAGCAGCCGGTCACGGAGGAGGTCCTGCGGGGTGCGTGTCCGAGCAGGCTTCGAGACGTCCTGGGCGGAGGCGGCCAGGACCTGGGGCTCGGAGTTGTGCGCTGCCCACGGCACGCTGGTGACGGCGAGGGTCCCGGAGAGGACCATCACGACGGGCAGTACGAGAGCGAGGGATCGGCCGATACGGCGAGCGGTGTGGGTCACGCAGCGAGAGTAGCGGGCGGTGATGACGTGGCGACATTACGTCACCCTTGAGGGGGATGGTTCGAGGGCGTTTTTCGAATCGCGTGTTGACGGGCCACTGTGAAATGCCCGGTGTGCCGGGGAATTCGGCACCGTACGGACTCAAACCCGGGCGCGCCCCGTGACGCGCGAACGGCCCCGCACGAAGAAGGTGCGGGGCCGCTGTGGTGCGGGTGATTCGTGCGGGGCGGGGCGTCAGTCGGTGAGACGCGCGCCCGTCGAGGTCGAGAAGACGTGCAGCTCGTCCGGGCGCGGCACGACGTGCAGCTTGGTGCCCTTCTCCGGAACGGCGCGGCCGCCGACGCGGACGACCAGGTCCTTGTCCTCGCCGCCGACCTGCGCGGAGCCGTAGACGAAGCCGTCGGCGCCGAGCTCCTCGACGACGTTGACCGAGACGGCCAGGCCGGCCGGGGCGTCCGCGCTGTCCTTCGAGAGGGACTTCGCGGCGGCGCCGCCGTGCTCGACGATGTCGAAGTGCTCGGGGCGGATGCCGACCGTGACGGTCGTGTCGCCCTTCTCCGAGGCCGCGGTGAGCGCTTCGCGGGAGACCGGGACGACGCTGTTGCCGAACTTCACGCCGCCGTCGGTGATCGGGACCTCGACCAGGTTCATGGCCGGGGAGCCGATGAAGCCGGCCACGAAGAGGTTCGCCGGCTTGTCGTACATGTTGCGCGGCGAGTCGACCTGCTGGAGCAGACCGTCCTTGAGGACCGCGACACGGTCGCCCATGGTCAGGGCCTCGACCTGGTCGTGCGTGACGTACACGGTCGTGATGCCCAGACGGCGCTGGAGCGAGGCGATCTGCGTACGGGTGGAGACGCGGAGCTTGGCGTCGAGGTTCGACAGCGGCTCGTCCATGAGGAAGACCTGCGGCTCACGCACGATGGCCCGGCCCATCGCGACACGCTGGCGCTGACCACCGGAGAGCGCCTTCGGCTTGCGGTCCAGGTACTCGGTGAGGTCCAGCATCTTGGCGGCCTCTTCGACCTTCGCCCGGATGTCGGTCTTGTTGACACCGGCGATCTTGAGCGCGAAGCCCATGTTGTCCGCGACGGTCATGTGCGGGTAGAGCGCGTAGTTCTGGAACACCATGGCGATGTCCCGGTCCTTCGGCGGCAGGTGCGTGACGTCGCGGTCGCCGATGCGGATGGCGCCGCCGTTGACGTCCTCAAGACCCGCGAGCATGCGCAGGGAGGTCGACTTGCCACAACCGGAAGGGCCGACGAGGACGAGGAACTCACCGTCCGCGATGTCGATCTCCAGCTGGTCCACGGCCGGCTTCGTGGAGCCGGGGTAGACGCGGGACGCCTTGTCGAACGTGACACTGGCCATGCTGAATCTTCTCCTTCACCGGCAGGAACGTGCCGGACGATCCGAGTAAGGGAGTGGTCTGGTCCACTTGGGTGAATCCTCAGCGACGCTACCTGGACATTTGAAATCTGTCAGTAGTTCGAGGGCCGCGAAATTTCGGGACCGCGAGGGGTGCGGTGTTGGTTACACTGCTCCGGCACGCCTCCTTAGCTCAGCTGGCCAGAGCAACGCACTTGTAATGCGTAGGTCGTCGGTTCGAATCCGACAGGGGGCTCCGCGAAACCCCAGGTCGGATCCTCTCTGACCTGGGGTTTTCACGTTCAGCGGATGCGTCGACGGAGGCGGGAGCGGGCCGCGCGGCTGCCGAGCGTCTCAGCTTTGGTCTCAGTGGGACCGGGATCGGGTGCCGGGGGAGGGGGTACGAAGAACCTCCATGCGGTGGATCGTCGGCGTCGGCATGGGGTTCCGGCAGGGCGAGACACTCGGCCTGCGGTGGCCGTACGTCGACCTCGACGCGGAGCTGTTCGCGGGCCATGGCGTCCAGGCCGTTCGTCCAGTGGGGCGCTCCACCTGGACGCCATGAACCACGCCCGCTCCACAGACGTGTGGGTCGACGGCGGACGGGATGGGAGCTGGGGAGAGTGGTGGGTGAGGCTGTCGGTACCGTGCAGCTCTCGGAGCGGACGACGACAGGGACAGCATGGGCGAGAACGCACCGCATCAAGAGTTCCGGGTCGGCGACGTCCTGCGTGTGAGCTGCCTGCAGGTGCAGGTGCAGGTGCAGGGCCGAGTGGCCGACGTGTCTCGTTTCTATGCCTCGGTCGAGTGGCCATGGGCCGAGATCGATCCAGAGTCTCAGTTCAGGTGGAATGGCCGGAGAGCCTTCGCGGTGTCGGCCGACTCCTCGGAACGGACCATGAGCCTGTTCAAGACCAACCCTGAGCCGTGGAACCTGCACGTTGGTGACAGCTGCCTCGTGGGCATACCTGAGACGCTGGTGCGGATCATTGATATCGGCCGCTACGACCCTCCACAGGATGTGGGCTGGCTTCCCCGCCCACACACGATGCTGGTCGTAGTGCCTGCCGACTACCCCGACGAGGCTCTGTCCGAGGACGACGGAGACACGATCGACCTTGACTCAGCGGCCCCGCTGACCATCGAGCTGGTGTCCCGGGGCTGACCGAAACTCAAGGGCGCCTGGGTCGTCCGACACCAGCGGATGACACCAACAAGGGCCTACGGCGCCAATCAACGCCGAACCTCAGCGGCAGCCGGACCAGGGTTCACCGGGTGCTCATCATGGTCGAGAGGGCGCCTCGATCGACCTGATAAGGATGAGGACACAGCTTCAAGCCCGTAGCCATTGCGGGTGCTGGCCACACTTCAAGGACGGTCTGCACCGACTTGGGACTCTTTTGGCTACTTGGCGATGCTCGCAATGAACGTGTGGATGTCGGCGGCGAGGTTGCGCATGTCCTCGCCTGCCGCGTGCGCCGTGGTGGTCTCGAAATGCCATTCCTCGTAGGGCGCCCGATCATGGATGCCCCAGGTCAGTTGGACGTGGCTACCACGGTGCTCCGCTGAGAGGGTCAGGTCGTAGCAGAGGGAGTGCCAGGTACGTGCGCCTTCCCGGCCCCGGAAGTCTTCGGCGAGCGAGGCGAGGAAGGAGTCGAGGCCGTCGCCGTCCCAGGTCTCCACCGAGGTCTCAACACTTCCCCAGGACCCGCAGGCCCTCATGAGGAAGTCGAGCGTTGGTTCATCCTCGAACGGGCGTTTCGGCTCCGACAGCAGCAGGCGGACGGGACCGGCGTCCATGGCGCTGATCTCGTCGTCGACCCAGATGAACGGTCGGCCATCGGCCCACTCGATGAGATGGTGGGTCTTCCGGTGCACGCCGCGCGGGCCTCCGTCGGCACAGTCGGCCGGCCACTCCACCACGGGCAGCCCCGGCAGTCCGATGCGCGGGGAGACGACCTCGTTCGCCTCCTCCATCCAGGTCGCAGCCCACACGAGATGACATCGCAGGGCTGTGAGGCGCGATCCGAGCTCAGGGTCGAGTCGCGTCTGGCTCTGGCCTGTTCTCAGGGCTGGCCGCTGTCGGCCGCCGAGCGCAGCTCCTCGATGAATTCCACGGCCGCCCGGGCGTTCAACAGTCTGATTCTGATCGGAGGTTGGCCCGTCACCTTGATCTCCAGTGCGCCGTGGCTCGACGCCTTCACGGACCGCACCTGCGACCACGCGAACTCCCCGCCCTGCCCGTACGGCGGCGTGTGGACCAGCCCGGCGGACGTGACGGTGAGCCGACCTCGATCGAACTGGACGTTTCCCTCGGCACGCAGCGTCTCGTCAAGGTCGACCTGGATGGCCGGAATGAACCGGTTGTCGATCTCTTCGAACAGCCGGGCCATGCGCCGCACGTGCAGTAGTGTGATCGGCCCGGCGGCCGCCGCGATCCAGATCGTGCCCCGCTCGTAGGTGCGAGTGGTCCGGGTTTGGCCGGCACCCAGTCGCTCGTCTCGGTAGCTCTCCGGGGTGTACTCGGTGGCCCGGATGTCGTCCCAGCGGATGGTGCGATCGGGCCCGGCCTGGGCGGCGAGGAGCAGACCGCCCCGATACACCAGCACGGCCTGCAGGCCCTGGACCGGTGCCAGGCGCCCGTACGCGATCCCGGCCGCGATCACCACGACGACGGCCGCCACCAGGGGCCACCACGTGCCGACGGCCACAGCGGCGCCCATGCCGATGGCCAGGGCCGCACCGCCGATCCACGCCTGCATCGCCAGCGTCACCGGTCGGTACCGCGGGTGCACCGCGACCACTTCTCCCAGGCCGGCCTTTGCGGCCGTCGCCTCGTATTCGTCCGGGCTAATCATGTCAACTCCCCTTGCTGCACGGGCAATCGCGACCATAGTCGATCGTGACCGTCCCACCCCACGAACACGAGACCAACTACTACGCTCAACACCAGCCCCAACCGGTGGCTGGAGCCCATGCACAGAGCCTCCACCGATCCCGGAGCGCTTCAACCCCAGCAACCGGGTCCGTCCGACACCCCCCCGAGAAGCTACTGAGCCACCTATGTGACCGGCACCGACCGATCCACCTGGAGCTACGGATCAGGAGGGCGATTGTCCTACCCACCGGCAGTCATGGATACCGAGAGGGACGATCAACCCGGGTCAGCGAGCGTCAGGCCCCGGCTGAGCACTCCCTCAGGTCGCTTCGGGTGAAGCGGTCTCGGTCTCAGTTGCTGCCGCATCCGCAGTCGTTCATCCGTGTCCGCTTAGGTCTGGGAGACGGCCCGACCAGGGGATTTGCGATCCTCAAGGACGACGATGGACGTCCGTGGAACAAGATCCGACAACTTGTCATGCGTAGGCCGTCGGTTCGAATCCGACAGGGGGCTCAGCGAGAAGCCCAGGTCGGACTGCGTCTGACCTGGGCTTCTTCCGTTCAGCGGACGCGACGGCGACGCCGGGAGCGGGCCGCGCTGGTGTCCGTGGTCCCAGTTGCCGCTTCGGGCGCGGCGAGCCGGAAGGTGGCCACTCGACCTCGACGGCGGACCACCCGTGTTTGCCGTGCTCGTTCACGTACGTGTTGCCAAGGGCCGCGAGCGGGTGACGAGTGCGGCTTCCTGCACTGCGAATACGGCGTCGCACCGGTCGCGGACGCCGGCGTCATGGGTGGCGATGACGACAGCGCATCCGCCCTGGCTCATCTCGTGAAGGACGTCGACGACCATGGAGGCATTGGCATCGTCGAGAGCGCCGGTCGGCTCGTCCGCCAGTACCAGGGCCGGCTGCTGGACCACGAGACGGGCCAGAGCCACGCGCTGCTGCTCTCCGCCGCTGAGATGGTGGATCTTCTCCTTCCCGCGTCCCGCCAGACCGACACGATCAAGGGCCTCGGCGATGACCGCAGTTGCTCTGCCTCGCAGTGACCTCTGCAGTCTTGTGACTACTTCCAGGTTCTCGTCGACGGTCGCATTCTCGATCAGGGCGTATTGCTGAAACAGGTAACCGAGAGTGTCGCGGCGGAACCGGAGGATGTCGCGCCGGCTGAATCGGGTGATATCGCTCCCCTCGTATTGAATTTTCCCGCTGCTCGGTTTGTCGAGCAGTCCGAGGCAATTGAGGAGGGTTGACTTGCCTGATCCGCTGGGACCGACAAGCGCGAGCATTTCACCGCTTTTGATGGTGAGGTTGACGTCATGCCACAAGGTCCGGGTGCCGAAGACCTTCGACAGATTCTCTATATCGATCACAGCATGCTCCGGCTGGATGGAGGGGCTTCATGGGCGAGGGGCTTAGGACTCGGTTGCGCCTTCCCTCATGATGCGGCTGTGGAAGAGTGCGAGGGCAAGCAGCACAGCCCCGAATTCGAAAGCGACAAGGCCGGTGATGACGCCGACATCCAGTGCGGTGATGTGGATGGCTTCGAATGGAGCCGGCGCGCCGTCGGCGGCGTATTTTTTCAGTTCTTGATTCTGCTGCCACGCGACGAAAGGAACTCGGGTTGCAAAGATGGCCGCAATTGCCACTTCGACGGCGAGGATGAAGCGATGGGTGGTGATGTATCGCCAGCCGCTGATGCGTTTCGCGAAAATGCTCTGCGCATTCTTGCGCGCGTAGATCAGACAGACGCCCACGCCGGCGATAAGAATCACGATCACGGAGACGATGAGGTTGAAGATTTGCAGCCGGAGTTCGTTGACCGAGTTCCTGAGGTCCAGAGCGGTTTTCTGCCCGACAGGGCTCACGGCGTTTATGTACTTCTGTAGTCTTTCCGTCTTCATGCCGTTCAGTACGTCATGGGGGTCGGGGAAGACGATGCCGGCCTGAGTGGCGTATGCGGTGTAGGCGCTGTCGGTGAGGAAATGTGATCCGTTGGGGACGGCGATGAGGACGGGGTCGCGCACCAGGGACCTGTCTTCGTCCGGACCGTGTGCGGCGTTGTAGACGTAGGCGCCGGTGTTGTAGCCGAAGAGACGTTGCCCCGCCTTGCTCGTCAGTGTCTCGATCGGAATGTGTCGATCGAGATTCGGATCGATGATCTCGGAAGCCGCCTTGGTGATCACCGGCGCGTGAGCCTTCAGGGACTCGGGAACGATGACCCTCACCGGTCGCGTGTCGGGCTTCTCGTCGCTCTGCGCGGCAGAGGTGTATCGGCGTCCCGCCGGGTCGATGACCGGCTGCTCGCTGAGATAGGCATCGTTGACGATGAGGATCTCACCGGTCGGCAGATGCGCGTCCGGTGCGGAGACCTGGAGGTCTCTGCGTCCGGCAACAATGACTTTGCCCTGCCGGTCGGCTTGGCGCAGCCATGGGCCCACGTGCTTGTCCACCTGGTCCATGTTCACTGCGAAGGCGCCGTTGATGCGGATCGAGACCGCATTTCCTACGGTGCGGTAGACGTCTTGGTTCTCCTGGCGCGTCAGTACGTCCCGGCCCGCGAGGGTGGCATTCGTGGCAATGCTGAGAGTGAGCAGCAGGGCGGGGATGCGCACGAGGTAGACACTGATGGATGCACCCCGTGAGGGCAGTTCACCTTTGAGGGCACGCAGTACGTCGACCTTGAAGGTCAGGGCGAGCGCGGCCGCGTGGGTGGCCAGCGCCACGAGCACCAGGAGGACGGTGACCACCGCGGCCACCGAGGCGAACAGCCCGAGCCAGGCAAGGCTGTTGTAGAAGCCCAGGCAGGCGAGCGTCGCAGCCACCACGATGCCGGCCGTCGCCGGCCAGAAGACCGCCAGCTGGCGCAGATCGCGGACGAGGATGCCGGTGAGGGACATGCCCTGCAGTCGCAGAACCCCGTACACCTTCGCGTTGAGGAGCACGCTCGCGCCGGTCATCGTCAGCGCCGCGAGGGCGACCACGCAGAGGGCCCGGAACAGGGGGTCGTCCGTGTACCTGTCGGAGAGTTCGGCGTACGACAGGGGATGGGAAATGCTTGCCTTCATGCCGAGGCGGGCGAACGTGGCGCTCAGGGCTTCTGCGTCCGCCGGTGAGCCGAAGACGTAGTAGGGACCGCGTGGATCCTGCTGTGCGATCTCGGAGAGCGGACGCACCCGCGTTTCACGGCTGCTGCTGAACGCCGGGTATCCGCTGTCCAGCCATTTTGCTGTCAGGGAGTTCGGGCTGCCCGGAGTCACGTAGAGATTCCGTACGCCGTCGGGGTTCTGCAGATCGGTCACATCGCGAGCCACTCCGACTCCGTGCTCGGTCGCGAACGACTCGACGGCTCGGATGACTTGAGGAGCGCTCGTCGACTCGTCGGAGTCGAATACATCGACCAGTGCCGAGGTTCCGAGCGGCGCGCTCTCATCCAGCCCCCGCACGAACAGAAAGGCGAGTACTGCGGAGAAGGCCAAGATGGCGGCGTGAACGAATCGTATTCCTCGGTGCAGCATCGAATACCTCGGTCGAGGGCGCTCGGTGAGCGCGCGTCCGGGAGAGTTCAGGCGCCGAAGGCGGCTGTGGAGGAAAGCGGAACTCACCTCCACAGCCGGCGCGAGCCAAAGGGCTGTCCCGTGATTCCCGGTGGACCGGTGCGCGGCGTCGGATGCGGTGCGTCGCAGGGCGAAGGGGCGTCCGCATACTGGATGTACGCGGACGTCCCGACAGCGCGGCGAGGTGCCGTGGACGTCATCGCGGGCCCGCCAGGGTTACGGGACGGCCCTCAGGTATGTGCGAGCGGCGCCACCCGCGCATACCTGGCACGAGATGCGATCAACCGGACTAGCAGGAGCTCTTGTAGTAGTAGCTGATCGCGCCACCGTTCTTCGAGCCCGAGGCCAGGGACCAGTTCCCCTTGGACGTGCAGCCACTGGCGAAGGTCACGCTGCCGATCTTCACCGAAGACGCGTGGCTGTTGGTCGGGTGCTTGTAGTTCGACCACGCCGTGTTGGCGCCCTGGTCGTAACTCCACCTGCCGCCGCCGACGTCGACGGTCACGGCAAGCGCCGGCGTTGCCGCGGCGAAAAGGAGGCCCGCCGTCACGACGGCCGCCTTGATACCAGTTCTCTTGTTCATGATTGATCCCCTTTTCATCATGACCATGGGTCTGGACGAAACAAGATGCTGATGCAGAGCGTGGTCATGTCGCAACCGTACGAACACGTGATCTAGATAACCCGATGGCGTATGCGACTCGCCGGGCGCCGGTGATGATGCCGTGATAATCGCGCGGGGAGAGAATTCGCCTCGGGCCACGAGAACGCCCGGTGGAACCGCGTACTTGCCCGTCCGCAGGGCTCGATCCGACGGTGTTCGCGGGTGCGGAGCATTGTTGTGGCCGATTGGCCGAAAAGAGCGGGACAAGCAGGTCCCGCGATGGCAACCTTGATCACGCCTGCCTTCAAGAGGGCCGCACACGGGGGTATTGCGGTGCATAAATTTCCTGGCCAGTGAGATGCCTTCCTGCGTGTGGCACCTTGTCCTGCTCGACAGCCGCTCTGGAAGCCCTCCTTGATGATCACTGCTCGAACTTTGCGTTCGTCGCCCCGTTCCCCGGGGACCGGAACGCAGTCCATGGCGTCTCCGGTCGGCCCCGGGCGGCGCCGCGCTCTCGTCGTGTCGATACCGATGCTGTGGACGTTCTCCCTCGGCCTGTGGGGCCTGTCACGGCAGGGCAGCGTATGGCGGGACGAGGCCGCGACCTGGCAGGTGGCCGAGCGCTCCACGGCTGAGATCTGGCACATGCTGGGGAACGTCGACGTCGTGCACGGCTGCTACTACCTGCTGATGCACGCGCTGTTCGAATGCTTCGGCCCCAGCACCACCGTCCTGCGGCTGCCCTCGGTCATCGCCACGGGAGTGGCGGCGGCGTGCGTGGGGGGAATCGGCCACCGGCTGGCCGGCATGTGGGTGGGCCTGGCCGGAGGGATGGCTTTCGGACTGCTTCCGGCCGTGCAGTTCTATCTCCAGGAAGGGCGGCCGTACGCCCTGGTCGCAGCCGGAGCCGGAATGTCCACCCTGCTGCTCGTGACCCTGCTCCAGGGGCGCGGCCGCACGGTGCACTGGGCTGCCTATGGCGGCACTGTCATGATGTGCGGGCTTTTGAACTGGCTCTCGCTCATGATCCTTCCAGCACACTTGGCGACCCTGGTCTGGAGCCGGGCCGGCCGTGCGGTGTGGAAGCGGTGGACCACTGCCGCCGCGGCCGCAACGGCCTGTGTGCTGCCCCTGGTCGTGTTCAGCCGAGGCCAGTCCGCGCAAGTCTCCTGGATCCCACCGCTGACCTGGCACATGCTCATCGGCCCGGCGGTCCTGCTGGCGATCGGTGGAGTCGGCGCACTGGTGGACCGGCCTCGGGCCGGCCGGCTGTCGGTGGCAACCGTCGGATTACCGCTGCTGGCGGTCCCGCAGATCGGCCTCATCGGGCTTTCCCTGATCCAGCCGCTGTTCCTGGACCGGTACATCCTCTTCAGTCTGCTGGGACTGGCTCTTCTGATCGGCACGTCGATCGGCTCGGCGGTAGAGGCGGTGGAGGCCCGGCATCCGAGAGCGTCGCCGGCGGTTCTCCCCGCAGTGCTCGTCGTGGCAATGGTGGCGTTGTTGCCGCAGTCGCTGGCCAAGCGATCCCCGTCGAGCCGGGTGGACGATGTCCTGGCAGTGGCCTCGGACGTGCGGCGGTTGCAGGAGCCCGGCGATGCGGTGCTCTTCATCCCGTCGGCGCGCCGAGACACCAAATCCGTCTCCCCGAGCGTCTTTTCCGGTCTGCGAGACATTGCTCTGGCGCAGAGCCCGGAGGAGTCCGGAACCCTCAAGGGCCTGGAGGCGACCCCGGGCCGGATCCGTGCGGCGATGCTGGCCCAGCGTCGGATCCTGCTGGTGACGGATACGCCTCAGGTGGCGAGACCGGTGACGGCCGAGCGGGACAAGATGAAGGCCGCCGTGCTGAAGGAGCACTTCAGGGCCGTGGCTGACGAGCAGGTCCGCGGACGAAGGGTGACGGTGTATGAGATCCGCTCGGCCGGGTGAGACGGCCGGCGGACGCCTCGATCCGTTGTAGCCGCCTCGGGCATCGTCATTCGAATCCGACGGGGGCTCAGCGAGAAGCCCAGGTCGGACTGCGTCCGACCTGGGCTCCTTCCACGCTCGCCGTCCTTAAGGGGCGGTGACCCCGCGGCGGGACCATGCCGACAGTCCGAGTGCCAGTGCCGTGCCGACGAGGAGGACCGCTACCGCGACCCAGGTGGCATGCGAGACCGCGTCGGTGAACGCGGTGCGCGGGTCCTGGACGCGGGGGAGACGGTCCTCGAAGCGTGTGGTGATCAGCGTGCCGAGGATGCTGGTGCCGAGGACGGCCCCGATCTGACGGGCGGCGTTGACGGCGCCGCCCGCCTCGCCCTCGCGGCCGTGTGGGACGTGGCCGACGGCGAGGGCGGTGGACGGGGCGTTGGCGAGACCGCAGCCGAGGCCGAACAGGACGAAGGCGGTGGCGTACCCGGCGAACCCGGTGTCCGGTTCGACCTGCGCGAAGAGGGCGGCGCCGACGGCCGCGAGGAGCAGGCCCGCCGTGATCAGGACACGCGGGCCGAGTCGGCGCACCAGTATTCCGGCCAGGACCGAGGCGGCGATGAACGCACTTGATTCCGCGAGGAGTTGGACGCCCACCTGCAGGGCGGTCAGCCCTCGTACCCGCTGCAGCCACAGCACTTGGAGGAGGGAGAGGCCGACGAAGCCGAACAGGACGGTCGCGGCCAGCAGGAGGGAGGCGCTGTAGGAGGGATCGCGCATCAGCCGCAGGTCGACCATGGGGTCGGTACGGCGCAGTTCGACCAGGGCGAAGGCCGCCAGCAGAAGGACCGCTGCCACGACGGCGACCAGGGCCCGTGCGGAGCCGTAGCCGTGGTGACCGCCGTCGATCAGCCAGAAGACCAGCAGGGCGAGTCCGGCGATCGCGGTGAACTGCCCCGCCCAGTCGAGGCGCTGGGCCGGGTTGCGGGACTCGGCGACCCGGCCGAGCGCGACCACGGCCGCGAGACCCGCCACGACGAGGTTGAGCCAGAACGCCGCGTGCCAGGTCCACCAGCGCAGCGCGAGGCCCGCGACGAGGGGGCCGACGGCCACGCCCAGCCCGGACGTGGCCGCCCACGCGGCGATCGCCCCGGCGCGGCGGCGCGGGTCGCGGACGGCGTGCGTGATCAGCGCGAGCGAGCTGGGGGTGATCAGGGCACCGCCCAGGCCGGCGATCGCCTGGCCGGTGAGGACGGTGGCCAGGTCGTCGGCGAGGACCAGCACCAGTGCGCCCGCGGCCATGGCCGCGGTCCCGGCGAGAAAGACGCGCTTGCGCCCCCACCGGTCGGCCAGTGCGCCGGCGCCGAGTACGCAGGACGCCACGACCAGGGTGTACATGCTCGGCACCCACACCATGTCGGCCGGGGCGAGCCGCAGATCGGCCTGGACGGCGCCGAGCGTGCCGATGGTCTCGGTGGTCTGGAGGAACACCGTGAACAGACCCAGGCAGGCGGCGACGAGGACCGGCCCGGGGCCGCTGCCACGGGCGTTGTCGCGCTCCTCGGCCGTTGCGTCGCGCAGCTCAGTGGCCATGGTTCTCCCCTCCCGAGAGCATGGCCTTGATCCGGCGGGTGACGGCGTCGGCGAGGACTTCCTCGCGGCCCGCCTCGACGGCGTCGAGGACCTGCTCGACCACCTCGGCGGGGCTGATCTTGGGCTGGTCGGTGCCGGCCGCCATGTCGGTGTCGATGAACGCGGCGTGCACGGCGACCGTGAGGGTGCCCTGCGGGCGCAGCTCTTCGCGCACCGCGTCGGTCATCGACCGGGCCGCCGCCTTGGAGACGCCGTACGAGCCGATCTGCGGGAGTGTGTGCCAGGAGAGTGCGGAGAGCATGTTGACCAGGGCCCCGCCACCGTTCCTGCCGAGAACGGGGGCGAAGCCGCGGCACATGGCGAGCGTGCCGAACAGGTTGGTCTCCAGCTCGGCGCGCGCCCCGTCGAGGGTGTCCGCGGTGAGCAGCGAGTCGCCGCGCAGGATGCCCGCGTTGTTGATCAGCACAGTGGTGTCGGAGCAGCGCTCGGCGGCAGCGGCCACGGAGGCCGGGTCGGTGATGTCGAGTGCGACGGGTGTCAGCCCGGGGTCGGTCACGGTCTTCGGGTCGCGTGCTGCCGCGTACACGGTGTGCGCGCCGCGCGCCAGCAGGCCCCGGGCGAAGGCGCGGCCCAGTCCGCGGTTGGCTCCGGTGACGAGTGCGGTGGCTCCGCCGATGTTCACAGGGTCTCCTGCCGGGGTGTCGTGGCCGCGGATGCGTGCTCCGCGGGGGTGTCCTGGACGACCCGGGCCTGGCGGGCGAGGGCCAGCAGCCGGCCGTCGGCCGCCCACACCGCACTGTCGTCCACCGCCCAGCCGCTGCCGGCCTGTTCGGTGCGGATCCGGACCAGGGCCCAGTCCGCGAGTGCCCCGGCATCCAGTGCGTCGGTGAAGTGGATGGTCAGTTCGGCGGTCGGCACCGGGCGCGGGGTGCGCCAGCGCGCGAACAGGGCCGGTGGGAGGACGTCGGTGAGGGTGACGACCGCGGCCTCGTCCAGCGCCCGCCCGTCGGCGAACCGCACCCAGGCGACCAACTCGGCCCGCTCGCCCCCGGCGAGCGGCAGGGCCTCGGTGGCGGGGCGGATCTCCACCTGCCGGGCGAAGGCCGTGAGCCCGGCCGACAGGTCGAGGGGCCGGCAGTCGGCCGGGCCCGGTACCCGGGGCGAGCTCCGTCCGTCATATCGGGGTCCCCGGCGGCCATGGCCGAACACCGCCGAGCCCACGAGCGCCGTGGCTCCGTCCTGATGGCCCGTGAAGGCACAGGTCGCGGCCCGGCGCCCCACCGACGGCCGGGCCAGGGACAGATGGAGCGGACGGGTGTCGACAGGGGCGAGGAAGTGAGCGGTCAGGGCGCGGACCGGGCGGCCTTCGCCGACGGCTCGTTCCCGCATGGCGGTGAGCGCCGCCGCCGCGACATGGCCCCCGTGCGCACCCGCCCAGGATCGCCACAAGGGGTCGATCCGGGCCCATGCCTCCTCATCGGCGGCACGCGCGCTGCCGGGTGGTGAAGCCCTCATTCCGGTCTCCTCGTTCGGTCACGAGCCCAATGAGCCCGCTAGACAGTTGGAAAACAGGACTTACTATAGGTAGGTCAGTTTGAAAAGCAAACGCTCTTCTGTTCGGTACTGGGTGCCATTCCGGGCGGGCGTCGGTCCTCGGACGGGCCTGCAGGTCTCGATCTCCGACGCGCTGTGCCATAGTGAGTTGGAAACGGCAACTGGCCTGAAGGGCGGGTGACGGATGACGTACTTCGGGACGCCGTGCGAGTCCGGGCCTCCGGTGGAACCCGCCGGGCACCCCTCGGGCGGGGCCGTACCGGCCCGCCGCGAGACCGGTGAGCCGCCTGCCGGGCGCCCTGCGTGCCTGCCGGACTCGCATGCGCGGATCCACGCCCGCCGCCGCTTCCCGCATCAGCCGCCCGAGGGAGGCACCTGTGGCCGGCGGGCGCAACCGCCGAAGCGGTGCCCGGACGCCCCATGACCCGTCAGCACGTCGCAGCGCCCAGGAGGTCCACGCAGATGCCCGTCGCCCACCCACGTCCCTGCTCCATCGCGAACTCGCTCGCCGTCATCGGCGAGCGCTGGAGCCTGCTCGCGCTGCGGGAGGTGTTCCTCGGGGCGCGCCGCTTCGACCAGATCGCGGCGAACACCGGCGCCAGCCGGGACATCCTCACGGCCCGGCTGAAGAAGCTCGTGGAGCACGGGGTCCTGACCAAGGAGCTCTACCAGGCCCACCCGCCGCGCTACGAGTACACACCGACCGAGGCCGGACTCGCGCTGCAGCCGGTCCTGCTCGCACTCATGGAATGGGGCGACCGCTACGCGACCGAGGGAGAACCCCCCACGGTGCTCAGGCACGACTGCGGAGCGGTGCTTCATCCCCGCACCGTCTGCGACGCCTGCGGCCGGCCCGTCCCTCCGGAGAGCACCCACGCGATCCGCCTCGGCGGCGTCCCGCAACAGTCCCCCGACTCGGAGTCAGGAGAGCCGCGTTGAAGAGCGACGTGCGTTCCCGCGTATCGGCGTACGCCATGGCCACCGTGCGGGACCGGCTGCTGCTGACCCGGCTCTCGGAGACGTCACCGGTTTTCGAGCCCGGGCTGTGGCACCTGCCGGGCGGAGGGATCGATCCGGGCGAGCAGCCGCGGGAGACTCTGGCGCGCGAGCTGTACGAGGAGACGGGCCTCGAACTCCTCGATGCCCGACTGGTGGACGCGCGGACGTACCAGGCCCACCGGCTCGGGATCAGCTGGAACCTGGTGGGGCTCTTCTACCTCGTCGATCTCAAGCCGGGCCCGCTCGTGGTCACCAAGGCCGACGACTCCACGAGCGCTGTCGCCTGGATGTCCTTGTCCGGTCTGGACGACTCGATGCTGTCCCCGGCCGCGGTCGACGCCCTCGGGCTGATCGGTGCGCGCGGGGCGCCGGACGCGACCGGCCGGTGAGCCGGCCGACGACCTCGTAATTCGTTGGTGATGTGCCGGACGTTCCGGGACGGTGGGGTCGACGCGGACGTGCGGACGACGCGGACGAACGGACAAGGCGCGCACGCGGTCGGCGTCGACACGGCCACCACGGTCGACGTGGTCGAGGCTCTGCCGATCCGACGAAGGGTTTTCATGGTTGCCGGGAAGATGCATGCCGACGAGGTGGAGCTCGACGTCCCTCTCGTGAGAGGGCTGATCGGCACGCAGTTCCCGCAGTGGACGGATCTTCCGCTGGAACCGGTGGCCTCTTCGGGCACGGACAACGCCATGTACCGGCTGGGCCCGGACATGGCGGTACGGCTGCCCCGTATCCCCGGAGCGGCCCTGCAGGTGAGCAAGGAGCAGCAGTGGCTGCCGAGGCTCGCGCCGCTTCTGCCGCTGCCTGTTCCCGAGCCGCTCGGGAAGGGAGTTCCCGGCGCGGCCTATCCCTGGCACTGGTCGGTGTACCGCTGGCTCGGGGGCGAGAACGCGGAACGCGTCGCCGATCCGCGCCGCACCGCCGCCGACCTGGCCGCATTCATCACCGCCCTGCGGTCGGTCGACGCCGACGGCGGCCCGCTCCCGGGGGATCACAACTTCTTCCGCGGTGTGCCGCTGGCCGACCGCGACGTCGCCACCCGCGCGGCCATCGCGGCGCTGGAAGCGGAGACGGGACCGGGGAGGATCGACACCGAAGCGGTGACCGCCGTGTGGGACACCGCGCTCCGGGCACCGGCCTGGAGCCGGCCGGCCGTCTGGATCCATGGCGACCTGTCCTCGGGGAACCTGCTGTTCCGGCAGGACCGGCTGAGTGGGGTCATCGACTTCGGAGGGCTGGGCGTCGGGGACCCCGCCTGCGACCTGCTCCCCGCGTGGGAGATCTTCTCCGCCGAACACCGGGGAGCCTTCCGTGACGCTCTGGCGGTCGACACCGCGACCTGGCAGCGGGGCCGCGGCTGGGCGCTCTCCGTCGCGTTGATCCAACTGCCCTACTACCGGCACCGCAATCCCCCGCTCGCCGCCCGTTCACGGCACGTGATCGGGGAGGTCCTGGCCGACCACGGCTCCGGCGCCTGAGCACCGGCTCGGCCTCCGCGCCGCTGACCGCGGGGCCCGAGGACCTCCGCCGCCACCCGGTGGCGGAGGTCCGGCCGTTCGCTCAGTGCCGTCCGGACAGCCGGTCCGCGGCCTTGGCGATGGGGTCCGTGCCCGCGCGGGGCGAGGTGAGTTCGCGGCGGTCGGCGGCGCGGTAGGCGGCGTACATGCCGTGGACGCCGAGCCAGCGGAAGGGTTCCGGTTCCCACCGGCGGACCTTGTGGTCGACCCAGGGCAGGGACGTCAGCTCCGTGGGGCCGGACTGCCCGGAGTCCTGCTGGATCAGGTCGCGCAGGGTACGGGCGGCGAGGTTGGTGGTGGCGACGCCGGAGCCGACGTAGCCGCCGGCCCAGCCGAGACCGGTGGAGCGGTCGAGGGTGACGGTGGCGCACCAGTCACGGGGGACGCCGAGGACACCGGACCAGGCGTGGTCGATGCGCGCGGCCGCGGTGGTGGGGAAGAGACGGACGAGGATGTCGCGGAGGGCCTCGATGGTGGCGGGCTGGGTGCGGCCGTCGTTGTCGGTGGCCGAGCCGTACCGGTACGGCACTCCGCGACCGCCGAGCGCGATGCGGTCGTCGGCGGTGCGCTGGGCGTACATGTAGGCGTGGGCCATGTCGCCGAGGGTTTCGCGGCCGTCCCAGCCGATGGTGTCCCACACCGACGCCGGGAGCGGTTCGGTGGCGATCATCGACGAGTTCATGGGGAGCCAGGTGCGCTTCTGCCCCTTGAGGTTCGCGGTGAAGCCCTCGGTGCAGCGCAGGATGTACGGGGCGCGGACGGTGCCGTACGGGGTGCGGGCGTGCTTGGGCTCGATCTCGGTGACCGGTGTCGACTCGTGGATGGTGACGCCGAGCGCCTCGACGGTGGCCGCGAGACCCTTGACGAGTTTGACCGGGTGCAGGCGGGCACCGTGCGGGGTCCAGGTGGAGCCGACGGCTCCGGTGACGTTGACGCGTTCGGCGGTTTCGCGGGCGCCGCGCAGGACGCGGTCCTTCTCGCCGAAGGCGATCTCCACGGAGTGGAAGTCCTTGAGCCGGGCCAGCTGGGCCGGTGTGTAGGCGACTTCGAGCACACCGCCCTGATGGATGTCGGCATCGATGTTCTCCTCGGCGGCGATGCGGACGACTTCGTCGACGGTGTCGTTCATCGCCTGCTGGAGACGGACGGCGGCCTCGTGGCCGTGGAGTTTCGCGTACCGGTCGCGGCCCGCGATGCCGTTGTAGAGCCAGCCGCCGTTGCGCCCGGAGGCGCCGTAGCCGCAGAACCTGCCTTCGAGGACGACGATGTTGAGGAAGGGGACGGCCTTCTTGAGGTAGTAGGCGGTCCACAGCCCGGTGTATCCGCCGCCGACGATGCAGACGTCGGCGGTGGTGTCGCCGGGCAGGGGCTCCCGGGCGGCGGGGGTGCCTTGGTCCGCGTACCAGAACGATATGCCGCCGTTGACGGTGCTGACGGTGCTCATGTTGCCCCTGCTTTGTCCGGTGTGAAGCCCTGTGGTGAGCCTTGGTGAGGCCTGGTGAGGCCTGTCGCGAAGCCTGATCTCGACGCCCGTGGTGGCGCGCGTTGTGCAGCGCGTGTTCTCTGGGGCGGGACGTTACTGCGCCGGAGGGGTTTTCGTCCCGTGCCGGGAGCGGGTCAGTGGGTAGCAGGCGAGCCCGATGAGCACGGCGGTGAAGTGGCCGACGTCGGTGAAGTCGGGGCCGGTGATGAGCGGGATGCCGTAGAAGACGACGACGGCGAAGAGGTACACGTACTGCCACGGCCGCGGGACGTGGTACGTGAGGACCGCGACGACACCCGCGAGTGCGTAACTGACGCCGATGTCGAGCGTGTTGGCGGCGGACTCCGGTACGTGTCCGTGCCGGATGGCCCAGGCCAGGATGCCTTCGCTGACGAGGCTGGCGAGGACATGGGCCACGATGGCGACGACGAGCCAGCGCAGGGTGCCCAGCCAGCGTTCGGCGGGGGCGTGGAAGACGGTGTAGAGGACGGCGTAGGGGAGCCACCGGCCGCTGTCGATCCAGAGGGCGCTGACGATCAGCACGCGTACGGGGTCGTGGGAGAGTTCGTGGATGTTGGTCGAGCGCTGACGCAGGAAGTCCTCCTCGAAGTCCGGGGACATCTGGTGCACGATGACGGTCGTGACGAAGAGCGCGGTCAGCCAGAGGTAGGTGCCCGGTGCGCTGCGCACCCATGAGCCGGCGCTGCGTATCCACGAGCCGGCAGAGGTGCGCGGCCGGGTGGGCGGGGCGGGGCTGCTCGGAGTCATATCCGATTGACGCACGGCTCTACGATCGTCTGCGTGATTGACATTCCGGACGGACTGATCGACACCCGGTCCAAGTACGACGGAGCGGCCGGGCGGGCCTTTCTGGCGGCGTTGCCCGGGCTGGCCGCCGAGTTCCTGGAGCGGTGGGGGCTGCGCCGGGACGGTGAGGCGTTCCACGGGATGTGCGCACTGGTGCTTCCGGTGGTGCGGGTGGCGGACGGTCGTCCGGCGGCGCTGAAGCTTCAGTCGGTGGACGAGGAGACCGTGGGGGAGCCGGTCGCGCTGCGGGTCTGGGGCGAGGCGGGCGCGGGGGCCGTGGAGCTGCTGGATCACGACGCGGCGACGGGGACGCTGTTGCTGGAGCGGCTGGACGGCCGCCGCTCGTTGACGGGGATGGCGGACGAGCGGGAGGCGGTGCTGATCCTGGCGGAGCTGCTGGCCCGGCTGTCGTCCGTACCGGCTCCGGCTCCGGCGGATCACGGGCTGCCGGGACCACCGGCCCCGCCAGGATCACCGGACCTGCGGGGGCTGCCTCCCCTGCGCGGGCTGGGGGAGATGGCGGAGCGGATGCTCCGGGAGGCGCCCGGGGCGGTGGCGGCGCTGGTGGACGAGGAGGAGCGGCGGCTGCTGGCGGACTGTGCGGCGGCGGTGCGGGAGGTCGCCGGGGAGCCGGGGGACCGGTTGCTGCACTGGGACCTGCATTACGGGAACGTACTGGCGGGGGGAGAGGGGCGCTGGGTGCCCATCGACCCGAAACCACTGGTCGGCGATCCGGGGTTCGAGCTGCTTCCGGCGCTGGTCAACAGGTTCGACGCGGCGGCGGTGCGGTGGCGGTTCGATGTGCTGACGCAGGCGTTGGGGCTGGACCGGGAGCGGGCGCGGGCCTGGACGCTGGGGCGGTTGCTGCAGAACGGTCTGTGGGACGTGTCGGACGGGCGGCGGCTGGATCCGGACCAGGCCGAGATCGCGCGGCAACTGCTGGGGGCGGGGTCGGCCGGTCACGGGCCGGTGCTTACGCTGCCCTCATGATTCGTACCGCGACCCCTGCCGATGTTCCCGTCATCCACGCCATGGTTCGTGAGCTGGCCGACTACGAGAAGGCCCTGCACGAGGTGAGGGCCACCGAGGAACAGCTGCACGAGGCGCTGTTCGGCGAGCGTCCCGCCGCGTACGCGCACATCGCGGAGTCGGACGACGACGGCGAGCCGGTCGGCTTCGCACTGTGGTTCCTGAACTTCTCCACGTGGCGCGGGGTGCACGGCATCTATCTGGAGGACCTGTACGTACGTCCGCAGCGGCGTGGCGGCGGACACGGGAAGGCTCTGCTGACGGAGCTGGCGCGGATCTGTGTGGAGCGGGGCTACGAGCGCCTGGAGTGGTCGGTGCTGAACTGGAACGCCCCGTCCATCGCGTTCTACGAGTCGTTGGGCGCACGGCCGCAGGACGAGTGGACGGTGTACCGGCTGACGGACGGGGCGTTGACGAAGCTCGGCGGACGGTAGGCCCTCACGGGGACGCGTCGGACACCCGGGACGGGACGGCGCGTGACGGACCCGCAGGTCCGCGGGCGACGGCCGGGCCGGGCGGCGCGCCCGGCCGCGGGAGGCCGCGCCAAAGGGTGCCGCCCGGCAGCGGGATGCCGGGCTACGGGATCAGGACCACCTTGCCCATCGTGCCCCGGGTCTCCAGGGCGCGGTGGGCGGCGGCCGCTTCGGCGAGCGGGAAGCGCTGGACGGCGGGGCGGAGCCGACCGGCGGCGGCTTCGGCGAGCGAGCGGGTTTCGAGGGCGCGCAGACCGCCCGCCTTCGACAGCATGACGGGGCCGAGCACGTTCTCGGAGGTGATGCCGCGTTCGGCGAGTTCTTCCTCGGTGAAGGTGAGCGGGGCTCCCTCGTGGAGTCCGGCGCCGGCCCAGCCGAACACGATGTGCTGCCCGCCCGCACCGAGGAGGTCGACGGCGGCCCGGCCGGTCGTCCCCCCGACGGAGTCGTAGACGACGTCGGCGCGGCGGCCGAGCCCGTCGAGGTGGGCGCGGACCTGCCGGTCCCAGTCGGGGAGCGTGTAGTCGACGGCGAGGTCCGCGCCGTTCGCCCGGACCGCGGCGACCTTGGCGGGGCCTCCGGCGAGGCCGACGACGGTGGCTCCGGCGTTCTTGGCGTACTGCACGATCAGGGTGCCGATGCCGCCCGCCGCTGCCGGGACCACGACGGTGGAGGCGGGGCCGAGTCCGGTGAACTGCAGGATGCCCAGGGCGGTGCGACCGGTGCCGATCATGGCGACGGCCGCGGCTTCGTCGAGGCCGTCCGGGATCGGGTGCAGCTTTTCGGCGTCGACGACGGTGAGTTCGGCGTAGCCACCCGGGACCATGCCGATATGCGCGACGACGCGTCGGCCGAGCCAGCCGGGATCGGTGCCCTCGCCGAGCGACTCGACCCGGCCGGCGACCTCGCGGCCGGGGATGGTCGGCAGCTCGGCGGGGGCCGGGAACGGGCCGCTCATGCCTTCGCGCAGAGCCGTGTCGAGAAGGTGTACGCCTGCCGCGGCCACGGCGACTCGGACCTGGCTGGGGCCTGGCACGGGGTCGTCGGTCCGCTCGTAGGAGAGGTTCTCGGCCGGGCCGAAGGTGTGGAGGCGGATGGCATGCACGGTGGACTCCCCGTGGTATCGGTCGCTGTGGGGCGGGCAGGTCCTGCGGGACCTGTGGAGCCACCCTCTGACCTCAAGTCCGCTTGAGGTCAAGCCCTGTCGCGGCGCCGCGGTCGTTCCGCTTCTTCCGCGGCCGGGAGGCGTTGTCAGTGGGGTGGGTGACGATGGGGGCATGGCACGCAGCAGCAGGAAGACGGACACCATCGCGACGGCACGGCGGCCGGAGGTGCGGCTGCCGCCGCTCGTTCCGTACGACGGGCAGGGTCTGGAGCCCGACGGGGACTACGACGGGGTGTGCTTCGAGGGGGCGGATCTGGCGGACGAGTCGGGGCCGGGCGCCCGGTTCATGGACTGTGCGCTGAACGGCTGCGCACTGGACCGCACGGAGCTGGTCAGGGCCCGCTTCATCGACTCGGTGCTGACGGGCGTGCGGGGTGTGGGCGCCGATCTCGCGGGGGCGTCGCTGCGGGATGTGGAGGTGGTGGACGCCCGGCTGGGCGGGGTGCAGCTGCACGGCGCGGTGCTGGAGCGGGTGCTGGTGCGCGGCGGGAAGATCGACTACCTGAATCTGCGGAAGGCGCGGCTCAAGGACGTGGTGTTCGAGGGCTGTGTGCTGTCCGAGCCGGATTTCGGGGGTGCGGAGCTGGTGCGGGTGGAGTTCCGCGACTGCGTGCTGAAGCGGGCGGACTTCAGTTCCGTACGGATGGAGGCGGTGGACCTGCGGACGGTCGCGGAGCTGGACATCGCGCGCGGGGTGGAGCGGCTGGCGGGTGCGGTGATCAGCCCGGCACAGCTGATGGAGCTGGCTCCGGCGTTCGCGGCGCAGATCGGGGTGCGGGTGGAGGCGTAAGGACCGTCCCGTGATTCCCGGCGGCCCGCAGGGGATCACGGGACAGCCCTCGGCGCCGGGCCGGGCGCCCGGATCAGACGCGGGGGAAGCGGGCCTGGAGGTCCCAGATCACCGGATTGTCGGCGAGACCTTCGTGCATGTCGGCGAGGTCGGCGATCAGATCGTGCAGGAAGTCGCGGGCCTCGCGGCGCAGCATCGAGTGGTTGAAGGTGAGCGGGGGCTCGTCGCCGGGCATCCAGTCCGCCTCGACGTCGACCCAGCCGAAGCGGCGTTCGAAGAGCATCCGATCGGACGACTCCGTGAAGTCCAGCTCCGCGAACTGCCGCCGGTGCGAGCGGTTGCCGCGCGGGTCCTGGTCGATCTGCTCGACGATGTCGCACAGCGCCCACGCGAAGTCGAGCACCGGCACCCATCCCCAGGCTGTGGACACCTCGCGGTCCGCCTTGGTGTCCGCGAGGTAGACGTCCCCGGAGAACAGGTCGTGCCGCAGGGCGTGGACGTCCGCGCGGCGGTAGTCGGTCTGCGGGGGATCGGGGAAGCGCCGGGAGAGGGAGTAGCCGATGTCGAGCACGGTTCGATGGTGTCATGCCCGAGCACGGGTCGACGTCGGGGCGGGTGGCCGGTCGATCGGCTGATGCCGATGCTGCGGCGGTCCTCGCCGGATCCACCGGGGCCGGTCCGGGCCCGACCCCGGTCGCGCGGTCCCGAGGAAGGCACGGCGCCGGGGCCGCGGCGGCCGACGACGGGTGGCCGTCACGGCCCTCCCGTCCGGGACCGGTCTACGGGAGCAGCCGCTGTTCCTTCGCCACGGCGACGGCGCCCGCGCGGGTGTCGACGCCGAGTTTGTCGTAGATGCGGCCCAGGTGGGTCTTCACCGTGGCCTCGCTGATGAACAGGGTGCGGGCGATGTCCCGGTTGCCCAGGCCCTGGGAGAGCTGGGCCAGGATGTCGAGTTCGCGGTCGGTGAGGCCGGGCCGGGGCTTGCGCATACGGGCCATGACCCGGCTGGCCACGGGCGGGGAGAGCGTGGTGCGACCCTGCGCGGCCGAGCGGATCGCGGCGAACAGTTCCTCCGGGCGCTCGGCCTTCAGCAGATAGCCGGTGGCGCCCGCCTCGATGGCGCGCGTGATGTCGGCGTCCGTGTCGTACGTGGTGAGGACCAGGACGTGGGCATCGGTGGCGGCGATGCGGCGGGTGGCCTCGACGCCGTCGATGCCCTCGCCGAGCTGGAGGTCCATCAGGACGACGTCCGGGGTGAGCTTGGCGGCCAGGGCGACGGCCTCCTCGCCGCTGCCGGCCTCACCGACGACCTCGATGTCCGGTTCGCTGCCGAGCAGCGCGAGCAGCCCGGCGCGTACGACGGCGTGGTCGTCGCAGAGCAGGATGCGTACGGGCGGCTTCGCGTTCATGCGGGGTCCTTCGGGGCGGGGGCGGGCGTGACGGGGTCCTCCGGGGCGGCGGGCGTGAGGGGGACGGCGGCGGACAGGACCGTGCCCTCGCCCGGTGCCGACTCGATCGTCAGTGTGCCGCCGAGCTGGTGCAGCCTGGCGCGCATCGCGGGCAGCCCGTGGCCGCGCACTCCGTCGCCGGGCCCGGAGCGCCCGGCGGGTGTGAAGCCCTGCCCGTTGTCGGCGATGTCCAGGACGATCCGGTCGTCGAGACGGGTCAGCGTCAGCGCGGCCTCCGTCGCGTGCGCGTGCTCCTTCACATTGGCCAGGGCGCCCTGCGCGATGCGCAGCAGAGCGGACTGCACCCGGTCGGGCGGTGCGGTGTGCTGCTCTCCCTCCACATGGCACCGGACGGTGAGCCGCCCCTGTGCCTGTGCCGTCTCGCGCGCGGCCAGTGCGTGCAACGCCGCCTCCAGGCCGCCGCCCTCCGCGAGATCGGCCGGGGCCAGGTCGTGGACGAAGCGGCGGGCCTCGGCGAGATTGCGTTCCGCGATGCCCGTAGCCGTACGGACATGGCGGCGGGCCGTCGCCGGATCTGCTTCCCAGGTGCGGTCGGCGGCCTGGAGCAGCATCTGCTGGCTGGACAGGCCCTGCGCGAGGGTGTCGTGAATCTCCATCGAGAGCCGCTGGCGTTCGGCGAGGGTTCCCTCGCGGCGCTCGGTGGCGGCCAGTTCGCGGCGGGTGCGCAGCAGGTCGTCGATCAGTTCGCGCTGCCGCACGGCCTGACGCTGCATATGGACGAAGACCGCTGTGGCGACGGCCGCCACCGCGGGCGGTGCGAGCACCAGGTTCGGGTCGAAACCCTCGGCCAGTCGCAGCTGCGCGGCGACGACGAACAGGGTGAGCAGGGCGACGAGCACGAGTGCGGCGCGCGGCGGAAGGATCCGCAGCCCGGTGTAGAACAGCGGGACCGCGCACCACGCGAAGCTCGGCGCGAGGACGACCAGCACCATCCACACGGCGACCAGCACCCCCAGCCACACCAGGCTGCGCGGCGTGGGACGCGAACCGAGCACAGGTCCGAGCACGTACAGCACGGCCAGCGCGACGCAGAGCGTGATGATCCACGGGGTGCGGCCCTCGCCGGGGTGCCGCAGCAGGAAGCGGGCGAGCGAGGCGCCGAGCAGCAGGAAGAACGCGGCGTGCATCAGGAGCGCGAGCCGGCGTGCTTCGGGGTCGCCGCTCCCGCCTGTTCCGGTGCCGTCGGCCCGTTCCGTGCCGGTGCCGTCGGTCTGTCCCGTGACCGAGCCGGGCGACGATCGGTTTCGGTGCCTCACCTTGCGCCCCCGCTCCTCACCGTCGTCATCGGCCCTGCTGACCTGCACAGACACATCCATGGTCACCCCGGACCGCCACCCCCGCATCAACCGATCGGCCGATGGGGCCGTCGGCCGTCCCGCGCGAGGCATCGAGCCGGTTCGTCGACCGTACGGCGTCCTGTGCGGCCGGAGGATCGATGACAGAGCGGAAGAAGCTCATCCACCGAACTGCTGCCGAAGGAACCCACCATGAAGAAGCTGTCGCCGCGTACCCGCGTCCTGACCGGTGCCGTCGCCGCCGTCGTCCTCGGCGCCGGGACCTTCGGTGCCATGTCCGCCAACGCCTCCACCCCGGCCGCCGCGCCCGCCGCCGCCGTCCAGGCCGACACCGCGAACCGTAACCTCCAGCAGACCACCCACCTGACCGTGGCCGCCGCCACCAAGGCCGCGCAGGCCACCCTCGACGCCGCGCAGAAGGAGAACCAGCGCGTCTCCGTCGCCGTCGTCGACCGCAACGGCAACACCATCGTGACGCTGCGCGGCGACGGCGCCGGCCCGCAGTCGTACGAGTCGGCCGTGAAGAAGGCGTACACCGCCGTCTCCTGGAACGCGCCCACCTCGGAGCTGGCCAAGCGCCTGCAGCAGGCCCCGACCCTCAAGGACATCCCCGGCACCCTGTTCCTCGCGGGCGGTGCCCCGGTGCAGGTCAAGGGTGCCCCGGTGGCGGCCATCGGCGTGGCCGGAGCCCCCAGCGGTGACCTCGACGAGAAGTTCGCGACGGTCGGCGTCGCAGCCCTCGCCAAGTAGGCCGAGCGGCCCGACGCGCGAGCGGGCCGGGCAGGCCCGTGGGACGGACGGGCCGGGCGAACGGGGTCCTGCGGCCCCCGCCCGGCCCGCGTCACTCCGGCCCCCGCCCCGCCCGGACCGCTTCCCCCACCCGGCTCACCCCCGCCCCGCCCCCGGCCGGTCCGCCGCGTCGGCGCCCCGCGTTCGGACGTCCCGTGCCCAAGGGCTGTCCCGTCATCCTCGGCGGGCGCGCGACGTCGGCTACGGCACCTCGCCGCGTTGTCGGAACGTCCGCATACATCCGGTATGCGGACGCCCCTCCGCCTTGCGATGCACCGCATCCGACGCCGCGCGCTGATCCACCAGGGATGACGGGACGGCCCTTAGGATCACGTGTGTGGATCACCGAACACCGGTTCGTCGTGCGGCACGCAACGCCGTTCTCGCCTTGCTGGTTCTGACGACCTCGACCGGTTGCGCCGGAGGTGTCGAAGGCACCCCCGGCGCGGCCGGTCTGCACGACCCGTACTTCCCGAAGCTCGGCAACGGCGGTTACGACGTCACGCACTACGACCTCGCCCTCGACGTCGACGCGCCCGCCCGTCGGCTGCGCGGCACCGCGACCATCACCGCGCGCGCCACCCAGGACCTCAGCGCCTTCAACCTGGACCTCGTCGGACTCACTGTGCAGTCCGCGACCGTCGAGGGCCGCCCGGCGGCGGTCAACCGGGCCGGCCACGAGCTGACGCTGCGCCCGGACGCCGACGTCGAGAGCCACCTCCGCAAGGGCAGGACGTTCCGTACCGTCGTCCGCTACTCCGGCACCCCGCAGACCATCACCGACCCGGACAAGTCGAAGGAGGGGTGGCTGAGGACGGCGGACGGGGCGGTCGCGCTCGGTGAACCGACCGGGTCCATGGCCTGGTTCCCCGGCAACAACCACCCGAGCGACAAGGCGTCGTACGACATCACCGTCACCGTCGCCAAGGGGCTGACGGCCGTCTCCAACGGCGAGCTGGCGTCCCGCGCGACCTCCGGCGGCACCACCACGTACCACTGGCACGTCGCCGAACCGATGGCGAGCTATCTCGCGACGGTCGCCATCGGCCGGTTCGACATGAAGTCGTCGACCACCCCGGACGGCATCAAGGTGTTCACCGCCGCGGACACCAAGGTGGCGGCGGACAGCGCGCGGGTGCTCGCCCGTGTGCCCGAGGTCGTGAAATGGGAGGCGGAACGTTTCGGCCCGTACCCCTTCTCCGCCACGGGCGCGATCGTCGGGCGTTCCGGGGACGCCGGATACGCGCTGGAGACCCAGAACCGGCCGTACTTCCCGGGCCCGCCGGGCACCGGGCTGCTCGTCCACGAGATGGCCCACCAGTGGTTCGGGAACTCCGTCACGCCCGAGAGCTGGCGGGACATGTGGCTCAACGAGGGCTTCGCGACGTACGCGGAGTGGATGTGGGAGGCCGACAAGGAGAACAACCCGGTCCAGGGCCGGTTCGACGCCGCCTTCGAGGACGACGACAACTGGGCCTTTCCGCCCGCCGATCCGCCGACGGCCGCGGACATCTCGCAGGCGCCGGTGTACGGGCGCGGGGCGATGGTCATCCACAAGATCCGGCAGGCCGTGCACGACGACAAGAGGTTCTTCGCGCTCGTCAAGGGCTGGACGAGGGCCCACCGGCACGGCAACGCGTCCACCGCCGACTTCACCGCCTACGTGGAGAGGACGACCGGCAAGGATCTGACGAAGCTGTGGAACACCTGGCTGTACGGCAGGAGCCGGCCCGCCTCGGAGGGCTGACCGGCTCCCGTGCACGACCTGTGGTGCTACTTCACGTTGACGCCGCTCCAGGCGGCGTCGACGGCCGCGAGTTCGGTGCTGCCCGCCCCGTACAGGTCGGTCGCCGCCTTCTCGGTCGCCGTGCGGGCGGCCGCGTAGTCGGTGGTCGACGTCATGTACTCGGAGAGGGCCTTGTACCAGATCTGGACGGCCTTGTCCCGGCCGATGCCGGTGACCGTGGAGCCGTCGACGGTCGGGGAGTCGTAGTCGACGCCGTTGATCGTCTTCGCGCCGCTGCCCTCGGACAGCAGGTAGAAGAAGTGGTTGGCGACGCCGGAGGAGTAGTGCACGTCGAGGTCGCCGACGCTGCTGTCCCAGTAGTCCGCGGAGCCGCCGTCCTTGCTCGGCTTGTCCATGTAGCGCAGCGGGGTGCCGTCGCCGTTGATGTCGATCTTCTCGCCGATGAGGTAGTCGCCGACGTCCGTGCTGTTGTCGGCGGAGAACTCCACCGCGGTGCCGAGGATGTCGCTGGTCGCCTCGTTGAGTCCGCCGGACTCGCCGACGTAGTCGAGGTTGGCGGTGGACGCGGTCAGGCCGTGGCTCATCTCGTGGCCCGCGACGTCGAGAGCGGTGAGGGCGCTCTTGTTGTCGGCGCCGTCGCCGTACGTCATGCAGAAGCAGCTGTCGTCCCAGAAGGCGTTGACGTACGCGTCGCCGTAGTGGACCCGCGAGTACGCGGCCTTGCCGTCACCGGCGATGCCGTCGCGGCCGAACGCCGACTTGTAGAAGTCCCAGGTCTTCGCCGCGCCGTAGGCGGCGTCGACGGCGGCGGTCTGGCGGTCGTTGCCGGTGCCGTCGCCCCAGGTGTCGTCGTCGTCCGTGACGAGGGAGCCGGTGCCGCTCTCGCCCTGGTTGAGGTCGTACGTCTTGTGGCCGCCCCGGTCGCTGTCGGTCAGCTCGAAGCCGGAGCCGGTCTTGGTGGTCGTCAGATCGACCTGGCCGCTGTACTGGCTGTTGCCGATGCCGGTCTCGATCGCCTCGAAGCTCTGGAGCTTCTTGCCGGTGGTCGCGTCGGTGATGGTGTGCAGCCTGCTGGGCGTGCCGTCCTTCTGCACCCCGGTCCTCACCGTCTCGAGGGCGAGGACGGGCTTGCCGTCGCCCGCCCAGATCACCTTGCGGGCGGCGGCCGCGGTCTTGATCTTCGCCGTCGTCGACGGCACGGATATCCGGGCCTTGGTCGCCTTGGTGACGCCCTTGAGCTTGCCGCCGCGGGCGGTGTGGGTGACGAGGTCGCCGCCGATGACCGGGAGTCCGGCATAGGTGCGCTCGTAGCGGGTGTGGACCGTACCGTCGGCGTCCTTGATCACGTCACGGACGATCAGCTTCTCCTTGCTGCCGAGACCGAGGGAGTCGGCGGTCGAAGAGGCGTCGGTCTGGGCGGACTTGATGGCGGCGGTGCGCTGCGAGGCGCTGTTCGCGCCGAAGGGGACGGCGCTGCGAGTGGCGGAGGGACCGTCGGTGCCGTTGTCCGGGGCGGCGTTCGCCGATCCGGTCTGGACGCCGACGACGACCATCGCGGCCACGGCGGCCAGGGCTGCGGCGCGACGGGTGTTCATGTGGGGGGTCATGTGTTCTCCGTTGCTCGTTCCGTGGGGGGTTACGAGCGGAGAGCGTGCCACCGAATCACCCGGATTGACGGTGCACTAACAAATGCCTCACATTTTTTTGACCACTTCTTGTCCGAATGGGGTGCGCTTGTGTTCGCTATTCGGCGGAATCCAGGGGTAGTTGTGCAACATCGCGCAGACGCACGGGAGCCCCCGGCCGCATGGGACGCGGCCGGGGGCCCCGGTGTGTACGGATCTACCGACTGCGGGACGTCAGAGGTTGACGCCGAAGTCCTGGGCGATGCCGCGCAGGCCCGAGGCGTAACCCTGGCCGACCGCGCGGAACTTCCACTCCGCGCCGTTGCGGTAGAGCTCGCCGAAGACCATGGCGGTCTCGGTGGCGGCGTCCTCGCTCAGGTCGTAACGGGCGATCTCCGTGCCGCCGGCCTGGTTGACGATGCGGATGAAGGCGTTGCGCACCTGGCCGAAGTTCTGGCTGCGCGTCTCGGCGTCGTAGATCGAGACCGGGAAGACGATCTTGTCGACCTCGGCCGGCAGGCCCGCCAGGTTGACGTTGATCTGCTCGTCGTCGCCCTCGCCCTGGCCCGTGACGTTGTCACCGGTGTGGACGATGGTCTGGTCCGGCGTCGACTTGTTGTTGAAGAAGACGAAGTGGCCGTCGGAGACGACCTTGCCGCCGGCGTCCACGGCGATCGCCGAGGCGTCGAGGTCGAAGTCGGTGCCGGTGGTGGTGCGGACGTCCCAGCCGAGGCCGACCGTGACGGCGGTCAGGCCCGGGGCCTCCTTGGTGAGCGAGACGTTGCCGCCCTTGGACAGGCTTACAGCCATGGGAAGTCCCTTTCATCGTCGAGTGCGGGCTTCATGCCATCGAGAAGCTACCGTCACAGGTCATAACGCGGACAAGGGACCGGGAGGTTCCTTCTCTCTTTGCTTTCTTTACCGAAGTCCCCCGGTCGGCCCGACGCCCCGCCCGGTCCGTACGGCCCGACGCCCTTGCCCGTGCGGTACGGGCCGTACGGCAAAAGAAGGTGACGAACGCCCCGTGGGCCGGGGAACATGGGTGTCATGTCCGGGCCCTATGTCATCCGCGGTTCGGTCTCCCTGCCGGAGGCCGAGCTCATGTGGCGTTTCTCGCGGTCCTCCGGGCCCGGCGGGCAGCACGTCAACACCAGCGACTCCCAGGTGGAGCTCCGCTTCGACCTCGCGGCGACCGAATCGCTTCCCGAGGTGTGGAAGGAGCGGGCGCTCCAGCGTCTGGAGAACAGGCTGGTGGACGGAGTGATCGCGGTACGGGCGTCCGAACACCGCTCCCAATGGCGCAACCGCGAGACGGCGCTCGTGCGGCTCGCCTCCCTGCTGGCCGAGGCCACGGCGCCGCCCCCCAGGCCGCGCCGCAAGACCAGGATTCCGCGCGGTATCAACGAACGCCGGCTGCGCGAGAAGAAGCAGCGCGGCGAGACGAAGCGCGGGCGCTCCGGTCGCGACTGGTGACGCCCCGCGACCGGCCGCGCGGCGGTCGCGGGAGACTCACGACCTGGTGCACCACAGAAAGTGGATCGTCACCCCAACTGCCGGTACCGCCCCCGGAAGTACGTCAACGGCGCCCCGTCGCCGCTGGGCAGGTCCGCGCTCAGCACCCGGCCGATCACCAGCGTGTGGTCGCCCGCCAGGACCCGTTGCTCGGTCCGGCACTCCAGCGTGGCCAGCGCACCGCCGACCAGGGGCGCGCGGGAGGCCTCCCCCCTCGTGAAGGGGATGTCCTCGAACAGCAGCCGGTCACTGATCCGGCCCTTCATGGCGAACCGTCCGGCGATGTGCCGCTGGCTCTCGGCGAGCACGGAGACCGCCCACAGCGGCTGCTCCGCCAGCAGATCGTCCATCCGTGAGCCGTTGCGCAGACTGACCATGACCAGCGGCGGGTCCAGCGACACCGACATGAAGGCGGTCGCCGTCATCCCGACGTCCTCGCCGCGTCCGTTCTCGTCCAGGGGCGGCTCCTCGGCGGTGATCAGCACCACTCCGGCGGCCAGCCGGGCGAGGGCGCCACGGAACTCATCGTTGCTCACCCCCTCAGCATGGGGGATGGGCTCGGAACGCGGGGCGGGGGATTTCGTCTGCAACACACCCGGCACGCTAGCCGCGCCCGCCGTCCCGTCGCATCGGACCAGGGGACCAGGCCGGTCCTAGGACCCCGGTCACGGCCGCGGCGGCCGGTACTGCAACGCCCGGATTTGCGTTCAAGAAAAGGACGGACCGCAGTCGCCCGGCACGCAGGCCCCTTCACCATCTGTTGTGACTTGAGTCACAGAGTGCAATATTTGCTGACCCTGTGTACCGGCTGCACAGCTCACTGTGATTCAGTGGCCGTGACACTGCAGTAAGTACGTCGATATGAAACCTGGAGTGCTGTCGAGGTCTCGGGGAGTGCGAGCAATGGAGGCCGAGTCGGAGCCATACGTCCGTCTTGCGACGCTGCGGCAGCTGCACCAGGCCGTCGCCGATCTCAATACGGCGCGGAGCCTGGCCGACACACTGCAGACCGTGGCCGACGGAATCGTCGCCGGTCTCGGCTACGAGCTGGCCTGCGTGAACCTGGTCCGCGCCGACGGCGATCTCGTCGTCGCCGCCTTCGCGGGCAACAGCGCGGCGGAAGCCCTCATCACCGGCCGCGTCGGCTCGCGCAGCTCCTGGGAGCGCAGGCTTTCGATGGGTGAGGAGTGGGACGAGCTCCGCTTCATACCCCACACCGACGGCTGGGTCCTCCTCGACGACGACGTACCGCAGTGGCACACCGACGGGCCCGATCCCCGTTTCGAGGACGAGTGGCACCCCCAGGACCGCCTCTACGCCCCGATGTACGCGTCCGGCGGCGGCGCCGATCTGCTGGGTGTCATCTCCGTCGACCGCCCCCGCAACGGCCGCCGCCCCGGAGCCTGGGGCCGTGAGGCCCTCCAGATGTACGCGTCGCAGGCGGCCATTGCGATCAGCAACGCCCGGCTGAGAGCAAACATGCAGCGCGCCCTGGTCCGTCTGGAGCGGGAGCAGCAGGCCCTGCGCGCCAGCGAGGAGTCCTTCCGCCAGGCCTTCGAGTACGCACCCAGCGGCATGGCCATCGCGGAGATGGGCGGCGACCAGCACGGCCGGCTGCTGCGCGCCAACGACGCCCTGTGCCGGCTGCTCGGCCGCCCGGCGTCCGTGCTGCGCCGCTACTCCTTCGCCGACCTCGTCCACCCCGAGGACATCGGCACCCTGCTGCGCACCTCCGCCGAGGGCGGGCGAGCCGAGCTGCGGCTCGGCCGGCGGGACGGCACCTACCTCTGGGTGTCGCTGCGCAACTCGGTCGTGGCCGACACGACGGACGGCCCGCGCTTCCTGCTCACCCACGTCGAGGACATAGAGGAGCGCAAGCGCCACGAGCTGCATCTCGCGCACCGTGCCTCGCACGACGCGCTCACCGGTCTGCCCAACAGCGCCGAACTGCGCTCGCGGCTCGGTTCCCGGCTCTGCGAGCGCCCGCACTCGGTGGCCACCACCGCGGTCGAGGCGCTGGACGCCGCATATGCCGACGCCGACGATCCGGACGCGCGGACGCACGGCTACGACGTGGACGCGGCGCCCGGCGGGCCGTACGACCACCATGTGCATTCCGTCGCACCCGACACCGAGAACGACGACGGGGCGAAGGGCCTCGCGGTCCTCTTCTGCGACCTCGACGGCTTCAAGTCGATCAACGACCGCTTCGGCCACCACACGGGTGACGCCGTGCTGATCGAGGTCGCCCGACGCCTGACCACCTGTGTCCGCGACGGCGACACCGTCGCCCGGCTCGGAGGTGACGAATTCGTCGTGCTCGCCGACGGGCTCGGCGCCGCGGACGCCGCGGACCTGGCCGTACGCCTCCGCAACGCCATCATTCCGCCCATCCGGGTCGACGGGCGGGCGGTGCGCGTCGGGGCGAGCTTCGGCATCGGCTGGGCCGCCTGCGGCATGACGGCCGAAGAGGTGCTGCGCTCCGCGGACCAGCGGATGTACGTGGAGAAGCGGTCCAGGGCGAAGGTTCACCGCAGGGCCGGCTGATGTTCAGGGCCGTGCCTTTCCCGCACACCGCGGGGATTGCGTGGCGCAAGACGGCAATTCTTGGTGCGGGCCGTTCGGGGTAGGCTCGGCCGGTCGGCCACGGCTGGCAATTTTCGGCGACGGCTGGCGACATGGTGAGGAGTGACCCAGGGATGACGGCCGGGAACAACGGCGCAAACAAGCCCGAGGACGACGATCCGTTCGGCTACCTGTACGAGGACGGACAGGCAGCGGGCGCCCAGCCGCCGAGGCAGGGCGGCTACGGCTACCCTCCGGCGGCTCCGCAGCCCGGTGTGCCCCGGACCTCGTACAACCAGGTGCGGACCGTCGGCGAGCGCCAGTACGGGCAGCAGGTGCCGCACCAGCAGGCGTACGGCCAGCCGAACGCGCAGTACGCGGCCCCGGAGACGTACCCCGGCGCCCCCACCACGCAGGTCCAGCAGCAGGGCGGCCGCGGCCGCACCGGCGGCCCCGGCATGGGCGGCCCGAACACCAAGGGCCTGCTGATCGGCGCGGTCGCGGTGGTCCTGGTCGTCCTCATCGGTATCGGTGCCGCGCTGATCACGGGCAACGACAAGGACAAGAAGAAGGAGGAGGCCACCTCCTCCGCAGGTCCCGGCAGTCAGGTGCAGGAGTCCCCGAAGCCCCAGACGTCCGCGAGCTCCGAGGCCCCGGCCGAGCTGCCCAAGCAGGACGCGGCGACGCTGAAGCTCGGCGGCTCGGCCCAGCTGGACAACACGACCCCGGGAGCCAAGAGCGCCAACGGCCAGTACATCAACCTCAATGAGGTCGGCCGGTCGGCGACCTGGTCGTTCGAGGTGCCGGAGGCCGGTCCGTACACGCTGTTCGTGACGTACGGCGTGCCGGGCAAGGACGCCAAGACGTCCCTCACGGTCAATTCCGAGGCCCCCCGCGAAATCAGGATGAACAACTTCGCGGAGGCGCCGGAGGGCGATCTGTCGAAGGGCTGGACGACGACGTTCGCCTGGATGCAGCTCAGCAAGGGATCGAACACGGTCATGATCTCCTGCAACGAGGGTGACCAGTGCGACGCCAACCTGGACCAGCTGTCGCTGAAGGCCGGCCACGTGAAGCGCTGACCGTCCCCGGACGCACTGCGGCCCCCTCGCCTTCGGGCGAGGGGGCCGGTTCGTTTCCCGACGCGCCGGCTCAGCCCATCAGGGCCAGGAACCCCGCCACCGTCGCGGCCATCGCCTCGCGCCCCGGCGCGATGTACTTGCGCGGGTCGACGCCCGTGGTGTTCTCGGCCAGGTAGGCGCGCACCGCGCCGGTGAACGCCGTGTTCAGTGCCGTGCCCACGTTGATCTTGACCATGCCGGAGGAGGCCACGGCCTGGCGGATCTCGTCGTCCGGGACGCCGCTGGAGCCGTGCAGCACCAGCGGGACCGGGACGGCGTCGCGGAGCCGGCCGATCAGGGCGTGGTCCAGGGCGGCGGTGCGCTCGGTCATGGCGTGCGAGGAGCCGACCGCGACGGCCAGCGCGTCCACTCCGGTGTCGCGGACGTACGCGGCGGCCTCGGCCGGGTCGGTGCGGACGCCGGGGGCGTGGGCGTCGAGTGGGGCCTCGCCCTCCTTGCCACCGACCTTGCCGAGCTCGGCCTCGATCCAGATGCCGCGCTCGTGCCCCCAGGCCACCGCCTCGGCCGTGGCGCGCACGTTCTCCTCGTACGGCAGCTTGGAGGCGTCGAACATGACCGAGCCGAACCCCTCGGTGTGCGCCTGGTGCAGCAGCTCCACGGACTCGACGTGGTCGAGGTGGAGCGCGAGGGGGACGGCGGAGGCGCGGGCGACGGCGGCGGCCGCGGCGGCGACGGCGGAGAGCCGGCCGCCGTGGAACTTCACGGCGTTCTCGGAGATCTGCAGGATGGCGGGGGCTCCGGCGCGCTCGGCGCCGGCCGCGATGGCCTCCGCGTGCTCCAGCGTGATGACATTGAAGGCGGCGATTCCGCGTCCCTCGGCCTGTGCGGCGGAGACGAGTTCACCGGTGCTGACGAGCGGCATGCTGACCTCTTGCTACTTCTTCGGACCCGCGCTCGGGCGGGTCCGGTACGGGCGCGGCCTCAGGCCGCCGTTGCGTGTTCCTCGACGCCGACGCGCGGCAGCAGCTCCTCGTACGCCGCGCGGTCGAAGTCCCCGGCCGTCGGGGAGAGCACGGTCGCCGTCGACAGTGCCACCGCCCGCCGCAGCCGGTCCGGCCAGCTCAGCCCCTCGACGAGGCCGGACAGCAGCCCGGCCACCGCGGAGTCGCCCGCACCGGTCGGGTTGCCCCGGACCTTGGCGGGCGGGGACGCCTGCCAGACGCCGTCGGGGGTGACCGCCAGCATGCCGTCCGGGCCCAGGGACGCGACGACGCCGTGCGCACCGCGGCGGCGGGCGTCGCGGGTGGCGCGCAGCGGTTCGCGGGAGCCGGTGAGCTGGGCGAGCTCGTCGGCGTTGGGCTTGATCAGGTCGGGGCGGGCGGCGATACCGCGGCGCAGCGGTTCCCCACTGGTGTCCAGGAGGACGGGGACGTTCGCCGCACGGGCCAGGCGGACCAGTTCGGCGTAGGCACCGACGTGTATGCCGGGCGGCAGGCTGCCGCAGAGGGCGACGGCGTCGGCGCCGGTGAGGAGCTCCTCGTACCGGTCGAGGAGTGCGGCCCATTCGTCGGCGCTGACGAGCGGGCCGGGTTCGTTGAGCTGGGTGGTGTCGCCGGTGGCCCGGTCGACGACGGCGATCGTGCGGCGGGTGTTCCCGGCGACGGCGACGAGGGCGTCGGTGATCGGTGCGGCGGCCGGCGCGGTGCCGTCGGCGGACGTCGGATCCGTGTCCCGTGGCGACGGTGCGGCCAGCAGCTCGCGCAGTACGGCTCCGGTGGTGCCTCCGGCGAATCCGGTGACCACCGTGTCGTGGCCGAGGGCGGAGAGCACCCGTGCCACGTTGAGGCCCTTGCCGCCGGGGCGCTCGGACATGTCGCTGACGCGGTGGCTGGCGTGCGGGACGAGTTCCGGGACGCCGTACGTCAGGTCGAGTGCCGTATTCAGTGTGACCGTGAGGATCACCGCGGCCGCTCCCTCGATCCCTGCTCTGGAGCGCGAATCCTTGGACGGAATGCGCTTTCTCTGCCTGTTTCCCAGGCGATCATGCCAAAGAGGTGGCGGTCGGCCCAGACCTCGGGACCAACCGCCGTCTCTTCGTTACGCATTCGATTCGCCGTCAACAACGGGTCGAATCAGCCGATCTGCGGATCGATGATCCATTCGCCCTTGCGCATGACGCCCTTGAGCGTGAAGTCCGCGTCCAGGACCACCAGGTCCGCGTCCTTGCCCGGCTCCAGCGAGCCGACGCGGTCGTACAGGCCGAGCAGCCGTGCCGGGTTGGCGGAGATGGACTGCACGACGTCGTCGACCGGGATCCGGTCGATGGTCACGGCACGGTGGAACGCGGTGTCCAGGGTGAGCGTGGAGCCCGCGATCGAGTTGCCCTCCACCAGCCGCGCGACGCCGTCCTTGACCTCGACCGCGAGCGGGCCGAGCTGGTACCGGCCGTCGCCGAAACCGGCCGCGTCCATGGCGTCGGTGATCAGCGCGACGCGGTGGGCGCCTGCGTGGTGATAGGCCAGCTCCAGGGCGGCGGGGTGCAGATGCGTACCGTCGTTGATCAGCTCGACGGTGATCCGCTCGTCCTCCAGGAGGGCGGCGATCGGACCGGGCTCGCGGTGGGCGAGCGGCGGCATCGCGTTGAACAGGTGGGTGGCGACGGTGGCGCCCGCGTCGATCGCCTCGACGGTCTGCTCGTACGTCGCGTCGGTGTGCCCGATCGCGGCGATCACGCCGTGCTCGGCGAGCAGCCGCACCGACTCGATGCCGCCGGGCAGTTCGGTGGCGAGCGTGAACATCTTCGCGGTGCCGCGCGCCGCGTCCATCAGCTTGCGGACCTCGGCCGGGTCCGGGTGGCGCAGCAGATCCTCGCTGTGCGCGCCCTTGCGGCACGGCGAGATGAACGGTCCCTCGAAGTGGATACCGGCCAGGTCGCCCTGCTCGACGAGTTCGGAGAGGACGCCGGCCCGCTGGGCGAGGAAGTCCATCTCGCCGGTGACGGTGGAGGCGACCAGGGTGGTGGTGCCGTGCTCGCGGTGGGTGCGGATGCCGGTGAGGACCTCGTCCACGGTGCCCGAGGTGAAGGACGCGCCGCCGCCGCCGTGGTTGTGCATGTCGACGAAGCCCGGGACCACCCAGTGGCCGCTCAGGTCGACGGTCGGGGCGCCCTCCGGTACCGAGCCGGCGATCCGGGTGCCCTCGACGATCACCCGGCCGTCCTCGACGGTCCCGGTGGGAAGCACCACCCGGGCACCTGCGAGAACTGTGCTGTCTGCGCGTCCGGCCATCAGGCGGATACCTCCGTGGAGAGAAGATCCCAGGCGAGCAGCCCTGCGCCCAGGCATCCGGCGGTGTCCCCGAGGGCCGCCGGGACGATGTGGGGCAGCTTCTGGAACGTGACACGTTCCTCGACGGCCGCACGGAGTGGTGTGAACAAGGTTTCCCCGGCCTCGGCGAGCCCGCCACCGATGATGAGGGCGCGCGGGTCGAGCAGCGTCAGCGCGGTGACCAGCCCGGCCGCGAGCGCGTCCACCGCGTTCCGCCAGACCTCCACGGCCGCCGGATCGCCCGATTCGACGGCCTTCGCGCAGTCGGCCGCGTCCGCCGCCGGGTCCCCGGACGCGGCGGCCCAGGCGCGGGTCACCGCGGAGGCGGACGCCAGGGTCTCCAGACAGCCGCGCTGGCCGCAGCCGCAGTCCGGGCCGTCCGGCCGGACCACGATGTGGCCGATCTCGCCCGCGTACCCGTGCGCGCCGGCCTCGATGGTGCCCGCGATGCCGATGGCCCCGGCGATCCCGGTGCCCAGCGGGACGAAGAGGAAGCGGTCGGCTCCCTTGCCCGCGCCGATCCGGCCCTCGGCGAGCCCGCCGGTGCGCACATCGTGGCCGAGCGCGACGGGGACACCGCCGAGCCGCCGGCCGAGCAGTTCCCGCATGGGTACGTCGCGCCAGCCCAGGTTCGAGGCGTAGACCGCGATCCCGTTCTCCGCGTCGACGATGCCGGGCACGGCGACACCGGCCGCGACGGCGCTCTCGCCGAGGTGTTCCTCGCCGTACGCCCGCAGGTCCGCGGCGAAGGCGAGGATCGACTCCACGACGGCGTCGGGGCCGCGCTCTCTGCCGGTCGCCCGCCGCGCCTCGTACAGCAGGGTGCCGTCGGCCCCGACCAGTGCGGCCTTCATTCCGGTGCCGCCCACATCGAGGGCGATGACGTGTTTCACGGGAAACAGTTTCGCCCGAGGAACCCCGATAGGTCTAGTCCACTAGTGAGGTTTGTTGCGCATACATACAAAATCACCGCCGCGGCGGCCCGAGCGGCGGACTCAGGGCGAAAGGATCACGCTGCGCGAGAGGTTGCGCGGGCGGTCCGGGTCGTATCCCTTCGACTCCGCGAGCGCCACCGCCAGTCGCTGCGCCCGGATCAGATCGGCCATCGGGTCCGCGGTGGCGTGCGCGACCAGCGTGCCGCCCACCTGTGCCACCTCGCCGGCGAGCCCCTCCGGCAGCGGACCGAACACCCACGCCACCCGGTGGGGGCCGGTGATCGAGATCGGGCCGTGGCGGTACTCCATGGCCGGGTACGACTCCGTCCAGGCGCCCGCCGCCTCGCGCATCTTCAGCCCGGCCTCCTGCGCCAGGCCGTACGTCCAGCCGCGCCCCAGGAACGTCCACTGCTCGGCCGAGACCACCGCCTCGTCCAGCGGCTCCGTCACCGCGAGTTCCGCGTCGACCGCCGCGGCGGCCACCGTCTTCACCCCGGCCGGAAGCGGACCCGATGCCTCCAGACCGGCCCGCAGAAAGGCCAGCGCGGTGGTGGCGAACCGGGTCTGGACGACCGACTCCTCGTCCGCCCAGTCCAGTACGGCCACCGTGTCGGCGGCGTCCATCACCGGTGTGCCCGGGTCGGCGGTCAGCGCGACGGTGGTGACCTTGCCGCGCAGCCCGGCGAGGAGTTCCAGCACCTCGGTCGTCGTGCCGGAGCGGGTGATCGCCACGACCCGGTCGTACGGCCGCCCGGCCGGGAACTCCGACGAGGGGTACGCGTCCGTCTCGCCCTGCCCGGCCGCCTCGCGCAGCGCCGCGTACGCGATGGCCATGAACCAGGAGGTGCCGCACCCGGTGACGGCGACCCGCTCGCCCGGGCGCGGCAGTCCGTCGAACACCGCCCCGGCCTCCGCGGCGCGCCGCCAGCAGTCGGGCTGGGTGGCAATCTCTGATGCGGTACGCGACATGCTCGACGGCTCCTTGCGGCGTGGGACGGTGACGGTGCGGGCGCTGCGGTACGTCGGTGGAGCGGAGGACCGGCCCCCGAAGAGCCTTGCGCCGCAACCTGCTTAGCAGTCGGCGCAGGTCAAGGGCAATGCCCGCACGCGGCAACAGGGCGCGGATCCAGGTGCGTTGCGAAAGCGATACCGCTCTGGTGTAGACCTTCGACGATCGCTCGGGGGAGGATCACAGCTCATCCGGAGGCCCCCACGAGGACGTGGCCGGCGCGGATGACACCGAGGACGAGGACGGACTGGGCTGTGCAGCGGCGCTACTTGGGACTGACCGCGGCTGGGGCCGCGCTGGCATTGACGGCGACGCTGACGGGATGCGGCGGCAACGGCGACTCGGGGGACGTCACCCTCAGGCTCGTCGCGGCCGACTACGGCAACAGCGCGGCCAACAGTTCCAAGAAGTACTGGGCCGCGCTCGTGAAGGGTTTCGAGTCGTCCCACCCCGGCATCAAGGTCGAGGTCAGCGTTCGTTCGTGGAAGGACGTCGACCGCGAGGTCGCCGAGATGGTGAAGCGGGGGGAGGCCCCCGACATCGCCCAGATCGGCTCGTACGCCGACTACGCCGAGGCGGGCAAGCTCTACCGGGCCGACGAGATGCTGAACATCACCGCCCAGGCCAACTTCCTGCCGCGCCTGGCCGACGCGGGCAGCGTGAACCGCACCCAGTACGGCCTGCCGTTCGTCGCCAGCACCCGGCTGCTCTTCTACAACAAGAAGTTCTTCGCCCAGGCGGGCCTGGCCGCCCCGCGGACGTGGAACGACATACGCGACGACGCGACGGTGCTCGAGCAGCGCGGCGTGAAGTACCCGTTCGCGCTGCCGCTCGGTCCGGAGGAGGCCCAGGCCGAGACCATGATGTGGCTGCTGAGCGGGGGCGGCGGCTACATCGACGACGCGGGCTCGTACGAGATCGACTCGGCCGAGAACGTCAGGACCTTCGACTGGCTGAAGACGAACCTGGTCGACAAGGGCCTCGTCGGCCCCGTGGCCCCCGGCAAGCTCGACCGGGCCAAGGCGTTCGCCGCGTTCACGCGCGGCGAGGTCGGCATGCTGAACGGTCATCCGACCCTGATGCAGGAGGCCGAGAAGAAGGGCGTCTCCGTCGGCATGGTGCCGCTGCCCGGTGTCGGCGGCCCCACCAAGGGCTCGATGGGCGTCGCCGACTGGATCATGGGCTTCAGGCAGCGTGGCCACCGGGTGCAGCTGGGCAAGTTCTTCGACTATCTGTTCACCGACAAGAACGTCATCGAATTCGCCGACGAGTACGACCTGCTGCCGGTCACCGACAGCGCCTCCGCGGCGATGGAGTCCGATCCCCGGTACAAGCCGCTGCGGAAGTTCCTGGTCGCGCTGCCGAACGCGGAGTTCTACCCGTTCGGCAAGACGTCCTGGGCCCGGGCCAGGGAGTCGATCAAGGAGAACGCCGGCAGGGCGGTCGAGCCGAACGGGAGCCCCGAGAGCGTGCTGGGGCGGATCGCCCGGGAGTCGGCGGCGGCGGAGCACGCGGGGTGACGACCGGGTGGCGGCCCTCCGGCCGGGCGATAGGTTGGCTGATATGACCGCCCCCACGAACGGCCCCGACGACACGAACGGCCCCTCCGGACTCTCCGACCGGGACCGTGCCGTGCTCGCCGTCGAGCGGCAGTCGTGGGCCGGACCCGGGGCGAAGGACCGCGCCATCCGCGAGCGGCTCGGCATCTCGCCCACGCGCTACTACCAGTTGCTGAACGCCCTGCTCGACGACCGCCGCGCGCTGGAGGAGGACCCGGTGACGGTGAACCGCCTGCGCCGGGTCCGGCAGGCACGGCGAGAGCGCCGCTGAAGCCGGCGCCCCTCCCGGCCGGCCACGGGTGCCCCGCGGCGGTCCGGGACGGTTTCTCGATGTCGCACGCGACCGCGGCGGCCGGTCGCTGCGCGGTCCGTCACGCCGCGGGACGGCGTCCGTGTGCCACGTCGCCCATGGCTGTGCCCGGTGGTACGCCTATAGGCTCGGCCCCATGGGCAGCAACCCGCACGCACCCGCGCCGAGCGAAATCCCGTCCGAGCTCCCCGCCCCCACCACCCCACCCGGCCGAGAAGCCCTGGCCGCGATCCTCGCGCGTCCGGACCGTGCCGTCGTCGCGCTCGATTTCGACGGGACCCTCGCCGACATCGTCCCCGACCCGGAACAGGCCCGCGCCCACCCCGGCGCCGTCGACGCGCTCGTCGCGCTCGCCCCGAAAGTGGCCTCCATCGCCGTGATCACCGGCCGCCCGGCCGGCGTCGCGGTCCGGCACGGCGGCTTCGCCGGAGTGCGAGGACTGGACCACCTCGTCGTCCTCGGCCACTACGGCGCCGAACGCTGGGACGCCGTCTCCGGCACCGTCCACGCCCCCGCCCCGCACCCCGGTGTGGCCGCGGTCCGCGCCGAACTCCCCGGCGTGCTCGACCGGTTCGGCTCCTGGCGCGGCACCTGGATCGAGGAGAAGGGCCAGGCGCTCGCCGTCCACACCCGCCGCGCCGCCGACCCGTCGGCCGCGTTCGAGGCCCTGCGCGAACCCCTCGGCGAGCTCGCCGCGCGGCACGGGCTGATCGTCGAACCGGGACGCCTGGTCCTGGAGCTGCGCCCGCCGGGCATGGACAAGGGCGTGGCACTCACCCAGTACGTACGGGAGATGGACGCCGAGTCCGTCCTGTACGCGGGCGACGACCTGGGGGACCTCGCCGCGTACGCGGCCGTGGAGAAGCTCCGCACCGAGGGCCCCGACGGCATCCCGGGCCTGCTGGTCTGCAGCGGCAGTGCGGAGGTCCCCGATCTGGCCGAGCGCGCGGACCTGCTGCTGGACGGCCCGGGGGCCGTGGTGGGCTTCCTCTCGGCCCTGGCGCAGCACCTCTAGGGCCTTCCGTTCGGGTCAGGCCGGAACCGTCGGGTTCGGACGGCCGTTCAGCATGGCGGAACCGAGGGGGGTCACCGCGTGCACGACGGTGCTGCCGTGGCGGGTGGTGGAGATGAGTCCGGACTGTCGTAACACGGTGGCGTGCTCGCTGGAGGTGGCCGGGGAGACCGACAGGAGTTCGGCGAGTTGCCCGGTGGTACAGGGGGCGTGGCTGATGGCGTCGAGCGCTTGGGCGCGGGTCCGTCCGAGGAGAGCGGCCAAGGCGCGGTGGGTTCCGTTCCCGGGCCCGGTGAGCATGTCGGCGGAGTCGGAAACGCTACGGATGACGGGGACGAACAGCACGAGCGGGGCCTGGTCGTCCATCACGCTGCTGTAAGTGATGGGCCGGGTGCGGGAGAAGGCGGAAGGCACCAGCGCGAGGCCCCGGCCGCCCAGGGTGACCTCCCCGGTCAGCGCGCCGCGTCCGATCTCCAGTACCGGGGAGCGCCAGCGGAAGCCCGGCGGCAGTCCCGCGAGCATCGCCTCGACACCGGAACTCGCGAGGATGCGGGCGTGGGCCGTCTGTTCCGACTGAAGCCGTGACTGTATGCGTGACCAGTGGGGGGCCACGGCGACGCGGTGGTAGTCGTGGAGAAAACGCACCAGTTCCTGACGGACGGCACGGTCGTGGGGGAGGTCCGCCCACGGCGTTCCGGCCCAAGGCGTGGTGCGCCCGGCGTAGCGGGAGAAGGCGGCGAAAGCCCCCGCGAGTTCGTCCCGCACATGGTCCGGGCGGGCGGCCCTGAGGGCTTCCAGGCCTTCCTCCAGCGAGGGGGCGGGCCCGGTGAGGGTGAACAGGTCCAGGGCCCCGCCGCAGAAGAGTGTCGAGGCAGGGTGAGCGGACGCTTCCGATACGCGGGACACACGCCGGCGCCATCCCCCGAACAGCGCCTCGGTGTTGCTCTGCCGCAGGGTGGTCAGGCTCAGGAGCGTCTCTCCGAGGGGGCCCCAGGTGGTCAGGACTCTCGTCCTGGCGAGATCTTCCGATGTGAAGTGAATGCGCAGCATGGAGAACCTTCCACTTGCCCCGTCCTCGGACCACCCAGTCTTCTGCTTCTCCCGGCGGTCGCAAGGAACCTTCAAGTCCCGGTTCCACATGGCGAGTTCCGGACATCACCCGTTTCGGCAGGGATCGCCGGGGGGTCCCGGGCAGGCGCTTCGGCCAGGACCGAAAAGGCTGGTCCGGCCCGCCGGGCGTCAGCAGGATTGCGGTCGAAGCAGGCGCGGCGCACAGGCCGAGGAGCGGTGGCCACCGTTCCGGCACTGCGACGCCTGAGCCACGCCTCACTCGCACGAAGCCTTCTCCACCGAGGTCGCGCAGACGCGGTGGATCAACGCTTCCACGACCAATGGCCCATACGGAGGGATCCAGTGAACCTGAATACACGCGTCGTACCGTTCGCCCTCGCCACCGTCCTCGCCGCAGGACTGAGCGCGACGCTGACACCGTCGGCGCAGGCGCGGGAGGAGACCGGGGCATCGGCCGCCGTCACCGACGCCTACTACCTGCGCTTCGACAAGGGAACGGTCACCGACTCCCGTCTGGAGCTGGTGAAGCGGGTGCCCGGACGCGACAAGGTGATCAAGCGGTGGAAGGCCGGCTCCGGGCAGGTCACGAACGAGTGCGCGGTCGGCAGGGGATGGCTGCCCGACGCCGACGCCCGGCACCCGTACGCGGTCCAATGGCACCGCAAGAACTTCGACGGCATCATCAACGGCTTCGTGATCAAGCTGTCGGACAAGGTCTGCAAGAACGGCCGCACCAAGCGCACCGAGCTGTTCATCCACAGTGAGATGAAGCCGAACGGGCGGCAGGGAACGATCGAGTCCGAGAAGTGGACCGACCGCAACCCCAACGACTACTTCTCCAACGGCTGCATCAAGCTGAATCCGCGGGACATCAAGGATCTGTTCTCGCGGCTGGACCGTACGGGCTGGCCCAAGAAGCTCTACGTCGTTCGCTGACCGACGCGGGAGGTGTCCCGGCCGTGCACGGGGGTGGGCCGGGACACACGGATCGGGGCCGCGCGGCGAAACGGGACCCGACGGCTGCCACGCCGTGTTTCGCGATCGCCGGGCGGGTTCGTTCTCAGACCTCCTGCCGCAGCGCGTCCAACTGGTCCAGGAACCACTGCTGCGGCGGCAGCGCCACCGCGGCCGCGGCCAGCCGCTCCGTGCGCGCGGCCCGTTCGTCGTCCGCCATCGTCAGCGCCTCGTGCAGCGCGGCCGCCGTCGCGGACACGTCGTACGGGTTCACCACGACCGCGTCGCTGCCCAGCTCCTCGTATGCCCCCGCCTCCCGCGACAGCACCAGCGCGCAGCCGTGGTCGGAGACGACCGGGACCTCCTTGGCGACCAGGTTCATGCCGTCGCGGATCGGGTTGACGAGCGCCACGTCGGCCAGCCGGTACGCGGCGAGCGAGCGGGCGAAGTCGTCCTTGACGTGGAGCACGACCGGGGTCCAGCCCGCGGTGCCGTACACGGCGTTGATCTCGTCGGCGACCTGCTGCACCTCGGCCGTGTAGTCGCGGTACACCGCCAGGTCCTGCCGCGAGGGGTAGGCGAAGGCGACATGGACGACGCGCTCGCGCCATTCGGGCCGCTCCTCGAGGAGCGCGCGGTAGGCGAGCAGGCCGCGCACGATGTTCTTGGACAGCTCCGTTCGGTCCACTCGTACGATCGTCCTCCGCCCGGGGCCGACCTGCTCCCGCAGCGCCGCCATCCGCTCGTCCACATCCGCCTCGTGCGCGCGCCGGCGCAGGAAGTCCGCGTCCGCGCCCAGCCCGTGCACCCCGACCCTGGTCCGGCCGGTGCCGCCCAGGATCTCCGTGCAGCAGCCGATGAACGCGTCCGCCCAGCGCCGGGTCAGGAAAGCCGCCCGGTCCGCGCCCAGGATGCCGTGCAGCAGCTGCTCGGCGATGTCGTCGGGGAGCAGCCGGAAGTAGTCGGCGGGCGCCCACGGGGTGTGCGAGAAGTGGCCGATCCGCAGGTCGGGGCGGAGCTCGCGGAGCATGCCGGGCACCAGCGCCAGGTGGTAGTCCTGCACCAGCACGGCGGCGCCGGGACCCGCCTCCTCGGCGAGCGCTTCGGCGAAGGCCCGGTTGTAGGTCTCGAACGATGCCCACCGACGCCGGAACTCCGCGTCGAAGACCGGCTCCAGCGGGGTCTGGTACAGCATGTGATGGACGAACCAGAGCACCGAGTTCGCGATGCCGTTGTACGCGTCCGCGTGCACGGCGGCGTCGATGTCGAGCATGCGGACGCCCTGCTCACCGACCCCGCGCCGGACCGCCTCCCGGTCCCTGTCACCGAGCGCGGCGCACACCCACAGCTTGTCCTTCACGGCGCTCAGCCCGGATACGAGCCCGCCGCCGCCCCGCTTCGCGTCGAGTGATCCGTCCGTGTTCAGGGTGTACGACACCGGGCCGCGGTTGGACGCGACGAGAACCTGCGCGGAAGGCTCGGCGGGCGGCTGATCCGAAGGCGCGGCAGGGAGCCGGGCGGAGGGCCGGGCGGCGGACTGGGCTTCGTGCTCGGAGACCATGTTGCGGAATCTAGCCCGATCACGAACCGCCCAAACGTGCGAAGTCAGGCGAGGTCAGGCCGCGCGGCGTGAAACGTACTCCTCGATCTCGCGCATCGGCGGGCGCTCCTCGGTGTCCACCGGATGGGTGCGCGGGACGAAGCCGTTCTCGCCGCGCTCGAACTGCGTGAGCGAAGGCCGCACCAAGTGGCCGCGGGACAGCCGGAGCTGGGCGGTCCGGTAGATCGCCGCCGCCATCCGGCCGAGCGCCTGCCCGTCCTGGTGGCGGTGTCTGCGGACCCCCACGTCCACCTGGGCCAGCGCGTCCAGGCCCACCGTGTGCAGCGCGTCGACCAGGAGGCCCAGTTCCACCCCGTAACCGACGGGAAAGGGCAGTTGTTCGAGGAGCGAGCGGCGCGCCGCGTACTCGCCGCCCAGCGGCTGGACGAAACCGGCCAGCCGCGGCCAGTGCAGATTGAGCAGCGGCCGGGCCACCAGCTCGGTCACCCGGCCGCCCTGCCCCGCCGTGTCGCCGAGCGGGCGGTCGTACATCGCCTTGACGAACCGCACGTCCGGGTCGGTCAGCAGCGGGCCGACGATGCCGGAGACGAAGTCGGCCGAGAATTCCTTCAGATCGGCGTCGACGAAACAGACGATGTCCCCGCCGGTCACCAGGAGCGACCGCCACAGCACCTCGCCCTTGCCGGGCACGGCCGGTATCCGCGGGAGTATGTCGTCGCGGTGCACCACCCGCGCACCGGCCTCCCGGGCCACCTTCGCCGTGGCGTCCGTGGAACCGGAATCGATCACCACGAGCTCGTCGACCAGCTGGACCTTCTCCATCAGCTCGCGCCGGATCGTCGTGACTATCTCGCCGACCGTCGCTTCCTCGTCGAGCGCGGGCAGCACGACGCTCACGCTTCCGCGACGCGGGTCCCGGGCCTTGGCGGCGAGGAGCCGGTCCAGCGGGCGGTCGGCGGCCGACCAGGAACGCCTGGCCAGCCAGCTTTCGACCTCTTCCAGCACGGTCGATACTCCCTGTATGTGATCCATCTCGCGGTTCGGACGACTATCTCAACTGTCCGGTGCTTCGGTTACAGTCTTGAACAACGCGGACGGCCGTCGCATGTCGGGGTCGGTCCGCCGATAAATGCCTGGATCGGAGATCCAGTGCCACAGCGCTCATCCAGAGGGACTGAGGGAACGGCCCGTTGAAGTCCCGGCAACCCTCCTGCCGACCGCGAGGTCAGGTGGGGAAGGTGCCAATTCCGTCTCGTGGCGAAACGCGCCGCGAGGAAGATGAGGAGAAAGGGCCTCGCCTCCATGGCTGCGCAGACCGTTGCAGTAAGCACCGATTCTTCCACCGACGCCGTCGACCTCGGCCCCGCCGCGGCGCTTTCCTGCCGCGAGTGCGGCGAGCGTTTCGAACTCGGCCCCATTTTCGCCTGCGCGACCTGTTTCGGGCCGCTCGAAGTGGCGTACGACCTGCCCACCGGCTCTCCCGACGAGCTGAGGAAGCGCATCGAGGCCGGGCCGAACAACATCTGGCGCTACGCGCCGCTGCTGCCGGTCCCCGCCGATGTCGCGGACAAGCCCAACATCAACCCCGGTTTCACCAAGCTGGTCAAGGCCGACAACCTCGCCCGCGAGCTGGGCGTCACCGGCGGCCTGTACGTCAAGGACGACTCCGGCAACCCGACGCACTCCTTCAAGGACCGCGTCGTCGCCATCGCCGTCGAGGCCGCCCGCGCCTTCGGTTTCACCACCCTCTCCTGCTCCTCCACCGGCAACCTCGCCGGTGCGGTGGGTGCCGCGGCAGCCCGCGCCGGCTTCCGCTCCTGCGTGTTCATCCCGCACGACCTGGAGCAGGGCAAGGTCGTCATGGCCGCGGTGTACGGCGGTGAGCTGGTCGGCATCGAGGGCAACTACGACGACGTCAACCGCTTCTGCTCGGAGCTCATCGGCGACCCGCTCGGCGAGGGCTGGGGCTTCGTCAACGTCAACCTGCGCCCGTACTACGGCGAGGGCTCCAAGACCCTGGCGTACGAGATCTGTGAGCAGCTCGGCTGGCGGCTGCCCGACCAGATCGTCATCCCGATCGCGTCCGGCTCGCAGCTCACGAAGATCGACAAGGGCCTGCAGGAGCTGATCAGGCTCGGACTCGTCGAGGACAAGCCGTACAAGATCTTCGGCGCCCAGGCCGAGGGCTGCTCCCCGGTCTCCACCGCCTTCAAGGCCGGTCACGACGTCGTGCGGCCCCAGAAGCCGAACACCATCGCCAAGTCCCTGGCCATCGGCAACCCGGCCGACGGCCCGTACGTCCTGGACATCGCCCGCCGTACCGGCGGCGCGGTCGAGGACGTCGACGACGAGCAGGTCGTCGACGCGATCAAGCTGCTGGCGCGCACCGAGGGCATCTTCGCGGAGACGGCCGGCGGGGTGACGGTCGGCGTGACGAAGAAGCTGATCGAGGCCGGTCTGCTGGACCCGGCACTGACCACCGTCGTCCTCAACACGGGCGACGGTCTCAAGACCCTGGACGCGGTGGCCGCCACCTCGCAGGCGACCGCGACGATCCGGCCGAGCCTGGACGCGTTCCGCGCCGCCGGCCTCGCCACCAGCTGACCACCCGAGACCGAAGGAAGGCACCCGCCATGAGCGTCAAGGTCCGTATCCCCACCATCCTCCGCACCTACACGGGCGGCCAGGCCGAGGTCCCGGCCGAGGGCTCGACCCTCTCCCAGGTCATCGAGTCCCTGGAGCAGAACCACCCGGGCATCGCCGCCCGTGTCCTGGACGACCAGGGCAAGCTGCGCCGCTTCGTGAACGTGTACGTCAACGACGACGACGTGCGCTTCGAGAGCGGTCTGGAGACGGCGACGCCGGACGGCGCCGGAATCTCGATCATCCCGGCCGTCGCGGGCGGCTGCTGATCCTGCTGCCCGACTGCACAGCGTTATGTGAATTGCCCCCTCCGCGAGAGAAGCGGAGGGGGCAATTCTGCATGGTTGAGCGGGGTACAGTGTGGGAAGTCCCCCCAGCTGCCCGTGCCGCCCGCATATGAGAATGCGCCTGGTCGCGACAAGATGCAGCCAAAGTGTCGGATCTCCTTGCGTCATAAGTCACCTTTGCCCGGCCCGACTTGCCCGGGAATCCCATGAATTCCCCATATTCGGGCGTTCGGCGCTGCCCAGAATTCTCGTCCGATTGACCTGTTGCAGAGGGCAGTTGGGCAGATACATTCAGCCGCGGTCGACGCGTTCCGGCGCACGCACCCTCTCCTGTCGGAGGGTGAGTTCTGACCCGGGTCCGCGAAGTGCGGTCCTGCGCAAGGGCCAGTAATAGGGGAGTTAGGCATGGCTCAGGGCACCGTCAAGTGGTTCAACGCGGAGAAGGGGTACGGCTTCATCGCGGTCGACGGTGGTGCGGATGTTTTCGTCCACTACAGCGCGATCCAGATGGACGGGTACCGCACCCTTGAAGAGGGTCAGCGAGTTGAGTTCGAGATCTCGCAGGGCCAGAAGGGGCCGCAGGCGGACATGGTCAAGCTCGCCGTCGGCTGAGCTCGACGCGGTCGGCCAACGACACCACTCACGCACGGAGGGCCCGTACCCCAGGGGTACGGGCCCTCCGCGCGTCCGTGTACGGGTCCTCCGCGCGGAGTCGTCGTTGTCCGCATCCGGAGGGGGACGCTTGCACTCTCGGGGGTCGAGTGCTAATCATTGGCGTTAGCACTCTCCAGGTGAGAGTGACAGAACTTGGACCGGGCCGGTGAGGCCCGCAGGTCCGGTGGGGCAAGGAACCACCGGTCACGCAGGCCGTCCGTCGCGGGCGCCACTCGGTCCGGAGAAATCCACCCCTGTCCGGGAGGACCACTTCACATGGCCAAGATCATCGCGTTCGACGAGGAGGCCCGGCGCGGTCTCGAGCGCGGCATGAACCAGCTCGCCGACGCCGTCAAGGTCACCCTTGGCCCCAAGGGTCGCAACGTCGTCCTTGAGAAGAAGTGGGGCGCCCCCACGATCACCAACGATGGTGTTTCCATCGCCAAGGAGATCGAGCTGGAGGACCCGTACGAGAAGATCGGTGCGGAGCTGGTCAAGGAGGTCGCCAAGAAGACGGACGACGTCGCCGGCGACGGTACGACCACCGCCACCGTTCTCGCCCAGGCTCTCGTCCGCGAGGGTCTGCGCAACGTCGCCGCGGGTGCCAACCCGATGGCCCTCAAGCGGGGTATCGAGAAGGCCGTCGAGGCCGTCTCCGCCGCCCTCCTGGAGCAGGCCAAGGACGTGGAGACCAAGGAGCAGATCGCTTCGACCGCCTCCATCTCCGCCGCCGACACCCAGATCGGCGAGCTCATCGCCGAGGCCATGGACAAGGTCGGCAAGGAAGGCGTCATCACCGTCGAGGAGTCCCAGACCTTCGGTCTGGAGCTGGAGCTCACCGAGGGTATGCGCTTCGACAAGGGCTACATCTCGGCGTACTTCGCCACCGACATGGAGCGCATGGAGTCGTCCCTCGACGACCCGTACATCCTGATCGTGAACTCCAAGGTCAGCAACGTGAAGGACCTCCTTCCGCTGCTGGAGAAGGTCATGCAGTCCGGCAAGCCGCTGCTGATCATCGCCGAGGACGTCGAGGGCGAGGCCCTGTCGACCCTGGTCGTCAACAAGATCCGTGGCACCTTCAAGTCCGTCGCCGTCAAGGCCCCGGGCTTCGGTGACCGCCGCAAGGCCATGCTCGGCGACATCGCCATCCTCACCGGTGGCACCGTCATCTCCGAGGAGGTCGGCCTCAAGCTGGAGAACGCCGGTCTCGACCTGCTCGGCCGCGCCCGCAAGGTCGTCATCACCAAGGACGAGACCACGATCGTCGACGGTGCCGGTGACAGCGACCAGGTCCAGGGTCGCGTCAACCAGATCCGCGCCGAGATCGAGAACTCCGACTCGGACTACGACCGCGAGAAGCTCCAGGAGCGCCTCGCGAAGCTGGCCGGCGGCGTGGCCGTCATCAAGGCCGGTGCCGCGACCGAGGTCGAGCTCAAGGAGCGCAAGCACCGCATCGAGGACGCGGTGCGCAACGCCAAGGCCGCCGTCGAGGAGGGCATCGTCGCCGGTGGCGGCGTGGCTCTGCTCCAGGCCTCGGCCGTCTTCGAGAAGCTGGAGCTCTCGGGTGACGAGGCGACCGGCGCCAACGCCGTCAAGCTGGCGCTGGAGGCCCCGCTGAAGCAGATCGCCGTCAACGGTGGTCTCGAGGGCGGCGTCGTCGTCGAGAAGGTGCGCAACCTGGCCGTCGGCCACGGTCTGAACGCCGCGACCGGCGAGTACGTCGACATGATCGCCGAGGGCATTCTCGACCCGGCGAAGGTCACGCGCTCCGCCCTGCAGAACGCCGCGTCCATCGCCGCGCTGTTCCTCACCACCGAGGCCGTCATCGCCGACAAGCCGGAGAAGGCCGCCGCGGCCGCTCCGGGCGGCATGCCGGGCGGTGACATGGACTTCTGATCCTGACGGATCGGTAGTTCCGGCACAGCTTTGCCGCATCGGCCCCTGGGACCAGCTGGTCCCGGGGGCCGATGTCGTTTCCGGGGTGGGGACGGTGCCTGCGCGCCCTGAGGGCTGTCCCGACATCCCCTGTGGATCAGCGTGCGAAGACCATTTCCGGGAAGCGTGCCGAGGGCCCGTGCAGCAGACGGTCGTCGTGCCCGCGCAGCCACCGGTCGAAGAACGACGCCAGGTACGCACGGTTCGCGGCCGTCGCGCGGTGCGGCGGCACCGTCCCGATCGCTCCCGTGAGCCCGCCCTCCGGAACCGCGCCCTGCCGGGCCAGCCGGGGCAGCAGCACCTCGGCGTCCGTGTACGTGGCGTGCCGCGAGCCGGTCAGCGTCACATCGGCCTTCCAGCCGCGGGTGTTCGCCCAGAAGGCAGCCCACGACGGCTGCTGACGGTAGTCGCCCGAGTCCTCGCTCCCGGTCCCCATCAGCAGCAGTGGCCGGTCGAGCCCGTCCAGTGCCACGCTGCTCAGACGGGTGCCGTCGGGCTTCCTCCCGCCGACGTAGTCCATCTCACCGTCCATGTCGACGCCCGCCAGGACGCGTCGGTCGTCGTGCATCGTCTGCGCCGTGGTGAACCCGCCCGCGGACTGGCCGAACATTCCGACCCGGCGCAGATCGAGCGTGCCGGCGAACCGTGTCCGGTTCAGCCGTGCGAGCTCGTCGAGCACGAACCGGCTGTCGGCGACCCGGACCGCCACGACCTTCTCCAGCAGGGCGCTGATCGCCTCCGGGTCGGTCGGCGGCGTCCCGTCGAAGAACCGCATGGTCGCGAGCCGGCCGTCGGGGAACTCGACCTCGGTCGCCTCGTGGGTGTGGTCGATCGTGACGACGGCGTACCCCCGGCTCGCCAGGTCCTCCACGAGCGCGGTGTTCCAGGTGCGCGGGTCGCCGAGTCCGGGGGAGTACAACAGCACGGGGAGCCGCCCGGCCCTGGGGTCGACGGGCGAGTCCCGGTACGCGTGGGTGAGAGTGGCGCCCCAGTCGACGCTCCCGGGAGCCATCCGCAGGTTGAGGGCCGCGGCCCCCTCCGCGCTCCCGAAGTGGGACGCCGCCCCGGGCGTCATCTGCGGCACGGTACGCCCCGTTCCGTACGGCCGGGCCGGGTACCAGAGGCTGACCATCAGCTCCCGGTGGGCGGAGGTGCCCGGCACCCAGGGCTCGGTCCGCGAGCGGTCGACGAGGTGGAGCGCGACGGTTCCGACGGCGAACGGGCCGGTGGGGCGCGGCAGCCCGGCCGTCGGCAGCGAGGAGCGGCGGGCCCGTCCGGCCGCGGCGGCGGGCGACGGCATGGCGCCCGTGGCCAGTAGCGCCGAAGCAGTCACCCCGGTGACGAGCGCCTGACGACGGTTGAGGGTACGGCTGTGGTCGTGCGGGACATCGGTCACGTGAGGCTCCCCGTGGAGGCGCGGTGGACGCCCCCACGATGCCCGCCGGAGCATCGTGGGCGCGTGATACCGCGGTCCCCATTTCGCCATGGAGCCTGGCTCCCCGGTATGACCGGGCGCCGCGACGCCCCGCCCTACGGGAGCCGGTCGAGGAGCCAGGTGCAGAGTTCCTCCGTCACGAGGGTGTGCCCCTCGTTCCGGGACGAGAGCCGGTACTCGTCCAGCCCGCCCTCCTGCGGCGGGAGTTCGGAGATGTTCGTGTAAAGCTCCTCGTCCGTGTCCAGGTCGCGGACGTCGACCGCGCTGACGGCGGGGACGAAGCAGTGCGAACGGATGCGCACGTCCGTCTTGAACCCGAGGACGGGGCTGAGGGCGTTGAAGGCGTCCGCGAGGATGCCGAAGCCTTCCAGCGAGCCGCCGGGGGCGCCGTCGATCGACGGGAGTCCGGACGTGCGCACCTCGTCGGTCTTCGGCGTCACCACCCGCAGCTTCGCGACGCGTTCGTCGTCGCCCGGGGCCTGGGTGTGGAGCTCGGTGCCCGCGACCGAGAGACCCTTGCCCTCCAGGGCCAGTTCGCCGGCCCGCACATCGGTGCCGGTGCCGTCGGCCACGCCGTTGGCGACACCGATCCGCCGCGGTCGTTGCGGCCATTCGCCGATCTTCCGCATCTGCGCGAGGAACGCGGCGCGTTCCTCGCTCCGGTCCGGTGTTCCGTCCCACTTCGCGATGTGCCGCCAGAGCAGCTCGCGCGCGGCCGGGCTGTTGATCTGGTCGGAGAACCGGCTGTCGAGATCCTTGATGCGGTGCGCGAACGACTGCAGTGCGATCGGGATCCAGGCGCCGCGGTGCGGGCTGTCGTACGAGAAGTACAGCGCGGTCCGGTGATCGATGCCCTGGTGTTCCATCGCGGCCAGGGCGTGGCGGGTGACCAGCCCGCCCATGCTGAAACCGCCGACGGCCAGTGGTGTGTCGCCCAGCTGTTCCGCGAGGGCGTAATGGATCGCGGCCTGCGCGGTCCTGGAGTTGTCCAGAATCGACGCACTGCGCTCGTGGAAGCCGAGAAGGATCACGTCGTGTCCCCGGCGGCGCAGTTCGCTGATGAGCGCGTAGTCCCCGAACTCCATGATCTCCCAGCAGAAGTCCAGGCTGCTCGGACCGGTGTTGAATCCGTCGGCGAAGATCACGGGCCGTACGAGGTCCTTGTTCCCCTCGCCGTGGTAGACCCAGGCGGTACCGCCCGGCAGGTCCCACACGGTGTTGGGTGGCAGAGGGAGGGCTCCGTGCTTCTCGGCGTCCAGGCGGGGGCCGGGGGCAAGGGCGATGGCGGGCCTGCTGCGAAGCCCCGAGACGATCTGCTCAAGAGTCGGTTCGGACATGGTTCGTTCCCCTTTGGGTCGGTTCGTTACAAAGTGTGCCAAGAGGAACACTCAAAGTAGCGACCCGGAGGCGGGAGTGGATCAAACCACTCCCAGGTGGGAGCCGGTTTCGGACACCTCGTCATCACTGGAGGCGGGAGCGGGTCGGGTGGCCGATCCGCTCGGAGCGTGGCGTCATCGCCGCCCGGACCGCGCTCATACGGCTGCGTACGCCGGTGGCCGGTACGGTTCCGGCCGGTCCCGCGGGGACGTCGACGGGGTTGCCGCGGCAGGGGCCGCACCGGCCGCCGATCAGGGCCTCCGCGCTGCCGGGCGTGCGGCACTCGCCGCACTCCAGGGTGCGCAACGCCGTCCGGTGGCGTGCCGGAGCGACCCGTTCGGGTGGCATCTTGTCGGCCAGTCGCCTGCGGACGAGGGCCGCCGCGTGGTGGACGGGGGCGGGGAGGCCGTCGGTGAGGGCGTGCAGCAGTTCCGCCTCCGTGGCACCGCGCTCGAACCATTCGGTGACCTGCGGCTCCAGTGCCGCGCAGTCCGCCGCGGAGAGGGTGAGGGCGGGGGTGGTGCGGCCCAGTGCGGCCAGCAGTACGAACGCGCGGGAACGGGTGGGGTGTCGCTGTCGCTGCCGCTCGGGCGGTGTGTCGCCCCGGCTGAACGCCGCCCACCAGTCGTCGTCCCGCGCGGTGCGGGAGAAGAACGTGCGGGTCACCCAGAGCAGAACCTCGTCATGGGCGACGCACTCGCTGCCGCGCCGCAGATGACCGGCCTCCTGAAGGCGGTTGAGGGCGGTCCGCAGTGCGCACTGGCCGTACGGGAGGACCTTGGCCAGCGTCTTCACGGAGATGTCGGCGCCCTCGGGAAGCCGGTCGACGTACGCCGCGATGGATGCCTCGCGGGGCGGCAGATGCGCGAAATCGCGCTCTGTGCGGGGTAGTTGAGCCGGTGCGGAACGTTTGCCGTAGCCCGGATTGGCCATCGGGTGCGCGGGCGTGGGCAGGGATACGTGCGGGGCACATGGGGCGGTACTAAGCTGGCCGACAGCCATGAGATCGGTCCTGACGATCGAAGTGGTCAGGCCCCTGTTCGGTGTGACAGCACCGGCAGGGGTCGTTCGGTATTCGGAACGCTAGAGCGTCGCCACCATCCGTGGCAAGCCGGTCACGTGAAGTCAACTCGCCGGGCGGGGAGGGTGGGTGGGAAGCGGCCCACCTCCCCTTCCTCGGAAAGAGCGCTCGGACTCCGCGGCTTGAGCTCCGGAAGGGATGTTCCTCGTCGCCGGGGGCGCGAGAGAGATTCGAGTGCGCCGCGCGTGATGCGCGCGCGCCGCTGCCGTTGGGGTGGAAACCCGGGCCGGAGGTCTGCCGGGCGCGCGAACGGCCTTGCATCTTTGTGATCTTGGGGAATCCGGGGCCGCCGCCGACGTGGCCCGGCCTTCCGTATTTCTCTCTCGTACGAGGAGTCCCGTGCGTATTCGTTCGATTCTCTCCCTCGCCGCGGCCACCGTCGCGGTGGCGGCGCTGGCCACCCCGGCCCAGGCCGCCGACGACGGCTCCTACCTGATCCGCGACGTGCGCAGCGGTGAGTGTCTCGCCGGCGGCGAGGGTCCGCTGGGCGGCCACGTCGAGCCCTGCAGCCCCGGCACCGTGTGGGAGATCCGCAACCAGACCGACGGCCTCGCCCAGATCCGTGAACCGCGCGGGGAGAACCGCTGCCTGGCGCTCTCGCCGCTCCGGATCTACCCGCCCGTCGTGGGGGTGGACCAGTGCGGCAGGCAGCCCGACCAGTGGTCGATCCAGGGCGCACCCGATGGAGCGCCGGTCAACATCGCCCTCGACCGGGGTGAGTTCGGCTTCCTGACGACGGAGGGCCGGCGCGTGGTCCTCCTCCCCGGCGGCGAGCCGCAGTGGGTCCTGGAGCGGGTCGGTTAGCGCTCGCCCGGTCCGTCCCGCAGCCGCCCGTGCCGGGGTCGTTCTCCCCGGCACGGGCGGCTGCGGTGAGTTGGTGAACCCGTGCTGACCAGAGGCTCGACGCCGACACGAAGGCCGGGGCGCGCCGACAAGGCTACGGATGATCCGCCCTCGGACCTGATCGGTCGGGGCCGGGCCGGACGGCCCGGCCCGGGCGGCTGTGCCGACCCGGTTGCGGACGACCGGCTTGCGCCGGAGGTCGGCCACGTGGGACTTGACGGTGGCGAGTGGGATGAGCAGTTCCTCGCCGACATCCGTGTGCGGCAGGCCCCCCGGCGACCGGCGCCGCCGCCACCTCCTCCTCGCGCGGGGTCAGTGGTTCGACGGGCGGGTTCCCGCGCCCACCGCCCACCGCCCGCCATGAGGCCGTACACCTTGCCGCATGGCCGGCGCGGGGGCGGTCGCGCGGCCGGGGCTCAGTCGCGGCGGGGGCCGACGACGGTGTTCCCGTCGTGCACGGTGATCGCCTGGGCCGGGCAGATGTCGGCCGCGTCCAGGACCCGTTCGTCCGGCTCGATGCCGTCCGCCCGCACCCGGGCGTGCTCGCCGTCCAGCGCGAACACCTCGGGTACGGTCCCGGCGCACATGCCCGACGACTGGCAGAGCTGTGGATCGACGCGTACGTTCCAGGCCATGGCGGTCACCACCCGACCGGCATGACGCGCGGGCCGCGTACCAGCATCTCGGACTTCCATGTCACATCGCCCGCCAACCGGAGCCCCGGGAAACGGGTGATGAGCGCGATCAGTGCCTCCTGGAGTTCCAGCCGGGCGAGCGGGGCACCCAGGCAGTGGTGGACCCCGTGGCCGAAGCCGAGGTGCTGATTGCCCTCACGGGTGATGTCGAGCACGCCCGGGGCGGTGAACCGCAGCGCGTCACGGTTGGCGGCACCGGTGGCGACCAGGACCGGGCTGCCCGCCCGGACGAGGGTGCCGCCGACCTCGACGTCCTCGGTGGCATAACGGGGCTGGCCGGCACCGCTGCCCAGCGGCACGAAGCGCAGCAGCTCCTCCACCGCGTTCGGGACGAGTTCGGGCTCGGCCCTGAGCCTGGCCAGCTGGTCCGGGTGGTCCAGCAGGGTCAGGACGAAGTTGGGGATCTGGGACGCGGTGGTCTCGTGGCCCGCCACCAGGATGCCCACGCACAGATCGACGAGTTCGAGTTCGGAGAGCCGGTCGCCGCCGTCGCGTGCCTCGATGAGTGCCGTCATCAGGTCGTCCTGCGGGGACTTACGGTGCTGGGCGATCAACTCGGCCATGTAAGCGCGCAGTTCCTCCCGGCTGGCGTCGAACTCCGCCGCGGTGAGGGAAGTGGTCGACAGCGCCGCGTCGCTCCACACGCGAAAGAGCGGACGGTCCTCGGTGGGCACGCCCAGCATTCGGCAGATCACCGCGACCGGCAGGGGCAGTGCGTAGAGGTCGACCAGGTCCGCGGGCGGTCCGGCCGCCTCCAGGTCGTCGAGGAGGCTCGCGGTCAGCTCCTTGACCTGGGGGCGGAGCTTCTCGATCTGGCGGACCGTGAAGGCCTTGGCGACCAGGGAACGCAGCCGGGTGTGGTCGGGCGGATCCATGCTGAGGATGCCGCTGTCGCGCCGCCCCTCGGACTGCCGGGGCTCGTCGTGCGCGATGCCCTCGGCGCGGCTGAAGCGCGGGTCGCCCAGGACGAGCCGGGCGTCGGCGTAGCGGGTGACGAGCCAGGCCGGTTCGCCGTACTCCATCTGGACCCGTAACAGGCCCGGCTGGTCGCGTACGCGCTCGTACTCGTCCGCGAGCTGCAGCCCGTCTGCGGTGTTGAAGGGATAGGCAAGAGGTGCCATGTCTGCTTTCGTCACTGCGGCCTCCGATATGTAAGCAGCTGCTTACAAAGGTAGGAGTGACACCACCCCCGGTCAACGACCCTTTACGGCCGTTATCCTGACGGGCCGCCCGAGAGGAAATCGCTCATGGAGTCCGCCCCCGCACCCTCGCCCGGAGAGCGCCGCCGGGACGCCGCGGCCACGCGCCGCCGGCTGCTGGAGGCGGCCCGCGACCTGTTCGCGGAACGGGGTTACGAGGGGACGACCGTCCGGAGCATCGCGGAACGGGCCGGTGCCAATCAGGCGCTGCTGTTCCGGTATTTCGGGTCCAAGCAGGGACTGCTCGCGCAGGTGATAGCTCAGGGCGGACTGGAGCAGCTGAGGGCGACGCCGCCCGAGGAGCTCTTCGAGACCGCCCTGCGCTCGATGCTGACCCGCAGCGCGGACGGGACGGGCAACCGGTCCCTCGAGGTCTATCTGCGCTCCATAGGGCGGGGTGACGAGGCGGCCGGGACCTTGCGGGAACTGGGCGAGGAATACCAGGGCGCGCTGGCCGGGCTCTCCGGTACCGCGGACGGCGCCCTGCGTGCGGATCTCGCCATGGCCTGGCTGCTCGGCATCGGCCTGATGCGGACGGTCGTGCACCGCGAGCCGCTGGCCGGCGCCGAACCGGACGAGGTCTGCCGCCTCGTACTCGGCACGCTCGCCCACCTCTGGTCGGCGCCGGAGTAGCGGCCGCGGTGTGATCCGGTCGTCAGGCCCCGGGCGTACGGGGCGGTCGGCGGTGCCGCGGTGACGGATCGAGCGGCGCGGAGGCCCGCGGGTTCATGCGCGGCGGGAACCTCCGACCCTCGGCAGCACGTCGCCCCACAGCCCTGCGCGACACGCCTCAGGTGAGATCGAACGGAGCCGGGGCATGGCCCTCCCAGATCCGGCGGGAGGCATGTTCAGGGTAGGGCAGGGTCTTCGATTCCGTGTCCAGGACGCGGGTGAGGGGCCGGTCGGGGCGGAAGGCGTCCCATCCGGAGTCGCCCGTGGTGGCGAAACGGATCCACGCCTGCTGGAGTTCCCGCGACACCGCGAGGGTCTCGGGGGTGGGCTGGTCGCCGATGAGTCCCCGGCCGGAGGGGCTGTCCAGCGTGCCGAACGCCAGGGGGACGTCGAGGCTGTGGCACGCTCCCAGGACTCCTCCGAGGGCCGGAGAGGCCAGTCGCAGCTCGAACAGGAACGAGGTGCCGCCCGCCGCGGTGTTCGCCTCGGCCAACCGCAGTGAAGGCATCCGGAAGAGCGCGTCGGAGTACACCGATTCCAGCAGGTACTCCGGGGTGGCTCGCGGATGGGCGGCGCGGTAGGCGTCGGCGCCGTCCGGGCCCGGGGCGAACATGGTCAGGGCGGTACGGGCGTCCTGCTCGGTGAACCGGCCGAGCTGTCCGCTCATGACGCTGAACAGCCGGAATTCGTCGCGTGTATGGCCGACGAGGAGGTCGACTCCGCTCGCGCGGCCGTCGGCCAGAGCGGGCCAGGGCGTTTCGGGGAGGACGTCCCCGTCGACGACGGGGTATATGGCGACGCCGGTCCGGGAGAGCCGTCCCCAGGCCTCGTGGTGGTCGGGGAGTTCGGCGCCGAGCGCGGAGACGCTCTCGGCCAGGCGCTGGGGTTCCACATCGGAGAGGGCCGCGGCGGTGGGCGCCGTGCCGAGCCGGTCCGCGAGCGCGGCGGTGACCTGTTCCGCCAGCGCGCGGGTGCAGTGGGTTCCTGGCACCGAATGGGTGATGGCCCGTCGGAACAGGCCGCGCACCGGCTTCATCGTCAGCAGGGCGGCGATCGATCCCGCCCCGGCGGACTGCCCGGCCACGGTGACCCGGTCGGGGTCTCCTCCGAAGGAAGCGATGTTCCGCCGCACCCAGTGCAGGGCCGCGATCTGGTCGAGGAACCCGCGGTTGGGCGGGGCGCCTTCGATGAGGGCGAAACCCTCTGCGCCCACGCGGTAGTTGATGCTCACCACGACGAGCCCGGCCCCGGTCAGCGCCGCCGGGTCGTACATCGGGTCACCGGAGGTCCCCGCGATGTAGGCGCCTCCGTGGATCCACACCAGCACGGGCAGCCCCGCCGCGCCCGGATCGGGAGTGCTGACATTGAGCGTCAGCCAGTCCGTGCCTTCCGTCGGATTCGCGCGGGCCGGGCCGGACTGCGGAACCGTGGGGCCGAACTCCACCGCCTGCCTCGTCCCCTCCCAGGGCCGCGGCGGGGCGGGGGCGGCGAAGCGCAGCGGGCCCACCGGCGGCCGGGCGTAGGGGATGCCGCGGAACACGGCGTGCCCCCTCCGTCGGCGGCCTTCCACCACACCTTCCGCGGTGCGCACCCTCGGCTGTTCAGGCATGTCGCCTCCTTCCTCGGTGCTCCCCAGGTTTATCGGTCAGATGTATTATGTCAACCGTATTGGAAAGAGATCACGGAGAATCCGACGATGCCGAAACAGGTGGACCACCAGGAACGCCGCGAAGTGATCGCCCGAGCGCTGTGGCGCGTGGTGGAGCAGCGCGGCGTGGTGCATCTGACCATGCGCGAGGTCGCCCAGGAGGCGGGCATCTCGCTCGGGCAGCTGCAGCACTATTTCGCCTCCCGCGAGGCGATGCTCTCCTTCGCCATGGACTTCGCGTCCGAGCAGACCACGCTGCGCGTCGGCCGCGGCCTTCAGGGACTCGGTGACCCGCCGCACCCCCGCGACGTCTTCCGGGTGATGCTCCTGGAGATGCTCCCCCTGCACGCCGACTCCCGCGCGACGAGCCGGATGAGCGCCGCCTACGTCCTGGAGGCGCTGCACGACGAGAACATTCACGCGCGGGCGCGCGAAGGGCTGATCCAGGGGCGCGACCTCGTCGAACGGCTGGTCCGCCAGGCGATCACCGACGGGTACATCCACCCCGACCGTGACCCGGTGGTCGAGACCGATCTGCTCCTCGCGCTCACCGGTTTCACCACCCTCGTCGAACTGGGTGTGATCGAGCCCCGGGGCGTGCTCACCGCTGTCGATCAGTACCTGGACAGGCTGTTCACCGGAGACGGAAGCGGGGCCGGAGGCCGGGACGGGGGAGGGGGCACGCGGGAGGGGGCGTGAGAGGGGGACGCGGCCGACGGTGAGCCTTCACGTCCCGACGCGGTGTGAACCCCGTCGTGGAGCGACGTCCGGGCCCGGGCTCGAGTCCCCGGGCCCGGCGATGGGTGCGGCTGCGGTCAGCGGTGACGGCGTTCGAAGGCGGCGAAGGCCGTCTCCTGACGCCACTGTGTCGCAGCCTTCGGGTTGTCGGCGAGGTAGCGGGCACAGCGCGTGCTCGGACGCTCGGCGCCGAGCCGGTCGTTGCGGCAGGCGGAAACCGGCCGATAGGCGGAGGGGGCGGAGTCGGCGGCCCACAGGCTCCGGCCGTGGCGGAACGCGTACTCCAGCGAGGCGCGGGCGAGATCCTTCAGCTCGGTGTAGCGCAGACCGTACGTCTTGGCGGCGTACTGGTACTCGTGGCTGATGTCGATCCGCGAGACCCCCGGGTCGTCGGTGGCCAGGACCACCGGTACGCCGTAGCGGCGGTACGCGTTGAACGGGTGGTCGGGGCCCGCGATGCCGAGGATCTGCTTGTTGCTGGAGAACGGCACCTCGACCGCCACCTTGCGCCGCGCCATCGTCCGGGCCAGTTGCTGCCAGTCGTTCTCGTGGACCAGGTCCACGCCGTGTCCGATGCGTTCGGCCCCGGCGACGAGTACGGCCTCGCGGATGTGGAACGTCAGGTCCTCGGGCTTGACCAGGCCGGGCGCCAGCTCACCGGCGTGCAGGGTGAGGTGGGCACCCGGGTACTGGCCGTGCAGGTACTTCAACATCCGCATCTGGAGGCTGTAGTTGGCCAGCGAGCTGTCCCAGTCCTCGGGCTGCACGAGGTTGACCGCGACGAACCTCGGGTCCCGCTCCGCCAGGCGCATTCCCACCGCGATCTGTGTGAACACCCGTGCCGGGGAACTGCCCCTGGACACCTGGGAGATCCACCTGACGGGCAGACGGCAGCCCGGGTCGGGGCGGCGGGTGTCGCAGTGCGCTGCCACCCGGAACTGGGCGTTGGCGTCGTCGGCCTCCTGGACCGCTTCGTCCACGACCCGGTCGAGCTGCCCGCCGGCCAGGAGCTTGCGATGGAAGGCGGCGAAGTCGGGGTCGTAACCCACGGTGTCGGCAAGCTTCTTGGCGCTGTCCGACGCCGGAGTGACCATGGTCTCCAGATAGAACTGGTTCTGCTTCACCACGGTGTCGGCCACATCGGCGAGCAGCTTGCCGCGATCCCAGGTCGCCATGCCGAACTTGTTGAAGGTGTCGAAGAAGTGGTCGTGCCCGGACTGGTCGGCCGGGAAGTCCTGCATGGACCAGGCCCGGACGATCTGTCGGCGGAAGGCGGCATCGGTCTGTGCGTCGGTGGCGGGCCTCTTGCCCGGCCCGCACGGCGGTGCGACGGCCGTCATCGTCGAGTCGATGCAGAGCCCCTTCTCGCCCGCGAGCTTGATCAGGAACTCGGTCCTCGCCGCGCCCGACAGGTGGTTGTGGAGATCGCCCCCCTTGGGCAGCGCCTTGAAGAAGGCCTTCAGCCTCGCGGGCCTGTTCCGCAACGAGTCGAGGTACGCGGCGGTCCTGCGCTCGGCCCGGGTCGCCGCGCGGGGCGCCGCGTACGCGGCGGGCCGCGCCGAGGGGTCGTTCACAGGTGCGGTGGCGGGTGCGGCCGTGGCCGGGATCGCCGGAAGCAGCGTGAGTGCGGCGAGTGCGCCGAGCCCGGCCGGGAGCAGGGACTTGGGACGGTGGACCGTCCGGTTCGATGAGATCACCGCCGAATGATTGCGCTCGGCGAGTCCGTTTCTCACCCAAACAGCATCTATGGCCGGAATGCTCCACCCGATCGAGTGGGCGAGCGGGCGCTGCCCTCCCACTCTTCCCGGGAGTTGTCTCCCGGGAAGAGTCGGGGGCTTCCCTCAGTGCGCGGCGGTGGAATCGCAGGAAATGATCCTTCTCAAGTTGTCATACGCAAATTGAGAGGTAGCAGCATGGCCAGGCACCGGAAGAGGATCAGCCGACGGGTACTGCTGGCGACGGCGGCGGTCGCGACGGGAGCGGTCCTCGCCCCTGTGGCGGTCCAGGCAGCCACGGCCGACACGGCCGGCAGAGGGCAGGGCCCGGTCCGCGCGCTGGAGCAGGCGGCCCACCCGCTGCGCTCGACCGAGCCCGGGGGGAACACGGCCGACCTGCGAGCCCTGGGCTCGATGATCGGCGACGCCAAGGTGGTCGGCCTCGGCGAGGCCACCCACGGCTCCCACGAGTTCTTCACCATGAAGGAGCGGGTCTTCCGCCACCTCGTCGAGAAGAAGGGCTTCACCACCTTCGCCCTGGAGCTGAGCTGGTCCGCGGGACTCCAGATCGACGACTACCTCCAGACCGGCAAGGGCGACGCCCGCGAGATCGCCGAGGAGACGCTCACCAACTCACCCTGGGATCGCGAGGAGTTCGTCAGCCTCATCGAATGGATGCGGGACTACAACCGCCACCACCCCGACCGCACCGTCCACTTCATGGGCGACGACATCGGCGCCCCCGCACTGAGCGACGCATTCTTCGGCCGGGTGACCGGCTACGTGCAGAAGAACAACCCGGAGGCGCTGCCGCGGCTCGACGAGCTCTACACCGGGCTGCGCCCGATCGACGACGTCTTCGCCTACCTGGGCAAGCCGCTCGCGGAACGGCAGCAGCTCGCCGCCAAGGCGCAGCAGGCCCTGGAACTGGTCAGCGGTCTGAAGGGCTCCGGCGGTGAAGCGTTCGACTGGGCCGAGCAGAACGCCCGGTCCGTCGCCCAGACCGCCGAGTTCCTCACCCTGAACCCCGACGACCCGGAGTCGAACGCCGCCTCCCAGCGCTTCCGCGACGAGGTGATGGCCCAGAACGTCTCCTGGTGGCAGCAGCGCACCGGCCAGAAGGTGCTGCTGTCCGCGCACAACGACCATGTGGCCTACGTCTCCAGCGATCCCGAGACGTACTCCAAGACGCAGGGGTCGTTCCTGCGCGACACGATGGGCAGGAACTATCTCCCCATCGGCTTCACCTTCAACCAGGGATCTTTCCTGTCGAAGGATGCCGCGCTGGGCGGCGAGTGGAAGAAGTTCACCGTTCCCGCCGCCGAGCCCGACCGGAACGAGGCCACCCTCGACAAGGTCCACTACCGGGACTTCTACCTCGACCTCCGCACCGCCCCGGCCGCCGCGCGTGACTGGTTGAACACCGCCCGGCCCACGCTCAACGTCGGCACGCTGTTCCCCGAGAAGCCGCGCGACACCGCGCTCGCCAAGGCCTACGACGTCCTCATCCACCTCCACGAGGTCAGGGAGGCCGACAAGCTGAAGCCGTGACGGCCTGGTCACGGCTCCGGCGCCGGCTGCCCGACACCACCTGGCCTGCGGGGAGGTCGGCGGCGGGTCGGCCTCCCCGCCGCGGGATGACTTCTCAGGCGTGCTTCAGGTCCGCGATGAAGGAGGTCCAGGCAGCGGCCCGGAACACGAGCGTCGGGCCCTCGGTCGCCTTGGAGTCGCGCACGGGGACGATGCCGGGGTGGCCGTCGGCGACTTCGAGGCAGTCACCGCCGCTGCCGCCGCTGTGCGTGGACTTGCGCCAGGTCGCGACTTCGAGGCAGTTGCCGCCGTCACCGCCGCTGTAGGAGGACTTGTGCCAGGTGGCCGTGGACAGGTCGTAGTCAGAACCGCTGATCTTCATGGGCGTAATCCTCCGCCGCCGATTCGATCAGAGCCAGGGACAGCTCTTGTGACAACGCGTTGGCCTGTAGCAGATCGTAGGTCAGTCGGTGTCGCGCGACCGTGGCCGGGTCGTCGTGCAGCCGACCGAAACCGATGCCGTCCACATACGCCAGCGGAGGCGCATCGGGGAAGGACATCAACTTCAGCCCACCATCGAGGGCCGCGTGGGCGCCCGCGCTGAACGACAGCACCTGCACGATGATCCGGTGTTTGCGGGCCAGCTCCAGGATGTGGCGGAGCGCCTCGGCCATCACTGCCGCGCCGCCGACCTGGCGACGTAACACCGCCTCGTCCAGAACCGCCCAAACCAAGGGCGTTGTTGGATCGGTCAGGAGCCGAGCTCGTTCCAGTCGTGCCGCGACCAGGTCGTTGATCACGCCTTCCACAGCCGTCGGCTGGTACGCCCGGAACACCGCCCTCGCATATCCCTCCGTCTGCAACAGCCCCGGGATCAGCTGAGGCGCGTACTCCTTGATCGTCTTTGCCACGGCCTCCGCCTCGGCCGCTTCGGCGAAGTGATCCGGGTACTTCGACTTCGTCAGGGCGGCACAGTTGCGCACGAAGAACCCGTCCGCGTGCAGGATCTCGTCCAGTTTCTGGGCCTGGTCCATCTGCATCCGGCGCGTTCCGGACTCCAGCTGTCCGATGAAGGAGCCGCTGACGAACAGGGGCAGGCCCAGGTCCCCCTGGGAGAGGCCCGCGCCCTCCCTCCGGTGGCGGAGTTCGGCGCCGAGCAGGGCGCGTGGCGAGGAGGAGGGGTCGAGCTCTTTGGGGCCAGGCATGACAACTCCCTGTGACACACGTGCGGTTGTTGGTTCTGCGCCTCTTCCAGGCTAGCGACGCGTTGGCCACGCTGGGTATGCATTGTCATTACTCAGCGTGGAAAGGGATGGATCATGACGACGATGGAACGGCGCAGGGCGACAGAGGGAAGAGTGCGGGCTGCGGAGGACGCGGTGGCGCGGTTGAAGGAGGGGCTCTCCGGGGTCGGGATCACGCTTCCCTCGCTGCGGATCGACCCGGTGTCGTGCGCGGGGAACGAACCCGCGGCGCCGCTGGTCGACCTCGGTCGGTGCAATCTCGACACGGCGCTGCGGCTGAGTGCGGCGCTGGAGATGCAGAGGCAGGCCGGTCATGACGGGTGAGGGAGCCGAGCCGTCCGGGCCCGAGCCGGGGTCGTTCGCGGTGGACACCCGGGACGGGCGCGTGGGGCGTGTGATGGGGCACGTCGGGGCGTACGTGCAGCTGCGCCCGCCGGGCGGTGGTCCCGAGTGGGACTGCCCGCCGGGGGCGGTGCGCCCAGCCCCGCTCGGGGAAGTGCTGAGGGCCCGGGTCAGGGAGATCAACCGGGAGGGGCGGCTGCCGTGACGGCGTCGGGGACACCGGGGCCGACGCGACGGTGAGCACGGGGAAGGGCGACACCTCGGAGGGGTGCCGCCCTTGGATCAGGCCCGCGTGGTGCAGGCCGGACGCGCCCTGGGCGCGGGGTCGCGCCGGGCACGCGGTCAGGAAAAGTTCAGGGAAGCCCTGTCAGCGTGCCGTTCATGACGACCGAAACGAACGGCGCCGCCGGGGCGACCGACACCGACCGCACCGTCGGCGCCCGTGGCGCGGGCGACAGGCGTGCGCCGGGTACGCGTTCCCGTGCGCGACAGATGCTGAACAAGGTCCCGGAAGTGACCGTCTACTTCTGGGTGATCAAGGTGCTGTGCACCACCGTGGGGGAGACCGCCGCCGATCTGCTCAACGACAACCTGGGCATGGGGCTGACCAACACCTCATACCTGATGAGCGCGCTGCTGGTGGTCACCCTGGTCTTCCAGTTCCGGGCGCGCTCCTATGTGCCGAGCCTGTACTGGCTGTCCGTGGTCCTGATCAGCGTGGTCGGCACGCTGATCAGCGACAACCTGACCGACAACCTCGGCGTTCCGCTCCAGACCACCACCGTGGTGTTCGCGGTGGCGCTCGCCGTCACGTTCGTCGCCTGGTACGCGAGTGAGCGGACGCTGTCCATCCACACCATCCGTTCGACGCGTCGCGAGGCGTTCTACTGGCTGGCGATCCTGTTCACCTTCGCGCTCGGCACGTCCGCGGGCGACCTCACGGCGGAGAAGCTGAACCTGGGGTACTGGCTCTCCGCGGTCGTGTTCGCCGCGCTGATCGCGGCCGTGGCGCTCGCGCACCGCACGCTGGACTTCAACGCGGTGTGGTCGTTCTGGATCGCGTACGTCCTGACCAGGCCGCTCGGTGCCTCGCTGGGCGACTATCTGTCGCAGCCCACCGCGGACGGCGGGCTGGGGCTGGGCACGGTCGGCACCAGCATCCTGTTCCTCGCGGTCATCCTCGGCCTGGTCGTCTTCCTGACCCGGACCCGGCGCGATGTGGCGCGGGACGGTGCCGTCGAGACGGCCGGCGCACGGGGAGTCAGCCCGCGGGAAGGGTGACGACGAAGCGTGCGCCGGGGGCCGCGGCGTCCAGTGCGATGTCGCCGCCCGCGGCCCTGGCCAGTCGGCGGGCCAGGGCCAGACCGAGACCCGCGCCGTCGTGTCCGTCCTCCGGGCGGGCGCGACGGCCGGGTTCGAAGAGCGAGGCGACGAAGTCCGGCGGGACGCCGGGGCCGTCGTCGCCGACGTGGACCGTGACCTCGCCCGCGCCCGCCGCGCAGGTGAGGGTGATCGTGTGGGCGGCGTAGCGGCGGGCGTTGTCCAGGAGCGGCGTCAGGATGCGCTCGGCGACGTCCTGCGAGACGCCGATGCTCACGTCCGGTGCGGTGCCGGGCGCGGTGTTGGTTGCCGTGTCACGGGTGCCGTCGGGTTCGCCGCCGGGGGCTACGTCCTTTGCCGCCGCGACGGTCACCGGTGGGGCGTCGGGGAACAGGGCCGCGTTGCGTGCTGCCAGCCGGTGCGCGATGTCGGCGAAGCGGGAGCGGCCGGGAGCCTGCGCGTTGCGGGTGCGGACTTCCGAGAGCAGCGAGTCGCAGATCTGCTGCATGGTGGTGGCGGCGCCGGCGATGGCCTCCAAGGAGGTCTCCCGTTCCTCGGCCGAGCGTGGGCGTCCGGTCAGCCACTCGGTCTCGGCGGTGATGCGGGCGAGCGGGGTGCGCAGTTCGTGGGAGAGCTCGGCGGCCTGCTGCTGCTCGTGTCGCAGGACGGCGGCCAGCCGGTCCAGCAGGGCGTCCAGGCTGGTGGCGAACGAGGCGAGTTCGGCGGGCCTGCCCTCGGCGCCGAACCGTTCGGGGGCGCCCGCGGCGCTCCACCGGGTGGCCTGTTCGCTCATCGCGGCGACGGGGCGCAGGGCCCGTCGTACGACGAGACGGGTCAGCAGATAGATGGTGGCCAGCAGCAGCACGGCCAGCGCGATGGAGCCGACCAGCGCGGTGTCCGCCGTGCTGCGGTACGGGTCGAGGCTGACGGAGCTGACGACGGTGCCGGCCTGCGTGGGCGGGTGTCCCTGCCGGGCGGGGACGTCGACGGGGAACGCGTACAGCCGCCACGCCCCACCGCCTTTGGTGTCCGTGAACGTCTCGCGGCCTCCGGCGAGCCGGGCCGCCCGAGCCTGCAGGCCGGCGGGCGCGGTGGGGGGCTTCTCGACGACCGTGTCGCCCTGGAAGATCCAGACCCCGACGTCCAGGGCCCGGTCCTCGGTGGGTTCCCGGACGACGAGCCGCCCGTCGGGTCGCACGTCCACCGTCGCCGCCACCGCTTCGGCGCGGGTGCGCAGGACGTCGTCGGCCTGCCCGTGGAGGCGGTTGTCGAGGGCGAGGTTGAAGACGGTGGTCAGGACGCCGATCCACAGGGCGCAGGTGGCGAGGGCCATCAGGGCGAGGCGACCGCGGAGGGTCCGGGGGGTGAGAAGGCGCTTCACCGGCCTGTCGGAACCCTCGGCCGTGCCCGTCGACACCGTCACGCCTCGCCCTCCCGTCCTCTCGTCGAATGCTGTCGTCCGGTGTCGTTCCGACTCGCGTGGGGAGCGGCCGGGGGTCTCGCCGCCGGGTCCGGCCGCCCACTCGATGATCGCGGCGACTCCCGCGCGTCATGGTTCGCTGAAGTAAATGTAACTGCCTTGAGCTGAGCCGCTCGCTTTGGTCATGACAAGTGTGCGTCGCGTGCGATCCGCGGCGCGACGGGGAGCCGGCAAGCGGCAGGGCCGCTGACACCGGCTGCGGGCATGCGGCGCACCGGGCCGCCTCGACGGGGAGCGGGGAAGCCCTTCATCGCCCCTGGGACGGAGTCGGAGCCCCGAAGCGGTAACCCACACCTCGCACCGTGCTGATGGTCTGCGGGCTGTCCGCCTCGCGGAGCTTGCGGCGCAGGCGGGTCAGGTACTGGTCCAGGGTGTTGTCGCTGACCTGGGCGCCCTCGGGCCAGCCGGCCCGCAGCAGGGCCCGGCGGCGCACCACGCTCCCGGGGCCGGACATCAGGCACGCCAGCAGACGGAACTCGGTCGGCGTCAGGGCCACGGGCCGGCCGTGGACCGTCAGCTCGTGCCTGACCGGGTTCAGCCGCATCGCGCCCGCGCTGTCGGCGAGGGCGTTGTCGTGGTGGCCGGCGCGATGCAGGACCGCGCGGACGCGGGCCGCGAGTTCGCTGAGGTGGAACGGTTTGACCAGGTAGTCGTCGCCCCCGGAGGCGAAACCGGAGAGCCGGTCGGTGAGATCGCCGCGCGCGGTCAGGAAGATCACCGGAACGGTGACCCCCGCACCACGCATCGCCTGGCACACATCGCGTCCGTCGGAATCCGGCAGCCCCACGTCGAGCACGACCGCGTGCACCGACTCGTCGACGGTCTTGAGGGCGGTCGCGCCGTCGACGGCGGTCACGACGTCGAAGTCCTCGTCGCGCAGGCCACGGGCCAGGACATCGCGCAGGCCGTGGTCGTCCTCGACGACGAGAATGCGTGCAGCGGTCACCCGGCCAGTATGGCGCGGGCCGGATCGGTTCGGCGGGGCCGAGGGCCGGAAGGGCGCCGCCCCGGCCGGGCCGAGCGTCCTTCCAGCAAGTGGACATGGACGAGGGGTGGTACCCGCAGCGCGGATACCACCCCTCATCCATGTGTCCGGGTCAGACCCCGGCCGGTTCCTTCGCCGGGGTGTCGGGGCCGGGAGCCGGTGACGTCGGGCCGTCCGTTGCCGTGACCGCGGAGGCCGCCGGTTCCCGGGAGACGTTGAACTCCGCCAGCAGGTCCTTGCCGAAGCCGAAGAAGTACGTCGCGAGGAACCCGGCGAGGTAGCCGATCAGCAGGCCCCCCGCGTAGATCGCGATCGTGGTGCCGAGGCCGTGGTTGCCGTCGAGCAGGGGGAACAGCGCCCAGCCGGACGGGCCGATGGCCGTGGAGCCGACCTTGTCGCCGAGCTGGTTGAACAGCCCGATGAAGCCGCCGCCGAACGCACCGCCCACGCAGGCCGTGATGAACGGGCGGCCCAGCGGGAGGCTGACACCGTAGATCAGCGGTTCGCCGACGCCCAGCAGACCGGCCGGGAGTGCGGACTTGATCGTCCGGCGGATCGACTCGTTGCGGGGGAGGCGGAAGTAGACCGCCACGGCCGCGCCGACCTGGCCGGCGCCCGCCATCGCGAGGATCGGCAGCAGCACGGTGTAGCCCTGCTGTTCGATCAGGGTGGTGTGGATCGGGATGAGCGCCTGGTGCAGGCCCAGCATCACCAGGGGCAGGAAGAGCCCGCCGAGCACGAAGCCCGCACCCGCGCCGCCGTTGGAGAGCAGCCAGTCGGCGAACGTGCCGATGGCGGTGGAGACCTCACCGGCCACGTACATCAGACCGAAGATCGTCACCAGGCCGGAGACCAGCACCGTGAGCGTCGGGGTGACCAGGACGTCCAGTGCCTCGGGCACCCAGCGGCGGCACCACTTCTCCACGTACACCGCGAGCACCGCCGCACCGAGTGCGCCCAGCACACCGCCCTGGCCGGGGGAGAGCTTCTGGCCGAACGCCTCGATGTTCGCGACGCCCGGGAAGACGATGATCGCGGCGACCGCACCGCCCAGGATCGGCGTACCGCCGAACTCCTTCGCCGTGTTGAAGCCGACGAAGACGGCGATCAGCGCCATGAAGCCGGACGCCATCGCGGCGAGGGCGGGCGTGACCGAGGTCAGCCAGCCCAGGTTCACCAGCAGGCCGTTGAGACCGGCGATGATGCCGCAGCCGATGAGCGCCGGGATCAGCGGCACGAAGATGTTCGCGATCCTGCGCAGGAAGAGCTTGAACGGGGTGGCGTTCTTCGCCTTCCGCGCCGCCCTCATCGCGGCGCCCTGGGCGGCCAGTTCGTCCGCCGAGGCGGGAGCGGAGGCGGAGGTGGTTGCGGGGCCTTCGGGGCGGGCGGCGGTTTTGGTCGCGGCCGGTTCCGGTGCGGCCTGGCTGCCCTCCTCCACCAGCTGCTCGAACTCCGGTGTGACCCGGGCGACGGTGCCCGGCCCGAGGACGATCTGGTACGTGTCGTCCTCGACCACGCCCATGACGGCGGGTATCGCCTTCAGGGCCTCGTCGTCGACGAGCGAGCGGTCGTGCAGACCCAGCCGGAGCCGGGTCATGCAGTGGGCGATGGAGCTGACGTTCGCGGCGCCACCGACGAGCGGAAGGATCGCGGCGGCGGTGGCGCGGTTCTTGTCTTCTGTTGCCATGGTGCGTGGTGCCTTGCTGTGCGGGGGTGCGGGGGTGGAGCCGGTGGGTCAGGTCGTGGTGCGGGGGGCGGCGGCGAGGGCGGCGCGGAGATGGCCGTCGGCCGCGGTCAGCAGGGTGGCGGCGGTGGGGCCGTCGACCTGGCCGAGGATGGTGAGGATGGCGTTCTTCACCTCGCCGTCGGTCGCGGCGAGAGCGGCCTCGATCTCCTCGTCGGACGCCCCGGTGGCGAGCGAGACGATCCGGCGCGAGCGGGCGCGCAGCTTCTCGTTGGAGGCGCGGACGTCGACCATCAGGTTCCCGTACGTCTTGCCGAGCCGGATCATCGTGATCGTCGAGAGCATGTTGAGGACGAGCTTCTGGGCCGTACCCGCCTTGAGCCGGGTGGAGCCGGTGAGCAGCTCCGGGCCGACGACGACCTCGATGCCGTGCTCGGCCGCGGCGCCCAGTGCGGAGTCCGCGTTGCAGGACAGCCCGATGGTCAGCGCGCCCTTGGCACGGGCGTGCTCGACGGCCCCGATCGCGTACGGCGTCCGGCCGGAGGCGGAGATGCCGACCACGGTGTCGTCGGCGCCGAGATCCAGGGCGTCGAGGTCGGCGGCGGCCAGCTCCTTGCTGTCCTCGGCGCCCTCGACGGCCTTGACCATGGCGGACGGGCCGCCGGCGATCAGGCCGATGACCTCCGAGGGGTCGGTGTTGAAGGTGGGCGGGCACTCGCTGGCGTCGAGCACGCCGAGCCGGCCCGCGGTGCCGGCGCCCGCGTAGATCAGCCGCCCGCCGCGGGCCATGCGCTCCGCGGTGCCGTCGATCGCGGCGGCTATCTCGGGGAGCCGGGCGCCGACGGCGGCCGGGACGGACCGGTCCTCGCCGTTCATGATCCGGGCGATCTCAAGCGTGTCCAGACGGTCGATCTCGGCGAGCTCGGGCCGGAACGCCTCGGTGGTGAGCGTTTCGAGCTGGGCGCGCAGCTCCCCGTATCCGTCGGGGGAACTGGTGTCGGCGTCGGTGGTGGAGGTCATGGAGAGCAGCTCTGCTTTCTCGATCTCGTACGGTTCAGCGGGTGCGGGTGCGGGTGCGGGTGCGGGTGCGGGTGCGGGTGCGGTCGGTTCGATGCGCTCCCGGGTCAGCGGGGGCGCGGGGTGTGGCGGTGGGCCAGCGCCTCGTAGGAGGCGGCGAGCGCCGGTGCGGCCGTTTCGTACGTGCGCTGCGCGACGCCTATGAACAGGCAGTCGACGACGAGCAACTGGCTCGTACGGCTCGACATGGCGGCGGGCCGCAGCTCGCTCTCCCGGGCGGTGGACGTGGTCAGCACGTGGTCGGCGTACTGAGTCACCGGGCCGTCGGGGCGGCCGGTGATCGCGATCGTCGTGGCACCGCGGTCGAACGCGACCCGCAGGGGCTCGATGACATCGACGGTGGAGCCGGAGTGCGTGATCGCGATGGCCACATCGCCGGAGCGGAGTTGCACGGCGTTGGTCACCGCGAGGTGCGGGTCCGTGTGGGAGTGCGCGATCAGGCCGATACGGGCCAGCTTCTGCGCCAGGTCCTGCCCGACGAGGGAGGAGGCGCCCACGCCGTAGATGTCGATGCGCCGGGCGGTGGCGGCGGCGGCCACGGCGGCACCGAGCTGGACGGTGTCGAGCCCCGCGGCCGTGTCGGCGAGGGTCTGCTGTTCGTCGTAGGCCAGCTTGGCGACCACGTCGGCGATCGGGTCGTCGACCGCTATGTCGGCGGTGACGGAGGGGGCCCGGCCCGACTGCTGGTGCGCCGCGAGCCCGGCGAGGGCCAGGCGCAGATCGCGATAGCCGGGGTAGCCGAGGAGACGGGCCGTGCGGACCACGGTCGCCTCGCTGGTGCCGGTGAGCTCGGCGAGACCGGTGACCGTGAGGGCGGCGCAGCCTGCGGGGTCACCCGCGACGGCCTCGGCGACGCGCTGCATGGAGCGGGTCATGGACGGCGCGAGCGTGCGCACCTTGGCCGCGAGAGCCGCCGGGGCGGGCGGGGTGTCAGTGCTGAAACTTTCCTTCAGGTCATGGGTCACATTTGAAAGATATTTTCAACCGGGTTGCCCGTCAACCCCCCTTTGGTCCCCGCCTCCGACGGCACCGCCGGCGGTGCCGTCGACGACCCTTCCATCGGCGCTTTCGGCCGTGCCTCCGGCCGCGCTTCCGGTCGTGCCGCCGACAGTGCCTCCCGCAGTGCCTACGACAGCGCGGAAACGGCGGGGGCGGGCGCGAGAAGCGGGTTCGCGGGCGGGGTGACAATGGGCCCATGGAGATGAACCCCCTGGAACAGGCGTTGCACACGGCCCGCGCGCTGGTGATGGCCGATCTCGCCGCAGGTGACGTCGCCGAGGCCGGGATCGTCTCGCTGGTCGAGGACGCCGTGACCCACCGCCGCTGGTGGGTCGAACAATGGCCGGACGGCGCCGCGTTCGTGGTCGGCCTCGTCGCTCAGGACGTGCAGGACGCGCTGCTCGAACGGTACGGGCGGTGGCCGCTGTGCCCGGTCTGCGACGCGGGCGACCCGCACGCCCTGGACGTCGAACCGGAACTGGGCCCGGACCCGCACTGGGTGTGCACCAAGGCCGCCGTCGCCGTCGCGCCGGTCGGTTCGCTGGGCGGGATACTGCGGCGGTGACGGTCTACATCGACCCGCCGGACTGGCCGGGGCACGGGCGGCTCTGGTCCCACCTGGTCAGCGACGTGTCCTTCGAGGAGCTGCACGCCTTCGCGGCATCCATCGGCTGCCCGCCGCGCGCCTTCGAGCGGGACCACTACGACGTACCGGAATCGCGGTACGCGGACGCGGTGCGGGCCGGGGCCCGGCAGATCGGCTCGAAGGAACTCGTCCGCCGGATCACGGAGGCCGGGCTCCGGCGGCCCAAGGGGCGCCCGGTGCCGGCCCTCGGTGATCCGGCACCGGACTCGGTCGATCAGCCGTCAGCCGGCGGCCTTCGCTGAGACCTCCGCGGCAGTCCGGGACGACGCCGCGGCCGGAGCCCCGGTCACCCGTCGCGACCTGCCTCCGCCGTGCAGCCGCAGCGAGAGCAGTACGGCCGCCAGCGCCAGCACCGTCATCGCCGCCCCCGCCCATGCCGTCGCCGCGAAACCGAAGTCCGCGTCGATCACCGTGCCGCCCAGCCAGGGGCCGCCCGTGTTGCCGAGGTTGAACGCGGCCGTCGTCGTCGCACCGGCCAGCGTCGGGGCGGCTCCCGCGACATTGAACATCCGGGCGTTCAGCGCCGGGGCCGTGTAGAACGCCGACACCCCCAGCAGGAACGAGAGCCCGACCGCGGCGACCTGGTTCGACGCGAACAGCGCCAGCGCGACCAGGAAGACCGTCGAGGCCGCGATTCCGCTCATCAGCACCCCGAAGAGATGCGCGTCCGCGACCCGGCCGCCGATCGTCGTGCCGACCAGCGCGCCGATCCCGAACAGCGCGAGCACGGTCGGCACCCAGCCCGAGTCCAGCCCGGCGACATCCGTCAGCAGCGGGGCCAGATAACTGAACGCGCAGAAGACACCGCCCGCCGCGAGCGCGGTGATCACGATCGACAGCCAGACCTGCCGGTCCCGGTAGATGCTCATCTCCCGCTTCAGCCGCGGCTTCTGCTCCGGCAGCGGGATCCGCGGAATCAGCGTCGCCACCCCGACCAGCGCCACGGCGGACGCCGCACCCACGGCCCAGAAGGCCGATCGCCAGCCGAGGTTCTCACCGAGAAAGGCACCCAGGGGCACGCCCAGCACATTGGCGATCGACAGGCCGCCGATCATCACGGCCATCGCGCGGGCACGGGCGTTCACCGGCACCATCGCGATGGCGACCGCGGCCCCCACCGCCCAGAATCCGGCGCAGGCGAAGGCGCTCACGACACGGGAGGCGAAGAGCACCTCGTACGTCGGAGCCAGCGCGCCCGCGACCTGCCCGAGGCCGAAGACGGAGATCAGGGCGATCAGTGTGGTGCGGCGGGGCAGCCGGAGCGTGGCCACGGCGAGCAGCGGGGCGCCGATCACCATGCCGATCGCGAAGGCGGATATGAGAAGTCCGGCCCGCGGAATGGACACGTTCATGTCGTCGGCGATGGGCGGCAGCAGCCCGGAGAGCATGAACTCGCTGGTACCCAGGGCGAAGACGGAGAGGCCGAGAATGTACACGGCAAGTGGCATGCGTGAGCGGAGAGCGGCAGAGTCGGGCATGACAGCTGCCAACAGCGGTCGGCCGCGTCGCATTCCCGAGACCGCCGCCGCACCCCGTGGCTCAGTGACCGAGCAGCTCCCATTCGGTCAGCAGATTCTGCCGCGCCCGCGCTTCCCACCGCTCCACCCCGTACGGCGTGCGGAACAGCCGTGGCAGTCCGAGCAGCTGGCGCAGCACCGTCGCCCGCCCCTCGCGGAACGCGTCGTCGGGCACGAAGCCGTACTCCTCCCGCACCTGCGCCGCGTACGCCGCGTACTCCTTCGGGGGCGCCGCCAGGATCGCCAGATCCGCGTCGCACAGCACCTCGCCGTCGGTGTCGCCGTCCGCCGGATCGTGCGTGACGGTCAGCCGGACGAGCCGGGCGACCTCGGCCGTGACGTCGGCCGGTACGCCCGCCTCAGGCAGGGCGCGCTCGGCGAGGGCGGCGCTGCGCTCCTCGTTCTCGGACCGGTCGGGACGGTAGACCGCGTCGTGGAACCAGGCGGCGAGGCGCACGGCGTTCGCATCGGCCGCGTGACCGGCGAGCGTGTCGATGCGGTCGAGCACCGCGACCAGGTGCGCGGTGGTGTGGTACCGACGCTGCGGCTCGGCCCAGCGCGCCAGCAGATTGTCGGCATACGGCACCGGATCGGGCCCGGACGCCCCGCCCCGCGCCGCGACGAGCGCCTCCCGCCAGCGGTCGCGGAGAGCGGCGTCGGTGCTGCCCGCCTCGTGGCCACTGCTTCCGCTTCCGCGTGAGCTGTCGGTCATGGGACGACCCTAGCTCGGGATCGGATGGTCTCGGGGGCTCCGCGACATGCCTGTGCGGTCGGCCCTACCGACCTTGTCGGCCGCCTTGCCCGGTCTCCTGCCTGTCGGGCGTACGTGCTCGGTCGACCCGCCGAGTGGCCGGCCGGAACGGCCGGTCACCGTACGGTCGTCCCTGCCCCCGCGCCGAGCAACACCAGTCATTGTCGGATTGTCAGGTAATCGCTGGTGTGCGCCCGTGATGGATCAGACGAGTCCAACCCATCCGATGGATCTCAACGCGGACTTCGGTGAAGGGTTCGGGAACTGAACCCTCACCGACGACGTGCCGCTCGACTGTGTCACCAGCGCCGATGTCGCCTGCGGCTTCCGCACGACACCTCCGTGACGCGACGGATCTGCGAGCGGGCGGCAGACCGGGGTATACGGATCCGGGCACAGGTCTCGTACCGCGATCCGGCCAGGTTCGGATGCCGCTCCATGGACGTACCCGCGGCCGATCCGGCAGCCGAGGTCGTCTGCCGGATCGGCGGTCCGCGGGCCTTCGCCGAAGAGGCCGGTGCCACCGTCTCGTGCGTCAGACAGCGCGGTGTGCTCTGCAACCGGGCCTTCTGGGGCGACGGTGTACGGACGGCGGCCGACGGCCGCCGGACATCGGTCGCCGCAGGCTCGTTGTGTGTGCACGGAGACGTCCCCGGGACCGTGGTGCCGGCCCGCCAGGTCCGCGAGGCGCTGGAAGGGGCGGGTGTTGGCGTGCGGGCGTGTGTGTGAGCGGGGACGGATTCGGTGCCGAGGTGCTGGTGCTGCCCGTTGGCCGGGAGGCGCTGCTCGTCGAGTTGTCCTCCGGCGAGCACGCCGAGGCATTCCGCGTCGAGTTGTTGCGCCGCCACGCGCGCGGTGAACTGCCCGCCATAAGGGAGATCGTGCCAGGTGCACGAAGTGTGCTGCTCGACGGTATCGCGGACCATACGCGTGAGATGAGGGTGCGGTTCGCCCGCGAACTCGCATCCTGGCGGACACCACTGCCGATGCGGAGTGGGGCCAGGGACGCGGTCGAGATCCCTGTCGTCTATGACGGGCCGGATCTCGCCGAGGTCGCCACAGCGTGGGGTGTCGGCGTCGACGAGGTGCCGGGCATTCATGCCGGTACGGAGTTCCGCGTGGCGTTCTGTGGGTTCGCGCCCGGCTTCGGCTGTCTGACCGGACTGCCCGGTCACCTTCATGCGCCGCGGCGGACGACTCCGCGCACGAAGGTCCCGGCGGGGGCGGTGGCTCTTGCGGGGCCGTACACCGGGGTCTATCCGCGCGCGTCGCCCGGCGGATGGCAGCTCATCGGGCGGATGCCGAACCCTGAGGAGCTGTGGGACCCGGTACGGGAACCGGCGGCGTTGCTGATGCCGGGCGCACGGGTGCGGTTCGTGGTGGCGGGAGCGGCAGGGGTGGCGGAGTGATCGAGGCGACGGACGCCCTCGACGTGGTCCGGGCCGGGGCGCTGACCACCGTTCAGGACGCCGGCCGCGTCGGCTGGGCGCATCTCGGGGTGCCGAGGGCCGGCGCCCTCGACGCCCCGGCCCGTCGTCTCGCCAACCGGCTGGTCGGCAACCCGGTGGACGCGGCAGTGCTGGAGACGACCATCACCGGCTGCGCGGTCCGCCCCGGCCGGCTCGTGGTAGCCGTCGTCGGAGGTGCTCCCTGTCGGGTCACGGTCGACGGACGGCCCGTGGCCTGGGGGACCCCCGTGCGCGTCCCGGCGGGGGCGGTGCTCGACGCCGGCCCCGCAGCGCGGGGTCTGCGCAGCTATCTGGCCTTCGGGGGCGGCCTGTTGCCGGAACCGGTGCTGGGCAGCAGGTCCACCGACGTGCTCTCCGGGCTGGGCCCGGCCCCCCTGCGCGAGGGCGACGTGCTGCCACTGGGGCACGGGCCGTCGAGACCTGCGGGTATCGACGCCGCCCCCTGGCCGGGGGCGCCGGCCGAACTCGTCCTCCCCCTGTATCTGGGCCCCCGCCACACCTGGTTCACGAACGAGGCATTGCGGACGCTCGAAACGGCCACGTACCGGGTCTCGTCGCACAGCAACCGGATCGGTCTGCGCACGGAGGGGCCGCCACTGAAACGTGCTCGCACGGGCGAACTGCCCAGTGAGGGCATGGTGCTCGGCGCCGTCCAGGTGCCGCCGGACGGGTGCCCGGTGGTGTTCCTCGACGACCATCCGACGACCGGGGGTTACCCGGTCGTCGGTGTCGTGCACGAAACCGCACTCGCGGGCGCGGCACAGGCGGTGCCGGGAACCCGGGTGCGGTTCGTGCGGGCGGGCTGAGGGCCTGCCCCCCCGTCGGGCCGGGCGGCTTCCTACGCCGCCGCCCTGAACCCGCGCAGCCGCAGCGAGTTGCCGACCACGAAGACCGACGAGAACGCCATCGCGGCGCCCGCGATCATCGGGTTGAGCAGTCCGGCCGCGGCGAGCGGCAGGGCGGCCACGTTGTAGGCGAAGGCCCAGAACAGGTTCGTACGGATGGTGCCCAGCGTCCTGCGCGAGAGGCGGATGGCGTCCGCCGCGGCCCGCAGATCCCCGCGTACCAGCGTCAGGTCGCCGGCCTCGATCGCGGCGTCCGTCCCCGTGCCCATCGCCAGGCCCAGATCGGCCTGGGCGAGGGCCGCCGCGTCGTTGACGCCGTCACCGACCATGGCGACCGAACGGCCCTGGGACTGGAGTTCCTTGACGACGTCGACCTTGTCCTCCGGCATGACCTCCGCGTACACCTTCTCGATCCCGACCTCGGCCGCGACCGCCTCGGCCACCGCCCGGTTGTCACCGGTGAGCAGGATCGGGGTCAGCCCCAGGGCCCGCAGCCGACGAATGGCCTCCGCGCTGGTGTCCTTCACCGCGTCGGCGACTTCGAGGACCGCCCGTGCCTCGCCGTCCCAGGCGACCGCGATGGCCGTCCGGCCGGCGGCCTCCGCCGCGGCCTTGTGCCGGGCCAGCTCCACCGGCAGGTGGATCTCCCACTCGGCGAGCAGCTGCTCACGGCCGACGAGGACGGCGTGCCCCTCCACGACACCCTGCACGCCGAGCCCGGCGATGTTGGCGAAGTCCTCGGGGGTGGGCAGCGCCGCACCGGTGCGCTCGGCGGCTCCGGCGGCGACGGCCTGGGCGATGGGGTGTTCCGAGGAGTGCTCCAGGGCACCCGCGAGCCGCAGCACGTCGCGCTCGTCCGTCCCGTCCGCCGTGTGCACGTCCAGCAGGGTCATCCGGCCGGTGGTGACCGTGCCGGTCTTGTCGAGGACGATCGTGTCGACGCGGCGGGTGGTCTCCAGGACCTCCGGGCCCTTGATCAGGATGCCGAGCTGGGCGCCGCGCCCGGTGCCGACCATGAGGGCGGTGGGAGTGGCGAGGCCCAGGGCGCAGGGGCAGGCGATGATCAGTACGGCTACGGCGGCGGTGAACGCGGCCGTCAGGCCCGCGCCGTTGCCGAGCCAGAAGCCGAGCGTACCGAGCGCGAGGGCGATGACGACGGGGACGAAGACGGCCGAGATCCGGTCCGCCAGACGCTGGGCCGCCGCCTTGCCGTTCTGCGCGTCCTCGACGAGCTTCGCCATCCGGGCCAGCTGGGTGTCGGCGCCGATCCGGGTGGCCTCGACGACGAGCCGGCCGCCCGCGTTGAGCGTGGCGCCGGTGACGGAGTCGCCGACGGAGACCTCCACCGGCACGGACTCACCGGTGAGCATCGACGCGTCCACGGCCGACGCGCCCTCCACGACGGTGCCGTCGGTGGCGATCTTCTCGCCGGGCCGGACGAGGAACCGGTCCCCGACCTGGAGGTCGGCGGTCGGCACGGTCACCTCGCGGCCGCCGCGCAGCACGGTGACCTCCTTGGCGCCGAGCTCCAGCAGCGCCTTGAGGGCGGCGCCCGCCTTCCGCTTGGAGCGGGCCTCGAAGTAGCGCCCGGCCAGGATGAAGGCGGTGACGCCGGCGGCTGCCTCCAGATAGATGTTGCCCGCGCCGTCGCTCCGGCCGATCGTCAGCTCGAAGGGGTGCGTCATGCCGGTCATCCCGGCGGTGCCGAAGAACAGCGCCCACAGCGACCACAGGAACGCGGCCGAGGTGCCGACCGATATCAGGGTGTCCATCGTCGCCGCGCCGTGCCGGGCGTTGGTGAACGCGGCCTTGTGGAACGGCCATGCGGCGTACGTGACGACGGGGGCCGTCAGGGTCAGCGAGAGCCACTGCCAGTAGTCGAACTGGAGCGCCGGGACCATCGCCATCGCGATCACCGGCACGGCGAGCGCGACGGCGGTGAGCAGCCGCTGCCGCAGGGGCCGCAGCTCGTCGGCCGCCGCCTCGGGGGCGTCGGCCTCGGCGGCCGCCGGGGGCGCGGGCCGGTGCGCGGTGTAACCGGTCTTCTCGACGGTGGCGATCAGGTCCTGTACGGAGACGTCCTCGCCCCGGTAGCTGACCTTGGCCTTCTCGGTGGCGTAATTGACGGTGGCCTCGACGCCGTCCATCCGGTTGAGCTTCTTCTCGATGCGGGCCGCGCAGGAGGCGCACGTCATGCCGCCGATCGCGAGCTCGACCTCTGCGGTGGTGCCGGTGGCTGTGCCGGAGTCGGTGCCGGTTGTGGCGGTGTGCGCGGACACGATGTCCTCCCTGGCGGAGTCTTCATACCCCTAGGGGGTATGCATTGCATGTTCAGGTATACCCCCCTCCCCTATAAAGCGCAAGGGTGGATCTGTCGCCGGGATCCGGAGTATCTGCGTCCGACTCCCCCGGGATGCGTCTGACCTCACGTATCTTCACGTCGGATTGAGGCTGCGCCCTCGGTCGACCGACCCGTAGGCTGGTCATTGGACTAGACCTATTGCCGCTTCCTGGAGGATTGGGATCCCATGAGCAACCGTGCAGTCCTGGAGGTGATCGCTCTCGACGCGGAGGACGCGATCGCTGCCCAGGCGGGTGGTGCGGACCGTCTTGAGCTGGTCACCGACATGGCGGCGGACGGCCTGACCCCGTCCTGTGCGACCTTCGCGGAGATCCGGGCGGCGGTGGACATTCCGCTGCGGGTGATGCTCAGGGTGGCGGACGGCTTCGCGGCCGGAGACATCGATGTGCTCGTGGCGAAGGCGCGCGAACTGCGTGCGGAGGGCGCCGAGGAGTTCGTCCTGGGCTTCCTCGACGCCGAAGGCCACCCGGACCTGGTCGCCGTCGAACGGCTCGTCGCCGAGCTGGACGGCTGCCCCTGGACCTTCCACCGCGCGATCGACCGGGCCGCCGACCGCGACGCCCTGCGCAAACAACTGGCGGACATGCCGGGCCTCGACACGTACCTCACCGCGGGCTCACCGAAGGGCGTGGACGACGGCATCCCGACCCTGCTCGTGGAGGCGGCCCGCAAGGGCGAGGCCGGGTACGAGCCCCAGATCCTGGTGGGCGGCGGGCTCCGCCTGGACCACTTGCCGAAGCTGCTGGCCGCGGGCCTCGACGCGGTGCACATCGGCGGCGCGGCCCGCCCGCACGGCTGGTCGGGCCCGGTGGACGCGACGGCGGTACGGGAATGGCGCACGGTGCTCGACGCGTAGGGGGCGGGGGGAACAGGCCCGCCCACCCCTTCCGGGGCCCGGGGGCGTCGCCCCGGGCCCCGCTCCTCACACGCCGGAGAGGCTTGCGGGCGCCAGTTCTCCCGGCAGCGCCGCCGCGTGCACCACCGTCAGCCCCGACACCGCACGCGTCAGCGCCACGTACAGCCGGCGCAGCCCCGTGCGCTCGTCCGGTTCGCCGTCCACCACCGCGGCCGGCTCGTCCAGCACCACGTAGTCGTACTCCAGGCCCTTCGCCAGCGATGCCGGTACCAGCGTCAGCCGGGACTCGGCGGTCGTCTCCTCACCGGGGGAGAGGTACGCGTGGCCCGCCGCGGTCAGCGCGTCCGCCAGCGCCGGAACACGCGCATCGGCCGCGATCAGGCCGATCGACCCCTCCCGCGTCAGCGACTCCTCGCACGCCGCCAGCACCGCCGCGTCCAGCTCCGCCGGACCGGCCACCTGCCGCACCTCCAGCGAACCCGGCGACTCGCGCACCGACTCCACCGCCGCGAGCCCCGGAGAGATCTCCGGCAGCAACCGGGACGCGTACGCGATCACCTCGCGCGGCACACGGAAGCCCGCCGTCAGCTCCTCCACCACCGCGTCCGGCTTGCCCAGGTGGTGCAGTGCCTGCGCCCAGCTCTCCGTCGACCACGGCGTCGTGCCCTGCGCGAGATCGCCGAGGACCGTCGCCGAACCCGTCGTGCAACGGCGGCCCACCGCCCGGTACTGCATGGGGGACAGGTCCTGCGCCTCGTCGAGCACGACATGGCCGAGCGAGTGCGTACGTGCCACCAGATCGCTCGCCTCGTCGATCAGCACCGCGTCCGCCGCCGACCACTTCGCGGACTTCACGCTCCGGGCCGGCCTGGTCCACAGGATCGTCTTCTGCTCGTCCTCGGTGAGCAGCCCCTCCGCGTGCTCGGCCAGGAACTCCGCGTCCGACAACAGCCGCAGCACCACCTTGGCCGGTTCGACGGCCGGCCAGATGGCCTTCACGGCCGCCTTCACGGCAGGGTTGCGGGCCACCGCGTTCTGCACCCGGTCGTCGGGCGCCTCGCCCGCCTCCTCCATCCGCACCAGGACGGAGTGCGCGATCCGCTGGGGAAGCGCCTCGTGGGCGGCCCCGTAGCGCATGTCACGGGCCAGCAGCTCGGTGACGATCTCCTCCAGCTCGTACGCCGGCACCCGCCAGCGTCGCGAACCGCGCACCACCATCACCGGCTCCGTCGGCGGCGTCACATGCGAGCGGATCGCCCGCCGCAGCACCTGGGCCATCCTGGCGTCGCCCTTGACGACGGCGGCGGCCGCCGAGTCCGTGCCGCGCACCTCGACGCCCGCCGCCACCAGATCGTCGACGGTCGCCTGCTTCACCTCCAGCTCACCGAGGGCCGGGAGCACCTGCTCGATGTAGTGGAGGAAGGACCGGTTCGGGCCGATGACCAGCGTGCCCGTGCGGGCGAGCCGTTCGCGGTGCGCGTACAGCAGATACGCGACCCGGTGCAGGCCGACGGCCGTCTTGCCGGTGCCGGGCCCTCCTTGCACGCAGACGGTCCCGCCGAGGCCGCTGCGGACGATCTCGTCCTGCTCGGGCTGGATCGTCGCGACGATGTCACGCATCGGCCCGACGCGCGGCCGCTCGATCTCCGCCTGGAGGAGCTTGCTGGTCTGCTCGGCCTCGGCGGGGTCGGTGAGGTGCTCGTCCTCGTACGCGGTCAGCTCACCACCGGTGTAGCCGAAACGGCGGCGCCGGCCGACGTCCTGGGGATCCTTCCTGGACGCCCGGTAGAACGGCTGCGAGACGGGCGCGCGCCAGTCGATGACCATCGGGTCGCCGTCGGCGTCATGGACGTGGCGGCGCCCGATGTAGAACTGCTCTCCCTCGGCACCCTCGGCCTGTTCCGCGCCGACCGCGTGCAGATAGTCCAGGCGCCCGAAGAAGAGCGGTGTGTGGGCGAGATCGGCGAGCGACTTGATGCGCTCGTCGATCTGGGCCTGCAGAACGGCCGCGTTCACCCAGTTCGCGGTGACGTCACGGATGTCGAGGGCCTGGGCGTCCTCGCGCATGGCGCGCAACGCGGAGCGGGACGCGGTGAGATGGGCGCGTTCATGATCCAGGGGATCGGTGGTGGTGTCGCTTTCGTGTTCGTGCGCGGGCACGGTGTTGCCTCCGGCTTTTCAACGCAGGACGGCGGACCACATCTCGCTCCCGGCCACGGCTCGGGGCGATGCGGTCCGCTCGGGGATCGATCACGGGATACGCGCGCGGGCGCGCGTACGGCTGTCGGCCGGTTTCCGTCCGGTCGGCGGCGCTCCCCCGGCTGCCGGCGAAGGCCGGTACCACGGTGCGGGAGGCGGGCAGACCGGCGATTGTAACGACCGCCCCCGCCGGGGTCGAACGGATTTGACGCCCGTCCGACACCGGGCTCGCTCCGGCCCGCTGCCGGGTCCACCCCGTAGGGGACGGCATGCGACCGGAGACCTACGCGCACCGCTCCCGGATTCCGCCCGAGGATCGATGCCGTCGCGGCCCGGGCGCAGGACCATGGAACACATGAGCACCGTCTCCCTGAACCCCCGCAGGACCGGTCCCGCGCACGGCGCGACGGCGGCCACCGGTCACCCCTACACCCACCGCGTCGGCGACGCCCTGCGCGCCGTCAAGGTCTACGCCCGCGCCGCGTTCGGCGTCGTCGTCCTCGGCGAGTACGCGGAAGAGGCGGGCGTCCGCCACCAGCACTGAGTGCCGCACGCGGCCCGGCGCCCGTCGGCCGGCCCCGGACCGGCCACCGCTCTCAGCCGTCGGCCAGCAGTTCGTCCGCGTCCACGATCCGGTACGCGTACCCCTGCTCGGCCAGGAAGCGCTGGCGGTGCGCCGCGAAGTCCTGGTCGATCGTGTCGCGGGCGACCACCGAGTAGAAGCGCGCCTCGTGCCCGTCGGCCTTCGGCCGCAGCACCCGGCCGAGCCGCTGTGCCTCCTCCTGCCGCGAACCGAACGTCCCCGACACCTGGATGGCGACGGTCGCCTCCGGCAGGTCGATGGAGAAGTTCGCCACCTTCGACACCACCAGGACGTTGAGCTCACCCTCCCGGAACGCGTCGAAGAGCTTCTCGCGCTGTGCGTTGGTCGTCTCGCCCTTGATCACCGGGGCGTCCAGATGCTCACCCAGTTCGTCGAGCTGGTCGATGTACTGCCCGATGACGAGGGTCTGCTCGCCCCGGTGCTTGCGTACGAGCGCCTCGGTCACCTTCCGCTTCGTCGCGGTCGTCGCGCAGAACCGGTACTTCTCCTCGGTCTCCGCGGTGGCGTACGCGAGCCGCTCCGAGTCCGTCAGATTGACGCGCACCTCGACGCAGTCGGCGGGCGCGATGTAGCCCTGCGCCTCGATCTCCTTCCACGGGGCGTCGAACCGCTTGGGCCCGATCAGCGAGAAGACGTCCGACTCGCGGCCGTCCTCACGCACCAGCGTCGCGGTGAGGCCGAGGCGCCGCCGCGCCTGCAGGTCGGCGGTGAACTTGAAGACGGGCGCGGGCAGCAGATGCACCTCGTCGTAGATCACCAGACCCCAGTCGCGGGAGTCGAACAGCTCCAGATGCGGGTAGACGCCCTTCCGGCGGGTCGTCAGCACCTGGTACGTGGCGATGGTGACCGGCCGGATCTCCTTGCGCGTACCGCTGTACTCGCCGATCTCGTCCTCGGTCAGCGAGGTCCGCTTCACCAGCTCGTGCTTCCACTGCCGGGCCGAGACGGTGTTCGTCACCAGGATCAGCGTGGTCGCCTTGGCCTGCGCCATCGCACCCGCCCCGACCAGCGTCTTGCCCGCACCGCAGGGCAGCACGACGACGCCCGAGCCACCGTGCCAGAACCCCTCGACGGCCTGCTTCTGGTACGGCCGCAGCGCCCAGCCGTCCTCCGCGAGCTCGATGGGGTGCGCCTCGCCGTCCACGTAGCCCGCGAGGTCCTCGGCGGGCCAGCCCAGCTTCAGCAGCGTCTGCTTGATCTGTCCGCGCTCCGAGGGGTGCACGGCGACGGTGTCCGGGTCGATCCGCGCCCCGACGAGCGGCTGGATCTTCTTCGACCGGAGGATCTCCTCCAGCACGGGGCGGTCGGTGGAGGTGAGCACCAGACCGTGCACCGGATGCTTGGACAGCGTGAGGCGGCCGTACCTGGCCATCGTCTCGGCGATGTCGACGAGCAGCGCGTGCGGAACGGGGTAGCGCGAGTACTGCACGAGCGCGTCGACCACCTGCTCGGCGTCGTGCCCGGCGGCGCGCGCGTTCCACAGCCCGAGGGGGGTCAGCCGGTAGGTGTGGATGTGCTCGGGCGCCCGCTCCAGCTCGGCGAAGGGCGCGATGGCCCGTCGACAGGCGTCGGCCTGGTCGTGGTCGACTTCCAGGAGCAGCGTCTTGTCGCTCTGGACGATGAGGGGTCCACTCACGCGCGTCAGCCCTTTCTGCTGCGGGGAGGCCGGGAACGGCCAAACATCCAGTGTGCCGCATGAGGGGCGGAGGGCGGGTTCCCCGGCCGTCGCCCCGGACCGGGGCGAGGGTTCTGCCCTCCGACGCCGGGCGGGCCGGGAGGGCGTCGACGCCTCGGGGTTGTCGCGCGGCCCTGAGCGGCCGGATCTCCAGCACGTTCAGCCCCGCCCGCAACCTGACCAGGCACTCTCACTGCCCGTAATCGATCAGACCCGGACCCTCCGGATACGTATGCTCTGGAACTCCTCAAATCGTGGGTCGCCGTCCCAGCCGGGCGATATACACGTTGCCCCAGGAATCCGGGCGAATACAGGGGTGAGACAGTGGCATCGGAGTTGGCGGAACTGGCGGGTCTGGCCGCGTCCACGGTGGTCGCCGGAATGGCGACGACCGGTTGGGAGGCGGTGCAGCAGGCAATGGGCGAGCTGTGGCGCCGGGTGCACCCCGAGCGGGCGGACACGGTGGTGGCCGAGCTGGGCGAGGTGCGCGACGAGGTGCTCCGGGCGCGGCGGAACGGGGCCGAGCAGGCCGAGCAGGAACTCGTCGGCGAATGGCAGACACGGTTGCGTCGGCTGCTGGCTGCCAACCCGGAGATGGTGCCCGAACTCCAGCGGCTGATCGACGACTTGCGTCCCACTGCCCGTGCGGAGGAACCTCGGGCCAACAGCGTCACCATGACGGCGACCGCGTCGGGGCGCTCCCGCATCACCATGTCCGGGCGGGACATCAACATCACCAAGGGGTGATCGTTTGAGCTACTCCGGAGGGACCTCGGACGGTTCCGACCGCGACGGCAACGGTGGGACCCACATCGATGTGCGAGGGGACGGCCGGTCCCGGATCAAGGTGGCCGGCCGCGACATCACCACCACCTACTTCGTCAGTGCCTCGTCGGCGGCGCTGGCCGCCCTCGTGGGCCTCGTCGCTCTCCTCGGCATGTGGCAGCCGTGGGAGGAGACGGCGGCGGTGGGCGAACGGAAGCCCTCCATCGGTGCGGAACCCTCCGACGGGTCCGCAGCGCAGCCCGCGCCGCACCGGGAGCCGCCGTCCGTCGGTGAGGACGACGAGGGACCGGAGGCGCAGGGGACCTCACCCAGCCCGAGCCCAAGTCCCAGTCCCAGTCCCTCTCCCACCCCCGATCCGCCGGACCCGGTCGACGTGGCGTTCGCGTCCGTCGGCGTCGGTACCTGCCTCAACGTGTACGACGCCGGCTGGGGCAAGCTGAACCAGGACCGGCCGTTCGCGGTCGACTGCGGTGCGAACTTCGCCTTCTCGAAGGTGACCATGGTGACCACGTCCGCCTCGAACTGCCCCCAGGGCGGGGGCCAACGGGGCTGGGGCCACGTCAACGACAACGGATCCTCCGTCGCGCTGTGTCTGGACCGCGTGTTCGTCGTGGGGCAGTGCTTCCCCGCGACACTGAGCAAACAGGCCGACGGGTCCGTCCACGGTGAAGGGCGGCTGTTCAGCGTCTGGGGCTGTGACCGGACGCAGGTGCCGCGCGGCCAGAACGCGATCATGACGATCACGGCGGTGCTGAGCGGGGGCGGTTGCCCCCAGCGGCAGGACCGGCGGACGCTCTCCTGGCAGATCTTCAACGGCGCGCGCAAGCTCTGCGCCGTGCAGATGACGCACTGAGTCGCGGCGGGGGTTGCGCCCTCAAAGGCCGGACGGGTGGGTGCGCGCCCGGCCCACCGGGCATCGCGCACCCCGGGCCGCCGCGCCTCGCGAGCCCGTCCGCCGTTCGAGGACGGAGGACTCCGCCCCGGACCCGTCACACCGTCTGGTCGTCGGCCAGTTCCGCCACGCCCGTGATCCGGTGCAGCGGGTACGTGCGGACCTCGTCCGCCGTGTGGTCGTACGCCGTGACGAAGCCGCCCTCGACCCGGACCGGGGCGATGACGCGCTGGCTGGCCGCGCCGTCCGCGTTGACGTAGCCGATCCAGAGCGCCGAGCCGGTCAGCGCGGCGGCCTGGACGGTGGCGAGGGTCTCGGCGGAGCTCGTACGGGGCAGGGCGCCGGGCGTGGTGGTGGGCGCGTCGGCCGGGTCCTTGCGGACCACCGTGGCGGCCGTTTCCCCGGCGCGGATCGCCCGGACCGCCGCGCCGAGCAGGGTCGCGTCCGGGACCGGCGGGCCCTCGGGCACGGGGACGGGGGGTGTGCGGGGCGGCGTGCGGCGGGCGCCCGCGCGGGTGATCAGGACATCGCCCTCGGCGGACTCGGCGGCCGGCGCGTAGCCCATCTCGCGCAGCCCTTCGAGCAGGGACGCCGGGTCGACCCGGGCGGCCAGGGCCGTCGGTGCCAGGCGGCGCAGGCGCAGTGCGGCCGAGCGCCTGTCGGCGAGGATCTCGTTCAGCACGGCCTCGTCGTCGCAGCGCACGTACGAGGAGGCGGCGCCGATCCGCAGATGGCCGTGGCGGCGGGCGACGTCGTCGATGAGGTAGCTGAGAGGCTGCGGCACCGGTGTGCGGCTGTGGGTGGCGAGGAAGGCGTGCAGATCGGCCGCGGACTGTCCGGCGTCCAGGGCCCGGCGCACCGAGCCGGGAGTGAAGCGGTAGACCGTCGCGCCGCCCTTCGACTCGATGTCCGCGAGGGCGGAGAGCATGTCCGCCAGCGGGCGCTCCAGCGGGCCGGGGGCGACGGCCGTCAGGTCGGCCTGGAGCAGGACGTGGTCCAGGGGCTCCGGGATGAGGGGCGCGAGCAGCGCGGCGGCCTCGGCGGGGCCGGAGTCGAGCAGGGCGCGGGTGTGGGCGGCGAGTGCGCCGCGGCCGGTGATGCCGAGGAGTTCGGACTCGTTGAACGTCCACAGGGCGATCCGGGACCGCAGGTCGGTGGTGTCCCCGGCGGAGGCGGACGCGCCGCGCAGCGGGCGTTCCCAGCGGAGCCGGGCGAGCACGGTCTCCGGGTCGGGGGCGGTGCCCGGCTCCAGCGAGGCGAGGAGGGCCAGGACCCGGTGGCGGACCTCGGGCGCGGCGGAGCGGTCGAGGTCGGGGCCGAGGGCGGACAGGGCCCGGCCCTTGGCGTCCTGGCCGCCGACCAGTCCGGGCGTGCGGGTCGCGGCGAGCCAGGCGGTGGCGAGGCGCGCCCAGCGGTCCTGGGCGGGGAGTTCGGCCCAGTCGTCGTAGGCGGGCGTCGGCGCGTACCGTTCGTCGGCCTCGCCGTCGGAGGCCAGCAGCCCTGCCGCGTAGGCGAGTTCGGTCCAGAACGCGGCGACCGGCTCGGAGACGTCCAGGGCGGTGGCGGTCCGCTTCAGGTCGCGGACACTGAGGCCGCCGGCCCGCAGTATCGCGGGCCCGCCGCCGTTCCAGCCCTTCAGCAGCTCCTCGACGGTGCTCACCGCCAGGAACGCCTGGCCGGCCGCGGCGCTGTCCACAGCCTGGGGATCGCGGTGGGCGACCGCCTCCACGGCCGGCGGACGCGGTTCCGGCACCCGGTGGGCGCGCCCGGCCCGCAGATGCAGGGCGGCCTCGCGCGGCAGCACCACGGTGCGGGTCGACACGGGCAGCAGCAGCCCGTGGTCGCGCAGCCATTTCACCGGCGGGGTGGGGTTCGGCGTCACCTCCCCGTACGGCGGCCCCCACACCAGCCGGTCCAGCACGGACAGGGCCTCGGCGGGGGCGGAGTCCAGCAGTTCGCCCATCCTGGCCCGGTCGGTGAAGAGCCCCGACAGGGACGTCACCGCGGAGACCGGATCGTGGGTGGCGGGCAGACCGGCCGCCGCCAGGATCTCCTGGAGGCGGCCCGGCGACATCCCGGCGGTCGCCTCCGCGACGGAGGGACCCAGGCCGGTGGGGGAGGGGTGCTGCGGGGACGGCGCGAGGAGTTCGCGCGCGGTGCGCACCAGTCGCAGCCGGTCGTTCTCGCCCCAGACGAGGGCCTGTTCGCGCAGCGTGTCCAGGGCGGCGGGCAGCGCGTCCGCGATCGCCGTGCCCGCGCCGCCCCGGTGCTCGCCGTCGTCCCGGCCGTCGCCGGTGAGGAGACCGAGCAGCGTCTCGTACGGGGCGGGGTCGGGAGCCACGGCGAGCGCCTCGGCGGTCTGCAGGGCGAACCGGTCGAGGTGCTCCAGCGCGCGTACGACGGAGGCACGCGTGCCGGCCCTCGTCGCGAGCTGGGTGATGTCGCCGGGCACGGGGGTGAGGAGGTCGGGGCGGGCGCGCAGCAGCCCCGCCAGCGATTCGTCGTCCCGGGCGCGGAGGGCCTCGGCGAGCGTCCGCGGTGGTGTGGTCGTCCCCATCCGTCCCACGGTAGTCGTTCCGGACAGGCCCGAGGGCGCTACCGTCGGTGCAGGGCCGCAGAGGGGAACCATCGCGTGGGCATCGAGAGCGACCAGCTCGTCTACGACTATCTGAGCCGGGTCGGGGACCTGGCGCAGCAACAACAGCTGTCCTCGGGGGCCCGGATGAGGCTCGTCGCGACGCTGCGGGGCGAGATCGACCGGCAGCGTGAAAAGCAGTCCGGGGACACTCCGGCGGCGGTCCGCCGCATCATCGGGAGGCTCGGCACGCCGGACGAACTGGTCGCCGCGGCGGCCGCGTCGGCGGACGGCACGGTGGAGCTGCGGCAGGCGCCGGGACCCGTCGCGGGGGAGGGCGGCGGCGTCCCCCGGCCGCGCCGGGGAATGCTCCGGAAAGACGGTTCCGGCCGGGGCGCGTCGCCGGTGCGGGCGGAGACCTCGGACGGGGAGTCCACGGAGGCGGAGCCGGGGCGCGGCGACGGGGCCGCACCGTCCGCGGCCCCGGAACCGGCCGGTCGGGTGCCTTCGCCGCCGCACATGGCCGGTTCGGACGAGCTGGGCCGGTCCGGCAACGAGCCCGACTGGTGGCGCGTCGAGCCGACGCCGTTCGGTGACGGGGTCGATGTGCCGGGGTTCGTCGGCGGTGTCGAGATCCCGGACATGATGAAGCCGCCGCCCCCGGGCGGGGGCACCGTGCCGCGTCCGCGCGCGGGTGACGGTGAACCGGAGTACGACGAGCCGGACGGCGGTGACGGCCCCACCGAGGACGACGGTCCCGGCGAGGCCCCGCGCCGCCGACGGTTCCCGGGGCTCGGCCGCCGCGCCGCGCGCGAGGGCGGGGCGACGGGGCGCGGCTTCTCCCACCCCTTGCTGCTGCTCGCCGCCGTGCTGCTGGTCGCGGGCGCCGTGATGGGCTCCTGGCCGGCCCTGGCCGGCGGCTGGCTGCTGGCGTACAGCTCGCGCAAGCTGTCCCGCGCGGAGGCGAAGTGGGCCGCGATGGGGCTGCCGGGCGTGGTCGTGGTGGGCGCCCTGGTCTGGCTGTGGGGCCGGACGACGGGCCGCTGGGGCGAACCCATCCCGGAGGACGGGATGGCACAGGTGCTGAGCGGGGCCTGGCCGGTGGTGGTACGGACGGCCGCGGTGGCGTCGGCGGTGTTCCTGGTGTGGCGGGCGCGGAGGCGGGCCGGTTGAGGGCTGTCCCGCAATCCCTGGCGGGCGCGCGACGACGGCCACGGCACCTCGCTGCGTTCTCGTCCGGAGTCGGGCGCTCCCGCCCGACCGGAACGTGCCGTCAGCCGTTACCCGCCGAAGGCGCCTCGGCGGCGGCACCCGACACCGCGCGGGAGCCGCCGTCCACCCCGGCGAACGGCTGCGCGGCGCACGAGGCGCCCGTCCTGCGGCGTCGGCGGACGGAACCCTCGCGCGATCCCGTCCGGGCCCGGACGCTCGCCGGACGCGCCCCGCGCGCCGCCTTCCTCACTTCGTCAGATCGGCCTGCAGCTCGTCGAGGATCCTGTCCGCGGCCGTGTAGCCGATGCCCGCGATCCACAGGCGGTCGTCGACCTCGAAGACCTTTCCGTTCCTGGACGCCGTCAGCCCCTTCCACAGGCCGCCGCTCATCGTCTTCGTCGCACCCGCCTTGTCCGGGTCGCCGTACGTCGACGTGAAGACGACGTCCGCGTCCGCGAGGTCGATTCTCTCGGGGGACACGTCGTACGAGAAGCCGTCCTTGGCCTTGTCGGTGATCGCGGGGCGGCCCACGCCGACGTCGGCGAGGATCGAGCCGATGTAGTTCTGCTTGCCGTAGATGCGGATGTCGGCGCCCTCGACGAAGCGGACGAAGTTGACGTCCGTGGCGGCCGCCTTCTCCTTGCCGCCGATCGCCTCGGTCACCTTCGCGACATGGGCGTCGTACGAGGCGATGACCTTCTTCGCCTCGGCCTGCTTGCCGAGCGCGTCCGCGTGCAGCCGGAAGTTCTCCTTCCAGGCGGATCCGGTGGACTCCGTCATCACGGTGGGGGCGATGGCGCTGAGCTGCTCGTAACGGTCACCGTCACGGACCTTGCTGGTGAGGATGAGGTCCGGCTTCAGCGAGGCGACCGTCTCCATGTTGGGGTTGGCGATGTCGCCGACCTCCTCGATGCCCTTCGTGCGGCTCTCGGGCAGGTAGGAGGGGAAGCCGTCCTCCGTCGCCGAGTGCGTCGCCCCGACGGGCCGTACGCCGAGGCTGAGTGCGGAGTCCAGCTCACCGGTGTCGAGGACCACGACGCGTCGGGGGGCCGCGGGGACCTCGACGTCGCCCATGACCGTTTTGACGGTGCGGGTCCCGGTGGTGCCGGCACCGGAGTCCTTGCCGGAGTCCGAGGAGCCACAGGCACAGAGCGCGAGCGCGCCGGACAGGGCGAGCGCGCCGACGGTGAGGCCGCGGCGGCGGGTGAAGGTGGTCATGGACTGCCTTTCGTCGGTCGGGCTGGGTGCTCGGTCACGGGTGTGCCGGCGGTGAGCCGGCCCCGGGCGTCCGGCGACGGCGGACGGCCCGCGGCCTCGGGCAGCCGTCCTGGCGGGCACTCACCCGCCGGGAGCGGGCCGCGCGTTCACGCCGTCGGTGTGGCCTGCCACGGCGCACCCGGCACCACGAGCGGCGAACCCGTCACCGGGCACGGGACGATCACCGCGTCCAGGCCGAAGACCTCGCGCACGAGGTCGGCGGTCACGATGTCGTCCGGGTGGCCCTCGGCGACGATCCGCCCCGCCTTCATGGCGACCAGGTGGTCCGCGTACCGGGCGGCCTGGTTGAGGTCGTGGAGCACGGTGACGACGGTCCGGCCGCGCGTGCCGTCCGCCGCCGGGGCGGTCAGCCGGCGCACCAGGTCGAGGACCTCCACCTGATGCGCGATGTCGAGGTACGTGGTCGGCTCGTCGAGCAGCAGCAGATCGGTCTCCTGGGCGAGCGCCATCGCGATCCAGACCCGCTGACGCTGCCCGCCGGACAGCTCGTCCACCGACCGTTCGCCGAGCGCGGTGACGTCCGTACGCTCCATCGCCTCCGTCACCGCCCGCTCGTCCTCCTCCGACCACTGCTGCCACCAGTGCTGGTGCGGCTGCCGGCCACGGGCGACGAGATCGGAGACGGTGATCGCCTCGGGGGCGACCGGGGTCTGCGGCAGCAGCCCGATCGACTGGGCGATCTTCCTGGTGGGGATCCTCGACAGCTCGGTGCCGTCCAGGAGCACCGCCCCGCCACGCGGCTTGAGGAGCCGGCCGAGCGCGCGCAGGGTGGTCGACTTGCCGCAGGCGTTCGGCCCGACGATCACGGTGACCCGGCCGTCGGGCACGTCGAGGTCCAGTTCGCGCACGACGGTGCGGTCCTCGTACGCGAGGGTCAGTTCCCGTGCGGTGAGCCGGCTGGTCGTGGTCGCGGTCGCCGCGGGTGTGCTGGTGGACGCGTCGGACGTACGGGTCGAACTCATGCGGTGCCTCCACTACGGCCGCGACCGCCGCCGTGGCCTCGGACGATCAGCCAGATCAGATACGGGGCGCCGACCGCCGCCGTCAGAACGCCCACCGGAAGCTCGATGGGCGAGAAGAGCCTGCGCGCCAGCAGATCCGCGAAGACCACGATCACCGCGCCGAGCAGCGCCGAGCAGAACAGCGGGATCTGCGCGGTACGGGTCATCCGGCGGGCGATCTGCGGGGCGAGCAGCGCCACGAAGTCGACCGGTCCGGCCGTCCCGGTCGCCACGGACGCCAGGATCACGCCGAGGGCGACGAGCCCCAGCCGTACGCGCCCCAGACGCACCCCGAGCGCCGTCGCGGTGTCGTCGTCCATCGAGACGGTGCGCTGGGCCCGCGCCGCCCACAGGACGGCCGGCAGGAGGATCAGCAGCGTCCAGCCGATCGGTGCGGCCTCGGACCAGCCGCGGCCGTTGAGCGAGCCGGTCATCCAGACCTGCGCCTGCTGGGCGACCAGATAGTCGCCCTTCGTCATGAACAGCGTGGTGAGCGACCGCAGCGCGATGGCGAAGCCGATACCGATGAGGACGAAGCGGGTGGCGTGCAGCCCGCCGCGCCAGGCGAAGACGTACACCAGCGCCGCCGCGGTCACCCCGCCGATGACGGACAGATACGGCAGCACGGTGTACGAGGTGACGCCGAAGGTCATCGCGCCGACCGTGAGCGCGCTCGCCCCCTGGCTGATGCCGATGATGTCGGGGCTGGCCAGCGGATTGCGGGCGACGGTCTGGATCAGCGCACCGGCGATCCCGAACGCCGCGCCGACCAGCAGCCCCACGACCATCCGCGGCAGCCGCAGCGTGCCGACGACCAGTTCGTCGGGGGACGGCTGCCCGAGGATCACCTTCACGACCTCGCCGGGCGCGACGAAGCTCTCGCCGACGCAGAGGTACGCGACACAGAGGACGGCCAGCGCGACGAGGAGGGCCACGGCGACGACGGCCGCGCGCCGGTGCACCAGGAACCGGCCACGCGCCCCGATCCGTACGACCTGGTATCCGGCGGGCCGCACCCGGACCGTGGTGCCGCTCATGCGGGCACCGCCTTCCGGCGCACCAGCACGACCAGGAACGGAACACCGATCAGTGCCGTCATCACGCCCGCCGGCACCTCGCTCGGCGGGAAGAGGACACGGCCGATGACGTCGGAGACGAGCAGCATGACGGGGCCGATCAGCGCCGCCATCGGCAGCACCCAGCGGTGGTCGCTGCCGACGATCGCGCGGGCGATGTGCGGGACGGCGAGCCCGATGAACGCGATCGGACCGGCCGCCGCGACACCCACACCGGTCAGCACGGTGGCCCCGACGCCGCCGACGATCCGTACCGTGGCGACCTTCTGCCCGAGGCCCTTCGCCACGTCCTCGCCGAGCGCCAGCGCGTCCAGCCCCCGGGCGACGGACAGCACGAGCACGGCCCCGACCAGCATGAACGGCCAGATCTGCTGGGCCACATCGGCTTCGCGCCCGGCGATGGAGCCGACCTGCCAGAAGCGGAATTCGTCCAGCGCGGACGCCTTGGTCGTCAGCACCGCCGTCGTCACCGACACCAGCAGCGCGTTGATCGCGGCGCCGCCGAGGGCGAGCTTCACGGGGGTGGCGCCCCCGCGCCCGCTGGAGGCGACGGCGTACACGGCGACGGAGGCGATCGCGGCCCCCGCGAACGCGAACCACGCGTATCCCGTCAGGGTGTGGATTCCGGCGTACGCGATGGCCAGCACCACGCCCACCGAGGCGCCCTGGCTGATGCCGAGGATGCCCGGGTCGGCGATGGGGTTGCGGGTGATGCCCTGGAGCACCGTGCCCGCGAGGGCCAGTGCCGCGCCGACCATCAGCCCGATCAGGGTGCGCGGTACCCGCATGTTCCGGACGACTTCGGCGGAGTCGGAGTGCCCGCCGTGCAGTAGGGCGTCGATCACCTCGGACGGGGGTATGGAACGGGCCCCCACGGCGAGACTGAGAAGGACCGCCACCAGCAGCGCCGCAACGGCCGCCGCCGTCGCGAGTGCGCGTCTGGGGCGGCGTGGTGCGGCGGCTGACATGGGACCCAATCGAAAGGCGAAGCAAAGTTAGGCTTGGCTAAGTCTAAGCACCGCCGGTTCGGCGGCCGAGGGCCCGTACCGCACACGCCCGGCGCCCGCCGCGCGCGACAATGGGCTTCATGCCTTCGCACCCGCTGACGGTCGGCTTCGACCTCGACATGACGCTCATCGACACCCGGCCCGGCATCAAGGCCGCCTACCTGGCGCTTTCCGCCGAGACGGGGACGCCGATCGACGCGGACCTGGTGGTGAGCAGGCTCGGGCCGCCCGTCGACGACGAGCTGCGCAACTGGTTCCCGGCCGACGCGGTGGCCGCCACCGCCGACCGCTACCGGGAGATCTATCCCACATACGCCATCACCCCGAGCCCCGCGCTGCCGGGTGCCCGGGAGTCCGTCGCGGCGATCCGTGAGCGGGGCGGCCGGGCGATAGTCGTCACGGCCAAGCACCGGCCGAGCGCGGAGCTCCACCTCGCCCACCTCGGGATCGAGCCCGACGCCGTCGTCGGCGGCCTGTGGGCGGAGGCGAAGGGCCAGGCGCTGCGCGAGCACGGCGCGCACGTGTACGTGGGCGACCACACCGGCGACGTACGCGGCGCCCGCACGGCAGGGGCGCTGTCGGTCGCGGTCGCCACGGGCCCGTGCGACGCGGAGGAGCTCCGGGCGGCGGGCGCGGACGTCGTCCTGTCGTCGCTGACGGAGTTCCCGTCCTGGCTGGACGGGTACCTGGACGGGGACGCGGCGTAGGACCTTCGGCGGGGGTGGATTCACCGAGCGCCGGGCGACCATGCCTCCGGACGCTCCCGCGGCGGGCCGGCGACCCCAATCCACCGGCTGGCGAAGGCCGTTGTGCTTCGTCCTCGGTTCGCCACCCGTGTCGGACGGGGCCCCGGGACAACCTGATCGCGATCCGGAACATCTCCTCTCACAAGCTCGCACCACACTGGTGCGGGACGGTGAACGAGGAGCCGGAGCATGCCCCGACGCCCCATCCGCCCGATCCGCCTTCGCGGCCTCCGTGTCGACTACCCCCGCCGGGGGAGAAGCAACTGGCGCCGCTGGGTCCCTTCCTGGCGGCAGGTGCTGAGCGGGATCCTGCTCGGATCCGGAGCGCTGGCCGGGCTGTTCGCCGTGGTCTACGCATCCGTCGACATCCCGGACGAGAACGCCGAGGCGCGCAGGCAGGGCACCGTCTACTACTGGGCGGACGGCAGCCAGATGGTGAGCGTGGGCGCGGTCGATCGGCAGAACGTCACGCTCGCCGACATACCCGATTCGGTGGAGAACGCGGTCATCGCCGCCGAGAACGAGACCTTCTACTCCGACTCGGGGGTATCGGCGAAGGGGATCGCCCGCGCGGCCGTCAGCATGGTCGAAGGCGGTGAGACCCAGGGCGGCTCCACCATCACCCAGCAGTACGTGAAGAACACCTATCTCAGCCAGGAGCAGTCGGCCACCCGGAAGCTCAAGGAGTTCTTCATCTCGCTGAAGCTGAGCAACAAGCAGAGCAAGGAGGAGATCCTCCAGGGATATCTGAACACCAGCTGGTTCGGCCGTGGCGCCTACGGCATCCAGGCAGCGGCGCACGCGTACTACGGAATCCCCGCGAAGGATCTCGACCCCAGCCAGGCGGCGCTGCTCGCGTCCCTGCTCAAGGGGGCGGAGCAGTACGACCCCGCAGGAGGCAAAGGCAACCACGAACGCGCCGTCGGCCGCTGGGAGTGGATCCTCGACCGGCAGGTGGAGACCGGCACGATGACGAAGGCCGAGCGGGCCGCGTACCGGAAGTTCCCCGAGCCGAGGCAGGCCGCCAAGCCGACCAGCCTCGGCGGCCAGACCGGCTATCTCGTCGACATCGCCAACAAGTACATCAAGAAGCGCTCGGGCCTCACCGACAAGGACCTCTTCCGGGGCGGCTACCGGGTGCACACCACCTTCGACAAGGCCAGGGTGGGGCAGCTGGAACGGGCCGTGCGGAGCGTGCGCAAGCGCGACCTCGACCCCAAGAAGCGCCCCGAGGACAAGTACGTGGAGGTCGGCGCCGCATCCGTGCGGTCCGACGGGGCCGTGGCCGCGGTGTACGGCGGAACCGACGCCGTCACCCACTTCGCCAACAACGCCGACACCGCGGGCGTCCCCGTCGGCTCGGCCTTCAAGCCCTTCGTGCTGGCAGCGGCTCTTCAGCACGGCGACGGGATCACCCTGGACAGCGGCTACGACAGTGAGGGGCGTCTGATCAAGGACGGCCCGTACGCGGCGCTCCCCGCCCCGCCGGGTGCCGGTCCCGGCCAGGTGATGGTCACGGCGCCGACGTCTCTGCGCGATGCGCTGGTCAAGTCGTCCAACGCGACCTTCGTGCTGCTCGGCAAGGGCATCGGGCTGAAGAAGGTGAAGGAACTGGCGGTATCGGCCGGGCTGCACGAGGCGAGCCTGGCCCGCCTGGACAAGTCCTTTCCCCTCGGCACGTCCACCCCGAGCGCGGTCAGGATGGCGGACGCGTACACCGCCTTCAGCAACGACGGTATGAGGGCCGATCCCTACTCGGTGACCAGGATGACCCGGGACGGCGAGGTGGTCGAGGGCTTCGGGAAGCCCGAGCCGCGGCGCGCGATGGACGCCTCGGTGGCCGACGATGTGAACAACACACTGGGGATGGTGGCCTGGACGCGGCTGCGCCGGGACGGGAAGTTCGCCGCGTTTGCCGGGCCCAAGGCTGCCGACGACCTCGCGGCGGGCGCGACCGGCGAGGACGACCGGATGAAGTCGGCCTGGTTCATCGGCCACAGCAAGGGGCTGACCACGGCCGTCACGATGTTCCGCAGCAAGCCGGGCACCCCCCAACTGCTGGGAATGCAGGGCGTGGGCGGACCCGATTCGGGGCGCGGCAATGTCTTCCCGCTCCGGATCTGGAACGCCTACGTCACGGGGACGTAGACCCACCCGCGTACGCGATCCGCAGCCGGTTGATCGCGTGGTGCGACCAATGAGGCGCCGGGACCGATCACGTCGATCACCTCCCGGTGCTCCCGCCATCGGCTGCCCGCAGACGCAAGCGCGGGGCCTCCCCTACGAGGCGCCCCGCGCGCAGGCCGGGCCCGTCCCCCGTTTCGGTTCCAGGTCACTGAGTGCTGTACGGCGGAGCCTCCTCCGTCTTGGCCGCGCATTCCACCCAGAGGAGTTTGCCGCCCTGTCCCGGTAGTCCGGTTCCCATGGAGTGGGCGCCCCAGCTCTCCGCGTAGAGGGTGACGAGGTAGAGGCCGCGTCCGCGTTCGGCGAGTTCGTCCGGTGCTTCGGCGTTCCATCGGAAGGGGGCGGGGATGTGCGGGTTGGTGTCCCACACGCTCAGCCGGACACGGCTGCGTCCGGCGTCGCGCAGGCGAAGGGAGTAGGCCCCCGAGGAGTACAGGTACGCGTTGGTGACCAGCTCGCTCGCCAACAGCTCCGCGATCTCGGTCAGTTCGCGCATGCCGTGCACACGCAGGACGGTGCGGAGGGTGGAGCGGGCCACGCCGGGGGCGCGGGGATCCTGCGGGAGTTGGAGGGTGTACGCCCAGGGCGGGGATACCGTGGCACTGGCCATGGAAGTCTCCGATCACGGAGGAGAGTTGGAGGGTGCGCTTCGATGTGCCCGGTGACGAGGCCGCTCCGTCGAGCGGGGTACTTCCGGGCGAGTGGCCTGAGTCAGAGATTAGATTCTCTGCAAGTTCTATTTGCACTGCATTCGTGAAACTGCATGCAGATCCCCTCGTGTGAGTGATGAGTCGAACTCAACCCCGCCAAGGAGGAGTTACGTGGCAGGCAGATCGGCCCCCACCGGTCGGCGCATCCGAGTCGCCACCGAACTGCGCAAACTGCGTGAACGCTCCGGCCTCACGGCGACCGAGGCCGCCCGGCTGCATGGCATCGGCCAGGGGCAGCTGAGCAACATCGAGGCCGCCAGGTTCGGAGTGAGCGGCGAGCGGCTTCGCGCCATGGCGCAGAACTACGAGTGCTCCGACCATGCCTTCGTCGAAGCCCTGGTCGACATGGTCAAGGACCGGAAGCGAGGCTGGTGGTCCGAGTACCAAGAGCTCCTGCCGATGTCCCTCCTGGACCTTGCGGAACTGGAACACCACGCCCACCGGCTGCGCGGCGCCATTACGGCACACATTCCCGGGCTGCTCCAGAACGCCGACCATGCGCGGGAGATCTTCCGGCAGCACGTCCCGGAGATTCCGCCCTCGGACGTCGAGCACCGTGTTTCGTTCCGAATGAAGCGGCAGGGAGTGCTGCGCGGGGCGGAGCCGACCCCGTACCAGGCGCTCATCCACGAGGCGGCTCTGCATACCGAGGTCGGCGGCTCCGGGACGGCGCGGTCGCAGTTGCAGCATCTCCTCGACATGAGCGAGCAGGACCACATCACCATCCAGGTCATCCCGTTCAAGGCAGGCGCTATCCCTGGCTCGGGCCAGTCCATCTACTACGCGTACGGTCCAGTCCCAGAGCTGGACACCGTCCACCTCGACCAGTCCCACGGCCTCGCGTACCTCGACGCAGAGATCCAACTCCACAACTACCGGACCTTGTTCAGCAGGATCGAGGACGCAGCGCTGTCGCCGGAAGACACCCGGGATCTCATCCACCACATCGGTCAGCACCTGTGAGGGGAGCACTCATGCCCACGTACGACCACTGGCAGAAGTCGTCCTACTGCGCCCAGGGGGACTCGTGCCTGCACGTCGCCGCGAGCCACAGCACGGTCGAACTCACCGAGAGCAGCGACCCCGCCGGGGCGATACTCCACACCACCCCTGCCGCGTGGGCCGCCCTCGTGCGCACCCTCAAGGAGAGCCACGCCGATGGCTGACATCCCCGCCGACCTCACCTGGATCCGCGCCGCCCCCGAGGGCGAGGAAGGCCCCGGCCCCTGGATCGAGATCGCCTTCGGCCCGGACGAACTCGTCTACCTCCGGGAGACCAGTGACCCCGAGAACGTCGTGACGACGACCACGACGAAATGGGACGCCTTCACCAAGGGCGTCGTGGCCGGCGAGTTCGACCACTTCGCCGAACTCGACGGCGAGGGCCCGGACACCTCGTCCTGACAGAATCGGGTCCGACCGGACATCGCAAGTCACCGGCGGCAGCGCGAACTTGCGGACCGGTGGTCGATGGGATGCGCCCGTCGAACCAGACGGCAAGACAGCTAGGAAGTTTTCATGGACCGAGTCCCGGCAGACCGGGTCGATTACGAAGACGACGGCCTCCACTACCTGGATGACGCGCCCTTCACCGGGGTCGCGTTCACGGAGAAGGACGGTGCCCTCAGATCCGAGGCGACCTATCGAGAGGGTGTGAAGTGGGGGCCGACGAAGGAGTGGTACCCGTCGGGGCAGCCCATGGTGGACTCGACCTTCGCGCGGGGGGCGCTGCACGGACGGGCCCGGGAGTGGCACAGGAACGGGCAGCTCGCGGAGGACGGCGAGTACGAGTACGGCATTGCGTTGTGGGCGAAGCAGTGGGATGAGAACGGTGTCATCGAGGACGACTACGTGCTCACGGAATCCGACTCGGACCATCAGGCGCTGCTGCACTTCCGGGCGCTCTACGGCGGAGCGGCGTGACCTTGACGGGGGTGCCGCTGAAATCGTTCATTCGCGGTCGGTGTGTGCCTCGATGGCGTCGTTGATCTCGGGCCAGAGCTCGCGGGGGCGGTCGTGACCCATATCGGGGATCAACAAGAGCTTCGCTCCGGGCACGAGATCTGCGGTGCGTTCCCCACCGCTGGGGTCGACCAGCGTGTCGTCCAGGCCATGGATCACCAGGGTCGGGACCCGAAGCTCCCGGAGCGCCTGTGCGCGTGAACCGTTGAGGATCATCGCTCCGAGTTGACGTCCGACTCCGGCTGGGCAGTACGCGCGGTCGTAACTGTCGGCAGCCAGCTCACGAAGGGCCGCGGGGTCGCCATAGCGCTTGGAGGCCCACACCAGGTCTCTCTCCGCCGCTGCGATGTACCCCTCGCGGTCCGCCGGCTTCGGACTGGAGATCACTGCCTGGGCTTCGGGAGTGGACCGGCCGTATTCGGGTTCGCCGGTCGAGGACATCATCGACGTCAGGGTCAGCACCCGCGTCGGCCGGGTGATGGCCATCGTCTGGGCGAGCATTCCGCCCATCGAGGATCCGACCACGTGAGCTCGTTCGATGCCGAGCGCCGTGAGCAGGTCGAGGCCGTCGTCGGCCATGTCCTGAAGCGTGTAGGGAACCATCGCGAGAGCGGACGAAATGTCTCCCGAGCTCACTGCGGCGATGAGCCGGCCCGTATCGACGGGATGACCGTCGAACTTGGTGGACAGCCCGCAGTCGCGGTTGTCGTACCGGATCACGTAGCGGCCACGACGGGCGAGTGCGCGGCAGAAGTCCTCGTGCCAGGCGATCATCTGGGCGCTGAAACCCGTCACGAGCAGGACAGGTGTGTCGGAGGAGTCACCGAAGGTTTCGTACGCGATGGACACCCCGGGCGAGACTTCAACAATCGGCATGTTTGGAGTTTCCCAGCATCCGCTGTCGGAGCACACCCTGACTATCGGCCGCGCTCGACCGTCACGTCCTCCACGCAGGTCGTCGAGACCCTGCTCATTCCTTCTGTCGGGCGCCGTTCAGATGGTCGTTGATCCGCTGGAGGCGCTGCCAGGCGGGTGAGGTTGTGCCCGGTCGCCAGGGACTTGTCCAGCTCGGGCAGGGCGTCCACCTGAATGCTCTGGCACGCGCCATGGCCCATGGCCAGAGTGATGTTCTCTTCGACCCCGGCGCGGGTGCGCTGCTCCTGAGGGCGACTCGGTGAACCACGGACGCTCCCGCCCTCCGTGCCGCAGGATGGAAGCAGGTGCTCCGCCGGTCACACTTTTCTTGGGGAGTGGGCAGGGCTGATTCAAAGTCGGGGTGCTTGTGCGGCGTTGCAGGTCAGCCGATGCCCAGCAGGGACGGTGGGAGACGTCGCGGAGCCCGTCGGGGATGTAGCGGTAGCCGGCCTCGCGGAGCGTGCCGATGGCCAGGTTCCGGAAGGTGGCCATGTTCTCCGGGCCGCGCCCGGTCCGCACCTGCGACGTGTCCTCCCCGAACGTGCGGCCCCGGGACGCGTCGAAGCCCTGCCAGGCAGGGCCTGACAGGGCTTCAACGTGATGGGGGCTACCGATCCGCTCTCAGTCGGAAGACCTGGTCATCCTTGATCAAGCCAGGAATGGGGAATTCCTGCATCAGCGGGCTCGGATCCGTGGCGGGAACGAAAACTTCAGCCCAGAAGACATGCCCCGCAACGACGTAATCGTACGGATGGTCTTCGGAGACTCGGAAGAGTGCGCTCTCTTCCCAGCTACGCCCGGCCCTCCGCTCTTCGGCGCGCAAGGCTTCCGGGCCCGCGTCCGACAGGCTGAGGCCTGCGTACCGATCAGCCAGCGAGATTCGGGAGACGTCCTGGAACAAGACGTCGAAGACCCGAGGGGCATCCCCCTCCTCGCCCCCCGAAAATCCGCGAAGCAGGATCTTGCTGTGGCCTACTCCAATAGCCCACGGCTTGAACGTGCCCTGCAAAGTCAGCGGGAGATTCCCCTCCACCAATTGGTACGTCACTTGAACTTGGCCCTTGCCCATGTTTCGGTACGTCGACTGAACCGATAGAAGTCTACCTGTCCCATGAGACCGGCTTCATTGACCTGGATCAATTCCCACTGGGTCCACATGCGCTGCTTTTCGGGCTTCTCCAGTGCGATCTTCAGAGCCTTCGCGGGCCCCTGACTCGCGCCTGGGAGACCGTCGAGCAGGAAGGAAAGTCGTGCTTCGCCTGCCTTCACCTGGCCAATCGCATTGAGAACATCCTGTTTCCACCTGGCATCCGGCGAACCGAGGAGGTGCTCAGGGCTGATTCAAAGCCGGGGTGCTTGTGCGGCGTTGCAGGTCAGCTGATGCCCAGCAGTTCCAGCGGGTGGGTGAAGGGACGGTAGGAGACGTCGCGGAGCCCGTCGGGGATGTAGCGGTAGCCGGCCTCGCGGAGCGTGCCGATGGCCAGGTTCCGGAAGGTGGCCATGTTCTCCGGGCCGCACCCGGTCCGCACTCGCGACGTGTCCTCCCCGAATGTCACATCGCGCACATAGTGCTCACGGTTCTCAATCGTCCAGTGGTCGCACGCGAGTTGTCCGATCCTCGCCGGTGACGCCTGCCGCGATGTGAGGTCCGTGATGACGTAGACGGTCTCGCGGGAGACCTTGCCGTTCGCCTCCACCCGCCGCCAGCGGTGGATGCGTGCGGCCTGCACCAGGTACGGGAAGCCCGGGTCGAGGTCGGTGACGGTCAGCGCCCGCACGGTTCGCGTCTCGCTGCGGCCGTGGGCCCGGTCCCGGCTGACGTGCTCGGCGCGCACGGTGGTCCACGGCAGCGCGCGCAGCGCGTTGAACAGCGTCTTCTGGTTCCGCTTGACGACCAGGACGTAGTGGGCGCGTTTGTCCTCCACGAGGAAGCGGGCCTCGCCGGCGTTGGTGTGCAGCGCGTCGGCAGTGACGGTGACGCCGGCCAGGTCGAAGGGGGCGAGCAGGTGCGGCAGGGCAGTGACCTCAGTGGTCTTGTCGGGTACCCGAGCCTGGCTGACGACGTGTCCGGCCCCGGTGAGGGCGGAGATCAGGTGGGCGGCCGAGGCGGTGCCGATGCGCGAGCCCTTGGCGGTCTTGCCGTCCACGGCCAGGTGGTCGGCCCCCGCGGGATCGCATCCGAGCAGGTCGGCCAGGCCGCCGGGGCACACGGTCGTCAACAGGCGCTGCACGGTGGTGGTCGAGGGCGCCCTGCGCACCCCGAGAGGACCGCGGGCGGTGGCGCCGAGGCGGGCGAGGGTCTCCTGCGGGGCGTTGCGGGCCCACTGGCCGATCGCCCGGATGGAGCGCGCTCCGGCCAGCACCGCGCAGCAGCAGGTCAGCAACACCGTCGTCAGGGGGTGGCGGCGTCCGCGGCGGGCACGCGGGTCGGGCAGGGAGGCCAGCCGCTCGGCGATGCCGCCGACGGCGCGCTGCACGTCGGTGGGCGACTTGATCAAACAGACGGTGGCAGACTGGCGGCACATCGAAGCTCCGGGTGTTCAGGGCGACTTGCGAGGTCACCCCGTCAACCGGAGCTTCGTTGTGTTCGTGGCGGTCTCCCGGCGGACTGTCACACCTCCATGACCTGCAACGACTCGTGATCACCCGGAGAATGAATCAGCCCTGGGGGAGTGGGAGAGGTGCCCGAACCGGCGCCTATTCACGATGCCAGTCGCGGACAACGTTACCTTTCTCGTCCCAAGTGGTCTCTTCTCGGAGCGAATAGATTTCCTTATCGAAAAACTTTCTGGACTTCAGGACGCCGTTGGGGTGCCATTCTAGAAACTCCTCTGATGCGACGCCATTGATGACAGTTCCCTGCAACCTCAAAGAGCCATCCGGATGCCACATCTGGGACGATCCGTTCCTGATTCCATCGACGTAGGTATCAAGGCAGACCATTTGCCCGTCCTGATATTCTGCGGCCTCTCCCGTGAACAACTCGCTTCGATAGAGCATGCGATGACTCATGTCCATATCGACATCAGGGTCATCGATGTCGATGCGATGCGCCTGATTCATCATGGAATCCAATTCTTGCCGCTCGGCGGATAGCCCCCGTATCTCCTTGAAGGCATCTACGTCGTCCGGCAATCCCGGACGGGTACGAGCCCTCAGCGGTTCCTTGGTGACTTTCACTTCTGCCGGGCACCGTTCACGTGGTCGTGGATATGCCGCAGGTGCTGCCAGGCGGCGGGGTCGGTGCCGTCGCCGAGTGCGTAGTGCAGGGCGGGTCGGGTGGCTGGGCCGAGTTGGGCGGGTGCGGCATCGGTGAGGGCCTTGCGGGCGTGGTCGAGCCCGAGGTCGGCGACGGCGTCGGGGCCTAGCGTGAAGGAGAGGGGTACCGGGGGCGGCTCATGGTGGGCCGGGGTGGTCAGATCCGCTCGTGCGGTGCGTAGTTGGGTGACCATCGTGGCGAGGTTGTGCCCGGTTGCCAGGGACTCGGCCAGCTCGGGCAGGGCGTCCACCGGGATGCTCTGGTCCGCGCCATGGCCGATGGCCAGCGTGATGTGCTCCTCGACGCCGGCGCGGGTGCGGACTGTGCGCATGGTGGCGATGACCGGGTGGCCGGGGGCGCCGACGGCGACGATCCAGGTGGGCAGGGACTGTTGGGCGCGGGTGCGGGCCAGGTCGGTCAACTGCCTTGGCGACCACGGGACGTTGACGGGTTCAGCGGTGGCCCATCCGGCGGGCGGGGCGCCGGTGAGCGTGCGCCATGCCTGCTCCAGGGCGCCGCCCAGGACAAGTCGCTCGTCGGCCGGGTGGATCGTGCGGACGGAGAGCAGCAGTTGCCGTTCTCCCTCGGGGCCCGGACGGGGCCGGAAGGCGTCCGCGATCCGGGGGCCGTCGCCGACGACCGGGCCGAATCGGCCGTCGTGCCAGTGCAGTACGGCTCCGGAGAGCCCGTCGTAGTAGCCGCACCCGGGGTCGCGGACGACCCAGCGGGAGGGCAGTCCGTCCAGCAGTGTGCGGGCGGGGAGTGTGAGCCGGGTGCCGGGCGGGGTGAGGATCTGTAGCTCACGCCCGGTCCGGACCGTGTTGCGCACCACGTCGGTCAGCCAGGTCGTGGCAGCGACGACGGGGCGGCCCTGGATGACGACGGCGGCCGTGTCGGTGAGTATGTCGACACCCATGGGTGCTGCCGTTGTGGTGGCGTCGGCGAGGCCGCCCACGAGGTCGGTATGACCGGCCTCGCGTGGCCAGACGGTGCCCCCGAGTACAGCCGTCAGGCGCCCGGCGACGGACCCGGCCAGCCGCCCCGCCTCCTCCACAGCAGTGGTGGCCCGCGCCTCGGTCCACCATACGGGCGACTCCTCGTGCACGCTCGACCCGAGCAACCGGTCCACCTCACCCGGGACTTGGAGGTACCGGGGCGCTTCGACCGACACCAATGCCTGCCCGGCAGCGGTGCACAACTGAACGACGGACCCACCTCCCGCCCGGTTCACGAGCAGATCGGGGCCACCGGCGTGCAGCCCGGCCAGCAGCGTCTTGGTATCCGGCATCTGCGGGGTGAGGGCTATGACGTCCTGGGTCATGTGCTGCTCCTGAAGTGGCGGAATGCGTCATCCCTCTTCGCTGGCTTGAGATGCCAAACGCAGCGTGAGTTCTGCGCTGGCGAGCATTCTCGTGACATCGATGGGAAGATTGCGAGAGAGAGTGCAGGTACTCCTCCAGCTTGTCGATGTCCTCGGCCAGATTTCCCCTGAGGTACTCAGCCCGATTCCTCTTCCGCGGCACCAGGCGTGAAATGGCGGGTCACGATAACGGTCACGGTAGAGTTCCGGCTTCGCGCCGCCAAGAGCTGAGAAGGTTGCCCTTGTCGTCCCATTTGTCTTCCTCGGCAAGTGACGCGACGCTACCGTCGAAGACCCTTCTTTGCTGAAGGACGCCATTCGGATGCCACCTCTTGAACTCGCCCATAGGGCGTCCATCCTGGTTCCGGCCTTCTGACCGCAGCGTTCCATCCGGATACCATGCTCGAGAGCGTCCGTTGGGGAGGCCATCCACGTACTCGTCCAATGCGACGACCTGCTGGCCGAAGTACTCCACTGCCTCCCCAGTGAAGAGCTCACCCTGGTACAGCAGGCGTTGTCCCATATCCATGTCCACATCGGGATCGTCGATGTCGATTCGCACTGCCTCGGTCATCATGGAATCCAGTTCTCGTCACTCGGTGGGAAGCCCGTAAACCGGCCGTGACTGCTGGGCATACCCTCCAACATATGGTTGCAGTTGGCGCAGAAGGGAGCACTGCGGCCGCGCGCCCCCGTCTCCGGATTCTTCAGGAACGGAAACTCGACTGACGCACGCATCTCGGCCAGTGCGGAGGCGTCGTCCGGCAGTCCCTGTCGCGTGCGCATCCACAGCAGCTCGTTGGCCGCCTTTACCTCAGCATGTCCGAGCGGCTCGTCCTTGTGAGGAGGAGGATCACCGATGGACTTGAACCGGTCTGCCAGCGTCGGGTGGAGGCGGTTGGTCTCAATGGTCAGATCACGCGGACCGTTGATGCCCTCGATGATCGTACCCGTGCGCAAATCGATCACGGAGCCCACGCACGCGCCTGTCTGGGCTCGTGCAAACGTCCCGGCTTCTTTTGCCTGTAGATACACGGCGCCACGGTCGCGGGCCAGCTGATCAAGGTAGTCAGCAACCGGAAGGCCGTCCACATGAGTGATGACGCCGTTCTCGGTGGCCACACGGGGGCTGCTGACGTCCAGCTGCTCCATGAGCTTCTCGCCGTGCCCTGCGGCTGGTCTCGCACCGTTGTCCCCCACTACCGTCTCGGGGGAGAGCGCCTCGTGGGGGTGGGAGGCTGATTCAGGGGCGCTGTGGTCTGTACCTCCGCCTGTGTGTGCTTCAACAGTTGGTGTGTCATGTCCCGCCGTAGTGGGCCCTTCTGCGTGTTCCACCTGATGCGGCACTGTGGGGCCGCCGCCGGAGCCGTCCGTGTGGCCCGGACCGTTCGGGGTCTCTCCGTGCCCTCCTCCGGTATGGCCGCCGTCGTCACTTCGAGCCGGGCCCAGCTTGTCTGTCGGCCCGTGCGTCGTGTTTCCCGTACTGCTACCGCCGCCTGCGTCGTGGCCGCCGCGCGGCGGCAGGCCGTCGCCCGTGTGGGCGGTCGCTCCGGGCGCCCGTCCGCCCACGCCGACCGGTTCGCGATCGCCGTGCGGTTGGCCGACACCTCGTTCGGCGGCGGAGGGTTCGCGCTTGGCCGGGTCCAGATTGGGTGTGCCGTCCCGGTCGAGCGGGATGAAGTTGCCGTCCTTGTCGACGCGGTAGCGGTCGCTGAGGTCGAGGGCGCCGTCGGGGAACTTCGTCTTCGGTATCTGGAGGTGGTCGCTGACGTTGGCCAGGACCTGGGAGACCTTGGGCAGGTCCGAGAGTGCTTTGGCGGCCTTGAAGGCGCCGCCGAGCGGGTCGAGCGCGTCGCCGATCTTCGCCACGGTCCCGGCCGCTCTCGCGAACGTGCCGCCCTTGCCGAGCTTCGAAGCGGCGGCCAGTGGGCCGGAGGCGAGCGTGAGCAGGTTGAACGAAAGAACGGCATGGGCGCGAGCGGGGTCCTCCGATGCCATGTCATAGGCGATGAACTGCTTGCCGAACTCCTTGGCGTACACCTTGCTGTCGCGCTGCCAGCCGGTCAGGTGCTCGTCCTGTCCGAACAGGTCCATGCCGTAGGCGTAGCCGCCGACGACGGTGCGCCTCAGCCCGTCCCAGGCCTGGTCGCGCTCCTGCTTCCCGTGGAAGCCGGCCAAGGTGCCCAGGCCGTCGATGCCGCCCCAGATGCTGTCCTTGACAATGCCGTCCCACGCCCAGCTCTTGGCCCCGTGCCCCCACCACTCCAGACTCCAGCGCTCGTAGGTGCGGCCCTCGGGGCTGCCCCACGGCAGGTCCTTCACGTCCTTGAGCGCGTCGGCGGTCTGGCCGTACATGCCGAGGCCGTGCGTGCCGTCGTCCACCACCCACTTCGGGCGGCACGCGGCCGGACTGATCGCGTCGATCTTGTTGGCGGCGTTGCGCTCGGCCTCCTGGAAGCCCTCGCGAGCCGCCGTCACACCGTCCATCAACGCCTGGTGCGCGTCGACCTTGCCCTGGTCCTCGGTCCAGTCGTCATCGCCCCGGACACTGTCGACGAAGGTGAACGCGTCCAGCTTCAGTTGCTTGAGCCGGTCCGCGTGCGGCTTGGCCTCGAAGATGAACGTGTCCAGGGCATCGGCCAGCGACTCGATGTCCCCGGCGAACTCCTCCGCCGTATCCATCACCGGCTGCGTGGACGAGAACAGCTTGTCGGCCTCGGGAGCCTTGTAATAGGCGGCCGTCGCCTGGAAGCGGGAGTGGACGTCCTTTCCCCCGTTCCGGATGCCGATCGCGTGCGTCCGCAGGCTGGAAGCGGCTTTCTCCAGTTGACCGAAGTCACCCGTGTACTGCGGTATCCCACCCGGTTCGATCACGCCGGCTACTCCCCGCCCCGGTGGCCGGGCTTCTGCCCGACCGCCCTGATCTCCGCGGGGGTGGGCGCCTTGGCCGCGTCGCGCTGGGCCTGGGCGGCCATGGCGAGGTCGCCCTCGATGTACTCGGTGGTGGCCTTGACCGTGCCGTCCATCGACTTCTTCGTACGGGCGGCCATGAACCTGATCCGCTGCTGGGTGTCGGCGACGAAGTTCACCACCGCGGCCCCCACCGGTCCCGCGGGAGCCTCACCGCAGTACGGCCCGCTGATCGTCCCGGCGTGCAGCGCGGCGTCCTCCACGCTCTCGCCGTAACCCCTGACGTCCTTGCTCAGGTCCTCGGCCGCCAGCCCCACCAACGACAGCACGGACTCCACCCCGCTCGGCCTGATGTCCCACCCCGTCACGCCAACCCCCCGCATCCCCCGGCTGATACGCCTCGTCAACTGCGCCCGGCAACACGCGTGCCACTGACAGCAAGATCTTCATCTGTATCAACGCGCTCGTAGCATTTGCAACGCATTTCAAGCCAAACGCGTGTTGCGGCGGGTGTGCAGCGTTGTCGCCGGGGTGTGTGGCGATCGGGAAGTATCGCCGGATGAGCGGCTTGTTCTGGCCCCTTTCGGTTCCTGTTGCCGTCCCGTGAGGTGGGGGTCGGACGGCGGCAGGGTGGGGCTCGTGGTGTTTGCGGTCAGTAAGAGTTCCCGGCCCGCCGGCATGCCCAGCGATCACGCGAGGGGCGGAAGCGGAGCCCCGTCCCTCGAACCTCGGGATCGAGCGGGTCGCCCGCACGCGAGGTACGAACCCGGCCCGCGCTTTGCGCGTACCTCAGGCAGCCGGGGGTTCCATCGAAAGGGGGACGGGCGGCGGATCGTGGTGGGCCGGGGTGGTCGGATCCGCCGCGCCTCGGTCCGCCGCACGAGCGACTGCGCCTGCACGTTCGACCCGGGCAACCGGTCCACCTCGCACGGGACTTGGAGATACCGGGGTGCCTCGACCGGCACCGACGCCTGCCCGGCAGCGGTGCACAACTGAACGACGGGCCCACCTGCCTCAGGTGCGCGCCCCCTGCTGCGCGAGTGTTTCAGACCGCCGTGACGATGACGGGCAGGAGGAAGCCGAACAGCCCGGTGCACAGGCCCACGATGCAGGAGCGGCGAGGGGACCCGGCGAAGAAGCCGATGGTCGCGAGGGTGACCGCCAGGGCGCCGAAGATGACAGGGATGCCGGCTCCTATGTAGCCGGCGAACAGGGAAATGACGCAGGCGAGGATGCCCAGGGTGGACGAGGCGCCACCGTAGAGCGACGCGGGGCTGTCGGACTGTCCGGTGGGCATTTCGCTGTCCTTCGCTGTGGGGCTGCTGCGCGGGAGCGGTATCCCGTGAGTCCCATCATGGCAGCTCGTCGCGGTAGACGGAGGGTGCCCTTTGGGGCAGTGCCCCATGGGTCAATATCGGCTGCCTCGATTGGTTCCTAGTGTTGCGGCGACCGCATGAGATCCGAAAAACGGGAGAAGTTCGTGAAGCTGACCGGTCGTGCTGCGAAGCTGACATCACTCGCTGTGGTCCCCCTCGCGCTCTTGGCGACCGAGGTCACGGCCTCCGCCTCGCCAGGGCGTGCCCCTGGCCCGGATTCCCCCGCCTTCTCCCTGTCCTCGGTGCGCGCGCACGAGCTGACGGACGTGAGTGGCTTCGCCTCGTCCAGCGCGGAGGGCCGCGTGCTGAACAGCCAGGGATTCGCGGTGCTGCGGACGTCTTCGAGTCGCACGGCGGTGGTCGACCGTTCGATGACCGACCAGGGCATCACCACCGCGACCGGGACCTCCTCCGTGGACATCTCCTGGCAGGGGTACGACCGGCAGGCCCGTTATGTCGTGAGCCGTGACGGCGAGGACATCGCTTCGCTCGGCGCCGGGGTCACGTCCTTCCACGACACCGGACTGCAAGCGGGCAGCCGCCACACCTACCGGGTCGCACCCATCCTGCCCAAGGGTGGCAGCCCGAAAGCCCGCGTATGGGGCATGCAGGTGTCCGTCCCCACGGTTCGCAGGGGAGAGGACCAGCTGAGCGCACTGCGTCGGCAGGCCGTGCAGCAGGCGACCGCGGCGGCGGTCGCCAAGACCACCACGGTGACGTGGATGACGTTCATACCCCAGAAGAAGGTCGACGCACCGCTCGCAGGCTGCGACTACGGCCGCAACTTCCAGTTCGGCGGGGACGGTCACGGCTACGACTGGAAGTCGTCGAAGTACCGCACGGTCCTGAACGCGCTGATCACGTGGAAGTCGAAGAAGGTCGACGGCTACAAGGACATCGGGGCCAGCCACGTCTACGTCAAGAAGACGGGCAAGCTGGTCGCCACCAAGACGGCCAGCGGCAAGGACATGAAGGCCAAGAAGATGGGGTCGGGCAGCAAGTACGTGGACGTGCGGCTGATCACACACGCCACGAACCCCTTCTGCAAGGGCTTGGGAGGCGTCAAGGGAGCGATCGACGGGGCGCTCTCGATGCACGTGACGACCGGCGGAAACTGGTCGATCATCTCCGGCAAGCATCGGTTGATGCCGAACCACCACATATACATCTACAACGGTGGCAAGGTCACGGACGTCTACAAGCGCAAGTACGCGAACGAGCTCTGCCTGGTGGGGTCGGCGACGTGCCCGGAGGCTGATCTCACGGGCTACTACGGCAAGTTCAAGTAGGACGGCCGCGCGAGCCGCCCACATGGGAAGCCCCGCATCAGCACGGTGCGGGGCTTCCGCGTCGAGGTCGTCCCCTCATGGGATCAGTTGCTCACCGTCGGCCGGGTTCCGGTGGTGCGGTGCCGGCGCGAGGCGGCGTCGCTGCAAGTCCTTCGTTCTTTCGGGCATCACCCCGACAGGTCGACCCTCCCTCTTGGGCAATGCCCTTGTCGGATTTGGAAGTTGGCGCCGCCAGAATGAAATGAACATCGGATGACCGAGCGGATAGGTTGGCCGGTGGTCGTCGCAGCACCCAGGCCACGGGGGTCTGCTGGGAATCGCGGCGTCCAGAAAGGGACCGGAATGACCCATCGGTCCGACGTGGCGGACATGGCTTGCTCCTACCGGCGAACCGGCCACAACCCGGAACCCGGTGTCTGGCGGCTGGAGACCCTGACGCAACGAGAAAGAGAGGTTCTGCTGCTGCTGGGGACGGGCCTGGGCAACCGCGAGCTGTCCAGGGACTTGGGGATTGCCGAACGCACGGTGAAGGCACACATCGCGAACATCGTTGCCAAGCTGGGGCAGCAGACGCGGACACAGGCCGCGATCGTCTCTGCCCTGGCCCACGGCTCGCTGTGTGCCGATCTGTCATGCTCCCGGCATCTCGGTAAGGTCCCGGGCCGTTGGCGCGAGCCCACTGTTGCGTAAGGCGACCGGGTCCACCCGCCTCGGGCGGACCCGGTGCCGCAGTCGTTCCTCATGGCCGATGCTCTCGATCGTGTCGGCCATGAGGTACCGGCCGCGCGAAGCGGTCGTCCGCGTACGGCGGCAGCAGCCGGAACCGGCGCTCCGGCCGTACCTGCCGAGTCCGTGCGTACCGTCGTCCACCACCCGCCGAGGGCGGCGCACACCCGGACCGATCGTGTTGATCTCGTCGGCGGCATCGGCCGGCGACTCGATGGCGCCGGTGAACTGCGCGAGGAGGGGACGGCCCGCCGGGCGTCCCCGCTCTACCGCTTCGGCGCCCCCGCCCGTACCGAGCGCACCACGCCCGCCGCGGCGATCAGAAAGCCCACGCCCATCAGCATGCACAGCGACCACGCGATGGGCGGAAGCGGATGGGTGCCGAGGAAGAGGGGGGCCATGGTGGCCAGGGTGGACAGTGCGCCGACGAAGAAGACGATCGCGCCGATCCGGACCAGCCGGTCACCTGCGCCAGAAGGTGTAGTACTCACCCCGCCAGGGTAGTTCCCGGCACCGGTGAAACGTCCCACGGCGAGCCGCACGTGGCGCAGGCACCGTTTCTGGACACAGTCCGGATGACCAGGCTTGACGAGGGGTACTTCACCTGGGGAGGCTTCTGCCAGCAGGGGAGCACCACCACTGGATAGCCTGACCTGCTGAGGCTTTGTTCCGGCATACAGGTTGCATACGGGTTGAGATGGGGTGCGTGCTTTGCCGACTGGCAAGGTCAAATGGTTCAACAGCGAGAAGGGCTTCGGCTTCCTCTCCCGCGACGACGGCGGCGACGTCTTCGTGCACTCCTCCGTGCTCCCCGACGGCGTCGACGCACTCAAGCCCGGCCAGCGTGTGGAATTCGGTGTCGTGGCAGGTCAGCGCGGAGACCAGGCGCTCTCGGTGGCGGTCCTGGACCCGACCCCGTCCGTCGCGGCCGCACAGCGCCGCAAGCCGGACGAGCTCGCGTCCATCGTGCAGGACCTGACCACCCTGCTGGAGAACATCACGCCGATGCTGGAGCGCGGCCGCTACCCCGACAAGGCGGCCGGCAAGAAGATCGGCAGCCTGCTGCGCGCGGTCGCCGATCAGCTCGACGTGTAGGACCGGGTCCGGCCCCGGCCTTCCGCCGGATCTCAGACGAACGACAGCGCGTCCGGGCCGAGGGGCGGTACCAGCCCCTCGGCCGCGGCGCGGGTCAGCAGTCCGCGGATCGCCGCGTAGCCGTCCTCACCGAGGTCGGCGGTGAACTCGTTGACGTACAGCCCGATGTGCTGGTCCGCCACGGCAGGGTCCATCTCCTGGGCGTGCTCCAGCACGTAGGGCCGTGACGCCTCCGGTTCGTCCCAGGCCATCCGTACCGAGGTGCGCACGGACTCGGCGAGCAGCTTCAGCGTCTTTGCGCCCAGCGACCGCTTGGCGATGATCGCGCCGAGCGGGATCGGCAGCCCGGTCGTCTCCTCCCAGTGCCGGCCCATGTCGGCGAGGTTGTGCAGACCGTAGTTCTGGTACGTGAAACGGGCCTCGTGGATGACGAGACCGGCGTCCACCTTCCCGTCGCGCACGGCGGGCATGATCTCGTCGAACGGCATGACGACGATCTCGCCGACCCCGCCCGGCACCACTTCCGCCGCCCAGAGCCGGAACAGCAGATACGCCGTGGAGCGCTCGCTCGGCACGGCGACGGTCTTCCCCGTCAGATCCGTGCCCGCGTCCTTGGTGAGGACGAGCGGTCCGCAGCCCCGTCCGAGCGCCCCACCGCACGGCAGCAGCGCGTACTCCTCCAGCACCCAGGGCAGGACCGCGTACGAGACCTTGAGCACGTCCAGTTCGCCGCGCTCGGCCATTCCGTTGGTGATGTCGATGTCGGCGAAGGTGACATCGAGGGCGGGCGCGCCGGGGACCCTTCCGTGCGCCCAGGCGTCGAAGACGAAGGTGTCGTTCGGGCACGGCGAGAACGCGATGTGCAACGGGTTCGACGGCTCATGTGTCGTGTCGGTCATGGTGGGTCCAACCTTCCAGTACGGGTACGAGCTTCCCGAACGCCTCGGTGAGCGCGGCCAGCGCGTCGCCGATGCGCCACGCCTCCCGGTCGCGCGGGCCGACGGCGTTCGAGACCGCCCTCAGTTCCAGCACCGCCGCGCCCGACCGTTCGGCGGCCTCGGCGACGCCGAAGCCCTCCATGGCCTCGGCGGCGGCCCGCGGGTGCGCGGCGCGCAGGGCGGCGGCGCGCTCGGCGCTGCCCGTCACGGTCGAGACGGTGAGGATCTCGCCGGTGAGCGCGCCGGTGGCGGCGGCCACGTCCCGTACCAGTGAGCGGGGCGGGAGGTGCCGGTCCCGGCCGAAGCCGAGCGCGGTGACGGGCACGAAGCCCTCGGGCGTCTCCGCGCCCAGATCGGCGGCGACGATGCCGCTCGCGACGACGAGCGAGCCGACCGGCGCCACGGGTGCGAAGCCGCCGCCGATCCCGGCCGAGACGACGAGGTCGTACGGCGCGGAGCCCGGCCCGGACACGTGGCCGGCGGCGAGGCCGAAGGCGGTGGCGGCGGCGGCCGCGGCCGGCCCGGCGCCGCCCGCGAGGACATCGACGACGCTGTCGCCGCCGGGGGTGCCCACACGGTGGAGTTCGGTGCCGGGCGCATGGCGCACGGCCACCTCCGGCCCGTCCCCGAAAGCACGCGTGACCGCGTCCCGTTCTGCTGGGACAGCGGTCACGACGAGCACACGCACGGGGCGGATCCTCCGAGGTCAGGAGGGACGGACGAGGGTCAGGAAGACTTCTTCAGCTCGAAGTGCCAGACGCCCGTGAGCTGCTTGCCCTTGGTCTCCACGATGCTGATCTGCGTCTTGTTCGTGGTCTCGCCGGTCTGGCTGGAGAAGAAGGCGCTGCCCGGGATGGACCGGTAGGTCCTCTTGTACGGCTCCTGCTCGGCCTGCTGACCGTTGATGAACAGCGTCCAGCCGTTGTTCGCGATCTCCGGGTCGACGCCGAAGCGGACCTTGTCGTCCATCGCGACCTCGACGGACTTCTCCGCCTTCTTGTTCAGGCAGCTCTGGTACTCGGACGTCTTGAGGGGCTTGCCGTCGTTGTAGCAGGCCGCCTCGGTGCTCACCGAGTTTCCGCCGACCGTCACGGTCGCGAGCGGCGTCGGCTTGCTGCAGGCGGAGAGGACAAGGAGTCCCGCGGACACGGCACCGAGAGCGACGCCGATTCGACGGCCCTTACCGGAGAAGAACGCAACGGTCATGGGCCGAAGGCTATCGGTCGCTCCGGTTCATGCCACGCGGGGGTGCGGCGAGCCGCGCCGAGCGGCACCCAGCAGACCCCGTACGGACGTGGCCGCGCCCAGGGCGAGGACGCCCGCGGCGACCGACATGCCCAGTACGCCGTTGAGGGGGAGGGCGATGCCGATTCCGCCGCCGACCACCCACGCCATCTGGAGCACGGTCTCGGACCGGGCGAACGCGGATGCCCGCACCTCCTCCGGTACGTCGCGCTGGATCATCGCGTCCAGCGAGAGCTTCGACAGGGCCTGGGAGAAGCCCGCCGTGGCGCTGAGCGCGGCGACCATGACGGTGCTGAAGAACAGGGCGGCGAGCACGGCGACGGCCAGGGCCAGGGCCAGCACCGCGGCGACGATCGCCTCGGGGCCGCGTGCCCGGAGCCAGGAGCCGACCGCCGTACCGACGGCGTTTCCCGCGCCGGCCGCCACGCCGGCGATGCCGAGCGAGACGGCGGCGCTCTGTCCGGCGAGCGGCTGCTCGCGCAGCAGGAACGCCAGGAAGAAGATCAGGAAGCCGGAGAGAGCGCGATGCGTGGCGTTGGCCTGGAGCCCGTTGAGCACGGACGGTCCCACGGACCGCAGGCCGGGCCGTTTCTCCCCGTTCCTCTCCCGGCGTCCCGCCCTGCCGCCCTTTCCGTTCCGGTTCGTCGCGGGCCGGGCGGACGTCACGCTGTGCGGCAGCACCAGCCGGGCCCTCCGCTCGCCCTTGGCGGAGTCGACCTCGGGCGGCAGCGTGAAGGCGAGGACGGTTCCCCCGACGAAGATCGCGCACGCGCCGTACAGCGGCCAGCCGGAGCCGATGGTCTGCAGCCCCGCCCCGATCGGGGCGGCGAGACCGGTCGCCAGGAGCCCGGCAAGGGTGACCCGGGAGTTCGCCTTCACCAGGGAGAAGCGGGGCGGCAGCAGGCGTGGCACGACCGCGCTGCGCACCACTCCGTACGCCTTCGAGCAGACCAGGACGCCCAGCGCGGCCGGATACAGCTCCAGACCGCCGGTGGCGACCGCGCCCGCCATGGTGAGCGCGAGCACCGCGCGGGCCAGCATCGCGCCGGCCATCGCGGCCCGGCGGCCGTGCGGCAGACGATCCAGGAGCGGGCCGATCACGGGGGCGAGAAGGGTGAAGGGTGCCATGGTGACGGCGAGGTAGAGCGCGACACGGCCGCGGGCCTCGTCCGTCGGTACGGCGAAGAACACCGTCGAGGCGAGCGCGACCGTGATCATCACGTCGCCCGCGCCGTTCACGGCGTGCAGCTCGATCAGCTTGCCGAGCCCGGATTCCCCGGCACCGTGGGCGTGCGTCGCCTTGCGGATTCCTCTCGCGGTGCCGGTGAACGGGGTGCGCAGGGCACGACCGATCGTCCGGCCCGTCCTGCGGAGCGGGCCGGAATCCCTGTGCGACCTGGCGGAAGTCACCTCGTCATAGTGCCCCAGTCATGACACCGGCGAACCGGGACGGGTGAGGGGCACGAACGCACTCCGCCCTGTCGGGCCAGTCGCCGGCCCGGTCCGGGCCGGGCCGGCCCGGTGGAACCGGCCGGTGGCCGTCGGGTGTTCCGGGGCGGTCCTCGCCCGGCCACGGAGCCGGATACGGCCTGTTTGGGACGGGCAGGTGGGCGGGGGGCGGCGGAGAGGGTAGCGTGCGTAGCGCGCCACCGGCGGTTTCTCTCGGCCGCGCGCCTATCGGCGATCCCGCAGAATGGATGGCAGAAGGTGCGCCCGAGGCAGGCACAACGGGTGTGGACGTCGACGCGGCCCCCAGGTCCGCTCCGCCCGCATCCGTCATGGCCGAAATCGATGGATGTGCTGGCGCGCTCGTGAGACTGGCGTAGGAGAGAAGCGAGACCTGTGAGTGCTGCGACGACGCGAAGCCGTACGGCCCGTACCCCCGTCCCCGACCGTCTGTGCGCCGAGGCGGTAGACCTCGCCCGCGCCGCGGCCGAGGAAGCAGCCGCGCCGGGGGTCGTCGGTGAGCATGTGGCCGTGGTCTCCGAGGGAGACCGGGTCGTCACGCACTTCTTCGAGTGCAAGGAGCCGGGCTACCGGGGCTGGCGCTGGGCGGTGACCGTGGCGCGCGCCTCCCGCGCGAAGAACGTCACCCTCGACGAGACGGTGCTGCTGCCCGGCAGCGACGCGCTCCTCGCCCCCGAGTGGGTGCCGTGGAGCGAGCGGCTGCGCCCCGGGGACATGGGGCCCGGCGATCTGCTGCCCACCGAGGCGGACGACATCCGTCTGGAGCCCGGCTACACCGGCGAGGACGAGCCGCCGCCGAACTCCGCGGTCTCCGAGATGTCGCAGGAGATGGCCGACCTCGTCGATGTGGAGGACGCGGAACTGACGACGCGCCCCGCGACGACGAGCCGGGGCTCGATCGCGGCGGTCGCGGAAGAGCTCGGCATGCGGCGGGCGCGGGTGCTGTCGCGGTACGGGCTGCATGCGGCGGCCGACCGGTGGGACGAGGCGTTCGGCGCGAAGACACCGATGGCACAGGCGGCCCCGGCCTCGTGCATGACCTGCGCGTTCCTGGTGCCGTTGGCGGGATCGCTGAGGCAGGCGTTCGGGGTGTGCGCGAACGAGTTCGGTCCGGCGGACGGACATGTGGTGTCGCTGTCGTACGGGTGCGGCGGGCATTCGGAGGCGGCGGTGATGCCGAAGCCGCCGAAGCCGGTGCCGCACGCGCTGGACACGATGCAGGTGGACGAGTACCCGTTGCGCCCGGCCCGGGACTCCGGCTCGGTCCCGGCGGAAGCGGACACCCCCACGGAGGATCTCGGCCACTCCTGAGCGGGGCGCGGGGCGCGGGGCGCGGTACGCATGGCGCGGGGCGCTCGGCGCGGGGCTGCGGGGCGCTCGGGCGCGCTCCGGGTGAGCCCGCGGGCCCCCGGCGCACCCGTGCAGTCCACGATCGCCGGACGGGCCTGATCCGGCCGTCCCCGCGAGGGGACGCCCCGGCCCGCGAGGGCGGCCCCGGCCGAGGGAGCACCCCGGCGCGCAGACACGGTCCTGCGGCCATCCGGGCTGATCCGGACGAGAGACCCCTGGTCGGCCCGCGCCCGGGCCCGTGCGGCGTTCGAGGACGGAACCCGGCCCCCGGGTGGGGCAGATGCGCCATCCCCCGCGTGGAGTGCCGTTCGCGGCGCCCCGTCCGGTGAGAGGACCCGGTACCTTCAGGCGCACACTTGGCGGCACGGGCAACGTGCAACCGGAGAAGAGCGGAGTCAGAGCGTGAGCATGAATGCGACCGAGGGGGCCGATCCGTTCGGGACCGCACGGCTGCGACGCGGTGTGCTCGACGCCTGGGGTGCCGGCCCCGCCAGATTCCGTGAGGACGCCAACGCCGAGGAGGACCTCGCGCTCGGCGGCTACCGCGACCGCCTCGTCGTCGAGCTGGCCCAGAACGCCGCCGACGCCGCCGCCCGCGCCGAGGTCCCCGGCCGACTCCGCCTCACCCTGCACGCGGCGACCGCGGACGCCCCCGCCGTGCTCGCCGCCGCCAACACCGGCGCCCCTCTCGACGCCACCGGCGTGGAATCGCTCTCGACCCTGCGCGCCTCCGCCAAGCGCGAGGGTCACGAGGGCGCCGTCGGCAGGTTCGGCGTCGGGTTCGCCGCCGTGCTCGCGGTGAGCGACGAGCCCGCCGTCGTCGGCCGGCACGGCGGCGTCCGCTGGTCCCTCGCCGAGGCCCGCGACCTCGCCGCACGGGCGGCCGTCGCCAGCCCCGGCCTCGGCGACGAGCTCCGCCGCCGCGACGGCCACGTACCGCTGCTGCGGCTCCCGCTGCCCGCCGAGGGCACCGCACCCGACGGGTACGACACCGTCGTCGTCCTCCCGCTGCGCGACGGCGGCGCGGAGGACCTCGTCGTCCGGCTGCTCACCGCGGTCGACGACGCGCTCCTGCTCACCCTGCGCGGCCTCGACGAGGTCGTGATCGAAACCCCGGACGCCGTGCGGACGTTGCGCCGCTCGCAGCACGGCCCGTACACCCACGTCGAGGACTCCGCGCACGGTACGCACCGCTGGCGCACCGCCGTCCGGCACGGTGCCGTGGAGCCCGCCCTGCTCGCCGACCGGCCCCGTGAGGAACGGCTCCGGCCGCACTGGTCGGTCACCTGGGCGGTCCCGGTGGACGCGGAGGGCGCCCCGGTACGTCCCCGCACCGCCCCCGTCGTCCACGCGCCGACCCCCACCGACGAACCCCTCGGCATTCCCGCGCTGCTCATCGCGTCGCTGCCGCTCGACACCACCCGCCGTCACCCCGCCCCCGGGCCGCTCACCGACTTCCTGGTGCAGCGGGCGGCCGACGCGTACGCCGAACTGCTCGCCGGCTGGCAGCCGCTGTCCATCGACACCATCGACCTCGTCCCCGGGCCGCTCGGCAAGGGCGAGCTGGACGGTGCCCTGCGCGGCGCGATCCTGGAGCGGCTGCCGCGCGTCGCGTTCCTGGAACCCGCCGCCCCGCGCGACCCCGCCGCCGAAGCGGACCGGTGGGACAGCTGGGACGCGGCGGCGGGCGGCATCCGCGAGGCGGCCACGACCGCGCTGCGCCCCATCGAGGCCGAGGTGCTGGAGGGCGTCGGCGCCGAGACCGTACGGGTGCTCGCCGAGGTCCTGCCGTGCCTGCTGCCCGCCGGACTGGAGCGCCGCAGCGAACTGCGCACCCTCGGCGTCGCCCGCGTCCCGCTGACCGAGGCGATCGACCGCCTCGCCGGGCTGGAACGCGACCCCGGCTGGTGGCGGCGGCTGTACGACAGCCTGTCCGGCATCGACCCGGACCGACTGTCCGGCCTGCCGGTCCCGCTCGCCGGTACGCAGGCGGTGGACGCCGGGACCCCGGCCGCCCCCCGCACCGCCGTCGGCCCCCGCCAGGTCCTCCTCCCGCTCCCGGACGCCCTCACCGGCCCGGTCCTGGAACGCCTCGCCCGGCTCGGGCTGAAGGTCGCCCACCCGGACGCCGCCCATCCGCTGCTGGAGAAGCTGGGCGCCCTGCCCGCCACGCCCCGCGCCGTGCTGACGACCCCGCAGGTGCGGGCAGCCGTCGCCGGATCGCTGGACGCGGGCGAGATCTGGGACGAGGACGCGCTGGACGCCGACGAACTCGCCGAGACCGTCCTCACCCTGGTACGGGACGCCGAACTGGCACCCGGCGACGAACCCTGGCTCGGCGCTCTCGCCCTGCCCGACGAGGACGGCGAGCCCGCGCCCGCCGGTGAACTCGTGCTGCCCGGAAGTCCGTTCGCAGCCATCATGCGGGAGGGTGAACTCGCCCTCTGCGACCAGGAACTGACCGACCGCTGGGGAGCGCAGCCGCTCACCGCCTGCGGGGTGCTCGCCACCTTCGCCCTCGTTCGCGCCGCCGACGTCGTCCTGGACCCGGACGAACTGGAACCCCGCGAGGGCGATTTCGCCGAACCCGACGACGCCGGACTGCTCGACGCCGTGGACGTGTGGTGCGAGGACGTTCTCGACCAGTTGCCGGACACCCCCGTGCCACCGGTCGCCACCGAACTCGTCGCCGTCCGCGACCTGGACCTCGTCGACGACGACGCCTGGCCGCAGGCGCTCGCACTGCTCGCCCAGCCGCCGTTGCGCGACGCGCTCACCCAACCGGTACGGGTGCTGCTGCCCGACGGCACGACGCAGTCCGTCCGCCCGTACACGGCCTGGTGGCTGCGCGACCACCCCGTGCTCGACGGCCGCCGCCCGGCCGGCCTGCGGGCGGCGTCCGGCGACCCGCGGCTGGCCGGGCTGTACGACTCCGCCGACGCGACCGGTTTCGACGACGCCCAGGTACTGCGCGCCCTCGGCGTACGGACGTCCGTGGCAGCCCTCCTCGACGAGCCCGGCGGCGCCGCCGAACTCCTCGGCCGGCTCGCGGACGAGGACCGTGAGGTCGGCCCCGTACAACTGCACTCCCTGTACACGGCGCTGGCCGATCTCGACCCGGAACAGGTCACGCTCCCCGACGAACTGCGGGCCGTGGTCGACGGCGAGGTCCGGGTGGTCGACGCGGCGGACGCCGTGATCGCGGACGCCCCGGACCTGCTGCCGCTCACCGGCGGGCTTCCGTTGCTGCCGGTCGCCCCGGCGCGCGCGGCCGATCTGGCCGAGCTCTTCCAGGTACGGCGGCTCGGCGAGAGCGTCGAGGCGGAGGTGACGACGGAGGGCGAGGAGCATCGCGTGCCGGATTCGGTACGGGTGCTGCTCGGCGCGGGAACCCCGGACGCGTACCTCGAACACGCCGAGCTGCGTGCCGGCGGCGTCGAACTGGACTGGCGCCGCACCTCCGACGGGACCGTGCACGCCGCCACGCTGGAAGGCGTCGCGGCGGGACTGGCCTGGGCGGCGGGCCAGTGGCCGCGCCGCTTCGAGGTCGCGGCGCTGCTGGAGGACCCGTCCCGTACGGAGGAACTGGCCCGGGACCGCTGGTTCGACTGACCGGCCGGTGCGGGCTTCGAGCACATCGGTGCCGGAGCCCGCAGCGCATGCACAGGAATTCCTCAGCGGGCGCACAACCGTTCATGTGTCCCGGTGGTCTCTCCTGCGAAGCCACCAGGCTTCGCAGACGATCTCGGGCCCCCGGCGGACGACCGCCGCGGGCCCCTTCTCCCTGTTGGGGAATGAACATGCGCATTCGTGCCACCGTGGCCGCCGTGACCGGCGCCCTGGCTCTCTCCGCCCTTGTCATTCCGTCGGCGGCCCAGGCCGACGACACGCACCGCTCGACCGTCAGCGACGTCGCGCGTGCAGCTCGGTCCACCACCGTAGGCGACTTTGGCGCCAAGTCCGGCGCGCGCTCCCTCGCGGTCGAGAGCACCCCCGGTCAGCTCGACCTCACCTTCTCCAAGTTCACGGTGAACGGCGGCAAGCCGATCGCCGTGGGCACCACCGCCACGAAGACCGTGCCGACCACGTTCACCGTGACGCACGCCGCCGATGTGAACATCTTCGCCTCGGACTTCGAGCTCGATGTCTCGCTCTACCGCGGTTCGTTCAGCGACCCGACGAACGAGTTCTACGGCGATGCCGCCCCCACCTGCAAGGCCGTCTCCTCCACGGTCGCCACCTGCAAGGGTCAGATCGCCGTCTGGCCGCAGGTCGACCTGATCGGCAACGCCGATGCCACGACGTGGAAGGCGATGGGCTTCGCCGTCGACTACAACGGCCAGGACCCGAGGAGCCCCGACGTCAGCAAGATCGGCTTCGCGCTGCAGGACGGCCTGGGCACGGCCCGTGTGCAGCGGCTGTCGAAGCTGACGGTCGACGCCGCTCCGGAGCCCGTGAAGAAGGGCGGGACGATCACGGTCACCGGCAAGCTGTCGCGGGCGAACTTCGACGACCTGAAGTACCACGGCTACGCCACGCAGCCGGTGAAGCTCCAGTTCCGCAAGAAGACCGGCTCCACGTACACCACGATCAAGACGATCAAGTCGAGCAGCACCGGCACCCTGAAGACCACGGTCAAGGCCACGGTCGACGGTTACTGGCGCTACAGCTTCGCCGGTACGTCCACCACCCCGGCCGTCTCGGCCGCCGGTGACTTCGTCGACGTGAAGTAAGTTCCGTCGCGCCACACGCACCACCGCGGGCCGCGCCCGGGGACGGCCACCGTCCCCGGGCACGGCCCTGCGCGTGGCGCGCCGCGCTTCTCACTGCAAGGCGACACACAAGAACTCCACTTTGCGTACAACCCTTCACATGCGTAAGAGGTCTGGTCTCACGAGTCAGCAGACTCTCAGACCCAACGAGCCCCGCCCGGGTCGTACCACGTACTCGCGGGGCCCCTTTCTCCACTGGGGAAACACATGCGCATTCGTGCCACTGTTGCTGCCGTCTCCGGCGCCCTGGCCCTGTCCGCTCTGGCCGTCCCGGCCGCCCAGGCGGGCGACCACTCTGCTGCGAACCTGCACAAGCCGACGTCGGGTGCCGAGGTCTTCGGCACCGCCGCAAAGGGATCGTCGAAGGCCGCCGCGGCCACCCGCGCGGCCACGGCGGAGCCCGTCATCTCGAAGGTCGTCGTCAACGGCGGCAAGGACATCGTCCTCGGCACCACGGCCGCGAAGACGATCTCCATCTCGGTCACCGCGTCGCACGCGTCCGGTGTCGTCGACGCCTACGCCGACCTGTGGCACGGCACGGACCCGTCCTCGGAGAACACCCTGGACGGGGCCATCCTGCCGAACGAGGACGCCGCGAAGTGCACCAAGGTCAACGCGACGACCTCGACCTGCAAGCTGACCTACACGATCTACCCGCGCTACGACCTGTACAAGAACTCCCTGGCCGGCACCTGGCACGTCACCGCGGCCGCGCTCGCCGGTAACCAGACCGACATCGCCTACACCGACTTCTACAGCACCGCCCGCGTGCAGCGGCTGTCGAAGCTGACGGTCGACGCCGCTCCGGAGCCCGTGAAGAAGGGCGGGACGATCACGATCACCGGCAAGCTCTCGCGGGCCAACTGGGAGACCTTCAAGTACCAGGGCTACACCGGACAGTCGGTGAAGCTCCAGTTCCGCAAGAAGACCAGCTCCACCTACACCACGATCAAGACCATCAAGACGAACAGCACCGGCAACCTGAAGACCACGTCCAAGGCCACGGTCGACGGCTACTGGCGCTACAGCTTCGCCGGTACGTCCACCACCCCGGCCGTCACGACCGCGGGCGACTTCGTCGACGTGAAGTAGGAGTTCCCGAAGCAACTCCCGCGTACCTCTCCGTACGCACCCGCACCACCGCGCAGCACTCCGGGCCGGGGGCGGGGGGGGGGGGGCCCCCCCCCCCCCCCCCGCCCCCCGCCCCCCCCCCCCCCGGGGGCCCGGGGGGGGGGGGGGCGGCGCCCCCCCCCCCCCCGGCCGCCCCGGG
>NZ_JBIWOS010000002.1:249742-476902 GCF_044767885.1 Streptomyces sp. NPDC101194
GGGCGAGTTCGTCTCCTTTATGTGGGTGGCCCCGACCCACCCCCCGGGACCCGCCCCGACCCCCCCCCCCCCCCCGCCCACCACCCCGGGGGGGGGGGGGGGGCCGGGCCCCCGCCCCCCGGGCCACGGCCCGTTCGCGTCCCCGTCGCGGGGCGCTATGCCGGGAAGCGGCGGCCGACCAACCGCCAGGCGTACTCCAGGGCGGCCGACGCCACCACCGCGATCGCCACCGCGGTCCACGGCATCGTCACTCCCACCAGCTTCAGCGCGAAGAAGTTCTGCAGCCACGGCACCACCAGCACGATCAGGAACGCCGCCCCCATCGCCACCACCAGGCAGATCCGCCACCAGGTGTACGGACGGGCGATGATCGCCAGGACCCACATCGAGACCAGGAACAGCGTGAGCGTGGCCACGCTGGTCTCCGCGTCCAGCGCGCCCGTGCCGGAGTAGTGGCTCCGGGCGATCAGATACGTCGCGAAGGTGGCCACGGCCGCGATGGTGCCCGACGGGATCGCGTACCGCATGACACGACGCACGAAGTGCGGATGGGCCCGTTCCTTGTTGGGCGCCAGCGCGAGGAAGAACGCCGGGACGCCGATCGTGAGCGTCGACAGCAGGGTCAGGTGGCGCGGCAGGAAGGGGTAGTCGACCTGGAAGCAGACCACCAGGATCGCCAGCAGCACCGAGTAGACGGTCTTGGTCAGGAACAGGGTGGCGACGCGGGTGATGTTGCCGATCACCCGGCGGCCCTCGGCGACGACGGACGGGAGCGTCGCGAAGCTGTTGTCGAGCAGCACGATCTGGGCGACGGCCCGGGTCGCCTCGGAGCCGGAACCCATGGAGACGCCGATGTCGGCGTCCTTCAGCGCCAGCACGTCGTTGACGCCGTCACCGGTCATCGCGACGGTGTGGCCGCGGGACTGGAGCGCGGCGACCATGTCCCGCTTCTGCTGCGGGGTGACGCGGCCGAAGACCGCGTTCTCCTCCATGGCCGTGGCCATGTCGTCCGGGTCGGTGGGCAGCCGGCGGGCGTCCAGGGTGTTCTCGGCGCCCGGCAGGCCGAGCTTTCCGGCGACCGCGCCGACGGAGACCGCGTTGTCGCCGGAGATGACCTTCGTGGCGACCCGCTGGTCGGCGAAGTAGGCCAGCGTCCGACCGGCGTCGGGCCGCAGCCGCTGCTCCAGCACGACCAGCGCGCTCGGTACGGCCCCGGTGGCCATGTCCGGCCCTTCGAGCGCGCCCTGCGCACGTGCCAGCAGCAGCACCCGCAGCCCCTGCTCGTTGAGCTGTTCGATCTCGGCGAGCGCCGGGTCCTGGTCGGGCAGCAGCACGTCGGGCGCGCCGAGCAGCCAGGCCGACGCCCGGCCGCCGCCCTCGTCGAACGCGGCACCGCTGTACTTGCGGGCCGAGGAGAACGGCAGCGACTGCGTGCACCGCCACTCCTCGCCGTCCGGGTAGGCGTCGACGATGGCCTGCAGGCTGGCGTTGGGGCGCGGGTCGGAGGCGCCGAGAGCGCCCAGTACGCGGTGGATGTAGGTGTCGTCCGTACCGCTCAGCGTCCGCACCTCGGTGACGTCCATGCCGCCCTCGGTGAGGGTGCCCGTCTTGTCCAGGCAGACGACGTCGACGCGGGCCAGTCCCTCGATGGCGGGGAGTTCCTGCACCAGGCACTGCTTGCGGCCGAGCCGTACGACCCCGATCGCGAAGGCGACCGAGGTGAGCAGCACCAGGCCCTCCGGGATCATCGGGACGATGCCGCCGACGGTCCGGGCGACCGACCCCTTGAAGTCGTTCTCGTTCACGACGAGCTGGCTGATGATCAGGCCGATCGCGGTCGGCACCATCATCCAGGTGACGTACTTGAGGATGGTGGAGATGCCGGTGCGCAGCTCGGACTGGACGAGGGTGAAGCGGGACGCCTCCTCGGCGAGCTGCGCGGCGTAGGCCTCGCGGCCGACCTTCGTGGCGGCGAACGATCCGCCGCCGGCGACGACGAAGCTGCCGGACATCACGTGATCGCCGGGCTGCTTCAGCACCGGGTCGGCCTCACCGGTGAGCAGCGATTCGTCGATCTCCAGGCTGTCGGCCTCGGCGACCGTGCCGTCCACGACGACCTTGTCCCCGGGCCCCAGCTCGACGAGATCACCGAGGACGATCTCGGAGGTGGAGATCTCGGCCGAGACGCCGTCGCGCCGCACCGTGGGTTTGGCCTCGCCGATGACCGCGAGGCTGTCCAGCGTCTTCTTGGCCCGCCATTCCTGGACGATGCCGATACCGGTGTTGGCGATGATCACGAAGCCGAAGAGGCTGTCCTGGATCGGCGCGACGACCAGCATGATCAGCCAGAGCACGCCGATGATCAGGTTGAACCGGGTGAAGACGTTGGCGCGGACGATCTCGCGGACGGAGCGGGACGAGCGGACGGGTACGTCGTTGACCTCACCGCGGGCGATCCGTTCGGCCACCTCGGCCGCGGTCAGCCCACGGGTGCTCAGGGCCGTGGACGGCAGCTTCATCGGGTGGACCGGGTCGAGTTCGGATCCGGCGTCGATCATGGCCGGCCGGGGAAGGCCGCCGGAGCCGGAAGCCTCGGGGGTCTGCTCGCCGGAGGAATGGGGTGCCCGCTGCGTCATGGTTCCGACGGTACGGGTGGATGGTCCGATTCACCCACTGACAGTCCGAAGATCAGACCGGGGGAGGAGGGGAACGGAGGGGAATGGTCCTGCGGTGGTACGAGGACCCTGATGCGGGGCGCTACCAGCGCGGTTCCGGGCGGCGCCGGGTGATGCCGCACGGTGCGCGCGCGGCGCCGGAGTGTGTGCGGCCGGGGCCGGTGGCGTCAGGTCGTGACGCCGGACGTGCCTCCGGCGTCCGTCCCGGCACCCGGCGCGGACGTGCCGGACGCCTCGGCCTCGGCCGCCGCGGCGGCCCGCTTGAGCGCCGCGTCGCGCCCCCGCACGTACCAGATGCCGATCAGGCCGAGTCCGGCACCGGCCAGACAGGTCCAGACCCACCACAGGTGTCCGTGATCGTCGAACCAGCCGTAGAACGGCAACTGGACCAGGAAGAGGACGAACCAGAGGATCGTGCCGCCGGTGATGGTGGCGACGACGGGCCCCTCCAGGGGCTCGGGTGCCTCGTGCTTCGGTGTCCACTTCGCCATGGCCTCAGTGTATGGCGCCCCCTGTCGCGCCCTCCCGGAGCCCGTGAGGGCGGCATGAATAAAGGCCGTCGGGCCGGTCGGCCCAAGGGTCTACGCGCGGAGATAGCGATCTTCGCCTTATGTATTCATACTGAATCTGCTTACGGATGTCTCGATTTATTCGTGTGAAAGTCCAAAGCTGACCACTTTTAACCCCCTCTACGTACGACTGAGGTCATACATGTCCCCCTCGGCCACCGCTCCGGTCGATTCCACCCAGTCCGCGGCCCCCCAGCCGCATGGCGGACTGGATCGTTTCTTCAAGATCTCCGAGCGGGGGTCGTCGGTCGCACGCGAGATCCGCGGCGGATTCGCCACGTTCTTCGCCATGGCGTACATCATCGTGCTGAACCCGATCATTCTCGGTAGCGCGAAAGACATAAACGATCACTACCTCAGTCATGGTCAGCTGGTCACCGCCACCGTGGTGACCGCGGCCTTCTCCACCCTGCTCATGGGTGTCATCGGCAATGTGCCCATCGCGCTGGCCGCCGGACTCGGCGTCAACACGGTCGTCGCCCTCCAGCTCGCCCCGAAGATGACCTGGCCCGATGCGATGGGCATGGTCGTCCTCGCGGGCATCGTGGTCATGCTGCTGGTCGCGACGGGGTTGCGGGAACGCGTGATGCACGCCGTACCGAAGTCGCTCCGCAAGGGCATCGCGATCGGCATCGGTCTCTTCATCCTGCTGATCGGCCTGGTCGACTCGGGCTTCGTCTCCCGCATACCGGACGCCGCGCACACCACCGTTCCGCTTCAGCTCGGCGGCGACGGCCACCTCAACGGCTGGCCGGTCCTCGTCTTCGTCCTCGGGGCGCTGCTCACCCTCGCGCTGATCGTCCGCAAGGTGTCGGGCGCCATCCTGATCTCCATCGTCGCGATGACGGCGGTGGCGCTGGTGATCAACGCGATCGCCGACCTGCCGGGCGAGGCGTGGGGCCTGACCGTCCCGCAGTGGCCGGGCAACCCGGTCTCCACCCCGGACTTCGGGCTGCTCGGACAGGTCAGCCTGTTCGGCGGCTTCCACAAGGTGGGCGTCCTCACCGGCATCCTGTTCGTCTTCACCGTGCTGCTGTCCTGCTTCTTCGACGCGATGGGCACCATCCTGGGTGTCGGCGACGAGGCGAAGCTGACCGACAAGGACGGCAACTTCCCCGGCATCAACAAGGTGCTGTTCGTGGACGGCATCGCGGTCGCCGCGGGCGGTGCGAGCTCCGCCTCCGCGGGCACCTGCTTCGTGGAGTCCACCGCGGGTGTCGGCGAGGGCGCCCGTACCGGCCTCGCGAGCATCGTGACGGGTCTGCTGTTCACGGCCGCGCTGTTCCTGACGCCGCTGGCGACCATGGTCCCGTCCCAGGCGGCCACCCCGGCTCTGCTGGCGGTCGGCTTCCTGATCATCTCGGGTTCGGTCCGCGACATCGACTGGAGCGACTACACGCTCGCCATCCCGGCCTTCCTGGCCATGCTGATGATGCCGTTCACCTACTCGATCACCAACGGCATCGGCATCGGCTTCATCGCCTTCTCCGTGCTGCGGGTGGTGGCCGGGCGCTGGCGTGAGGTGCCGCTCGCCATGTACGCGGTGTCGGCGGTGTTCGTCTTCTACTACGCGATGCCGGCCCTCGGCCTCACGTGACCCCTTCCGCCCTGATTCCCGCGGTCCCTTCCGGGCCGTAGAACTTCTCCGTCTCGTCGACGGCCGCCTTGAAGCGCTCGTCGAAGTCATCGCGAATGAGCGTCCGGACGACATAGTCCTGGACGCTCATTCCGCGTCTGGCGGCATGCTGCCGGAGCCGGTCGAGCAGCTCACCGTCTATCCGCAGGCTGAGCACAGTCGATCCCATGGCAAGCAGGGTTACGGCCCAGGAGGTCGTTTCGCGTCACTTTCCGGAGCCGACTCACTCGTTTGGGTGATCGATTAGGTGATCTGCCTCTCGCGCGTGTAACACGAATGGTCTTTAGGGTAGGTAATGAGTTACCCTAATAAACATGCCTGACCTGATCCACGACGGCGACAGTGCGGCCGCCGTGAGCTCCCTACGCTCCGCCGTGATGCTGCTCGGCCGACGCCTGAAGCACCAGCGCGTCGACGAGTCGCTGAGCCCCACCGAGATGTCGGTGCTCGGCACGCTCGCCCGCTGCGGTTCGGCCACGCCCGGTGAGCTGGCCCGCAAGGAGCATGTGCAGCCTCCGTCGATGACTCGCATCGTCGCGCTGCTGGAGGCGAAGGGACTGGTCAGGCTGGAACCGCACCCCGATGACCGTCGCCAGAAGATGGTCAGCCAGACCGAGCAGGCGGAAGCCATGCTCGAGGAGAGCCGCTCCAAGCGGAACGCCTGGCTGACCACCCTCGCCGAGGGCCTGGACGAGGACGAGTGGGAGACGCTGCGCAAGGCGGCGCCCGTGCTGGAGAAGCTCGCCCACCTGTAGCGGGGCGTCCGCGCCGGCCCATGGCCGGCGCCGTCCGCACCGCCGCATCCCGTCAGTCAGCGAAATGTATATGCCCGAGGAGGCGAACCCTTTTGAGTACGGGATCCGGAGCAGACTCCGCCCCCGCACCGACTTCCACCCACGAGAGCACGACCGGCGGGACCTTCTCGTCGCTGAAGATCCGTAACTACCGCCTGTTCGCGACGGGCGCCGTGATCTCCAACACCGGTACCTGGATGTCCCGCATCACGCAGGACTGGCTGGTCCTCAGCCTCACCGGGTCCGCCGCCGCCGTCGGTATCACCACGGCCCTCCAGTTCCTTCCGATGCTTCTCTTCGGCCTGTACGGCGGCGTCATCGCCGACCGTCTCCCGAAGCGGAAGCTTCTCCTTGTCAGCCAGGCGGCGCTCGGCCTGTGCGGGATCGCCCTCGCGGTGCTCACGCTCTCCGGCGTCGTCCAGGTGTGGCACGTCTACCTCATCGCGTTCCTGCTCGGCATGGTGACGGTCGTCGACAACCCGGCCCGTCAGTCGTTCGTCTCCGAGATGGTCGGCCCCGCCCAGCTGCGGAACGCGGTCAGCCTCAACTCGGCGAACTTCCAGTCCGCCCGGCTCATCGGCCCGGCCGTCGCCGGTGTCCTGATCACCACGGTCGGCAGCGGCTGGGCCTTCATGTTCAACGGCCTGTCCTTCGCGGCCCCGCTCATCGGCCTGATGCTGATGCGGACGAACGAGCTGCACAAGTCTGTCGTCGTACCGCGCGCCAAGGGCCAGCTGCGCGAGGGCCTGCGCTACGTCTCCGGCCGCCCCGAGCTGATCTGGCCGATCGTCCTGGTCGGTTTCGTCGGCACGTTCGGGTTCAACTTCCCGATCTGGCTCACGGCCTTCGCGGACGAGATCTTCCACGGCGGCGCCGGGATGTACTCGTTCTTCAACATCCTCATGGCGGCCGGCTCCCTCGCGGGCGCCCTGCTCGCCGCCCGCCGCCGTTCCTCGCGGCTGCGGATGCTGGTGGCCGCGGGCACGGTGTTCGGTCTGCTGGAGATCATCGCGGCCATGTCGCCGTCCGTCTGGCTCTTCGCGATCCTGCTGGTCCCGATCGGCATGATCGGCCTGACGACCAACATCAGCGCGAACACGAGCGTCCAGATGGCCGCCGACCCGGCGATGCGCGGCCGGGTCATGAGCCTGTACATGATGGTCTTCGCCGGCGGTACGCCGGTGGGTGCCCCGATCGTCGGCTGGATCAGCGACGCCTACGGGGTCCGTACGGGCATGATCGTCGGCGGTGCGTTCTCGCTGCTGGCCGCGCTCGGCGTCGGCTTCATGCTGGCCCGCGTCGGTGGTCTCCGGCTCCAGGTCGACCTCCGGCCGGGCCGCCCCCATGTGCGGTTCGTCCCGCGCGAGGAGCTGGCCACGGCGGCCTGAGCGCCGCCTGTGCGGCACACGGCACGGCCCCGGCCGGGGAGACCCGGGCGGGGCCGTGCCACGTGTCCTCCCCGCTGCCGCGCGGGCGCGGGCAGCCGCGCAGGACAACGACACGTACGGGCCCGGAACACGCCGTCACGGTGCGACACTCGGCCCATGAGCAGCCTCAGACTCTTCGTCGCCGTTCTGCCGCCCGACCAGGCGGTCCGGGAACTGCACAGTGCCGTTGACGCGCTGCGTTCGCTGCCCGGAGCCGGGAAGCTGCGCTGGACAGGCACGCCCGGCTGGCACTTCACCCTCGCGTTCCTCGGGTCCGTGGACGAGGCACTGCTGCCCGAGCTGGACGAGCGTCTCGCGCGGGCGGCCCACCGCACCGAGCCCTTCCCGCTGCGCCTCCACGGGGGCGGCCGGTTCGACGGTCGGGCGCTCTGGGCGGGGGCGGCGGGCTCGCTCGACACGTTGCGGCTCCTCGCCGAACGTGCCGACGCCGCCGCCCGTCGCACCGGCATCGCGATGGACGAGCACCGCCGCTACAGCCCCCACCTCACCATCGCCCGCAGCCGCACCGACGCCGACCTGCGCCCCTACGTCGAGGCGCTCGCCGACTTCGAGGGCACGCCGTGGGAGGTCGGCGAGCTGGCCCTCGTACGCAGCAACCTGCCGGTCGGCGGGGTGCCGGGCGAGAAGCCGCGGTACGAGACGGTCGCATCCTGGTCGCTGGGAAGCTGAGAGCGGCGGTTACGCTCGAAGGGTGGATCCGAAGACCAGAAACCGCATCATGGCGGCCGTGCTCGTGCTGATGTTCGTCGTCGTCGCCGTGGCAGCCGCCGTCGGACAGTGACGCACGGCCGAGGCCGGCGGCGAAGGTGCCGCGGCGGGCGGCGCCTCAGAGGGCGAAGGGCGACGCCGTCGCCTCGGCGAACGCCTCCGGGTTGTCCGGCATGATGTCGTGCCCGCACTCCGGGACCGCCGCGACCCGCACCCCGTGTTCGATCAGCGTGTCCTCGCCGGGCAGCGGCCCGTCGTCCAGCGGCCGCAGACATCGGGTGGCGCGCCGCGAGGGCGATGGCCACGGCGCCGCCCATGCTGTGCGCGACCACGTCCGCCTCGCGCGCGTCGGCCGCCTCCGGCGCCGCCGCCACCGCGTCGGCGTGGTCCTCGGGCGTGTGGCCGAAATCGAGCAGCTTCTTCCACGAGGGCGAGCGGCCGCTCGACACCGGGACGTTCGAGGACCCGTTCCGGCCGGGCCTGCCGAGGACCGCCCGCGCGACCAGCGAGACCGAGCTGCGCCGGCTCGGGGAGACGCTCGATCGAGGAGCTCGACGCCTCGCTCCGACGCGGACACACAACGGGCCGCCGTCGCCCTCGCCCCCGAACGGGGACGGGGCGACGGCGGCCCGTACGTGACGGACGGACAGTCCGTCAGGCCGTCCTCACCAGGCGAACGCCTCCGGAGACGGGCCCGGCCCCGGGAAGATCTCGTCCAGCGAGGCCAGCAGCTCCGCGGAGAGGTCGAGCTCCAGGGCGCGCAGCGCCGAGTCCAGCTGCTCCTGGTTGCGCGGTCCGACGATCGGCCCCGTCACCCCCGGCCGGGAGAGCAGCCAGGCCAGGCCGACCTCGCCCGGCTCCAGACCGTGCTTGTCGAGCAGGTCCTCGTACGCCTGGATCTTCGCGCGCTGCGCCGAGTCCTTCAGCGCGTCCGCACTGCGTCCGGAGACCGAACGCCCCGCCGTGCCCTCGCGCTCCTTCTTCAGCACACCACCCAGCAGGCCGCCGTGCAGCGGGGACCACGGGATGACGCCGAGTCCGTACTCCTGAGCGGCCGGGATGACCTCCATCTCGGCGCGGCGCTCGATCAGGTTGTAGATGCACTGCTCGCTGACCAGTCCCAACGAGCCGCGCCGGGCGGCCAGTTCATTGGCCTGGGCGATCTTGTAGCCGGCGAAGTTCGACGAGCCCGCGTAGAGGATCTTGCCCTGCTGCACCAGGACGTCGATCGCCTGCCAGATCTCCTCGAACGGGGTGTTCCGGTCGACGTGGTGGAACTGGTACAGGTCGATGTAGTCCGTCCGGAGCCGCTTCAGCGAGGCCTCGACCGAGCGCCGGATGTTCACGGCGGAGAGCTTGTCGTGGTTGGGCCAGGCCTCGCCGTCGGCGCCCATGTTCCCGTACATCTTGGTGGCCAGGACCACCTTGTCGCGGCGTTCGCCGCCCTTGGCGAACCAGGTGCCGATGATCTCCTCGGTGCGGCCCTTGTTCTCACCCCACCCATAGACATTGGCGGTGTCGAAGAAGTTCAGGCCCGTCTCCAGCGCCGCGTCCATGATGGCGTGGCTGTCCACCTCATCGGTCTGCGGGCCGAAGTTCATGGTGCCGAGGACGAGGCGGCTGACCTTGAGTCCGGTGTGTCCGAGCTGCGTGTACTCCATGGACACCAAGCCAACGCCTTCGAGTCCGCTCGAAGCAAGGCCGGCCACGACGCGCCCTGCCCCCGGCGGAGTGCCGGGGGCAGGGTGTCGTGCCCATGAGCGGCCGAACGCCTCAGGCGGTCACTTCAGGTACACGATGCCGTCGGTGGTGACCGTCGGCCGGCCCGACGTGGCCACGACGACGATCTTGACGGTGTGCTTGGCGCTGCTGGACCAGCTCTTCGTCCACAGGGCGTCGCGGTACTTGGTGGTGCTGGACTTCAGGTCCACCGTGGACACCTTCACGCCGTCCACATAGACGTACACCTGGCCGGAGGTGGCGGCCCTGGAGGCGATCAGGGCGACCGAGCGGCCGGTGAACGTCCAGCTCAGGCTCGCGTTCTTGGCCGAGCTGGAGTACGACTTGCCGCCGAGATAGCTGGAGGAGGACTTCGTCGTCCAGGTGCCGGTCTTCGTCGCCGAGCTCTCCTGGACGATGACCGGGGTGCCGGAGACGGACGCGGCGGCGGTGTTGCCCGCCTGGTCGTACGCAGTCATGGCCCAGCTGGTCGCCGCACCCGACTTCGCGGTGTGCGAGGCGCTGGTGGTCGTCGGTCCGTAGGTCTTGGCGACCGGGGCGGTGAGCCTGACCTCCTTGAGCGAGGCGGCGTCGGTGGCCTTCCACTTCAGGGTGATGGGGACGGCCGTGGTGTTCACCGTGCCGGTGCGCAGGGTCAGGCCGGGCTTGGTGGTGAAGGCGGGCGCCGTCTGGTCGGCGACCACGGTGGCCGCCGCGGACGTGGTGACCTTGCCCGACTGGTGGGTCGCGCGGACCTGGACCTGGTGGCTGCCGACGGCCAGCGTGGCCTTGGCGGAGGTGGCGGTGCCTGCCGTGGTGGCGACGGACTTGCCGTCGACCAGGAGTTCGTACGTGGAGACGAACGCGCTCGGGGTGGTCGCCGACCAGCCCACGGTGACCGCGGACTTGGTGTAGTACGTCGTGCCCGAGAGCCCGGCGCCGGTCACCGACTTGATGGCCAGTCCGGTGACGGGGCCCGCGGCGAGGCTGCGGATCGCGGGCAGTTGCCCGTACAGCTTGGTGCCGGGGCACTCGGTGGCGAAGCCGTCGCGGTGGCCGGAGATCTGCTTGAAGGAGTACTGCGTACCGGCGGTGAATTTGGTGCCGGCGAGGTTGCCGCCGGTGGCACCCGCGGTGAGCATGGTGCTGCCCGCCGGGTCGCCCTTGTACTGGCCGAGCTTCCACGCGGCGATCCGGGCCACTGAAGTGGTCACCGCGCTCGGGGCGGTGGTGTCCGTGTACGTGCCGAGGACCGCGACGCCGGCCGTCTGCCGGTTGAAGCCGTAGGTGTGCGCGCCGAAGACCGGCCGGTCCACCCCGCCCTTACGGCCCTCGAAGATCGTGCCGCACTTGTCGACCAGGAAGTTGTAGCCGATGTCCTTCCACTTCTCGCTCTGGACGTGGTACGCGTACACGCTGCGCACGACGGCCGCGGAGTCGGCGCACGAGTAGTTGTTGGTCCCTGCGGTGTGGTGGACGAAGACGGCCTTGACGGTGTCGGTGTACTCCGGGGCCTCGGGGCTGATCGACTCGTCGGCGCCCCATCCCGCACGCGGGGTGATGGGCGGCTTCGGCACGGTCGACGGCGGGGCGGGCGGCAGGGTCTCGGCCGGGGACGAACTGACCGACGGCGTAGGGGTCGGGCTCGCCGGGGGAGTCGAGACGTCCGCGGCCGGGGCGGACGGGGACGGCGGCGCCGGGTCGGTCGGCGGGGCCTCGGCGGGCGGTTGTGTGGCGGCGCCGGGCGCGGGCGGCTCGGGTGTGGCCGGGTCCGAGGGGCCGTCGGTCGGATCGGTCGAGGGGGCGTCCGTGGGGAGGTCGGCGGCGAAGGCGGCGGGGTCCGCGTTCAGGGTGCCGGTCCGCCCCGGGTCCACGGTGTCCAGCCGCAGCCCCGCGGGCAGCTTCGTGGAGACCTTGCCACCCGCGTTGATCCGTACCTCGACACCGTTGGACGGGCCGACCCAGCGCGGCTCGGTGCTCCCTCGCACGCCGGACCGGCCGGTCTCGGCGCGCCCGTCGACGTCGGTTTCGAGCGGCAGCCACGAGGTCCACTTCCCGTCGGCGGCGGACCGGGTCCGTACCTCCACGGCTCCCGCGACCTTGGCCGCCGGGTCGGTCCAGGTGACACCCAGCATGCTGAAGGGCTTGGTGTCCCGCCTGCCGAGCACGGCGGTGGTGCCGTCGCCGTCGACCTTCAGCGCGGTCGCGCGCACATCGGTCCTGGCCGGGCCGGACTTGGCTTCCGGCTCCACCGAGGGATTGCCCGTCACTCCCTCGAAGACCAGGACGCCTGCCACGCCGGCCGTCGCCACGGCAGCCGTGATCCAGATTCTCTTCTTCGATCTCAAGTCGTACCCCAGGGATCGTTGTGGACTGTCGTTCCGTCACGCGCTGCGTCAGGCGGCAGCACCGGTCGTCACAAGACCAGTGGGGGGTACGAGTGCTACCGCGCGCATACAGCGGAGACACAGCTTGCCATGTCCGGATTCCGCGGTGTCTACGCGGGTGGCGCCGGGCGGTACGTCAGGGACGCTCCGGCCGGGGCCGTACCGCGAACCGGTCCAGCGCCGCCAGCACCGCCCGGCTCGTCGCCGGACCGCCCAGATGCCCCGCACCGTCGATCACGGTCAGTTCCGCGTCCGGCCACGCCTTCGTCAGCTCCCACGCGGTGATCAGCGGCCCGCCCAGGTCGAACCGCCCGTGCACCAGCACGCCCGGGATCCCCGCCAGCCGCCCCGCGTCCCGGATCAGCTGCCCCTCCTCCAGCCACGCACCCCGGGAGAAGTAGTGGGAGCAGATCCGCACCAGTGCCTGCCGCGCCCGGTCGGGGCGCCCGCTGTACGGCGGCGGTCCCGTGTACGCCTCCTGGGAGAGCACCGCGTCCTCCCAGGCGCACCAGTCGGCCGTCGCCTTCTCCCGTACACCGGCGTCGGGGCTCTCCATCCGCCGGGCGTACGCGGCGAGGACGTCCGCGCTCGCGTCGCTCCCGGCCTCCGGCACACCCGCCCGGAACAGGTCCCACTCCTCGGGGAAGATCTGTCCGGCGCCCCGGTACAGCCAGTCGATCTCGCTGCGCCGGGTCGTCGTCACCGCCGGAATCACGATCCCGGAGACCCGTTCGGGGTGCTGCTCGGCGTACGCGAGGATCAGTGTCGAGCCCCAGGAACCGCCGTACAGCAGCCAGTTGTCGATCCCGAGGTGGTGGCGCAGCCGCTCCATGTCGGCGATCAGCCGGTCGGTCGTGTTGTACCGCATGTCGGTGGCCGGGTCGCTCGCGTGCGGGGTGGAGCGGCCGCAGCCCCGCTGGTCGAAGAGGACCACGCGGTAGCGGTCCGGGTCGAAGTACTGCCGGGACCGCTCGGTGCACCCCGAGCCGGGACCGCCGTGCACGACGGCTGCGGGTCTGCCGTCCGGATTGCCGCACACCTCCCAGTACACGAGGTTGCCCTCCCCGACATCGAGCATGCCGTGCTCGTACGGTTCGATCGGCGGGTACTTCTCGTCGGGATCGCGGTCCATGGTGCGGCGGCTCCCTCGACTCGGCGGGCAAAGGGGCCGGCGTAGGGCGGGCGTAGCCTGTTCGCTGTGAATTCCGTACCCCGGGTACTGGCCGTACTCGACGAACTGCTGACCGCCGCCGGTCACGGCGACCGCGGTGCGCTGTGGCAACTTGCCGAGCAGGGGCGGGAGTTGGATGCCAATCTGGTGCGTCTCGCGCCGGGCGCGGAGGTCGGTGAGCATCAGGAGGACGTCCTGGACGTCCTTCTCGTCGTCGTCGCGGGCGGTGGCCGGGTCGTGGCCGGGGGCGGCGACGTGCTGAACCTGGCCCCTACCACGGTCGTCTGGCTGCCCCGTACCTCGCGTCGTGCGCTCGTCGCGGGACCGGAAGGGCTGGCGTACGTGACGGTCCACCGTCGCCGCCCCGGCCTGATGATCAAGTCCTCGACGGCCCATGAGGGCGGCGAGGCGCCCTGCGCGCTGGACCGGGTCTGCCCCGAGTGCGGCCGGCTCTCGCAGGACCAGGAACCGGTGTTCTGCAGCCGGTGCGGGGAGCGGTTCCCGGAGCGGTGAGCCGACGGTCCCGGGCGGTCGAGCGGCGGCGGACCACCGCTTTGTCCGGGCCGTCCCACGGAGGGACATTAGCTCGTATACGGAGCTAAAATGGACAGATGGCGGTGGGTGATCTCCCCGATGAGCTCGCCGGACTCCTGCCCCGCATCCAGAGGCTCGCCCGGCGACGCCTGTGGAGCGGTCTGGGCGTCCCCCGAGTGCGAGGGGCGCACGCCGAGCTGCTGCGGCTGGTGGCCGCCGAACCCGGCATCCGGGTCTCGACGGCCGCGCACCACCTCTGTCTCGCCGCCAACTCGGTCAGCACCCTGGTGAACCACCTCGTCGCCGAAGGGCTGCTGCGCAGGGAGAAGGACCCCGGCGACGGACGCGCCGCGCTGCTGTACCCGACCCCCGCGGGGACCGGGAGGCTGCGCGACTGGCACGTCCGCCGCGAGGCGCTCTTCCGCGAACACCTCGCCGGGCTGGACGCGGCCGACCGGGCGGCACTGACCGCCGCGCTCCCGGCCCTGCGCAGACTCGCCGACTCGCTGCGCGAAGGAGATGAGATCGCGTGACCACGGAGACCACGCCCGCCCTCAACTGCACCGGGCTGAGCTACAGCTTCGGCGACGCGAAGGCCGTCGACGGCCTGGATCTGCTGGTCCGCCCGGGGGAGGTGTTCGGCCTTCTGGGGCCCAACGGCGCGGGCAAGACCACCACCCTGCGCGCGATCACCACACTGCTGCCCGTACCGCCCGGCGTCATCGAGGTGTTCGGCCAGGACGCGGCCCGGCACCGGATGGCGGTGCGGCGTCTGCTCGGCTACGTACCGCAGCAGCTGTCCGCCGATGCGAACCTCACCGGCCGGGAGAACGTCCAGCTCTTCGCCCGCGTCTTCGACGTGCCCCGCCGCCGGCGTGCCGCACGGGTCTCCCAGGCCCTGGACGCGGTCGGCCTCGGCGAGGTCGCGCACCGGCTCGTCGCCACGTACTCCGGCGGCATGGTCCGCCGCCTCGAACTCGCGCAGGCCCTGGTCAGCGCGCCCCGGCTGATGATCCTGGACGAGCCCACCATCGGCCTGGACCCGATCGCGCGGGACAGCGTCTGGGACCGCATCACCGAGATACGGATCGGCACCGGCATGACCGTGCTGGTCACCACCCACTCCATGGACGAGGCCGACCAGCGCTGCGACCGGCTCGCGCTGATGCACCTCGGCCGGCTGCGCGCGCTCGGCACCCCTGCCGAGCTGAAGAAGGAACTCGTCGTCCATCGCCGGGACTCCGGAGAGACGGGCCTGCCGCCTCCGTCCCTGGAGGACGTCTTCCGGTACCACTCCGGGCGCGGACTGGACGACCCCGGTTCCGGCTCCGGTTCCGATGAAGGGAAGGGAGCGTTCCGAGATGTCCGCCGTACCCGTCGCACCGCATCCCGCCTCGGCTGAGTCCGGCCCTCCGGAACAGCGCTTCGCGCTGCTGCTGACCCCGCCGCCGCCCCGCACCGGCTGGCGCGTCGTCCCCGCGCGCGTCATCGCGATGTGTGTCGTGGAAATGCAGAAGCTGCGCCACGACCGCACCGAGATCTACACCCGCGCCGTCCAGCCCGCCCTCTGGCTGCTGATCTTCGGCGTGACGTTCTCCCGCATCCACGCCATCCCCACCGGCGGCGTCCCCTATCTCGACTTCCTCGCGCCCGGCATCATCGCCCAGTCCGCCATGTTCATCGCGATCTTCTACGGCATCATGATCATCTGGGAGCGGGATTCCGGCGTCCTCACCAAACTCATGGTCACCCCCACGCCCCGGACCGCCCTGGTGACGGGCAAGGCCTTCGCCGCCGGGGTCAAGGCGGTGATCCAGGCCGCGGTCGTCATCGTGATCGCCGCACTCATCGGTGTCGGCATGACCTGGAACCCGTTGCGGCTGCTGGGTGTTGTCGTGGTGGTCGTGCTCGCCTCGGCGTTCTTCTCCTGCCTGTCGATGTCGATAGCCGGGATCGTCCTGACCCGCGACCGCCTGATGGGTATCGGCCAGGCCATCACCATGCCGCTGTTCTTCGCGTCCAACGCGCTCTACCCGGTCGCCCTGATGCCCGGCTGGCTCCAGGCCGTCAGCAGGGTGAACCCGCTGAGCTACGAGGTCGACGCCCTGCGCGGACTGCTCATCGGCACTCAGGCGCACCTCGGCCTCGACCTCGCGGTCCTCGCCTTCGCGGCTCTGGTGGGCATCGTCGCGGCCGGTTCACTGCTGGGCCGCCTCGCCCGCTGACCGGCTCTCCCTGCCGGAAAACCGCGTGGAGTCCGGCGCCACGGGCGGACATGATGGCGCAATGACCCCTCATGGTGTGCCCGTGGAGGCACTGCTCGTCGTGGATGTCCAGTCGGCCGCGGTCCTTGGCGACAGGGCTGTTCCGGAGGCGGCCCGGCTCGTGGACCGGACGGCGGACCTGATCGCACGGGCGCGCAGGAGCGGGGCGCTCGTCGTCCACATCCAGAACGACGGGGCGCCGGGGACGGGTGACGAGGCGCATACGCCGGGCTGGGAGCTCCATCATCCCGTCGAGGCCGGTCCCACCGAGGTCGTGATCCGCAAGACCGAGGACGACGGCTTCGACGGGACCGCGCTGGGGGGCCTGTTGACCGACTCGGGGATACGGGCACTCGCCATCTGCGGTGTGATGTCAGAGATGTGCGTCCAGGCGACGGCCCGTACCGCCCTGGCGCTGGGTCACCGGGTCGTCATGCCGCACGACGCCCACGCGACGCACGACATCCCGGCGGCGCCCGGCATCAGTGACGCGATTCCGGCTGCCGTGGTCTCACGCGTCGCCGAATGGGCCCTCGGCAGTGGGATCGAGGTCGTCGCCCATGCCGCGGACGTCGTTTTCACCGTGCCGCCCGGCCGTCATTGAGTTGTCAAGAGGCTTGCAGGTAAAGGGAGTTCGCTGATCGGCGAGCTGTGCGGAGTTTGATCGGACGGACTGTCCGTTCCGGGAACCGCGGCGCTCGGTCCTGTCGTCCTGACGTGCGCGCCACACTCACATGTACACATCAAGGAGCAGCATGAGCGTCAACGGCAGCACGCGGTCCCCGGGCGGCAGCCGAAGCACCGATTCCTCGTCGCGGCGCGGTTCTCGCGGGGCCCTTTCGGGCGGCGCGAAGGCGGTCCTCGCCCTCGCGCTCGTCCTGGGGGCCGCCACCGCCTGCAGCCAGTCGTCCGGCGGCGGGAGCCACGTGGCCAAGGACTGGAAGGTCGGCGACTGCGCCGGGCCCGACAGCAGTCGGTCGAAGGACGCCTACCAGGCCATGGACTGCGACGACTCCAAGGCGACGATCAAGGCCCTCGAGATCAAGGACGGTGCCATCTTCTCCGATTCCATCCAGTGCCCGCCCGGGACGGACGCGATCATCTCGGTGAAGGTCTCCTTCGGCTCCGGCGACGCCAGTGCCGGCATCCCCAGCAAGACCATCTGCAGCCGCAATCTTTCCGGTGATCACCCCGGTGACCCGGGAGCGGGTGGCGGTCAGTTGGTGAAGGGCGACTGCGTGGACGACCAGGCCAAGGAGGTCGCCTGCGGCAGCGGGGGCAGCGGTGTGGCCAAGGTGCTCGCCCTGACCAAGACGACCGCCGAATGCCCGTCCGGGACCGACAAGCCCCTGGAACTGTTCCCGAGTCCGGGCCGGCCGTACAACACGATCTGCACCACCCGGGCCTGACGGTCCGCGGCCGGGCGCACCCCGTCCGCCTCCCGTCCCCGGAGACATCGCGGCCGGTGAAGCACAAGCTTCACCGGCCGTTCGGCGTCCGGGGAGAACCGTCCCACCACGAGGCCCCGTCCGCCGTCCACCGGTCGGCCTCCGGGGTGAAAAGGCTGTCCAGGAGGTTGAGCACGTCATCCGTCGTACGTATGTTCCGGTCGTTGCGGATCCCCTTTCCAGGAAGGGAAAACGTAGAGGTGCCGGGTGGTGGAACCCGGTTCGGGGGGTGCCTGCCCCGCCCCTCGTGGGTGCCTGGCGGCCCCGGACCGGTGGCGGGGCAACCACACCCCCTCGCGCCCGCCCCCTTCGGGCGTGCCGTCGCCCGCGAGAGGGTGCGAAGAGTGCGGTTCCGGGTCCGCCGGAGGGCGTTTCTTTCGGGGGTCCGTGTCGCGTCCGTCGGTCACGAGCAGCCGCGGGACGGCGGTTCGGGCACCTTCCGGAGTCCAAAATTCAGACCGTAGCAGCAACGGTTCGATGGGCAATCGGACTTGACCGAGGTGCCGTCCTACGCGTGGCCGAGGGCGTGGCGGAGACCCCACCGGCGGCGCGGAGCGTGGAGAGTGGGGGCGGCGGTACGGACGACGAAGGAGGACCGATGGTGGGTGTCGTGGCGAACCAGCGGAGCGGGGCGGCCGGACAGGCCATGGAGGGGCCGGGGGCGCGGGACCGACTCCTGCGGGCCGGACGCCAGTTGTTCGCCGCGTACGGGTACGCGCACACGAGCATCGAGGACCTGTGCGAGCAGGCGAAGGTGCCCGTCCACATCTTCCAGCAGGAGTTCGTCTCGCGGGAGGTGCTCCTGATGGCGATCTACGACGAGGTGGCGACCTACGGGCTGCGCGCCGCCGAGAACGCCCTGATGGCCGAGGGCATGGAGGACTGCCCGACGGCGGAACGGGTCCGGCTGCTCTTCGAGGCCTATGTGAAGGCGGTCACCGAGGACCCGTGCGCGGCCAGGGTGGCCTTCGTCGAGGTGCTGGGGGTCAGCCACGAGGTGGACAACCATCTCGCGACCTGGCGGGCCATGTGGATCGAGTTCCTGACCTCCGAGGCCGAGCGTGCCGTACGCCGCGGCGAAGCGGTGCCGAGCGACCACCACGTGACCGTCACCGTGCTGAACCACTCGGTGGACGAGCTCATGGCCCACCACGGCCGTCGCCCCCGCCAGGTCAACGCCGAGTGGCTGACCGACGAGCTGACCCGGCTCTCGCTGGCGATGATCCTGCCGTCCTGACACACCCCGTTGCCGGGACGGCAAGCGCGGGCGGCGAACAATGGCGGCATGGACGAGCACGCGGGGCGTACGGACGACGAGATCTCGAACGTACTGACGGGCGTCGGGCCGCGGCTGCGGGCCCTGCGCCAGGAACGCGGTACGACCCTGGCACGGCTCGCCGAGACGACCGGGATCTCGCTGAGCACCCTCTCGCGCCTGGAGTCGGGCGGCCGCAAACCCACGCTCGAACTGCTGCTGCCCCTGGCCAAGGCGTACGGCGTCCAGCTCGACGAACTCGTCGGCGCCCCGCCCACCGGCGATCCACGGATCCACTTCCGCCCCTTCACCCGGGACGGCATGACGTTCGTACCGCTGCCCCGGCACCTCGGCGGGCTGCACGCCTACAAGCAGATCCTGCCCGGCGGGCGCGGTGCCACCGGCGAGCTGGAGCAGCGGGTGCACGAGGGATACGAGTGGGTGTACGTACTGGCCGGGCGGCTGCGGCTGGTGCTGGGCGAGCACGATCTGGTCCTCGCGGCGGGCGAGGTCGCGGAGTTCGACACGCGCACACCGCACGCCTGGGCCAGCGCCGGTCCCGAGCCGGTCGAATTCCTCAGTCTGTTCGGTCAGCAGGGCGAGCGGATGCACGTCCGGGCCCGGCCCTCGGGGCGGTGAGACACCGGCGGCGGGGCGCGGGGGCGGCGGACAGGCCCTACCGGCGGGCCGTGTACGGGCCGCCCAGACCCCATGCCTGGTGCATCGCGTCGGCGAAAGCCGCCGCCAGCCTGTGTTCGCCGGTGGGACCGGGGTGCGTCCCGTCGTACGTGTCCCGGTGGATGTCGTACCCCGGCGGGCGGGAGGCCAGCAGGATCGGGGACATCGGATCGTCGAGGTCGGCGACGGCCTTCGCGAGAAGCTCGTTGAAGCGGTCGCACTCGGCGGCGAACGGCGCGTCCGACTCGGCCCGTACGTTCGGTATCACCGGCAGCAGCACCATCTTGACGTGCGGGTTCGCGGTGCGGGCCGCCGTGATGAACGCCCTTGCGTTCAGGGCGGTCTGGCCACTGTCCGTATAGAACCCGAGGTCTATCAGACCGAGCGAGACGAGCAGGACGTCCGTGCGGTGATCGGCGACGGTGTCGGCGATCACCGGGGCCATGTGCAGCCAGCCCTCGCCCCAGCCGGCCAGATGGGCACGGGCCCCGACCGGGAAGTCCGGTGCGCCGTACGCGTACGAGACGGGGGTGTTCGTCCCGGTGTCGTACAGCTCGCTGCGCGGGCCGACGATCTCGAACCCTGTGCCGAGTGCGGAATCCAGGTGCTGCCACATCCGGTAGCGCCAGGTGAAGTCGCCGGCGCGGCCGATCGTCATGGAATCGCCGACAAACGTGAAACGCATGACGTCATCATCGCGGATCACTCCTGCGGCCTGCGACGTGACGATGGACACTTGGGTCCATGCGTTCGTACCTGACTGTGTCCGGAGCCGCCGCGCTGCTTCTCCTCGCGGGGGCGGCTCCCGCGACGGCCGGAGACGGAGCCGACCGGAGCTTCACGATCGAGGACCCCAGGATCACCGAGTCCAGCGGTCTCGCGGCCAGCCGTATCCACCCCGGCGTCTACTGGACGCACAACGACAGCGACGACGGGCCGTACGTCTACGCCGTGGACTCCCGCACCGGGAAGACCGTCGCGACGATCACCATGAAGGGGGTGGGCCGGCCGCGCGACGTGGAGGCCATCTCGCTGGGGCCCGACGGCAATCTGTACGTCGGTGACATCGGCGACAACCTGAACGGCAGCTGGGACCACGTCTGGATCTACCGCTTCCCGGAGCCGAAGCAGCTCAAGGACGCCACGGTCCGCGCCACGCAGTTCGATGTGAAGTACGCCGACGGTCCGCGCAACGCCGAGGCGCTGATGGTCCACCCCGCGACCGGGCGCGTCTACATCGCGTCGAAGAACGAGGACGGCGGCGGGCTGTACGAGGGCCCCGCGAAGCTCACCACCGGTGCCACCAACGTCTTCCGGCGCGTGGGGGAGGTGCCGTGGGTGACGGACGGTGCCTTCTCGCCGGACGGCAAGGAGCTGGTGCTGCGCTCGTACTTCAGCGCCCGTGCCTATGCCTTCGGGAACGGCAGGCTCGGCGCCGACCACGCGGTCCGGGCGCCGCTCCAGCGGCAGGCCGAGTCGGTGACGTACACGGCTGACGGCTCGGCGCTGATGTTCGGCTCGGAGGGGGAGCGGAGCGATGTGGTGCGGGTGGACGTGCGGAGCGACGGCGGCGACGGGGGCACCTCGCCGTCGAAGGGGGGCGGCGGCGCGTCGTCCTTTGCCGGTGGTGGGAGCGGCGACGGGACGAAGGGCAGCACCCTGGTCGGAGCGCTGGTGCTCGCCGCCGTGGGAGCGCTCGTCCTCATGAGACGGCGCCGCGGCCGCGGCTGACCGGCGGCCGGTCCCCCGCGCGTGCGGCCCGGCCCCGCATCACTCCGCGGCACGCCGTTCGACGAGCACGTCGAAGCCGTCCAGCAGCCGTTGCAGGCCGAATGCGAAGTGGTCGACGTCGTAGCTGAACGCGTCCTCGGAGAGCGCCGCCATCAGCGGATAGTCGCCGCTCCTCATGGCCCGCTCCAGGTAGGGGCGTTGGTCCTCCCAGAAGGCGTCATTGCTCAGCCCGGTCTGCTGCACGGCCTCGGTGGTCTGGAGCCGGGTGCGGGCGATGCCCTCCACGAAGCTGTTGACCGTGATGATCGTCGAGATCAGTTCCTGGTCGGTCAGACCCATGCCCCTGATGCGGGCGAGGGCCAGTTCGAGACCCCGCAGGGCGCTGGGGCCGAGGACCGTACGCGCCTGGTTGATCTTGAGCAGCCAGGGGTGGCGGCTCAACTGTTCCAGGTAGGTGCGCGCCATGGCGTCGAGGGCGGCGCGCCAGTCGGCCGGGGTGTCGGCAGGGGCATCGGCCAGGGGTTCGCCCAGGACGTGGTCGAGCATCAGGTCCAGCAGTTCGGCCTTGCCGGGGACGTACCGGTAGAGCGACATCGTGCCGGTGCCCAGATCGGTGGAGAGCCGGCGCATCGAGAGGGCGTCCAGGCCCTCCGCGTCGGCGATCGACACGGCGGCGGTGACGATCCGGCCGAGTGTGAGAGCCGGTTTGGGGCCGCGGCTGGGGCGGTCGCCGGTTCCCCACAGGAGCTCCAGGCTGCGCCCGATGTCGCCGCTGCCGGCCGTCGTTCCGTCCGCCCCACCCGCTGAACCGTTCTTCGTCATGGGCTCAGCGTAAGCCTGTGGAGAGAAACTGAGTACGGTGTACTCTCATTTGGGTACAGCGTACTCAGTTCATTGCGGAGAAGGGGGTCCTGTCATGGGTGCGAGCGGATGTGCCGTACGTGCCGCAGGAGTCGTGAAGCGGTACGCGCAGAAGCGCGGCGAGGGGAAACGGGCTCTCGACGGGTTCGATCTGACTGTCCGGCCCGGCACCGTGCACGGGCTGCTCGGACCCAACGGGGCCGGCAAGACCACCGCCGTGCGCGTCCTGTCGACGCTGCTGCGGTTCGACGCCGGGCGGGCCGAGGTCGCCGGGCTGGACGTGCTGCGCCGGCCCCGCCTCGTGCGTACGAGGATCGGGCTCACCGGGCAGTACGCCGCCGTCGACGAGATCCTGACCGGGCGGCAGAACCTGGAGATGTTCGGGCGCCTCTTCCACCTGGGCGGCCCGCAGGCCCGGCGGCGGGCCGCGGAACTGCTGGACCGGTTCGATCTGCGCGACGCCGCCGACGAGGGGGTCAAGGGGTACAGCGGCGGAATGCGACGCCGTCTCGACCTGGCGGCATCGATGATCCTCGCCCCCCAGGTGCTGTTCCTGGACGAGCCGACGACCGGGCTCGATCCGCGCGGACGGGGTGAAGTCTGGGACAGCGTAAGGGCGTTGGTGGCCGAGGGGACGACGGTGGTGCTCACCACCCAGTACCTGGACGAGGCCGACCGGCTCGCCTCGCGCATCACCGTCATGGACCGGGGCCGGGCCATCGCCGACGACACCCCGGACGGGCTGAAGAACCGGGTGGGGGGCGACCGGATCGAGGTCGTCACGGCCGAGACGGCCGACCTGCCCGCGGTCGTGAAGGCCGTGGAACGGGTCGCCGACGGCGGTGTCGTCGTCTCCGACGAAGCGACCCGCCGCGTCCACGCCCGGGTCGCCGACCGGGTCGCCGCGCTCACCGATGTCGCGCGCACCCTCCAGGACGAAGGCATCGAGGCCGAGGACATCGGGCTGCGCAGACCGAGCCTCGACGATGTGTTCCTCGCGCTGACCGGGCACCGTACCCGGACGCTCGAAGAGGAGGTGGTGGTATGACCGCCGTCGCTCCGCACGCGGTCGGCCCCGCACGTGGCCGACTCCGCTGGGCGCTCGCCGACAGCTGGAACGTCACCCGGCGCAGCCTCACCCACTATCAGCGCCAACCGACTGCGATCATCTGGCAGTTGGGCTTCCCGATCCTTTCCGTGCTGCTGTACGGATATGTCTTCGGCAGCGCCATGAAGGTGCCCGGAGGCGGTGACTACCGGGAGTTCCTGATGCCGGGCATGTTCGCCACGACCATGGCCATGGGTTTCATGAACACCGCGATGGCCATGGTGACGGACGTCGGCAAGGGCGTCGTCGACCGATTCCGCTCCATGCCGATGGCCCCGTCCGCCGTCTCCGCCGGACGCGGTCTCGCCGATCTGCTGGTCGCCGGTGCAGAGTTGACGATTCTCGCGGCGACCGCCCTGGCGATCGGCTGGCGGGCCGACGGCGGGCCGGCCGCCGCCGTCGGCGCGTTCGGACTGCTTCTGCTGCTCCGGTCCAGCCTGATCTGGGTCGGCGTCTGGCTGGGGCTCCTGATCCCGAACGCGGAGTCGGCGGGCGGCCTGTACGCGGTCGCGTTCCCGGTCACGATGATCTCCAGCGCCCTGGTCGCCCCCTCCCTGATGCCGGGTTGGCTGGGCACCCTGGCCGCCTGGAACCCGATCTCGTCGACCGTCACGGCAACCCGCGAACTCTTCGGCAACCCGGTGGCGGGGGGCGGCACCTGGGTCGAGGAACACGCCCTGCTGATGGCGGTGGTGTGGCCGGTGGCGCTGACCGCGGTGTTCCTGCCGCTGGCGGTGCGACGGTTCCGGCGACTGAGCCGCTGAGCGGCCGCCCGACGACCGGCGCGCGCCGGCCGGACGACCGGCATGCATAGGATCGGGCGCCATGACGAACAGCGGCCCCGACCCCTTCTCCACCGAGCGGCTCGACGCCCTGCCCCTGCGGGTCGCGTACGCGGACGAGATGGCGGCCGTGCTGGCCGACCCGGCCCTGCACACGTACACCGGCGGCGCCCCGGAGACCGCAGGTGAACTGCGGGTCCGCTACGCACGCCAGACCGCCGGTTCGCCGGATCCCGGGGTGGCGTGGTGGAACTGGGTGCTGCGGGTACGGGACGAGGGCTGCCTGGCCGGTTACGTGCAGGCGACGGTGCACGCGCGGGAGGCGGAGGCGGAGATCGCCTGGGTGATCGGGACGCCGTGGCAGGGGCGGGGATACGCCAAGGAGGCGGCGGCGGGGCTGGTGGCCCGTCTGACGGGAACGGGAGCGGCGCGGACCGTCGTCGCCCATGTCCGTCCGGACCACACCGCGTCCGCCGCCGTGGCCGCCGCCGCCGGACTGGCGCCGACGGAGGCGTGGTGCGACGGCGAACGGCGCTGGGAACGGGGCCGGGCGGGCTGAGCGCGAGCCCTCGCCCCGCGACGGCGGCGCTCGGGGGGTCAGCCCGCCGAAGCGGCCAGCAGGCGTTCCACGCGATGGGCGACGGCCAACAGGTGTTCGTCGCCGCCGACGCGGCCGATCAGCTGCACCCCGAGAGGGAGTCCGTCCGTGTCCCGGTGGCCCGGGACCGCCACGGCCGGCAGCCCCAGCGCCTGCCAGGGCCGGCTGAGGACCGGGGAGCCGGTGGCGGCCAGGCCCGCGGGGGCGGGGCCGACGGCGGCCGGGGCGAGGACGGCGTCCGCCGACTCCAACAGCGCCTGGAGGCGGCGGCGCTGTGCGGCCGCGTGGTCCAGCGCATCCAGGTAGTCGAGCCGCGAGACACGGTGGCCGTCCTCGACGAGTCGGCGGAGAGGGGTGCTGAGGGGCTGCTCGCCGGGGGTACCGGCGGGGGGCCCTGTTTCGTACGCATCGGATGCGGCGCGTGTGTCGTCCGAGGAGTGCGTGGTGTTCAGGGCGCCCGCGTCGTACTCGGTCGCGAGGGCACGGGCGGCCTCGTACGCCATGACCGTGGTGTGGGTCCGCACGAGCGCGGCGAGATCCGCGTCGATCGCCAGCTCACGCACCTCGGCCCCGGCGGCCAGGAGTGTGCGGCGGGTGTCCTCCATGGCCCGGTCCATGGCCGGGTCGGTGGGGTGGAAGCCGTACGCGGTCCGATCCGGCGCACCGGGGCTCGTGCCGGAGCAGACCAGGACCACGGGGTGCGGGACGTCCGGCAGGGCCGCGTCCCGGCTGTGCGCGGCGCGGCCGAGCAGGGCGGCGCGGGCCAGGGCGAGGTCCTCGACCGTCCGGGTCAGCAGGCCGAGCGAGTCGAGCGTGTGGCTGAGGCCGGCGATGCCCGTGAGCGGAAAGGTGCCCGGCGTGGCGACGAGGCCCGCGGCGCCGCAGTACGCGGCCGGGCGGATGGTCGACGCGGCGGTCTGGGTGCCGAGGGCGAGGGGAACCATGCGGTCGGCGACGGCCGCGGCCGAACCGCTGGAGGACCCGCCGGGCGTGTGGTGCGGGGCGTGCGGGTTGGCGGTCCGGCCGGGGGTGAAGTACGCGAACTCGGTGGTCACCGTCTTGCCGACGAGCACCGCGCCGGACGCGCGCAGCCTGGCCACGCACCAGGCGTCCCGATCGGGACGGTGGCCCCGGTGGCGGGGCGAGCCGTACCCGGTGGGCTGGTCGGCGGTGTCGATGATGTCCTTCACGCCCACCGGAACACCGTGCAGGAGACCTTGGCGGGGGCCGTCGTCCAGCAGGCCGGCCCGTCGCACGGCGGCGGCCCGGTCGAGATGTTCCCAGGCCCCGACCACCGGCTCGCGGGCGTCGATCCGGTCGAGGCAGTCGGCGAGCAGCGCGGTCGCGGTCAGCTCGCCGGACTCCAGGGCGCGGACCGCCCGGGTGAGGGTGAACTCGTGCGGCGGGACGGCGGTGGCGGACGGCGGCATGGGCGTGGTCCTCCTGGGGCGGGGGCGGGCCCGGTGTGCGGGCCGCCGCGGTGCGGCAGGCCGGCCGACCCGGCCTTCGTTGTCAGTGGTGGCTGTGAGGATGATCTTCGCCGGTGGAACCCACCGGCGGACACCGCCATTTGCTGAGGGGACGTCATGGGCACCTGGGACACCGGTCATTTCGACAACGACACTGCCGCGGACTTCTCGGGAAGCCTGGATGCCGTTCCCGAGACCGAGCGGGAAGCGGTCATCCGCAAGGTTCTGGACATCGCGATCGAGGCGGACTACCTGGAGAGCGACGAGGGCGAGGAAGCGGTCGCGGCAGCCGCGCTGGTCGGATCCCAGTGCCCGGAGGGGGAGGCGGTGACCACCTCGTACGGCCCCGACAAGGCGCTGCCCACCCTGTCGACGGACCTGCGTCCCCTCGCGGTGAAGGCCCTCGACGCGGTGCTGGGCGAATCCTCGGAGCTGCGTGAGCTGTGGGACGACGCGGGGGACGAGCAGTGGGCGGCGGGCGTCACCCGGCTCAGGAAGGTGCTGGCGGCGGCCGGTTGATCAGGTACGGCGGCGCCCGGCCCGGATGAGCTCGGCGACATCGAGCGTCACCGGGGCGCCGATCGAATCGGGCAGTGCGACCGTCTGCCCGGGGGCGTACACCTGGTGGCTGTCGTAGCCGCCGCCCATGGGCTCGGTCAGGACGTGCACCCGGCCGTGCTTGCGGTCGACGATCACATAGACCGGGATCTTGGCCTCCGCGTAGGCGGCGACCTTGTTGCGCAGGTCGCTGTTGTAGTTGCTGGAGGTGACCTCCAGCACGAGGCGGAAGACGGCGGGGTCGTAGCAGTTGTTCTCGGCCGGATGCTCGTCGAAATCGGCGTCGACGACCGACAGGTCGGGGATGGCGTAGTCCTCGGGGCCCCCGGGGAGCCACAGGCCGATGCCCTGAATGACCTCCGTCTCGCCGTCGTCGAGACCGGCTGCGATGAAGGGGCGCATGATCTTGGTCAGCGCTCGGCCGTGCGGGCCGTCCGGGGGTGGGGCCACGGTGATGACGCCTCCGATGATCTCGACGCGGTAACCCGTCAGCTGCTCCGCGAGGCTGTTGGCCGTTTCGAGCAGCGATTCCGGCTCACCGTCACAGGGGTGCTCGACTGCTGCTGCAGACATTGCGGGCCTCCTGAAGGGGTGATGTCGAGGCCATCATCGTAGGACGATCCGGCCGCCCGTGCCCGGAAGGCACCCGGTCACCCGGTCGGGCGAACGGCGAAGGGCCCCGCGCAGCCGATGTGCGCGAGGCCCTCCGTACGCGTGACCGTTACAGCTTCTCGATCACGTAGTCGATGCAGGCCGTCAGTGCCTGGATGTCCGCCGGGTCGATGGCCGGGAACATCGCCACGCGCAGCTGGTTGCGGCCCAGCTTGCGGTACGGCTCGGTGTCGACGATGCCGTTGGCGCGCAGCACCTTGGCGACCGCCGAGGCGTCGATCTCGTCCGCGAAGTCGATCGTGCCGATGACCTGCGAGCGCTTCGCCGGGTCGGAGACGAACGGGGTCGCGTACTTGGAGTCCTCGGCCCAGCCGTACAGGTTTCGTGCCGAGGTGGCCGTGCGGCGGACCGAGAAGTCCAGGCCGCCCTGGGAGTTCAGCCAGTTCAGCTGCTCGTTCAGGAGGAAGAGCGTGGCGAGGGCCGGGGTGTTGTACGTCTGGTTCTTCAGGGAGTTGTCGATCGCCGTGGGCAGGCTGAAGAACTCCGGGATGTGACGGCCCGACGCGTGGATGCGCGCGGCGCGCTCCAGGGCCGCCGGGGAGAAGACACCGATCCAGAGACCGCCGTCGGAGGCGAAGGACTTCTGCGGGGCGAAGTAGTAGACGTCCGACTCGGTGATGTCGACCGGCAGGCCGCCCGCGCCGGAGGTGGCGTCCACCAGGACCAGGGAGCCCTCGTCGGCGCCCGCGACGCGCTTGACGGGTGCGGCGACACCGGTCGAGGTCTCGTTGTGCGTGAAGGCGTAGACGTCGACGCCCGCCTCGGCCCGCGGGTCCGGGTGGGTGCCGGGGTCGGAGGCGATCACGGTCGGGTCGGCCAGCCACGGGGCGAGCTTGGCGGCCTTCGCGAACTTCGACGAGAACTCGCCGAAGTTGAGGTGCTGGGACTTCGTCTCGATGAGCCCGTGCGTCGCGATGTCCCAGAAGGCGGTCGAGCCGCCGTTGCCCAGGATCACCTCGTAGCCCTCGGGGAGGGAGAAGAGGTCGCGCACACCCTGACGCACCGCGCCGACCAGGTTCTTGACCGGGGCCTGGCGGTGGGACGTACCGAGAAGAGACGTGCCGGTGGCGGCCAGCGCGTCGAGCGCCTCCGTCCGCACCTTGGAAGGACCGGCGCCGAAGCGTCCGTCGGCGGGCTTGATGTCAGCGGGAATCTGGATATCGGCCACGAACCGGAGCGTAGTGCCTCACGGACACGGTCGAGGACCGTGTCCGTCGGATGAGACACCCGCTCCGGTGCGTGGACGGCGTGTGCGCCGGTCCGTGGACCGTGTGACGGGGGGCGGGGTCAGCCCAGTTCCACCGGCAGTTCGTGGAGGTCGTTCTGGGTGACGATCGGCTTGTTCCGCAGCTCGGACGCGGGGACGGCGAGTTCCAGCTCCGGGAACCGTTCGTACAGCGCGGGCAGGGCCACCCCCGCCTCCAGCCGGGAGAGTGCCGCTCCCGGGCAGACGTGCGGACCGTGGCCGAAGGCGATGTGGCGGTTGGGGGAGCGGGTGATGTCGAAGTCACCGGCGGTCGGTCCGTGCTGCGCCTCGTCGCGGCCGAGCGCGCCGAAGGAGACGATCAGCGCCTCGCCCTTCGGCAGGATCTTGTCGCCGACCTCGACGTCCTCCGTGGCGAACCGGATCAGGACGTGGGACGTGGGCGTGTTCCAGCGCAGCGTCTCCTCGATCACGTTCTCCCACGGCACCTCACCGTTCAGCACCTGCTTGCGCTGCTCGGGGTGGGTCTGGAGCGCGACGACCGCGTTCACGATCAGGCTGATCGTGGTCTCGTGACCGGCCGCGATGATCAGCTGCAGGGTGTTGACGATCTCCTCGTCGGTGAGGTGGTCTCCGTCCTCGGAGGCCGCGATCAACGCGCTGGTGAGGTCGTCGCCCGGCTCGGCCCGCTTGGAGTCGACGATCTTCGTGAAGAGCGCGCCGAGGTCCGCCATCATCTGCGGGACCTCCTCCGGCGGCGTCTGCGTCGAGAAGAACTTCTCGAAGAGCTCCTTCAGCCGCGGGTGGTCCGCGCTGTCCACGCCCATCAGCTCGCTGATCACGTTCATCGGCAGCGGGTACGCGAACTCCGCCTTCAGGTCGACCCTCTCGCCCTCGGGCAGCGCGGCCAGCCGGTCCAGGCTCGCCGTGGTCAGCGCCTCGATGCCGGCCCGCAGCCGTTCCACCCGCTTCACCGTCAGTGCCTGCGCGACCAGGGTGCGCAGCCGACGGTGGTCCGCGCCGTCCACCGTGAGCATGGAGCGCCCCGGGTTGGCGAGGCCGATCAGCGGCCAGTCCATCGGTATCTCGCCGCGCTGCCAGGCACTCCAGACGTTGATGTCCTTCACGATCCGGCTGTCGGTGAGCAGCTGGCGGGCCTCGGCGTGGTGGGTGACCGCGTAGCAGTGCACCCCGCCGGGCAGTTCCACCTCGGCGAGCGGGCCGGCCGCGCGCAGCCGGGCGCTCTCGCCGTCGAGGTCGGTGACGAAGGGGTCGAGCGCGATCCGGGTCATCTCGTGCCTCCGATGGCGGTTTCCGTGGTGGGTCCCAGGGCGAGGGTGGGCGTGAAGGTCAACGGCAGGTCGGTCAGGCCCCGCAGCCATGGGGACGGGCGCCGGGTGAGCTGCTCGGCGGGGACGGCGAGGTCGATGTCCGGGAGCCGGTCGAGCAGTACCTCGATGCCGGTACGGGCGATGACCTCGGCGGTCTCCTGGGCCGGGAACGGGCAGCGGTGCTCGCCGTGGCCGAAGGAGAGGAACGCGTTGTTGCCGCCGGTCATCGCGGAGCCGTCGGTGCGGACCTGCGGGTCCGAGTTGGCGGCGGCGATGCCCAGCAGCAGCAGGTCGCCCGCCTCGATGTGGCGACCGCCGAGGCGGGTGTCGCGCGAGGCCCAGCGTCCCGCGACGTTCTGCGTCGGGGTGTCCTCCCACAGGACCTCGTTCATGGCCTCGGCGACGCTGTGCCGGCCGCCCGAGAGGGAGGCGGCGAACCGGTCGTCGGTGAGCATGAGCCGCAGCGAGTTGCCGATCCAGTCGGCGGTCGGCTGGTGGCCCGCGGCCATCATGACCATCAGGTCCTGGGCGACCTCCTCGTCGGTGAATCCGCCCCGGTCGGCGAGCATCCGCGAGGCGACGTCGTCGCCGGGTTCGGCGTGCTTGTCGGCCAGCAGCTGGAACATGGACGAGGCGAGGTGCTGCTGGCCGGCCAGCGCCCGCTCCCGGCCGTCGATCATGTCGTTGAGCGAGCCGACGAGCGCGTGGCCGACGGTGTCGCTGAAGCCGTAGATCTTCGCCAGGACGAGGGCGGGCAGCAGCATCGCGTACTCGGCGATGATCTCGGTGCCGCCGGTGGCGCAGAAACGGTCGACGAGACCGTCGGCGAACCCCTCCGCGTACCGCTTCAGTGCGAACGGGTCGACGGACTCCAGCGCGTTGCTGATCATCGCGGCGCGCTCGGTGTGCCGGGGGCCGACCGTGTAGAGGATCGACGGCTGCTTGCGGCCGATCATCGGCAGCAGCGGCCAGTCGTCGGGGATGTGCTCCCACTGGTTCCACAGGTCGGAGTCCCGGCTGAACAGCACCGGGTCGGCGGTGACCTGGTGCAGTTCGCGGTAGCCGAGCACGAGCCAGGCGGGGATGTCGCCGTCGAGGACGACGGGCGCCACGGCTCCGTGGTCGCGGCGCATCTCCCGGTACAGCCGGGTCGGTTCGGTCTGGAACCGTGGGCCGGAGAGCGGCTCGCGGCCCTGGGACACGGGGCAGCCGGAGGCCGGCGCCGGGGACTGGGTCACGAGGTGGGCTCCGGGGTCTTCTCCGGCGTGATCTCCGGACGGGCGGCGGACGGGGTGGAGACCTTGCCCTGCGAGAGGGCGTGCAGGTACTCGACCAGCGTGATCAGTACGTACTTGCTGGACGAACGGTCCCGGGCGTCGCACTCCACCAGGGGGATGTCGTCCGAGAGGTCGAGCGCCTCCCGTATCTGCTGTTCGGTGTGGAGCGGACCGCCGAAGTCGTTGCACGCCACGATGAACGGCGTGCCGTGGTGCTCCAGGCGGTCGATCGCGTACCAGGAGTCGGCGAGCCGGCGGGTGTCGACGAGGACGACCGCGCCGAGCGTGCCCGAGAACAGCCGGTCCCACAGGAACCAGAACCGCTCCTGGCCCGGGGCGCCGAAGAGGTACAGCACCGAGCGTTCGTCGAGCGAGATCCGGCCGAAGTCGAAGGCGACGGTCGTGGACGTCTTCGACTGCACACCGTCGAGGTGGTCGACGGCCTCGCCCGCGCTGGTCATGGTCTCTTCCGTGTTCAGCGGACGGATCTCGCTGACGGAGCGGACCATGGTGGTCTTGCCGACCCCGAAGCCGCCGACGACGACGATCTTCAGTCCGTTGTCGGCCGTCGCCTGCAGGGCGGCACGGTCAGAGGTTGCGGAGTCCAACGAGCACCTGTTCCAGGATCTCGGGGTCGGGGAGCCGGTCCGCGACACGGGCGGTACGGGGGTGGCGGGCGCTGATCCGGCCGGTGTCCAGCAGATCGGACAGCATGATCCGGACGATGCTGACGGGCAGGCCGAGGCCCGCGGCGATCTCCACGACCGCGGTGGGCAGTTGGCACATCCGCAGGATCGTGACGTGCTCCGACTGCATGCCGGGGACCGGCTCGCACTCGGAGACCACCAGCGTCACCAGGTCGAACGCGTCCGAATCGGACCGGCTGCGGCCACCGGTGAGGGTGTACAGCCGGTCCGGGTCGTCGTCCCGGCCGGGGCGGCGGCGGGTCATACGTTCGCTGTCGCGTCGACGGCGGCCGCGGGGGCCGAGGAGGAGCGCGGCGGCGCGCTCAGGTGCTCGCCGAGCTGCTCGACGAGCTCGCTCATGTTGTGCCCGATGAGGCCGACGTCGGCCTCGTCGGAGGCGACGACCGCGAGATGGGCGCCCGCGCCCGCCTCGACGATGAACAGCACGCCGCCGTAGAACTCGGCCATGGCGGACCGTACGCCGCCGGTGCCGTCACCGAACTCGACGGACGCGCCGTGCGACAGGCTCTGGATGCCGGCCGAGATCGCGGCCAGTTGGTCGGCCTGGTCGACGGAGAGCTCGGGGGTACGGCACAGCTTGAGGCCGTCCCTGGACAGGACGAGGGCATGACGGGTGCCGGGGGTGCGCTCCAGGAGCCCCTCCAGCAGCCAGTTGAGCTTCTCGTCGGTGGTCGCGGTCATCGGGTGTTGCCTTCTTCCGGGTGCGGGGGATTGGGCCGGACAGCCTGGCGGAAGCTGCTGAAGCGGGCTGCCTGTTCCTTGGGGTCGGCGGTACGGGGCGGCGGGGTCGCGCCGGTGCCGTTGGCGTTGGCGCGGGCCTCGGCGGCGGCGAGCGTGCGGCCGCGGGGGCGCTTGGGGAGTCCGCTCTCGCCGAACCGGGGGAGGTTGCGGGTGGTCTCGGACGTGGGGGCGTCCGGGAGCGCGGCGGAGTCCACCGGTGCCGGGTCCTGCGGGAGCCGGGGGTCGGCCGCGGCGGCCGTCTCGTGGGCGGGCTCCGGCTCGGACACCGGCTGGGCCGTCGGCTGGATCACCGGCTGGGACGCCGTCGGCCCGGACGCCGGGGCCTGGGCGGCGGGGACCTTCAGCGAGGCACGGGTGAGGAGTTCCTGCGGGAGCATCATCAGGGCGCCCGTGCCGCCGCGCGCGGATGGCCGGAACGAGACGGTCAGACCGTGCTTGCGGGCCAGCCGGCCCACGACGGCGAGGCCGAGCCGGGTGCCGGAGAGCCCTGTCAGGTCCTGGTGCGTGGCCGACACCGCACGCTCGGCGCGGCGCAGCTGGACATCGCTCATGACCAGGCCGCTGTCCTCGACGGTCAGGACGATGCCGGCCGGCACCTCCTCGACGTACACATGGACCTCGGCCGTGGGCGGAGAGAAGTTGGCCGCGTTGTCCAGGAGCTCGGCGAGCGCGTGCATGACGCCCTCGGCCGCGTGACCGGCGACCGCGACATCGCTGGTCGAGTGGAGGCGTACGCGCTGATAGCCGCTGATCCGGCCCATCGCGCCGCGCAGGATCGACTCCATCACGATCGGCTTCGCCCAGCGCCGCCCGGAGCGGGCGCCGGTCAGCACGGCGATGGAGTCGGCGAGGCGGCCGGCCTGGGCGGTGCGGTGGTCCAGATGGAGCAGATCGCCGAGCACGTCCTCGGCGGAGTGCCGGTGCTCCATCTCGCGCAGGTCCGCGAGCATGCTGGTGGACAGGGCCTGCATGCGGCCCGCGGCGTTGGCGCAGGCGGCGATCGCGGCGGAGCGCTCGGTCTCGCTGCGGGCCGCGCGGGCGCCGAGCCGCTCGGCCTCGGCGGTGAGTCGTCCGGTCTCGGCGACGGCCTGCGCGTTGATCCGCGCCGTCTCGGCCTCCGCCGCGGCCTTGATCCGGGCGGTCTCGGCGGTGAAGCGCTGGCCCTCGGCCGCGGAGGCGGACACGAGCCGGCTGATCTCGCCGGTGAACCGCTGGGTCTCCGCCGCGAGACGGGCGCGCAGCCGGTTCGCGGCGGCGCGGGCGTGGACGGCGGTGGCCACGGCGGCGGACAGCAGCACGGCGGCGGCGCCCGCCCCCCAGGCCAGCGCGGGCCGTACCGAGTCGGGGGCGGCGACGACCGCCCACACGCACAGGGATCCGGTGACGGCCAGAGAGATCAGCAGGGCCAGTGCGGTCGGCCGGGATGAGGGGCTCAAGTGGAGTCCTTGGGGGCGGACGGGACGAACGGGCGGGTGGGACGGGCAGGGCAGAACGGGACACTTCGTACGGCGCAGGCGAACGCGACAACTGGAGCTGATAATTCCAAGCCAAGTTGTGGTCACTATATGAGAATTGATGCTCTCTTTGGGAAGTCCTTGTGGCGTTCTCTGTTACGTATGTGACTACGCGTCCGACGTATTCCGACGTATTGACGTATTCAGGGGAATCGCGCGGCCTCGGGAGGCCGAGCGGCCCGATCAACGGCATCCTGAGCCCATGGCCGCACATCAGAAACCCGCGGAACGCGCCGAACTCGCACAGGCCCTGCGCTCCGCGGTCCGTGGAGAGGTCGACTTCGGGCCCACCGCGCGGGCGTTGACGACGATGGACGCCTCCAACTACCGCCGCGTACCCCTCGGCGTCGTCGCCCCGCGCGACGCCGACGACGTGGCCGCCGCGCTCGCCGTCTGCCGCGCGCACGCGGTGCCCGTGGTCCCGCGCGGCGGCGGCACCTCCATCGCCGGGCAGTCCACCGGTACCGGGGTCGTCCTCGACCTCACCCGCCACCTGCAAAGGATCGTCGAACTGGACGCCGGGTCCCGCACCGCGGTCGTCCAGCCGGGCGTGGTCCTGGACGATCTGCGCGCCGCCGCCGCCCCACACGGCCTCACCTTCGGCCCCGACCCCTCCACACACAGCCGCTGCACGCTGGGCGGCATGATCGGCAACAACTCCTGCGGCGCGCACTCGGTCGCCTGGGGCACCACGGCCGACAACGTGCAGGCCCTGACCGTGACCCGCTACGGCGGCGACACACTGCGGCTGGGCCGGGGCGGCGGGGCCGGATTCCCCGCCGCGCTCGTCGGACTCCCCGAACTCGTCGGTGCCGACCTCGCTCTCCTGCGTACCGGCTTCCCGGCGCTCCCGCGCCGCATCTCCGGGTACGCGCTGGACGCACTCCTGCCGGAGCGCGGAACCGACCTCGCCCGTGCCTTCTGCGGCAGCGAGGGCACGCTCGGCGTGGTGACGGAGGCGTCCGTACGACTGGTCGAGGCGCCGGCGGCCCGCGCGCTCGTCGTACTCGCCTACGCCGACGAGTCCGCCGCCGCCGAGGCCGCCCCCGGCCTGCTCCCCCACCACCCGCTGACCGTGGAGGGCATGGCCGCCGATCTCGTACGGGAACCGACCGGGCTGCCGCGCGGCGGTGCCTGGCTCTTCGTCGAGACGGGTGGCGCCACCCCGGCCGAGGCCGGGGCGCACGCCGAGCGCGTCCTGCGGGCGGCCGACGCGCTGGACGGCGTCGTCGTCACCGACCCGGCCGGACAACGGGCCCTGTGGCGCGTCCGCGAGGACGCGGCCGGCACCGCCACCCGGATGCCCGACGGCACGGAGGCCTGGCCCGGCTGGGAGGACTGCGCCGTTCCGCCCGCCCGCCTCGGCCCGTACCTCCGTGACTTCCGGGCCCTGCTCGCCGAGCACGGCCTGCGCGGCACCCCGTACGGACACTTCGGTGACGGCTGCGTCCACGTCCGGATCGACTTCGACCTGCTGAACCCCGAAGGGGTGGCGCGCTTCCGCCGCTTCTCCGGAGAGCTTGCGGACCTGGTCGTCGCGCACGGCGGGTCACTGAGCGGGGAGCACGGCGACGGCCAGGCCCGCGCCGAACTGCTCCCGCGCATGTACGGGGACGAACTGGTCGCCCTCTTCGCCCGGTTCAAGGACATCTGGGACCCGGACGGCGGCATGAACCCGGGCATCCTCGTCCGCCCGGCCCGGCTCGACGAGAACCTCAGGTTCGAGGTGCTGCCGAGGCGTCCGGTGGACGTCGCCTTCGGCTACCCGGACGACGGCGGCGACTTCTCCGCCGCGGTACGCCGGTGCGTGGGCGTCGCCAAGTGCCGCACCGCCCGGCCCGCGGGCGCGGGCGTGATGTGCCCGTCGTTCCGGGCGACCGGCGAGGAGGCCCACTCCACCCGGGGCCGGGCCCGGCTGCTGCACGAGATGCTCGCGGGCGAGGTGATCACGGACGGCTGGCGGAGCGAGGAGGTGCGGGACGCGCTCGACCTCTGCCTCGCCTGCAAGGGCTGCCGCGGCGACTGCCCGGTGGGTGTCGACATGGCCACGTACAAGGCGGAGTTCCTGCACCACCACTACCGGGGGCGGCTGCGCCCGGCCGCCCACTACGCGATGGGATGGCTCCCGCTGTGGCTGCGGACGGCCTCCCCGTTCGCGGGCGTGCTGAGCGTGCTGGCCCGGGTGCGCCCGGTGGCGGCCCTGGCCAAGCGGCTCGCCGGGATCGCGCCGGAGCGCGGGATCCCGGTGCCGGCCCGCGAGACGTTCACCCGGTGGCTGCGGCGGCGGTCGGCCAGGGGCACGGTGATCCTCTCCAACGACCGGGTGGCCCTCCTGTGGCCCGACACCTTCACCAATCACTTCTCGCCCGAAGTGGGCCGGGCGGCGGTCCGCGTCCTGGAGTCGGCGGGCCGGACGGTGCTGACGCCCGGTCGCGGGCTGTGCTGCGGTCTCACATACGTGTCGACCGGCCAGCTCGACAGGGCCCGTACGGTGATGCGCCGAACCCTGGACCGGATCGGTGCGGTCCTGGGAGACCCCCTCGTCGTCCTCGAACCGAGCTGCGCCGCCACCCTCCGCACCGACCTGCCCGAACTCCTCCCCGACGACCCGCGGGCGGCCGAACTCGCCGGATCGGTGCGGACGTTGGCGCAGTACCTGGAGGAGTGCGCCCCGCACTGGCGGCCACCTCGCCTGGACCGCCCGGTCACCGGCCAGACCCACTGCCACCAGCACGCGGTCCTGGGCGACGCGGCGGATCGCCGGTTGCGGGAACGGGCGGGTCTGACCGGCGAGTTGAGCGGTGGATGCTGCGGGCTCGCCGGGAACTTCGGCTTCGAGCGGGGCCACTGGAATGTCTCGGTGGCCTGCGCCGAGGAACAACTGCTGCCGTCGGTGCGCGCCGCGGAGCCCGGCACGCAGGTGCTGGCGGACGGATTCTCCTGCCGGACGCAGCTGGAGCAACTGGGTGGCGTGCGGGCACGTCACCTGGCGGAGGTGCTGGCGGAGGGCCTGCCTCGGATGCCGCCGGACGAGTGAGGGCGGCACACTTTCCCGGCGGGCACCGGCACGGGTTTCCCGATGGACACCGTCACGAGGAGGAGCAGTGAAACACCACGTACGCCCCGAGGGGTCTCCGCCGACCAACGGATACAGCCACGCGGTGACGTTCAGCGGGGCCATGGTCGCCGTCTCGGGCCAGGTGCCGGTGGACCGTGACGGAAACCTGGTGGGCGCCGAGGACGCCGAGGCGCAGGTGCGCCAGGTCTACGCGAATCTGTCCGCCGCGCTGGCGGCGGCGGGATGCGATCTGCGCGACGTGGTCAAGCTGACGGTGTACCTGACCGATCTCGCGGACCTGCCGGCCTTCCGCCGGGTGCGTGACGAGCACCAGGACGCCGGGCGCCCGCCCGCCTGCTCCCTGGTGGGGGTGGCCGGCCTGGTCCACCCCGGATTCCGGGTCGAGATCGACGCGCTGGCCGTCGTACCGGGCGGCGGAACGCCCCGCTGACGTGGATCCCGTGCCTGTTCACGGGGCCCGGTGCGGGGCGTCGCCCCGCGCGATCTCGCGGGCGAGCGCGACGAGGTCGTCCAGCGCGGGATGGCCGGGGGCGTCACGCCGGGCGAGCAGGACCGGGATGGTGGGGGCGTCGACGAGCGGGCGGTAGGCGACCCCGGGGTGCGGATGCATGCCGGCGGTGGACGCGGCGGACACCCCGACGCCGCGCCCCGCCGCGATGGCGGTCAGCCAGTCGTCGGTGTTGGCGACGGTGAGGGTCGTGGCGGGGCGGGTGTCCGGCGGCCAGAGGTCGACGGTGGTCGTGCCGGAGACGGTGTTGAGGACGACGGTGCTGCCCGCCAGTTCGGTGAGCGTGAGCACGGCGTGCCCGGCGAGCGGTCCGTCGGCGGCGACGGCCGCCACCCGGTCCTCCTCCAGGAGCACCTCGGTGACGAGCCCCGGCGCCTCGACCGGCCCCCGCAGCAGCGCGGCGTCGACTTCGCCGCGGGTGAGTCCGGCGGTGCGGTCGTCGATCCGCAGCAGTTCGAGCGGGGTCTGCGGATACCGCTCCTGCCAGCGGCGGAGCAGCGGGGTGGTGTACGGACCGAACGCGGACCAGGCGTGCCCGACCCGCAGCGGCCAGTGGCGCAGCCCGCCGGGGTCGAGCGCCGCGTCGAACGCGGCGACCGCGGCGGCGGCCCTGTCCCGGAAGGCGACGCCCTCGGGGGTGAGGGCGAGATGGTGGGTGGACCGGTCGACGAGCCGGATGCCGAGGCGCTGCTCCAGGGCGGCGAGCGTGCGGGAGACCGCGGGCTGGGTGAGGCGGAGGCGGGCGGCGGCGCGGGTGACGTTGCCCTCGTCGGCGACGGCGAGGAAGGCACGCAGGTGGCGGACCTCGATGCCGCGGCCGGAGTCGTGGCCCGACCGGTTTCCGGTGCGGCCGTCATCGCTGCGTCCAAGGCTCATGCGCGGGGAGCATAACGGGAGCCCAGCAGGCATTTCACGCACCACGCGGAGGTACCTACCTTAAGAGGAGGTACCGCACGACGAGAGTGCAGTATCTTCAATCGAGCAGTGCATTGAAATGTACCGTCGTGCATCAGGCGTCGCGCGTCGCGCATCAGACGTCGTGCATCGGGCGTCGCGTGTCGCGCATCAGGCGTCGCGCGTCGGGCTTCGGACTCGGGAGGAACACCACAGGTGAACGACCAGCGCAGTGCAGCAGCGGCCGCGGCCACGGAGCAGGCCGCAGCCGTCGCCGTACCGGAGGCGGTGTCCGCCCTGGACGGTGCGGCAGGTCCCGCACGCCCCGGGGGCCGGAGGGCGGCGCTCGCCCCGGTCGCACTGGTGGTCGCCGGCGGCCTCTCCGTCCAGTTCGGCTCCGCGGTCGCGGTCCTGCTGATGCCCCGGGCCGGCGCGCTCGGGGTCGTCACCCTGCGCCTGGCCGTCGCCGCGCTGGTCATGATGGCCGTCTGCCGCCCGAAGCTGCGCGGTCACACGCGCGCCGACTGGGGCACGGTCCTCGCGTTCGGTCTGGCCATGGGCGGCATGAACACGCTCTTCTACCAGGCCGCCGACCGCATCCCGCTGGGCGCGGCCGTCACCCTGGAGGTGCTGGGTCCGCTCGTCCTCTCGGTGATCGCCTCCCGCCGTCTGATCAACGTGGTGTGGGCGGGCCTCGCGCTGGGCGGCGTGGTGCTGCTGAGCGGCGGGGGATTCGACCGCCTCGATCCGGTGGGCGCCGCGTACGCACTGGGCGCGGGTGCCATGTGGGCGACGTACATCGTCTTCAGCGCCCGCACCGGCCGCCGCTTCCCCCAGGCGGACGGCCTGGCCCTGGCCCTGGTGGTCGCCGCGCTCCTCTCCCTGCCCCTCGGCCTCCTGGAGTCGGGCTCGAAACTGCTGGTCCCGTCCACGCTGGGGCTGGGGGCGGTGGTGGCACTGCTGAGCTCGGTCCTTCCGTACACCCTCGAACTCATGGCGCTGCGTCGCCTGCCCGCGCCCACCTTCGCGATCCTGATGAGCCTCGAACCGGCGATCGCGGCCGCGGCCGGCTTCCTCATCCTCGACCAGGCCCTCTCCACGACGGACGCCCTGGCCATCGCCCTGGTCATCGGCGCGAGCATGGGGGCGGTGCGCAGTCAGGTGCGGAACGGGAAGGGCCGCGACCACGCCTGACGGCCCGCCCGCAGCCGCCCGCACTCCGCGGCCGTCCGCGCCGGACACCCGACCCGGCCCGTATCCACCGGGCCGCCCCGTGAGCGGCGGCCGCGCGGGCCGGGGCTCTCCCGACCGGCCCGATCACCGGATCACGGCGGGCTGCCCGACCGGTCCCGCGGGGGCCAGGTACGCGCGCATCCGGGCCGGACGCCCGTCGGCCGTGGTCCAGTCGTCGGTGCGGCTGCCGATGTGCCGCCACCCGGCACGTTCGTAGAGCGCGAGGGCGGCCGACCCGCCCTCCTCGGCCTCCAGGGCGAGCCGCACACCCCGGGCCGCCGCCGCAGCCCTCACCGTGTCGAGCAACGCGCTCGCCACTTTGCGGCGACGCGCCTGCGAGCGCGCGAAGAGCCGGGCGACCGAAGCCAGTTCGGCCACGGGCAGACCGGCCTCCTTCGCCAGGACCTCCTCCGCACGCGTGAGCGCCACATGCCCGAGCACCGTCGGACCGTCCACGGCCACCCAGGCGTCCAGCAGCCCATGAGGGCTCAGCCAGCTTCCCGGGTCGGCCGGCCACCGTGCCGGGTAGCGGTCCGCCTCGTGCACGGTCGCCAGCGCGTCGACGCACGCCTCGATGTCACCGTCGCGGCGGCGACGGATCTCTGTCCCACCCATGGCCCGATCCTCACACGTGTGGCACGCGAGCCCGGTCCGATCCGGGCGAAACCCCCTAGGGTTGCTCCTGATCCGAGGGGGAAGGGGCGGGGCGCATGGCGACCTGGGGACTGGTCATGGAGACGACCGTGGGGGCGGGGGAGCGCAAGCACACGGAGGCATACGTGCTGGCGCACCTGGAGGGCACACGCGAAGACGCCCTGGTGGAGCTGGAGCGGCGGGCCCGGAACCATACGCCGGAGCACCCCTGGAGCCCGAAGCGTCGTCGGCTCTTCCGGGAGGGCGGCGGCTTCCTGCTGGTGATCGACGGTGCCTGGCAGTCCTTCAGCACCCGGTTCACGGTGGCCGAGCTGCTGGACGACAGCGCCGCACCGCCCCCGCCCACGCCCGCGGCCGAACCGGAGCCGGCGGTGCCTGAGCCGGCGGCTCAGGCACCCGAGCCGGAGGCCGCGGTGCCGCCGCCTCCGCCGTCCTCGCCGCCGCCGGTGGAGCGATACGCGGACGGGGTACCGGTCCGGCCGAGCTGGCTGGGCCGCACCGATGTGCAGTGAGGTCCTGCCGGGGCCGTTCGGCTTCGCGAGCGACCTCATGACGTCCCGCGCGCGGGACGATTCGGGCGGTCGGACGCCCACGAGTCCGTTTCGGCCCACCTGCCGGCGGCCCGGTCGGTCGCATCAGGCGAAGCGTGCCGCCAGGGCGGTCAGCCCGGTGCCGTACGTGCCGTCGCCGAAGAGCGACTCGACCTGGGGAACCGTGTCGTCGGCGCTTTGGTACGCCGCGCTCCACCGCACCTCGGCGCCGTCGGCGTGCGGATGGACGGCGAGCGTCGCCACGTAGTCGCTGACGGGCAGCACGGGGTCGATGACCGTGTAGGTGTACGAGTGCGTCTCGGCGTCGAGCGCGAGGAGCCGTTCGCGGGCCAGGACCTTGCCGTCGATCGCGAACACCCGGACGGCGCCGGGGTGTTCGGGGCTCGCGCCGTCCTCGATCGTCGAGGGCGGGACCTGTGGGTGCCAGTCGGCGAGGCCGCCGAAGTCGCCGATGACCCGCCACACCTCGTCGGGGGTGGCGGTGATCACGGCTGAGCGCTGAAGCGTGTGCATGGGGTGCTCTTCTCGGTCGGTGACGTCACCAGGTGCGGTCGCCGCGCAGGACGGCGTCCGCTCCGCCGTCGATGAAGACGACCTGGCCGGTGACATGGGAGTTCTCGGGGGATGCCAGCCAGGCCAGCAGAGGGGCGACCTGTTCCGCGCGGGCGTGCCCGTGCAGGGGCATCGGCACGCTGTCGTCGACGAGCTTGCGGCCCTCGGCCTCGCCGAGGAGCCCCTGCGTCATCGGCGTGACGATGGTTCCCGGGCCGATGGCGTTGAGCGGGATGCCCGCACCGGCCCAGTCGTCACCGGGAGCGGTGCGCCGCACCCAGCGGGCGACGGCTGCCTTGGAGGAGGCGTAGACGAGGTGCCCCTCCCCGCGGTCGACGGCGGCCTGCGCGGCGGCTGTGGCCGCGGCCTCGTCCCCCGCGAGCGCCGCGTCCACGATCGCGGCGTCGTTCGGATGCACCGAGGCGACCGAGGAGATGACCACGGCGCGCGGGTCGGTACCGGCGGCCAGCAGCGGACGCAGTCCTTCGAGGGTGGCGACCGCCCCGAAGTAGTTGACCTTGACGGTCAGCGGGTCGAAGTGCGCGATTCCGGCGCACGCGATGACGGCGTCCAGTCGCCCGCCGGTCAGCTCGGTGGCTTGTTCGACGAGCCCGGCACGGCCCTCGGCCGTGGACAGGTCGGCCGAGATGTCGACGCCCTTCAGGTCTGTGCCGATGACGGTGTGGCCCTGGGCGCGGAGATGGGCGGTGGTGGCTCTGCCGATGCCGGAGGCTCCTCCGGTGACGAGGTAGGTACGGCTCATGGTCTGCTCCTTCGTTGTTCCGCCAGCGTACGCCTGGTTGGCACAACGTGCCATAAGGCTTGTTTGTGACATGATGAGGTGCGGCAGGGCGCGGAGATCCGAGGTGCGGAGGGTGATCGTGGTGAAGGCGGACAAACGGCCCCCCTCGCTGACCGAACGGCGACGCGAGGCCACTCGGCTGGAGATCGCCGAGGCCGCGGCGGAGCTGTTCTCCGGGCGGGGCTACGAAGCGACGACGGTCGAGGCCGTGGCACAGGCTGCCGGGGTTTCGCTGCGCACCTTCTACCGGTACTGCCCGGCCAAGGAGGACGCGCTGACGCCCCTTCTCGTGGCAGGTGTCGCCGATCTCGTCGACGAGTTGGCGGCGCGGCCCGAGGACGAGCCCGTGGGGGCGGCCGTCGCGGCCGCCTTCCTCGCGACGACCATCGACCGCCGCCGCGCGGGCGCCGGTCGGACCCGTCGGCTGATCCGGGTCATGGGCACGGTTCCGGCCATCCGGATGCGCTGGCTGGTGGCCGGCCGGGAGATGCGGGACCGGTTGCTGCCGGTGCTGGCGGCCCGCACGGGGAACGCCGCGGACAGCCTGGAGGTCCGGCTGCTGGCGACCATGGTGATCGACGCGGTGACGGTCGCGCTGGAGCACTGGGCCGAGCAGGACGCCGGAGACCTCGCCGAGGTGACGGCCCGGGCGCTGGCGTTCCTGAAGGTCGACGAGATCTGATTCCGCCGGTGCCGAGGGGCGACCCGGCTGCACCCCGGTCGCGGCCGGTGAGCCGTTCCGTGCGGCCGATGCGGTAGTGCGAGGTGCCGGCCTGTACGCGCGGTTCGGTGGCAGTGGAGCGCCAGGCGCCGTCGTGGACCGCCGGCACCGTTCATGGGCCGGGCGGCAGGGCCGCCCGCTTCGAACCCGCCCCGGGTGGCGCGGGGTTGCCGCCGGATGTGGCGGGCGCACTTCCCGCCGACGCCCCGGTGGCGGGGCAACAAATAATGCAAGCATGCTTGCTTGTTTATGGGTCCGCTGCCATGCTCCTGGGCACACCGCCTTGCCCCGAGGGGAGCGCACCGTGCCCGATGTCGCAGCCTTGCTCGACGATCTGCGCGAAGAGAGCCAGGAACTCGACGTACTCGTACGGGGGTTGAGCGCCTCGCAGTGGGCCGCGCCGACCCCCGCCCCCGGCTGGGGCATCGCGCACCAGATCGCCCATCTCACCTGGACCGACGAGGTCGCCCTGCTGGCCGCGACCGACGCCGACGCCTTCGCCCGGGAGGCCGCCAAGGCGATGGAGGACCCCGCGACCTTTGTCGACCGGGGGGCCGAGGAGCTGGCCGTGCTGGATCCGGCGACGCTCCTCGCGCGGTGGCGGCGCGGGCGGGAGCGGCTCGAGGCCGCGCTGCGGGACGCGCCGGCCGGGGCCCGTATCCCCTGGTACGGGCCGCCGATGGGCGTCGCCTCCATGGCGACCGCCCGGATCATGGAGACCTGGGCGCACGGACAGGACGTCGCCGACGCCCTCGGGGTCACCAGGACCCCCACCGCCCGGCTGCGGCACGTCGCCCGGATCGGCGTGCGGGCCAGGGACTACGCCTACCTGGTACGAGGCATCGAGGCGCCCCGGGAGGAGTTCCGGGTCGAACTGGAAGCACCCGACGGCGAGGTGATCGCGTTCGGCGCCGAAGACGCGTCGCAGCGCGTCGACGGACCACTGGTCGACTTCTGTCTCCTCGTCACCCGGCGCGCCCACCGCGACGACCTGGCCGTGCGGGCCACCGGGCCCGATGCCGACCGGTGGCTCGACATCGCCCAGGCGTTCGCCGGGCCGCCCGGCCCCGGCCGCTCGCGCCGGGGAGGCGCGAAGTGACCGGGCGGGTCCTGCGGATCGGCAACGCCTCCGGGTTCTACGGCGACCGCTTCGACGCCGTGCGCGAGATGCTCACCGGCGGGCCCCTCGACGTTCTCACCGGCGACTACCTCGCCGAGCTGACCATGCTCATCCTCGGCCGGAGCAGGCTCAAGGACCCCACGCGCGGATACGCCACCACCTTCCTGCGCCAGCTCGAAGAAGGACTCGGGCTCGCCCATGAGCGCGGCGTGAAGATCGTCGCCAACGCCGGAGGTCTCAACCCGGCCGGACTGGCCGACGCCGTGCGGGAGTTGGCGCGGAAGGTCGGCGTGCCGGTGCGTGTCGCCCATGTGGAGGGCGACAGCCTCCCCGTACCGGAGGGGTTCCTCACCGCCAACGCCTACCTCGGCGGCGCCGGGATCGCCGCCTGTCTGACCGCGGGCGCCGATGTCGTCGTCACCGGGCGGGTCACCGACGCCGCCCTGGTCACCGGATCCGCCGCCGCCCACTTCGGCTGGGGCCCCGACGACCACGACGCGCTCGCCGGGGCCGTCGCCGCCGGACACGTGCTGGAGTGCGGCACCCAGGCGACCGGGGGGAACTACTCGTTCTTCCGCGGCCACGAGCGGGACCACGACCTGCTCCGGCCCGGCTTCCCCGTCGCCGAGATCCACGCCGACGGCACCTGCGTCATCACCAAGCACGACGGCACCGGCGGCATCGTCGACATCGGCACCGTCACCGCGCAACTGCTGTACGAGACCGGTGGAGCCCGGTACGCCGGGCCGGACGTCACCGCCCGGCTCGACACCGTACGGCTGACCCGGGACGGCCCCGACCGGGTGCGGATCTCCGGCGTGCGAGGCGAGGCCCCGCCGCCCACCCTCAAGGCCGGTCTCAGCCGGCTCGGAGGCTGGCGCAACGAGGTCGTCTTCGTCCTCACCGGGCTCGACATCGAGGCCAAGGCGCGCCTCGTGCGGAACCAGTTCGAGGACGCGCTCGCCCGTTCCCGTACCGAACCGGACGAGGTGTGCTGGGAGCTGTCCCGCACCGACCGGGCCGACGCCGCCACCGAGGAGACCGCGAGCGCCCTGCTCCGGCTCGTCGTCCGCGACCGGGACGCGAAGGCCGTCGGACGCGCCGTCTCCGGGGCCGCGGTCGAGCTCGCCCTCGGCAGCTACCCCGGCTTCCATGTCACGGCCCCGCCCGGAGAGGGCGCCCCGTACGGCGTGTTCGAGGCCCGGCACGTACCGGCCGACGAGGTCGTACACGTCGCCGTGCTCCCGGACGGGCGGCGCGAGCACCAGGAACCTCCCGCACGGACACGTCCCCTTCGGGAAGTCGAACAGCCCCCGCTGCCCGCGCCGTTGCCCGCCGGCCCCACCCGCACCGCCCCGCTCGGCCGGATCGCGGGCGCCCGCAGCGGGGACAAGGGCGGGGACGCCAACGTGGGGGTGTGGGTCGCGGACGACGAAGCCTGGCGGTGGCTGGCCCATGAACTGACCGTCGACCGGTTCCGGGCGCTGCTGCCGGAGACCGCCCCCCTCACCGTCGTGCGCCATGTCCTGCCGAACCTCCGCGCCCTGAACTTCGTCGTGCACGGGCTGCTCGGCGAGGGGGTCGCCGCCCGGCGCCGGTTCGATCCACAGGCCAAGGCGGTGGGGGAGTGGCTGCGCTCCCGGTACCTGCCCATCCCCGTGACGCTGCTGGAAGCCGTCCACGCACCGGAGGTGAACGCATGACCGTCCTGCCCACCGGGCTCGACACCGCGGGAGCCGAGTACGCCGCGAACCGCGCGGCCATGCTCGCGAAACTCGACGAGCTGGCCGTCGAGCACACCAGGGCGCAGGCGGGCGGCGGTGAGAAGTACGTCGCGCGGCACCGCGCGCGCGGCAAGCTCCTCGCCCGCGAGCGGATCGAGCTCCTGGTCGACGAGGACACCCCGTTCCTCGAACTGTCGCCGCTCGCCGCCTGGGGCAGCGACTATGCGGTCGGCGCCTCGCTCGTCACCGGGATCGGGGTGGTGTCGGGCGTGGAGTGCCTGATCACCGCCAACGACCCGACCGTACGCGGCGGCGCCTCCAACCCCTGGACCCTGAAGAAGGCCCTGCGGGCGAACGAGATCGCCTTCGCCAACCGGCTGCCCTGCATCAGCCTCGTCGAGTCGGGAGGCGCCGACCTGCCGTCGCAGAAGGAGATCTTCATCCCCGGCGGGGCGCTGTTCCGCGACATCACCCGGCTGTCGGCGGCCGGCATCCCGACCGTGGCCGTCGTCTTCGGGAACTCGACCGCCGGCGGGGCGTACGTCCCCGGCATGTCCGACCACACGGTCATGATCAAGGAGCGGTCCAAGGTCTTCCTCGGCGGACCGCCGCTGGTGAAGATGGCGACCGGCGAGGAGAGCGACGACGAATCGCTCGGCGGCGCCGAGATGCATGCCCGCACCTCCGGGCTCGCCGACCACTTCGCCGTCGACGAGCAGGACGCGCTGCGCCAGGCCCGCCGGATCGTCGCCCGGCTCAACTGGCGCAAGGCGCACCCCGATCCGGGCCCGGCCGAACCGCCGAAGTACGACGAGGACGAGCTGATCGGCATCGTGCCCGGCGATCTGAAGGTGCCCTTCGACCCGCGCGAGGTGATCGCGCGGCTCGTCGACGGCTCCGACTTCGACGCGTTCAAACCGCTCTACGGCACCAGCCTGGTGACCGGATGGGCCGCGCTGCACGGCTATCCCGTCGGCATCGTCGCCAACGCGCAAGGGGTGCTGTTCAGCGAGGAGTCGCAGAAGGCCGCCCAGTTCATCCAGCTCGCCAACCAGCGCGACATCCCGCTGCTCTTCCTGCACAACACCACCGGCTACATGGTCGGCAAGGAGTACGAACAGGGCGGCATCATCAAGCACGGCGCGATGATGATCAACGCGGTGTCGAACTCCAGGGTCCCGCATCTGTCGGTGCTGATGGGCGCCTCGTACGGGGCCGGACACTACGGCATGTGCGGACGGGCGTACGACCCCCGCTTCCTCTTCGCCTGGCCCGGCAGCAAGTCCGCCGTCATGGGGCCGCAGCAGCTCGCCGGGGTGCTGTCCATCGTCGCCCGCGCCTCCGCCGCCGCCAAGGGACGGCCCTACGACGACGACGCGGACGCCGGGCTGCGCGCCATGGTCGAGCAGCAGATCGAGTCCGAGTCGCTGCCGATGTTCCTGTCCGGCCGGCTGTACGACGACGGGGTCATCGACCCGCGCGACACCAGGACCGTCCTCGGGATGTGCCTGTCCGCGATCCACACCGCCCCGGTCGAAGGCGCCCGCGGCGGCTTCGGCGTCTTCCGGATGTGAGGGCCAGATGATCTCCACACTGCTTGTTGCCAACCGGGGCGAGATCGCCTGCCGGATCTTCCGTACCTGCCGTGCGCTGGGCATCGCCACCGTCGCCGTGTACTCCGACGCCGACGCCGACGCGCTCCATGTGCGGGAGGCGGACTCCGCCGTACGGCTGCCGGGCGCCGCTCCGTCCGACACCTATCTGCGCGGCGATCTCGTCGTGTCCGCCGCGCTCGCGGCGGGCGCCGACGCCGTCCACCCCGGGTACGGATTCCTCTCGGAGAACGCCGGATTCGCCCAGGCCGTGCAGGATGCCGGACTCGTCTGGGTGGGGCCGCCGGTCAAGGCCATCGAGCTGATGGCGTCCAAGACCCGTGCCAAGTCGCTGATGGCGGCGGCCGGGGTGCCGCTGCTCGCTCCCGTCGACACGGCGAACGCGACCGTCGACGACCTGCCGCTGCTGCTGAAGGCGGCGGCCGGCGGGGGTGGGCGTGGGATGCGGATCGTCCGCGAACTGTCCTCCCTGCCGGGCGAGACGACCGCGGCGTCCGCCGAGGCCGCCGCCGCGTTCGGGGACGGTGAGGTCTTCGCGGAGCCGTACGTGGAGCGAGGCCGGCACGTCGAGGTCCAGGTCGTGGCCGACGAGCACGGTGGGGTCTGGGCGCTCGGCACCCGCGACTGCTCACTCCAGCGGCGCCACCAGAAGGTCGTCGAGGAGGCCCCCGCACCCGGACTCGACGACGCGCTGCGGGCCCGGCTGCACGAGGCCGCCGTGGCCGCCGCCCGTGCGGTCGGCTACCGGGGCGCCGGCACCGTCGAGTTCCTGCTCGCCGCCGACGGGCGCCCGTACTTCCTGGAGATGAACACCCGTCTCCAGGTCGAACACCCCGTCACCGAAGCGGTCTTCGGGATCGACCTGGTGGCCCTGCAACTGCGTGTCGCGGAGGGCGAACCGCTGCCGACCGCCGAGCCCCCCGAACCGCGGGGGCACGCCGTCGAGGCCAGGCTCTACGCCGAGGACCCCACCCGCGACTGGCAGCCGCAGACCGGAGCACTGCTCGCACTCGAGGTGCCGGACGAACCCGGACTGCGCCTCGACACCGGATACACCGGCGGCGACACCATCGGCGTCCACTACGACCCGATGCTCGCCAAGGTCATCGCCCACGCCCCCACCCGCGCCGAGGCCGTGCGCCTCCTCGCCCGCGCCCTGGAACGCGCCCGCGTCCACGGCCCGGTCACCAACCGCGACCTGCTCGTACGCTCCCTGCGTCACCCCGACTTCCGTGCCGCCCGCCTCGACACCGGCTTCTACGACCGCCACCTGGACACCCTCACCCCGGCCCCGGACGGAGCGGAGCTGCGCCTCGCCGCCCTGGCCGCCGCCCTCGCCGACGCCGCCGGCCGGCACCACGGCCCCGGTCCCGGCCCCACCCGCTTCGGAGCCTGGCGCAACATCCCCTCGCAGCCACAGGTCAAGCGCTACCGCGCCGAACCCGCCGGCACCGAGCTCCGGGCCGCGTACCGCACCACGCGCACCGGCCCCGTCCCCGAAACCGGAGAACGGGTCGTCACCGCCCGCCCCGACCACGTCACCCTCGAAACCGGCCCCCTGACCCGCCACTTCGCCGTCGCCGTCCACGGCGACACGACCTATGTGGACACCGCCACCGGCTCGTACACCCTCACCGCCCTGCCCCGCTTCACCGACCCCACCGACCGGACCGAACCCGGCTCCCTGCTCGCCCCCATGCCCGGCACCGTCGTCCGCGTCGCGGACGGGCTCGCGACCGGGGCGACGGTCGAAGCGGGAGCACCCCTGATCTGGCTGGAGGCGATGAAGATGGAACACCGCATCCTCGCCCCCGCCTCCGGCATCCTCACCGCCCTGCACGCCGCCCCCGGCCTTCAGGTGGAGGTCGGCACCCTGCTCGCCGTCGTCACCGAACCCGCGGACGCCGTCACCGACGCCGCGGAGCGCGCCACCGAACCCGCAGACCCTGAGGAGAACGCATGAGCACCGTCCTCGAGACCGAAGAGCACCAGGCCCTGCGCGCCGCCGTCGCCGCCCTCGGAAAGCGTTACGGGCGGGACTACATGACCGCCGTCGTGCGCGACGGGGCCCACCCGCGCGAGCTGTGGGCCGAAGCGGCCAAGCTCGGCTACCTCGGTGTGAACCTCCCCGAGGAGTACGGCGGCGGAGGCGGTGGAATGACCGAACTCTCCATCGTCCTGGAGGAACTCGGCGCGGCGGGCAGCCCGCTGCTGATGATGGTCGTCTCCCCGGCGATCTGCGGCACCGTCATCGCCCGCTTCGGCACCGACACCCAGAAGCGGCAGTGGCTGCCCGGCCTCGCCGACGGCAGCCTCACCATGGCCTTCGGCATCACCGAACCCGACGCGGGCTCCAACTCGCACCGCATCACCACCACCGCCCGCAGGGACGGCGAGGACTGGCTGCTCACCGGGCGCAAGGTCTTCGTCTCCGGTGTCGACATCGCCGACGCCACCCTCGTCGTCGGCCGCACCGAGGACGCCAGGTCCGGCAGGCTCAAGCCCTGTCTCTTCATCGTCCCGCGTGACGCCCCCGGTTTCGGCCGCTCGCGGATCGACATGGAACTCCAGGCCCCGGAGAAGCAGTTCGAGCTCGTCCTCGACGACGTGCGGCTGCCCGCGGACGCCCTCGTGGGCGATGAGGACGCCGGACTGCTCCAGCTCTTCGCCGGACTCAACCCCGAACGCATCATGACCGCCGCGTTCGGCATCGGCATGGGCCGCTACGCGCTCGCCCGCGCCGTCGACTACGCGAAGACCCGTCAGGTGTGGAAGGAGCCCATCGGCTCCCACCAGGCCATCGCCCACCCCCTCGCCCAGGCCCACATCGAACTGGAAATGGCCCGGCTGATGATGCAGAAGGCCGCCCGGCTGTACGACGAGGGCGACGACATCGGCGCCGGCGAGGCCGCCAACATGGCGAAGTACGCGGCGGGGGAGGCCTGCGTCAAAGCCGTCGACCAGGCCGTGCACACCCTCGGCGGCAACGGACTCACCCGCGAGTACGGCCTCGCGTCCCTGATCACCGCGGCCCGCGTCGCCCGGATAGCGCCCGTCAGCCGGGAAATGATCCTGAACTACGTGTCCCACCAGTCCCTGGGTCTCCCCAAGTCGTACTGACACAGGACAGTCTGTCTCTCCACAACGCGGCACCGGCCGCGGCTCCCCGCCGCGCCTCGTCGCCTCCCTGCCGCTTCGGCCGCCGCTTCGAAGGGACCCCACGCCATGGTGCATGTGTTCCACAGCGACTACCCGTCCGTCCGGACACTCGACGAACCCATCCATGACGCGGTCCTCGGGAAGGCCACCGTCGATCACGGCGACACGGTCGCCCTGATCGACGGGACGAACGACAGCTCCACCCTCACCTACCGGCAGCTCGACTCCTTCCACCGGAAGATCGCCGCGGCCCTCGCCGGGGCCGGCGTGCGCAAGGGCGACGTGCTGGCCCTGCACAGCCCCAACACCATCGCCTACCCGGCGGTCTTTTACGGGGCGACGCGGGCCGGCGCCACCGTCACCACCGTCCATCCACTGGCCACGGCGGAGGAGTTCGCCAAACAGCTCCGCGACTCCTCCGCCCGCTGGATCGCCACCGTCTCCCCACTCCTCGAAACGGCCCGCGCAGCCGCCGAACTCGTCGGCGGCATCGAGGAGATATTCGTCTGCGACCGGGCGGAGGGTCACACCTCCGTGCTCGACATGCTCGCCACCACCGCCCCCGAACCCCGTGTCGCCTTCGACCCGGCCGAGGACATCGCCGCCCTGCCGTACTCCTCCGGCACCACCGGAACCCCCAAAGGCGTCATGCTCACCCACCGCTCCATGGCCACCAACCTGGAGCAGCTGCGCCCCTTCATCCCCATGGGCCCCGGCGACCGCATCCTGGCCGTACTCCCCTTCTTTCATATCTATGGGCTGACCGCCCTGATGAACGCCCCGCTGCGGATGGGCGCCACTGTCGTCGTACTGCCGCGCTTCGACCTCGCGCAGTTCCTCGCCGCGATCGAGAAGCACCGGATCAGCGGCCTGTACGTCGCCCCGCCGATCGTCCTCGCGCTGGCCAAGCACCCGTCCGTCGCCCAGTACGACCTCTCCTCGCTGGAGTACGTCGTCAGCGCCGCCGCCCCGCTCGACGCGGCGCTCGCCGCCGCCTGCGCGAAGCGCCTGGGACTGCCGCCCGTCCGCCAGGCGTACGGCATGACGGAACTCTCGCCCGGCACTCATGTCGTCCCGCTCGCCGCCCCGAACCCGCCGCCCGGCGCGGTGGGCAGGCTGCTGCCCAGCACCGAGATGCGGATCGTCTCGCTCGACCGCACCGGCGAGGACGCCCCGACCGGCACCGACGGCGAGATCCTGATCCGTGGACCACAGGTGATGAAGGGCTACCTCGGCCGTCCCGAGGCCACCGCCGACATGATCGACGCCGACGGCTGGGTGCACACCGGCGACATCGGACGCGTCGACGCGGACGGCTGGCTGTTCGTCGTCGACCGGGTGAAGGAACTGATCAAGTACAAGGGCTACCAGGTCGCACCCGCCGAACTCGAGGCGCTGCTGCTCGGGCACGAAGCGATCGCGGACGCCGCCGTCATCGGGGTGTACGACACGGAGGGCAACGAGGTTCCCAAGGCGTACCTGGTCCGTCGGCCCTCCCCGGCGGGCGACCGCCTCACGGCGGACGACGTCATGGCGTACGTCGCCGAGCGCGTCGCCCCGTACAAGAAGATCCGGCAGGTCGAGTTCGTCGCGGCGGTGCCGCGCGCGACCTCGGGGAAGATACTGCGCCGCGAACTGCGCGACAGGGAGAAGCCCCGTGGGACGACCGACTGAAGGCCGTTCGGGAGCCCCGGGGGACGACGCGCCTACAGCCCCGAAAGCCCCGCGAGAAGGAGACCCGCACATGACGCCGCTCGCCGGCCCCACGCACGACCGGGGCATCACCACGCTCGCCCTCGACTCGCCGGCCAACCGCAACGCCCTCTCCGCGCGCCTGGTCGACGAGCTCTCCACCGCCCTGGACGCCTGCGCGGCCGACGACACGGTGCGCGCCGTCGTCCTCACCCACACCGGCAACACGTTCTGCGCGGGCGCGGACCTGACCGGACCGCCCGACCCGGCGGCCTTCGTCGCCCTGATGCGGCGGATCGTCACACTGCCCAAGCCCGTCGTCGCCCGGGTCACCGGCCACGTACGAGCGGGCGGCCTCGGGCTGCTCAGCGCCTGCGACATCTCAGTGGCGGGCCCCGGCGCCTCGTTCGCCCTCACCGAGTCCCGGCTCGGCCTCGCCCCCGCCGTCATCTCCCTGCCACTGCTGCCCCGCACCGACCCGCGCGCCGCCGCCCGCTACTACCTCACCGGTGAACGCTTCGACGCCACCGAGGCCGCCCGCATCGGCCTGGTCACGCTCGCCGCCGAGGACACCGACAAGGCACTCGTGCCCGTACTGGACGGGCTGCGCCGAGCCTCGCCCCAGGGGCTGAGAGCATCGAAGGAGCTGGTCACGGCTACTGTGCGGAGGAGTTTCGACCAGCATGCCGAAGACCTCATCGCCCGCTCGGCGGCGCTCTTCGCCTCCGCCGAGGCACGGGAGGGAATGACGGCCTTCCTCGAACGACGGGACCCCGCATGGGTGTTGTGACGCCCCCCACCGACCGGACCCCCAAGCAGGACCGCAGCCGCGCCACCCGCCGACGGCTCCTCGAAGCCGCGGTGGCCTGCCTCGCCGAACACGGCTGGGCGGGCTCCACCGTCTCCGTCGTCGCCGAACGCGCCGGCGTCTCGCGCGGTGCCGCCCAGCACCACTTCCCGACCCGCGAGGACCTGTTCACCGCAGCCGTCGAATACGTCGCCGAGGAACGCTCCGCCGCCCTGCGCGCCCTGCCCGTCCAGGGCCGCGCGGCCGTCGTCGCCGCCCTCGTCGACCTCTACACGGGCCCCCTCTTCCGCGCCGCGCTCCAGCTCTGGGTCGCCGCGTCCAACGAGGAACAGCTGCGTCCCCGCGTCACCGAACTCGAAGCCCGCGTCGGCCGCGAGACCCACCGCATCGCCGTCGGACTTCTCACCGCCGACGAGACGAAGCCCGGCGTGCGCGAAACGGTCCAGGGCCTCCTCGACATGGCCCGCGGGCTCGGCCTGGCCAACGTGCTCACCGACGACACCGCCCGGCGTCAGAGGGTCGTGGCACAGTGGGCGGCGCTGCTGGACGACGCACTCGACCGACCCCGGGGGACCTGTGGGTGACCACTTCCAGACGATCGTCGATCTCGACGCCACCGAGCAGGACGCCGCACAACTCGGCGCCGGGCTCCTCGACTGGCTGATCGCCGACGGAATCGTCGGCGCCGAGCGCACCGACTGCGTCCTCGGCGGAGACGGCCACGGCAACGCACCCGGTCCGAACTACGCCCAGGCCGTCGACGACCCGGAACCGGTCGAGCTGTGGAGCAACGGCCTCCACATCGCGACCGGACGCACCGTCTTCGACAGCGGCCAGGGCGACGCGGCAGCCGCCACCTGCCCGCTCTGCTCCACCGAGATCCGCCTCGTCGACGACACCTGGTGCCCCGTCGACAGCGCCTGGGCCCCGTTCGCGGGCCGGCTCGGCGCCTGGACGAACGGCGGCGAAGGCATCGTGGAGTGCCCCTCCTGCCACCGGCCCTCCGGCATCGACCGCTGGAGCTGGGAGGACGACTACTACGCCTGCGGGCAGCTCGGCCTCACCTTCTGGAACTGGGCGGAGCTGACCTCCGGCTTCGAGCAGGAGGTGCGGCGCCGCCTCGGCGGACACCGCACCGTCACCCTCCGCGGCAAGCTCTAGGACTTCCGTCCGGATCGGCCCGGCCGATCAGGACGAAAGCCCCCGGGCCTGTCGCCAGGCAGACCGGTCGCGACCCTGCCGGCCCGCCCGGGGCCGTACCCGGCCGTACTTCCCGGGGCCGTACCCGGCCGCACTTTCGGACCGCGCAGGGGCCGCGCGGTACCGGGACCGTCAGTTCCCCAGATCCGCGAGCTGCTCGTACCCCTCGATCTCCCGGGGATCACGCGCCCCCGGACCGACGTACCGCGCCGAAGGACGCACCAGCCGCCCCGTCCGCTTCTGCTCCAGAATGTGCGCCGACCATCCCGCCGTACGCGCACACGTGAACATCGACGTGAACATGTGCGCCGGAACCTCCGCGAAGTCCAGCATGATCGCCGCCCAGAACTCCACGTTCGTCGCCAGCACCCGGTCGGGACGGCGCGCGTGCAGCTCCTCCAGCGCGGCCTTCTCCAGGGCCTGCGCCACCTCGAAGCGCGGTGCTCCCAACTCCTTGGCGGTACGTCGCAGAACGCGTGCCCGAGGGTCCTCGGCCCGGTAGACCCGGTGCCCGAAGCCCATCAGCCGCTCACCCTTGTCCAGGGCCTTCTTCACATACGCGGTGGCATCCCCGGTCCGCTCGATCTCCTCGATCATGCCGAGCACCCGGGACGGCGCACCACCGTGCAACGGCCCCGACATCGCGCCCACCGCGCCCGAGAGCGCCGCCGCCACATCGGCACCCGTCGACGCGATGACACGGGCGGTGAACGTGGAGGCGTTCATGCCGTGCTCGGCGGCCGACGTCCAGTACGCGTCGACCGCCTTGACGTGCTTGGGATCCGGCTCCCCGCGCCAGCGGATCATGAACCGCTCGACCACGGACCCCGCCTTGTCGATCTCGCTCTGCGGAACCATCGGCAGCCCCTGTCCGCGCGCCGACTGGGCGACGTACGACAGCGCCATCACGGCGGCCCGCGCCAGATCGTCGCGCGCGGTCGCCTCGTCGATGTCGAGCAGCGGCTTCAGGCCCCACACGGGCGCGAGCATGGCCAGCGCGGACTGCACATCGACCCGGATGTCACCGGAGTGCACCGGGATCGGGAACGGCTCGGCGGGCGGCAGACCGGGGTTGAACGCCCCGTCGACCAGCAGTCCCCAGACGTTTCCGAACGACACATGGCCGACGAGATCCTCGATGTCGACACCGCGGTAACGGAGCGAGCCGCCTTCCTTGTCCGGTTCGGCGATCTCCGTCTCGAAGGCGATGACTCCCTCTAGTCCCGGTACGAAGTCGGACATGGCGGCTCCCTCGGTCGACGGCTCTGCGTAGGCCACAGTGGCCTGCCCAAGATATTGGCGGGTTCCCACGACGCGGGGAAGCGTGACATCCGGCACAGCTTCCCGTTCATCGACGACGGATCGAGGCCCTCCTCACCGGGCGTGTTCGGCCACTGCGGCAGGATGGCCCCGTGCCCACCGCAGATTCACCTTCTGATTCCACCACCGATCCGGCCGCCATGCGCGAGCAGTACCGCTCCGAGGCCTTCACCGAGGACACGCTGGCCGCCGACCCGATGCGGCAGTTCGCCCACTGGTTCCGGCAGGTGGCCGTGGGCGGAATGCTCCACGAGCCCAACGCCATGGTGGTCTCCACCGCCACCCCCGAGGGCCGGCCGTCCTCACGCACGGTGCTGCTCAAGAAGTACGACGAACGCGGCTTCGTCTTCTTCACCAACTACGAATCCCGCAAGGGCCGCGAGCTGACCGCCAACCCGTACGTCTCGCTGCTCTTCCCCTGGCACCCGATGGCCCGCCAGGTCATCGTCACCGGCACGGCGGCCCGCGTCGGCCGGGACGAGACGGTCGCCTACTTCCGCACCCGCCCGCACGGCTCCCAGCTGGGCGCCTGGGCGAGCGCCCAGTCGACGGTGATCGGCTCCCGCGAGGAGCTGATCGCACGCTACGAGGAACTCGCCGCCCGCTACCCGGAGGGCGAACACGTCCCCGCGCCCCCGCAGTGGGGCGGGTTCCGTGTCGTCCCCGACACGATCGAATTCTGGCAGGGGCACGAGAACCGGCTGCACGACCGGCTGAGGTACGTACGCGAGGGTCAGAAGTGGCGCGTCGAGCGCCTGTGCCCGTAGAAAACCCCTCCGGACACGCAGAAACCCGCAGGCTCTGGTCCCTCCTTGCGGAGGAGCCGGCCGGATCTACCGGCGAGCCTGCGGGTCGGTGACTGCTTGGGTTTCGGCAGACAGCCTGCCGAGGTGCACGATGTGCGACGACGGGCTGTCAGCCCGCAGCCACCTCACGAATCCGATAAGACTGCACTTTTCGGATCACCTCCTTTCAACGTGTACGGCAACCCTAGGAACCTCGTCGGCGCCACACAACCGAATTAACGGACCGGCCGATTTCCGGGAAGTCGGTGTGTCCGGGGTCACGTTCGAGTTCAATGGTCTGACGTGCGGAAATGCCGAAATGCGTCCTGCGGGGGGTACGGGATGAGTGCGTCCACGAGCAGGGGAACGACCGACGCGCTCGGGCCCGAAGAGGGTCCGGGGTCCGGGCCCGGGGCCGAGCTGCTCGCGGCGCTGCTCGACGGGATGGACACCGCGCTCTGCGCGTTCGACGCGGACGGCACGATCACCCACTGGAACCGTGAGGCGGAGCGGATTCTCGGCTGGTCCGCACAGGAGGCCGTCGGCCGGCCCGGGTTCGCCGGGTGGGCGGTGCGGCCGGCGGACGCGGGGGAGGTCCGGGAACGGCTGATGGCGGCCATGGACGGGGGCGGTCGCCGGGTCCACGAGTTCGCGCTGCTGCGCAAGGACGGCGGCCGGGTGCTCGTACGGACGCAGTCGGCGGGGGTCCGGGGCGCGGACGGGAAGCCGGCCGGGGTGTACTGCGCGTTCGGCGAGGTGCATGCGCAGATCGATCTGGAACGGTCGATCGCGCTGAGCGAGGCGCTGTTCGAGGACGCGTCGTGGGGCGTGGTGCTCGTGGACGCCGATCTGCGGCCGACGGTCGTCAACGCGCACGCGGCGCGGGCGCTGGGCGGTGGCCGTACGACGCTGCTGGGGCGCCCGCTGGGGGAGCTGATCGCGCAGGGCTTCGAGGATCTGGAGGGCGCGCTGCAGCATGTGCTCGCGGAAGGCGCGCCGCCGGCGCCCGCCGAGTTGTGGGTGACGCTCCGGACGTCGGAGGGGGACCGGCGGCGGTGCTGGCGCAGCGGATTCCTGCGGTTGGCGTCGCCGCTCACGGAGGAGCCGGTTCCGTTGGGGGTGGGCTGGCTGTTCCAGGACGTGACGACGGAGAAGCTGGCCGCGCAGGAGGCGGACCGGGTGCGGTTCCGTTCGAACCAGTTGCACCGGGCGTCCCGGTCCGCGTCCGAGTGCGAGGACCCGATGGAGGCGGCGACGTCCCACCTGGACTACGCGCTCGCGGGCTTCGCCGACCACGCGCTGATCGATCTCGTGGCGGGGGAGCGGCTGGTGCGGGTGGCGGCGACCCCGTCCGGTGAGCCGGGGCCGTGCGTGGCGGTGGCCGGTGGCGGCGTTCCGCTGCGGTACGCGGCGGGCCATCCGGCCCTTCAGGCGGTGGACCGTACCGGTTCGGTGCGGACCAGTGCGGGGGCGGGGCAGGAGGCCGGGGTGTGGGCGGCCGAACGGCAGTGGCCGGGCGATTCGGTGCACGCGCTGTGCGCGGTGCTGCGGAGCAGGGGGCGCACGCTGGGCGTGGTGACGTTTCTGCGCTCCGCCCACCGCACCGCTTTCGAGCGGCCGGACGCGGTGTACGCGGAGAGCGTGGCGGTCCGGGTCGCGGCGGCGGTGGACCTGGCGCAGGTGACGAAGCGGCCGTAGGCCGGGCCCCGTCGCGGAGCCCGGCACCGCCCCCGGCCGGGGCCCGGTCTCACGCCGCGTGCAGCGCCAGCGTCGGTGAGAGACGGGACGCCCGCACCGCCGGGTAGAGGCCCGCGATCGTGCCGATCACCAGCGTCGCGCCGAAGCCGCCGCCGACCGCCCACGGTGGCACCACCCAGGGCAGCCCGCCGGAGTACGCGTACACCCCGGTCGCCGCCGCGCCGAGCGCCACGCCCGCCAGGCCGCCCAGGCCGGAGAGCATCAGCGACTCCGTGACGAACTGGATGCGGATCTGGCCCCGGGTCGCGCCGAGCGAGCGGCGCAGCCCGATCTCGTACCGCCGCTCCAGCACCGAGATGATCATGGTGTTGGCGACCCCGACGCCGCCGACGAGCAGCGCGATGCCGCCCAGGCCCAGCAGCATGCTGCTGAACGCCCCCTCGGTCGCCGCCTTGGCCTGGAGCGCCGACGACGGGTCGGTGACCTTCACGTTCTGCGGGTTCTGCGGGTCGACCGTCGCCGCCATGACCTTGCGCACGTCCTGCACCGCCGCGTCGGCCGAGCGCTCGTACACCGAGGTCGGGTGGCCCTCGAAGCCCAGCAGGCGCTTCGCACCCTCCCAGCCGACCAGCGCGGAGCGTTCGATCTCCGGGGCGAGCGGCAGCGGGGCGAGGATGCCGACCACGGTGAAGTACCGGTTGCCTATCCACACCTGGCGGCCCGGAGCGGTGATGCCGAGACGCTCCGCGGAGACATGGCCGAGCACGACGGAGGGGTAACGTCCGGTCGCGTTGTTGAGCCAGCTGCCGCTGTGGACCTCGCCGCGCAGCACCCGCAGCAGGTCTCCGGTGGTCGCCTTGACGACGATCCCGCCCGTGTCGTCCTTGTCGATCTTCTCGTTGCGGCGTGCGGTCGTGTCGAGGTCGGCGGTCGCGCCGACCTCCTGGACGCCCTTGATGCGGCCCACCATCCCGACGGCGTCCTCGGGCAGCTTGACGTCCTGCCCGGCGAACATCGACTCGCCGGGGGAGGCCACGAGCAGGTTGGTGCCCAGCTTGTCGAGTTCCCGGAGCAGCTGGGCCTGGCTGGAGGCGGAGATGCCCACCACCGAGATCATCGTCGCGATGCCGATGGCGATGCCCAGGGCGGAGAGCACGACCCGCATCGGCCGGCTGCGCAGTCCCGCCGAACCGACGTGCAGTACATCCCGGGGGCCGAGCCGGGCCGCTTTGAGCCGCCCCCGGCCGTCGTCGGCGCCGCGGCCCGCGCGCCGCGCCCTCACTGGTCCGCTCCCGTCGTGGCGGGGGAGCGGCCGTTTCCGGAGATGTCGCGCACATCCGTGGACGGATCGCGCATGCCCGGGGACTGATCGCGTACGTCCGCGGACGGGTTGCGTACGTCCGCGACCACGTGGCCGTCCCGGATGCGCACCTCGCGCGGCAGGTCCCGGGCGATCTCGGTGTCGTGCGTGATGACCGCGATGGTGGCGCCCTCCCGGTTGAGGTCGCGCAGCAGCTTCATCACCGCTTCCCCGGACGCCGAGTCGAGCGCCCCGGTCGGTTCGTCGGCCAGCAGGAGCGCGGGTTCCCCCACGACGGCCCGCGCGATGGCGACCCGCTGTTTCTGTCCGCCGGAGAGCTGGTGCGGCTTGTGGTCGAGGCGGTCGGCGAGCCCGACCCGCTCCAGTGCGGCGGCGGCTTTGCGGCGGCGTACGGCACGGGAGAGGCCCGAGTACAGCAGGCCCTCCGCGACGTTGTCGCGGGCGCTGACGCCCGGCACCAGGTGGAACGCCTGGAAGACGAAGCCGACGTGCTGGGCACGCAGCGCGGAGAGCCTGCGGTCGGAGAGCGCCGCCACGTCGTGCCCCGCGATGTGGACCGACCCGGCGGTGGGGCGGTCCAGGGTGCCGATGATGTGCAGCAGCGTGGACTTGCCGGAGCCGGACGGGCCGACGATGCCGAGGAGTTCGCCCTCCTCGACGGTGAGGTCCACCCCGCGCAGGGCGGCGACCGGGCCCGGGTACTCCTTGGTGACGCCCCTGAGGCCGACGACCGTGCTCATATCTTCGGCACCCCGATCTTCATGCCCTCGCGCAGCCCGCCGCCGGACACCTCGACCCGGCCCTCGGCGAACATGCCGAGCCCGACCTTCACGTCGCGGACCGTGCCGCCCTGGACGACCTGGAGGCCGAAGCCGCCGCCGGGCAGCGCGAGCAGCGCGTTCACCGGGACGCTGAGGACGTCCTTGCGCACTTCGCCGGTCAGGTTCACCGTGACCGGCGCCTGGTCGAAGCCGCCGACCTTGTCCGGCTTGTCGAAGGAGACGGTCAGGGTGACCTTGGGGCTGTTGTCCTGCGGGTCCTTGCCGGGCTTCGCCGTCCGGCCGACCGAGGAGACCGACCCGGCCGCGCTGCTGCCGTCCGGCAGATCGACGGTGACCTCGGTGCCCGCCTTGGCGAGCCGGCTCTCGGCGACGTCGAGCTCGAATGTCACGATGCGCTCGGAGCCGGTGGTGGTGAGGACCGGAGCGCCGGGCTGGGCCAATTCGCCGACGGCTGTCTCGACGCTCTTGATCCGGACCTCCGCCGGGGAGAAGGCGATGTCCTGCGGCCCCACCGTTCCGGTCCGCTCGCTGCCGTGGGACTTCTGCCAGCGCTTGACGGCGGCCGCGGTCAGCTCGGTGTACTCGTCGTCCGGGGTGAAGCCGGTGTAGCCGAGCTCCGCGAGGTTGCGCTCCAGCTGCTCCACGTCCCGGCCCCGGTCGCCCGGCTTCAGAGTCCGGTACATCGGCCCCGAGCCGTACATCAGCCACACCGCCCGGCCATCGACCTCGTACAGCCGCTCGTTCCGCTTGACGGTCGAGCCGGTGCGCGGGGTCCAGGTCATGGTGCCCGCCGCGCCCGCGTTGACCTTGCGCTGCTTGTCGTAGCCGAGCGTTCCGTCCGCCTGGGCGCTGTCGCGCAGGTCGCGGCGCTCGACCGAGGCGGTGGCCGGGGGCAGCCCGGTGCTCCTCGGGCCGTCCGTCTCCCCGGCGGAGCCGAACTGGGTGAGAGCCAGTGCCCCGGCTGCCACGGCGAGTACCGCCGCGGCGGCCACCATGACGCGTCCGCGCCTCACCGCCCGGCACTTTCGCACGCCGCGTTGGCCTTCTCGAACTTCTTCATGTCCTTCTGCTGTACGGCGGGCGCCTGCACCATCCCGCCGTCGAACTTCGGGTCGGGCATGTCGATGCCGTTCTTGCGCATGCACCGGGCGAAGGCGAGCATCTTGTCCTTCTGGGCCTGGGTGAGCTCCTTGGCCCCGCCGCCGACCGCCTTGTCCTGGCAGGCCTTGAACGCCTTCTCCATCTCTGTCTTGCTCTTGCCGCCGTTGCCGATGGTTATTCCGCGGCCGTCCTCGCCCGGCTTCGGCTCGGCGACATCCAAGCCGTGCTCCCGCAGGCACGTGCGGTGCTCCAGGGCCTGGTCCTCGTCCGTCTTCTTGGTGTCCGAAGCCGATCCGCCGCTCTTGGTTCCGCTTCCGCCGCCGTCGCCCGAGCAGGCGGTGGCCGACAGGACGACGGCGGCGATCAGGCAGGCGGCGGCGACGCCGCGACTTTGTGCGCGGGAGGTGGTCCGGCGGGAAATGGTCGAATTCATGAGGGCTCCTCGTCCGTTGCTGACAGGCCGGGTACGAACGGCTCGAGCGTGCGCGAGGACGCGGTTTCGTTTCTCTCAGCCCGGATGCTTACACCGACGAAACATCGCTTTGGGTTACACAGGACCCATGCGTGTGCTGGTGGTGGAGGACGAGGAATTCCTGGCCGGAATGATCGCCGAGGGGCTGCGCCGCGACGCCGTCGCGGTGGACATCGCCCCCGACGGCCGGGCGGCGCTGGACCGGCTTCGGTTCGGCGCGTACGACGTGATGATCCTCGACCGCGATCTGCCGGGGCTGCACGGCGACGAGGTGTGCCGGCGGGTCGTCGGCATGCGCCTGCTGACCCGGATCCTGATGCTCACCGCGTCGGGGACGGTACGGGACCGGGTGGCCGGCCTCGGGCTCGGCGCCGACGACTACCTGACCAAGCCGTTCGCGTACGACGAGCTCCTCGCCCGGGTCCTGGCGCTCGGCCGCCGTGTCCGCCCCGCTCTCCCGCCGGTCCTGGAGCGGGCCGGGCTGACGCTGGACACCGCACGCCGCCAGGTTTGCCGCGACGGCCGCTACCTCTCGCTCTCCCGCAAGGAGTTCGCCGTGCTGGAGACCCTGCTGCGGGCCGAGGGCGCGGTCGTCAGCGGCGACGACCTGATCGAGGAGGTGTGGGAGGAGGACACCAGCTACCGCACCAACGCGGTCCGGGTCACCCTGTCCAAGCTCCGCGCCAAACTGGGCGCACCCCCGGTGATCGAGACGGTCCCGGGGGCCGGCTACCGCATCGGGGACGGCCTCGCCGACGGGCCGGGGCACCACGGCCCCGCGACCGGACGGGTGAACGGGCCGGCGGACCAGCCGGGCGGCGGCTCCGCGGACCGGCCGGGGGAGCGCCGGTGAGGAGCGAGCGCGCCCGGCTCACCGCGCTGTACGGCGGACTGCTGGTGCTGGCCGGCGCCCTGCTGATGGGGCTGGTCTACCTGCTGGTCAGCGAGCGCCTCTACGCCAGTGTGCTGACCGCGGTGGCCCCGGCGGTCCCCGACGGGGCCACCCCCGCCATTCGGTCGGGCGCGGCCTCCACGCCCGAGCCGCCGCCGTCGGACTGGGCGCAGACCGTGGTCATGGAACCCGGGCAGTACGCGGTGGCGAAGAGGGTCACCACCGCGGCCGGGGACGCCGCGCTCAACCAGCTGCTGACGGTCTCCGGGGTCTCCCTCGCCGTCTACTCGGCGCTCTCCGTCGCGCTCGCCTGGTGGATGGCGGGCCGGGTGCTGCGGCCGGTCGGCGTCATCACCGCCCGCGCCCGCCGGCTCTCCGGCAGCAACCTGCACGAACGCCTCGCGCTGAAGGCCCCGCCCGGCGAGCTCAAGGAACTGGCCGACACCTTCGACGGGATGCTCGACCGGATCGAGGAGCTGGTCGCCGCCCGGCAGCGGTTCGCCGCCAACGCCGCCCACGAGCTGCGCACCCCGCTCGCCGTGCAGCGGGCCGCAGCCGAGATCGGCCTCGCCGACGACCCGCCGCCCGAGAAGGTCGCCTGGATCCGGGACAAGCTCATCGACACCGCCGCCGACAGCGAGCAGCTCATCGAGGGCCTGTTGCTCCTCGCGGTTTCCGACGAGGGCCTGCGGCGGCGCGAACGGGTCGGCCTGGACACGACCGCGGCCACGGTGACCGAGGCGCTGGAGGCGGAGGCGAAGGCGCGGTCCATCACCGTCGAGGCGGAGGCCCGGCCGGTGTCGGTCGAGGGCGACCCGGTCCTGCTGGGCCATCTCGTGCACAACCTGGTCGCCAACGCGCTGCGCCACAACCACCCCGGCGGGACGGTACGGATCGGGGTGGGACCGGGCGGTCTGGAGGTCGCCAACACCGGGCCGGTGGTGGAAGCGGCGACCGTGCCGCTGCTGTTCGAACCATTCCGCCGGGCGCAGGCCCGCCGCCACGCTCCCGGTGAGGGGGCCGGCCTCGGGCTCTCCATCGTGGCGTCGATCGCGAGGGCGCACGGCGGCGAGGCGAGCGCGACGGCGAACCCGGGCGGCGGACTGACGGTCCGGGTCGTGCTGCCGACGTGCCCGTAGCGGGCGGCCGACGGCCCGGCGCGATCAGTGGCGGTAGAAGATCCGGTCCCGGTACTCCGTCATGACGCGCCCGTTCCATTCGTGGCCGCCGTCGACGTTCCCGGAACGCAGCATCGGCGGCTCGACCCCCCGTGCCACGAGCTGCTCCGCGGCGGCGGCCATCATCGCCTGCATCACCGCACTGGTGACCACCGTCGACGCGGGCGCGAACGGCGCCTCGATGCCCTTGACGGTCAGTTCCGCGTCGCCGATGGAGATCTTGCTGTCGAGCACGATGTCGCAGTGGTCCCGCAGGAAGCCGCCCGAGCCGTGCCGGGACCGGGTGCCCTCCGCGTACGCCACCGAAGTGACACCGATGACCTTCAAGCCGAGCGCCCGCGCGTTCATCGCCATCTCCACGGGGAGCGCGTTGCGCCCGGAGAGCGAGATGATCACGAGGACGTCGCCCGCCTCGGCGGGGCTGGAGTCGAGCACCGCTGCCGCCAGCCCGTCGACCCGTTCCAGCGCCGAGCCCAGGGTGGCCGGCATGACGTCGACCCCGACCGTCCCCGGTACGGCCAGCAGGTTCATCAGGGCGAGTCCGCCCGCCCGGTAGACGACGTCCTGCGCGGCGAGGGAGGAGTGCCCGGCACCGAAGGCGAACAGCCGGCCGCCCGCGGCGACCGTGTCGGCGATCGCGGCACCGGCGGCCGCGATGTTGCCGGACTCCTCGTCGCGCACGCGCTCCAGCAGGCCGATCGCTGCGTCGAAGAACTGACCGGCCAGCTTGCTGTCGCTCATCGAGGAGGCCCTTTCCGGTGGGGTGGGGTGTCCGTGCCGCGGATCACGTTGCGGTCTGGACCAGTGACCTGTCAATACCGCACACGCCGCTCCGCCGCCCGGTGTCCGGTCGGCACGGCACGGTTGTCAGCGGTATGCGTCAGAATTGGGTCAGGGCCAGCGCGCAGCGCTTACGACGTTTTCATGTCACAGCATCGAGGGGCACGAATGTCCGGACTGATCGACACCACGGAGATGTATCTCCGCACCATCCTCGAACTCGAAGAGGAAGGTGTGGTCCCCATGCGCGCCCGGATTGCGGAGCGGCTGGACCAGAGCGGTCCGACGGTCAGCCAGACCGTGGCACGCATGGAGCGTGACGGCCTGGTGCAGGTCGCGGGCGACCGCCACCTGGAGCTGACCGACGAGGGGCGTCGCCTGGCGACCCGCGTCATGCGCAAGCACCGGCTCGCCGAGTGCCTGCTCGTCGATGTGATCGGCCTGGAGTGGGAGCAGGTCCACGCAGAGGCGTGCCGCTGGGAGCACGTGATGAGCGAGGCGGTGGAGCGGCGGGTGCTGGAGCTGCTGCGTCACCCGACGGAGTCCCCGTACGGGAATCCGATCCCGGGGCTGGAGGAGCTGGGCGAGAAGGCCGAGGCCGACCCGTTCCTCGACGAGGGCATGGTGAGCCTGTCGGAGCTCGACCCGGGCGCGGAGGGCAAGACGGTGGTCGTGCGCCGGATCGGTGAGCCGATCCAGACGGACGCCCAGTTGATGTACACCTTGCGGCGGGCGGGCGTGCAGCCCGGCTCCGTGGTCAGCGTGACCCAGTCGCCCGGTGGCGTACTGGTCGGCAGCAGCGGTGAGGCGGCGGAGCTGGATGCCGAGGTCGCCTCGCATGTGTTCGTGGCCAAGCGCTGACGTCTGCCGCGCGGCCGTCGTCGGCGGTCGCCGCGGCGACGGCCGTTGACCGGGTGCCGTCAGGGGCGTAGAAGCGCACGGTCCGCTTTCCCTTTTTCCGTCCGGAAGTGCAGCGCCCGGACGGATCGCGTGCCAGGCTGTGGCTGAGGGATACCTGAGAGTGTCGGCCAGCTGGTCGCGCGGTCGGGGAGGGAGCAGGTGCATGCGCCCGTCGTACTGGCAGGTCCGGCATGTCCGGCACATGAATCGAACGGTTGTCGCCACGGCCCCGGCCGCCCACGGGCCCGGTTCTGTCGTCGCTGCGACCTCGATGGGGGCCCGCACGGCCTCCGGGGGTGTTTCCGCGACGTCCGCCCATGTCCGCACGGCCTCCATCGGCACCCGTGCGATCCCGGTCGATGCTCTCCCGGCTTCTGCGAGTGGCCGCCGGACCCGTGGCCGGTCCCGCGCCTTGCTCGACACCGTCCCCGAACGCGGCGCCGCCGCTCGTGAAGGCGCTCCCGTGCCGGCCGGTTCACGAACGGCAGAGGGCCCCGGCGCCGTGCGGCGCCGGGGCCTGTCCTCCCCTGCTTCGACCCGGAGCCCCGAGCTCTCGAGGTCGATCCCTACGGGCCCTCATCCCCGAGTGGCCCGCCTCCCGGTGAAGATCTCCCCTCCGCAGCCGCCATCAATCCTTGGGGCCGGTCACTCGAACGAGGGGTGTTGGATGCCAGAACCCGGTTTTCGAATAAAGGTTCGATAGCCTGGTGTGACGCGACCACACGGTGATCGAGCGGGATCAAGCGGTGATCGAGGACCAGAAGGGGGTGCCAGAACACATGGTGCGGCGCATCGATGTGACCGGGACCGGCGGTGTACGCCTCGCCGCCTGGGAGTTCGCCGACCCGCCCAAGGGGCATGCGGAGGGCGAGCGCGCCCCCGGGGTCTTATTGCTCCACGGCCTGATGGGCCGGGCCTCGCACTGGGCCCCGACCATCCGCTGGCTCGCCGAGCGGCACCGCGCGGTCGGCCTCGACCAGCGCGGGCACGGCCGCAGCGAGAAACCGGCCGACGGTCCGTACACCCGTGACGCGTACATCGCCGACGCCGAGACGGCGATCGAACAGCTCGGCCTCGCCCCCGTCACCCTCGTCGGGCATGCGATGGGCGCGCTCACCGCCTGGCAGGTCGCCGCGAAGCGCCCCGATCTCGTCCGGGCGCTGGTCATCTGCGACATGCGGGCCTCCGCGCTCGGCGCGGCCTCCCAGCGCGAGTGGGAGGACTGGTTCGCGTCCTGGCCGGTGCCGTTCGCGACGCTCTCCGACGTGCGGAAGTGGTTCGGCGAGGACGATCCCTGGGTGGAGCGGCCCAACCCGGCCCGCGGCGCGTTCTTCGCCGAGGTGATGGCCGAGCGGGCCGACGGCTGGCGCCCCGTCTTCTCCCGCCGCCAGATGCTCCAGTCCCGCGCGACCTGGGTGTTCGACGCGCACTGGGAGGAGCTGGCGCAGGTCCGCTGCCCGACCCTGGTGCTCCGCGGCCTCGATGGCGAGCTGGGCCGGGCGGAGGCCCAGGAGATGGTCCGTGTGCTGCCGCACGGGCAGTACGCGGAGGTGGCCGACGCGGGTCATCTCGTCCACTACGACCAACCGGAGGGCTGGCGGGCCGCGGTCGAGCCCTTCCTGGAGCAGTTCGCCGAGGACCCCCAGGAGGAGCGCGAGCCCGTTTCCCCGTGGACGTGAGCCCGTATTTCCCCGCAGCTCGAGCAGCTCAGCGGCTCAGGTGATTCGTACAACTCCCGAAACTGCTGACACGCACGGAAAGGGCCTGCCCCCCGGTTTCCGAACTCGCCCGGGTGACAGGCCCTTTTCATACGGTTCTCAGCCCTTGCTGACCGCCGCCAGGATCTCCGGGAGCCGTTTCGCCGTGCGGGGAGCGGCGATCCGCAGCCCCGCCCAGGAGATCAGCGCCCCGTACACCGCCCCGGCGGGCAGCAGCAGCCAGAGCCACTGCTCCAAGTCGCCGATGTGCAGCCAGATCACCGCCACGATCACGGGCGCGCAGAGCACCGACGCGGAGACCATGCCGCCGAAGAGCGAGATCCAGGCGAGTCCGGCCTGCCCCGGCGCCACATTCTTGAACGCCCCGTCCTGCGGGATCGAGTACGGGAAGTTCGCAGAGGCCACGGAGCCCGTCGCCAGCATCGCGCCCAGCAGGGCGAACGACAGCCCCATGGCTCCCGGCAGCGCACCCCAGTCGCCGAGGACCGCCGCAGTCACCACCGTCACCATGATCGTGTACGGCAGCGTGATCAGCAGCAACGCCAGCGCGCGTGCCCGCAGTTCGACGTACGCGTCCCGGGTGGAGGAGATCGTCAGCGCGACCATCCAGAACGCGGAGGTGTCCTGCCCGAACTGGTTGTACATCTGGATGCCGAGCATTCCGGCCGCGAAGCAGGCGAAGTAGATCGTGCCGGTGCCCTGCATCGCGTTGAGCAGCGGCACGATCAGCCCGATCGCCAGTGCCGTGACCCAGGCGGCCTTGGTCTTCGGGTCGCGCGCGATGTACCGCAGGCTGCGCTCCATCACCGCTCCGGTACGCCCCGCGGGCAGCAGCGCGGTGAGCCTGGAGTCACCCTTGCCGGCCTTCTCGCGGCTCGTCCCGGCGGTGGCGAGAGTCGAGCCGTCCGGGGCCGTCATCAGCTTCACCAGACTCCGCTGCCACAGCCACAACAGCGCGAACAGCGCGGCCACGGACAGCAGCAACTGGACGACGGCCCGCCCGTACGAGCCCTGCGAGGCGGAGTCGACCGCCCCGATCGCCGAGGCGGGCGGCAGCCAGCGCACCACGTCCGCGGCCGGTTCGAGCGTGGAGAGACCGCCCACCCGGCCGAGTCGCTGCGCACCGAAGTTGACGACCTGGAAGCCGACTGCGATCACCAGTCCGCTGAGCACCGCGAGATCGCGACCCTTGCGCGATGTCAGCAGCCGGGTGTTGGCCGTGGCCACGGCCCGTGCCAGTGCCACGCACAGCACCAGCGTGAGCGGTGCGGCCACCACGGCGAAGACCGCGCCGCCCGCCCCGCGTGCCACCGCGAACGCCGAGCCGGCCGCCAGGCAGAGCGTGAACAGCGGGCCGATCCCGACCAGTGACGCCGTCAGCAGCGCCGCGACCAGCGGGCGCGGCCGCAGCGGCAGCATGACCAGCCGGCTCGGGTCGAGAGTCTCGTCACCGCTGGGGAAGAACAGCGGCATCACGGCCCAGCCGACCGCCAGCACCCCGGTCATCAGGATGACGAGGGCGCCGACGTGCGCGTGCCCGCGCAGCGCGATCAGCCCGATCAACTGGCTCGCGGCGATCAGCAGGGTGACGACGATGGAGGTGATGTACGCGGCCCGCCGGCCGGCCGACTGCCGCAGCCCGTTGCGCAGCAGGGTCAGCTTGAGCCGTACGAAGACGGGGACGAGCCCCTCGCCGCCGCTCGGGCGGGGGGCGGTCCCCACGGGGGTGTCGAGCACGCTCATCGGTCGCCGCCCAGCCAGTCCAGGGAGTCGTCGGTGGTCCGGGCGTTCGCGCCGACGAGTTCGAGGAAGGCGTTCTGCAGCGAGGACGCCTCGCCGCGTACCTGGGCCAGGGTGCCCTGCGCCCGGATCGTGCCGGCGGCCATGACGGCCACCCAGTCGCAGAGGGACTCCACGAGCTCCATCACATGGCTGGAGAAGACGACGGTCGCCCCCGAGCGGGTGTATCGCTCCAGCACCTCGCGGATGGTCTGCGCCGACACCGGGTCGACGCCCTCGAACGGCTCGTCCAGGAAGAGCACTTCGGGGTTGTGCAACAGCGCCGCCGCGAGTCCGATCTTCTTGCGCATGCCGGTCGAGTAGTCGACGACCAGCTTGTGCTGGGCGCCCGCCAGACCGAGCACGTCGAGGAGCTGAGTGGCCCGCTTGTCCACCTCGGCACCCGGCAGCCCGCGCAACCTGCCGGTGTACGCGAGGAGTTCGCGCCCCGAGAGGCGTTCGAAGAGCCGCAGCCCCTCCGGGAGCACGCCGATCCTGGACTTCACCTCGACCGGGTCGCGCCACACGTCGTGGCCGCCCACCTCGATCAGTCCGTGGTCGGGGCGGAGCAGTCCGGTGACCATCGACAGCGTGGTGGTCTTGCCCGCGCCGTTGGGCCCGACCAGACCGATGAACCTGCCTGCGGGCAGCTCCAGATCGATCCCGGCCACCGCCGTCTGCTCCCCGAACCGCTTCCACAGTCCCTGTACGCGAACGGCGGGTGGCGCCACCGGCGTTCCACCCGCCGCTGCCGCTTCGCCCGCCCCCATGGCCCGGTCGATCTCTGTCCGGTCCCGCATGATGCACTGCCTTTCGGTGTCCCCGTGTATGGGGACACCCTACGAAAGGACCCCCTACAAGAGGCGTGCCCGTGCGTCGGCTGCTTCCCTCGCGCAGGCGTAGGCGAGCGGACTGATGAGTTCCTCCACGTCCGGCAGCCACCGGTTGGCGGGGGTGGGGCGACGGGCCCACTGCACCGCGCCGCCGCCGACCCGGCTCGGCGGTCCCGTCAGACAATGGCCTTCACCGCGGCCGACGAGGTCGATGGCGGCGGCCCGCCGGCCCGACTTTCCCACGAGCCCGTCCACCTCGGCCGCCGCGCCGGGCAGGACGAGGAAGAACATCCGCCGGTCGGGAGTGCGGGTGACGGGCCCGAGCGGCAGGCCCATCCGCTCGATCCGGGCCAGTGCGAGGAAGCCGGCGGTCTCCGGCACCTCGATGGCGTCGAAGGTACGGCCGGTGGGCAGAAGGATCGACGCCCGCGGGTGCTCGGACCACATCCGCCGGACGGCGGCGCCGTTGCCGGTCGCCCGGTCCGCCCAGTCGGGTCCGATGGGATGGGCGCCGGGGGAGGCGCAGCCGGCCTCGTCGCACGAGCACTTCTCGACCCCCTCCACCGTCTTCAGCCAGGTGCCGGGGCACACGTCCCAGTGCCGCTCCTGCGCGTACCGCACCGCGGCGTCGAGCAGTTCCTCGCCCCGCTGTCCGGGGAGCTTCGCGGTTTCCGTGACTCCGTTGGGCTCTTCGACTCCGATGGGCTCGTCCACGAACATCACAACTGCCACCACCACCCGGGGTTACGGGCGTGGCGGGCGCGGTCACGGCGTACCGATCCGGCACGCGGGGCGCATGGAGGCACGGGCGGGGGCGCGCGTGAGGCGGTGCCGGGCCGGGCGGGTAGCCCCTTACGGGTAGCTCCGGAACGGTCGGCCTTTGTCATATGCCGACAGGAATGGCAAGGAACACGACGGACGTGACGAACACGATGAATGTGCGCATTTTCCGTGTAATTGCCGGGCAGTGATCCGCTCATCGATCACTGCGGCCTCAGGGGGAAACATGGCAGCCAGGCCTCTCGTCGCCCGCCAGCCGAACGAACGGCTCCAGGCGCTCATTCAGGAAGCCGGATGCTCCAACGCCGGCCTAGCCCGCCGCGTCAACATGGTCGGCGCGGAGCGCGGGCTCGATCTGCGTTACGACAAGACCTCCGTCGCCCGTTGGCTGCGTGGACAGCAACCACGCGGCAGGGCACCGGGAATCATCGCCGAGGCGCTCGGCCGCAAGCTCGGCCGCACGGTCACGATCGACGAGATCGGCATGGCCAACGGCAAGAACCTGGCGTCCGGCGTCGGCCTGCAGTTCGCCCCGACCGTGATCGGCGCGATCGAGCAGGTCTGCGAGCTGTGGCGCAGCGATGTCGGCCGCCGGGACTTCCTGTCCGGATCGACGGTCGCCTCGTCGGCGCTGGTCGAGCCCAGCCGCGACTGGCTGATCACCGGCGCCGACCCACAGGTGGCGCGGGGCGCCGGGGCCCGCGTCGGGATGTCGGACGTGGAGGCGGTGCGGGCGATGACGACCGCGCTGGTCGACCTCGACCACCGGTTCGGCAGCGGACATGTGCGGCCGGTCCTGGTGCATTACCTGAACAGCGTGGTCTCCGGGCTGTTGTCGGGGGCGTACCGGGAATCGGTCGGCCGGCAGCTGTTCGCGGCAGTGGCACGGCTCACCGAACTCGGCGGGTACATGGCGGTCGACACCGGCCAGCCGGGGCTCGCCCAGCGCTACTACATCCAGGCGCTGCGCCTGGCCCAGGCGGCGGGCGACCGGGCGTACGGGGGCTACGTACTGGCCGCGTCGATGAGTCATCTTGCCGCGCAGCTCGGCAATCCGCGCGAGATCGCCCAGCTGGCACGGGCCGCTCAGGAGGGCGCGCGCGGCCGGGTCACCCCGCGGGCGGAGGCGATGTTCCACGCGGCGGAGGCGCGCGGACACGCCCTGCTCGGCGACGCCCGGACCTGCCAGGCCGTGACGGGCCGGTCGCTGGCGGCCATGGAGCGCGTCGAGCCGGACACCGGGGACGACCCCGACTGGATCGCCCACTTCGACCAGGCCTATCTCGCCGACGAACTGGCGCACTGCCACCGCGACCTCGGCCAGGCCGAGGCGGCCGCACGGCGGGCGAAGGAGTCCCTGGACGGACATCCGGAGTCCCGGACCCGTCGCCGCGGCATCGGCCTGGTCCTCCTCGCCACGGCCCAGGTCCAGTTGCGCGAGATCGAACAGGCCTGCCACACGGGCACCCGGGCCATGGAACTGCTGGGGTCGGTGCGCTCCAGCCGGGGCGCGGAGTACCTCGACGATCTGCAGCAGCGCCTGATGCCCTACGGGGACGAGTCGGCGGTGCGGGAGTTCGGTGCGCGGCTGGAGCTCCAGGCGGCATGATCGCGGGCCGTGCCGACGAGCCGCGTCCGAGCGCCCGCTCGACCGCGTCCGGGTGCCCCGGGGGTCATCGCTCTTGTGAAGGGCTGGTGACTGACAACACGCGCTTGGCGAACGGCCACGGCCACCCGATAGCGTGAGCCGACGATTCCGTAGGTTGACACGTAGGAGTCCCGGTGACGCAGAGCGGACAGGGTGACGAGCAGCAGCTCCCTGCTGTACGGCCCGCGCACGAAGGTGTCGTGCTGCCCGCGGGTGGCGGTGAGCCCTGGATACCAGGGGGGCCCGCGGATCAGGCCGCCCCGGCGGGCGGCCGGCCGTGGGGGCAGCCGTGGGGGCCGCAGGCGTCGCACCAGGACGCCTCGTCGCACCCGCAGGCGCAGGCCCAGGGGCAGGATCCGTACGGGCAGGGCCAGTACGAGCAGGGTCAGTACGGGCAGGGCCAGTACGGCCAGAGCCAGTACGGGCAGCCGCAGCCGCCGCAGCCGTACGGGCAGCCGCAGGCCCAGCCGTTGCCTCCCACGCAGCCCCAGCAGCCTTACTCGCAGCCGCTGCCGCCGGAGGCCGTGCCCGGCATGAGCACGGGCACGGGCGGGGACGCGGACGCCACCCAGTACATCGCGCCGATGCCGCCCGGACCGCCGCCGGGCGGGCTGCCGCCGGAGAGCCCCGCGGAGGCCACCCAGTTCCTCAGCCACGGAGCGCCGCCGCCGCAGCAGCCGTACCAGCAGCCGCCGGCCGCGCCCGGCGGCGACGCCGAGGCGACCCAGTTCATCCCGCCGGTTCCCGGTGGGGCCCCGTACGACATCAGACCCGGTGCTCCCGGCGACCGGCAGCCGCCCGCCGAGTTCGACAACCTGTTCCGCAACGACGGGCCCGCGGGCGCCACCCAGCAGATGCCCCGGCTCGATCCCACGCAGCAGTACCAGGGCGCCCACCACGCCCCGCAGGCTCCGCAGGCCCCGCAGCCCCAGTACCAGCCCGTGGACGAGGCGCCGCAGGGGCGGGGCGGGGAGCGCAAGAAGCGGCCACACGTCACGCTCATCGCGGCGGTCGTGGCCGGCTGCGCCGTCGTCGGTCTCGGCGCGGGTGCGCTGATGAGCGGCGGCGACGAGGAGAAGGACAACAAGCAGCCGGTGGCCGCCGCGAGCCCGTCCGCCGACCAGCCCACCGCGAAGGCCGCGGCCGATCCGGCGCAGCCGCAGGCCGAGGCGCTCGACAAGCTGCTGGCGGACAGCAACAACAGCCGTGCCGCCGTCATCGGGGCCGTCGAGAAGACCAAGAGCTGCAAGGATCTGGACCAGGCCGTGACCGATCTGAAGGGCGCCGCCCAGCAGCGCCGTGATCTGGTGACCCGGCTCCAGGAACTGAACGTCGACAAGCTGCCGAACCACCAGCGGCTGACCGCCTCCCTCACCAAGGCCTGGCAGGCGTCCGCCTCCGCCGACGACCACTACGCCGCGTGGGCCGAAGAGGCCAAGCACGGCAAGAAGGTGTGCAAGCACGGCAAGGCCCGTACGACCTCCGAGACGCAGCAGGCCACCGTCCAGAGCGGCGAGGCGAGCAAGGCGAAGCGGGAGGCGTCGGGGCTGTGGAACTCGATCGCGTCGAAGTACGGGCTGACCCGGCGGGAGGCGACCCAGCTCTGACGGGGGAATCCGGCCCCTCCGGGGATCGAGGGGTGAGAGCGCCGGGGCGGAACGCCCGCCCTTGGTGTCTCACCCCTTCGCGCTGGCGTCCGACAGCGTCTTCGCGACGTCCACGAACCCCTTCTTGTCCGCGACGAGCCGTCCGTTCCGCACCACCTGGAACGTCACCCTGCTGTTGACGATCCGCGGATACGCCGACGAGCCGATCATGTCGTCGAAGCGCCAGCGCAGCACCGGTGTCAGGCCGCCGGTGTCGACCGGGGTGCCTTGGTTGAGGGCGGAGACGAGCTTCCCGGCGGTGATCCGTGGCGCGTCGATCGCCTTCACGAGCTCGTTCAGCGCGGTGTACGCGACCCATGTGGTCTGGACGCCCGTGTCGGCCGGGTCGATCCGGTTGTCGCCGAAGGCATGCTTGCGGATCACCTCCCGCATCCGGTCCCAGCGGGCGTCGCCCGAGTCCGGGTACCAGCCGGTGAGGTACGCCCCCTCGAACGGACTGTCCCGGCCGCCGGTGCTGTCGATCAGTGGTTGTCCGACACTGCCGAGGACGGATGAGATCCGTACGTTCCCGTACGACGGTTCGAGCCTGCGGAAGGAGTCGAAGAACGTCTCCGTCCTGTCCCCCAGGACGGCCGTCACGCAGCCGTCGCTCGGTCCCGCCTGCTGGAGCGCCCGCCCGGCGGCGTCGTCGTACGAAGTCGCCGTCTCCGCGGCCCGGATGTCGGCGGGCCGGGGCCGCCCGGCCTCGGTGAGACCGGTGTTGAGGAGCCAGGCCTGGCCGTCGCCGCCCAGGGTGTCGGGCCGCACCACGGACACCCGTGCGCAGTTGCGTGCCAGCTGACGGGCGTTGCCCGCGAGCAGCGCCGCCTGGCCGCCGTTGACGGGATAGGAGCTGTAGCTGCTGAACTCCTCGTCCGTGGCTCCGTATCCGCCGATGTACGGGATCCCGGCGTTCTCCAGCGGCGCCATGAAGGACGACCCGTGCCGGCTGTACGAGCCGACGACCGCCGCCGCCTTCTCCTTGACGGCCAGCCGGGCGCAGTTCCCCGCGCCGACCGAGGTGTCGGACTCGTCGCAGGTGACGACGCGCAGTTTGTGCCCGTCGAGCCCGCCGTCGCCGTTGACCCAGCGGGCGTACGTGCGCGCCATGGCGGTCATGCCCGACATGTTCACCGTGTCCGGCCCGCTCTTGCCGCCGGGCGCCCAGGTCACCACGGTGAGGGGCTCCCTGGAGTCCCCCGACGCACCAGGGAGCACACCGCAACCGGTGACCAGCAATGCCCCGACCGCCGCCGCACTTGTGAGGAACTTGTAGGGGCGGGGGGAAGAGAGGCGTCGCCGTCCGGTCATGGACCTGAACGTTTCCGCCCGTGGGGTAACGCCGCAGTGTGCTCCGGGCAACGCAGGGTGACATCCGGGTGAATTGCGGGGGCCTGTGCGGGGAGCCGGAAAGGGAACGTACGATCGACAATCGTGCAGCAAGGTTCGGAGAACACTTCCCGTCGCGGCCGTCGCTCCTCCACCATGGGCGGCATGCCGCTGAATGACATGCCTTGGTGGCGCTGGCGCAGCAACGTGCGCTCGGCGCTGCACATGCTCTCCGACCCCGTCTTCCACCACGAGTGCTGGCTGGCCGGCCGTGAGGGGTACGGCGACGTCACCGACGCCGTGTACCGCCTGGTCGAGGACACCTGGCTGGACAACTGGTCCGCCGAGAAGTACGTCGGGACGATCTTCCGCGACGCCAACGAGTCCGCCCTGGTCGACGTCGCCGTGCTCCGGGTGCTGCGCATCATGCACCAGGTCGGTGCGGACGCACCCGTTTCGGCGTATCTGGAACACCACGGCTGGCCGGAGGCCGTACGGGCCGCACGCGAGGCTCATGTGCTGCTCGCCGCCAACGACGGCGAGGATCCGGACACCCCGCCGCGCTCCCTGGACGTGCTCCGCATCATGACCAGGTCGGCCTGAGACCGGTCCGGTGTGGCACGCTACGGAGATGACCGTGCCGCAGCCTGCTGAGACCACTCCCGACCAGTACGTCCTCACGCTTTCCTGCCCGGACAAACAGGGCATCGTGCACGCCGTGTCGAGTTATCTCTTCATGACCGGCTGCAACATCGAGGACAGCCAGCAGTTCGGTGACCACGACACGGGCCTGTTCTTCATGCGCGTCCACTTCTCCGCGGACAGCCCGGTCACGGTGGAGAAGCTGCGGGCCAGTTTCGCCGCGATCGGCGACTCCTTCCGGATGGACTGGCAGATCCACCGCGCCTCGGAGCGGATGAAGATCGTGCTGATGGTGAGCAAATTCGGCCACTGTCTCAACGACCTGCTGTTCCGCTCCCGGATCGGGGCGCTGCCGATCGAGATCGCCGCCGTCGTCTCCAACCACACGGAGTTCGCCGAGCTCGTCGGCTCGTACGACATCCCCTTCCGGCACATCCCGGTGACCAAGGAGAACAAGGCCGAAGCGGAGGCGGAGCTGCTGGAGCTGGTCCGCGAGGAGAACGTCGAGCTGGTCGTCCTGGCCCGCTACATGCAGGTCCTCTCGGACGATCTGTGCAAGCAGCTGAACGGCCGGATCATCAACATCCACCACTCGTTCCTGCCGAGTTTCAAGGGTGCCAAGCCGTACCACCAGGCGCACGCCCGTGGTGTGAAGCTGATCGGTGCGACGGCGCACTATGTGACCGCGGATCTCGACGAGGGGCCGATCATCGAGCAGGAGGTCGAGCGGGTGGGCCACGACGTCACACCGGACCAGCTGGTCGCCATCGGCCGCGATGTGGAGTGCCGGGCGCTGGCGCGGGCGGTGAAGTGGCACGCGGAGCGCCGCATCCTGCTCAACGGCCGCCGTACGGTGATCTTCTCCTGAGGGCTGTCCCGCAATCCCGCGCCCGCCGGGGATTACGGGAGAGCCCTCGGGGCTTCTCGTCCGGGTCGTACCGGGCTCGCGCGCCCCGCTCGCCGGATCCGGCCCGATCCGGGCGGAGGATCCTGGTCCCCTCCCGGACGGCTCGGAGCACGATCTCCTAGAGGCGGCTCAGGGACGCCGCCGCGGAGAGCATGTCGCGGATCGCCTCACGGTCCCCCTCCTGGCCGGCCGCCGCCTCCACCGGCGACACGTGCCCGGCCACCAGCTGGCAGAACTCGATGCCGTCCAGCGCGACCTGCGCCACCGCGTGCGCGGGCGAGCCGACCGCGGCCGGGGAGTCCAGCGGGATGTACCAGTCCCCACCGCCCGAACCCTCGACCTCCAGATGCAGCGAACGGCCCGGCGAGCCGGCCGGCACCAGATCGCGGGCGGGCCCGGCGAGCCCGGATCTGCGGCGCTCGGCGAGGGCGGCCGGGAGGAGCCGGGCGGCCAGGTCGACCATCCGGTTGAGATGGGCGGCGGACGGCGCTTCGTACGGGTAGTCCACCGCTTGCGCGATGTCGCCGCCGTGCACCCAGCACTCGAAGGCCCGGTCCAGCAGGGAGTCGTGCATCGGAAGGGCGAAGTCCCCGTACGAGACGGAGAGCTCGCAGACGCCGCGGCCGGCGAAGGACACCGTACGGATGAGGGTGTGGCTCTGGTCCCGCCACGGTTCGCGGATCGTGCGGGTGGGCGGCCGCCGGGCGGCGGACCAGTGCTTCTCCGTGCGCGCGGTGGGGGAGAGCGGCCACTGGTCACCCCGGCCCATGACGCCTTCGCCGAGCGGTACGTCGAGGCCGAGGGCGGTACCGACCAGCCCGTCGACGGCCATGAGATGGCCGATGACGCCCGCGACCGTCGTCTTGCGTCTGACCTCCTGCTCCTCCTCGAACCACTTCAGCCGCACCGGGGCGTGCCACTCCGAGGCGCCGATGTCACGCAGCAGCGCGTCGAGCCGCGCGGTCTCCGCGTCGTACGGGGCGGCCCAGTCCGGCACCGGGATCCTGGCCGGGCGGCGGCTCAGACAGGTCTCGATCACCCGGGAACGCAGCGCCGGATCGAGATCCAGGCTGTGGTCGGTCTGCAGCAGGCCGACCGCATCGCGCAGCCGCAGCGCCTCGTCCGCGCAGGCCGCGCACTCGGTCAGATGCGCCTCGACGGCCTCGGTCTCCGCTGCCGAGCAGGCGGCCAGGGCCCAGGCGCCGAGGAGGGCCTTGAGGACGCGATGGGAGAGCATCGGGGCCGGTGCGGCGGACGGGTCCGATGGGTCCGGTGGTGCCACGGCAGATTCCGGTTCCGGTGTCGTCGGTTGCGGGGCCGGCCGAGGTCCCCCGGGCGGGGCCGGGGGCACGGGCGGCGGCAGGGGTACGGCGTCGAGATCGAGGTCGTCCGCCGCGGCCCGCGGCCCGGGTATGCGCGGCGCGCCCCGCACGTCGTCGTCGCGCCCTTCTCCCTCACGGTCGTCCGCGTCGTCACCGGTCACAGATGCCGTCCGTATCCAGGTGGCGACGACCCCTCCAGCGGGCGGGTGTGCGCGGTGGAGAGCAGTTGCAGCCCGAGCCTGAGCCGGCGGCGGGCCTCGTCCTCGGTGACCCCGAGGTCGGCCGCGGTCTGCCGGTAGTCCCGGCGTTGCACGTACGCGAGCTCCAGTGCGGCCCGCAGCGGGGCGGGCATGGACGCGACGATGTAGTCGGCACGGGCGGCGGCCGTGGCCCGGCGCACGCGCTCCTCCAGGTCGTCGGGGGTCGCGGCCCCGTTCTCCCCGTCCCGCGCGCCGTCCTCCTCGCACAGCCGACGCACGGACTGGCGGTGTGTGAGCCGGGCCACCCAGGACCGCATCGAACCCTGCTGCGGGTCGTAGGCGTCCGGGTTCTCCCACACGTAACCGAAGACCTCGCGGGTCACGAGGTCGGCGGCGGTCTCGTCGTCGAGCATCCGGTGGGCCTGGCTGTGCACGAGGGAGGCGAACCGGTCGTAGAGCTCGCCGAGAGCGGCCGCCTCGCCGCGTGCCAGCCGTTGCTGCATCTTGCGGTCCCAGCGGGGTGGTGCGTTCTTCGTCATACGACCCCCAGCCCTGTTCCCCTCGTCACACCGAATGTAGTCGGCGGTACCGATCGGGTACCCCCCTTTGCGGCAAGTGCGCCCCTGAGGAGGCCCGGGATGATAAGGAATGCGGCATCCCGCGACGGAGGGATCGGGCCCGAAAGCGATCATTTCTGCCCGAACCCGGCTGTGTCCTGTCGGCCGACCCGGTGTTTCATGGGTGGGCGGCGGGGGCAGCCGCGAGAAGGAACGGAAACTTCCGGATCGTCGGAATCCCCGGAACGAGAGGCCCAGTCGCGTGACACTGAAGGTGGCCGAGACCGTGCAGGACGACTGGACCGTGCTGCGCATACGCGGCGAACTGGATCTGCTGACGTCGCCCGCCGTGCGGCAGTCCGTCCATGAGGCGGTCGCCGCGGGGCGCCACGACGTGGTGCTCGACCTGTCCGAGGTCCTGTTCTGCGATTCCAGCGGTGTCGGGGTGCTGATCGCCTCCCGCCGCCTCATGCGTTCCTGCGGGGGCCGGCTGCGACTGATCCTTCCGGCCCGCGGCGCGGAGGAGGGGTCCCACGTCAACCGGGTGCTCGCCGCCCTCGGCGTACGCCGCCTCTTCGAGGTCTACCCCGACCGGTACGCGGCCGTCGACGACGAGGCCCGGCCGCTCTCGGCCTGAGCCGTGGGGCGGGAGGAGGGTGGCGTCGAAGGCCGGGTCGTCACACAGATGGAGCGCGGCCTCGCCCACGATCGGCAGTGGGCGAAGGGGCGGCGTCCGGGGCTCTCGAATCCGAGGCGGAGGTATCGGACACCGCGACGCCGCCGACGACTGCGGGCGAGGCCGTAAGTGACACGTGGCGCCGGTCGGCGTCGTACGCTCCCCGCATGGACAGCGCAGAGTATGAGCGCAAGATCGCCTTCCGCTTCGCCGCCTTCGACCAGGACGGCAACGGATACATCGATCGCGCGGATTTCAGTGCCGCCGCGGCCCGCCTGCTGAGCGAATTCGGTACGCCGGCCCGCTGTGACAAGGGGCAGGCGCTCTACACCGGGGCCGAGGCCCTCTGGCAGGGCATGGCGGGCATCGCCGACGTCGACGGGGACCAGCGCGTCACCCGGGAGGAGTTCGTGGGCGGGGCGGTGAAGCGGCTGCGCGACAACCCGGAGCGCTTCGCGGAGATCGCCCGCCCCTTCCTGCGCGCGGCGCTCGCCGTGGCCGACCGGGACGACGAGGGCGCGGCCTCCGTGCCCGGCGTGGAGCGGGCCCTGCGGGTGCTGGGCGCGAGCCCGGAGACGGCGGGTCTCGCGGCGCGGAGCCTGGACACGGACCAGGACGGCAGGATCATCGAGGACGGGGTGGTGGCGGCGTTCGCCACGTACTTCACTGTGATCGAGCCGGACGCGTAGGAGCGCGCCCCGCCGGAGCACTCCGCGCGGGGCGCCCGCCGCACCGGGCCCGTCCGGTGGGGGAGGGCGGGGCGACACCCCCGCCCTCCCCTCCCGTCAGGAGAACCGCTCCCGCAGCCGGTACTTCAGCACCTTCCGCAGCGCCTCGTTGCGCGGCAGCGCCGCCACCACCTCCAGCTGTTCCGGCAGCTTGTGCACGGAGAGGCCGGCCGCCCGCAGATGGCCGGTGATCCCCGGCAGGGTCAGGGGCGCGGCGCCCGCGGGCTGTTCCACGACCGCGCAGACGCGTTCGCCGCGCTCGGGGTCCGGCAGCCCGATCACCGCCACGTCCCCGACATCCGGGTGCAGGTGCAGCAGGTCCTCTATCTCCTTGGCGGAGATGTTCTCGCCCTTGCGGATGATGACGTCCTTGAGCCGCCCGGTGAGCACCAGGTGCCCGCTCGGCTCGACGCGGCCGACATCACCGGTGATCAGGAACCCTTCCGCGTCGAAGGCCGCCGCCGTCGCCCCCGGGTTCAGATAGCCCTCGCAGACGGCCTCCCCGCGGAGCCGTACCTCGCCCTCCGTGCCGTGCGGCAGTGCCTTGCCGTCCTCGTCGGTGATGCGTATCTCCATGCCTTCGGGCGGACGCCCCTCCGTGCAGGCGAGGTGCTCCGCGGTGTCGTCGGGGGCGCCCATCGTGATCATGGGGACCTCGGTCATGCCGTACCCGTGGGTCAGCTGGACGCCCATCTCCCGCACCACCGCGTGGTAGAGCTCCGGCGGCTTCGGCGCCCCGCCGCCCGCCAGCAGCCGCAGGGTGGGGATCAGCTTCCGGCCCGGGGTCCTGCGCTGTTCGGTCAGGAACATCGAGTAGAACGCGGTGGATCCGCCCGCGACCGTCACCCCGTGGCGCCGGTAGCCCTCCAGCGCGTCCGGCATCGCGAAGTGCTCGAAGAGGACCGCCGGGAAGCCGTACAGCAGCAGCATCACCGCGTAGTCCGGCCCGCCGACATGGGCGAACGGGAAGGCCACCGAGCCGATGTCGTCCGTCGACAGGCGCAGCGCGTGGGCGAGGCAGGATCCGCCCGCGATCAGGCTGCGGTCGGTGTGCAGGACCCCTCTCGGGTCGGAGGTGGTGCCGGAGGTCCAGTAGATCCAGCGCACCGCAGTCCCGTCGGAGGGCGGGGGAGGCAGCACGGACGGGTCGCCGTCCGGCAGCGACGCGTACGCCTCGAAGACCAGCGGCGGGTGCTCGGCCCCCGCCGTCAGCCGGTGCGCCATCGCCGTGTGGTCGAAGCCGCGCCAGGTGCCCGGTACCGCGAAGAAGCCGGCCTTCGACTCGCGCAGCGCGAACCCCGCCTCGCGGTCCCGGTAGAACGGGATGACGGGCGACTGCACGGCCCCGATCCTGGTCAGCGCGAACGACAGCAGCACCGTCTCCAGTCGGGTCGGCAGCTGCCAGGCGACGACATCGCCGGGGCGGACGCCCATGCCCCACAGCCCGGCCGCGACCCTTTCGCCGCGGGCGCGCAGCTCACCGAAGGTGAGGGTGCGGTCGTCCTGGATCAGGAACGGGCGGTCCGGCGTCAGGGCGGCCCGGCGTTCCACGAGCTCCCAGAAGGTGCCCGATGCGCTCAGCGCGTGTGCGGTCTCGTTCACGGCGAACCCCTCACAGCTGACGGGTAGTCAGATCGTGCGCAGAGCGTAGAGCGCTGCGCCTTGTCGGTCCAGGGGTGCGGAGCTAGCCTGAGGATCGAAATGAATCTGACGGACCATCAGAAATGCCCGTACGGAGACGGCCCGTCGGAACCACGGCCGGAAGACCTCAAGCGTGCGCCGAAGGGGACACCATGACGGAACTGCCTCGGATCGTCAGCGTCGACGACCATGTGATCGAGCCGCCGCACCTCTTCTCGACCTGGCTGCCCGCCAAATACCGCGAGCGCGGCCCGCAGCCGCTCACCGCGGGCATCGGCGAGCTGGCGTACACCGGGGGCAAGTACGTCATCACGATGGATCCGGACGGGCCGCCCACCGACTGGTGGATCTACGAGGACCTGAAGTTCCCGTACAAGCGGAACATCGCCGCCGTGGGCTTCGACCGTGACGACATGACGCTGGAGGGGATCACCCGGGCCGAGATGCGGCCGGGCTGCTGGGACCCGGCCGAGCGCCTCAAGGACATGGACCTCAACCACGTCGAGGCGAGCCTCTGCTTCCCCACCTTCCCGCGCTTCTGCGGCCAGACGTTCGCCGAGGCCCACGACAAGGAGGTCGCCCTCGCCTGCGTGCGCGCCTACAACGACTGGATGGTGGAGGAGTGGTGCGGCGACAGCGGCGGCCGGCTCATCCCGCTCTGCATCATCCCGCTCTGGGACATCGACCTGGCCGTGGCGGAGATCAGGCGGAACGCGGCGCGCGGGGTGCGTGCGGTGACCTTCTCCGAGATCCCCACGTACCTCGGCCTGCCGTCGATCCACACCGGATACTGGGACCCGTTCTTCGCGGCGTGCCAGGAGACCGGCACGGTCGTCAACATGCACATCGGGTCCAGTTCCCAGATGCCCGCCGCCTCCCCCGACGCCCCGCCCGCCGTCCAGGCCAGCCTCTCGTTCAACAACGCCATGGCCTCGATGATGGACTTCCTGTTCAGCGGCGTCCTGGTGAGGTTTCCCCGGCTCAAGCTCGCCTACAGCGAGGGCCAGATGGGCTGGATCCCGTACGCCCTGGAGCGCGCCGACGACGTCTGGGAGGAGCACCGGGCCTGGGGCGGGGTGCGCGACCTGATTCCCGAGCCGCCGTCCTCGTACTACTACCGCCAGATGTTCTGCTGCTTCTTCCGTGACAAGCACGGGGTCGCCTCGCTCGACGTCGTCGGACGGGACAACGCCACCTTCGAGACCGACTACCCGCACGTCGACTCGACCTTCCCGCACACGAAGGAGGTCGCCCTCGACCACGTCAAGGGACTGGACGACGAGACCGTCTACAAACTGATGCGCGGAAACGCGATCCGGATGCTCGATCTGGACCTGGACCGGGACAAGTAGGCACGCGATGGATCTCGCGTACACGGAGGCCGAGGAGGAGTTCCGGGCGCGGCTGCGCGAGTGGCTGGCGTCCGTGCTGCCCACCCTGCCCGCGAAGCCCGACCCGGACGACTGGCCGGGGCGGCGCGCGTACGACACCGGCTGGCAGCGGATGCTCCACGACGCCGGCTACGCGGGCCTGCACTGGCCCGTCGACGTGGGCGGGCGGGGCGCCACCCCGACCCAGCACCTGATCTTCCTGGAGGAGACGGAGAAGGCCGGCGCCCCGTACGTCGGCGCCAACTTCGTCGGGCTGCTGCACGCCGGGCCCACGATCGCGGCCGAGGGCACGGCCGGACAGCGGGCGCGCTGGCTGCCGCCGGTGCTGCGCGGGGACGAGATCTGGTGCCAGGGGTTCAGCGAGCCCGACGCGGGTTCGGACCTCGCCTCGCTGCGGACCCGGGCGGTGCGCGACGGCGACCACTACGTGGTGAGCGGAAGCAAGATCTGGACCTCGCACGCGGAGGTCGCCGACTGGTGCGAACTGCTGGTGCGGACGGACCCCACGGCGCCCAGGCACCGCGGCATCAGCTGGCTCGCGATGGAGATGGACGCGCCCGGCGTCACCGTCCGCCCGCTGCGCACCCTCGCCGGGTCCACCGAGTTCGCCGAGATGTTCCTCGACGAGGTGCGGGTGCCCGTCTCGCACCGTGTGGGCGCGGAGAACGACGGCTGGCGCGTCACCATGGTCACCCTTTCCTTCGAGCGCGGTACGGCGTTCGTCGGCGAGGTCGTCGCCTGCCGCCGCACGCTGGACGCCCTGGCGGCCGAGGCGCGGACGAACGGGCGCTGGGACGACCCGGTCCTGCGCCGCAGGCTGGGCAGGCTGAACGCCGAATTCCGGGCGCTGTGGCGGCTCACCCAGTGGAACGTCGGCGAGGCCCAGCGCACCGGGGGCGTCCCCGGCACCGGTGGTTCGGTCTTCAAGCTGCGCTACTCGCACGCCCGTCAGGAGCTGTACGAGGCGGCCGCCGAGGTGCTCGGCGCGGACAGCGGGGACCTGGACCGGGAGTGGGTCCTGGACCGGCTCTCCTCGCTCTCGTACACCATCGCCGCGGGCACCTCGCAGATCCAGCGGAACATCGTCGCCGAGCGGATCCTCGGCCTGCCGAAGGGGCGCTGACGCCACTCATGGACTTCCAGCTCTCGGACGACCAGCGGGCCCTCGGGGCGGGGATACGGGAACTTCTGGCCGGGCGTTTCGGCAGGGACCGGATGCGGGCGGCTCTCGACGGCGGTACCGGTATCGACCGGGCGCTGTGGCGCGAGCTCGGCGAGTCCGGCTTCTTCGCGCTGCGGCTGCCGGAGGCACAGGGCGGTGTCGGGCTCGGGCTGCCCGAGTCGGTCCTCCTCTTCGAGGAGGTGGGCCGGTCGCTGCTGCCGGGACCACTGATCGCCACCCACCTCGCCGCGGGCGCGGTGCAGGGGGCGGCGGAGGGCGGGGCGGTGGTCACCGTGCTGGACGCGGGGCAGCCGGTGGGGCACCTGGGGGACGCGGACGGACTGCTGGTCCTCGGGCCCGGCGAGGCACGGGTCCTGACCGGCGGGACGGCGCGGGACGTCGCGGGGGTACGGGAGTCCGCCCGGCCCGTGCGGTCGCTCGATCCGTTCACACCGCTGTGGCGGGTCACCGGACCGGTCGGGCCGGGTGAGCCCCTGCCCGGCGCGGAGCGGCTGCGCGAGGAGGGTGCCCTGCTCGCCGCCGCCGAACAACTGGGCAGTGCCTCGCGCACGACGGAGATGGCCGTCCAACACGCCGGTGAACGCGAACAGTTCGGTTCGCCGATCGGGTCCTTCCAGGCGGTCAAACATCTGTGCGCCGGGATGCTGGTCCGCGCCGAACTGGCCCGCGCCGCCGTCTACGCCGCGGCGCTGACCGAGGACCGGGCGGAGATCGCGGGTGCCAAACTGCTCGCCGACGAGGCGGCGGTCCGCAACGCGCGGGACTGCCTCCAGGTGCACGGCGGCATGGGCTTCACCTGGGAGGCGGACGTCCATCTCCACCTCAAGCGGGCATGGCTGCGGTCCGGTCAGTGGATCGCGGCGGCGGCGGCGGAGGAAGCGCTTGCGGCGGACCTGTGCTGAAGCCGGACGGGTTCCGTGCAGGCTTCGGCGGCGCCGCTACGGGTGGCCGCCGGGGGCGCGGATGTGACAGGCCGGTGTTTGAGCCTCACGCTGCGGAGTTACGCAGTGCAGTCGGTCGGGGCCGAAGTCGGCTTGTGTCCTTTGCGTCATTCGTCACGGGGTGGAGTCGGCGCCGGGCTCGGGTACGCTCCGTGGGATGCGAGAGGTTCTGGAACCGGGCGATCCGGGTGTTGCCCGTGCGGCGACTCCGGCCCGGAAGAGGTGCCCTGCTCGCTTCCCAGGCAGAAGCGCCGGGCCCGCCCGGGAGGCGACTCCCGCGGCCTCGCTGTGCCTCTGTTCGACTCCCCGCAACGTGCGTCGCACAGTATGCACCACGCGTACTCCTTCGCGCTGGAATATGCCCGAAGCGCTTGTTGCGGTGACTGTACGTCAACCATGCTGTCTCGCAAGGGAATCACGTTCCGTGACCCTGAGGAGGCGCGAGGCGATGTGTCCGCCGGTCTGGATGGTGTGAGCGGTGCAGGTGCTTCAGGTTCAGCTGGAGGTCGGGCCGGATCCCGCGGAGGTCGGGCGGGCCCGCAGGTGGGCGCGGTCGAGACTGCTCGGATCCGGGATAAGGGACGACGAGCCGCTGGCCGAGACGCTCATCCTGCTGATCTCGGAGCTGGTCACCAACGCGGTGGTGCACACCGGCTGTCCGGCCGTGCTGCGCATGCTGTTCGGCTCGGCGGGCGCAACCGGGACCGTACGGGTCGAGGTGGCCGACACCAGCTGCCGCCCGCCGCTGCAGCGCCACGCACGGGGTGAGGACACCGGCGGCCGGGGCCTGGAGCTCGTCGACGGACTCGCCGACCGCTGGGGCTGGCAGCCGGAGGGTGCGGGGAAGCGCATCTGGTGCGAGATCGACCGCGACGTCCCGCCGGTCCGGCCGGTGCCGGTGCACCCCGGCGGCACGGGCGTCCACGGCACCCAGGGGGCTCATGGCGCCCAAGGGGTCACGCACGGTGTGCGGGGCACGGACGACACGGACCGTGAGGCGCACAAGCCTTCGCGTGCCGTCACGCATCGTGCATAAAGGTTGAAGCAGTCGGTCCGGGCCGTGTTCCGGCGCCGGTCCGTACCCCTTCACAGAATGGCGACCGGGGCGACCGGGGTGCCCGTGGCACCGACGAACGGTTCCGGCATCGCGGAGAGCAGGAAGGCGTACCGCCTCTCTTCCGCACAGGCTGTGGACAGCGTCTCCAGGTTCCAGTTCTGGCCCTGCGGCATGCCCATCTCGACCAGGTCCAGCGCGTGCACGCCCAGCCACAGATCCTCGATCTCGGGCGGGAAGATCTCGAAGGTCAGGGTGTCATTGGCGACCGCCGCCACGTCGCGCGCACGGAACCACTCGGGTGTCCGGATCGAGAGACCGGGCGACGGATAGCCGTACGCGTGCTTGTCGCCCGCCAGGTACACCCGCACCTGCCCCGTCCGTACGAGCACGATGTCGCCGGCCCGGACCCGGATCTTTGCCAGTTCCTCGGCCGCTTCCAGGTCCTCGGGCGTGACGGCATGGTCTCCGGGCAGCCGGTCCACGCCGTGCGCGCGGGCCACGTCGAGCAGCACGCCGCGCGAGACGATGTGCGGCGCCTTGTCGATCCCGCTGAACCGCGCGCCGCCGTGCGCGGTGATCGTGTCGGCCGGGCGGCCGTTGTAGATCCTCCCCGAGTGCGAGGCATGGGTGAGGGCGTCCCAGTGGGTGGCCGTCTGCAGGCTCAGGACCGCCGTGTCGTCGCTGGTGGCGACGGTGCCGGGTCCGAAGAGCTCCTGGTTGATCTGGACCATGGTGTGCAGCGGATTGATCCTCCCGGGGATCAGCCCGCTCTGGACGCCGTCCTGCTGGAGGGGGAGCGCGAGCGGGACGCGCCGCCCGGTGCGGACGGTGGCGGCGGCCTCCCGCACGACGGTGTCGGTGATCAGGTTGAGCGTGCCGATCTCGTCGTCGGCGCCCCAGCGTCCCCAGTTGTTGACCCGCTTGGCGATGTCGTGGAACTCGGCCGGCAGTGACATGGGTACCTCCTGGGGCTTGTGTTCGTGAACCCGATGGCCCATAAAATCTAACGGTCCGTCAGAAACCGCGGGAAGGGGCCGGGCATGGGGAACTTCTTGGCAGGCAAAGTGGTGGCCGTGACGGGTGCCGGACGCGGCATCGGGAGGGCGGTCGCGCTCGCGGCGGCGGCCGAGGGGGCGAGAGTCGTCGTCAACGACTACGGCGTCTCCATCGAGGGCGGCGAGCCCAGCAGCGAGATAGCCGAGTCCGTCGTGAAGGAGATCGAGGCGGCGGGCGGTGAGGCGGTGGCCGTCGCCGACGACATCTCCACGATGGCGGGCGGGCAGCGGATCGTGGACACGGCGCTCGCGCGGTACGGGCGGATCGACGGGGTCGTGTGCGTGGCCGGCATCCTGCGGGAACGGATGCTGTTCAACATGTCCGAGGAGGAGTGGGATCCGGTCGTCGCCACCCACCTCAAGGGCACCTTCACCGTGTTCAGGGCCGCATCGGCGGTGATGCGCAAGCAGGAGGGCGGCGGCACGCTGATCGGCTTCACCAGCGGCAACCACCAGGGCAGCGTCGCCCAGGCCAACTACAGCGCCGCGAAGGGCGGGATCATCTCGCTGGTGCGGAGCGCGGCGCTCGGCCTGCACAAGTACGGCGTCACGGCGAACGCCGTCGCCCCGGTCGCCCGCACCCGGATGTCCGCCAACGTGCCCATGGAGCTCAAGGAGATCGGCGAGCCGGAGGACGTGGCGGCGCTCGTCGTCTACCTGCTCAGCGAACGGGCCCGCACGGAGGGGATCACCGGCCAGGTGTACACGATCGCCGGTCCGAAGATCGCGGTCTGGGCCCAGCCGAGGGAGCTGCGGGCGGGGTACGCGGACGGAGCCTGGACACCGGAACGGATCGCCGACTTCCTGCCGGGGACGGTGGGCACGGACCCGATGCCGATGCTGGCCCGGCTGGAGGAGATGGCCGCGGCGGCTGCGGCGAAGGCCCGACCGAACGCGTGAACACCATCGCCGAGCGGGCGCTCGGCCTACCGAGGGAGCCCAGATGAGAGGCGTCGTCTTCGACGGCAAGCGGACCGAGGTCGTCGACGATCTGGAGGTACGTGACCCGGGCCCCGGCGAGGTGCTGGTGGCGGTGGCCGCGGCCGGGCTGTGCCACAGCGACCTGTCGGTGATCGACGGGACGATCCCTTTCCCGTCACCGGTGGTGCTCGGGCACGAGGGCGCGGGTGTGGTGGCGGCGGTCGGCGCGGGCGTCGGCCACGTGGTGCCCGGCGACCATGTGTCGCTTTCCACGCTGGCCAGTTGCGGGGCGTGCGCGCAGTGCGACCGGGGCAGGCCGACGATGTGCCGCAAGGCGATCGGGATGCCGGGGCAGCCCTTCTCGCGGCGCGGAGAGCCGCTGTACCAGTTCGCGTCCAACTCGGCCTTCGCCGAGCGGACCCTGGTCAAGGCCGTGCAGGCGGTGAAGATCCCCACCGACCTGCCGCTCACCTCGGCCGCGCTGATCGGCTGCGGGGTGGTGACGGGAGTCGGAGCCGTACTGAACCGGGCGAAGGTCGACCGGGGCGACACCGTCGTGGTCATCGGCACCGGCGGCATCGGACTCAACGCCATCCAGGGAGCCCGGATCGCCGGCGCCCTGACGATCGTCGCCGTCGACACCAACCCGGCGAAGGAGGCGATGGCGCGGCAGTTCGGCGCGACGCACTTTTTGACGTCGGCAGAGGCCGTGCGGGAGATCCTGCCGCACGGCGCCGACCACGTCTTCGAGTGCGTGGGCCGTACGGAGCTGATCCGTACCGCGGTCGACCTGCTGGACCGGCACGGTCAGGCGGTCCTGCTGGGCGTCCCCGCGGCGACGGCCGAGGCGTCGTTCCTGGTCTCGTCGTTGTTCCTGGACAAGTCCATCCTGGGCTGCCGGTACGGCTCCTCGCGCCCGCAGCGGGACATCGCCCTCTACGCGGACCTGTACCGGGAGGGCAGGCTGCTGCTGGACGAACTCGTCACCGAGACCTACCCGGTGGAGGACTTCGCCAAGGCGGCGGAGGACGCGCATCAGGGGCGTGTGGCGCGGGGCGTGCTGGTGTTCTAGGGGCAGTGCCGTGCAGTCGGCGCCGGGCGTCCGGTGCCGAGGGGTGCGGGCGGCCGGGTGGGTCCGTGGGGCGGAGCCGCGGCGCGCCACGGCACGGCGGGACACCGCCGTGCCGTGGGGGACGCGAAAGGGAGTGGTTGGTGCGGCCGCCCCTGCCGGACGGCGTTCCGTGCGGGGCGTGGCCCGGACGGGCGCCGCTCGCCGGGCAGGGGCGCGGAGCCGAGGACCGCTACGGCCGGTCGCTGCCGCAGCCGCAGGCGTTGTGTCGTCCGCCGTGCACCGCCGCGTATGCCGACGGGCGGGGCGCGGCGGCGGCCCGGTCGAGTCGCGCGGCCGCGGCCCGGCCCGCCGAGGTGCGCGCGTCGTGGACGACCCGGCCGTCCACCAGGGTCAGTTCGACACGGGTGTCACTGATGTCCGCCACCGGGCAGCGCGTCACATCACGGTCGAGAACGATCAGATCCGCGGCCAGACCGCGCCGGACCGTTCCCGTCAGATGGTCCATGCGCAGCTGCCATGCCGTCCCCTGCGTGTGCATGCGCAGCGCCGACGTACGGCTCAGCCCCTCCAGCTCCCGGTGGAGCGGCCCGTCGCCCTCCGCGCCCGTGCGGTCGATCGCCGTACGGACCTGGTTCCACACCTGGAGCGGGTCCACCGGCCAGTCCGAGCCGCCCGAGAGCCGGGCCCCGTGCCGCTCCAGGGAGCGGGCGGGGTACATCCACCGGTGCCGCTCGGGCCCGATGTACGGCAGGAGGGCCTCCATCGTCCATGTGTCCTGTTCCGCCCACTGGAGCTGCATGCAGGCCACGACGTCCAGCGCGGCGAACCGTCCCAGATCCGCCGGGTCCACCAACTGGAGGTGTGCGATGGTGTTCCGGGCGTCGCGCAGCCCGGTCGTGCGCCGGGCGTACGCATATCCGTCGAGTGCCGTGCGCACCGCGCGGTCGCCGAGCCCGTGGGCGTGCATCTGCCAGCCGGCCCGGTTGAAGGCCGCGGTCAGCCGCCCGTAGTCCTGCCCGGAGACGTACAGCTCACCCCGGTTGTCCGTCGGGTGTCCGGAGCCGTCCAGATAGGGCTCCAGGAGCGCCGCGGTCTGCGCCGGGTACTCGATCACCCCGTCGAGGAACACCTTGCTCGTCCCGAACCGCAGCCCGGGTACGTCCCGGAACGCGCGCTGCAGCCCGCGCGCATGAGCGAGCGCCGCCGCCGGGTCCTTCGCCAGGCCCGTGTCGATCTTGATCGCGGGGACGATCCGCTGTGGCAACTTCCCTGCTCTGGCCAGGGCCTGATATGTCTTCAGCTGATCCAGCCCGACGGCCGCGTCCATCATCGTGGTCACCCCGGAGGCCGCCACCTGGGCGAGGACCCGGGAGCAGGCGGCGACCAGTTCGGCCTCGCTCGGCTCCGGGATGTGGCGGGTCACCAGGTCCTGGGCGTCGTCCTTGAGCACCCCGCTGGGCTTCCCGTCCGGCCCCTTCACGATCTTCCCGCCCACCGGATCGGGGGTCGCCGCGGTGATGCCTGCGATCTGAAGGGCGCGGGCGTTGACCCAGGCGTTGTGGCCGTCGCCCCCGAGGAGGGCGATCGGGCGACGGGTGGGGAGCGTGTCGAGCAGGGAGTGGTGGGGCAGGGTGCCCTGCGGCAGCAGCCCGACCGGGTTCCAGTCCGAGACCACCAGCCAGCCGTCGGGCTCCTGGCCGGGCGTGTCCTTGAGGAAACCCGTGAGGATCGCAAGGAGTTCCTCGGCGGTCGTCTCGGCGCCCTCCAGGGAGGGGCGCAGCGAACGCTCGCCCGCGCCGAGCGGGTGCACATGGCCGTCGTGGATGCCGCTCATCACGGTGGCCCCGCGCGCATCGACGATCTCGGTGTCCCGGCCGGCGAGGCGGCGCAGTTCGCGATTCCGGCCGGTGGCGAGAATCCGGCCGTCGCGCCCGACGGCCACGGCCTCGACGGGGCGGGCGCCGGGCAGCCCGGTGAACACCCGTGCGTTGTGGATGACCATGGCCGCGGAACTGCGGTGCGCGGCACCCCGCTGCGCGGCGGCCGCGGGGCCGGCTGCCGCACCCACCAGTCCGGCCGCACCCGCGGCGAGCACGCTCCGTCGGGCGAAAGAAGAAGTCATGACTGCTCCAAGGGTTGGGCTGCGTCTACCGTGGCCGGACCCTCATTGATTAACGCCGTAACCAGAACCCACCCCGTACGACGGAATCCGCACCGCAATCCCTACGATGGCGCCATGTCAGGGCCCACCCTCGCCGATGTCGCCCGTGCCGCGGAGGTCTCCACCGCCACCGTCTCGCACGCTCTCAACGGGACCGGCCGGCTCGCCGACGCCACGCGCCGCCGGGTCCGCGAGGTGGCCACCGCGCTCGGCTACGGCGCCCGGCGGACCCCGCAGACCGGGGGGAACCTGGGCGTGGCCGTCACGACCTACGCCGGATCGGCCTGGAACTTCCTCGAAGTCCCTTACTTCGCCCGGCTCCTGACCGCCGCCACCGCCACCGCGCACGCCCACGGCTACGCCCTGACCATCCTCCCCGCCGCCCGCGGTGCCGAGACACCGTGGCACACCCTCACCGTGGACGGCATGCTGCTCCTCGACAGCCCCGCGGGCGACCCGGTGCTGCGTGCCCTGCGCGCCCGAGGCATCCCGCTCGTCTTCGACGGCCGGCCCGTCGATCCGCGGCCCGAGGACGTCTGGGTCGACAACGACCACACCGCCACCACGCGCGAGGTCCTCGGCCACCTGGCGGCCTCGGGCGCCCGACGGATCGCCCTGCATGCCGGGTACGGCGATGAGCACTACACCCGGGCCGTGACCCGCGCGTACGAGCAGTGGTGCCGCGAGCACGGCCACAGGACGCTGTTCCTCACCTGCGACCCCTACGACACCCCGGGCCACGCCTTCGACGCGGTCTTCGCCGCCCGCGCCTGCGACGCGGTCTACACGATCTACGACCCCGGCGGCCGTCAGGTCGTGGCCGCGGCGGCCCGCCACGGCCTGCGGATCCCCGACGACCTGCTCCTCGTCTGCGCCAGCGAGGACCCGGCCTACGCCGAGAGCGATCCGTCGGTGAGCACCGTGACGCTGCGCCCCGCGACGATCGCCGAGACCGCGGTGACGGCCCTGGTCTCCCGGCTCTCTCCCACCGCCCCGCCACCGACCCCCGGCGCCCTGACCGTTCCGGCGGTCCTGCACCCCCGCGGCTCCTCGCGCCGCCGCACCCGGCCCGGCCGACAGGGGCCACCGTGATCCCGACGGACGGCCCGGACACGACCGGAGCCGGGCCTCGATCGACAGGTCCGTCGGCTCCGGCAGCTGCCGGGCCCGCTCGACCCGCTGCCGGGCCCGCGTGTCCCGGTACCGCGCCCGGCAGTGTCGCCGTCGGTCAGCCGCCGAAGGTGCCGCTGTCGCGCGGGGTGACGTCGGGGCGCGTGTTCACGGACCACATGTGGGTGCACTGCGGACACTGGAGATGGACGACCGGTCCGTTGTTGGAGATCAGGTAGCGCCAGTGCTCACGGCAGGTACGGAGGTCGGCGCAGTTCTCGCAGTGACGGGCGTCGTCGCAGACGGGGCAGGGCATCCAGGCGCGTCGGGCCACGTCCGCCTGCGGATCAATGGGCAGTCGCACGGCCCGGCCCCCTTCCCGGCAGGACGCCGGCCGCCACCAGCAGGTCGTAGGTGCGCTGCTGTTCGGCGTCCAGGCCCGAGTAGAGGAGCGCGTACGCCTCTTCCTCGCCCTGGAGGGCGGCGATCGGGTCCCAGTCGGGTCCGAGTGCGGTCACGACCTCGGCCCGACGCCGAGCTTCCTCGAACGTCAGATCGATGGTGAAGGGTATGAGACTGTCTGGATTTCCCTTTTTCATGGCGAAACTTCCGAAGTGCCGGTGATGCTTCACATGCCTATCAGGCGGGAGCGGTGGCGGGGAAGGGTGACCTAAGCCGCTCTGGAGCGGAGCGGCCCCCACGCCCGGGGGGAGCGATCCTCGGATCCGTCGGCGGGGGTGGGGCGTTGCCGGCGACGGGGCCCCGACGGCGGGCGCGGTCCACCCGCGCCGCTGTGACGTACTTCATGAGGTCGTCCAGGGCGTCGGGGCGGGGCGGTCCGAGCGGTGCGGAAGCAATGACGGCCTGCGCGCCCGGTCAGGCCTTCCCCGCGCGAAACGTGCGCCGGTACACCGTGGGGGACACTCCCAGTGCCGCCTGCAGATGCTGCCGCAGCGACGTGGGTGTCCCGAAGCCCGCGTCCCGTGCCACCTGGTCGATCGACAGGTCCGTCGACTCCAGCAGCTGCCGGGCCCGCTCGACCCGCTGCCGGGTCAGCCACTGCACGGGGCTGACCCCGACCTCCTCCCGGAACCGCCGGGTGAACGTCCGTACGCTCATCGACTCCTGCTGCGCCATGTCGCGCAGCAGGATCGGACGCTCCAGCCGGCCGAGCGCCCAGGCCCGTGCCGAGGTGGTGGTCGCGAGCTGGGCCTCGGGCACGGGGCGCTGGATGTACTGGGCCTGCCCGCCGTCCCGGTGCGGGGGTACGACCGTGCGGCGGGCCACGTCGTTGGCGACGGCGGTGCCGTGGTCGCGGCGCACGATGTGCAGGCAGAGGTCGATTCCGGCGGCGACCCCGGCGGAGGTCAGTACGTCCCCGTCGTCGATGAACAGGACGTCCGGGTCGACCCGGATCTCGGGGAAGAGCTGCTGGAAGTGGTCGGCGTGCGACCAGTGGGTGGTGGCGGGCCGCCCGTCGAGATATCCGGCGGCGGCCAGCACGTAACTGCCCGTGCAGATGGAGACCATCCGGGTGCCCGGCCTGATGTGCGCGAACGCGGCGGCCAGTTCGTCGGTGAGCCTGCCCTCCGTGTAGACGGGGCCGAGTTCGTAACTGGCGGGGATCACGATCGTGTCGGCGGTGGCCAGCGTCTCCGGGCCGCGTTCGACGGTGATCGTGAAGTCCGCGTCGGTGCGGACCGGGCCCGGCGGGCGGATGGAACAGGTCACGACTTCATAGAGTTTGCGGCCCTTGTTGTGCGGTTCGAAACCGAGCGACAGGCCGAAAATCCTTTGTGGGATGCCCAGTTCGAAGGGGAGCAGCCCGTCGAGGGCCAGGACGGCGATTCGGTGCGGCATTGGCGGACTCCCTTCACCCCTAGTGGTATAGACCTTCAACTGGTACATGTCACTGCCGTGAAGGAAAAGTCAGCGGAGCACCCGCGCATTCCCGCCGTTCGCGGCGAGAGCCCGTCGTCCCTTTTGTCCGGTTCTTCGCGTGGGGAGCCGCCGGGCGGTGACCTCGGTGCGGGCCTGGGCGCGGGCCTGGGGGGCATCCGGCCCGCCGAGCTCTGGAACCGCAACTTCCGGCTCTTCTTCGTCGCCCGCACCGCCGCGCTCTTCGGTGACGGCATGATCCCGGTGGCGCTCACCGCGGGCCTGCTGGGAGCCGGCCGGCCGCACTCGTCGGTGGGGTATGCGCTGGCGGCCTGGATGGGGCCGCTGGCGCTCTTCGTGCTCTTCGGCGGCGTACTGGCGGACCGGTTCACCCCTCGCCGGATGATGATCATCGCCGATGCGCTGCGGCTGGTCGGGGCCTCCGTGCTGGCGGTCTCCTTCGCCGTCGGCAACCCGCCGCTGTGGGCGGTGTACGCACTGAGCGCGGTGGCCGGGGTGGGTGCCGCGCTCTTCCAGCCGGGCGTCGCCTCGACCGTGCCCCGGGTCGCCCCGGACGTGCAGCGTGCCAACGCGGTGCTCCGGGTCTCCGAGGCACTCATGACCATGGCGGGACCGGCCTTCGCGGGCATGCTCGTCGGGTTCGCCAGCGCCGGCGCGGTCTACGCGGCGAACGCGTCGACGTTCCTGGTCTCCGGTCTCTGCCTCTTCCTGCTGCGGCTCGCCCCGGCTCCCGCGGACGAGGTGCACCGAGGTACGTTCCTTGCCGAACTGGCCGACGGATGGAGGGAGTTCCGGGCCCGAAGCTGGCTGTGGGGGGTGATCGCGATCTGGACGGTGTACGGCTTCGCGGTGCTCGGCCCGATGCTGCCGCTGACCGCGGTCCAGGTCACCGAGGCGCACGGCTCGGGGACGTACGGCGTGATGATGGCGGTGAACGGCGCGGGCAGCGTCGTCGGCGGGCTGCTCGCCCTGCGGCTGCGACCGCGCCGCCCGCTCGCGGCCGGAGCCGTCGCGCTGACCGCGGTCTGCGTGAACCTGGTGGTGCTCGGCCTGGGCATGCCGGTGGCCGCGCTCGGGGCGGGGCAGTTCGTGGCCGGCGCGGCGTTCGCGTTCTGGCTGGTGATGTGGTCGACGACGGTCCAGACCCATGTGCCGCCCGAGGCGCTGAACCGCCTGCACGCGTACGACGTGGCGGGCTCCCTGCTGATGCTGGCGGCGGGCCGGGCGCTGGCGGGGCCGGTCGCGGACCGGGTGGGCGCTCCCGAGGTGCTGCTGGCCGGAGCGGTGATCAACCTGGTGGTGGTGGCGGTACTGCTGGTGGCCCGGCCGATCCGGCGGCTGGAGCGGATCGGGTGAGCGGGGGCGGGCCGGAGGGGACGGTGTCCCGGGGGGTGCGGACGGCATCACGGGCACGCGCGGTCGCAGCCGGGGCCGCGGTGCTGACCGTCCTCGCCGGGCTCGGCGTCAGAGCGTTCGCGGACGGTGACGTCGCCAAGTACGCCGGGGACGCGCTCTACACCGTGCTGATCTGCTTCCTGGTCGCCGTGGCCGCGCCCCGCGCCCGGCCGGCCGTCCAGGCCGGAGCGGCGCTCCTGTTCAGCTGGTCGGTCGAGCTGCTGCAGCTGACCGGGCTGCCCGCGGAACTCTCCCGCCACAGCGCGGTCGCGCGGCTGGTGCTGGGATCGACCTTCAACGCCCCCGATCTGTTCTGGTACGCGGTGGGGGCGGGGTTCGCCTGGGCGGTGGTGGCCCCGGTCACCGCTGCTGCTTCGCCCGCTCGCGCTCCTCGGACTTCTGCATCTCGATGACCTCGAAGACATGGGCGCTGGTCTGCCTGCGCACACTGCCCGCGACGAGCAGCGCCGTGCCGAGGACGGACAGGAGGGCGGAGATCCCCAGAAGGGTGAGCTGCTTCGGCACCTCGGTGACCGCCTCGCACTGCGAGACGCGGTAGCAGTACGCGTCCCACTGGTCCGCCAGCAGGAAGCCCAGCCGGACCCACAGGACGCAGGCGACGACCAGCAGCACGGCGCCCCAGGCCTGCATCAGCGCGGAGCGGTGGTGGAAATGCTGGCGTGCTGCCCACTGCATGAGATCCCCCGGTTCGGTACGCGGCGAAGGCGCGGCGGCGCAACGGCCGCCGAACGACAGGTGATCGTACGCGCCTTCGAGCACCGCAGGGCCGGAAGACGTCGATCCCTGGTGGCCCGATCTCTTCGAATGGTGTCCCTCCGGCCACTCGTCCGCATCGGAACGCGGACCGGATGCTGAGCGACGTGACCCAGACAACCGAAAGCGCCGCCCGGGACGACGACCGGCAGGCCACCCCCGCAGCCCCCGGCCGGCGCTCCCGCCTGCGCGTTCACCGCGCCTGGCTCGTCGCCGTCGTCACCTTCGTGACGATCATCGGCGGCGCCGCGTTCAACTCCCTGCCCGGCCTCCTCATCGACCCGCTCCACACGGAATTCGGCTGGTCGCGCGGCGAGATCGGACTCGCGGTCTCCATCGACATGGCGCTGTACGGGCTCACCGCGCCGTTCGCCGCCGCGCTGATGGACCGGTTCGGCATCCGCCGGGTCGTCGTCGTCGCGCTCGGCGCGGTGGCGGCCGGGGCGCTGGCCAGTGTCTGGATGACGGCTTCCTGGCAGTTGATGATCTATTGGGGGCTGCTCGTCGGCCTCGGCACCGGCTCGATGGCGCTGGCCTTCTCGGCCACGGTCACCAACCGCTGGTTCGTCGCCCGGCGCGGCCTGGTCACCGGCATCCTCACCGCGGCGGGCGCCTCCGGACAGCTGGTCTTCCTGCCGCTGTGCGCCTGGATCGTCGACGAGCACGGCTGGCGCCCGGCCTCGGTGACCGTGGCGCTCGCCGCGCTGGTCGTCGTCCCGTTCGTCTGGCTCCTGCTGCACGACCACCCGGCCGATGTGGGCCTCGCCCCGTACGGCGGCACGTACGTGGCCAAGCCCGCGCCCGCACGCGGCGCGGCGAGGCGGACCGTACGCGTACTGGCCGACGCGGCGCGCACCGGACCGTTCTGGCTGCTCGCGGGCACGTTCGCGATCTGCGGCGCCTCGACCAACGGCCTGATCCGGACCCACTTCGTGCCGTCGGCCCACGACCACGGCATGCCCATCACCGCGGCGGCCTCGCTGCTCGCCGTCATCGGGGTCTTCGACATCATCGGCACGGTCTTCTCCGGCTGGCTCACCGACCGGTTCGACGCCCGCCGTCTCCTCGCCGTCTACTACGCGCTGCGCGGCGTCTCGCTGCTCTTCCTGCCGATGCTGATGGCTCCGACGGTGCATCCGCCGATGGTGTTCTTCATCGTCTTCTACGGCCTGGACTGGGTCGCCACCGTCCCGCCGACGCTGGCGCTGTGCCGCGAGCAGTACGGCGAGGACAGCGCCATCGTCTTCGGCTGGGTCCTCGCCTCCCACCAGGTCGGCGCGGCACTGGTGGCGTTCCTGGGCGGTGTGGCGCGCGACGTGTTCGGCTCTTACGACGTGGTCTGGTACGCCTCGGGGGCGCTGTGCGCGACGGCGGCGCTGATGGCGCTGGTGATCCGACGGGTCAGGGAACCGGCGGGCGCCGCCGCGGGACTCGGCTGAGGGTGTGGCGGACTTTGCTGACGCTGACGGCGGACGCGGCTGACGGTGGTGGGCGGACGCGGTGGCCGCTGCCCTGGCTGTGGCCGGTTCGGTCGGGCGTCGGACCGTTCTCCTGCCGGCCACCTGGCTTCCGTGCCACAGTGGTTATCAGAGCCGGACCCGGTCATCGCGGAGAGGCCCAGGCTCCTGGGGGAGGGATCACATGGGTTCAGAGACGCACCCGTCCCAAGGGCGCCCGGTCCGCGATCTGGTCCGTGAGGTGGTCACCAAGCTGGCAACGGACGAACTTCCGCTGCTCGAAGGGCTTCTGGAACTCGATGACGCCACCGCCGTCCGGCGTCTGAACGGCCACGGGCAGCGGCGGGAACCGCTGGGCTTCGGCGTGGGCGAGATCGCTGTGCTGGTCACCCCGGTGGCCTGGCTGGCCCTGGACCAGGCGGCCCGGCGCATTGGCGACATTGCCATGGAGCGCGCGTCGAGGGAGTCGGTCGGTGCGCTGCGCCGACTGTTCCGCAGAAGCCGTCCGCCAGTCATGGTGCCCCCGCTCACCCGTGAGCAGCTTGCCGAAGTGAAGCGGCTGGTGCTGGAGACCGCCGAGCAGCGCGGTCTCGCCGCCGCGCAGGCCTCGGAGGTCGCGAACGCGGTCGTGGCCGGCCTGATCCTGGCCGATCCGTCCTCTTCGAACGACGGCGGGCCGGACTCGCCCGCCGTCGCCGGTTCCACGCCGGAAGGCTAGGGCGCCATGGGCGCGACGGCCCCCCGGCCCCGGGTCGATGAACGGGCGATGGGCGCGGGAACGACTGCGCGGTTCGCCCTGCTGGTGGTCCTGATGCTCGCCGCGGGCGGGGCGATGATGCTGCCCGTCATCAAATCTCTGCACCGTACGGATGCGTTGGGCTGTTCTCTCGCGACAGGGATTGACCCGGACCGGGGCGGGGACATGGTCTCGGTGATCAACGCCCTCAGCCAGGCTGTGGCCTATCGGGGCTGTATGGCCAAGTACGCGCCACCGCCCGCACAGTGGCTGATCTACAGCTGGCCGGTCCTGCTGTCCGTCACCGCTGCGTTGCTGTTCTTCCTGCTGCCCGTCTGGAAGGCCCGGCACAGGTCTGCCGTTCCGCTGGAATCGGCGGATCCGGACGGCGAGATCCGGGTGCTGCTGACCGATTTGGCAGCGACCGCAGGTCTGGCCCGGCTGCCGCGGGTGGTCGTGGACCGGGCCTCGCTCGCCACCGGTGCCGTGGTTTTCGGCCGCAACCGTCGGCCGACCGTGTGCCTGTTCGGCGGTCTGCTCGCCTGTCGGCGCAGTGACCCGGAGCGCTTCCGGGCGGTGATTCTCCACGAGTTCGCCCATATCGCCAACCGGGACATCACCGTCACCTACGGCACGGTCGCCGTCTGGCGCGTGTTCCTCGCCCTGGTCCTGCTTCCCTACCTCGTCTGGTCCAGCAGGCAGGTCCATGGCTTCCTCACCAGGTGGGGTGAGCCCAGCGACGTACCATCGCTCACCCGTGTCCTGCTGCTGCCCGCCCTCACGGTCGCGCTGGTCTACTTGGCGCGGTCGGACGTGCTGCGCAGCCGGGAGATCTACGCGGATCTGGCGGCGGTGCGCTGGGGCGCGGACCCGCACAAGTGGGACGTCGCGGCACGGCCCCCGGCTGGCGGCAGACTCCGCGGCGCGCTCTGGTCACTGCGGGGGCTCTGGGGTATGCATCCGCAGTGGGAGGAACGCCGCGGCGCTCTGGCAGATCCGGCACCACTGTTCGGGGCCCGCGCTCTGCCGATGTTTCTGACCGGAGCCGCGGCTGCGATGGTCAACATTCATCTGCTGACCTATCTGTCGACCTACGACCTGTACAGCCTGTGGCGGGTCCAGTTGGTCTCGCTGACCCCGGCCACTCTGGTCGCAGGGGTGATCGGGACCGCGCTGTGGCGGTCGGTGTCCTACGCGGTCCTGACGGGCGACCGGGTCCCTTCGGGAGTGCGGGCCGGTCTGTGGCTCGGCGCTGGGTTCGGTGTCGGCGGGCTGTTGACCGGATACGGGTTGAGCGGTGCCCAATGGCTTCCGCAGCGGCCGGTGCTACTGCTCCTCGTCGTGTGCGCCGGGGTCGCGTTCGCCTGGTGGGTCACCCAGTGCGCCCGTCTCTGGGTCGGTACCTGGCGCGGGCGCTCCCTCCGTCCGCCGCTGCTGGTCGGTCTGGGGTCCGCCACGCTGGTGCTGGCCGCCTGGTTCGCCTGGTGGACCATGGACGGGGCGTCCTGGGCGGCCGGGGCGTCGTACAGCAGCAGCGGCATGCGACAGGGAGTACTGGACGTGTTCCCCGGTGTTGGTGCTTCCGGTGGTACGGCGACGGATCGTTCGGCCGTCGTGACCGCCATGGCGGCCGTCTGGCCGATTCTGGGCGGATTTGTCGCCTCGCCGCTGATTCCCGCCGCGATCGCGGCCCTCTGGGTGGTCCCGCTGACGGCCTGGGCGCTCGGCCGGGCCCCGGGCACTCCCCGCTGGGTGAGTAACGCCCTGCCCGACGGTGGAGGCCGGAAGGCGGCGGTGTTGGAACCGTTGCCGCCCCTGCGCCGGGCTCTGCGGCCCGGGGCGCTGGGCGGGGTCGCGTGCTGGCTCGCTGTCGCGGGTGCGCAGGCTCTTCTGCCCGCACCGCCGACCGATCCGCAGCAGGCCGGCGTCCACGAAGCGAACTATCTGGCATGGCTGTTCGTCGCCCTGGTGGTGCCAGCGGCAGTGGCCGCCGCCGCGGCGCGGTCGGGCCGAGGGCGCCGACTGGTCGCCGCCCTGATCGCGGCGGAGTCGGCAGCCCTGCTGGGACTCGCGGGGATGGTCCTGCTCGTCTCGTCGGACGGCTGCGTCGGACCGCTGAACACCCTGGAGAGCAGTTGCTCCTGGCATCCGGTCTGGGACACCATGTCGTGGACGCTGCCGCGCCTGGTCAACAGTGTCCTCGCGCTCGCGGCGATCAGCGCGCTCCTGGTGGCCGCAGCCGGATCACTCGTCCGACGCGTGCGCCCGCGAGGGGCGCGACGGACAGACGTGTCGGGCGAGGAGCCCGCACACTCCGGCGGCCGAGCGGCCGGTGTCCGCCGCCTCGGCGCGTGCCTGGGGACGGTCATGGCCGTGGTGGCGGCGATGGCGGTCGCTGTGGTGGAACCGGTCTCCCTGGCGAAATTCCACACCACGGTGCCCGACGCCGCCACCACCCAGCGAACGGCTCGGCAGTGGATGCATGTCACGGTCGTGACGGTGTCCGCCGGGACCAGGGCACGGCAGGTCCACGCCTGGCATCGGCTGGGCGGCCGGTATCTGTTGGAACATGCCAAGGCCGACAACGACTACCTGCGCGCCGTCCTGCGCTCGGCGGTGGACACCAAGAACACCCGGCTGCCCTATCTGGCTCGCCTCCGGCCCACCTGCGCCGACTTCGGCAGAATCGCCGGCTGGGTGGACCACGCCTACTTCCGTGTGCCCGACCGTGAGGCGCAGGCTGCCTGGCAGGCCCTCGGCCTCAGCGCGCAGAAGGGCAGCACCGACTGTGAACGCGCACTGAAACAGCAGGACATCACCCTGTTCGTCAGCGCGATGCGGGAACTGATCACGGCTGGGAACAGCACCGTGAAAGTCATGAGGAGAGTCGACACTGTGCTGCGCGATGCGGGTTACGAGGGCTACTTGAGTTCCACGCGGAAGGCGCGTGAGCCGGGCTGGTGACCGGTCGGCTCGGAGCGTCCGGGCCTCGGAGACGGTGGAGGCCACGGAGGCCACCGTACCGGCGGTGGAGGTCGTCGTTCCGGTGGTGCCTTCAACCGGCCGATCGAGATCGCGGACGTCGTCCGGCACGACCTTTGGGCGGGCCGTTCGGTCCGCCTCTCAGGAGCCGGGTCCTGACGCACGCTCATCCGGTCAGCGGCCCGAACCGCCCGAACCTCCCCCGGTGGAACAGCAGCGGATCGCCGCCGTCCGCCGCCCCCAGGGCCTCCACCCGGCCGACCACGATCAGATGGTCGCCGCCGGTGTGGACGGCGTGGATGCGGCAGTCGATCCAGGCCGGTACGGAGTCCAGCAGCGGCGACCCGGTCGCGGGGGCCGGCTCGTACGGCACGCCCGCGAACTTGTCGGCCCCGCTGACCGCGAAGCTCCGGCACAGCGCGCCCTGTTCCGCGCCGAGGATGTTGACGCAGAAGGCCCCGGCGCGGGCGATGCGCGGCCAGGTCGTCGATGTACGGGCGACCATGAAGGTGACCAGCGGCGGGTCGAGGGAGAGCGACGCGAACGACTGGCAGGCGAAGCCCGCCGGACCTGCCTCGTCGTCCGGGGCGTGCGCGGTGACGAGGGTGACCCCGCTGGCGAAGTGACCCAGTACACGGCGGAATTCGGATGCGTCGACCGGGGGGCGCTCGTCGTCCGCGACAGCCCGGAGATCCGGGCGCGGCAGCGGATCGACCGGCGCCGTCCCCGCAGTGGTGGAGGCGCCGACGGACCTGAGGTACCGGACGGCGGTGGCGGCCATGCCTGCGTGTCCCATCACGCTTCCCATTGAAACTGACGATGTGTCAGATGGGAACCCCCGTGAGCTCGGTCACGGATCGACCCGGCCGGTCGAGGTGCCGGGACCGGCCCTCCCCCGTGCGCGAGGATACGTACGGGGAGGGGACCACATGCCGATACCTGCCGCAGGAAACGCTGAGAAGACGCCCGGGGATGCCGAGGCGCTCCACGGCCTGCCGGAGCTGTGGACCGGACGGTCGATCCTGGCGGGCGCGGGTGCGCTGTTCATGGGGGCCGTGCTCGGCGTCGAGGTCGCGGGGTTCGCGGAACTTGCCGTGCCCTCGCCCGCCCCGCCGGACGGCCCAGGAACGAGTCTGCTCCTCACACCGTTCCTCGTCTGCTTCGGTGGCCCGTTCGCGCTGGTGGCGAGTCTGCTCGCGGTGCTGCCCACGGCGTCCGCGGCCCGCTGGGCGAGCGCCCGGTTCACCGGCCGCGACGTGTGGTGGTGGGTGCCGGTCGTCGCCGTGGTGCTGATGACCGCGGGCGCGGCGGTCTTCGGCTTCGCCCGGCGTCCGGGCGCCGGCCCGCTGATCCTGGGCTGGTTCACCGGGGCGGTGCTGCTGACGGGGGCGGCCCTCATGGCCCGGGACGCCGCGCTGCGCGGGGGCCGGCTCCGGCGCATCCTCGGCTACGGCGTGCTCGCCGCCGTGGCCGTGTTCGGGCTCGGTACGGCGGTGTTCACCACCGGACTGATCACGGAGTACCGCCCGCCGAGGGTCGACGCCGCTCGACTGGTCGGGGCCTGGAACGACGGAGAGGGCGGCACGCTGCGACTGGCCGCCGACGGCACGGCGCGCGCCGATGCGCTGACGGCCCACGACTCCGCGGTCGAGTCCGGTGCTGTGTCGGAACCCGGGAAGTACCGCTGCTCTGGGCGGGGTACGTGGTCCTACGAGCCCGGGGAGACCGACACCTGGAGCCAGAGCGTGCGGATCGACATCGAGGGCTGCTCCTTCGGCGGCGACGCCGACGGCTGGCGCATCAGCGGCACGCCGGACCGGCCCGAACTCAATCGGGAGTACGGCGATCTGGACTCACCGGACTGGTACACGCTCAGGCGGTGAGCGGCCGCCCGTTCCCTCCCGGCGAGGCGAGGCGGGGCGTGTTCGAGCGTCAGTTTCCGGCGGCGTACGTGACGAAGTCCGCCCAGGTGTCGGGGGTGACGGCGAGCCGGGGGCCTCGCGCGTTCTTCGAGTCGCGGACGTGGACCGTACCGGGCGTGGTTGCGACCTCGACGCAGTCGTTGGGATTGCTGCTGTCGCTGTAGCTGCTCCTGAACCATGCCAGCTCGGAGTCTTCCCCAGCAGAGGTCTTCCGGATCATGTCTCTCCCAGCGCTCGCTCGATGAAGGCCAGCGACTCCCGTGCGCTGAGAGCCTCCGCCCGGATGATGCCATAGCGGAGTTCAAGGATCCGTAGCTGCTTCGGGCTGGAGACGGGGCGACCGCCGAACTCGTCATCGGAACGCCCGACTGCCGTGCCGTCCTCGAACTTCAGCATCTGAATCCGCCCGCCTGTCCCAGGATGATCCCAGTGCGCCGTCGGCATCACCTGAATTTCGACGTTGCGCAACTGCCCTACCTCCAAGAGGTGTTCCAGCTGCCTGCGCAGCACCATCCTGCCTCCGGTGGGGCGGCTGAGCGTAGCCTCCTCCTGAACAAAACTCAGCTCCGGGGCCGGCGAGCGGTCGAAGACGGAGCGTCGGGCCATGCGGGCCGCGACACCGCGCTCCACTTCGTCGTCCGACAGGGCCGGACGTCTCGTCCTCAGCAACGCCCGAGCATGCTCCTCCGTCTGCAGGAGACCGTGCAGGTTGTGGTCGCCGTACGACAGCAGCTCGACCGCCCGCGCCTCCATCCGCGCCAAGTCCCGGATCTTCTTCGGGTACCGGACCTCCGCCACGTCCTTCTTCATCGCGGTGATCAGCCCGCCCGCGCCCAGCACCTCGTCCGCCCTGTCCAGAAACTCCGGGCGCGGAATCCGCTTCCCTGCCTCGACCTTGTAGACCTGGTCCTCCCCGTACCCGATCGCCACGCCGAACTCGGCCGCCCGCATACCGGCCGCCTCCCGGCGCAGCCTCAACTGCCGCCCCACCGTGGCGACGACGGCCGCTCCCGACTCGTCGTCCGGGTCGACCTCCCAGCCGGGCTCGTCCGTCTCGACCCCGGGCCGTTCCGCACTGTTCGCATCCACCCGCATTCGCGCCACCTCCGACGTGCCGTCACGATCGCGGCACCACCTACCCACATGCCTGCTCCGGACAGCCCGGACACCTCCGGACAAGCGCCGGACAGTCACCGTACGCATCCGCTTGATCACTGGTCAGCGTAGGTGTTGCCGACCACGCTGAGTGACGTGAATCAAGAAATCACCCTCTCTCAACCCCCCGCCCCCAGCCGCGCGTTCAGCGTCCTGCTCTCGCCCACCCGCCGGGGAGCCAGGCTCGCCCGGCTGCTCGTCACCGCACATCTGGGCGAGTGGGGGATCCCGTCGGAGTCGGCCGCGCAGATCGTTGCCGAGCTGGCGGCCAACGCCGTGGTCCATGGCCGGGTTCCGGGGCGGGACTTCCGGCTGGGCCTCACGGTTCACGACGGCGGCGCGCTGCTGCGGATCGAGGTGAGCGATGCCCGTGGTGACTGCCTTCCGTTTCTTCCGGCGGGCGTGGCCGTCCCGGGTGACGACGCCGAATCCGGGCGCGGCCTGCTGATCGTCGAGGCGCTCGCGGATCGTTGGGGTGTGAGTCCCGGACCACTTCCCCGTAAGACCGTCTGGGCCGAACTCGACCTCGCGCCGTGACCGCCGCCACCGGGTCGCGGATTTCCGCGACCCGGTGGCCCGCGACGCGGCTCCGCACGACATCAAAAGCCTTGAAGAACTGGGGAAATGAACCTTCCCGACCCCACCCTGCCGCCCGTCACCCACATGGGTGAGATTGGCCAACTTGGCGGCCATTCAGGCGGGTTGCCTGGAATATGCTCACCGCGACGATCAACCACCAGACATGCGACGGCCCCCGGCCGGGACTGGCATCCCGATCGAGGGCCTGACCAACGAGGAAGACGGACCTTCCCGATGGATACCCAGCAGATTAGCGCGCCCTTGCCCTCCCCGTCCCGTGCACGCGGAGGCGCCACGCCGTACTCCGGCGTCGTGCACGACAACTCGCGGCACACCGGCCGTTTCACGGTCGTGGGCAACCACCTCACCCAGCACCGCGAGCTCTCCCTCACCGCGATCGGGCTGGCCGCGCACATCCAGTCGCTGCCCGCCGGAGCCAGGATCGGCATCAAGGACCTCGCCGCCCGCTTCCCCGAGAGCGAGGGCCGGATCGCCGCCGCGTTACGCGAACTCGAAGCCCACGGCTACCTGCGACGCTCCCGCACGCGCCTGGCCGACGGCCGCATCGTCACCCGTACCGTCTCCTGCAACCAGCCTGCCGACCGGCGGCCCGCGGACACCCGGCCGGGTCGCGACTGTCCGCCGCACCCGCAACGGAAGGCCCGGCCGCTCGCCCCCGGCCGACCACGCAGGGAGGCCGAAGCCGACGACACGTGTCCGCTCGGATCTGCGGACCGCACTCCGCCCGCACCGCGCCGCGAGCCCGCGCCACGTCGCGAGCGCGCCCCGCACGGCCGGTCCACGCCCCTGCTCGTGCCGCAGCCGGCCTTTCCCGCAGCGTCCCTCCTCCGGACCGCCGCCGACCTGCTCGCCGGACTGCACCACAAGGACCCGCGCCTGCTGCTGTCCGTGCAGGACGTGGGCGTCCTGGCCCCGGGGGTCGCCACATGGCTGGAGCGCGAGGTCGGCCCCGCAGCCGTGGAACACGCCCTGACCAGCGAACTCCCACCCGAACGGCTGCTCCGCCCCGCCGGGCTCCTCGCGCACCGGCTGACGGCCCGGCTTCCGCCGCTGCCTCCGTTCCGATCCCCGGCCGATCTCCCGCCCCGGCCCTTCCCGCTGCAGAACTGCGAGAGCTGCGACCGGGCATTCCGTGCGGCGCAGTCAGGAGAGTGCCCCGACTGCCGGACCGACAACATCCATTTGACCGTTCGACAACTCTAGGAAACCCACATGGTCAGCTCGTCCCACGAGGCGATGCACCGCATCTTTCAGGAGTACCCGGGGCTCTTCTCCCGCGTCTCCGAGGTACTGGGGGTCACGATCGGCCCACCCGCCTCGGCCACCGTCATGCCCACGGACCTCACCGAGAACAGGCCCCTCGAACGCCGTGTCGACACCCTGCTGCGCATCGACATGGAGGACGACCAGTCGTACCTCCTCGCGATCGAGGCCCAGGGCAAGAAGGACCCGGACAAGCCCGCGAGTTGGATGTACTACCTGTCGTACCTTCAGGCGAAGTACAAGCTGCCTCCCATGCTGCTGGTCGTCTGCCAGGACAGAGCGACCGCCGAATGGGCAGCCCGCCCGTTCCAAGTGGGCCACCCGCAGTCGCCTGCACTCACCCTGCAGGCCCTCGTCGCGGGCCCGCACAACATGCCGGTGATCACGGAGGTGGCGGAGGCCCGCAAGGACCTGGCGCTGACCACGCTGGCGGCGATCACACACGCAGGCGATCCGGACATCGGTGCCATACTGAAAACGCTGTCCACCGCTCTGCGGGACGTACCGGAAACCATCGCCAACCCCATCGTCGAACTCACCGCACAAGGCCTGGGCAACCGCCCGGCCGCACAACAGTGGAGGAACCTGGTGGCCGTGGACCTTTCCTTTTACAAGTCCTTCATGTCGGAGGAAATCCGGGACGAAGGCCGTGCAGAGGGCCGCGCGGAGGGCATTGCGCGGGGCATCCTGCTTTTCCTTGAGCAGTCGGGTGTGGACGTGCCTGACGAGGCGCGTGAACGCATCCTGGGCTGCGCCGATCTCGACGTTCTGAGTCGTTGGCTCCTGCGTGCTCCCGCCGCCGCGTCGGTCGAGGATGTCTTCGCCGAGGGGTAGGCAGGTTGTGGTCGGGACCCGCCGGTGGCCCACGTCAACCGGCGGGTCCCGACCGCACAGCACGGCAGGAGTCCCGTGGCTACGGACCACGGGCAGTGGCACCCCGCGGCAGGGGAGGACGCTGTGAGCGCCCCAGGGCCGCTCACAGCCCCCGGTACTTCGGCGTGCGCCGCTCCACGAAGCTCGCCACCCCCTCGTTGGCGTCCTGCGTGGTCATATTGATCTCCTGGGCATTCGCCTCCGCCGCGAAGGCCGTCGCCCGGTCGGAGTCCAGCGATGCGTTGACGAGCTGCTTGGTCGCGGCGATCGCCCGGGTCGGCCCCTCGGCCAGCCGCTGCGCCCACGCGCGGGCGGTCGCCGCCAACTCCTCGTCCGGGACGACCCGGTTGACCAGCCCCAGCCGTTCCGCCTCCGCGGCCCGGAGCGAGTCGCCGAAGAACATCAGTTCCTTGGCGCGCCGCGGACCGATCAGGCGCGGCAGAAGGTACGCTCCGCCGCCATCGGGTACGAGGCCACGGCGTACGAACACCTCGATGAACTTCGCCGACTCGGCGGCCAGCACCAGATCACAGGCGAATGCGAGGTGCGCGCCGATGCCGGCCGCCGTGCCGTTGACGGCCGCGATCACCGGCTTCTCGCAGTCCAGAACCGCGGCGATCAGGCGCTGGGCGCCGAGCCGGATGGTGCGGGCGACGTCGCCCGGCACCCGGTCGCCCGTCGCGGGGGCGCCGCGCAGGTCGGCGCCCGCGCAGAAGCCGCGGCCGGTGGCGGTGAGGACGACGGCCCGGACGGCCGGGTCGGCGGAGGCCTCGGCGAGCAGAGCGATGACGCGTTCCCGCTGGTCCCAGGTGACGGCGTTCATCGCCTCGGGGCGGTTGAGCGTGATCCAGGAGACGCCGTTGTCGGTGGCGTGGAGTACCAATGAATCAAGCGGTTCGGTGGACTCGGCGGTGTCTTCGGGGGAGGACGGCATGAGGCAGCTCCTGGGTGAGTGGTGTGGCCGGTGGCGTGGCCATCGAGGCGGTCGGCGGGGTGACCGGTCAGCGGCAGACGGCCAGCGCGTCCAGCGCCACCGCGCCCTGCCCCCGCCCCAGCACCATCAGCGGGTTGATGTCCAGCTCGGCGAGGTCGTCGCCCAGTTCCAGCGCCATGCGCTGCACCCGCAGCACGACCTCGACGAGCGCGTCCACGTCCACCGGCGGGCCGCCGCGTACGCCCTCCAGCAGAGCCCGGCCGCGCAGTTCGCCGAGCATCGACCGCGCCTGGTCCTCGCCGAACGGTGGTACGCGAACCGCCGCGTCGTGCAGCACCTCGACCAGCACGCCACCGAGTCCGACCGTCACCGTCGGTCCGAACAACGCGTCCTGCGTGACCCCGACCATCATCTCGACGCCCCGCTCGACCATCTGGCAGACCAGGATGCCGTCCAGCTCGATGCCCTCGTACCGCGCGATGTCGGTCAGCTCCCGATACGCGTCGCGCACCTGGCTCGCGGAGGTGAGCCCGACCTTGACCAGGCCCAGCTCGGTCTTGTGGGCGAGCCGGGCGCCCGACGCCTTCATGACGACCGGGTAGCCGACCAGCCCCGCCGCCCGTACGGACGCGGCGGCGCTGGTCACCAGCTGCTCGCGCGGAACGCGGATTCCGTACGCCCGCAGCAACTGCTTCGCCGCGTGCTCGCTCAGCTGCTGTCCCGGGCGCATCAGTGCCTGTGCCTTGCGGAACGAGGGCGACGGCGTGCGCGGCGCCTCGTCGAAGGGGGAGCGGTAGGACGCGGTGAACCGGTGGTGGTCCAGATAGGCCTTCACGGCGGTGATGCAATTGCCGAAGGTACGGAAGGTGGCGACGCGGGACGAGCCCAGCAGCGTCGTGCGGTAGGCGTCCTCCGTACCCACGGGCGAACCCCACACCACGCACACCAGCTTGTCCGTGGTCTCCGCCGCGTCCACCAGGTCCTGCGCGAGTTTGTCGCTCATCGGGGGGAAGGGGCCGGTGATCGGACAGATCAGCACCCCGACGTCGGGGTCGGCGAGGATCGCGTCGATGATCTTCCGCCCGCGCCAGTCGCCGACCGGGTGGCCGCCGTTGTCGACCGGGTTCGCCACGTTCAGATAGCCGGGGATCCACTCGTGCAGCTCGCGCTGCTTCTCCTCGGACAGGGTGGGGATCTTCAGTCCCGCGCCGGTCGCCAGGTCCGAGAAGTGCGCGCCCGTGCCGCCCGAGATCGAATACACGACGACCCCGTCGGCCTGCGGCTTCCGCGCGCGGGCCAGCAGGGCCGCGGTGTCCTGGAGTTCGTCGAGCCCGTCCACCCGGATCACGCCGAACTGCCGCATCGCCGCGTCCACCACCTGGTCGGCGCCGGTCAGCTTGCCGGTGTGTGACGCGGCCATCCTGGCCCCCGTCTCCGTACGCCCCACCTTGACCGCCACCACCGGAACGCCGGCTCGTGCCGCCCGGTCCGCGGCCAGCAGGAAGGAGCGCCCGTCCTTGAGCCCCTCGACGTAGCAGGCGATGGCCCCGACCTCGGGGCGCTGTGAGAAGTACGAGATGAAGTCGGCGGTCTCCAGATCGGCCTCGTTGCCCGTGGGCGCCCAGTGCGAGAGCCGCACGCCCAGTTCCTGAAGGGTGTAGACGGGGCGGCCCTGGTGACCGGACTGGGTGATCAGAGCGATGGCGGGCCCGTCCAGGTCGTCCCGGAACCGCTCGAAGGCGTTGAGGTTGGTGTTCGGCCCGAGCAGCCGCAGTCCGGACCGTTCCACCGCCGCGGCCAGCCGGGCCTGGGCGGCGGCTCCCTCCTCACCGGTCTCGGCGAACCCGGAGGCGAAGGCGACGGCGAACTTCACCTTGGCCTGTGCGAGTTCCTCGATGACCGGGAGCGGATCGCCGACCAGCAGCACGGCCAGATCGACCTCCTCCGGCAGGTCCGCGACGGAAGGGGAGCAGGGCCGCCCGAACACGGACTCCCGGCTGGGATGCACGGGATACAGCCGCGCCCCGACGCGCTCGGCCCAGCCGATCAGCTGTCGGGTGATCCCGGTATGGGGCCGCCCCTCAGTGTCGGACGCGCCGATGACGGCGACGGACTCGGGCCGGAAGAACCGGTCCAGATCCGGCACCGGCGCGTGCAGCGGGCGGCCGCTGACATCGAGATCGCCCTCCGCGGCGGCTGCCGCCATGCTGTGGACGATGGCGTACGGCTCTTCGCCGCAGGCCACCACCCTGGCGCGGAAGTCGGTGGTGAGGGTGCCGTGAGTCGATCCAAGCATCGTTCCGCCCACTCCTGCTAGAGGTCCGTCGGGTGATCGTGCTCGGCCAGCCCGAAGCTGACACTCTGTCAGGTTACTGAACTGACGCTCCGTCAGGAATGGGTGTGCAGGCAAAGGCTGAGACGGGCGGATGCCCGGTGCCGTGCGGGTCGCGGCCGGACGGTGCGTTCCGGTCGCATGCGGTGCCACCGGGTCCGCTTCCGCGCCCGACGCACGGGCGGAGGCGCGGACCGGCGGACCGTCCGGACCTCACTGCCGTGGAGCAGCGGCCACTGCCCGCGGCGGACGGACGCGCCGCGACGCCGGGGCACGAAAAGGGCTGTCCCCCGCACCCTGGGCACCGGTGCGGGGGACAGCGTGTGTGCGAAGACGCCTCGGACGGGCCAGTGCCCCTCCCGGCAAGCTTTGCCCCGTAGGCGCCGCCCCGCACGCACGCTCGCTGCGTTGGCCAGAAGTCCCGGTAGCTCCGCTACAAGGACTTCCGGCCGCCTTGCGATCGCACGCGCTGGACGACGCTCCTTACGGGGCACACCTTGCCGGTCACGGCACCTAGCTGCCTGCGGCCCTTCGGCGTCGCATCCACCACGTCAGCGCGCCGCCTGCCACGGCGAGCGCCGCGGCCGCGCCGGCGATCAGGCCGACGGGGGCGTTGTTGCCGGTGTCGGCGAGGTCACCGTTCGTGCCCTTCGCCGGCGGAGTCGTCTTGTCACCGCCGGGCGTGGACGGTCCGGGTGCCGGCGTCGACGGGGTGCCGGTCGGTTTCGGGTCGTGCGAGCCGGTCGGGGTCGGGGTCGGCTTCGGGTCCTCCGGGCTGGTGGGCTGGTCCGCGGCGGACCCGCCGAGGTAGGCGGTCTCACTGTCCTGGTAGGTCACCTCGGTCCGGACGGATGTCCTGGTGGTCTTGTCCAGGCCGCGGTGCTGGGTGTTGAACTGAGTGCGGCTGATGTTCTTCTTCGGTGCCTTGGAGAAATCGACCCCGCCCATGGACAGGATCCACACCTTGCCGTCGTAGACGCGCTCGAACTTGTAGTCGCCGTTCTTGAACGAGTCGACGTACTTGTCGTAGACGGTCTTCTTGTCCCAGTCCTTGTTCTCGGCCCTGAGCGGCCACCGCTTGACGTCGTTGCTGTTGATGATCTTGCGGAAGTCGGTGGGGCCGATCGCGTCCTGGCGGCGGATGTACTCGGCGGCCACGCGCGAGGAGTAGACGCGACGCAGGTCGGCGTAGGACTTGTCGTCGTTGACGCGACGCTCCAGCTCCGGCTGGATCACCGTGAGGATCAGGCTCTCGGCCTGCTTGGTCTGCGCCTCGGTGAGCTTGCAGGCGTTCGGCGGCACGTCCGGTCCGGTGGGGACCTCCATGTTGACCTTCAGCGGCGCGTCAAGGATGTAGATGCCGCCGTCCTGCTCCCGGATCTTCGCAGGCTTCGGGGTGATCCACTGGCGGATGATGGGCAGGCACGGCATGCCTTCCGGGGTGCGGGGAGCTGCGCGCCAGAAGCGTTCGCCGCGCTCGTACTTGTCGGGGTTCATCGCATCCGCGTAGTCGTGCTTGAGGGTCAGGTCGGCCTCCAGCAGGACGCGCCCGGCGTCGGTCTTGGCGAACTCCTTGTCCATGATCACGTCGGGGCGGATCGGGTTGAGGTTGACCCAGAACTTGTCCGGGGTCAGGGCGAGCCAGGTGAAGAAGGCGTCCGAGGCGAGCTGGAGCTTGGCGTCGCCGCCGTAGCCGGGGTTCTCGTCCGGGTCCTTGACGTAGTCGGCCCTCATCGAATAGTCGAGGCCCTTGCCCTTGACCGGGGTGCCGACGTAGTTGATCTCCAGGGTGGAGAAGTCGATGCCGCCCGGCCCGCGGCCGAAGTAGCCGCCGCGGTTGTTCTGGTTGTACATCGCCTGAAGCCGGCGCGCTTCCTCGACCGTCTTCCCGGACCGCAGGGCCTGGTCGATGATCGGCCCCCGGCCGCCCTTGAGCGGATCGGGGTTGAACCGCTTGTCGTAGTTGGTGTAGGCGTTCGGCTTCTGGGTGCGTTCGATGGCGTTCGACCGGCGTTCGTTGACCCCGGCCTGGGTGCGGTTGGTGCCTCGGTCCCGCTTGAGGTCGTCGTCGAACTGCTGGATCTTTTTCTTCGTCGAATCCTCGGTCTTGGCGCCGGTCAGATACCGGAACGTCGACTTCGGCCTCTCCTTGGCGATCTGCCGGTCGGCCGTGAGCTGGTCGTTCTCGATCTTGCCGTTGGACTTCATCTCGACCTTGCGCTCGGTGCGCCGGTTGTGTGCGTCCACGACGCGGGTGCGCTTCTCGCCGGTCTCGGGGTCGGTGTACTCGATCGGGTCCTGGCACCACCAGTCGGGGCCGATCATGTTGTACTTCTTGACCATGCGGGCCTCGAACGCTTCACCCCGGGGCGGGTTGCCGTGGTTGCCGACGTAGCGCACGTCGAGGTAGCGCTTGAAGTCCTGGTAGCCCTTGGGGTTGTCGTACTGTTTGTTGTAGCGGGCGTAGATCTCCATGACCTTGTCCGCCGGATTCTTCGTCTTGTTGTACTTGCGCTGCCACTTGCGGTAGTTCTTCCCCGCGGCCGCGCGCTGGGCGTCGGTCGGCGGCAGCACCCCGTCATACGCCTTCGCCGGGTTGTCATAGGTGTAGTTCTCGTCGTTCGGCCACGCGTCGTACGGAAGGCTGTCCGGCGGGCCCGAGTTGGCCGGGGTGGAGGGGAACTGCTTCTTGAGGAACTTCTCGTCGCACCGCACCGGCTTGACGTTGGGTGCCTTCGCTGCCTCCGCCTGATCGAGGGAGGGCAGGCCGGTCAGGGTCACGGCCGCCGCGGCGGTGAGGGCGAGCGCGAGGCGCGTCCACGCGTGCCTGTGGCGCGCAGGTTGATGTATCCGAATGCTCACTGACTTCTCCCCGTGAGAACGCGGCGCCGTCGGTTTCGAGGCCAACTGATGTGTGTGCGCCGTCTGTTGCCCACACTAGGGGGATGAGCCGGGTGCGTCTCCGGGGTTTGATCGGCATGTCCCCGCCAACTGGCGGGTTTTTTCGGATCGGTGCGGTCAGAACGCGTCGAACTCGCCGATCCAGGTGTCTTCCAGGTTGCCTGTGGTCTCCTCGGTGTGCCGGACGCGGAACACGGACAGGGTGCGGCCCTTGCGGAGCAGCGGGGTGACGCGCTGGAGGGCGAGTCGCGTAAGACCCTCCCAGGGGAAGGCCCCGGGGTGGGCGTGGAGGTCGATGCCCTTCCCTTCCAGGGCGTCGGTGCCGATGCCGAAGGCGTCGACGACGTCCTGCGGGGTGCCTTGACGGTCCCAGTCCTCCTCACCGCTCCACCCTGCGGCGAACAGGCGTACCCCGCCCGGGTGGTAGATCGCATGGGTGCCGTAGCTCACGTTGTAGTCGATCGCTGCCGAGCCGATGACGACTGCACCGGGAAAGCGCTCGGCAAGCGCGTCCGCCTGCTCGGCGAGGGGAAAGGTTCCCCCGGTGAACACCAGGGCGGGATCGTTGATCTCGGTCACCGTTCCCCAGCATCCGACGCTGACCAGGTCGAGGTCCGCGCGGGTGGCGAAGGGAGGCCGCTCGGTCGCCTCGATCCGGTCGACCTCCTCCACCACCGTGTCGACGGTGCCCAAAGCAGAGGCGAACTCCCGTGCCCGTGAGGGGTCATGAGCGGGCAGAGCCCCTCCGCCGGTGGGGAAGGGCCGCTCGACGAGGGTGAGCCTGAACTCCCCGTGTTGCGCGACGTCCTGCTCCGGCGGGTACTCCCAGAAGTCGTTGTCAGTCATCGGATTGCCTCCGCGGCCATCGACAAGGATCACGGCGCGGGCCGTGAGAATCCCCTCCCTGAGGAAGGGGAGCGTGAGGGACGCCACGATAGCGAGGGCCTTGACGGACCGTCGCGGCGGAGATCGCGAGGCGCACCCCGGACGGTCGGACATTCATTCCGGATTCCGGGACATGGCCGGTGGGCGGGGCGCTGGGACAGGCTTTCCGTATGACACAGAAAGCGCAGAACGCACAGAACCCCCGAACCGGCCGGCCCGTACTCGTCATCGGAGGTACCGGGAAGACCGGGCGCAGGGTCGTGGAGCGGTTGCGGGGGCAAGGGGTGCGGACGCGGGTGGCCTCGCGGTCCGGGGACACGCCGTTCGACTGGGACGACCGGGGGACCTGGGAGGCCGCGTTGGAGGGGGCAGCGGCGGCGTACATCGTTCCGCTGGACCTGACGCCCTCCCGGACCCCCGCTCTGGTGGAGCGGGCCGCGGCGGCCGGGATCGGGCGGCTGGTGCTGTTGTCCGCCCGGGGCGTCGACGTGCCGGGGTACTTCGGGGATTCCTACGACGGGACGGGGCCGCATCTGGAGGGGGAGATCGCGGTGCGGGCCTCGGGGGTGCCGTGGACGATCCTGCGGCCCGGGTGGTTCGCGCAGAACTTCAGTGAGGGGGTGTTCCTCGACGGGGTGATGGGCGGTGAGCTGGCACTGCCCGCGGGGGACGGGGCCGCCGCGTTCGTCGACGCGGAGGACATCGCGGACGTCGCCGTCGCCGCGCTCACCCGGCCCGGTCACGAGGGCCAGGTGTACGAGCTGTCCGGGGCGAGGGCGCTCACCGTCGACGACGCGCTGGCCGAGATCGCGAAGGTCACCGGGCGGCGGGCCGCTTATGTCCCGGTCCCCGAGCAGGAGTTCCGGGCCGGACTGGTCGCCCAGGGGATGGCCCCGGAAGAGGCCGTGCTGTGGACGGACGCGATGAAGCCGATCCGTACGAGCCGGGAGGCTCCGGTCACCGACGGCGTGCGGCGTGCGCTGGGGCGCGAACCGCGGGACTTCGGTGAGTTCGTGCGCAGGGCGGCGGACGCGGGCGCCTGGACCGCCTGAGCCGGGCGCCGGGATCGAGCCGCGACGAGTCCGGCGAGCCGCTGCCGCGATGGTCGAGCTCAACAGCGTCAAGCGGGCCCCGGCCGATGGCCGGCCGCGGCATGACGGTCTTCACCGACCGGGCGCCACCGCTCCGGCCAGGACCGGGAGAACCCGGATACCGGCCCCTACTCTGTCCAAGGAGCCGGTCCGGCCTGGCGAAGTCTGCGGAATACCGCAGGGGTCGTCCATCCGCGCAGCGTGGCGTGGATCGTCGATCGGAACGCGGCCTGTGCTGTGGGGGCGTCGAGGGCCCCGGCCAGTTCAAGGGTCACGAGCCCGTGCAGGGTCACCCAGAGCGAGAGAGCGATCGACGTCACCCGGCCGTCGAGCACGGACTCTTTCACAGCCCGGTCGATCGCCGCGACGAGCGGTCGAATGGGGTCACTCGCGCCGACCGCCCCCGACGGCTCGAAGGATTGCACCCCACCGAACAGCACCGAGTACAGGTGGCTGTGTTCGCGTCCCCATCGTCGGTATGCCGCGGCCAGCGCGTAGATGTCGGCGAGGGGGTCCTCGGAGGTCGGCACCGCCGTCACGGCTCGGAACAGGCCGGTGACGGCGGTGCCGCGTACCGCTCCGATCAGTCCGTCCTTGCCCCCGAACAGGGAGTACACCGCCGCCGTTGACGTCCCGGCGGCCGTGGCCACGGCCCGGACTGTGACCGACTCCTGCGGACGGGTGGCGAGCAACTCGGTCGCGCACTCCACGAGTCGCTCTTTGACGGTCTCGTCGTTTGTTCTCGGCCTACCCATGACGAGGAGCCTACCCTCTTTGATAACGTCGTTTTGAAACAGCGTTATGAAACGATGGAGGTCCACCTTGCCCACGTTCGCCATACGCCTTGCCGGCCTCACCGGCCGCTTACTGTCGGCCCTGGCCGCCGTCGCGGCGCTGGTCGCCCTCTTTCTCGTCCTGATCGTCCTCACGGACGGAGCGGGTTCAGGGCTCGGCGCATGGATACCGACCCTTGGCGTCGGGACCGTCGCCGCGCTGTGGCGGAGTCGGCGTCGCGCCCGGGCGGCGCGGCTCGTGCCGTTCCTGCCGGTGGCCGTCGCGGCGGCGTTGACGGCGTCCGTCTGCGTCCCGACCGCGCCTGCGGCCCGGCAATACCCGTCGGCATTGCCGTTCGTGGCCACGCAGCACTGGAGCCTGGCCACAGGCAGCCGCGTCGCGGTGTATCACTACCCGCCCGCGGGGCCCGGCCCCCGGCATCCCGTTCCGCTCGTGTACCTCAACGGCGGACCGGTCCGCGGCATCTCGCTGCTCGACCATCGGTTCCTGCAACTCCTGGCACGGCAGGGCTACGACGTCTACGCCTACGAGCAGGCAGGCGGTGGACGAAGCGATCTGCTCCCCATGGACCAGTACACGATCTCCAGGTCGGTCCGCGACCTCGCCGCCTTCACCGACCGTCTGGGTAGGGGTAGGGCCGACATCCTCGGATTCTCGGCAGGAGCGGTCGTGCTCACGCGAGCCCTGGCCGACCCCGGCGTCGCCGCGCGCGTGCACCGGGCGATCATCGCCGACCCCGGTCCGGCGGACGGCCCCACCACGCGGATCACCGGGCACAAGGGCCGAGAATCCGCGCGCGGCCTCGCACCGGCCCCGACCGGACCGCGCTCGACGCACGTCCCCCGGTATGCCGTGGGATTCGGCCTCATGAGACTCGGACTCCTCACCCCCCACACCGGGCTGATCGGACAGGCCGAAGGCGACAACGCGTTCACCGCCGCAGACCTCGGCAGCGACACCGCATCCGCCTACTGCGCGCGCGACGCGCACCGCATCCCCGTCGAGGACACCGCGCAGAACTTCTCCTTCAGCCCCGCCGCCAGCCTCCGCGTCCAGCAGACGGTCAAGGAATCGCCCTCCATCGCGCCGCGACTGAGGCAGTCCCGGACCCCCGCGATGCTGATGATCGCCGAGTGCTCCTCCCAGATCCGTCAATGGGCGACCGCCATCCTTGCCGGTGACCCCGCCATCCAGCGCACGCAGTACATGCCAGGAGTCGGACACCACATCTGGAACGGCCTCGACGACAACAACGACCGAGCCGCCGCCGTCATCACTGCGTTCCTTCAGGACAAGCCGGCGCCCCTGCCGAACTCCCCGACCCGCGACGAGATCCCTGCCTTCCTGCGCGACCACGAATGAAGACCAGCCAAGGACGACGTATTCGGTCCGGGAAAGGCCGGGGAGCGGGAGCCCGGAAAAGGCCGGGCAGCGGGGCGGGGCGTCAGCCTGCCGGGGTCTCCCGGTCCGGCTCGCCCCGCGCGCCGGGCGCACGGCGGTACGCGCTCGGGCTGATGCCCCGGACCCGCTTGAACGCCGCGCTGAAGCCGAACGCGTCGGCGTACCCCACCCGGCGGGCCACCGCCGCCACCGTCAGGTCCTGGCGGCTCAGCAGGTCGGCGGCGAGCGTCATGCGCCATTCGGTCAGATACGCCACCGGGCCCTCCCCGACCAGCTCCGTGAACCGTTTGGCGAACGTGGTCCGTGAGACCCCGGCCCGTGCGGCCAGCTCCGCCGTCGTCCACGGATGCGCCGGGTCCTCGTGCAGGGCGCTCAGGGCCGGGCCGGCGATCTCGTCGCCGAGGGCGTGGTACCAGGCGGGCGGGGCCGCCTCCGGGCGGTCGAACCAGTCGCGGAGCGTGCACACCAGCAGCCAGTCCAGCAGCCGGTCCAGCACGATCTGCCGACCCGGCCGCGCCCCGCCGATCTGCGTCTCCAGATAGTCGCGCAGCGGCGCACAGTCCTCTTCGTCCGGCACCACGAGCACCGGCGGAAGGACCCGGAGCAGCCGTCGCGGGACCTCGGCGTGCACGTCGTAGGCGGCGGCCAACAGCACGGTGGGGCCGCTGAGTTCGTCCGGCGGCGGGTCCGTCCCGGGCCCGGTGCCCCAGTGCACCTCGTGCGTGGACGTGCCCGGTTCCGGGCCCGTGGCCGGTGCGTCGGTGAAGACGAACGGGGCCGGACCCCGCACGATCGCGGCCTCGCCGGCCCGCACCCGGCGCGCGGCGGAAGCACCGCTGCCGTCGCCCTCGCGACCGCCGTCCCCGTTCCCGCCTTCCGGGACGATCCACCCCTCGCCGCGCAGCGGCATGCACAGGGTCAGATAGGCGCCGTCCGTGAACCTCAGCGACCACGGCGGATACAGCACCGAACGACCGAAGAGCGACCCCTTCCCCCGCACGCCACGCAACAACTCGTCGAACACGTCCATGCGGCAACGGTACGCAGCCGGGGTGGCGAACGGGGCGGTGAGCAGGGCGTCGGACCGGGCGGACACCCCCGCCGTCGGTCGGGCCGGTGAGCTCGCGGGCGGTTGGACGGCCGAGGTCACGAAGGTCGGTGAGCTGCGGTACCGCGCGAAGATCCTCGGCCGCCAGGGCGTGGTGTACGGCACGCTGGAGGCGAACCAGCACGACGCCGGGCTCGACGCCAACGGCGTCTACATCGTGCTCAGCGCCGGCGGCGTGATCAGCGCCCACCTGTAATTGCCCGCCCGGCTGGGGCGGTGGAGCCACCTCCGGCGGCTCCACCGCCGCGGTGACGGAAGCGTTCGAGTGGCCCCGAAGCCCTCCTGGCGCCCCGCACGGTCTCCTGCGGCCGGCCCGTCACCGATGCGATCCCCGCCGCAGTGCCCGAACGGTCAGCCCGTGCGTGACAGCCTCTTCGCGATCTTCCGTGCGTCCAGGGCCATTTCGCGGAACATGCCGCTGATCGGGTTGGTGAACCCGGTGAAGTACAGGCCGGGCGCCTGCTTGGGGGTGCGGCCGCCGTGCACCACCGGCCTGCCCCGCGCGTCCAGCACGCCGAGATGGCCGACGAGTCCCTCCAGGGCCCGGTGATAGCCGGTCGCCGCGATCACCGCGTCCGGGGTGATCCGTTCCCCGTCGGCCAGCACCACCGCGTCCCGGTCGAACGACTCGACGGTCGCCACCGGCACCACCCGGCCGCCCCTCACCGCGTCGATCAGCCCTACGTCCTGCACCGGAATGGCGCCGTTCCTGACGCGTGAGTACAGGCCGGTGTCCGGGCGCGGCAGCCCTTGTGCGGCGAGGTCGGGCACGGCGATCCGGGCCATCAGGCGACCGGCCCGGTCGACCAGCCGGACCGGCAGTCTGCGTACCAGGATGCCGGTCGCCTGGGCGGGCCAGCCCGCGGTCGAGCGGCGCACGATGTGCGGCACGGTGCGCACGGCGATCCGGACCCGGGACGCCCCGCCCTCCACCAGGTCGACGGCGATCTCCGCGCCGGTGTTGCCGATGCCGACGACGAGGACGTCCTTGCCCGCGTACGGGGCCGGGTTGCGGTAGTCGGCGGCGTGCACCAGGTCGCCGGTGTAGGTGTCGCGGCCGGACCAGTCGGGGACGCGCGGGGTGTGGTTGTGACCGGTGGCGACGACGACGGCCCGGCCGGTCAGCATCCGGCCGCCGGTCGCGGTCAGGCGCCAGCCCGCCCCGTCCGGGGCCCGGTCGATGCGGGACACCTCGACGCCGGTCACCACCTCCAGCTCGTGGTGCTCGACGTACTTGTCCAGGTAGCGCACCACATCGTCCCTGGCCACCCAGCGTCCGAACCGGCGTGGCATGGCGAGCCCCGGCAGCGCGGACCAGCGCCGGGTCGTGTGGAGGTGCAGCCGGTCGTAGTGGCGGCGCCAGGACGCTCCCACGTTCGCCGACTTCTCCAGCACGACCGCCCGTACCCCCTGCTCGCGCAGGGCCGCGGCGGCGGCGAGACCGCCCGGACCGCCGCCGATGACGTACACGGGCCGGTCCTCGGTGAGGTCGGTGGGGGCCTGGGCGGGGCTACCGGCGGTAAGTGCGCTGTCGGACATGGTTCGGAGCGTAATCGCGCACCCGCTTGATGGGTCTCGGTCAAGACCGGAATCGGTTGCGAATTGATCACGGGTGTGAGCCTCCCGCGCACATTCCGCACGACTCTTGCGCGAGCCGCCCCCATCAGGTGAACTGACGTACCGTCAGATTCAGCGACCGGGGAGGCCCCATGCAGACGATCTGGCTCGGCGGAGCCGAGTGGCTCGCCGTTCTTCGGATAGGACTCGGCCTGTGGTGGCTGGAGAGCTGGCGGCACAAGGACAAGAAGGGCTGGTTCGAGCGCGGTACGGGGATCGCCTGGGCCGCGGATGTGGCGGGCAAGCACCGGTGGGCGGCCGTCCGCACCGGCTTCCGGCGGATCGTCGCCCCGCGCCCGAAGGCCATGGCCTATCTCGTCGTGTACGCCGAACTCGCCCTGGGGCTCGGTCTGATCACCGGATTCCTCACTCCCGTCGCCCTCGTCGCCGGACTCCTGCTCAACCTCCTGTATCTCGTGCTGATGATCCATGACTGGGCCGAACAGGGGCAGAACGCGATGATGGCGCTCATCTCGCTCGTCGCGCTCTTCGCGATGTCCTGGCAGACGTGGTCCCTCGACGAAGCGATCGGACTCTTCCTGTGACCGCGGCCACCGTACGTCACGACCTCCCCGAGCCCGACGCCTTCACGCGCCCCTACTGGGACGCCGCCGCCCGGGGGGAGTTGCTGCTGCGCCGCTGCCGCGCCTGCGGGCGCGCCCACCACTACCCCCGCGAGTTCTGCCCGCACTGCTGGAGCGAGGACGTCGCCTGGGAGCGGGCGAGCGGGGACGCCACGCTGTACACCTGGTCCGTCGTCCACCGCAACGACCTGCCGCCGTTCGGCGCCCGCGTCCCGTACACGGCCGCCGTCGTCGACCTGGCCGAGGGGCCGCGGATGATGACGGAGATCGTGGAGTGCGAGGAGTCCGGCCTGGCGATCGGCATGCGGCTCCGGGTCGCCTTCCGGCACGAGGCGGGCGGGGAGGCCGTCCCGGTCTTCCGGCCGTGGGGCGGCCCCGGCTCCGCCGCCCGCCCGGCATGACTCAGAGCCTGTCGGGCGGCCTCTGATCGGGCGGCCACGCCCTGGCACGCACTCCCCCAAGGCCTTAAGGGCCAGGGGGGACCCCCTCCCGCGTTGCCGAAATGTCCTAGTAGCTCCGCTACAAGGACATCCCGGCGCCTTGGAATCGCACGCACCAGACCGCGTCCGCTGTCCGATCGAAGGTTGCCCGACAGGCTCTCAGCGCGATGTGCCGCGCCGCAGCTTCCACCGCTCCCACGCGCCGGGGTGGCGGACGACCACACCGCCCATGCCGGCCGTGCCGGTGACACGGATCAGCGGGGCACCCGGGAGCCGTTGCGCCGTGGTCCGGTCCTTGACTCCGCCCATGGCGGGATCGACCTCGTCGGTCTTTGCGGTCCAGCCCGCGGGGATGGTGATCCTGACCCCGCCCATCTGCCCGTCGACCTGCAGCAAGATCTCGCGCAGCCGGCACTCGGCCTGCGTGAAGTCGAGCCTGGCGCCGCCCATGCCGGCGTCCACGTCGATGTGCGCGGGAACCTTCCAGCGCCCGGTGCGCGCCGTGCCGTGGACACCGCCCCTGAGGACCAGCGGCTTCCCCGCGTCCTGCGGTGCGGGCCCCAGGTCGGCGGTGAGGGGCGCCAGCTCGGCGTAGGTCTTGGCGACCAGTGCCGCGCCCAGTCGCGTGTCCAGCTCGTCGAGGTCGATGCGGCCCTCGGCCGCGGCCTCCCTCAACTGGTCCACCACCGCTTCGCGGTCGGCGTCGGACGCGCGCTGCCCACCGGCGGGGGCGGGGTGCTCAGCAGTCATGGACCTGATGATACGGATGGGTTCGGCGCCCGGCTCACAATCCGGGCGCCCCCCACACCGGGAACCACCGGGCCAGGTCCTTCTCCATCCTGAGGTCGTCCCCGAGTACCGCTCTGACCTGCAACTCCAGCTGGTTGTCCCGCTTCTCGACGCCGCCGGGCAGGGGTGCGAACGGATAGAACGTGCCGCGCTTGTAGAGGTAGACCAGGGCGAGCGGACGCTCCCGCGCGTCCCGGAAGCCGATCAGCGAGCAGAGCAGCTGCGGCCCGAAACCGCCGTCCTGGAGCAGGGTGTTGACCGCGTGCAGATCGTTGACCAGGGAGGCCGTGTCATCGGCCGGTTGACGGGCGAGCAGCCAGGTGTAGCCGTAGGTGTCCTGGCTGAACTCCACCGGGATGCCGCCCCGGTCGGTGTCGGCGTCGAGCAGTTCGCGCACGTCCTGCTGGACGCGGGCGAAAGTGCCGCCCTCGACGCCCGCGAAGCAGACCGATCCGAGGCCGGTGGGGGTGAAGCCGGCGCCCGCCTGGAGGGTGAGGGCGGCGGAGGGCACGGCGAAGAGCTGGTCGAGGTCGGGGCGGACCGGCTTGCTGCGGCCCAGGATGGTGTCGAGAAGACCCATGGACGTTCCTTACGGGCGGGCGAGATCGGCGGAGATGCGGGCCAGCTGGTCGAGGCGCTGTTCGAGGGTCGGGTGGGAGGAGAGCAGTCGGCTGAGGCTCTCCTTGGAGGAGAACGCGGGCATGAAGTAGAAGGCGTTGTACGGCTCCGCCTTCCGCAGGTCCTCGGTCGGGATGCGGGCCATCTGGCCGCTCACCTTCGTGAGGGCGGAGGCGAGCGCCGAGGGGCGGCCGGTGAGCAGGGCGGCGGTGCGGTCGGCGGAGAGCTCGCGGTAGCGCGAGAGCAGCCGGGTGAGCAGGAAGCTGAGGCAGTAGACGACCGCGCTGGCCAGCGGGACCAGCATGATCGCGATACCGACGGGGTCATTGCTCCGGCTGTTGCGGGACAGGCCGCCCCACAGGGCGACGCGGGTGATGACGCCGGCCAGCACGCCGAGGAACGAGGCGATCGTCATGACGGCGACGTCCCGGTGCGCGACGTGCGACATCTCGTGCGCGAGCACGCCCTCGAGCTCCTCCGGCTCCAGCCTGCGGAGCAGCCCGGTGGTGGCGCAGACGAGGGCGGTCTTCTCGTTCCGGCCGGTGGCGAAGGCGTTCGGTACATCGCTCCGGGCGATCGCCACCCGGGGTTTGGGCATGTCTGCCAGCGCGCAGATCCGGTCGACGGTGCCGTGCAGTTCCGGGGCCTCCTCGGGGGTGACCTCCCGGGCTCCCATGCTGAACGCCGCGATGCGGTCGCTGAACCAGAACTGCGCGATGAACATGCCGCCCACCAGGATCAGAATGATCGGCCAGGCGCCGCGCAGCACCGCGAGCAGCACGCCGACCAGGACCACGTACAGGAGTCCGATCAGGAACATGGTGGTCACCATGCGTGTGGTCAGCCCGCGGTCGGCGGCGTAACGGGAACGGGTTCGGCTCATCGGTGCCTCCAGTCCTCACCTGTCTCCATCTCTCTCCCATAGTGCTCCTTTGGTGTCTCAACCGAATAAAAACGGCGGTCCGCCGGGGCGGCGTCCGTCCGTGGGACGCCCCGCCGACGGCCGCCGCCCCGGCACCGGGAGAGCACTCAGGGCCAGAGCAGCTCCCGCGTCCAGACCGCGCCGTCCCGGCGGTAGCGCAGCCGTACGTGGCGTCGCTCCGCGTCGCCCTGGAAGAACTCGACCTCCTGCGGCTCGACCACGTACCGCGTCCAGCTCGCCACCTGCGCGTCCGGCTCGGCCCGCGCCCGCTCCCAGGCGGCGTCGGCGGTCCGGGCCAGCTCCTCCCGCGAGCCCAGCACCTCGCTCTGCGCCCCGGTCAGCGCCGCGGCGAGGGCCCCGGTCGAGCGGGCGTGCAGATCGGCCAGGCTCTCCGCCCGGCTCGTCTCGGTGACCGGGCCCCGCACCCGCACCTGCCGCCCCTGCGCCGGCCAGTAGAAGGCGAGCGCGGCGTGCGGGCGGGCGGCGAGCTGGCGGCCCTTCGCGCTGGTGCGGTGCGTGGCGAAGTGCCAGCCGCGTTCGTCCACGTCGTGCAGCATCAGCGTCCGCACATCGGGGCGGCCGTCGGCGTCGACGGTGGCCAGCGACATCGTGTGCGGCTCGGTCTGCCCGGCGGCCACGGCCTCGGCGAACCAGGCGTGGAAGAGGGGCAGCGGGGCACAGGGCGCGGTGTCCGGGTCGAAGGAGGGGAGCTCCACGTCCCAGACCCGCTGGGCGTGGAGCAGATCCAGGAAGCTCTGCTGTGCGTGGGACGTGCGCGCGTGTGCTTCCCGCGCGTCGGTCCCCTGCGTCTCGGTCCCCTGTCCGTGGGGCCTCTGTACGTCGTTCATGGCCCCATTGCAGCGCATGGCGCCTGCGTACGGGTGGCCCGGACGGAGGAGCCCGGCGCCGCCGTGACCGACGTCGAGCCGCTTCCCTTCGGCAGGCGCCGCCGCCCGCTGCGGGAGCCCGGTGGCTCCGATGATCGCCGCCCGGCGTGATCCCCGGCCCCGGGCATGGACCTGGTGATCGCGTCCATCGCCTCGGTCAGGGGGTGCCGCTCTTCACCCGCGACGCGGACGACTTCGAAGGGCTCGAGGGAGCGGCCACGGTCGTCGCGGTGCGGCCGGCCCCCTCACCCCCGCCCGAGCACCACTGTCCCCGACGAGCAGAACCAGCCGCCCGTCCCCGACGCCACCGCCAGTTCGGGCAGCCGTCCGCCGGCCCTGCGCACCTGGCGCCCGCCCGCCTCGCCGCGCAGCTGCCGTACCGCCTCCACCAGCAGGAACAGCCCGCGCATCCCGGGGTGGCAGGCGGACAGTCCGCCGCCGTCGGTGTTGACCGGCAGCTCGCCCGTCAGGCCGGTCCGGCCCTTCTCCACGAACGCGCCGCCCTCGCCCTTCGCGCAGAACCCCAGGTCCTCCAGCGTCACCAGCGTCATGTAGGTGAACGCGTCGTAGATCTCGGCGAGGTCGATGTCCGCGGGCCGCACCCCGGCCCGTTCGAACGCCAGGCGGCCCGAGACCGCCGCGGGGGAGACTGTGAAGTCGTCCCACTCGGACATGGTGGAGTGCGAGACGTGCTCCCCCGTACCGAGGATCCACACCGGTTCCTTCGCCGTGTCCGGCACGTACTCCTCCGCGGCCAGCAGCACCGCGCAGCCGCCGTCGCTGCGGATGCAGCAGTGCAGCTTGGTGAAGGGGTCCGCGATCATCGGCCCCGACAGCACGTCGTCCACGGTGATCGGGTCACGGAACATGGCGTCCGGGTTGGCCGCCGCGTTCGCCCGTGCCCGGACGGCCACCTCGGCGAGCTGTTCCAGGGTCGTCCCGTACTCGTGCATGTGGCGACGGGCGGCCATCGCGTACTTGGCGATCAGCGAATGCCCGTACGGCACCTCGAACTGGAGGGGGCCGCGCGCCCCGAAGGAGAGATTGGACGTACGGCGGCCCGCCTTGATGTCCGCGCGGGCCGTCGACCCGTACACCAGCAGTACGGCATTGGCGTGACCCGCCGCGATGGCGTCCGCCGCATGGGCCGCCATCACCTCCCAGGTCGAGCCGCCGACCGCGGTGGAGTCCACCCAGGTGGGTTTCAGCCCCAGGTACTCGGCGACCTCCACCGGGGCGAGCGTGCCGAGTCCGGCGGAGCCGAAACCGTCGACCACGGACCGGTCCAGGCCCGAATCGGCGAGCGCCCGGCGGGCGGCCTGGGCGTGCAGGGCGTACGGCGTGGCCTCGTCGACGCGCCCGCAGTCGGCGAGGGATATGCCGACGACAGCGACCTTGCGGTGGGAAGAAGGCATGAATCTGACGGTACATCAGATTCGATGCGTACGGACCGGCCGGCAAGCGGGATCTTCCCGTCCCCACCCGTCACTTCGGCTGCGCGACTCTGGGCATCTCGTGGATTCACCCCTAGCATGACGGGCCGTCAGATCAGGGGTCGAAGGCCCCTGACGGGAAGGAGTCCGACGATGGATGCCGCCTTCACCGCGGAACAGGACGAGATCCGCCGCACCCTGCGCGAGCTGCTCGCCGAACGCTGCGGACCCGCCGACGTCCGCAGCGCCGTGCGGAGCGCCGACGGGTACGACGAGGCCCTGTGGCGTCAGCTCGCCCGGGATCCCGGACTGCCCGGACTCGCCCTCCCCGAGAAGTACGCAGGCGCCGGCCGCGGCCTCGTCGAGCTCGCGATCGCCTGCGAGGAGACCGGACGCGCCCTGCTGCCGTCGCCCCTGATCCCCACCGCGGCACTCGCCGCGCCCCTGATCGTCGCCCTCGGCACCGATGCCCAGCGCACGGCTCTGCTGCCGGGCATCGCCGCGGGCGGGCTCACCGCGACCCTGGCCGTGCCCGGCGGCTCGCTCCCCACCGCGCTCGGCCTCACCGGTGACCCCACCGGCGGCGCCTGGGCGGGTGGCGGCCGGGCCGGCGGCGTACAGGCCAGGCCGGTCGGCGGTGCGGAGGGCTGGCGGCTGTACGGCGAGGCCGCCCAGGTCCTCGGCGGGCACAGCGCGGGACTCCTCCTGGTCGCCGCTCACACCGGCGGCTTCCCGCGCAGCCGTACGCTCCTCTTCCTGGTCCGCCCCGACACGGCGGCCGGAGTCGTCCGCACCCGCCTGACCCAGTTGGACGAGACCCGCCCGCTGGCCCGCGTCGAACTCCGCGACGCCGAGGCCGAGCTCCTCGGCGCGGACGACAGCGTGGACGTGACCGGAGCACTCGCCTCGGCCGGGCGCGGGGTCGCCGCCCTGCTCGCGGCGGAGGCGGTGGGCGCGGCGGCGGGCGCGCTGGAGCGAACCGTCGCGCACGTCAGGGCGCGTGAGCGGCTCGGTGGAGCGGCCGGCTCCTTCCGGGCCGTGGAGCCGCGCCTCGCGGATCTGTACGTACGGGTGGAGGCGGCCCGCTCCGCCGCGTACTACGCGGCCTGGGAGCCGACGGCCGGGGGTCTCTCCCTCGCCCAGGCGCTGGAGGTGCTGCGGATCACCACCACCGAGGCCGTTCAGCTGCCCGGCGGGACCGGTTTCGCCGGGGAACACGAGGCGCATCCGTACTTCCGGCGGGCCGCGGCCGACGAACTGCTCTTCGGCCCCGTTCACCGGCTCCGTGACCATGCGGCGCACCGGGCGGGGCTGTTCGCGTCGTCGAACAGCGGGCGGGCGTCCGCCGGTCGGGTGTCCGGCGGCCCGGCGTCGTCCGCCCCCGGATCGGCCGAGCGGGTGGCGGTCTGATGGCGCCCGGCGTCCGGCTGATCCAGAAGGTGTCCTCCACCCGCGCGTTCGCGAGGGTCGCCCCGCACGTCGTCCCCGCCATGGACCGCGCGGTGCACCGGCTCACGCGCGGAAAGGTGCTGCTCAGCGCCAAGATGCTGCCGGGACTGATCCTGACGGTGCCGGGCGCGAGGAGCGGGCGGCCCAGGACCACTCCGCTGGCCTGCATGCCGGAGAACGGGACGGAGCGGAGCTGGATCCTGGTCGGCAGCAACTTCGGCCGTACGGGGCATCCGGCCTGGACCGCGAATCTGCTGGCCGGGCCCGACCGGGCCGTCGTCAACTGGCGGGGTCGGGACATTCCGGTGCGCGCCACGTTGCTGGAGGGGGCGGAACGGGAGGCGGTGTGGCGGACGGCGCTGAAGTTCTGGCCGCCCTACGCGACTTACCAGGCGCGGGTCGAGCGGGAGATCCGGCTGTTCAGGCTGGAACGACGGGACGACTCCGGGACCGACGGGGGCGGCCGGGCCGACGGGGGCTGACCGGGCTGCACGCGGCCGGACGCGTAAGCGATGGACGCGGAAGCGACGGGCGGGGAGGGCGGCACATGGCGCCCGTGCGGGGGAACCGCCCGGTGGGGGGTGCGAAAACAGTTCACACAAAGGGCTGTTGGGGCGATGCGTGGAACGGTCCGGGTGCACAGACGGCGGACCACGCATGCGGTCCGCCGTGTGTGAGACAGGACCTGGGGCGCCCGGAACGGCCGCGGTGCCCGGTGAGGGAGGTGGCCCGGTGTGGGTGGCGGCCGGTGCCGACGTTACTTCGTCGGCTTCTTGCCGGTGATGCCCAGATGTACCAACAGTGCCAGATTCGGCTTGAGTTCGGCCTGCTTCACGCCCCAGGTGGTGAAGCCCTTCTGATGTGAGGCGACCGCGGCCAGCATCGCGACCAGTGAGCCCGACATCGCGGCGGCACTGACGTCCTTGTCGACCTTGCCCTTGGCCTGGAGCTCCTTCACCGCGTCCGTAAGGGAGTTGGTGACCGAGTTCAGGATCTTCATGCGGATCTTGTAGAACCGCTTGTCGCCCTCGGCCGCTCCGAGGTCGACCACGCGCAGGATCGCGTCGTGATGTCGCCAGAAGTCGAGGAATCCCTCGACGAGTTCTTCGGAGGTCTGCCAGCCGGCCTTGCCGACCCAGGAGCGGCCTGCGACCAGTTCGGTCAGCTCGGCGCCCTCCTTGGCCATTTCTTCGGCGATTTCGAGGACGGCGCCCTCGACGTCGGGGAAGTATTGGTAGAAGGTCGCGGGTGAAGTCCCCGCCTTCCGGGCCACGTCGATGACTTTGACGTCCCGGTACGGCGAGGAACTGAGCATCTCACTGAGGCAGTCGAGCAGCTTCTGCCGCGTCGCCTGTCCGCGTCGACCGGCCACGCGGCCGTCGACGGTGCGCACTTGTCCTGTCATGCCGTCAGCTTACCGAGGGGTGATCGGAGCGCGATTCGGCCGAGTGCAAATGGGGAGCGCCGCAGACGTGCCGGGGGGAGTGGCCGGATATCGACGCATGCGCCCCACAGGGGATAAGTCTTATCAACAGCCTGTGGATAACTTCGGTGGATAACTTTCGGTGACGCGGCGAGCAAGGAACTCTTCTGTCGGAAATGTGTTCGATGTGGACGGGTCGGGGGGCGGCGTGTGCCACCCGCGGTTACGTTAGCTGTGACGAGCGTCACCGTGGTGAATCGCGAGCGACCGGGGGCGACCGCGGACAACTGCGAACAAACCGCTGAGCGACCGCGAACGACCGCGAACGACCGCGACGGAGGTACCGGGCCCATGGCCGCATTCGCGCAATCCGCGCCGTGCTGGGTGGACGTGCAGCTGCCCGACCTCGAAGCGGGCAAGCGTTTCTACGGTGAGCTGTTCGGCTGGACCTTCCGGGCCGGGGACGGCCCGTACGCGGACGCCTTCAGCGGCGGGAAGCTCGTCGCCGCGCTCGCCGCCAAGCAGGACGGCCGGATGCCCACCGCCTGGGGGATCTACTTCGCCACCGACGACATCGTCGCGTCCGTCGCCCGCGTCAGGGAGGCGGGCGGTCAGGTGATCACCGACCCCGTCCGGGCCGGCCGGGCCGGAGCGGTCGCCCAGGCGGCCGACCCCGGCGGAGCGGTCTTCGGGCTCTGGCAGGCCGGTGACCGCGAGGGGTTCGAGAAGCAGAACGAACCGGTCTCCTTCTGCTGGACCGAGGTCCACACCCGGCAGAAGGACCGCGTCGACGCCTTCTACGAGGAGGTCTTCGGCTTCCAGGGCACCGACCTCGGCACTCCGGGCGGGGCGGGATCCGGCGGGGGAGAACCCGGCGAGGAGGAATCCGGCGGGGGAGAACCCGGCGAGGAGCAGCCCGGTGCGGACGGGCCCGGCGCGGCGGAGTCCGGCCGCGACGTCGACTTCCGTATGTGGTCCCCGGCGGGCACGGAACCGGGACCGGACACCGCGGTCGGCGGGCGCAGCGTCATCACCGACGCCTTCCCGGCCGAGATGCCCAGCTACTTCCTCACCTACTTCGCCGTCGAGGACTGCAATGCCACCTCCGGACACGCCGTACGCCTCGGCGGCCGGATCTCGGCACCGCCCTTCGACATCCCGTACGGGCGGATGGCGGTCCTCCAGGACGATCAGGGTGCCGTGTTCGCCGTACTTCAGCCCCGTGTGTCCGGGAAAAGGGCAGAGTGAGCTGTGACACCCAGGTCCGCCCCCGGGTTCGCAACCAGGGCCTCAGCCAGGAACAATCGGGGTGCGCACCGCCGGGTGGTGCCCAGTGGTGAGACGCCGCACAGGGCGGGTTTTCGCGGGCTTCTGTTCCTGAGGCCCGTACGGGGAGGTGGCAGGGCAAGTGGTGGAGCAGCTGACGCAGCACGACCCGAGGCGGATCGGCCCGTTCGAGGTGCTGGGACGGCTCGGGGCCGGTGGCATGGGGCTGGTCTATCTCGCCCGCTCGGCTTCGGGCCGGCGGGTGGCGATCAAGACGGTACGCACGGAACTTGCCGAGGACCAGCTGTTCCGGGTCCGCTTCACGCGTGAGGTGGAGGCCGCTCGGGCCGTCAGCGGCTTCTACACGGCCGCGGTGGTGGACGCCGACCCGCGGGCCGCGGTGCCGTGGCTGGCCACCGCCTATGTGCCCGCCCCCTCGCTCGAAGAGATAGTGACCGAGTGCGGGCCCATGCCGGTCCAGGCGGTGCGCTGGCTGGCCGCCGGTATCGCCGAGGCGCTGCAGTCGATCCACGGTGCGGGGCTCGTCCACCGCGACATGAAGCCGTCGAACGTGCTCGTCGTCGAGGACGGCCCGCGGGTGATCGACTTCGGGATCGCGTCCGGGGTCTCCAACACCCGGCTGACCATGACGAACGTCGCCGTCGGCACGCCGGCCTACATGTCGCCCGAGCAGGCGCGGGACTCCCGCAGCGTCACCGGCGCCAGCGACGTCTTCTCGCTCGGCTCGACGCTGGTCTTCGCCGCCACCGGGCATGCGCCGTTCCACGGTGCCAACCCCGTCGAGACCGTCTTCATGCTGCTGCGCGAGGGCCCCGATCTGGAGGGCCTGCCCGACGAGCTCCGGCCGCTGATCGAGTCCTGCATGCAGATGGACGCCGGGCTGCGGCCCACCCCGGCCGATCTGCAGGCCCAGCTCGCCCCGCACCTCTTCGCCTCCGGCGGCGACGACAGCGGTACGGCCTCCGCCTGGTTGCCGACCTCCGCCACCGCGATGATCGAGCAGCGCCGCGGCGGAGGCCGCAAGCCCGCCGCCCCCGCACCGGTCCCGCCGCCGCCCCCGCAGCCGCCGGGCGCCGACCGGGACACCGCTTGGCGCAGCGGCGGCGACCTGCGTTCCCCGGCCGCGCAGCTGCCCGACGGGGGCGGTCCGGTACGGCTGGCCGGCGCGAAGGTGCCCATCGGCCCCGGCCCGCGTGCCCAGGACGTCCGGGCCACCGCCACGGCCACCGCGGACGCCGGCCCCGCGACCGGCTGGGTGCGCCCGCCCGCCGGGACGAACGGCGCGGTGCCCGCCGCCCCGCTGCCGGCGCCCACGCACGCCCCCGAGGTCGGGCCGGCGGCCCCGGACCGCTGGCGGCCCTGGCGCTTCCGGATGTCCAACGACGTCTGGGGGACGCCCGTCGTCGCCGGGGACCTGCTCTACGTCACCTCGTTCGAGGTGCACGCCCTGGACGTGGGCAACGGGCGCCGCCAGTTCAAGACCCGGGACGTGGCCTGGGTGATGGCGGTGGAGGGCGGCCGCATCCACGCCTCCGACGGGCCGTCGCTGTACGCCCTGGACGCGGCGACCGGTGCCGAGCGGTGGCGGCTGCAGACGGACGCCTGGGTGTACTCCCTCAAGGCGGACCGAGGCACCGTCGTCACCGGTACCCGGGGCGGTGGCGTCCAGGCGTGGGAGGCGTCCACGGGCGAGAAACTGTGGGAGAGCGGCGGCGTACAGACCGACTTCGAGACGGCGGAGGCCGGGCCCTTCGTCCACGACGGCACGGTCTACCTCTGGCAGGACGCCCGGCTGCGCGCCGTCGACGCCCGTTCCGGCATCGAGCGCTGGTCGTACCCGATCGGCGACGCGGCCTCCTGCGGCGGGGTGCCGGTCCGGGTGACCGCGGCGTCGGACGGCTTCGTGTACGTCAGTGCGGGGGCCCGGGTCCTGGCCGTCGACGCCGTGTCCGGCCATGTGCGCTGGCATTTCGAGTCGCCCGCGGTCTTCCTCTCGCCGCCCACGTTCGCACCGGGGCCCGCGGTCGCCGGCGGCGGCGTGTACCTCGCCGACTACCTCGGCACGGTGTACGCGATCGACGCCTCGACGGGCAAGGACCGCTGGCGCATCGCCACGGAGGCCCGGCAGTCGTCGGAGCCGGTCCTGGTGACGGGCGGGAACGTCCACGTCGGCAGCGGCAGCGCGCTGTACACGCTCGACGCGGTCACCGGCACCCCGAAATGGCGGTTCGCGGCGGGCGGCGAGGTGGTCGGTGCCCCGGTGGTCGCCGACGGCCGGGTCCACTTCGGCTCCGCCGACCACGTCCTGTACACCCTGGACGCGGCGGGCGGTCAACTCCGCTGGAAGCTGGCGACGGGCGGCGAGATCACGGGTTCGCCGGTGGCGCGGGGCGGTGTCGTGTACGCCTGCAGCAAGGACCGTTGCGTGTACGCGCTGGACGCGCTGAAGGGAACGGGCACGGGCAACCGGGCCCGGACGTAGCGCCTGGGCGCCACGGGGGCCCGACCCTCAGGGCCTCGGTGGCACCGGACCTCAGGGGTGCGGGGGCCGGTGCGGATCGGAGCCTTCGTCCGGTGCGACGGGGTGCGGGGCCGTGTCCCGGTCCTCCGGGCCGGTCCCGGGGCGCGCGGGGGTCTGCGGGCCCGGACGGCGGGCTCCCGGAGGGGGCCCCGTGTACAGGTCCGGCTCCGGTTCCGGCAGGGGACTCGTCTGCACGGAAGGTCCCGGCTCCTGCGTCGGCGGCCAGGTGTCCGGGTTCTGCGAGCCGGGCGCGGCATACGGCCGGTCGCCGTCCTCGCGCGCGATCCGGCGCCCACCGCCGCGCCGCCCCGACATCAACGCCGCACCCAACAGCAGCAGCACCCCGCCGCCCAGGGCGCCCGCCACCCCCCACTGCAGTCCGGAGCCGTTGCCCGAGACGGTCAGACTGCCCACCGACTCCCCCTGGCGCACCATCCACAGCACGGTGAACCCGAGCACCACCACGCCCGCGGCCGCCACCAGCAGCCGCGACCGCAGCACCACCCCCACCACGGTCAGCAGAGCGGCGAAGAGGAAGGCCACCAGGATCGAGCCCAGCGGTCCGGGCCGGCTGCCGGTGATCCCGGTGAACAGTTCGTCGATCCGGTAATGACGCCCCGGACGGCCGTCGTACCAGTCTCGGAAGGGGCTCAGCACGGCGGCCGCCGCTCCTACGAGAGCGAGGACCGAGCCGAGGACGTTGCGGACCATCGTCGGCCTCCTGCGTGTGCGCGGGCCGGTGTCACGTATCGGCACCGCTCTCCGCCTCGACGCTACGCCTGGCCCCTGCCTGCCGCACCTTGCGCTACGGTGTCGCGCGGTCGTTCGGCAACAGCAGAATCGGACAACAACACAAGGGGGGCTGCATCGATGATGCGGCAGCACATAAGGCTTTCCGCGGTACTGGTCGTGGTGGTACTCGCACTCACCGGCTTCTCGACCTCCAGCCACGGCGGCCGCGGCAGCAAGAGCAAGGGGTCGAGCAGCAGCAGCAGCGGCGGCGGCTGCTCCAACTCCAAGAAGAGCAACGGCGGCTACCACGGCAGCGACCACGACGACTACGGTTCGTCGAGCGGCTCCTCCGGTGACACCGGTTACGAAGCGCCGACGCCGAGCGCCGACGCCTCGGACGAGCCCCGGGCGTACGTCTTCCGCTGCGCCCAGCCCCGCAAGGGCACACGCAAGGCCGTCACCTCCTCCACCGTCAGGCTCACGGCGAACACGGCCGGCTCACACACCTACGAAGTCGATGTGACGTTCCTCGACGCGCGGGGCAACACCGTGGACACCGGGGAGACGAAGGTCTCCGTCGACGGCGGCGAGACCAGGACCGTCCCCGTGCGGATGGACAGTCCGCGCAAGGTCTCCCGGGTGAAGAACTGCCGGGTCGAGGCCCAGCTCAGCTACTGACCCACCCGCCCCACCGCCCTCGCCGGCTCCGCGGGCCGCACCGCCCCGCAGCCCGGCCGCACCATCGACCCACCGTCTCAACGGGTCCGGAATCCGTTGCCGCCCCGACCCTGGAACAACTCGGCCTGCCGCTCCGGCGGCAGGTTCCCGAGCGCGATCAGGTGCGGGGCGTGGGCCATGGCCTGCGCCCTGGCCGCCTCCTTCGCGGACCACACCGCCCGTACCGTCCCCTGCACCGCCTCCGTCGGGTACGAGGCGATCACTCCCGCCGCCCGCAGCGCCGCCGCCACCGCGCCGCCCGGCGCCGTCACCTCACTGACCAGCCCGGTCTCGTAGGCCCGTTGGGCCGAGATCCGTTCGGCCGTGCCCATCAGGGACATCCGGGCCACCTCCCCGAACGGCATCCGCTGCGCCATGGAGATCGCCTCGTACGCGCTGACCATGCCGTACGTCGTGTGCGGATCGAAGAACGTCGCCTCCTTCGACGCGATGACGAACTCCGCCTCGCCCAGCAGATAGAACGCCCCGCCGCAGGCCATCCCCTCCACGGCCGCGATCACGGGCTTCCACAGGTCGTTCGCCTTGGGTCCGATCGCGATCAGCGGATCGTCGATCGTGTACGGGGACGAGGGCTGCGGCACCTCCACGCCCCGGTCGATCCCCGTGCAGAAGGCCCGGCCGCCCGCCCCGGTGACGACGACGGCCCGCACCCCGTCGTCGAAGCGGAACGCCTCCCAGGCGGCGGTCAGTTCGGCGGCCGTCGTCAGATCGATCGCATTGTGCTTCTCGGGCCTGTCCAGGGTGACGAGCGCGACCCCGGTCTCCTTGTCCGTCTCCGTCCGCAGGGCCATCGCCGCTCACCGCTCCAGCAGCCAGCGCACCAGGGTCACCCCGGAGGCGTCCGGGCAGAACACGGCCCGTACCGACGCCCCGATCCGCAGCCGCGCCGGATCGACCGAGTCCAGCGGGGCGTCCGGACCGCTCACCACGTTCCCGACCAACCGGATCTCGGGGGCGTCGGCCAGCTCGACCACCACGGCGTTGTACGGGGCCTGTGCGGCGTATGCGGGCAGCAGCGGGGGATGCGGCAGCACGTACGACCAGACGCGACCGCGTCCGCTCATCGCCCGCCACTCGCTCGCGAAGGACTGGCAGTGCGGGCAGCACGGCCGGGGCGGGAAACGGAGCCTCCCGCACTCCGGGGCGGCGCACGCCTGGACGCGCAGTTCGCCGCGGGCCGCGTACTCCCAGAAGGGGGCGCCGTCCTCGTCGACGACGGGCATCAGCAGGGCATCCGTGTCAGCACCCATGTCAGCTCCTCAACTCCTCAGCAGTACGGCGGAGGTGGGCACGCCCTCACCTGCGGTGACCAGGCAGGTCCCCGCGCCCGGGACCTGGGCGGTGGAGACGCCCCGCAGCTGTTTCACACCCTCGTTGATGAGGTTGAAGCCGTGGACGTACGCCTCGCTGAGCCCGCCGCCCCCGGTGTTGATGGGCAGCCGCCCGCCGCTCTCCAGTGCCCCGCCCTCGGTGAACGCGGCGCCCTCGCCGCGCCCGCAGAAGCCGTAGCCCTCCAGGGAGAGCGGAATGAGCGGGGTGAACGCGTCATAGATCTGTGCGACATCCACGTCGTCCGGGCCGAAGTCGGCCTGCTTCCACAGCTGCCGGGCGGCCGTCCAGGCGGGCCCGGTGAGCGGGTCGTCGTTCCAGTAATTGACCATCCCGTGGTGCTGGGCGGGCAGCCCCTGGGCGACGGAGTGGATGTAGACGGGCTTCTGCCGGCAGTCGCGGGCCCGCTCCGCCGAGACGATGACGCAGGCCAGCGCGCCGTCCGTCTCCAGGCAGTTGTCGAACAGACAGAGCGGCTCGCTGATCCAGCGCGAGGTCATATACATGTCGCGGGTCAGCGGTCGCTCGTACATCACCGCGTCCGGGTTCTGGTTGGCGCGGTTGCGGCAGGCGAGGGCGATGTTGAAGAGATGGTCGCGGGTCGCCCCGTACTCGTGCATGTACCGCCGGGCCAGCATTCCGATCTCGTCGGCCGGCCGCAGCAGCCCGTACGGACGGGTCCACTGGGCGGGGGTGGGCAGTTGCACGGCGGTGTTCTTCCAGGGCCGGGGCCCCGACCCCCGCTTCCGCGACCGCCAGGCGACACCGACGCTCGCCTGCCCGGTCGCCACGGCGGCGGCGAGATGCGCGATCGTCGCGCACGAGCCGCCGCCCCCGAATCCCACCTTGCTGAAGAAGGTCACATCGCCCGCGCCGATGGCCTTGGCGACCTCGACCTCGTCGGTCTCCTCCATCGTGTACGAGGCGAAGGCATCCACCTCCGAGGCGGCGATGCCCGCGTCGTCGAGCGCCGCGACGATGGCCCGGCAGGCCAGAGTCTTCTCGGATTCGGGCAGTTGTCTGGCGAAGGCCGTCTGCCCTATGCCGGCTATCGCTGTCACGTCCTTGAGCGCCGCCACCGCCACCTCCGAGGCCGTCGTCACTGCTGACAGCGGCTGAGGCTACAGCTAATCTGACGGATAGTCAGCTACTGCGTCAGAGAGGGCGAGCGATGCGCGGCGACGAGGAATGGGGCAGCATCCCGAAGCTGATACGGACCGCGGCGCGACGGTACGCGGACCGGGAGGCGGTCGTCGAGGGCCGCACCCGGATCTCGTACGCCGAACTCGGCCATCGCGTCGAACGCGCCGCCGCCGCGTGCATGGCCTCGGGGGTCGAGCCGGGCGACCGGGTGGCGGTCTGGGCCCCGAACACCCTGGACTGGATCGTCTCCGCACTCGGCGCCGTGACGGCCGGAGCGGTGCTCGTCCCCCTCAACACCCGGTTCAAGGGCACCGAGGCGGCGTACATCCTGGAACGCAGCCGGGCGAAGCTGCTCTTCGTCACGGGCACCTTCCTCGGCACGTCGTACGTGGCATCCCTGCGCCGGGCCGACGTACCGCTCCCGCACCTGGAACAGGTGGTGGTGCTGGCGGACAGCGCCCCCGACGACTACGTCACCTGGAAGGACTTCCTGGCGGCGGGGGAGGGGGTGACGCCGGAGGCGGTACGTGCCCGAGCGGCCACCATCGCCCCCTCCGCCCCCTCCGACATCATCTACACCTCGGGCACCACGGGCCGGCCCAAGGGCGCCGTCATCACCCACGCCCAGACCCTGCGCTGCTACGCGATCTGGAGCGAACTGGCGGACCTGCGCGAGGGCGACCGCTATCTGATCGTGAACCCGTTCTTCCACACCTTCGGCTACAAGGCGGGGATCATCGCGTGCCTGATGCGGGGCGCCACGATGGTCCCGCAGCCGGTGTTCAACGTGGACACGGTCCTGGCCAACATCGCCGCCGAGCGCATCTCGGTCCTGCCGGGCCCGCCCACCCTCCACCAGTCCCTCCTGGACCACCCGGCGCGAGGCGCCCACGACCTCTCCGCCCTCCGCCTGGTCGTGACGGGCGCGGCGGTGGTGCCCCTGCGGCTGGTGGAACGCCTGCGCACGGAGCTCGGCATCGCGACGGTCCTCACCGCGTACGGCCTCTCCGAGGCGAGCGGCATCGTCACCATGTGCCGGCGCGGTGACCCGGCGGAGACGATCGCCTCGACATCGGGCCGGGCGATCCCGGGCACGGAGATCCGAGTCATGGCCGCCCCCGGCACCCCCGGCGAGGTGCTGGTCCGCGGATTCAACGTGATGGGGGGCTACTTCGAGGACCCGGAGACCACGGCCGCCGCGATCACCTCCGACGGCTGGCTCCACACCGGGGACGTCGGCGTCCTCGACGAGAACGGAAACCTCCGGATCACCGACCGGATCAAGGACATGTTCATCGTCGGCGGCTTCAACGCGTACCCGGCGGAGATCGAACAACTCCTCGGCCTGCACCCGGACGTGGCCGACGTGGCGGTGATCGGCGTCCCGGACCCCCGCCTGGGCGAGGTCGGCAAGGCGTACGCGGTACGCAGGCCGGGCGCGACGCTGACGGCGGACGACCTGATCGCCTGGTCCAGGCGGGAGATGGCGAACTACAAGGTCCCGAGGGCGGTGGAGTTCGTGAGCGAACTGCCCCGCAACGCGAGCGGGAAGGTGCTGAAGGGCGAGCTGCGGGGGCGGGCGGGGGCCTGACGGCTCACGGCGGGCCGGGGCTCCGGACCGCAAGCCCCGGGCCGTGTGCGGATTCGACGAGGTGGTTGTCGCTCACGGACGCCGATCCTGCTGTCGTGGTGCTCCTGGCTGTCCATGTCGCACGGGACGGGAGAGCGCGCGACATGCCGCCATCGGGTACGTCGGTGTGAGAAGCGAGGCCGGCTCGACGAGCGGGATGCGGGCGCGGAGTCGCACCGGCGTGCGGCCCGAGACCCCCATCGCATACGCGGTGAGGGGTGCTCGGAGATCCAGACATGAAACAGCGGCCGCGACGGCTCCCCCTCCGCGCCGCCGCGGCCGCTCCCCCGTACCCCCTTCGATTGCAGTCCTAGCGCGGATCCGCCCCCGTCATGTGGCTGTCCAGCGGCTTGATCTCGGGCTCGCCGGTCATGTGGCTGTCCAGCGGCTTGACCTTGGGCTCGATGGTCATGTGGCTGTCCAGCGGCTTGATCTCGGGCTCGCCGGTCATGTGGCTGTCCTCGGGCTTGGAGTCACCCGTTGTACCGGACGTCTGCTTCGGCACCTTGATCTTCTTGTCGTCGCTCATGTCGTGAACTCCATTATTTGCTGCATGGATAGGCGGCCAAGCCCGCCCGGCTGCTCCCCCGTGGGCTGCCGGACGGGCTGTTCAGAGCCGTTCACCTTAGTGCGCGGTTCCCACTGTCGACTCGTCTGCCCCCCGACGCGACGCATCGACAGGTACGAGAGTGCCTGGGCGCGATAAACGAATGATGAACGTCCGTCAGGTCCCGTTGCCCATCGGGGCGGGGTCGAGCAGTCGCCGAACCGCGGCGGCCTCGGGAGCCGCCGACTGGTCGAAGACCGAAAGCGCCTCCCGCCAGCAGGCTTTCGCCCGGTCCACCTGTCCTATGCCTTGGAGGGCCTGGCCCAACACGGTCAGCACGTTGGCTCGACGCCACTCACCGCCCACATGCAGCAGCACCGTCAATGCCTGCTCGGCGAGGCCGGCGGCCTGGGCGGACCGCCCCGCGTCGAGATGGACCTCAGCCAGACGGAAGAGGGTCATGCCTTCCCACAGCCTCTGTCGGCTGTCACGGAAGACGGTGAGCGCTTCGGACAGCCGTTCCTGGGCCTCGTGCTGTCGACCGGCCCGAGCCAGCGCGAGGCCCAGTGCGTAGCGTCCATTGGCCAGCCGCAGTGTGAGCCCCATGCGGTTGTAGAGAGCGACGCCCTCGCTGGCGAGTTCCACCGCGCTCGTGGTGTGTCCTATGGCCAGATGGACCCGGGACAGGTTGCACAGAGCGCTGGCTTCACCCGGCTGATTGTCATCGGCCCGGAACGCGGCGATGGTCTGCTGGAGAAGGGCCTCGGCCTCGTCGAGCCGGTTACGGTATCCGGCGATGATCCCGAGTTCGTTCGGGGCGTTGCAGTGGGTCCATACGTCGTCCGTCGACGGAGCGAGCTGCATGGCCCTGCGCGCTTCGTCGTCAGCCTGGTCGAAACGGCCGGCGGTGCTGTGCACCTGAGCGAGTGTCGTCCGTGCCCGAGCCTCGGAGCGCGGGTCACCCGCAGCGGCGGCGGCATCCCTCACAAGGGTGGCCACGGACTCGAACTGGCGGGAGTTGGCACCCGATTCCGCGAGGTCCTTCGACGCCAGGAGCAGATCCACGCTGCGACGGATGGTTCCGGCAGCGGCCGACTGCTGGGCACACGCCAGCAGCGAATTGGCCTCCGAGTAGAGCCAGTCGAGCGCGCGTTCGTGCTGGGTGAACGAGAGGCCCTTGTATCCGGTGGGCTCCAGGTGGCTGACCGTGCGATCCCCCGGCCGCTCCAGCGCATACACCCCCGCCGCCGTCGCGAGATAGAAGTCCAGCAGTCGCGACAGCGCCAACTCCCGCTCCACCGGATCCTGCTCGTCCCGTTCCGCGCAGGAACGCGCGTAGAGGCGCACCAGGTCGTGGTACCGGTACCTGCCCGGTGCCGCCGACTCCAGGAGGCTGGTGTCGACCAGGGCCTCCAGCAGGTCCTCCGCCGTGTGCACGTCCAGGTCGAGCAGGGCTGCCGCCGCCGCCAGGGAGATGTCCGGGCCGTCAGCCAGGCCCAGCAGGCGGAACGCGCGGGCCTGAGCCGGTTCCAGCTGGCCGTAGCCGAGTTCGAAGGTGGCCTTCACCGCGAGGTCGCCGGCCTGGAGCTCGTCCAGACGGCGTCGCTCGTCCGCGAGTTTGGCGGCCAGGACGGAGACCGTCCACGTGCGGCGAGAGGCCAGGCGGGAGGCGGCGATGCGGATGGCCAGGGGGAGGAAGCCACAGGCGGCGACCACATCGAGGGCCGCCTCGCGCTCGGAGTTGATGCGTTCCTCGCCCACGATGCGGGTGAAGAGCTGGAGCGCCTCCTCCGGGGACATCACGTCCAGGTCGACCAGGTGGGCGCCGGCCAGGTCGACCATGCGGACGCGGCTGGTGACCAGGGCCGCGCAGCCCGCGGTGCCGGGGAGCAGCGGTCGGATCTGGGCCGCGTCATGGGCGTTGTCCAGGAGCACCAGGATGCGGCGGCCGTCGAGCGTGGACCGGTAGAGGGCGGCGCGTTCGTCCAGGGAGTCGGGGATCGCCGAGTCCGCCGTGCCGAGCGCGCGCAGGAACGCGCCGAGGACCGTCTCCGGTTCGGCGGCGCGGGCACCGGCGCCCTGGAGGTCCACGTACAGCTGGCCGTCCGGGAAGTACTGCCGTGCTTGGTGGGCGACGTGCACGGCGAGGGTCGTCTTGCCGACACCGCCGATGCCCGCGAGGGCCGACACGGCCATGACCGAACCCTCGGCCGTCGCCAGCCGGTCGCCCAGCTCCCGTACGAAGGAGGTGCGGCCGGTGAAGTCCGGCACGGTGGCCGGGAGCTGGGCGGGACGCACCGGTGCGGCGGCCGGCGCCGGTTCGTCGGCCGGGCGGGCCAGTTCCTCGTCGGCCTGCAGGATGCGTTGCTGGAGCTGGGAGAGCTCGGGGCGCGGGTCGACGCCGAGTTCGTCGGCGAGCAGCCGACGGGTGTCGGCGTACACGGCGAGAGCTTCCGCCTGACGGCCGCTGCGGTACAGGGCGATCATGAGGAGTTCGCGCAGCCGCTCGCGCAGCGGGTGCGCCGCGGTGAGCGCGGTCAGTTCGGAGACCGCCTCCGCGTGGCAGCCGACCTCCAGGTCCAGGTCGAGCCGCGTCTCGGTGAGCTGGAGCCGCCACTCCTCCAGCCGGGTGCGCTGGTTCTCGGCGTACGGGCCGGGCACGGAGGCCAGGGTCTCGCCGTCCCACAGGCCGAGCGCCTTGCTGAAGAGACTGCGGGCCTGGGCGCGGTCGCCGCCGGCGCGAGCCTTCTCCGCCTCGGCCACCAACTCCTGTGCGACGGTGAGGTCGAGGGCGTCGTTCCGGGTCCGGATCGCGTAACCGCCGGCGGCGCTGACCAACGTCTGCGGGTCGAGGACCTTGCGGAGCCGGGAGGCGTACGTGCGTACGGCGGCGAGCGCCTGCGAGGGCGGGTCCTCACCCCAGATGGCGTCGATGAGTTCGGAGGCCGTGGCCGTGCGGCCGTCGCGCAGGAGCAGTGCGGTCAACAGAGCGCGCTGCTGAGGCGAACCGGACGGCAGTGCCTCGCCACCCCGCCAGGCCCGTACCGGGCCGAGCACGGAGAAGCGCAGATCGGTGCCGTCGGCCGACTGCTGCCGCGGAGCCCGCTGCCCCGGAACACGCACGCGTGGCCCGTGGTCGTCACGGTCCATTGATGCCCCCTGTCCTGCTCGCCCCGCCGGTCCTGCCGATTGTGCCGGTGCTGTTCGTTCCGGATTCCTCGCCCGTGTGCCGGTCCGGGGCGGGGGATCCGGATTGTTCCGTACCGCTGGTATCGCGCTCAACAGTCTGCCTTGTTATGGGCGGACACGTCAGCAGTGGGTGACTCTCTGCACAAGCCCTCGACAACGATTGCGGGACGGGGGCCGGTACAGATAGCTGACGGTTCGTCAGATGAGCGCTACCGTGGTGAGCATGGAGACCTTCCCGAAGATCATCTCGGTGGACGACCACACGGTGGAGCCCGCTCATGTCTGGCGGGACCGGCTCCCGTCCAAGTACCTCGACCGCGGTCCGCGGATCGTTCGCGCGCCGCTCAAGGAAATGACCTTCATGGGCGGCAAGTTCGCGCCTGTGATGGGTGCGAAGGGTGATGACGGGCCGATCGGCGACTGGTGGGTGTACGAGGACCTGCACCGCCCGCTCACCCGGCTCGACACCTCGGTCGGCTACGACCGGGACGAGATCAAGCTCGAGGTCATCACCTACGAACAGATGCGCCCGGGTTCCTTCTCGGTCCCCGACCGGCTCGCGGACATGGACGTCAATCATGTCCAGTCCGCGCTCTGCTTTCCCACCTTTCCCCGCTTCTGCGGGCAGACCTTCACCGAAGCGAAGGACCGCGAACTGGGGCTGCTCGGGGTGCGGGCGTACAACGACTGGATGGTGGAGGAGTGGTGCGGGCCCGAGGCGCGGGGCCGGCTCATCCCGCTCACCCTGATCCCGCTCTGGGACGCGCGGCTGGCCGCGGAGGAGGTCCGGCGCAACGCGGCGCGCGGCGTGCGCGCGGTGGCGTTCTCCGAGATACCGCCGCATCTCGGCCTGCCGTCCATTCACACGGACGAGTGGGATCCGTTCCTGCGGGCCTGTGACGAGACGGGGACGGTGATCGCGATGCACATCGGTTCGTCCTCGAAGATGCCGTCCACCTCGGCCGACGCCCCGCCCGCCGTCGGCTCCACCATCACCTTCGCCAACTGCTGCTTCTCGATGGTCGACTGGCTGATGAGCGGCAAGTTCGAACGCTTCCCGAACCTCCGGATCATGTATGCGGAGGGGCAGATCGGCTGGATTCCGTACATCCTGGAGCGTGCCGACGTGGTCTGGGAGGAGAACCGGGCCTGGGGCGGCGTCGCCGACAAGGTCCATCGTCCGCCGTCGGAGCTGTTTGCCGAGCATGTCTACGGCTGCTTCTTCGACGACGCCTTCGGGCTGCGGAACCTGGACTCGATCGGCGTCGGAAACGTCCTGTACGAGACGGACTATCCGCACTCCGACTCCACCTGGCCCAAGTCGCGCGAGGTCGGCGAGGCGCAGATGGGACATCTGGACGCCGATGTCGTGGACCGGATCGTCCGCGGCAACGCGATCGACCTGCTGGGGCTGACGGCCGACGGGCTGTGGGCGGGGGCCGGCGGTCGGTAAGGAGGGCGCGGAACGTGACACCCGGCATCCCGGGCGTCACGTTCCGCACCGAGCCGCGGTACCTGCCGGAGAGGTCAGGCCCTGGTGACCGGCTCCTGGAGCTCCGTCACCCACTCGTCCCGGTCGTCGGGGCACTCCAGGCTGATCTCGCGGGCGTATCCCGTGGACCGGTAGCCGTTGGCATCGATCCAGCGGGCCAGGGTCTGGGCCGTCGGCAGGACGCCGTCCATCGAGCCCCGGTGGACGATGGTCGCCGCCTCGAACGGGGGCAGCTCGACCACCGTGATCCCGGTGTCGCCGAGCGGGCCCACCGGGGCGGAGACCGTCACCCCCGCGTGGACGACGATCGCGCCGCCGCCCTCCGGGGCGTCCTCGTAATAGGCGATCCCCGGGCCGCTCGGGCCGAGCCCCACCGTGCCCAGCAGCGGGAGGAGCCGGTCGTACAGCGGGCCGATCACCGGAGTGATGTGCTCCGGTTCGAAGCCCGCCGCTGTCCCGGTCAACTCGGCGACCCGTACTGCGGCAATGCTCTTGACTGCTGCCTCGTCCGCGGGCATGCGTCCCTCGCTCTCGATCGACCGGAGCCTCGCCTCGACCCGTGTCAGCCGTGCGGCCGCTGCCGCCATGGCCTCCTCCAGCTCCGCCCGCCGCAGTCGCAGCATGCCGCGCAGCTCCTCGGTCCCGACCTGCTCGTCGAGGACGGCCTGCACCTGCTGGAGGGTGAAGCCGAGATCCTTCAGGGCGATGATGCGGTTGAGGCGGGCGAGCTGGGCGGCCCCGTAGAAGCGGTAGCCGGTGGCGGGGTCCGTACGGTCCGGGTGCAGGAGTCCGATGGCGTCGTAGTGGCGCAGCATCCGGGCCGAGACCCGTCCGTGCCGGGCGAAGTCTCCGATGGTGAACATGATGTCTCGCAGTGCATGCCTTCACACGGCGGCAAGGTCAAGCCCCACGGCGCACCGGTGCTGCCGGAGGCGAAAGAGCGGGGGCGGAAAGGGCGGAGGCGGAATGGGCGGGAGCGGGAAAGGCAGGAGCCCCGTTCCCCGCCGAGGCGGAGGAGCGGGGCTCCTTGGGTACTGCTAGCCGGCCGCGATCGGCCGACCCGGGCAACTAGGCCGGGGTGACGTTCTCAGCCTGCGGGCCCTTGGGTCCCTGAGTGACGTCGAAGTTCACGACCTGGTTCTCCTCGAGGGAGCGGAACCCGGACGCGTTGATCGCGGAGTAGTGAACGAAGACATCCGGGCCGCCGCCGTCCTGGGCGATGAAGCCGAAGCCCTTTTCAGCGTTGAACCACTTGACGGTTCCGGTAGCCATAAGCCCTCCTTGGGCCAAAGGGTTGCCCTGCTCCAGAACCTGCAAAGAAGTCTGAAAACTACAAAAGCCTGCGGGTTACATGCTCCGCAGGCTCTGTACTGCAAGGGAAACCAAACTGCAACTTGCGTCGAGCCTAGCACGCAGCGTGTACGGAAGGGTAGAGGGAAAGATCACTTCACCCGGATGTTTGATTGCCGTGCCGATGAGCTGACGAAGCGGGTGTCCCGGAGGGTGTCGTGGAGGCGTCCTCAAAGGATACGGAATGAGGACTTCCGATACCGCTCCGGGCCGGTATCGGTGCCCTGCGGGAGGGGTGGGGCGACGCCTCTCGCACCCGGTGCCGTCCGGACGACACCACGGGTCTAGCCTCGCGATGTGGACAATTCAACCGTCTCAACCGTCGCAGGCGACGACCGTCGCAGCCGGCCGCGCGTCGGCCACATCCAGTTCCTGAACTGCCTTCCCCTGTACTGGGGACTGGCGAGAACCGGGACCCTGCTCGACATGGAGCTCTCGAAGGACACCCCGGAGAAGCTCAGCGAGCAGCTGATCAGGGGTGATCTGGACATCGGCCCCGTCACCCTGGTCGAGTTCCTGCGCAACGCCGACGACCTGGTCGCCTTCCCGGACATCGCGGTGGGATGCGACGGGCCCGTCATGTCGTGCGTGATCGTGTCGCAGGTGCCGCTGGACCAGCTGGACCGGGCCCGGGTGGCGCTCGGTTCGACCTCGCGCACCTCCGTGCGTCTGGCCCAGCTGCTGCTCGCCGAGCGGTACGGGGTCAGCCCGGACTACTACACATGCCCGCCGGACCTCGGCGTGATGATGCAGGAGGCGGACGCCGCCGTGCTGATCGGTGACGCCGCGCTGCGCGCCAACCTGCACGACGCGCCCCGGCTCGGCCTCCAGGTCCACGACCTGGGCCAGATGTGGAAGGACTGGACCGGGCTGCCGTTCGTCTTCGCGGTCTGGGCGGCCCGCAAGGACTATCTGGCGGCCGAGCCCCACCATGTGAACAAGGCGCACGAGGCCTTCCTGGCCTCGCGCGACGTCTCCCTGGAGGAGGTCACCAAGGTCGCGGAGCAGGCGGCACGCTGGGAGGCCTTCGACGCCGAGGTGCTGGAGCGGTACTTCACGACGCTGGACTTCCGCTTCGGCCCGGACCAGCTGGCGGGGGTACGGGAGTTCGCGCGCCGGGTCGGCCCGACGACCGGCTTCCCGGCGGACGTGAAGGTCGAGCTGCTCGGCGGCTGACCCGGAGGGCGGGAAGCGGCCGACGCCGTGGATGTCCCGGGCGCGCCGGCGCCGCGGAAGCCGGGCGGGACGCGGGCCGCGCCCGGTGCGTCCGGCGCGCGCCGCGCGCGGGAGACGGCCGACGGGAATGGGCCGGGATATGGATGAATCCTGTACCTCCTGGGTCGGATATCTCTTCCCGGCCTTCTCCCGCCCTTCCGTCGCCCTTCTCCGGTCGCTTCTCCTCGCCCGCCATCGATTCGGGTGAATACGCGTCGAATAGCCGATTCCCGGACGGTGTCCGAGGAGAGTCCCGGTCCTGAACCGGAATCGCTCGGGTGAACGACGTATTCACGCCTTTTGTTGTGTCGAAAGCCGTTGTTCGTTCCCTTGAGGGTGAAATCGGCGGATGGTTTCCTCTGGGACCCGATGACCTTCGCACCCTAGGCTTCGGTCGGAGGTCCGGCCGGTCCACAGGGGGAGTCCATATGCAGCCGCTGGAAGCCGGCGAACCGCTGACCATCGGTTCCTACCGACTGCTCGGCAGGCTCGGTGCGGGCGGCATGGGCCGGGTCTATCTGGGGCGCAGCGCGGGCGGACGCACCGTCGCGGTCAAGGTCGTGCACCCCCACTTCGCTCTCGACGAGCAGTTCCGGGCCCGGTTCCGGCGGGAGGTGGACGCGGCGCGGCGGATCGGTGCGCAGTGGACGGCGCCCGTCCTGGACGCCGACCCCGACGCCCCCATTCCATGGGTCGCCACCGGCTACGTGGCCGGGCCCCCGCTGTCCGCCGCGGTCGCCGAGCACGGCCCGCTGCCCGAGCACGCGGTGCGGACACTGGGCGCCGGACTCGGGGAGGCGCTGGCCGCGGTGCACGCCCAGGACCTCATCCACCGCGATGTGAAGCCCTCCAACGTGCTGCTCGCCCTCGACGGTCCCCGGCTGATCGACTTCGGGATCGCCCACGCCATCGGCGCCACCGCCTCGCTCACCTCCGCCGGGGTGTCGGTCGGCTCGCCCGGTTACATGGCGCCGGAACAGATCCGGGGCGTGGACATCTCGGGCGCGGCCGATGTCTTCTCGCTCGGTGCGGTGCTCGCGTACGCGGCCACCGGTACCGCGCCCTTCCTCGGTGACTCCTCCGCCGTACTGCTCTACAAGGTGGTGCACGAGGAGCCCGAGCTGGGAGAACTCGACGGGGAGCTGAGGGACATCGTCGCCGGCTGCCTGGCGAAGTACCCGGAGGACCGCCCGACCCCCATGGAACTGGCCCGGCAGCTCGCGCCGGGCGGGGCCGCCGCGCTGGTGGCGGCGGGATGGCTGCCCGGCCCGCTGGTGCGCGAGGTCAGCCGGGCGGCGGTCGCGCTGCTGGACCTGGAGCCGCAGGACGCGCCGGTGCAGTCGGGGCCGGTGCCGTTCAGCGGTGCGGCGTGGGGTGTGAACGGTGCGCCCGACGGCGGCGGTGCGAGTGGTGGGTTCGGCCCGCCGGTGGAGCCGTCCTCCTCGTACCAACCCGCCCGGCCGTCCCCGTGGCCCCCGACCGCCGCGGGCGCGACCGGGGCGGCGCAGCCGTCCGGGCTGCCGGGGCAACGCACGTCGGACCCCCGTTTCTCCGTCACCGTCGGCGCGCACTCCGAGGCGCCCGGCCCCGAGGCGAACCGGGGCCGGAGACTGAGCTGCACGGTCGCCCTCGCCGTGGCCGGTGCCCTCGCGGCCGTGACCGTGGGCAGCGCGTACCTGTTCGATCTGATGCCGGGCGGCGGCGGCCGGGACGTGGCCGAGCACGGTGGTGTCGGCAGCACCCCGTCGCCCGCCACGCCCTCCACCGAACACTCGCAGCCCTCGGAACCGGAGCCGGGCGGCGGCGGCACGGGCGGCGGGGACACGGGCGGCGCGGGGGACACGGCGGGCTCGGACCAGGTCACCGAGGTCCCGAAGGCGTTCACCGGCACCTGGAAGGGCCCGCTCACCGAGAAGACCAGCGGCCAGCCGCACGGCACGCTCACCGCCGTGTTCAGCGCCGGGAAGAAGGGCACGGACGTGGTCCGCATGACCACGGAGATCTCGGCTCTCGGGCTGAGCGTCCGCTGCAACAGCGTCGCCCGGCTCTCCTCCGGAACGGACGAGGAGCTGACGCTCCGGGAGCGCGCCGACCCCGACCGCCCCGGCGACCGGGCCCTGTGCACCTCCACCGAGTCCGACGTCCACTTCACGCGCGCCGCCGACGGCACGCTCCGCTTTCGCTCCGAGGAGAGGGGCGCGGGACTTCCGTACGGCACCCTCAGCCGGTCCGGCAGCTGACGCCGACAGGGGCTGGCGTAGGGTGAACCGGTCCGTAGATCCGTTGAAAAACCGCCGAAAGGTGACAGCCCGGTGACCGAGAAGGCCGACCTCCAGCCCATCCTCGACCGAGCCGCCGAGGGCGGTCGGATCACTCCGGAGGAGGCTCTCGACCTCTACCGGTCGGCGCCGCTGCACGCGCTGGGCGCGGCCGCCGACGCCGTACGCCGACGCCGCTACGCCGGTACGGAGCACATCGCGACGTACATCATCGAGCGCAACATCAACTACACGAACGTGTGTGTCACGGCGTGCAAGTTCTGCGCGTTCTACGCCGCGCCCAAGGACACCGCCAAGGGCTGGTCCCGCGACCTCGACGACATCCTGCGCCGCTGCGCGGAGACCGTCGAGCTCGGCGGTACCCAGATCATGTTCCAGGGCGGGCACCACCCGGACTACGGCGTCGAGTACTACGAGGAGCACTTCTCCGCCATCAAGAAGGCGTTCCCGCAGCTGGTCATCCACTCGCTCGGCGCCTCCGAGATCGAGCACATGGCCCGGATCTCCAAGGTCTCCGTGGAGGAGGCCATCCAGCGCATCCACACCGCCGGTCTCGACTCCTTCGCGGGTGCGGGCGCCGAGCTGCTGCCGGCCCGGCCGCGCAAGGCGATCGCTCCGCTCAAGGAGTCCGGTGAACGCTGGCTGGAGATCATGGAGGCCGCGCACCGCCTGGGCGTCGAGTCCACCTCCACCATGCTGATGGGCACCGGCGAGACCAACGCCGAGCGCATCGAGCACCTGCGGATGATCCGCGACGTGCAGGACCGCACGGGTGGCTTCCGCGCGTTCATCCCGTACACGTACCAGCCGGAGAACAACCACCTGAAGGGCCGGACGCAGGCGACGCTCTTCGAGTACCTGCGGATGATCGCCATCGCCCGGATCTTCCTCGACAACGTCGCGCACATCCAGGGCTCCTGGCTGACCACCGGCAAGGAGGTCGGCCAGCTGTCACTGCACTACGGCGCCGACGACCTCGGTTCGATCATGCTGGAGGAGAACGTCGTCTCCTCGGCCGGTGCCAAGCACCGCTCCAACCGCATGGAGATCATCGACCTGATCCGCAAGGCGGGCCGCGTGCCGGCGCAGCGCGCCACGACGTACGAGCACCTCGTCGTCCACGACGACCCGGCGAACGACCCGGTCGACGAGCGGGTGGTCTCGCACATCTCGTCCACCGCGATCGAGGGCGGCACGGCCCACCCGGAGCTGAAGCTCCTGAACGCCAACTGAGCCGGTTTTGCTGACCGTTCACGCCGCGCCGCTGGTTCTGCCGGTCGGCGCGGCTGCCGTTGCGCAGGGTGCGGTGGTGGTGGAGGGCGACCGGATCGTCGCCCTCGGGCCGTACGACGAGGTCGTCGCCGCCCACCCCTCGGCCCGGGTCCGCACATGGCCGGGCGTCATCACGCCGGGACTGCGGCAGTGGCACGGGCTGTGGCTGCTCACCCGCTGCTACCACCCCGACCCGCGCGAGGCGGACGCGCTCGGCGACCAGCCGCTGTGGGGCGAGGAATTCGAGCGGCTGGCCCCCGGGATGGACGCGACGCGGCGGGCGGGCAGCGTACGGCGCGGGCTGCAGCAGATGCTGAGGCACGGCACCACGCACGTCGCGGGCCGCTTCCACGACCCGGCCGTCCGCAATGCCCTGGCCCGCTCGGGTCTGACGGAGGTCTCGGCCGTCGGCGCCCCCGGCATCCTGGCCGGCGTACCGAGCCTGGACCCGTTCATGGAGGGGTACGACCTGCCCGGTACTGTGCACGGCCCGCTCGTCGTCGGCGGCCGCGCCGACCTCGCGGTCTTCGACGTACCCGATGAGGCGGCGCTGTGCGCGGTGGGGGCGGGGCGGTGCGTGGCCACGGTGCTGGGCGGGCGGCTGGTGTACCGGCGGCGTTAGGGCGTGGTCCCGATGGGCCCGTCCGGCCGGGCGTCCGGCACGCACGCCCGCTGCGCCGTCACGGGACGGACGGGCCGCGCAGATACGTGCCCGCGGACGTGTACGGCCACGCGTTGGCGACGCACCCCTTCAGTCCGTCGATCTGCTGCATCATCGCGGGCGCGCGGCGTCCGGGCCCCGGACAGGTCTCATGGCCGTGGCCCAGCCAGTGGCCGACCTCGTGGTTGATGATCAGCGCCCGGTACTCGCCCAGTGGGCCGTCGAACTGCGGTGACCCCCGCATCCACCGCTTCAGGTTCACCACGACCGTGGTGCCGACGCGGCAGTTGACCTCGCCGTGCGTGTTCAGCCCGTACGCCCCGCAGAGCCGGTCCACGGTGTCCGGCGTCGCGATCCGGATCACCAGACCGGCCGGACCCGAGCCGACCTGCCGGAACGCGTCGTGCCCCGTGCGGGTCCAGCCGCGCGGGTCGGCGAACACCCCGGAGACCGCGGCCGCGGCGGGACGCGTGGCCAGACCGGTGCCCCGCTCCACCTCGACGCGGTAGCGGTGGACGGTGCCGGTGCCGTGACTGCCGGTGTGCGCCGGGGCAGCGGTGACGAACTCACCGGAGCCGTGCAGGGGCACGGACCCGGACGAGCTTTGGGACTCGTCCGCCCGCTTTCCCGCCTCCGGCTTCTTCTTTCCCGCGCGCCCCTTCCCGACGCCGGAATCGGTGTCGCCGTCGGCGTCGGCGTCGTCGGCCGAGGCGGAGCGGCGTGGACCGCCGGGCGTCGAAGGGGAGCCGGGCTCGACGCCCGGTCCCGGGGACGACGGCACCGCCACCCGGTCCGACGGGGTCTCCGCCTGTGCCGATGCCCTTTCACCGCCACTCCACGGCCCCCATACCAACGCCCCGCAGAGCAGCAGCGCACCCGGCACCAGCACGGCGCCCGTCACCTGTATCCGGGTCTTCCGGCGGCGGGCCCGCCGGATCGCACCACGACTGCCGCCACGGCCACGCGCCCGGCGGCCCCGCTCCTCACCCCTCATGGACGGACTCCTGCTTCGGCTCCATCGGGAACGCTTCGGCGTAACGCACCAGGCGCAGGAAGCGGTCGTCCCGGGCTACGTGGAGCAGTTGGTCGGCGGTGACCGGCGCCGAGACGGCGGCCGAGTCGTCGCCGTCGGCCGAGAGGACGACGGTGCTGTCCCTGTACACGAAGCTGATGTCGACGCCGACGACGTGCTTCCGGCCCTTCGAGCTGTCGGTCGTGGTGACGGCGCGGGCCACGATCCCGTCCAGCAGGGTGACCTGCTCGCACCGGTACTTCTTCTCCTTCTCCGGGTCGTACGGGCAAGGCTTCTGCGGGCTGTCGGACGGGCCGGCGGTGGGGCGCACGGAGAAGACGACGGGGAAGACATGGCCCCCGGAACCGCCCTGGTACCGGCTCACGGTCAGGTCGACCGGGCGTACCGTGCCGAACGCCGCAGGCAACAGCTCGTCCAGCACGGCCGCCGCCTGCTGCTGGAACTTCTCCTGCCGCCCGCGCTCGGGCGCGGGCAGGTCGGCCATGGACGACTCGCCCGGAGTGGGTTCGACGTGGGCGGGCGTACGTGTCGGCCCGGTGTACGAGGGGATCGGCTCCGGGAAGCCGGGCGTGGGAGCGGTGCGTACGGGGGACGGAGTCGCGTAGCTCGGGCTCGGTACGGGCGAGGGCGCCCCGACCTGCGCGGTGCCGTCGCCGGAACCGGCGCCCGTGCCCCAGGACGGCAGCGTCGCGCCGAACACCCCGAGCGCCACCACTCCCACCATTCCGCCGCCGATCGCCGCCCGCGCCCTGATGCGGCGCCTGCGGCCCATGGCCAGGGCGACCGGCACCAGGTCCGGCAGCGGCGGTGCCCCCTCCGCCGCCTCCGCCATGGCCTCCCTGATCAGTCGGTCCTCGGTCTCCTGAGGCGCGCTCTGCGGAAACATGTCCATGACGTTCTCCTCAGCTGCGGGTGGTGTAGAGGTACCGGTCGCCCAGCCGCGTACGCAGCGTGGCGAGCGCGCGTGAGCACTGGCTCTTGACGGTGGACTCACTGCAGCGCAGCAGCTCGGCGACCGTCCGCACGCCCAGGTCCTCCCAGTAGCGCAGGACGACCATCGCCCGGGCGCGAGGCGGCAGTTCGGCGAGCGCGGTCAGCAGCGTCACCGTCAGCTCGGGGCCCACCGAGGGGGTCGGGGCATCGACATGGCTGTGGGCCAGGACGTCGCGGAGCCGGCGTCGGCGCTCGGCGAGATACGTCCGGGTGAGGACGGTGCGCGCATAGGCTGCGGGATGGTCGGCCCTGCTCGCCCGGTGCCAGTGCTGGAAGAGCTTGGCCAGCGTCGTCTGGGTCAGGTCGCGGGCGCTCTCCGCATCGCCGCACAGCAGATATGCGGTCCGGTACAGACGCCGTTGGTTCGCCCGGGCGAACTCCTCGAATCCGGTGGAGTCCCGACTGCCGTCTGCGGTCATCTGTCCCCCTCTCCGGGGTCTCGGTGGTCTCTCACCCCTGTACTGAGCAATGCCGTGGCCAAAAGGTTGAGGTCGAGTTCCGGAACGTTCCGGCGCCCGTGCCCGACCGGCGCGAGGCGGCGCCGACCGGGCAGCGGTGTCCGGCGTACGGGACCTGGCGGCGCTGCGCGGCGAGGGGGCTCGGCGGACGGCTGGTTCCCCGGCGCACCCGAGCCCGCGTGCGCCGGCTGCCGGCTTTGCCGCGCAGGGTCGCCCTCGCGCGTGATCAGCGGGTTTCGCTCGTGATCGCGGGGACAGCCCCTGGGCCCGTCCGACGGGCCCAGGCCGTCACGGTACCGACGGACCGCCCAGGTACCGGCCCTCGGCGTCGTACGGCCAGGCGTTGGAGACGCACCCCTTCAGCCCGTAGATCTGCTGCATCATCGCCGGGGCGGGACGGCCCTTGCCCGGACAGGTCTCGTGGCCGTGCCCCAGCCAGTGCCCGACCTCGTGGTTGATGATGAGGGCCCGGTAGTCGGCGAGCGGACCGTGGAACTCGGGCGACCCCTGCTGCCAGCGCTTGAGGTTGACCATGACATCGGTGCCGACCCGGCAGTTGACCTCGCCATGGGTGTCGAGGCCGCTCCGCCCGCAGATGGCGTCGGTGGTCCCGGGGGTGGCGATGCGTACGACCAGTCCCGCCGGGCCGTCGGCGACCTGGCGGAAGACGTGCTCGCCATGGTGCGACCAGCCCCGTGGCGCGGCCAGGATGCGGGCGATCTCGGCGGCGGCCTCGTCCGGGTCGATGCCCGACCCGTCCTCCACCTCGACCCGGTAGGCGTTGCCCCCGGCCCTGGACCTGCCCCCGTTCGGGACGCCCGCGCGGGCGACGGTGAACGTGCCGATCTCCGACGCGCTCCCGGACGCGGACGGTGTGGCCGCCTTCCCGTCACCGCCACCGTTCCATCGGGGCCCCACCACGGCGGCACAGATCAGTACGGCCGGGACGACCACGGCGACGAGCAGCCGGTTCCGGCCGCGTTCCGGCCAGAACCGCCGGCGCGCGCCCTGTGCGGACATCTGTGCTCCCCCCTGCTCCCGGCGACTCCGGGCTCCCCCTCTGTACTGACCCCCGCCGGACCGAATCGGTTCAGTCTGCAAGGACACGACTCGCGACCGGCGCGAAGCACGACGGACCGGGGCTGCTTGAATGGGCGGGTGACCCGAGCCTCCCTGGACAAGCAGCCGCACGAAGTCGCCACGATGTTCGACGGCGTGGCGGCGAACTACGACCTCACCAACGATGTGCTGTCGCTCGGCCAGGCCCGGCTGTGGCGCAAGGAAGTCGCGAAGGCGGTCCACGCCCGGCCCGCGGAGAAGGTCCTCGACCTGGCCGCCGGCACGGCGACGTCCTCGCTGCCCTTCGCCGCGACGGGCGCGTACGTCGTGCCGTGCGACTTCTCCCTCGGCATGCTCCAGGAGGGCAAGAAGCGCAATTCCTGGCTGCCCTTCACCGCGGGCGACGCCACCAGGCTGCCGTTCCGCGACGAGACCTTCGACGCGGTGACGATCTCCTTCGGGCTGCGCAACGTCCAGGACACGGACGCGGCGCTGCGCGAGCTGTACCGGGTGACGAAGCCGGGCGGCCGGGTGGTGATCTGCGAGTTCTCGCAGCCGACGTGGACGCCGTTCCGCACGGTGTACACGGAGTACCTGATGCGGGCGCTGCCGCCGGTCGCGCGCGCGGTGTCGTCCAACCCCGACGCCTACGTCTATCTCGCCGAGTCCATCCGGGCCTGGCCCGACCAGGCGGGGCTCGCGGCGAAGCTCCAGCGGGCCGGCTGGTCGAAGGTCGCCTGGCGCAACCTCACCGGTGGTGTGGTGGCACTGCACCGGGGCGTGCGCCCGCCGGCCTCCGGGCCCCGACCCTGAGGACCGGGCCCCCGACCCGAGGGGCGGGGCCCGCGGCCCGGCCGAGTGGTTCCGCGGCCCGAGCGACCGGGCCCCTGCCTCGTGATGCCGACCGGCCCGTTGTCACGGGGCGAGTTCCAGCCGGAAGCAGCGCACTTCATTCCCCGACTCCGGTGCCGTGAAGCTCTCCGCCCGTTCCATCCCCAGCCGCAGGGCCACGGCGACCGACCGCTGGTTGCGTGCGTCGATCGTCGCCACGACCCGTTCCACCCCGGCCGCGCGCAGCCGCTCCAGCGTGAGGCGCGCGGCGGTGGTGGCGTAACCCCGGCCCCAGGCCGAGCGGGCCAGCCGCCAGCCGATCTCGGTCTCGCCCACCGGGCCGTACGTGGTCCGCGGCCAGGGCTGGGCGCCGGTGAAGCCCGCGACCTCACCGTCCTCGCCGAGCACCGTCCACAGGCAGTACCCCAGCTCCGCGTCGAGTCTGCGCTGTCGGGCGGTCCACTCCTCGTACATCGAAAGCTCCTCCGACGTACCGCCGAAGAACTCCATCACCTCGGGGTCGTCGAACGCGCGGTGCCAGGAGAGCGCGTCCTCGTCGGTCGGGACGCGCAACTGCAGGGAAGGAGCGGCGAGTGGCACGGTCGACATCGGGGAGCCCTTCGGAAAGTTGATCAGCGGACCCCCATAGACTGCATGGGACAGGTGCCGCGCGGCACGCGATTTCGAGTCTTCGGGAGATCCGACCGTGACCGAGCAGCCCCTCTCCGAACACAGCGCGGATGTGATCGTCGTCGGGGCAGGCCCGGCCGGCTCCACGACCGCGTACTACCTCGCCAAGGCCGGACTTGACGTCCTGCTCCTGGAGAAGACGGCGTTCCCCCGGGAGAAGGTCTGCGGCGACGGCCTCACCCCGCGTGCGACCAAGCAGCTCGTCTCCATGGGCATCGACATCTCCGAAGAGGCCGGCTGGCTGCGCAACAAGGGTCTGCGCATCATCGGGGGCGGCGTCCGGCTCCAGCTGGACTGGCCCGACCTCGCCTCGTACCCGGACTACGGACTGGTCCGCAAGCGCGACGACTTCGACGAGCAACTGGCCCGCCAGGCGCAGAAGGCGGGCGCACGGCTGTACGAGCGCTGCAACGTCGGCGCCCCGATCGTCGACGACCGCACCGGCCGCATCACCGGCGTCAACGCGAAGCTCGGCGAGGAGAAGACCCCGGTCACCTTCCACGCCCCGCTCGTCGTCGCCGCCGACGGCAACTCCACCCGGCTGTCGCTCGCCATGGGCCTGCACCGGCGCGAGGACCGCCCGATGGGCGTGGCCGTGCGTACGTACTTCACCTCGCCCCGCCACGACGACGACTACCTGGAGTCCTGGCTGGAGCTGTGGGACCGGCGCGGCCCCCAGGACCGGCTCCTGCCCGGCTACGGCTGGATCTTCGGCATGGGCGACGGCACGTCCAACGTCGGCCTCGGCATCCTCAACTCCTCTTCCGCGTTCAAGGAGTTGGACTGGCGCGAGGTCCTCAAGGCGTGGTGCGCGTCCATGCCGCAGGACTGGGGCTACACCCCGGAGAACATGACGGGTCCGATCCGCGGCGCCGCCCTCCCGATGGCGTTCAACCGCCAGCCGCACTACACCAAGGGCCTGCTGCTCGTCGGTGACGCGGGCGGGATGGTCAACCCGTTCAACGGCGAAGGCATCGCGTACGCCATGGAGTCGGGCCAGATCGCCGCGGACGTCATCGTCCAGGCCCACGCCCGCGCGACCCCGGCCCAGCGCGAACTGGCTCTCACCAACTACCCGAAGGTGCTCAAGGAGACCTACGGCGGCTACTACACGATGGGCCGCGCCTTCGTGAAGCTGATCGGCAACCCGAAGGTCATGAAGGTCGCCACCCAGCGCGGTCTGACGCACCCGCTGCTGATGAAGTTCACGCTGAAGATGCTCGCCAACCTGACCGACCCGACGGGCGGCGACGCGATGGACCGGATCATCAACGGCCTGTCGAAGGTGGCCCCGAAGGCCTGAGCCGCCCCCGGACCTGCCACGGCCGCGCTCAGTCGGTGAGCGCGGCCGCGACGATCTTCTCGATGTACATGATCTCCGAACCGGCTCCCGTGGGGTTCGGCGAGTGGACCACCCGGTGCTTCAGGTTCCGGGTGGCGAAGAACCCGTTGTCCCAGCCGGGCCGGGAACCCGTCTTGCCCCAGGTGGTCCGGCCGTCCGGCAGCTCGTACCGCATCAGGCCGTCGACGCCGAAGCAGGCCGTTCTGTCGGGACAGCTGGTGTTGGTGGTGGCACTGGGTGGGGGATCAGGGATGGCCCTGTGCGAGCCCGGAGCGATGCGCCGACGCCGCGTGGGGGTTTTCCCGGGGCCGGTCGCGGACGGTCACGACCGGAGCCGCCGCGTGGGCTGCCGGCGGAGCCTCGGCGTGGGCTAGGACCGCCGCCCCGCGCCCGCGCTCGCACGGCGGACGTCTGCCTCCTCCTCGGCGCGCCGCCCGCCGACGGCGATCACGCGGCCTGCGGACCTGCGCGGCCGTACCCGGGCCAGAAGGCGGGCGAGGCCGGCTTCGTAGCGGGGCTGGAGCAGCAGAAGCAGGCCCAGTCCGCAGACGAACGCGACGGCGAACAGCATCCAGGACTTGGCGCCCCGCGCCGAGTAGGCCACGATCCCGAACGAGAACAGCGCCGACCAGAAGTACATGAGAAGCACGGCCCGGCGGTGCGAGTGGCCGAGCTGGAGCAGCCGGTGGTGGAGGTGTCCCTTGTCGGCGGAGAAGGGGGACCGTCCGTTCCACGTACGCCTGACGACGGCGAGCACGAGGTCCGCGACCGGCAGCGCGATGACGGACAGCGGAAGCAGCAGCGGGATGTAGACCGGCACCATCGCGGCCGAACCGGACGTACCGTCGACGGTCTGTTTGAGGAGGCTCGGATCGACCTCGCCCGTGACGGAGATGGCGCACCCGGCGATGAGCAGCCCGAGCAGCATGGAACCGGAGTCCCCCATGAAGATCCGGGCCGGGTGCGAGTTGTGGATCAGGAAGCCGAGGCACATGCCCGCGAGGATCGCGGAGATCAGCGTGGTGGCCGCGGCGGCCTCGATCCCGTAGCCGTACCAGAGCCGGTAGGCGTACAGGAAGAACGCCGTCGCGGCGATGCCCACCGTTCCGGCGGCCAGGCCGTCGAGCCCGTCGACGAAGTTGACCGCGTTGATGGTGAAGACGATCAGTCCCACGGTCAGCAGGGTGCCCTGCCAGTCGGCGAGGTAGATCCCGTCGGTGCCCGGTACCGGGAGCCAGAGGATCGCCAGCCCCTGGAACGCCATCACCCCGGCGGCCAGCAACTGCCCGCCGAGCTTGACCAGCGAATCGAGCTCCCACTTGTCGTCGAGCACCCCCAGCAACCAGATCAGCGCGGCACCGGACAGCAGCGCCCGGGGCGTCGAGCTCTCGGTGAAGATCTCCTCCAGGTGCGGGAGGTGCGAGGCCACCAGGTATCCGGCCAGCAGCCCGCCGAACATGGCGATGCCACCGAGGCGGGGGGTGGGTTCGCGGTGGACGTCGCGTGCCCGGATCTCGGGCATCGCCCCGACGGCGATGGCGAACTTCCGTACGGGGCCGGTCAGGAGATGGGTCACCGCAGCCGTGATGAACAGCATGAGCAAGTAGTCCCGCACGGGCGGCCCTCACATTTCCGGCCCAGCAGCAGGCCGATACCTGAACAGTTTCTTCCGGTACTCCGGGACCGCTGCTCAGGGTGGGACGGGGCCGGTGGCGAGTCGGATGCGGCCACACGTGAAGCCCGGACCCCGGTCGAGGCCCCTCACTGCGCCCCGGCGAGCCTAACCCATGCGGATTTCTGTACGACGAGGGTGTGGCGGGGCGCGGGGGTGCTCGCCGCGGATGAAGGCGCTGCGGCTCACCCCCGCCGGGCCCCGAGGACGGGGCCGGGGTGGTTCACCCCCGCCGGGAGCCGAGGCGTCCGGGGCGCGTCCCGGGCAGGGCCACCACGACCACCGCGACGGCCGCGACCACCCCACCGAGCCGCATGACCGCCGACACGGACAGGTGGTCGAGGACCGCCCCGCCCGTCAGGGCGCCGATGGCGAAGGTCGCCTGGAAGGACGCGGTGAACAGGACCGACGCCGCCTCCGGCGTGTCGGGTGCCGCCCTGGCGAACCACGCCTGTGAGCAGACCGGCACCGCACCGTAGGCCACCCCCCAGACGACCAGCAGCGCGACGGCGCCCGGCTGCCACCCGCCCAGGGCGGGCAGCAGGGCGGTCGCCGCGGCGATCAGCCCCGCGGCGAGCGCGGTCGCGGTGAGCGGCCGTCGCACCACGAGGGCGCCGCCGAGGAAGTTCCCGATGATTCCGGCGGCGCCGTAGACCAGCAGGAACACCGTGATCACGGCAGGGCCCGCACGGGTGACCTGTTCGAGGAACGGAGTGACATAGGTGTAGGTCGCGAAATGCGACAGAACGATGAGAAAGGTGATGAGCAAGGCGAACCGGGTGCCGCTTCGGCCGAGCACGGCACGGAGCAGGCTCGCCCGGGTGACCCGGGTCGGGGGCAGGGGTGGAAGCACCACCGGCATCAGGGCCAGTACGCCCGCGGTCAGCGCGCCCATGACCACGAACGACGTCCGCCAGCCGGCCAGACCGCCGATGAACGTGCCCGCGGGGACGCCGAGCACGGAGCCCAGCGGGACCGCCGAGAAGATCACCGCGGTCGCCCGGCCGACCGACTCGGGGCGGACCAGCCGCTCGGCCAGCCCCGCGCCGATCGACCAGAAGCCGCCGATGGTGATTCCCACCAGTACCCGGGCGGCCAGGAGGAGCCGGTAGTCCGTGGCCGCGGCGGTGAGGAGGTCGGCCAGGACCAGCAGGAGCATGAACCCGCCGAGCATCGCACGGCGGTCCACGCGCGCCGTCGCCACGGTGACCACGGGGGCGGAGACGGCGGCGAGGGCTCCGGGCATCGTCAGCAGCAGACCCGCGACCCCGTCCGACACGGCGAAGTCGGAGCCGATCGACGTCAGCAGGCCGATGGGCAGGATCTCCGTGGTGACGATCGAGAAGATGCCGAGCATGACCGAGACGACGGCGAGCCGGCCGCGTAACGGGGTGCGGGGCGGCGGGGCGGTTCGTCCGTCGGGAGTGGTGGCCGCGGTGGTCATGGCGGTGCCGTCCTGTGCTCGGTGACGCGAGGGCTGTTCGCCCCAGTTCACAAGCACCGGTGAGCGGTGTCCGGCCGGTTCGCGACGTCAACGGTCCCCGCCCGGGGTGATGTCGTGATTCCGCCGGAACGACGAAGGGCCGTCGCTCCCGAGCGGGGGAGTGACGGCCCTTCGTTGCGCGCCCGTACGGCGCTTGTGAATCCGTGAACCCGGTGGAACCTGCGGAACTCAGAGAACGCGGACCGCGCCCGACGGCGGGTCGTAGGACAGCGGACGCTGCACCACACCGGTGCTGGAGTTCTGCGCGCCGACGAACTCGCCGCCGCCCACGTACACCCCGACGTGGTACGCGCTGCCCGCACCGCCCCAGTACAGGATGTCGCCCGGCTGGAGGTTGCTCAGGGAGACCTGGGTGCCCGCGGTGGACTGGGCCTGCGAGACGCGCGGCAGGTCGACACCCACCGAGCGGAACGCGGCCTGGACGAGACCGGAGCAGTCCCACGAGTTGGGTCCGGTGCCGCCGGACACGTAGGCGTCGCCGACCTGGGCCTTCACGAAGGCGATGACGGACGCGGCGGAGCCGGTCGCGCTCGACGAGGAGGAGGACGAGGCCGACGTCGAGGCCACGGCGGTGGAGCCGGAGGTCGCGCTGAGCGACGTACGGACGGCGGTGCGGGAGGCGCGCTGGGCGGCGGCCTCCGCCTTGGCCTTGGCGGCGGCCTCCGCCTTCTTCTTGGCCTCCGCCTTGCGGACCGCCTCGGCCTTGGCCTTCTTGGCGGTCTTGGCCGCGGTGGCGGCGGCGGCGTCCTCCTGGGCCTGCGTCTGCAGGTCCTGGGCGACCTGCTGCGTGGCCTGGGCGGACGCGGCGACGGCGGTGGAGAGCCCGGCGGTGATGGTGGGCATCTCGATGGTCTGGGTCACCGGCTCGGCCTGGGCCGGGCCGGCAGCGCCTGCCACCGCGATGGTGCTGAGGACGCCACCGGCAACTCCGGCTCGCAGCGCCGTCTTCGGCGCGCTTCGGCGGGGCTTCCGGTGGCTGGGTATGTGAGCGGTGTGGGACATGAGTACTAGCGCTATCAGGGCCCCGGGGCTCCCTTCAAGAAACGTGTGTTGCGACACAGTTACGTCCGGAATCTGTGAATCCGCTTCCTGGCGGCCCTTATTGACGCCGTAACGGGCAAACCGGGCATGCTTGATCAGCGCTGTGATCACGGACTTTCGGTAATACGCCCGAATTGCCCGCCGCTTACCATCCGTTCACACCGATGGCCAAGCCCGCTTTTATCGGCGCCTGATCGAAGTGACACAGGTCACAGGGTGATCGTGGAGTGAGAGGCGTGCGCGTTTCGCATCTGAGGGGGCGTCGGATTTCGGCCACGGCCATTCATCCGGAAGATCGTGAATGGGTGCACACGTCCACTTCGCTCCCCGGGGGCCCCTCGCCCGAGTGAGATCAGAGTGGGGCAGATCCCCTTATCACTCCCAGGCCGTCCATTGCCAATTTGCCTCCGCGGGTATCTGATTGTTAGTGCAACACCGTGTTGACCAGCGCTAACAGCATCAGATGTCACGTCTCGTGACCGCTCGGCCGCTTTGCGTACGAAGATCACCGCTCAGGTGGCTTCGCGAGCCTTCGCCGGGTGGTGGAGATCACAAACTCGTTGTCGTACCCCGTGTCGCAGATCACAGGATGGCGGGCATAGGATGCGGGGCAGTCGGGCTTGTGAACTGCCTCACATGTGCACGATCTTGGTGGGGTGGCGAGCCGAATCGCCCGATGCGGTCCAACGGTCAAGGACGACTGGAAGGAGCGAGGAGCGTGAATGCCTACGCGCCCATCCTCGTGCTCGGCGCCCTCGGGGCAGGGTTTGCGATCTTCTCCGTGGTCATGGCCACGCTTATCGGCCCGAAGCGGTACAACCGAGCAAAGCTCGAAGCGTACGAGTGCGGTATCGAACCCACCCCCACTCCAGCCGGAGGCGGCCGCTTCCCCATCAAGTACTACCTGACGGCGATGCTCTTCATCGTCTTCGACATCGAGATCGTCTTCCTCTATCCCTGGGCGGTCACCTTCGACGCCCTGGGGATCTTCGGGCTCGTGGAGATGCTGCTCTTCGTGCTCACCGTCTTCGTCGCCTACGCGTACGTATGGCGTCGCGGCGGCCTGGAATGGGACTGAGGGGCTGAGGGGCACACCATGGGACTCGAAGAGAAGCTGCCGAGCGGCTTCGTGCTGACCACTGTCGAGCAGGCCGCCGGCTGGGTGCGGAAGTCGTCCGTCTTCCCCGCCACCTTCGGCCTCGCCTGCTGCGCCATCGAGATGATGACCACCGGGGCCGGGCGCTACGACCTGGCCCGTTTCGGGATGGAGGTCTTCCGCGGATCGCCGCGGCAGGCGGATCTGATGATCGTGGCAGGGCGGGTCAGCCAGAAGATGGCGCCCGTCCTGCGGCAGGTCTACGACCAGATGCCCAACCCCAAGTGGGTGATCTCCATGGGGGTTTGTGCATCATCGGGCGGGATGTTCAACAATTACGCCATTGTTCAAGGTGTTGATCATATTGTCCCTGTTGACATCTATTTGCCGGGCTGCCCGCCGCGGCCCGAGATGCTGATGGACGCGATCCTCAAGCTCCACCAGAAGATCCAGAGCTCCAAGCTCGGGGTCAACGCGGAGGAGGCCGCCCGCGAGGCGGAGGACGCGGCCCTCAAGGCACTGCCCCTGATCGAGATGAAGGGGCTGCTGCGGTGAGCGAGAACCGTCATCACGACGAGCAGAGCAACAACGGTGTGCCCGCACCGCGTGACGAGAGCGGCGAGGTCATCGGCGTACGCAAGGGCATGTTCGGCGCCAACAACGGCGGCGACACCTCCGGCTACGGCGGTCTCGTCCGCGCGGTGACCCTGCCGGGCGCCACGTCCCGTCCGTACGGCGGCTGGTTCGACGAGGTCGCGGACGAGCTCGAAGGGGCCCTGGAGGAACAGGACCTGCTTCCCGCCAACGCCATCGAGAAGACCGTCGTCGACCGCGGCGAACTCACCTTCCACATCGCCCGCGAGCACCTGGTCCAGGTCGCCCGCACCCTGCGCGACGACCCGGCGCTGCGCTTCGAGCTCTGTACCGGGGTGAGCGGCGTCCACTTCCTCGGCGACAAGGGCCGCGAGCTGCACGCCGTCTACCACCTGCGCTCGATCACGCACGGCCGGCTGATCCGCCTGGAGGTGTCGGCCCCGGACAGCGATCCGCACATTCCGTCGCTCGTCGAGGTCTACCCGACCAACGACTGGCACGAGCGCGAGGCCTACGACTTCTTCGGGCTCGTCTTCGACGGGCATCCCGCCCTCACCCGGATCATGATGCCGGACGACTGGCAGGGCTTCCCGCAGCGCAAGGACTATCCGCTCGGCGGTATCGCCGTCGAGTACAAGGGCGCCCAGATCCCGGCTCCGGACCAGCGGAGGTCGTACTCCTGATGTCTACTTCCCATGCCCAGCCCTCACCGGGTCCTTCCGGGACGCCCCTCTCGGACGCCCGCGACACGACCGAGGGGACCGTATACACCGTCACCGGCGGCGACTGGGACGAGGTGGTCGAGTCCGCGGTCAAGTCCGACGACGAGCGCATCATCGTCAACATGGGCCCCCAGCACCCGTCCACGCACGGGGTGCTGCGGCTGATCCTGGAGATCGACGGCGAGACCGTCACCGAGGCCCGCTGCGGCATCGGCTATCTCCACACCGGCATCGAGAAGAACCTCGAATTCCGGAACTGGACCCAGGGCACCACCTTCGTGACGCGCATGGACTACCTGACGCCGTTCTTCAACGAGGCGGCGTACTGCCTGGGCGTCGAGAAGCTGCTCGGCATCGAGGACCAGATCCCGGACCGGGCCACCGTCCTGCGCGTGCTCCTGATGGAGCTCAACCGGATCTCCTCGCACCTGGTGTGCATCGCCACCGGCGGCATGGAGCTCGGCGCCACCACGATCATGATCTACGGCTTCCGTGATCGTGAACTCGTCCTCGATCTCTTCGAGCTGATCACCGGGCTGCGGATGAACCACGCGTTCATCCGGCCCGGCGGACTCGCCCAGGACCTGCCGCCCGGCGCGGTCGACCAGCTCCGCGAGTTCGTGAAGACCATGAAGAAGAACCTGCCGGAGTACGACAAGCTCGCCACCGGCAATCCGATCTTCAAGGCCCGTATGCAGGACGTCGGCTATCTCGATCTGACCGGCTGCATGGCACTCGGCGCCACCGGCCCGATCCTGCGCTCCGCCGGGCTCCCGCACGATCTGCGCAAGACGGACCCCTACTGCGGATACGAGAACTACGAGTTCGACGTCCCCACCGCCGACAGCTGCGACGCCTACGGCCGCTTCCTCATCCGGCTGGAGGAGATGCGCCAGTCGCTGCGGATCGTCGAGCAGTGCATCGACCGGCTCGCCCCCGGACCGGTGATGGTCGCCGACAAGAAGATCGCCTGGCCGGCGCAGCTCGCGCTCGGACCGGACGGGCTCGGCAACTCGCTCGACCACATCAAGAAGATCATGGGCACCTCCATGGAGGCGCTGATCCACCACTTCAAGCTGGTGACCGAGGGATTCCGGGTTCCGCCCGGACAGGTGTACACCGCGGTCGAATCGCCCAAGGGCGAGCTGGGCGTCCATGTCGTCTCGGACGGCGGCACCCGCCCCTACCGGGTCCACTTCCGCGACCCGTCCTTCACCAATCTGCAGGCCATGGCGGCGATGTGCGAAGGCGGCCAGGTCGCCGACGTCATCGTCGCCGTCGCGTCCATCGACCCCGTGATGGGAGGCGTCGACCGGTGACCGAAGCACGTCAGGAAGTCAGTCTGGGGATGCCGCAGCTCCCCGCCCCCGCCTACCCGGCCGAGGTGCGCGCCAGGCTCGAAGCGGACGCGAAGGAGGTGATCGCCCGCTACCCCGGCAGCCGCTCCGCCCTGCTGCCGCTGCTGCACCTGGTGCAGGCCGAGGAGGGCTTCGTCTCCCGTACGGGCATGGCGTTCTGCGCCGAGCAGCTCGGCCTCACCACCGCCGAGGTCACCGCGGTCGCCACCTTCTACACCATGTACCGGCGCAGGCCGAGCGGCGAGTACCAGGTCGGAGTCTGCACCAACACCCTGTGCGCGGTGATGGGCGGCGACGCCATCTTCGACCGGCTGAAGGAACACCTCGGCGTCGGCAACGACGAGACCACCGAAGACGGCAAGGTCACCCTCGAACACATCGAGTGCAACGCGGCCTGTGATTTCGCTCCCGTGGTGATGGTCAACTGGGAGTTCTTCGACAACCAGACGCCCGAGAGCGCGACGCGGCTGGTCGACGACCTGATCGCCGGGCGCACCGTCGAACCCACCCGCGGCGCGCCCCTGTGCTCGTACAAGGAGACGTCCCGGATCCTGGCCGGCTTCCCCGACGAGCGCCCCGGCGCCGTCGAGGCGTCCGGTGGCGCGGGCCCCGCCTCGCTGATCGGACTCCGGCTCGCCAAGGGGGAGGAGCCGCGCCCGCGCGTCGTCGCCCCCCGCGGTGAGAGCCCGCGCGGCGACCAGCCGCACGAGCCGTCGCCGTCCGAGCACCTCGGCCCGCACGCCCACCCGAGTCCCTCCGGGACGCCGGACATCTCACAGCAGACATCGGCCTCCGACCCGGAGCACCCGGCCGGTCCCGTCGCAGAGGAGGGGGAGTGATGACCTTGGCAGCCGAGATCAACGGCAACGGGAACGGAAGCAGCCCCGAGAAGCTGCTCGCCCCGGTCCTCTCCGCCTTCTGGGACGAACCGGAATCCTGGACCCTGGAGACCTACCGGCGCCACGAGGGGTACGAGGGGCTGCGCAAGGCCCTCGCCATGTCGCCGGACGACCTCATCGCGTACGTCAAGGACTCCGGTCTGCGCGGCCGCGGCGGCGCCGGTTTCCCCACCGGGATGAAGTGGCAGTTCATCCCGCAGGGCGACGGCAAACCGCACTACCTGGTCGTCAACGCCGACGAGTCGGAGCCCGGGACCTGCAAGGACATCCCGCTCCTCTTCGCCAACCCGCACTCCCTCATCGAGGGCATCGTGATCGCCTGCTACGCGATCCGTTCCTCGCACGCCTTCATCTATCTGCGCGGTGAAGTCGTCCCCGTGCTGCGGCGGTTGCACGAAGCCGTGCGCGAGGCGTACGAGGCGGGCTTCCTCGGGACGAACGTCCTGGGCTCGGGGCTCGACCTGGAACTCACCGTGCACGCGGGCGCGGGCGCGTACATCTGTGGTGAGGAGACCGCACTCCTCGACTCGCTCGAAGGGCGACGCGGCCAGCCCCGGCTGCGGCCGCCCTTCCCCGCGGTCGCCGGTCTGTACGCCTGCCCCACTGTGGTGAACAACGTCGAATCCATCGCCTCGGTTCCCGCGATCCTGAACCGGGGCAAGGACTGGTTCAAGTCGATGGGCAGCGAGAAGTCCCCGGGCTTCACGCTGTACTCGCTCAGCGGGCACGTCGCGAGCCCCGGCCAGTACGAGGCCCCGCTCGGCATCACGCTGCGCCAGCTGCTCGACATGAGCGGCGGCATGCGTCCCGGCCACCGGCTGAAGTTCTGGACCCCGGGCGGCTCCTCGACCCCGATGTTCACCGACGAGCACCTCGACGTGCCGCTCGACTACGAGGGCGTCGGCGCCGCCGGTTCCATGCTCGGCACCAAGGCGCTCCAGTGCTTCGACGAGACGACCTGCGTCGTGCGGGCGGTCACCCGCTGGACCGAGTTCTACGCCCACGAGTCCTGCGGCAAGTGCACGCCGTGCCGTGAAGGCACGTACTGGCTGGTCCAGTTGCTCCGCGACATCGAGGCAGGCAAGGGACAGATGGCCGACCTCGACAAGCTCAACGACATCGCCGACAACATCAACGGCAAGTCCTTCTGCGCCCTCGGCGACGGCGCCGCCTCACCGATCTTCTCCTCGCTGAAGTACTTCCGCGAGGAGTACGAGGAGCACATCACGGGCCGGGGCTGCCCCTTCGATCCCGCCAGGTCGACCGCCTGGGCCGACGACAAGAACGCTCACCAGGGGGTGAACGCATGACAGTCACCACGAGTGCGCCCTCCGGGGGCGGCGAGGCGGCCGTTCCGCCCGAGGACCTCGTCACGCTGACGATCGACGGCATCGAGATCAGCGTGCCCAAGGGCACCCTGGTCATCCGGGCCGCCGAACTCCTCGGCATCGAGATCCCGCGCTTCTGCGACCACCCGCTCCTCGATCCGGTCGGCGCCTGCCGCCAGTGCATCGTCGAGGTCGAGGGCCAGCGCAAGCCGATGGCGTCCTGCACCATCACCTGCACCGACGGCATGGTGGTGCGGTCGCAGCTGACCTCGCCGGTCGCCGAGAAGGCGCAGAAGGGTGTGATGGAGCTGCTGCTCATCAACCACCCGCTGGACTGCCCGGTCTGCGACAAGGGCGGCGAGTGCCCGCTGCAGAACCAGGCGATGTCGCACGGCGACGCCGACTCCCGCTTCGACGGGAAGAAGCGGACGTACGAGAAGCCCGTCCCGATCTCCACCCAGGTGCTGCTGGACCGAGAGCGGTGCGTGCTCTGCGCGCGCTGCACCCGGTTCTCCAACCAGGTGGCGGGCGACCCGATGATCGAGCTGATCGAGCGCGGTGCCCTCCAGCAGGTCGGTACGGGCGAGGGCGACCCGTTCGAGTCGTACTTCTCCGGGAACACCATCCAGATCTGCCCGGTCGGGGCGCTGACCTCGGCGGCGTACCGGTTCCGGTCCCGGCCCTTCGACCTGGTGTCGTCGCCGTCGGTGTGCGAGCACTGCGCGGGCGGCTGTGCCACCCGCACCGACCACCGGCGCGGCAAGGTCATGCGGCGGCTCGCCGCCAACGACCCCGAGGTCAACGAGGAGTGGGTCTGCGACAAGGGCCGCTTCGGCTTCCGCTACGCGCAGCAACGGGACCGGCTCACCACCCCGCTGGTACGCAACGCGGACGGTGTCCTGGAACCGGCGAGCTGGCCCGAGGCGCTGGCCGCCGCGGCTGCCGGGCTGACCGCCGCACGCGGCAGGACGGGTGTCCTCATCGGCGGCCGGCTGACCGTCGAGGACGCGTACGCGTACAGCAAGTTCGCCCGGGTCGCCCTCGACACGAACGACGTCGACTTCCGCGCGCGGGCGCACAGCGGCGAGGAGGCCGACTTCCTGGCCGCCCGCGTGGCCGGACGGGGCCGGGACCTGGACGGCTCGGGTGTCACGTACACCTCGCTGGAGAAGGCCCCGACGGTGCTGCTGGTCGGGTTCGAGTCCGAGGAGGAGGCGCCCGGCGTCTTCCTGCGGCTGCGCAAGGCGAACCGCAAGCACGGACAGCGCACGTTCGCCGTCGCCTCGCACGCCACCCGAGGGCTGGAGAAGGCGGGCGGCACGCTGCTCCCCGCCGCCCCCGGCACGGAGACCGAGTGGCTCGACGCGATCGCGGGCGGCGTCGGACTCGACGGCGACGGAGCCGTCGCGGCCGAGGCGCTGCGCGGCGAGGGTGCGGTGATCGTGGTCGGCGAGCGGCTGGCCGAGGTGCCGGGCGGGCTGACCGCCGCGGTACGGACCGCCACCGCGACCGGGGCCGCGCTGGTGTGGATCCCGCGGCGGGCCGGCGAGCGCGGCGCGGTGGAGGCGGGCGCGCTTCCGTCGCTGCTGCCCGGCGGCCGGCCGGCGACCGACCCGCGGGCCAGGGACGAGGTGGCGGCCGTCTGGAACGTCGCCGAACTCCCGTCCCGCTTCGGCCGCGACACCGGCCAGATCGTGGAGGCCGCGGCCACCGGCGAACTGGGCGCGCTGCTCGTCGCCGGGGTCGAGCCCGCGGACCTGCCGAACCCGGCACGGGCCCTGGAAGCCCTGGACCAGGTCGGATTCCTGGTCTCGCTGGAGCTGCGGCCCAGCGAGGTGACCGAGCGGGCCGATGTGGTCCTCCCGGTCGCCGCGGTGGCCGAGAAGCCCGGCACCTTCCTCAACTGGGAGGGCAGGGCGCGGATGTTCGAGGCCGCGCTGAAGCCCGAGCAGATGACACGGACGCTCGCGCCGACCGATGCCCGGGTGCTGCACATGCTGGCCGACGCCATGGACACCCATTTCGCGCTGCCGGACCTGAAGTCCGTACGCCGTGAGCTGGACCGGCTGGGCGGCTGGGCCGGTGCGCACGCCACCGACCCGAACGAGTCGGCGCGACCGCTGCCCAGGCCCGGCGACGGGGAGGCGATCCTCGCGGGCCACCGGATGCTGCTCGACCTGGGCCGGCTCCAGGAGGGCGACGAAGCGCTGGCCGGCACCCGGCACGCCTCGGTCGCCAGGCTCTCCGCCGCCACCGCGGCCGAGACGGGTGTGAAGGACGGCGATCTGCTGGCCGTCACCGGTCCGGCGGGCGGCGTCGAACTCCCGTTGAAGGTCACCGACATGCCGGACCGCGTGGTCTGGGTGCCGCTGAACTCCGTCGGGCGGGGCATCCCGGCCGACACCGGTGCCCGGCCCGGCGGCCTGGTCCGGATCGGCCCCGCCGCACCGGGCACTCCCGACGTCACACCGGAGGTGGGGGCGTGACTGCCTTCGCTCAACTGGCCGCGGCACCGCACCGTGCCGTACTCGCCGCCGAGGATCTGTCGATGTTCGGCACCGACCCGTGGTGGCTCGTCGTCATCAAGGCGGTGTTCTGCTTCGCGTTCCTGATGGTGACCGTGCTCTTCTCGATCGTGTGGGAGCGCAAGGTCGTCGCCTGGATGCAGCTGCGCATCGGACCCAACAGGCACGGCCCCTGGGGCATGCTCCAGTCGCTCGCCGACGGCATCAAGCTGATGCTGAAGGAAGACGTCGTCGTCAAACGGGCCGACAAGGTCGTGTACGTGCTGGCGCCGATCGTCGCCGCCATTCCGGCGTTCATGGCGATCGCGGTGATCCCGTTCGGCCCGTCCGACAACCAGGTCTCGATCTTCGGGCACCGTACGGCGATGCAGCTCACCGACCTGCCCATCGCGATGCTCTACATCCTCGCGGTCGCCTCGGTCGGGATCTACGGCATCGTGCTGGCGGGCTGGTCGTCCGGATCGACGTACCCGCTCCTCGGCGGCCTGCGCTCCTGCGCGCAGATGATCAGCTACGAGATCGCGATGGGCGCCGCGTTCGCCTCGGTCTTCCTCTACTCCGGGTCGATGTCGACCTCGAAGATCGTGGAGGCGCAGCAGGACCGCTGGTTCATCCTGCTGCTGCCGGTCTCCTTCATCATCTACATCGTCACGATGGTCGGTGAGACCAACCGGGCCCCGTTCGACATGCCGGAGTCCGAGGGCGACCTCGTCGGCGGCTTCAACACCGAGTACTCGTCGATCAAGTTCGCGATGTTCATGCTCGCCGAGTACGTCAACATGGTCACCGTCTCGGCGGTCTCCACGACCCTGTTCCTGGGCGGCTGGCGGGCCCCGTGGCCGATCAGCACCTTCTGGGAGGGCGCGAACCAGGGCTGGTGGCCGATGCTCTGGTTCGTCCTCAAGGTCCAGTTGCTGCTGTTCTTCTTCATCTGGCTGCGCGGCACGCTGCCGCGGGTCCGCTACGACCAGCTGATGAAGCTCGGCTGGAAGGTCCTGATCCCGGTCTCGCTGCTCTGGCTGATGCTGGTCGCGACGGTGCGGGCACTGCGCAACGAGGGCTACGACTTCTCGAAGATCGTGCTGTACGTGGCCGGGGCCGTGATCGCCATCCTGCTGATCTCCTTCGTCGCCGACATCTTCCGCGACAAGAAGGGCCGGGCCGAGGCGGCGGACGCCGGACCGGAGCCGGCGTTCGACCCGATGGCGGGCGGATTCCCGGTGCCGCCACTGCCCGGACAGACCCTGCCGCCGGTGCCGCGCCGAAGGCCGCGCGGCGAGCGGGAGCTCGTTGTCAGTGGCGGACCGGATACTGAGAGTGACGGAAATTCGAGTGACGGAAAGGAGGCTGACGGTGTCTGAGTCATCAGAACCTTCGGAGGAGAAGTTCCAGAACCCCGTCGCCGGCTTCGGCGTGACCTTCAAGGCCATGTTCAAGAAGCGGTTGACCGAGCAGTATCCGGAAACGCAGAAGGTGACGGCGCCGCGCTTCCACGGCCGGCATCAGCTCAACCGTCACCCGGACGGTCTGGAGAAGTGCGTCGGCTGTGAGCTGTGTGCCTGGGCCTGTCCGGCGGACGCGATCTACGTGGAGGGCGCGGACAACACCGACGAGGAGCGCTACTCCCCGGGGGAGCGCTACGGCCGCGTCTACCAGATCAACTACGCGCGCTGCATCCTCTGCGGGCTGTGCATCGAGGCGTGCCCGACCCGGGCGCTGACGATGACCAATGAGTTCGAGCTCGCCAACACCAGTCGCGAGAGCCTGATCTACACCAAGGACGAGCTGCTCGCGGGCCTGGAGGAGGGCATGGTCGACACTCCGCACGCGATCTACCCCGGGATGGACGAGCAGGACTACTACCGGGGTCTGGTCACCGAGGCCGCGCCCGGCACGGAGCGTCAGACCGCGGTCTCCAAGGGCGAGAAGCCGTCGGACGGCGGCCGTGAGAGCAACGGCTCGGCGCAGGAGGTGGACGCATGACCGGCCTGGCCGCGGCGGCCTCCCAGACCTCGACCGGCGAGGCCGTCCAGTTCTGGGTGCTGGGCATCGTCGCCGTGCTCGGCGCGCTGTCCACCGTACTGATGAAGAAGGCCGTGCACAGTGCGCTGAGCCTCGCCGGGACCATGATCGTCCTGGCGGTGTTCTACCTCGCCAACGGCGCCTACTTCCTGGGCATCGTCCAGATCGTCGTCTACACCGGCGCGATCATGATGCTGTTCCTCTTCGTGGTCATGCTCGTCGGCGTCACGGCGGCCGATTCGCTGAAGGAGACCCTCAAGGGCCAGCGCTGGCTCGCCGCGGGCTGCGGCATCGGCTTCGGGGTCCTGCTGATCGCGGGCATCGGCAACGCCTCGCTGAACAGCTTCAACGGTCTCGGCACGGCCAACACCGAGCACGGCGGGAACATCGAGGGGCTGGCCAGCCTCATCTTCACCAAGTACGTCTTCGCCTTCGAGATCACCGGCGCCCTGCTGATCACGGCGACGGTCGGCGCGATGGTGCTCACCCACCGGGAGCGCACCGAACGGGCAAGGACCCAGCGGGAGATGTCCGAGGCGCGCGTACGCGGCAAGCAGCTGCCGCCGCTGCCCGCCCCCGGCGTCTACGCCCGGCACAACGCCGTGGACATCCCGGGTCTGCTCCCGGACGGCACACCGTCCGAGCTCACCGTCATGCAGACGCTGCGCAACCGCGGCCAGATCCGCGATGTGTCCAACGAGTCGCTGGACCGGCTCAAGGCGCTGGAGCAGCGCGCCGAGGAGCGGCTCGGCCGGGACAACGAAGACGAGGAGGTCGCCAAGTGAATCCGGTCAACTACCTCTATCTGGCCGCCCTGTTGTTCACGATCGGTGCGGCCGGGGTGCTGATCCGGCGGAACGCGATCGTGGTGTTCATGTGCGTGGAGCTGATGCTCAACGCCTGCAACCTCGCGTTCGTGACCTTCTCCCGGATGCACGGCAATCTCGACGGCCAGATCATCGCCTTCTTCACGATGGTCGTCGCCGCCGCGGAGGTCGTGGTCGGGCTCGCGATCATCGTGTCGGTGTTCCGTTCCCGCCACTCGGCCTCGGTCGACGACGCCAGCCTGATGAAGCTGTAAGGGGACGTTGAATCGTGGAGAACCTGATTGCGCTGCTCGTCGCGGCGCCCCTGCTCGGAGCGGCGGTCCTGCTCTGCGGCGGCCGACGGCTGGACCGCGCCGGACACTGGGTCGGCACCCTGCTCGCCGCCGTGTCCTTCGTCATCGGCGTCGTGCTCTTCCTCGACATGCTGGGGAAGGGCGCGGACGACCGGGCGCTGCACCAGAAGCTGTTCAGCTGGATCCCGGTCGAGGGCTTCCGGGCCGATGTGGCCTTCCAGCTCGACCAGTTGTCGATGACGTTCGTGCTGCTGATCACCGGTGTGGGCACCCTGATCCACATCTACTCGATCGGTTACATGGCGCACGACGAACGCCGGCGCCGCTTCTTCGGCTATCTGAACCTGTTCCTCGCGGCGATGCTGATCCTGGTCATCGCGGACAACTACCTGCTGCTGTACCTCGGGTGGGAGGGCGTCGGTCTGGCGTCGTACCTGCTGATCGGCTTCTGGCAGCACAAGCCGAGCGCGGCCACGGCCGCCAAGAAGGCATTCCTGGTCAACCGGGTCGGCGACATGGGCCTGTCGATCGCGATCATGCTGATGTTCACCACCTTCGGCACGTTCGCCTTCGGCCCCGTGCTGGCGGAGACCGGCCAGACGAGCGAGGGCAAGCTGACGGCGATCGGCCTGATGCTGCTGCTCGCGGCCTGTGGCAAGTCGGCCCAGGTGCCGCTGCAGTCCTGGCTCGGTGACGCGATGGAGGGCCCGACCCCGGTCTCGGCCCTCATCCACGCCGCGACCATGGTGACCGCGGGCGTCTACCTCGTCGTCCGCTCCGGGGCGATCTTCAACGCCGCGCCGGACGCGCAGTTGGTCGTCGTGGTCGTCGGTGCGGTCACGCTGCTGTTCGGTGCGATCGTCGGTTGCGCGAAGGACGACATCAAGAAGGCCCTCGCCGGGTCGACGATGTCGCAGATCGGCTACATGATCCTGGCCGCCGGGCTCGGCCCGATCGGCTATGTCTTCGCGATCATGCACCTGGTGACGCACGGCTTCTTCAAGGCGGGGCTCTTCCTCGGCGCCGGTTCGGTCATGCACGGCATGAACGACGAGGTCGACATGCGGAAGTTCGGCGGCCTGCGGAAGTACATGCCGGTCACCTTCATCACCTTCGGCCTCGGCTATCTGGCGATCATCGGCTTCCCCGGTCTGTCCGGCTTCTTCTCCAAGGACAAGATCATCGAGGCGGCCTTCGCCAAGGGCGGCACCGAGGGCTGGATCCTCGGCTCGGTGGCCCTGCTGGGTGCCGCGATCACCGCGTTCTACATGACGCGCGTGATGCTGCTGACGTTCTTCGGGGAGAAGCGCTGGCAGCCGGACGAGCAGGGGAACGAGCCGCATCCGCACGAGTCCCCGAAGTCGATGACCATCCCCATGATCATCCTGGCCTTCGGGTCGGTCTTCGCCGGAGGCCTCTTCTCCATCGGTGACCGCTTCCTGAACTGGCTGGAGCCGGTCACCGGGCACAGCCACGGGCACGCCCCGGTCAGCGCCACGACCGTCACGGCGGCCACGATGGTGGTGCTCGTCGTCGGTGTCGCCATCGCCTGGGCGATGTACGGACGCAAGCCGGTCCCGGTCGTCGCCCCGCGCGGCTCGCTGCTCACCCGGGCGGCCCGTCGCGATCTCCTCCAGGACGACTTCAACCATGTGGTCCTGGTCCGCGGCGGCGAGCACCTCACCCGCTCCCTGGTGTATGTCGACCACACCCTGGTCGACGGCGTCGTCAACGGCACGGCCGCCTCGATGGGCGGGCTCTCCGGCCGGCTGCGCAAGCTGCAGAACGGCTACGCCCGCTCCTACGCGGTCTCGATGTTCGGCGGTACGGCGGTCCTCATCGCCGCGACCCTGCTGATGAGGGCGGTCTGATCACCATGTCCTTTCCCCTCCTGACGGCGACGGCGGCCCTCCCGGCGATCGGTGCGATCGCCACCGCCGCCGTCCCCGCCGCCCGGCGCACCGCTGCCAAATGGCTGGCGCTGCTGTTCTCGCTGGCCACGCTCGTGCTGGCGGGCATCGCGCTCGCCAGGTTCGAGCCCGGTGGTGCCCGCTACCAGCTCACCGAATCGCACGCCTGGATCAAGGACTTCGGCGTCCGGTACGAACTGGGCGTGGACGGCATCGGGGTGGCGCTCATGGCGCTCACCGCCCTGCTGATCCCCTTCGTCATCCTGGCCGGCTGGCACGACGCCGACCCTTCCCCGAGCTCTCAACAGGGTTCGGGCAGGGGAGGCCCCGGCGAGACCAAGCCGTACCGCTGGCGGCCGACCCAGGGCTTCTTCGCCCTGATCCTGATGGTCGAAGCGATGGTGATCCTCTCCTTCGAGGCCACCGATGTCTTCCTCTTCTACATCCTCTTCGAAGCCATGCTCATCCCGATGTACTTCCTCATCGGCGGCTTCGGGGACCGGGCCCACGCCGGCAGCGACGAGAACGCGGCGGCCCAGCGTTCGTACGCCGCCGTCAAGTTCCTCCTCTACAACCTCGTCGGCGGGCTCATCATGCTGGCCGCCGTGATCGGGCTGTACGTGGTCGCGGGGACGTTCTCCCTCTCCGAGATCGCCGAGGCACGGGCCAACGGCTCGCTCTCCATGGCGACCGGTACGGAGCGGTGGCTCTTCCTCGGGTTCTTCTTCGCCTTCGCGGTGAAGGCCCCGCTGTGGCCGCTGCACACCTGGCTGCCCAACGCCATGGGCGAGGCGACCTCCCCGGTCGCCGTCCTGATCACCGCGGTCGTCGACAAGGTCGGCACCTTCGCGATGCTCCGCTTCTGCCTCCAGCTCTTCCCGGAGGCCAGCAAGTGGGCGACGCCGGTGATCGTCGTCCTGGCACTGATCAGCATCGTCTACGGGGCGCTGCTCGCCGTCGGCCAGCGCGACATCAAGCGCCTGATCGCCTACGCGTCGATCTCGCACTTCGGTTTCATCATCCTCGGCATCTTCGCGATGACGAGCCAGGGCCAGTCGGGTGCCACGCTCTACATGGTCAACCACGGGATCTCGACGGCCGCGCTGATGCTGGTGGCGGGCTTCCTGATCACCCGGCGCGGTTCGCGGCTCATCGCGGACTACGGCGGGGTGCAGAAGGTGGCGCCCGTCCTGGCCGGCACCTTCCTGATCGGCGGTCTGGCCACCCTGTCGCTGCCCGGACTCGCCCCGTTCGTCAGTGAGTTCCTGGTCCTGGTCGGCGCGTTCAGCGCGTACCCGGCGGCGGGCATCGTCGCCACGACCGGCATCGTGCTCGCCGCGCTGTACGTCCTCGTCCTCTACCAGCGGACGATGACGGGCCCGGTGAAGGCCGAGGTCCAGGGCATGGCGGACCTCAAGGTCCGGGAGCTGGTGGTGGTTCTCCCACTGATCGCGCTGCTGCTCTTCCTGGGTGTCTATCCGAAGCCGCTGACGGAGATCGTGAATCCGGCGGTGCAGCACACCATGTCGGACGTCCAGAAGAAGGACCCCCAGCCTGAGGTGGAGGCCGCCAAGTGAGCGCAACAGCTGTCCACAGCCTGTGGACGACGGCGGGCGGGGTGACATCGGCCGCCCCGGCCGAGAAGTTCAAGGCACCGGTCATCGAGTACGCCCAGCTGACCCCGGTGCTGATCGTGATCGGTGTCGCCGTCGTGGGCGTGCTCGTCGAGGCCTTCGTGCCGCGCCGGTCCCGCTACTACACGCAGGTCTTCCTGACGGTCGTCGCCCTCGCCGCCGCGTTCGCCGCGGTGATCGGCCTGGCCGCCGGGGGGTACGGCACGACGAAGGCGCACATCGCCGCGATGGGCGCCCTCGCGATCGACGGGCCGACGCTGTTCCTGCAGGGCACCATCCTGCTGACCTCGCTGGTCGCCGTCTTCACCTTCGCCGAGCGGCGGCTCGACCCCGCCGCGCACGGCAACCGCGTCGACTCCTTCGCCGCACAGGCCGCATCGGTCCCCGGCAGCGACAGCGAGAAGGCCGCGGTCAAGGCCGGCTTCACCACCACCGAGGTCTTCCCGCTGGTCCTCTTCTCCGTGGCCGGGATGCTGGTCTTCCCGGCGGCCAACGACCTGCTGACGCTCTTCGTGGCCCTGGAGGTCTTCTCCCTCCCGCTCTACCTCCTGTGCGCCGTCGCCCGCCGCAAGCGGCTGATGTCGCAGGAGGCCGCGGTGAAGTACTTCCTGCTCGGCGCCTTCTCGTCGGCGTTCCTGCTCTTCGGGATCGCCCTGCTGTACGGCTACGCGGGCTCCGTCTCGTACGCCACCATCGCGAACGTGGTCGACGGCTCGGTCACCCGGATCGATCCGGCGCTCGCGGACACCATGGGCAACGACGCGCTGCTCCTGATCGGCGGCGCGATGATCCTGACCGGTCTGCTCTTCAAGGTCGGCGCCGTCCCGTTCCACATGTGGACCCCGGACGTCTACCAGGGCGCCCCGACCCCGGTGACCGGCTTCATGGCCGCGGCCACCAAGGTCGCGGCGTTCGGCGCGCTGCTGCGACTGCTGTACGTGGTGCTGCCGGGCCTCGCCTGGGACTGGCGCCCGGTCATGTGGGCCGTCGCGATCGTCACGATGCTGGGCGGTGCGATCGTCGCCATCACCCAGACCGACATCAAGCGACTGCTCGCCTACTCCTCGATCGCCCACGCGGGCTTCATCCTCGCCGGTGTCATCGCGACCACCCCGGACGGCATCTCGTCGGTCCTCTTCTACCTGGGCGCGTACTCCTTCGTGACGGTCGGCGCGTTCGCCGTCGTCACCCTGGTGCGCGACGCGGGCGGCGAGGCGACGCACCTGTCGAAGTGGGCCGGGCTCGGCCGGCGCTCGCCGCTGGTCGCCGCGGTCTTCGCGGTGTTCCTGCTGGCCTTCGCCGGTATCCCGCTCACCTCCGGGTTCTCGGGGAAGTTCGCCGTCTTCAAGGCCGCGGCCGACGGTGGCGCGGGCGGCCTGGTCGTGGTCGGTGTGATCTCCTCGGCGATCGCCGCGTTCTTCTACATCCGCGTCATCGTGCTGATGTTCTTCAGCGAGCCGAAGGCGGACGGCCCGACGGTCGCCGTCCCGTCCCCGCTGACGATGACGACGATCGCGGTCGGTGTCGCGGTCACGCTGGTGCTGGGCCTCGCCCCGCAGTACTTCCTGGACCTGGCCGGCCAGGCGGGAGTGTTCGTGAGGTAGCGCACACACGCACAGCCGGTGCACCGCCATGACAACGCCGGACGGGTTCGAGAGGTCGAGCCCGTCCGGCGTTGTCGTAGGCGGCGCCTATCGTGGCAGGGGACGGTGGCAGGACGGAACGGGACGGACCCGGGATCTCGGGGGACAGAGCGATGAGCGTGACGGGCGGGACCATGGACGTGAGCGAGAGCGACGCGCGGCGGACGCTGCACCGGGTGTTCGGGTACGAGGCCTTCCGCGGCGAGCAGGAAGCGATCGTCGACCATGTGATCGCGGGCGGCGACGCCGTCGTGCTCATGCCGACCGGCGGCGGAAAGTCTCTCTGCTACCAGATCCCGTCCCTGGTCAGAGGCGGTACGGGCATTGTCGTCTCGCCCCTGATCGCCCTCATGCAGGACCAGGTGGACGCGTTGCGGGCGCTCGGTGTGCGGGCCGGCTTCATCAACTCCACGCAGGACTTCGACGAGCGCCGCTCGATGGAGGCCCAGTTCGTGGCCGGCGAGCTCGACCTGCTCTACCTGGCCCCCGAGCGGCTCCGCCTGGACTCCACCCTCGGCCTGCTCTCCCGCGGCGAGATCTCCGTCTTCGCCATCGACGAGGCGCACTGTGTGGCCCAGTGGGGCCACGACTTCCGGCCCGACTACCTGGCGCTCTCCGTCCTCGGCGAGCGCTGGCCCGACGTACCGCGCATCGCCCTGACGGCCACCGCGACCAACGCCACGCACCAGGAGATCACCCAGCGTCTGGGCATGCCCGACGCGAAGCACTTCGTCGCCAGCTTCGACCGGCCCAACATCCAGTACCGGATCGTGCCGAAGGCCGACCCGAAGAAGCAGCTGCTCTCCTTCCTCAAGGACGAACACCCCGGGGACGCGGGCATCGTCTACTGCCTGTCGCGCAACTCGACGGAGAAGACCGCCGAGTACCTCTGCCGCAACGGCATCGAAGCCGTTCCGTACCACGCCGGTCTGGACGCGGCCACGCGCGCCGCCCACCAGTCCCGCTTCCTGCGCGAGGACGGCCTGGTCGTCGTCGCGACCATCGCGTTCGGCATGGGCATCGACAAGCCGGACGTACGCTTCGTCGCCCATCTGGACCTGCCGAAATCGGTCGAGGGCTACTACCAGGAGACCGGCCGTGCCGGGCGTGACGGGCTGCCGTCCACGGCCTGGATGGCGTACGGACTCCAGGACGTCGTCCAGCAGCGCAAGCTCATCCAGGGCGGCGAGGGCGACGAGGCGTTCCGCCGCCGCGCCGCCTCCCACCTCGACTCGATGCTGGCCCTGTGCGAGACGGTCCGGTGCCGCCGCGCCCAGCTTCTGACGTACTTCGGCCAGGAGCCCGGCACCGCGGCCTGCGGCAACTGCGACACCTGCCTCACCCCGCCCGAGTCGTGGGACGGCACGGTGGTCGCGCAGAAGCTGCTGTCGACCGTGGTCCGGCTGAAGCGCGAGCGGGGACAGAAATTCGGTGCGGGCCAGATCATCGACATCCTGCTCGGCCGCAAGACGGCGAAGGTCATCCAGTTCGACCACGACCAGCTCTCGGTCTTCGGTATCGGCGAGGAGCTGTCCGAGGCCGAATGGCGCGGAGTGGTGCGGCAGTTGCTCGCCCAGGGGCTGATCGCGGTCGAGGGCGAGTACGGAACGCTGGTGCTGACCCAGGAGAGCGGCTCCGTCCTCGGCCGGGAGCGCGAGGTGCTGCTGCGCAAGGAGGCACCGAAGCCCGCGTCGCGCTCCACGAAGGGCGAACGCAAGGCGAAGTCCCAGGCGGCGGCGGCCGAGCTGGCGCCCGAGGCCGTTCCGGTCTTCGAAGCGCTGCGGGCCTGGCGCGGTGCGCAGGCGAAGGAGCAGGGCGTCCCGGCGTACGTCATCTTCCACGACGCGACGTTGCGCGAGATCGCCACGGTGCGGCCGGACTCGGTGTCCGCGCTGGGCGGTATCAGCGGCCTGGGCGAGAAGAAGCTGGCGACGTACGGCGAGGGGGTGCTGGAGGTGCTCGCGTCGTCGGGGGAGCCGACCGCTGCGGAACCGGCCCCCGCAGCCCCGGCGGCGCAGGCGCCCGCCCCGCGCCCGGCCGCACCCGTGACGGTCCCCGACCCGGACCCGGAGTTCGGCTGGGACGAGGAACCGCCCGAGTACGAGTGAGTGCGGGGGCCGGCCGGTGGCGGCGCCGGAGCTACTCCGGAGCCGCTGCCCGGCGGCGCGCGGTAATCGCGGTGAGGTCGAGATCGACCGGGAAGGGAAGGGAGACCTTCATCCGCTCGTGGAAGATACCGGTGGAGGTGTAGGCACCGGTGGCCGGTTCCAGCTCGAAGACGTAGACCACCACTCGGCCTTCCTGGTTCTCCACCCGCCAGTAGTGGGGGATCCGCGCCCGGGCGTACTTCACGGGCTTGGTCTCGCGGTCCCGGGTCAGGGACTCGTCGGACACGACCTCGACCGCCAGCAGCACCGCATCGGCGGGGAACCGTGTCTGCCGCAGACCCTCGACCGCGTCCGCCCGCACGACGACCACATCGGGTTCGGGCCGGTTCTGCCAGTCGACGTCGATGGTGAATTCGCGAAAGACCTCGAAGTCGAGCGGCGCAAGCGATTGCAGCTGCCATTTGAGATAGTCGATCGCGCGCTCGTGGAATACGGTCTGCGGACTCACGAAGACAAGGCTCCCGTCGATCAGCTCCGTGTGCGGAGGCAGATTCGGGAGTGTGTCCAGGTCATCGGCGGTCCAGCCGCCCACGGGCGGAACCGCCCACCGCGGCTCGGAGGCCTCGGGTTCGGTGCTCATCAGTGCTCCCATGACGCGGAGTCTCGCGGGAGATTCCAGCGTATCCGCCGGGAACGGGGTGCGGCTCCCCCCAAACGTGTGAACGATCCGCGCACTGCTGACCGTCGGGCGCCCCGGCCGGCGTCTGCCCTGGTCAGTCGTCGCCGCCTCCGCCGCCTCCCGCGCCGCCCCCGCCCTGGTTCGCCTTGTCCTGGCGTACGTTCCGGCGCACCGCGTACGCGGTCCACTCGTCGCGCACCAGGTCGCGCATCGTCGAGCGGCTTCCCCAGCCGCCCTGTGCCACGGCGCCCGACAGGCCGGTCGCCGAGACCAGCGCTGCCAGGGTGCGGCTGCGCGGGTCCGGGAAGCCGGCCGCCTCGGCGGCCGCGAAGCGTTCCCGGACCGCGGCCGACAGGGCCGGGTCGGCCGCCGGGTGACGGTGGTAGGGGAGCAGACCGAGGAGCCGGTGGGTCTCCCTGCGCAGGACCGCGCGGCCCACCAGATGCTCCAGGCACAGCTCCTCGACGTATCGGCCGGTCCGCCGGATCCACGCCTTCGCGCCGACGCCGCCCGCGAGCCCGCCCCCGTCCGGGGCAGGCAGGCTCCCCAGGACCTGCGCGAGGAGCGGGTCCTGGGGAGGCTGCGGGCTGATCACCCGTATCCGGCCGAGCTGTTCGACGATCCGGCCGTGGAGCTCCAGCTCCGCGAGGACCGCGCCCGCCATCCCGTACTCCAGGAAACGGTTTCGGCAGTACGGCTTGCCGCGCCGCGGGTCCAGGGCGAGCAGGAGCAGTTCCTCGGGAAGCGTGTGCTCCGGGGCAGCGGGGTTCACGACGCGGGCACGATCCGTCCCGTGACCTCGCCGAGGCCGACCCGGGTGCCGTCCGGGCCCGGTGCCCAGGCCGTCATCGTCACCGTGTCGCCGTCCTCCAGGAACGTCCGCTTGCCGTCCGGCAGGTCCAGCGGGTCGCGACCGTTCCAGGTCAGCTCCAGGAGGGAGCCGCGCTGCCCGGGCTCGGCGCCGCTGACCGTGCCCGAGCCGTACAGATCACCGGTGCGCAGCGACGCCCCGTTCACCGTCATCTGGGCCAGCATCTGGGCCGCCGTCCAGTACATGGTGGCGAACGGCGGCTCGGCGACCGGCTGTCCGTTGATGGCGACGGAGATCCGCAGGTCGAGGCCGCCGGCCTCCTCCTCGCCCGCGTCCTCCAGATAGGGGAGCAGCGGGAAGTCGCGGGCCGGGGGCGCGATCCGGGCCGCCTCCAGGGCTTCGAGCGGTGTCACCCAGGCCGATACGGACGTGGCGAAGGACTTGCCGAGGAACGGGCCGAGCGGGACGTACTCCCAGGCCTGGATGTCCCGCGCCGACCAGTCGTTGAGCAGGCAGAGCCCGAAGACGTGCTCGCGGAAGTCGCCGAGCGGGACCGGGCGGCCCTGCTCGGAGCCGACTCCGACGACGAAGCCGACCTCGGCCTCGATGTCGAGCTTGACGGACGGGCCGAAGACCGGGGCCGCGTCGGACGGTGCCTTGCGCTGGCCGGAGGGGCGCACCACGTCCGTACCGGAGACGACGACGGTGCCGGACCTGCCGTGGTAGCCGATCGGGAGGTGCTTCCAGTTGGGCGTCAGCGCGTCGCCGTTCGGCCGGAAGATCTTTCCGACGTTGGTGGCGTGGTGCTCGCTCGCGTAGAAGTCGACGTAGTCCGCGACCTCGTACGGCAGATGGAGCGTCACGGACTCGATCGGGTGCAGCAGCGGTTCGATGTCCGCGCGGTGTGCCGGGACCGTCACCCACGCGGTCAGGGCCCGCCGGACGTCCCGCCAGGCGGTGCGGCCCGCGGCCAGCAGCGCGGTCAGGTCCGGCTGGGCGAGGAGCTGTGCGTAGGGCGAGCCGAGTGCGTGTGCCGCGGCTCCGGCGTCCAGGACGTGGTTGCCGATGCGGACGCCGACCCGGCGGTCCCCGGGGTGGTCGGGGGTGGAGAACACACCGTAGGGAAGGTTGTGCGGACCGAAGGGATCGCCCTCGGCCAGATCGAGCGGGCTGCTCTGCTCGGGCATGTGTTGCTGCCTCGCTTTCCAGGTCGCTTGGAGGACACGTTACGTCGGTGTCGCCACCCCGCGGGAGTGCCCCAACTGCTCCTGATGCCCGGAAAGTTCCGCCGTGCCCCCGGGGCGCGGGGGCACGGCGGTGGTTCATCCGGCCGTGCGGGGGATCCGTTTCTCCCAGGTCCGGTGGAAGACGACCTCGCCGCCGTCCTTGCACACCACCTCGTCGGACGTGATGAAGTCGGTGTCGTCCGCGCCGATCTCGGACCGGGTCTCGATCGTCACGTCCCACGCCAGCTCCGGCCGGTGCAGCCGGATCGCCCAGTCGGAGCGAGTGCGGGCGGAGAGCGGGTCGTTCTCCTGGATCGTGTAGGTCTCCAGGGCGTCCTCGGTGAATTCGAGGCCGTCCGGATAGACCCGGGTGCCGCCGTAGCGGGGGTCGACCTCCAGCCGCCACTCGCCCTTGGCGACATCGCGGACGACCAGGCGTTCGGGGCGCTGCCCGTCGAGCGTGACGGGGTGGACGACGCCGAGCGGCTCCGACTGTTCCGGTTCCTCGAAACGGATCGCCGGGTCCTCGGTGTGGCGGCGCACCGGCAGTTCGAGGGAGCTGCCGTCGGCGTCCAGGGTGAAGCCGACCGAGCCCGCCTGCGGCCAGATCCACGGCCAGTACGAGGACGAGATCGCGAGCCTGATCCGGTGGCCGGGCGGGAAGGTGTGCCCGATGCCGTTGAGCTCGAAGGTCACGTCCTCGGTCGCGCCCACCGGCCAGTCGTCCGCGCGGTCGCGGCCGTGCCGGGCGGAGAGGTTGAGCGCCCCGCGGGTGACCAGGGTGGAGGAGCCGTCCGGTGCGACGTCGCAGAGCCGGGCGATGGCCTGGCCACGTGCCACGTCCATCCGGATGCGCAGCTTCACCCGGGCGCGGCCCAGGATCTCGATCGGGGCGTCCTCGACCGGGAACTCGAACGAGACCGACTTGGCGTCCTCGTCGCGCTGGTCGGGCGGCAGGTCGGCGTCGTTGCCGAACGGGAAGAAGCGCCCGGCGTCCAGGCCGGTCTGCTGCGGCGAGTCGACGATCTGCGGACCGCCCTGGAGGGCGTACACGACGGGCGTGATGGTCGGGGACGGCCAGGAGGTGTCGCCGACCCAGCGTCCCGGCAGCGTCTCGTAGACCGTGGCGGGGCGGTGCGACTCGCTGATCCAGGACCGGAGCAGCGGCTCCGCCATGATGCCGGTGTCCTCGCCCTTCAGGTGCTGGTCCCACCAGCGCAGCGTCTCCTGGAGGAATCCGATCGCCGGGCCGGGCGGCAGACCGCGGTCGGGGTACTGGTGCGACCAGGGGCCGATCAGCCCGCGGACCTTGTCCGGGGCGAGGTGCTCGACGAGCCGCAGAACCGTGTCGCGGTACGGGTCGTGCCAGCCGCCCACCGCGAGGACGTGGGCCTGGATCGCGGAGTAGTCCTCGCAGACGCTGCCGTGCTTCCAGTAGTCGTCGCGGGTCTGGTGCGCCAGCCAGGTGTGGATGAACGGTTCGACCGTTTCCAGCCGCTTCAGCCACATGTCCTTCCAGCCCTCGCCGACGTGCGCCGGGTCCGGCGGGCGGGAGACGAAGGCCAGCATGGTGGCCGCCCAGGCGTGCATGTCGACGCCGAGGACCGAGCCGCCCATGTAGTGGACGTCGTTGTCGTAGCGGTCGTCGGCCGAGCAGACGGTGACGATGGCCTTCAGCGGTTCGGGGGCCAGGGCCGCGATCTGGAGCGAGTTGAAGCCGCCCCAGGAGATTCCGAACATGCCGACCCGGCCGGAGCACCACTCCTGCTGGGCCAGCCAGTGGATGACGGCGACCCCGTCGGCCAGTTCCGTCGCGTCGTACTCGTCGCCCGGCAGACCCTCGCTGTTGCCGTGTCCGCGTACGTCCACCCGGACGGAGGCGTAGCCGTGGCCGGCGTACCAGGGGTGGCGCTGCCAGTCGCGCGGCGCCGTCCAGTCGCTCAGCCGGTACGGCAGGTATTCGAGGAGCGCGGGGACGGGTTCGTCGGTGACGGGCCGCCAGATCCGGGCGTACAGCCGGGTGCCGTCCGGCAGCGGAATACGGACGTCCTCGTGGGTGGTGTCATACGGAAACGTGGTGCGGATGTGCATGGCGGTACCTCAGTGGACGGGGTGCATGGTGCGTTTGAGCCAGGGGGCGGCGGCGACGACAGCCACGCCGCCCACCACCGCGATCGCGCCATTGACACCGAAGTAGGCGGGGTTGGACACCTCGCCGTACAGCTTCACGACTTGGGCCTGGATGCCGTTGGCGAGGGCCAGCGAGAGGAACCAGAGCGCCATCGTCTGGCTGGCGAACGCCTTGGGCGCGAGCTTGGTGGTCGCGGACATGCCGGAGGTCTCCAACAGGATGTCGCCGAGGCCGAGCAGCAGGTACGAGCCGACGATCCACCAGGCGGCCATCCGATAGGTGTCACCGGTGTGCCCGGAGGTCGGCAGCACCATCAGCAGGAAGGACAGCCCGCCGAGGATCACCCCGATCGCGATCTTGTTGGAGGCGTGCGGCTGACGCGGGCCCATCCGGGCCCAGACGGTGGCGACCACCGGGGCGAGCGCGACCTCGAAGGCGCCGAGCGCCGAGGCGTACCAGCTCGCCGGGAAGTGGAAGCCGAGGATCTCGGTACGGGCGTTGGTCGACGCGAGCAGCATCATCGTCGAGTACGCCTGGAAGAGGATGAAGTTGAAGACGACGGAGGCCAGGAACAGCACCACGTACGGGCGCAGCCTGCCGCGTTCCTCGCCGGTGACCCGCGGACTGCGGAACATCACCGCGAAGTACACGACCGGTGCGATCACCGACACCAGGGTGAGCAGGTCGACGAAGCGGCCCATGGTCAGCCAGCCCGCCAGGGACAGCGCGGTGGCGACGGCGGCGACCACGACGGCGCCGATCACGATCAGCCGTACGGCACGGCGCATCGGCGCCGGTTCCAGCGCGAATTCGGCGCTGTGCTTTCGGCCGGCCAGGTGACGCCGGCCCAGTACGTACTGGATCAGGCCGAGGGTCATACCGAAGGCGGCGGCGGAGAAGCCCCAGTGCCAGCTCGCATGGTCCCCGAGCCAGCCGGTGACGAGCGGGCCGAGGAACGCGCCGATGTTGATGCCCATGTAATAGAGCGCGAAGCCGGCGTCGCGACGTTCGTCGGCGGTGCGGTAGAGCTTGCCGACCATGGTCGCCACATTGGGCTTGAGCAGACCGGTGCCGGCGCTGATCAGACCGAGGCCGGTCCATGTCATGGCGTCGCTGGGCACCGCCATGGCGTAATGCCCGCAGGCAATGAGAATTCCGCCGTACAGGACGGCGCGGTACGAGCCGAGGATCCGGTCGGCCAGCCAGCCGCCGGCCACGGAGACCAGGTAGACGAGGGTGCCGTAGGCGGCAGAGACGGAGGCCGCGGTGCCCGGTTCCATCCCCATGCCGCCGCGGGCGACGGTGTCGGCGAAGTAGAGGACCAGGATCGCCTGCATGCCGAGGAACGAGAACCGTTCCCAGACCTCCAGGCCGGACAGGGTCATCAGACCCCGTGGCTGGCCGAAAAAGGCATGGTCGTCGCTGGGCGGCGGTTGAGTCGGTTCGGTGTCGGTGGCCGTGTGGGACAAAGGGAGAACTCCAGATCGTATGAGCTGATCCCGAACATACCGGCGGTGGCGGGAAGGCGCCCACGGTGATCCAAAGGGGACCGGATACGCTGACTTGAGTGATGACAGCGACACATCGACATTCCGTGTGATCGTCAGCAGACAGGAGATCCCCTCGTGACCGTCGTCGGGCCGTTCGGACTGAGCGTGCGGGACCACGCTCTTGAGGCCGATGTCCAGGCCGGTTTGGCTGCTGTCGAGTCGGGGCTGCTCGATGCCACCAAGAGCGGCGTGCCCTTCATCACGGAGGCCGCGCAGCATCTCGTACGCGCCGGGGGCAAGCGTTTCCGGCCGTTGCTGGCCATGCTGGCGGCCCAGTTCGGCGACCCCGACGCGCCGGGCGTCGTGCCCGCGGCGGTCGTCGTCGAGCTGACCCACCTCGCGACGCTCTACCACGACGACGTGATGGACGAGGCGGACGTGCGCCGTGGCGTCGACAGCGCCAACACCCGCTGGGGCAACTCGGTGGCCGTCCTGACCGGCGACTTCCTCTTCGCCCGCGCCTCCCACATACTGGCCGACCTCGGTCCGGAGGCCGTACGCATCCAGGCGGAGGCGTTCGAGCGGCTGGTCACCGGACAGATCCTGGAGACCGCCGGTCCGGGCGACGGGCGCGACCCGGTCGAGCACTACCTCGAAGTGATGCGCGGCAAGACCGGCTCGCTGATCGCCGTGGCCTGCCGGTTCGGCGCGATGATGGCCGGTGCGGACGAGTCCGCCGTCGACGTCCTCACCCAGTACGGGGAGCGCCTCGGCGTCGCCTTCCAGCTCGCCGACGACGTACTCGACATCGCCTCCGACTCCCACGAGTCCGGCAAGACCCCCGGCACCGACCTGCGCGAAGGCATCCCGACGCTCCCCGTGCTCCATCTGCGGGCCCGCGCCGCGGCCGACGGGAAGCCGGACGACCTGGAACTCGTCGAGCTGCTGGACGGCGACCTGAGCGACGACACGCGGCACGCCGAGGCGCTGCGCAGGCTGCGCGCCCACCCGGCGCTGGAGCAGGCCCGGCGGGACACCGTCCGGTACGCGCAGGAGGCGCGCGCCACACTGACGCCGCTGCCCGAGGGCTACGCGAAGGCCGCGCTGGAGGAGCTGTGCGACGCGGTGGTGCACCGCGCGGGCTGAGAGCCGGCTTCGGGGCCGTGGGCGCGGTACCCCTACGGGACGGGGGCAGGCCCGCCCCGGGGGTGTCATACCGAAGAGGTAGGCGGAGTTGCTCCCCGGGAGTGACGCTTTCGCATCGCCGGTTTGGTCAGATGGAGAACAACCACTCCTGAGCAAATCGGGTGAGAATGGCGGCGCGGAGTGGACGAGTGCATCCGGACGGAAGCCGCCGACCACGGAGGTAGGGCACACATGGCACCGAACGACAGCGTTGAGACGAACGGCGGGACCAGGGGCACCGCCGTCGGCCGCCGGAGGGCGGCGCGCTACATCGTCCCGGTCGCGGTGGCGGGGGTGGCGGCCGCGACGATCGGGCTCGTCCCGGCGCTCGCGAGCACCGGTGACCCCGATCTGCCGAAGATCACCGCACAGCAGCTCATCGAGAAGATCGCCGCTTCGGACGCCCAGCAGTTCTCCGGCACGGCGAAGATCAGCACGGACCTCGGCATTCCGTCGCTCGGCGGTCTGGCCGGCTCCTTCGCCCAGGGCGGCAGCAGCGGCAGGGGTGATTCCGGCGCCGACCCGCAGAAGAAGATGACGGAGCTGGCGTCCGGCACGCACACCCTGCGGGTGGCCGCCGACGGCCCCGACAAGCAGCGGGTGTCGATCCTGGACGGCGCGGCGGAGTACAGCCTGATCCGCAACGGCGATCAGGTCTGGGCGTACGACAGCGGCTCCAACGAGGCGTACCACGCCACGGAGGACGGGAGCGGGAAGAAGGCCGAGCGCCCGGCCCCGGTCCCCGAGTCCGTGCCGACCACGCCGAAGGCACTCGCCGAGCAGGTCCTGAAGGCCGCGGGCCCCACCACCTCGGTGACGGTCGACGGCACGGCGCGGATCGCCGGACGTGACGCGTACAAGCTGGTCATCAAGCCCCGGCAGAGCGGCTCCACGATCGGCTCGGTCACGGTCGCGGTCGACGCGAAGAACGGTGTGCCGCTGAAGTTCACACTGCTTCCGAGCAGCGGTGGCAAGGCCGTCGTCGACGCCGGGTTCACCAAGGTCGACTTCGGGAAGCCGGCCGCCTCCTCGTTCACGTTCACCCCGCCCAAGGGCACCAAGGTGACCGAGGCCGACGACGCGAAGGCGCAGCGGAAGGCCGACGGGGACAAGGGTCCGGGCATGTTCCCGGGCGCGGAGGGCCTGGGGGCCGGCGGACTGGGCGCCGGGGCCGAGGGCGGCAAGGACACGAAGGTCATCGGCGAGGGCTGGAACGCGATCGCCGAGATCAGGACCCCGGGCGGCACCGGTCTCCCCTCGAAGGCGTCGGGTGACGTACCGGCCGAGGCGCAGCAGTTCCTGGACGCGCTGGGCGACAAGGTCAGCGGCAAGTTCGGCTCCGGCACGGTCTTCAAGACCCGCCTGGTCAACGCCCTGATGACGGACGACGGCAAGGTGTACGTCGGCGCGGTGACGCCGGACGCGCTGGTCAAGGCCGCGAACAACGCCGCCTGACACAGGGGCGCACCGCGTTTCGCGCTGCCGCTCACCCGCCCCGCCGTACTCTCCGTACGGCGGGGCGGTGCGCGCCGAGCCGTGCTGTCCGGCCCCGATCCGCCGGACCCGGCCCTATTCGATCCTTGGGGAGTACGCATGACAGAGCCTGGGACCGCGATCGGGCCGCAGGCGGTGACCGGGTCCGCCGGGGCCGTTGTCGAGACGCGGGGCCTGACCAAGCGGTACCGCGGCGGCCAGCTCGCCGTGGACGGCCTCGACCTCGACGTTCCCGGCGGCAGTGTCTTCGGGTTCCTCGGGCCCAACGGCTCCGGGAAGACCACCACGATCCGGATGCTGATGGGCCTGATCGACCCCACGTCCGGCACCGCGCAGGTACTCGGCCGGCCCATGCCGCACGCGGCCCGCACCGTACTTCCGCAGGTGGGGGCGCTGATCGAGGGGCCCGCGTTGTACGGCTTCCTGAGCGGCCGGGACAATCTGCTGCGTTACGACTCGGCCGATCCGACCGCCGATCCGCGCACCCGCCGGGTCCGGGTCGCACAGGCCCTGGACCGGGTCGGGCTGGCCGCCGCGGCCGGCAAGAAGGCCAAGGCGTACTCGCTCGGCATGAAGCAGCGCCTCGGTCTCGCCGCCGCGCTGCTGCAGCCGCGCCGCCTGCTCGTCCTGGACGAGCCGACCAACGGCCTGGACCCGCAGGGCATGCGCGAGATCCGCACGCTGGTGAGGGAACTGGCGGCGGACGGCACCACCGTCTTCCTCTCCTCCCACCTCCTCGACGAGATCGAGCAGGTCTGCACCCATGTCGCGGTGATGGCCAGGGGCCGACTGGTCGTCCAGGGGCCGGTCGCGGATCTGGCGGCGGGCGCCCGCGGCCGGCTGGCCGTGACCACCCCGGACCCGGGCGATGCCGCCCGCGTCCTCAAGGAGCAGGGCCTCACCGGCGTCACGGTCGACGGCGACCGGGTGAGCGCCGAGGCCCCGCCGGGCGATGTCGAGCTCGCGGACCTCAGCTCGGCGCTGGTGCACGCCGACGTACGCCTGAGGTCCTTCGGCATCGAACGGGCCTCGTTGGAGGACGCCTTCGTCGCACTCACCGGAGAGGGATTCGATGTCGCAGGCTGAAGTCGCACCCGTGGCGGCGGACAGGACGCGCAACCCGCTGTGGACCTTCGGGATCCTTCGCTCCGAACTGAGCACCACATTCCGCCGCTGGCGCACCCTCGCGCTGCTCGGGGTGCTGGCCGCCGTTCCCGTGCTCATCGGGATCGCGGTGAAGATCGAGACCGACCACGGCTCCTCACCGGGACCGGGCGGTGAGGGGGGCGGCCCCGCGTTCCTCTCCCAGGTCACCAACAACGGGCTGTTCCTGGTCTTCGCGGCCCTCGCGGTGACGCTCCCGGTCTTCCTCCCGATGGCCGTCGGGGTCGTGGCGGGCGACTCGATCGCCGGGGAAGCCAACGCCGGAACCCTGCGCTATCTGCTGGTCGCCCCGGCCGGCCGGACCCGGCTGCTGCTGACGAAGTACGCCTCCGTCCTCGCGTTCTGCCTGGTCGCGACCCTGGTCGTGGCCCTCTCGGCGCTCGCCGTGGGGTCGCTGCTCTTCCCCGTGGGAGAGGTCACCACCATCTCCGGGACCCGGATCGGCTTCGGCGAAGGGCTGCTGCGGGCCGGCCTGATCGCGGTGGTGGTCGCGGCGTCACTGATCGGATTCGCGGCGATCGGGCTGTTCATCTCGACCCTCACCGGCAGTGGAATCGCGGCGATGGCCGCCACCGTCGGAATGCTGATCACCGTGCAGATCGTGGACACGATCCCGCAGTTGAGCGGCATCCACCCGTATCTCTTCCCGCACTACTGGATGTCGTACGCGGACCTGCTGCGCGAGCCCGTCTACTGGGACGAGGTGGTGAAGAACCTGGGCCTTCAGGGTTTGTACGCGGTGGTGTTCGGCTCTGCGGCCTGGGCCCGCTTCACGGCGAAGGACATCACCGCCTGACATCCGACGGCATCGCCCTCGCGCCGTCGGCCGGGCGAGCCGTCCCCCGATCGGCTCGTCGCGGCACGAACGGCACGAACGGTGCGAACAGCAGGAACGATACGACACGGCACGTTCCGTTTCCGCCTCAGTATTGTTCGACTTCTGGCGACGGACTGTCAACAAGGATTGGCTCAAACACACCTATGCTCACCGAATGATCACATCGCCGAGTTCACTGCGCCGCAGCGAGAGATCACGAAGGGCGACCCTGGAAGCCGCCCTCGCGCTGTGCACGGAGAAGGGGTACGGCCGCGTCACCATCGAGGCCATCGCTGCCAGGGCGGGTGTCAGCAAGAAGACGATCTACCGCTGGTGGCCGTCGAAGAGCGCGGTGATGCTGGAGGCGTTCACCGACGCGCTGGTCGGCACGACGCCGTTCGTCGACACCGGCGACATCGCCGCCGACCTGCGAGCCAATGTGATGGGTGCGGTGAAGCTGCTCTCCACGCCGCCCTACGGCCCCGCGTACGCCGGGATCCTCTCCGAGGTCCACCACGACGACGCACTGGCGGAAACTGTTCGGACGAAGCTGATCGACCCCCGCTTCGAAGAGGCGGTCGCCCGTCTGCGACGGGCCCAGGAACAAGGCCAGATCCCGCCGGACGCCGACCTCCCGCTGGCGGTGGAGATGCTGTACGGCCCGGTGTACTACCGCCATGTGCTGCGCAAGCCGGTGCAGGACGAGGAGACGATCAGGGCGCTGGTCGATCACGTGCTGCGGGCGCTGGGGGCGCTGGGGGCGCCACCGGAACCATGAGATCCGGCCGGACGGCACGGCGATGTCGGACGGGCGTGCGAGCATGCGGGCATGGGAAGCCTGTACGACTACTTCAGCGCACCTGACGACACCACGGCCCTGACGGTCTTCGACCCGGGTGTCGAAGCGGCCGGGCTCCCGGCACTCCCGCTCTGGAACATCGACCCGTACGTGCAGCTGGGGCAGGCCGAGAGCCTGCTCACCGGCGTGCCGTACGCGGATGTCACCGCGCTCCCGCGTTTCAACCGGCTGCTCAGCTCTCCCGAGCACGACTCCAGCTGGCTGGTCACGCTCACGGACGAGCTGCGCGACGCCCTCGCGTCCGCGCGGCCCGGACAGCTGGAGGCCGTGGCCGAACCCTGGTCACGCATCGAGGAGTTCGGCGACGACTGCGAGCCGGGTCCACTGGCCGACTTCCTCAAGGAACTGGCGACCCTGGCCGCGGAGGCCGCAACCCGGCACGAACCGCACCGGCTCTACTGCTTGATGTCCCTCTGACGCCCGGCCGGGCGCGGGACTGCCGGAGGGCACGGGGGCCGACCGGGTGGGTTCCGGTCCGGCCACAGCACCGGCGGGGCCCGCCGCTCAGCGGAACACCCGCTCCAGCACCTCGGCGACCCCGTCGGTCTCGTTCGACGACGTGACCTCGTCCGCCGCGGCCCGGAGGTCCGGATGGGCGTCGGCCATCGCGACGCCGTACCCGGCCGCACGGAACATCGGCAGGTCGTTGGGCATGTCCCCGAAGGCGATCGCGTCGCGCGCGTCCACGCCCAGGAAATCGGCGGCCAGGGCGAGCCCGCTGCCCTTGTCGACGCCGAGCGGCTGCAGTTCGACGGTGCCGGGGCCGGAGAGCGTGACGGAGGCGAGATCGCCGACCGCCGTACGGGCCGCCTCGGCCAGCGCGTCGTCGCCCAGCTCGGGGTGCCGGACGAGCACCTTGACGACGGGGGCGGACCACAGTTCGTGCCGATGACGCGTCCGTTGGGCGGGGAGCGTGGGGTGGGGCATCAGATATCCCGGCTCGATCAGCGTCCGGCCCTCGACGCCGTCCTGGTCCACGGCTGCGAAGACGGGCCCCACCTGGGCCTCGATCTTGCCGAGCGCGCTGTCGGCCGCCTCCCGGTCGAGGGTGATCGCGTGCACCAGGCGCCCGGTCCCGGCGTCGTACAGCTGGGTGCCCTGCCCGCAGACCGCGGGCCCCCGGTAGCCCAGCCCGGCGAGCAGTCCTCGTATGCCGGGTACGGGCCGTCCGGTGACCACGAGGTGCCGCGCCCCGGCCCGGGCGGCCAGGGCGAGCGCGGCACGGGTACGAGGGCTCACCGTGTCGTCGCGGCGCAGCAGGGTGCCGTCCAGATCGGTGGCGACGAGGGCGTACGCGGGTCGTATGGGCACGGATCAGGCCCGAAAAGCCGTTGTCCGGCTGACGGTGATCACTGGTTTTCCCCTGGTGGGAGTGGGGTGCGTGCGGGCGCGGCAGGGACGGGGCGTCCCGCCGTCCCTTGATCGTACGGGGTGGCCGACGCGTCCGCCGCAGACGGAGACGTCTCGCAGGGCGGGCAACGAGCCCATGGGGCAACGGGGTTGGCCGAAATGCGCATGCCTCGTCGTCCCCCGGGGCGTCGTCGCGACGGCCTCCCGCCGAGGCTTGTGCCCGGGTGCTTCCGCGTTGACAGGCGACGGCCGGCTGCGTGTAATGAAACCGGTGTCGCGTGACGCCGGCCAAAGAGCGGTGGGCCGGCCGGCGGTCGGGCGAACACCCTTTTCTGAGGGGTCCGTCATGAGTTCCTGCTCCGAACCCTGTAACTGACGCGGCGCGGCCGCCGTACGTCCGTCCCCGGCCTTCGCGCTTCCCCGCACTGTCATGTGCGCCATCGGAAGGCCGGCCCCGGGGGCTTCCCCGCATCGCGCCGAGTGCTGCCGCGCGCGCGGTGGAAGTCCGTGCGGTGGCTGCGTCCCCTGCGCAGCACGGTCAGTCGTTCCCGCAGCCACTGCGGGCTCCCACCCTTCGTCCCGGAGACACAGAGACGTATGCCCACATCTTTCGATCCCTCAGTCATCGAGGAGTTCCGCGCCAACGGAGGGAAGGTCGGCGGGCCCTTCGAAGGCGCCGACCTGCTCCTGCTGACGACCACCGGCGCGAGGTCGGGGAAGGAGTCCACCACTCCTCTCGGCCATGTCCGCCACGGCGATTCGCTGCTGGTCGTCGGCTCCGACCTCGGTGCCCCGGCCCGCCCCGCCTGGTACCACGATCTGCTCGCCCACCCCGTGGTGCGGGTGGAGCTCGGCACGCGTACCTTCCAGGCCCTCGCGGTCCCCGCGCAGGGGGCGCGGCGCGAGGAACTCTTCGCGCACGTGGTGAGGGTGGCGCCGGGGTACGGCGACCACCAGGCCCTGACGGCCCGGCTCCTGCCGGTCGTGGTGCTGGAGCGTGCCGAGCCCGACGGCTGGGAGGGCCCGCGCGAGGTCGACTCCCTTGCCGACAAGGTCATGGAGGTCCACACCTGGCTGCGGGGTCAGCTGCGTCAGGTGAAGTCGGAGGCCGACGCGCACTTCCGTGCACGCGCGGCCCACCGGGGCCCCGGCGAACCACCGCCCCCGGGCCCGGGGCTCCAGATCCGACAGCGCTGCCTGGCCTTCTGTCAGGCCCTGGAGTTCCATCACACCAGCGAGGACGCACACCTGTTCCCCGGGATCGCCCGCCACCACCCGCACTTGACCGACACCTTCGCCCGGCTCGCCGACGAACACCGCACGGTCGCGCGCATCCGGGGCGAGTTGGTGGCGCTGCTGGCGGACATCGGCATCAAGGATTCCGAGCGTTTCCACGCGGAGCTGGACAGGATGTCCAGGGAGCTGAACGCGCATCTGGATCACGAGGAGGAGCAGATCGTCCCCCTGTTGGCGGAGGTCCCATGGCCTCCGGTTCCTCCGGGGGCTCCGGCCCCTGAGGCTTCCTGAACCGAACCGAACCGAACCGAACCGAACCGAACCGTATCCGAATGGCCGAAAGGTAGTGCCGTGCGAGTGAGAGTCAAGGACTTCGATCACCTGGTGCTCAATGTGCGGGATGTCGAGCGCTCCCTGGAGTTCTACTGCGGCCCGCTCGGCCTGGAGCCGATCAGGGTCGAGGAGTGGCGGGCCGGTGAGTTCCCGTTCCCGTCGGTGCGGGTCAGCCCGAGCATGATCATCGATCTGCTGGGCCGGCCGCGCTCCGAATCGAACGTCGATCACATCTGTCTGGTCGTCGAACCGCTGGACTGGCAGCAGGTCATCGACTCCGGCACCTTCACCGTGCTGGAGGGCCCGGTCGGCCGCTCCGGTGCCCGGGGTGAGGCGCAGTCGGTGTACGTCCGGGACCCGGACGGCAACACCGTGGAGCTGCGCTGGTATCCCCAGGACGTGGTGGAGGACTGAACCGGCCGGTCCGGGCCGGGCCCTGCCGCTCACCCCGGAGGCGGGCAGCAGGGCCCGGCGGGCACGCGCGCTGCCGCGCGGTCGGTCCGAGCGTTCATGGGCCGGGGCGCGCCGCGGCGCCGACCCACCCGGACGCGACGGGAACTCCGTGGCGCCGACTTCGTCCGACGCTATTGGACGCAGAACTCGTTGCCCTCGGGATCGGCGAGAACCGTCCACCTGCCCCCGGGCTGATCGACCTCGCGGAGCGCCGTCGCGCCCAGCGCCTCCAGCCGTTTCACCTCGGCCTCGCGCCGCCCCGGGCCCGCGTGCACATCCAGGTGGAGGCGGTTCTTCGCGGTCTTGGCCTCCGGTACGCGCTGGAACAGCAGTCGCCGTCCGAGGCCCATTCCGCTCTCTTCCTCGTACGGGTCGTCCGGGTGCCGCACCGCCACGAGGTCGCGCCAGGCCCGGCGTCCGTCGACCAGGACGGTTGCCTCTTCCGGCGCCGCCCCGAGGCCGAGCACGCGCTCGACCAGTGTGCTGTTGTCCTCGACCAGGTAGCCGAGGCCCTCGGCCCAGAAGGCGGCCTGGGCGTGCGGATCGGACGCGTCGATGACGAGCTTCCAGTGCAGAGTCATGGAAACCGTTTATAGTGGTTACATGACCGAGTCGGCAACAGGCACGCCGGGACTGATCCTCCGTACCAGGGAAGGCCGCCCCTACCGCTTCGATCCCGGCGCTCTGTGCCTGGAGTTGCTGCCCACCGGCGGGTACGCGCGGTACGCGGCGTACGAGGTGCTGCACACCCCCGCCGACCTGGTGCGATGGGCGGGCGAGAGCCGGCTGCCGGGCGGCTTGTCCCTCTCGGTGAGTGCGGCGGAGCTGCGTCGCGCGCACGAACTGCGCGGTGCCCTCTGGAATCTGACCGCCGCCCGCGCGTACGGCCGCCCGCTCCCGTCGGCCGACCTCGCCACGGTGAACGCCGTGGCGGCCGAGCCCCCGCTCGTTCCTCGCATCGACGCCGGCTCCGGCGGCCTCTCCTGGGCTCCGGCCGCCACCGGAACGGCCCTTCTGTCGACCGTCGCCCGTGACGCGGTGGAGCTGTTCACCGGCCCCTATGCCGACCGCTTCCGCGAATGCGGCTCCGACAACTGCAAGTTGCTCTTCGTCGACACCTCACGGCCGGGGCGGCGGCGCTGGTGCGCGATGGAGCACTGCGGAAACCTCCACAAGGTCCGGGCTCACCGCGCCCGGCACGTCCCGAACGGCTAGGGCCGCGATCACGCCGCCCGCACGTGCCCGGCCACGAGGCGGCGGCCCAAGGGGCCGGGGGTGTGCTGCGGGGCCCATGCCTCGACGGCGTGGACGCGGTGCGTGGAATCGGTGCCGGACGGGAGGGCCAGGTCCGTGCCGGTGTCCCCGTGCGCGGTGGGCGAGGTTCCGAAGACGAGGAACGACAACGTGGACAGGGCCGCGACGAGGGTGCGCAGGAGCATGCGGGAGCTCACGGACATCAGCATGAGTCGGTTCATAAGATGTCAGGAAAATATAAAAGTGTGACAAATCCCGGTCATGCTCGGCGCGACGCGCTCAGAGCCGCCTGAATGCCGTACCGCTCACGTGGTCCGGATGGTCCAGGCGGTCCAGATAGGCCCCGACGGCCCGGTGGTCCGTCGCGGGCGCGATCAGGCCCACGTGATTGTCCGGGCGGACCAGGACGAGCGTGTCGGTGCCGGGCTCGATGCCGTACGCCGTCCGGGCGTGGCCCGCTCCGTCGGCCAGCCGGGCGGGGCCGTCCCCGTCCGCCCCGGCGGGGCCGTCGCCCACGCCGTAGGCCCGCACCTCGTCGCCGTACGCCGCTTCCGTCGCCCGGAGGGCCCGGGTCGTGCCCGGACCGAAGCCCAGCAGGGTGAAGTGCGGTCCGGCGAACGCCTCGAAGAGACGGGTGGGCGCACCCGTTCTGGCGTCCAGGCAGGGGGCGTCCGGGGCGCGGTCACCCGCTCGCAGGCGGGTGGTGGAGCCCGCGGGGGAGAGCGAGCTCCAGCGGTAGCCGAGGCTCAGCCCCATGGTCTCGCCGCTGACCGCCGAGTCCAGGCCGCCGCCCGGCCGCAGAATCGCGTCGAGCGTGATCCGCAGCCGCTCGGAGGTGATGCCGAGCGTCCAGGAGGCCACGGGCAGCCGCTCCTCCTCGTACGTGTCCAGCAGCCCGGGATCCGCCCGGCCGGTCACGACCCGGGCCAGCTTCCAGCCCAGGTTGTACGCGTCCTGGATCCCGGTGTTCATGCCCAGCCCGCCCGCGACGGAGTGCACGTGCGCGGCGTCCCCGGCCAGCAGTACGCGGCCCACCCGGTAGCGGTCGGCCAGGCGCTCGTTGACCCGGTACGTGGACAGCAGGGCGGCGCCCGACAGGCGCGTGCCCGGCAGTCCGGTGTGCTGGGCGAAGAGCCGCTGGAAGCTCTCCAGCGAGGGCGGGACGGGGGTTCCGGTCCCGTCCCGCTCCGGACCCGCCTGGAACCACCAGCCCGCCCGCGTGCCCGGGATCGGACACAGCAGCACGGCGCCGTCCTCGTCGAACCACTGGTGCCAGTAGTCGCGGTCGAGGCCGTCCAGTTCCACGTCCCCGCAGACCATCGCCTGCTCCTCGGTCGTCTTCCCCTCGAACGCGACACCGAGCAGCTTGCGTACCGGGCTGTGCCCGCCGTCGCAGCCCACCACGTACCGGGCGCCGATGCTCCGGCCGTCGGAGAGCGCGACGGTCACCGATTCGGGGCCGGCGGTCAACCCGACTGCCTCGGAACCGAGTTCGACGCGCACGCCGTACTCCGCCAGGCGATCCCGCAGGATCTCCTCCAGTTTCCACTGGGCGATCATCCACGGCCGGTCGTACGGGGCGTCGGGTGTCGGGCCGGACGCCTCGAACGGGTCGGCGTCGGCGATCGGCAGCCTGTTCCGGTACTTGCGCATGAGCGGCGGTGTCGAGCCCGCCGCCAGCACCCGGTCCACGACGCCGAGGTCCTCCAGGACCTCCAGGGAACGGGGGTTGGGGCCCTTGGCCCGCGAACTGCGCGGGAAATCCGGGGACTTGTCGATGATCCGTACGTCGATCGAGCGCCGAGCCAGCTCGCAGGCCAGGGTCAGGCCGGTCGGGCCCGAGCCGACGATCAGTACCTGGGTGGCGGGTGCCGGGGCGGATGCGGGCATGGAGAGCTCCTCGGTCGCGGTTCGTGGGAGTCCAGAAAAACGCAACTGAGTCATAAAAGCAACTCGGTAACTAAAGTTGAGTGTCCGCGGCCTCGCGGGTGTCGTACGCGGCCCGCGCCCTCGCGATCTCGCTCTGGTGCTCCTCGGTCCAGGTCACGAGCGCCCGGATCGTGGCGTGCAGCGTGCCGCCGAGCGGTGTCAGCTCGTACTCCACGCGTGGTGGCACCACCGCGTGGACCGTCCGTTCGACCAGCCCGTCGCGTTCCAGCTGGCGCAGGGTGACCGTCAGCATCCGCTGGCTGATGCCGTCGATCTCGCGGCGCAACTGGGTGAAGCGGAGCCTGCGCCGGTCCAGCAGGGCGATGACGAGCAGTGACCACTTGTCGGCGACGCGATCGAGGATCTGCCGCACCTCGCAGCCCTCACGGGTGTCCCACTGGAACGGATCGGGATCGCCGATCAACTCGCCCGCGCTCCCGGTGCCCTTGAGGTGACTCGGTGACTTCGAAGTGCCTTCTTCCATGGCAACCGATGCTGGCCCACGATGGCGTTGGTTACAAGAGGGAACCGACCTTATTCCGAGTAACCGATCCATTCACGTACCCGAAGGGGACAGCTGTGTCTGCCGCGCCCGAATCGCCTGCCCGGAGCCGACCGCCCGTGATGACCGCCCGTGCCCGCGTCCTGCTCCTCGTCCTGTGCGGCACGATCTTCCTGGAGGGCATCGATGTCGCCATGCTCGCCGTGGCCGTGCCCTCGATCAGGGCCGATCTCGGTCTGTCGACCGGCAGCGCGGCCTGGGTGATGAGCGCCTACGTGCTCGGATACGCCGGATTCACCCTGCTCGGCGGGCGCGCCGCCGACCTGCTGGGCAGACGGCGGATGTTCCTGCTGTGGCTCACCGTCTTCCTGCTCTTCTCCGGCCTCGGCGGCTTCGCGGAGCACGGCTGGATGCTGCTCGTCGCCCGCTTCGTCACCGGGGTGGCCGCCGCGTTCATGACCCCGGCCGCGATGTCGCTCATCACCACCTCCTACGCGGAGGGGCCGCAGCGCAACAAGGCACTCCTGGTCTTCGCGGGCACCGCCGCCGGCGGCTTCTCGCTCGGCCTCGTCATCGGCGGGCTCCTCACCCAGCTCGGATGGCGCTGGGTGTTCTTCGCGCCCGTGCTGCTGGCCGGCGCCATCCTGCTCGCCGCGCTCCGGATCGTCCCGGCCGAGGCGCGTCCGGCGCGTACCGGCGGCTTCGACCTGGCGGGGGCCGCCACGGCCGCCGGGGCGATGCTGCTGCTCGCGTACGGGATCGTGCGCCTGGAGCACGGGGCGTCGGGCTGGGGGTGGTCGGCGGGGGCGTTCGCCGCGGGGCTGCTCCTGATCGCGGCCTTCGTCCTGATCGAGCGGCGCTCCGCGGCCCCGCTGGTCGAACTCGCCCTGCTGCGCCGGGCCTCGATGATCCGCGCCGACCTCGGCGCCCTGCTGTTCGTGGGCTCGTTCTTCGGCTTCCAGTTCGTGGTGACGCTCTACCTCCAGGAACTGCGCGGCTGGTCCTCGCTGCAGACCGCACTCGCCCTGGTGGCGATGGGCGCCGACGCGGTCATCGCGCCGACCCTCACCCCGCGCCTGGTGAACCGGTTCGGCAATGCCCGGGTCGTACTCGGCGGCTTCGTGCTCGCCATCGTCTCGTACGCGCTGTTCCTGCCGGTCGGGAGGGACTGGTCGTACGCGGCCATGTTCCCGACGCTGATCCTCATCGGGACCGCCTTCGCCCTGGCCTACGGTCCGCTGACGATCGCGGCGACCGACGGCGTACCGGACCGGGAGCAGGGGCTGGCGGGCGGGCTCCTGCACACCTCGACGCAGTTCGGTTCGGCCGTCGGGATCTCGGCGGTGACGGCCGTGTACGGGATCGCGTCGGCCGGCACGGACGGCTCGCCCGGAGCCGCTCTGGCCGCCTACCGGGCGGCGCTCGTCGTCCCGCTGGTGATGGTGGTGGCGGGGGCGCTGATCACCGCGCTGGGGTTGCGGAGGGCGAGGACGAAGCGGCGTCCCCGGCCGACGGTCCAGGTTGCGCAGGCTGCGCGGCCAGAGCCAGTGCCTGCGCCCTCGTCCGCCGCGCCGTCCGGAACGCGTCCCAGGTCAGCAGGGTGAGCGCCAGCCACACCAGGGCGAACCCGGCCCACCGCTCCGGCGGCATCTCCTCGTGGAAGTACAGGATGCCGAGGACAAGCTGGAAGACCGGTGCCAGATACTGCAGAAGGCCCAGCGTGGAGAGCGGCACACGGATCGCCGCCGCCCCGAACAGGACGAGCGGCGTGGCCGTGACGACCCCCGTCGCGGCGAGCAGGGACGCGTGACCGAGGCCCTCGGAGCCGAACGTCGAATCGCCCCGGGCGCCCAGCCACAGCAGATAGCCGAGCGCCGGCACGAACAGTACGGCGGTCTCGGCGGTGAGCGACTCCAGGCCGCCCATGTTGACCTTCTTCTTCACCAGGCCGTACGTCGCGAAGGAGAACGCCAGGATCAGCGAGATCCACGGCGGTTGTCCGTAACCGATGGCCAGCACGAGCACCGCCGCGACACCGGTGCCGACCGCCACCCACTGCGCGGGACGCAGCCGTTCACCGAGGAGCAGGACACCCATGGCGATGGTGACCAGCGGATTGATGAAGTAGCCGAGTGAGGCCTCGACGACGTGGCCGTTGTTCACGGACCAGATGTAGAGGCCCCAGTTGACCGTGATCACGGCCGCGGCGACCGCTATCAGGCCGAGCTTCTTCGGCTGACGTATCAGCTCACCGATCCATGACCAGCGGCGCAGCACGAGCAGCGCGATGCCCACGACCGCGAGGGACCAGACCATGCGGTGGGCGAGGATCTCGATCGCGCCGGCGGGCTCCAGCAGCGGCCAGAACAGGGGGACGAGACCCCACAGGCCGTAGGCGCCGATGCCGGACAGCAGTCCGGCCCGCTGTTCATTTGTCCCCTTCACGGACCCTCCCGACATGTCTGTGTCAACTGCTCCGCCGACTGCACGACGGTAACGCCGAAGGGGCCCCATGTCATAGCCGTATCGCCATACGGTCGTGACATGGGGCCCCTGAGGCGTGAGGGGAAGGAGAGCGGGGGTCCGGCGGAGTTACGCCGAGGCCACCGCGGCTGCCACCGTCTCGGCCAGCGGCGTCGTCGGGCGGCCGATCAGCCGGGCCAGGTCGCCGCTCGTCCCGGCGAGCAGCCCGCGCTCGATCGCCGCGTCCACGTCGACGAGGATCGCCGCGAAGCCCTCGGGCAGACCGGCGCCGACCAGGATCTCCTGGTGCACGGCGGCCGGCACGTTCTTGTACGTGATCTCCTTGCCGGTGGCCCGCGCGACCTCGGCGGCGTACTCCGTGAACGACCAGGCGACATCGCCGCTCAGCTCGTAGACCGTACCCAGGTGGCCCTCGCCGGTCAGCACGGCGGCCGCCGCGGCGGCGTAGTCGGCGCGGGTGGCGGAGGCGACCCGGCCGTCGCCCGCGTTGGCGACGACGGCGCCGTGCGCCAGGACGGGGGCGAGGTTGGCGGTGTAGTTCTCGGTGTACCAGCCGTTGCGCAGGAAGGTGTGCGGCAGTCCGGAGTCCAGGATCAGCTGCTCGGTGACCTTGTGCTCGGCGGCCAGCTGGAAGTCGGCGTCGGGGCCGCCCAGTACGCCGGTGTACGCGAGCTGGGCGACGCCCGCCGCCTTGGCCGCCTCGATGACGGCGGTGTGCTGCGGCACACGCCTGCCGACCTCGCTGCCGGAGATGAGCAGGACGCGGTCACCGGCCCGGAAGGCGTTCTCGAGGGACTTCGGACGGTCGTAGTCGGCGACGCGGAGCTCGACGCCGAGGGCGGCGAGCGGGGCGGCCCTCTCCTCGTCGCGGACGACGGCGGCGATCTCGTTCGCGGGCACGGTGGTGAGCAGCTGGTCGACGACGAGGCGGCCGAGCTCTCCGGTGGCTCCGGTGACAACGATGCTCATGGGGGGTTCTCCTCTTCGGTGGCACTGGTCCTTGTTCGGTCCGGTGTCACTCACTCTACGGAGTGCACTAACCAATCGAAAGTACCCACTTTGAAGTAAGGTACTGGCATGAGCGTGAGTGACCTGAACCGGAAGCCCGACGTGAACCGCCAGATGTGCCCCTCCCGGCTGGTGCTCGAACATGTCACCAGCCGCTGGGGCGTGCTGGTCCTCGCCGCCCTGCTGGAACGCTCGTACCGCTTCAGCGAGCTGCGACGCGAGGTCGGCGGCGTCAGCGAGAAGATGCTGGCCCAGACCCTCCAGACGCTGGAGCGCGACGGCTTCGTGCACCGGGACGCGAAACCGGTGATCCCGCCGCGGGTGGACTACTCGCTCACCGGGCTGGGCAGGGAGGCCGCCGAGCAGGTGTGGGCGCTGGCACGCTGGACGGAGCGCCGCCTGGACGCCGTGCAGACGGCGCGCGGGACCTATGACCGGCAGAAGGCGCGCGAGGCGCAGGACGCCCGGGAACCCCAGGGTCAGTCCGGCTGAGGCGACCGCCCCTCCTCCAGCGCCCGCAGGGCCCGCGAGACGTCGAACGGCAGGATCGTCACCGCCACGTGCGGCAGCTGCGCCAGCGTCTTCGCCATCTGCTCGCCCGTGCCCCGGTGCAGCAGCTTTCCGAGCACATTGCTGTAGGTCCGGCGGGGCACCAGCACCGTCAGCCAGGTGTCCCCGTCCTCCGTGGTGCGGGACGCCAGCTCCTTCATCGCGTGGCGCAGCCGCCGGTCCGGGCACTGCACCAGCTCCAGCGAGACGGATGTGGCGTCCGTCGCCTCCCAGCGGGCGGCCAGCCGTCTGCCGTACGCCTCGTCGATCGCGAAGTGCACCGCCCGGATCTCGTCCGGGCGCAGTTCATGGGCGTACCGCAGGGCCTTCAGCGTCGCCAGGTCGAGCGTCTCCACGAGGACGAAGACCAGATGGCGGCGGTAGCGCGCCCGGTCGGCGCCCGGAGCATGGATGCTCTGCAGCGCGGCGGCCTCGTGCCGGTACTCGCGGTTGATCCGCGTCAGCGCCCAGACCCCGAGCGGGAAGACCACCACGACCAGCCAGGCGCCCTCGGTGAACTTGGTGACCGCGAAGATCAGCACGACGGCGGCCGAGCTGGCCGCGGCGAGCCCGTTGACCGCGATCTTCAGCCTGCGGTACGGCTCCCGGCGCCTCAGGTGGTACGCGGTGAGGCCGGCCCCGGCCATGGTGAAGGCGGTGAACACGCCGATCGCGTACAGCGCAACCAGCCGGTCCACGCTGGCGCCGGTCACCAGCAGCAGTGCCAGCGAGACGACGGTCAGCGCGATGATGCCGTTGGAGAACGCCAGCCGGTGCCCACGCCGGGTCAGCATCCTCGGCAGGAACCGGTCCGCGGCGACGAAGCTGGCGAGGTACGGGAAGCCGGTGAACGGGGTGTTGGCGCCGGTGTACAGGACCAGCGCGGTCGCCAGCTGCACGAAGACCAGCCCGACCGTCCCGAGCGGGCCGCCGCCGAACGCGAGATGGGCCTCCTGCGCGATGACGGTCGGGGTGCCGTCGGTGTACGGGACGGCATGGGTGAAGTGGGCCAGCGTGGAGACACCGAGGACGAGGATGCCCAGGACCACGCTCATGGCGACGAGGGTGCGGCGGGCGTTGCGGCCCTGGGGTTCACGGAACGTGGAGATGCCGTTGGAGATCGCTTCGAGCCCGGTGAGCGACGAGCCGCCGTTGGCGAACGAGCGCAGCACGATGAAGAGCGAGGCGCCGTACAGCCAGCTGTTGCCCGGGGTGCCGAGCGGCACGACCCCGTCGGCGTGCAGATCGGCGCGCGGCAGCTCACCGGTGAGCCCGCGCAGCGCGGCGACGAGCAGGATGAGGCCGACGGCGGTCATGAAGAGATAGGCGGGCAGTGCGAAGGCCCGGCCCGCCTCGCGGACCCCGCGCAGGTTCCCGTACGCGAGCAGCACGATGACGGCGACGGAGACCGGCAGCTGGAGATGGTCCAGGCCGGTGAAGCCGTTGCCGATCAGATGGGCGAGCGAGATCAGGGCGTTGGTGCCGGCCGAGACCTGCACGGCGACGGTGACGATGTAGTCGACCAACAGCGCCACGGCGGCGATCTGCGCGACGTTGGGCCCGAAGTTCTCCCGGGCGACGACGTACGAACCGCCCGCCCGGGTGTAGATCATCACGACATCGCTGTAGCAGAGGGTCAGCAGCAGCAGGACGAGCAGGATCGCGCCGGTCACCGGCATGAGCAGGGTGAAGGCGGCGGCGCCGACGACGGGCACGAGGACCCGGAGCATCTCCTCGGAGCCGTACGCGGACGAGCTGATGCAGTCGGAGGCGAGCACCCCGAGCGCCGTCCGGTTGTCGAGCTTCTCCTCGCTGATGCGCTCGGTGGTGAGCGCTCTGCCGAGCAGACGCCGCTTGATGCGGTACGCGGGGCGGTCCAGGGCCATGGCCACATGGTGCGCGGTGCCCGGTCGCACCCCCGGCCGCAAACGCCGGACGGGCCGAAATTCAGCCCGTCCGGCGAGGTGAGGCACCCCTGGTGCGTCGGCTAGCCGACGACCGTCCAGTTGTCGTTGCCCGCGAGCAGTGCGGCCAGGTCGCCCTTGCCGTTCTGTTCGACGGCGGTGTCGAGCTGTTCGGCCATCTGTGTGTCGTAGACCGGTCGGTCGACGCTGCGCAGTACCCCGATGGGGGTCTGGTGCAGGGTGTCGGGATCGGCGAGCCGGGACAGCGCGAAGGCCGTGGTGGGGCTGGCGGCATGGGCGTCGTGGACAAGGACCTGCGACCGGTTCTCCTCCGTGACCGTGACGACCCTGAGGTCTCCGGTGGCCGGGTCGCGCACCACACCCTTGTCGTCGTCCGCGCCGAAGAGGATCGGCCGGCCGTGCTCCAGCCGGATGACGGCGTTCTGTGCCTGGTCCTTGTCCTTGAGGATCTCGAAGGCGCCGTCGTTGAAGATGTTGCAGTTCTGGTAGATCTCCACCAGCGCCGTGCCCGGGTGGTCGGCCGCCGCGCGCAGCACGCTCGTGAGGTGCTTGCGGTCGGAGTCGATGGTGCGGGCGACGAAGGACGCCTCCGCGCCGATGGCCAGGGACACCGGGTTGAAGGGGGCGTCGAGCGAGCCCATCGGCGTCGACTTGGTGATCTTGCCGATTTCGGAGGTGGGGGAGTACTGGCCCTTGGTGAGTCCGTAGATCCGGTTGTTGAAGAGCAGGATCTTGAGGTTCACGTTGCGGCGCAGCGCGTGGATGAGATGGTTGCCGCCGATGGACAGCGCGTCGCCGTCGCCCGTGACGACCCAGACGGACAGGTCGCGGCGGGAGGAGGCGAGGCCGGTGGCGATGGCCGGGGCGCGGCCGTGGATCGAGTGCATCCCGTAGGTGTTCATGTAGTACGGGAAGCGGGAGCTGCAGCCGATGCCGGAGACGAAGACGATGTTCTCCTTCGCCAGTCCGAGCTCGGGCATGAAGCCCTGTACGGCGGCGAGGACCGCGTAGTCACCGCAGCCGGGGCACCAGCGCACCTCCTGGTCGGACTTGAAGTCCTTCATGGACTGTTTGGCCTCGGCCTTGGGCACCAGTTGGAGAAGTTCGTTGGTGTCAGGCATCGATGGCCTCCTTGAGAACCGTCGCGAGCTGTTCGGCCTTGAACGGCATACCGTTGACCTGGTTGTAACTGTGCGCGTCGACGAGGTACTTGGCCCGGATGAGCGTGGCGAGCTGGCCCAGGTTCATCTCCGGCACGACCACCTTGTCGTAACGCTTCAGCACCTCGCCGAGATTCCTCGGGAAGGGGTTGAGGTTGCGCAGATGGGCCTGGGCGATCGGGTGCCCCGCGGCGCGCAGCCGGCGGACGGCGGCGGTGATGGGGCCGTAGGTCGAACCCCAGCCCAGCACGAGCGTCCGCGCGTCGGCCGGGTCGTCCACGTCGAGGTCGGGGACCTCGATGCCGTCGATCTTGGCCTGGCGGGTGCGGACCATGAAGTCGTGGTTGGCGGGGTCGTAGGAGATGTTGCCGCTGCCGTCCTGCTTCTCGATGCCGCCGATGCGGTGTTCGAGGCCGGGGGTGCCGGGGATCGCCCACGGACGTGCCAGGGTCTGCGGGTCGCGCTTGTACGGCCAGAACACCTTGGTGCCGTCGGCCAGTTCATGGTTCGGGCCGGTGGCGAACCGGACGCGCAGATCGGGCAGTTCGTCGATCTCGGGGATCTTCCACGGCTCGGAGCCGTTGGCGAGGTAGCCGTCGGAGAGCAGGAAGACCGGGGTGCGGTAGGTCAGCGCGATCCGGGCGGCTTCGAGCGCGGCGTCGAAGCAGTCCGCCGGGGTCCTCGGGGCGACGATCGGGACCGGGGCCTCGCCGTTGCGCCCGTACATCGCCTGGAGCAGGTCGGCCTGCTCGGTCTTGGTGGGCAGGCCGGTGGACGGGCCGCCGCGCTGGATGTCGATGACGACCAGCGGCAGTTCGAGGGAGACGGCGAGCCCGATGGTCTCCGACTTCAGGGCCACACCCGGCCCGGAGGTCGTCGTCACCGCGAGGGATCCGCCGAACGCGGCGCCCAGCGCGGCACCGATGCCGGCGATCTCGTCCTCGGCCTGGAAGGTGCGTACACCGAAGTTCTTGTGCTTGCTCAGCTCGTGCAGGATGTCGGAGGCCGGGGTGATCGGGTACGAGCCCAGGTAGAGCGGCAGATCCGCCTGTCGGCCCGCGGCGATCAGACCGTAGGACAGCGCCAGATTCCCGGAGATGTTGCGGTAGGTGCCGGTCGGGAAGGTCTGCGAGGCCGGCGCCACCTCGTAGCTGACCGCGAAGTCCTCCGTCGTCTCCCCGAAGTTCCACCCGGCCCGGAACGCGGCCACGTTCGCCTCGGCGATCTGCGGCTTCTTCGCGAACTTGGCGCGAAGAAACGCCTCGGTTCCCTCGGTCGGCCGGTGGTACATCCAGGAGAGCAGCCCGAGGGCGAACATGTTCTTCGAGCGCTCGGCCTCCTTGCGGGAGAGCCCGAACTCCTTCAGCGCCTCGATCGTCAGCGTGGTCAGCGGCACCGGATGGACGTTGTACGCCTCCAGCGAGCCGTCCTCCAGGGGACTGGTCTCGTAGCCGACCTTCGCCATCGGGCGTTTGGTGAATTCATCGGTGTTGACGATGATTTCGGCGCCGCGCGGCACATCGCCGAGGTTCGCCCTGAGGGCGGCCGGGTTCATCGCGACCAGGACGTTCGGGGCGTCGCCCGGCGTCAGGATGTCGTGATCGGCGAAATGCAGCTGGAACGAGGAAACCCCCGGCAGGGTGCCTGCGGGGGCGCGGATCTCGGCGGGGAAGTTCGGCAGCGTGGAAAGATCGTTCCCGAAGGAAGCGGTCTCCGAGGTGAACCGGTCACCCGTGAGCTGCATACCGTCTCCGGAGTCACCCGCGAAACGGATGATCACCCGGTCCAGACGGCGGATCTCCTTCTCGCCGGCGCCCGCGTGACCGGGGCGGGGGGCACGCTGTCCCCCGACGAGCGCCTCGCTGGCCTCATCGGCCTGTTCGGCTGGGCTACTGACCTGGCTGGTCACTGAACTGGACCTCCCTCGGGGCGGCGGCTCGGGACCGGCCGGCCCGCCGGCGGTCCCAAGGCCCACCCTACGTCGGTAAGGGTCGCCTTCCCTGGATCGATCATATGGTGGACGTTGTTTTGAGACGCGATTTGATAGCGATTTGTCATGTTTCGCAAGCCCCCCAGCCGTTCGATGAAGACGCTGTGCACTCATTCTTTGGTTCTAGGACCCCGGGGCGCTCTTCGACGGCCGGGATCCCGGTCGCCGCGGTGGCCGATGCCGGCCCCCGCGGTGACCTCGGTGATGCGCGCGACCCGCGTCAGATATCTGACAGAGTGTCAGCTCTTCAGGAGTTCAGGTAGGTCAACACCGCCAGCACCCGGCGGTGATCCCCGTCACTGGGCGACAGGCCCAGCTTCAGGAAGATGTTGCTGACATGCTTCTCCACGGCGCCGTCGCTCACCACCAGCTGCCTGGCCACCGCGGAGTTCGTCCGCCCCTCCGCCATCAGGCCGAGCACCTCGCGCTCGCGCGGCGTCAGCCCGGCCAGGACGTCCTGCTTACGGCTCCGGCCCAGCAGCTGCGCCACCACCTCCGGGTCCAGCGCCGTACCGCCCTGCGCCACCCGGACCACGGCGTCCACGAACTCCCGGACCTCGGCGACCCGGTCCTTCAGCAGATACCCCACGCCCCGGCTGGACCCGGCCAGCAGCTCGGTCGCGTACCGCTCCTCGACGTACTGCGAAAGGACCAGCACCCCGATCCCGGGATAGTCCTTGCGCAGCCGTACGGCCGCCCGTACGCCCTCGTCGGTGTGGGTCGGCGGCATCCGCACGTCGGCGACCACCACATCGGGCAGCGCGTCCTGCCCGGCGAGATCGCGCACCGTCTTGATCAGTGCCTCGGCGTCCCCCACCCCGGCGACGACGTCATGCCCGAGATCGGTCAGCAGCCGGGTGAGCCCCTCCCGGAGCAGTACCGAATCCTCGGCGATGACCACCCGCACCCTGTCCTCCACCATGACGCTGTTTCCCCCACTGTTCGCTGGTTCTGCCCGTACGGCTTCCAGCATCCCAGTATCGACAGCGCGGTGCCCCCGGCGGCCGTACCGGCGCGGAATCGAGCCGGTGCGGCAGCCGGGGACGAGGAGCGGCGAAAGCCGCTGCGACCTGGGGTTCTCCCGTCACGTTGCCCTGCGGGGTGTGCTCAGCCGCGCCACGGCAACTCGGCCGTGATCCGCGTCGGACCGCCCTGCGGCGAATCCACGACGAGGACGCCGTCCACGGCTTCCAGCCGCTCGGCCAGCCCGGCCAGCCCGCTCCCCGACGACACGTCGGCTCCGCCCTGCCCGTCGTCGACGACCTGGACCAGCAGTCGGTCCGCGGTCCGCCACACGTCGACCGACGCATGGGTCGCGCGGGCGTGCTTGCTCACGTTCTGCAGCAGCTCCGAGACCGTGAAGTACGCGATGCCCTCGATGGCCTGGGCGGGCCGGGACGGCAGATCCACCTCGACCGTCACGGGGACGGTGCAGCGGGAGGCGATGGCGGAGAGTGCGGCGTCGAGTCCGCGGTCGGTGAGGACGGCGGGGTGGATGCCGCGGGCGAGGTCGCGGAGTTCCTGGAGGGCGACCTTGACCTCGCCGTGGGCCTCGTCGACCATCCGGGCGGCTGCCTCGGGGTCGTCGGTCAGCTTCTCCTTCGCCAGGCCCAGGTCCATGGCGAGGGCGACGAGGCGGGCCTGTGCGCCGTCGTGCAGGTCGCGCTCGATGCGGCGCAGGTCGGCGGCGGCCGTGTCGACGACCACCCCGCGGTCCGACTCCAGCTCCGAGACGCGCGTCGCCAGTCGGGAGGGCCCGAGCAGCCCGGCCACCATCAGCCGGTCCACGCTCGTCAGACCACGGATGATCCACGGGGTGACGAGGACGAGCACCAGGCCGCACACACTGGTCGCGGCCAGCTCGAAGGAGGAGTCCAGGTAGACCTGGTGGGTCTTGTCGCCGTACAGCTGAATGCCGTCGATCCCCACGTACGAGGGAAAGACCCAGTGCCACAGCGGGTAGGTGAAGGTGGCCCACCCGCACGTCCAGAGCGTCAGCGAGACGGTGAAGGCGAAGACCGCCCAGGGGAAGTGCAGCAGCGCGTAGAGCAGATGCCGCCAGGAGACCCCGCTCTTGAGGACCGCTCCCACCCAGGGCATCAGGCCGCCGGTCCTGCCGCGCGCCGGTGCGGGGTCCGCCACGTCCAGCCTCAGCAGCCCGCGCGCCCGTGCCCGCTCCAGTGCGCCGAACCCCCGGCACATGACCAGCGTGCCGGCCAGTATCGGGATGCCGAGAAAGGTGATCAGCAGGCCGGCGCTCAGGGACGTCAGGGCGATCGAGAAACTGAACAGGACCACGCTGATCGGCAGGCTCAGCAGCAGATAGCCGAACTCGCGCCAGGTCCTGCCCTCCAGCGGCGCGCGCAGCGCGGCCGGGAAGAAGTGCTTCTCCGGGGGGTGGTTCCCGAAACCGGCTCCGGACCGCTGGTGGTCCCGAGTGTCCGGTCCATATGCCGTGGCCATGGGTGCTGTCCGTTTCTTCTCGGCGGTCCGAGATGCGGTCGGGGGTTCGTGCTCCGGGTTCCCCGGGGTCCCGGGCTCCGGCCTTCCGAGGTCCGGAGTTCCGGGGCGGTGGCCGGTGCCCGGTGATTCCGGGCTCCGGCCGCTCCCTCAAGGGTGCTGGGCCGGGGGCCGGCGCACCATGAGGGCGGTATCCGTCTTCGACCGGGGGTTTTCCCCACCCGGCGGCGCGGACGGGGAGTGTCCGCCCCGGAGAGCTTGCCGGACCGGGCGGGATCGTGCCGGGCCGGGCGGGACGGGGCAGCCCCGGGCGGGCCGGGACGGGCGCGGCCCAGGGCCTGGGCCGGTCCGGCACGATCCCGCCGGTCCGGATCAGGTGGGCCCGGGGCGTGCCGGGCCCGCCCTACGGGCGCCCGGCCGCCCGGGGGCGGTTCGGCTCCTTCTCCGCCCCCCGGTCCCGCCAGGGCAGTTCCGCGGTGACCGTGGTGGGCCCACCGACCGGTGAGTCGAGGACGAACAGCCCGTCGACGGCACCCAGCCGTTCGGCCAGCCCGGCCATGCCCGTGCCGCCGTCCATCCGGGCTCCGCCCTGCCCGTCGTCGACGACCTGGACCAGCAGTCGGTCCGCGGTCCGCCACACCTCGACGGACGCCGAACGGGCGGCGCTGTGCTTGCTCACGTTCTGCAACAGCTCCGAGACCGTGAAGTACGCGATGCCCTCGATGGCCTCGGCGGGCCGGGACGCCAGATCCACCCCCACCGTCACGGGGACGGTGCAGCGGGAGGCGATGGCGGAGAGCGCGGCGTCGAGTCCGCGGTCGGTGAGGACGGCGGGGTGGATGCCGCGGGCGAGGTCGCGGAGTTCCTGGAGGGCGACCTTGACCTCGCCGTGGGCCTCGTCGACCATCCGGGCGGCTGCCTCGGGGTCGTCGGTCAGCTTCTCCTTCGCCAGGCCCAGGTCCATGGCGAGGGCGACGAGGCGGGCCTGTGCGCCGTCGTGCAGGTCGCGCTCGATGCGGCGCAGGTCGGCGGCGGCCGTGTCGACGACCACCCCGCGGTCCGACTCCAGCTCGGCGATCCTGCGCTCCAGCTCATTGGAGGGCGACAGCAGCCCGCGCGCCATCGCCCGGTCGGCATTGGCGAGGAATCGCGCGATGAAGGGGAGCACCGGCCACAGCAGGAAGAAGCTCACAAAGGTCACGACGAACGTGAGTACGCCCCAGGGCAGCCGGATGAAGCAGTACAGCACCGCCCGCCAGCCCACCGGGTCCGCGAGGCTCGACCACAGCCAGGGGAAGAAGCCCTGCTCGCGGCGTGACATGACCGTCGGGCTGGGCTCGTCGATCCACACCCCGAGCATCGCCCGCGCCCGGCCCCGCTCGGCCCGGCCGATCAGCCGCGCTCCCTGCAGGCCGGCGGCGAGCAGAGGGAGACCGATCACCGTGACCGCGAGCCCCACGCCGATGCCGATCATGACAACTGTGTAAACAAACCCGGCCAGGGCCATGGGGAGGTCGGCCAGGAGATGGCCGATCTCCTTCCATGTCCACCGATCGAGGGCGAAGCGGGCGGGCTGCGGCCGGTCGTTGTCGGGCACCAGTGGGCTCATGGTCATGGGCCCCAGCCTGCCGGGCGGCGACCGCGCATGCCATGGGGCTCGTGGGTGGCGTGAAGTAGGGATAACCCCACCCGTTGTCCGATGCGGCTGCTTACCCTCCCTTTAGCAGGGCCTAGACTCCCGTGCGTACAGATCGTCGAACGGGTTCGAGGGAGCGAGGGACGGACGTGGCGGATCTGCTGGAATCGACCGTTCTCGCGTCGGACTACTTCCACGGCTATTCCGTGGTCGGACTGCTCGCCGTGATCGGTGTGCTGTTCGTCGCGGTGGCCTTCGGGGCCGGCCGACTGCTGCGCCCCGTGGTTCCCACGCCGGAGAAACTCCTGACGTACGAGTGCGGCGTGGACCCGGTGGGTGAAGGATGGGCACATACCCAGGTCCGTTATTACGTCTATGCCTTCCTGTACGTGATCTTCGCCGTCGACTCGATCTTCCTGTTTCCGTGGGCGACCGTATTCGCCGCTCCCGGATACGGGGCGACGACTCTGGTGGAAATGTTCATCTTCCTCGGTTTCCTGGCCGTAGGACTGCTCTACGCATGGAAGAAGGGCGTCCTCGAATGGACGTGACGAGCCCGCCGCCCCCCGAGCGCCACCCCGCGACGCGACCGGGGACGGAGCCGGTGCCCGGGGTGGGGCCCGAACCGCAGCCCGTTCCGACGTTCCTGCCGGAGCCCAAGCGGCTCGGCGTCCTGTCGCGCCTGGCCCCGGAGCCGATGAAGGTGGTCCTGAACTGGGGCCGCCGCTACAGCCTCTGGGTCTTCAACTTCGGGCTCGCCTGCTGCGCCATCGAATTCATCGCCGCGTCCATGGCCCGGCACGACTTCATCCGGCTCGGTGTGATCCCCTTCGCGCCCGGTCCGCGCCAGGCCGACCTCATGATCGTTTCCGGCACGGTGACGGACAAGATGGCCCCGGCCGTGAAGCGGCTGTACGAGCAGATGCCCGAGCCCAAGTACGTCATCTCCTTCGGCGCCTGCTCCAACTGCGGCGGCCCGTACTGGGACTCGTACTCCGTGACGAAGGGCGTCGACCAGATCATCCCGGTCGATGTCTACGTACCCGGTTGCCCGCCCCGGCCCGAGGCGCTCCTCCAGGGCATCCTCAAGCTCCAGGAGAAGATCGCCCGTGAGTCGCTGGGCGAGCGCTACGCGTCGGGCGGCGGCCGTCCCTCCACCGCCGCACTGCGCAGCGGCCTGGTGGCCGCCCCGCCGACACCGGGGGAGGACCGCACATGACCGACGCCTCTGCCGTCGACGCCTACGACCGCCTCCCGGACGCCGCGGCCGAGCTCTTCGGCGAAGGAGCGACGGCCGAGTCGGCGTACGACCTGCTGACCGTCGACGTACCGGCCGCCTCCTGGACCGCCGCCCTGGAAACGGCCCGCGACGTGTTGGGCTGCACCTATTTCGACTGGCTGAGCGCGGTCGACGAGCCGGGCACGGGCTTCCGCGTCTGCGTCCACGTCGCCGCCCTGGCCGAGGGCAGGGTCCGTCGGCTCCTGATCCGTACGACCGTCGCGCACGACGCGGCGGTCCTGCCCACCGCCATCGACATCTACGCGGGCGCCGCCTGGCACGAGCGCGAGACACACGAGATGTTCGGCATCGGCTTCGAGGGCCACCCGCATCTGGTGCCGCTGCTGCTGCCCGAGGGCTTCGAGGGCCATCCGCTGCGCAAGGACTTCGTGCTGGCGGCACGTGTCGCGAAGGCATGGCCGGGTGCGAAGGAGCCGGGCGAGTCGGAGCACGGCGGCCCGAAGCGGCGCACGATGCTGCCGCCCGGCGTCCCCGACCCGAACGAATGGGGCCCCCTGAAGGGCCAGCTCCCGCCCGCCCCGTCCCGGCCGGCCCGTACCCCGCGCGCGGCGGGTGACCGCCCGGTGCGTCGCGCCCGCAGTGTGAGCGAGGGCTCGGCGAGCCAGCAGCCGGAGCCGGCGGCGCCGACGGCCGGGTCCACGCCCCCCGCAGCCCCGCGCCGTGCCCGGAGCGCGTCGCAGGGCTCGGCGAGCCAGCGGCCCGAGCAGGAGAAACCGGCCACGACCGGACCGGCCACGACCGGACCGGCCGCATCCGGGACGACACCGATGGGATCGGCCGCGGACCGGGAAGCCCGGAGCCGGGCTTCCCGGGACCAGTCAGGTCCGGGCGGAGCAGGTCCGGACGGGCCGGCCCCGGAGCCGTCGCGGAAGAAGCCGACGCCGAAGCAGGGAAGCGGCGACGCCCCCTGGCACCACGCCCGCCCGGCCTACGACGCCATCCCCGAACCCGAACCGTCCTCCACCGACGCCCCCGAACCCGAGCCGTCCTCCGCGGACACCCGCGACGAGACGGCCCCCGACCAGCCCACCACCCCGGCCCCGGATCCCACGTCCGAGCCGCACCCCGACCGTCCTTCCGGAGGCGATGACGTGTGAACGACGTACTCGACGTCGCCCTCCGGCTCGTCATCGTCTTCGCCGTGTTCATGGTCCTCCCGCTCGTCGTGGGGCAGACCGAGCACAAGGTGATGGCGCATATGCAGGGCCGCCTGGGACCCATGTACGCGGGCGGCTTCCACGGCTGGGCCCAGCTCGTCGCGGACGGTGTGAAGTTCGCGCAGAAGGAAGACATCGTCCCGGCCGAGGCCGACCGCCGCGTCTTCCAGCTCGCACCGGCCGTCTCCCTGCTTCCCTACCTCCTCGTGCTCGTGGCCATCCCGATCGGCCCCGGGGAGAGCGCGGTCGGACAGGTCGTCGACGCGGGCATCTTCTTCGTGCTCGCCGTGATGGGCGTCGGAGTGCTGGGCTCGCTGATGGCGGGCTGGGCCTCGGCCAACAAGTTCTCCCTCCTCGGGGGCCTGCGTACCGCCGCCCAGCTGCTCGCCTACGAACTGCCGATGCTGCTCGCCGCCGCGTCCGTGGCCATGGCGGCCGGCACCGTCTCCCTCCCGGGCATCCTCGACGCCTTCGAGTGGTGGTGGCTGCCCTGGCAGATCGTCGGCGCCCTGGTCTTCTTCGTGGCCGGGCTCGCCGAGCTGCAGCGCCCGCCGTTCGACATGCCGGTCGCCGACTCGGAGATCATCTTCGGCGCGTACACCGAGTACACCGGCCTGCGCTTCGCGCTGTTCCTGCTGGCCGAGTACGCGGGCATCGTCGTCCTGTGCGCACTGACCACCGTCCTCTTCCTCGGCGGCTGGCACGGCCCGTTCGGTGCCGACGGCCTCGGCTGGGTCTGGACGCTCCTCAAGACCGCGGTCCTCGCCTTCGTCGTCATCTGGCTGCGCGTGAGCTATCCCCGGCTCCGCGAGGACCAGCTGCAGAAGCTCGCCTGGACCACCCTCATTCCGCTCGCACTCGCGCAGATCGCGCTCACCGGCATCGTGAAGGTGGCGATCAACTGATGGCCGAGCCGCTCCCGACCCCCCGGCCCCGCATCCCCGGCTCCGGCCTGGCCAAGGGCCTGGCCGTCACCCTGCGGACGATGACGAGGAAGACGGTCACCGCGCAGTACCCGGACGTCCAGCCCGAGCTCCCGCCCCGCTCCCGCGGCGTCATCGCCCTGTTCGAGGAGAACTGCACGGTCTGCATGCTCTGCGCCCGTGAATGCCCGGACTGGTGCATCTACATCGACTCCCACAAGGAGACGGTGCCCGCCGCCACGCCGGGCGGCCGCGAGCGCAGCCGCAATGTCCTCGACCGTTTTGCGATCGACTTCTCGCTCTGCATGTACTGCGGTATCTGTATCGAGGTGTGTCCCTTCGACGCACTGTTCTGGTCGCCGGAGTTCGAGTACGCGGAGACGGACATCCTCGAACTCACCCATGAGCGCGACAAGCTCCGCGAGTGGATGTGGACGGTGCCGGAACCGCCCGCGCTCGACCCGGGCGCGGAGGAACCGAAGGAGATCGCCGCCGCCCGCAAGACGGCGGAGAAGCTCGAAGCCCAGCGGATCAAGGAAGCCGAACAGGCCCGGCAGGCACAGGAAGCCGAGCAGGCGCAGGAAGCCCAGCAGTCCCAGCAGGTCACGACGGAAGAAGAGGGGGAGGAGTGACACTCGCAGCCACCGCGGCCCACTCCGCCCACTCCGGCTTCCTCTCACCGACCGGCATCGAGATCGCTTTCGTCCTCGTCGGCATCGCCACCCTCGGCGCGGCCCTCGTCACCGTCACGACCAAGCAGCTGGTGCACGCCGCCCTCTGGCTGGTCGTGGCGCTCGGTGGTCTCGCCGTCGAGTACCTCCTGCTCACCGCGGAGTTCATCGCCTGGGTGCAGGTACTGATCTATGTCGGTTCCGTGGTCGTCCTCCTGCTCTTCGGACTGATGCTCACCAAGGCCCCCATCGGCCGCTCCCCGGATGCCGACTCGGGCAACCGCTGGGCCGCCCTCGGTGTGGCGACGGCCGCCGCCGGCACGCTCGTCTGGGTCGTCGTCGACGCCTTCCGCACCACCTGGATCGACCTGGACGGACCGGCCCGGGGCTCGACCGAGGCGACCGGTTCCTTCCTCTTCCGGCACTGGGTGCTCCCGTTCGAAGCACTCTCCGTCCTGCTGCTCGCCGCCCTCGTCGGCGCGATCGTCCTGTCCCGCAAGCGCGGTAAGGAGCAGAGCTGATGCACCTCGCCTATCCCGCCGTGCTCGCCGCCCTCCTCTTCTGCACCGGGCTGTACGGAGTGCTCGCCCGCCGCAACGCGATCCTGGTCCTGATGTCCGTCGAGCTGATGCTCAACGCCGTCAACCTCAACCTGGTCGCCTTCGACGTCTGGCTCCGCGACACCCTCCACTCAGGCCAGGCCCTCACGCTGTTCACCATCGCCATCGCCGCCGCGGAGATCGGCATCGGTCTGTCGATCGTCCTCGCCGTCCACCGCAACCGCGGCAGCTCCGACGTCGACCGCCTCCGCGACACCGCCGAGACCGACGCCGCCGAATCCCTTCCCGGCGACGAGGCCATCGGCACCGAAGACCAGGCCACTGCTGCGGCAGGGAAGGCAAAGAAGGCAGAGGCCACCGCGTGACCACCACGACCCTCGCCGTCCTCGTCCCACTCCTTCCGTTCCTGGGCGCCGCGGCCGGTCTCCTTCTCGGACGCCGCGCGCCCGGCTACGTACGCCCCCTGGCCGTACTGCCCACGCTCACCGCCTTCGTGCTCACCGCCGTCATCGCCTCCCGTCAGGGCGGCGGGCGGGCCATCGACGCGGCGACCCGGCTCACCCCCACCGGCTCGGTCCCCATCGACCTCGCCCTGCACCTCGACGGCTTCGCCGTTCTCGTCGCCGTCCTGGTGGGACTCGTCGCGACCTGCGTGCAGATCTACTCGACCGCCTATCTGCGCGACGACCCCCGCTACCCCTCGTACGCGGCCCTCGTCTCCCTCTTCACCTCCGCCATGCTGCTCGTCGTCTACTCCGGCGACCTGATGGTGCTGCTGGTCGGCTGGGAGATCATGGGCATCTGCTCGTACTTCCTCGTCGGCCACTACTGGGAGACGGCCGAAGCCCGCGCCGCCTCCCTCAAGGCCTTCCTGGTCACCAAGCTCGGCGACGTCCCCTTCCTGATCGGCCTGTTCGCGCTCGCCGCCGACACCGGCTCGTTCCGCATCACCCGCATCCTGGGCGCCGTCGCGAACGGCGGTCTGGACCACCCCACGCTCATCGCCCTGCTGCTCCTCGCGGGCGTCGCAGGCAAGTCCGCCCAGTTCCCCCTGCACACCTGGCTGCCCGACGCGATGGCCGGCCCGACCCCCGTCTCCGCGCTGATCCACGCCGCGACGATGGTCGCCGCCGGCATCTACTTCGTGGCCCGGCTCCTGCCCGTCTTCGCCCAGTCCGGCGCGGCCCTCGTCGTGCTCGCCGTGATGGCGGCGATCACGATGATCGGCTCGGGACTCGCCGCCCTCGCCCAGGACGACATCAAGCGCGTCCTCGCGTACTCGACGATCGGCCAGCTCGGCTACATGTCCGGCGCCCTGGCCGTCGGTGATCGCGGCGCCGCCGTCTTCCACCTCCTGTCCCACGGTGCGTTCAAGGCCGTCCTCTTCCTCGCGGCGGGCGTCGTCATCCACGCCGCCGGGACCAACTCGCTCGCCGCCATGTCCCGCATGGGCGGCCTGGCGAAGCGCATCCCGGACGCCTGCTGGACGATGACCGTCGCCCTTCTCGCGCTCGCCGCCATCCCGCCGTTCGCCGGCTTCTTCTCCAAGGAAGCCGTCCTCGTAGCCGCCGAGCACACCGCGCTCGGGGACCGGCACGTCGCCCCGGCCGCCGCCGGCTGGACCGTCCTGGTGGCCGGACTGCTCGCCGCCGTCCTCACCGCCGCCTACGCCACCCGCCTCTGGCTCCTCGCCTTCCGGGGTCGCGGCGCCGAAGCCCCCGATCACGGCAGGCAGCCCGTCGCGATGACCGCCGTCCTCTGGGTCCTCGCCGTCCCCACCATCGCCTTCGGACTGACCGTCGGAGCGATCACCGACTGGTTCGACGGGCACAGCCTCAGCCCGTCCCTGACCACCGCCGTCCTCTCCACGGGCGTCGGGCTCGCCGGCGGCCTCGTCACGTACGGCGCCTGGCGCCACACCTCGGCGCTCGCCGCCCGCACCCCGGCCGGCATGGTCGTCGCCCACCCCGACGCCGAACCCGCCCTCGTCGAAGCCCAGGCGATGACGGCCCACACAGCCGCCTACGGCGCGGACGGAGAGGTTCCCGACCCGGCCGACCCGGGCCGCCTGCTGCTCGGCCCGCTGCACCGCCACGCCGCCGCCGGCTTCCACCTCGACGCCCTGTACACGACGCTGTTCGTCCGCCCCGTACGGGCCGCGGCGAGTCTCGTCAGCTTCCTGGACCGTGAGGTCGTCGAGACATACGTACGCGGCTCGGGCACCGGCGCCCGCTGGCTCGGCACCGCCGTCCGCCGCGCCCAGACCGGCAATGTGCAGACCTACCTCGGCGCACTCCTCGCCGGTTCCCTGGTCCTGGCGGTCGCCGCCGTCGTCTTCGCCACCATCAACGCCGGGTCGTGAGCCGTGATCGATATCAGCGCATCCGTGATGCAGTTCCTTCTCGCGTTCATCGTGGTCGCCCCCCTCGTCGGCGCCGTGGCCGCGCTGCTGCCGGCCCCGCCCGGACTGAAGGGATCCAGCCCCGACCAGGCCGTGCTCCGCCACGGTGTGACCGTCACCGGCGCGATCCTTCTCGCCACGATCGTGCTGGCCGTCGGCTTCGACCACGACCATCCGTCGAAGATGCAGGCCACCACCGACATCAGCTGGATCCCGGCGCTCGACGTCCGCATCCATCTCGGCGTCGACGGCATCTCGCTCCCCCTTCTCGTGCTGACCGCGCTGCTGACCTTCCTCTGCGCCCTCTACAGCTACTTCAAGATGCCTGCGGGCCCCTCCCCGAAGGCCTTCGTCGCACTCGTCCTCGTCCTGGAGTCCGGCACCCTCGCGACCTTCGCCGTCCTCGACCTGCTGCTGTTCTTCCTGGCGTTCGAGATGGTGCTCATCCCGATGTACTTCCTCATCGCCCGCTGGGGCGGTGCCGCGAGGCAGGCCGCCGCCTGGAAGTTCATCCTCTACACACTGCTCGGCTCGGTGATCATGCTGCTGGGCCTGCTCCTCATCGGGCTGAAGAGCGGCACCTTCGACATGGTGGCACTCGCCACTGACAACGGCCGGGGCCTCACCTCGTCCGTGCAGGTCATCGCCGTTCTGGCGATCGGTGTCGGGCTCGCCGTGAAGACCCCGATGTGGCCGCTGCACAGCTGGCTCCCGGACGCCCACACCGCCGCCCCGACCGTCGGATCGGTCCTGCTGGCAGGCGTCCTGCTGAAGATGGGTACGTACGGATTCGTCCGTATCCTGCTTCCCATCGCCCCGGACGGGATGCACACCTTCGCGCCCTACCTCGCCGCCTTCGCCGTCGTCGGCATCGTCTACGGATCGCTCGCCTGCCTCGCGCTGGTCCGGCCGGGCTCCAAGGGCGATCTCAAGCGCCTGATCGCCTACTCCTCCGTCGGACACATGGGCTTCGTGCTCCTCGGCATCGCGAGCATGACCCCCACCGGAGTCAACGGCGCGCTCTTCGCCAACATCGCCCACGGCCTCATCACCGGCCTGCTGTTCTTCCTGGTGGGCGCGGTCAAGGACCGGTACGGCACCGCGGACCTCGACACCCTCTCCGGCGCCACCGGGGCCGCGCTCTACGGCCGTGCGCCCCGCCTCGGCGGCCTCCTCGCCTTCGCCGCCGTCGCTTCCCTGGGCCTGCCCGGACTCGCCGGTTTCTGGGGCGAGATGCTCGCCCTGTTCGGCTCGTTCGACCCGGCCGAGGGTCTCAGCCGCCCCGCCTTCCTCACCTTCATGTCGATCGCCGCGTTCGGCACCCTGCTCACCGCCGCGTACATGCTCCTGGTCGTGCGCCGGGTCTGCATGGGCGAGAAGCGCGAGGAAGCGCACCGGATCGCCGACATCCAGGGCTACGAATTCGCCGCCTGGACCCCGCTCGTCGCCCTCACCGTCCTCGCCGGCCTGTGGCCCGCCGTCCTCCTCGGCCTCACCGACCCCGCCGTGCAGAAGCTCCTCGCAGGAGGCAAGTCGTGACCACAGCCGTCGTTCCCCCGGGCGTCGTCACCACAGCGGCCGAGAACACCACCAGCCTCGTCCAGTCCGTCGACTGGCTCGCCATCGCGCCCCCGGTCGTCGTCGCGGCCGTCGCCCTGATCGTCCTGGTCGCCGACCTCTTCCTCCCCGAGGAGCGCAAGCCGCTCCTCGGGTGGGTCACCATGGCCGGACTCGTCGCCGCACTCGCCCTCCTCGTCCCGCTGCGCGACGGAGACCGCTCCACCTTCTGCCTGACCGCCGCGGCCACCGGCACCGGTGGCACCGGGGCCTGCAGCTACACCGCCGACCACTTCGCCCTCGTCATCCAGGCCCTGGTGCTCGGCGGCGCCCTGCTGACCGCCCTGCTCTCCCTCGGCGACACACGCAGGCTCCCCGCAGGCGAGTTCTGGTTCCTCCTGCTGTCCTCGGCGTCGGGTGCGGCGCTCCTGCCCGCCGCCCGCGACCTCGCCACCCTCGTCGTCGCCCTCGAAGTCGCCTCGCTGCCCGCCTTCGCCCTGGTCGGCATGAAGCGCGGCGACCGGCGGTCCTCCGAAGCCGCGCTGAAGTTCTTCCTCTCCTCCGTCGTCGCGACCGCCGTCATGCTGCTCGGCGTCAGCTTCGTGTACGCGACCACCGGCACCCTGCACCTCACGGAGATCGCCACCCGGCTCGACGACGTGCCGGGGCAGCTCGACACGCTCGCCCAGGCGGGCGTCGTCCTCACCCTGGTCGGCTTCGCCTTCAAGACGGCCGCCGCGCCCTTCCACTTCTGGGTGCCCGACACCTATGTCGGCGCCCCCCTGCCGGTCGCCGCCTACCTCTCGGTCGTCGGGAAGGCGGTCGGCTTCTCCGGCCTCATCCTCGTCACCGTGATCGCGTTCCCGGCGTACGCCGACGTCTGGGGACCGGCCCTCGCCGTCCTCGCCGCGCTCACCATGACGATCGGCAACGTGGCCGCCCTGCGCCAGGACGCCACCCGCGTCCGCAGCGCCGTACGCCTGCTCGCCTGGTCGTCCGTCGCCCAGGCCGGCTACCTCCTGGTGCCGATCGCCGCCGCCGCGTACTCCAGTGACGAGCACATCGGCTCCACCGTCGCGTACGCCCTCATGTACGCCGTCGTGAACCTCGGCGCCTTCGCGGTCGCCGCCCTCGTCGCCCGTACGAGCGCGGGGAACCGGCTCTCCGACTACCGCGGCCTGTACGCCACCCGCCCCCTCGCCGCCCTGGCGATGGCCTTCTTCCTGCTCTGCCTGGCCGGCCTGCCGCCCGGCATCGTCGGCCTCTTCGCCAAGGTCACGGTGTTCTCCGCGGCCGTCGACGCCGGACTCGGCTGGCTCGCCGTCGTCATGGCCGTCAACGTCGTGATCGCGCTCTACTACTACCTGCAGTGGACCGCCGCGCTCTTCCGTTCCCCGGAGGAGGTCTCAAAGGACGCAGCCGCACCCGTGGCGGAAGGCGGACCCGCGGGCGCCGCCGTTCCCGCCGGGCTCCGCGCCCCGGCCCACCTCACGCTCGCGATCGGCCTCACCGCCGTCGTCGGCGTGCTGCTCTCCGGTGCCCCGCAGACGGTCCTCAGGTTCGCCGCCGTCAATCTTTTCTGACGTTCCCAAGATCGGTTTGCCCGGCGCCGCCCGCACAGGGCAAGGTCATGCCCGCACATCCCCACCCGCACCCATTTCCAGAGGAGCAAGAGCAGTGCTGAACGGGTTCAAGGACTTCATCCTGCGTGGAAACGTCATCTCCATGGCCATCGGGCTGGCCGTGGGAGCCGCGTTCACCGCAGTCGTCACCGGATTCAGCACCGCCTTCATCACGCCGCTGATCGGGCTCGCCACCGGCTCCGTCGGCGACTTCAGCTCGGCGGAGTTCTCGATCGAGGGCGCCATCTTCCCGTACGGGAAGTTCCTGGCCGCCGCCATCGCCTTCCTGATCACCGCTGCGGTGCTCTACTTCGGTGTCGTCGTTCCCATGACGAAGGTCCAGAGCCGCTTCTCCAAGGTGGACGAGAAGGTCGACATCAAGGCCGCCGTGCGCGACTGCCCCCGCTGCTACACCGAGATCCCGGCCATCGCCTCGCGCTGCGCCCACTGCACCAGCGAGATCGAGCCGGACCCCGAGGCCCTCGCAATCGCCGGCCTGCCCGCCCAGCGCTGAGCCACCGGGCACGGGCCGTCGCACGCGGCCCCTCCACTCGTACGGCCCAGAGCCCGATCCGGCCGCATATGCCGGACAGGCCCGGTTCCACGGCCGCACGCACAAGGGAACTAGCTCTCCTCGCCTGGCGTTGACCTGTACGGGAGGCTCCACTGGGGGAGTGGAGACCACCAAGCAAAGGGTTCCCCTGCCGCACCACTTGGAGGGCGTACCGTGCACCGCCGGCACAACGGGCTGAAAACCGCCGTACTCCTCGGGGGACTGTCCGCACTCATCATCGTCATCGGAAGCTTCTTCGGACGTACGGGCCTGATCGTCGCGCTCCTCGTAGCCGTCGGCACCAACGCCTACGCGTACTGGAACAGCGACAAGCTGGCGCTCAGGGCCATGCGGGCCCGCCCCGTCAGCGAGTTCGAGGCGCCACAGCTCTACCGCATGGTCCGCGAGCTCTCGACAGCGGCCCGTCAGCCCATGCCCCGGCTCTACATCTCCCCGACGCAGGCCCCCAACGCCTTCGCCACCGGCCGCAACCCGCGCAACGCGGCGGTCTGCTGCACCGAGGGCATCCTGCAGATCCTGGACGAGCGGGAGCTGCGCGGAGTCATCGGGCACGAGCTGAGTCATGTCTACAACCGCGACATCCTGATCTCGTCCGTCGCCGGAGCACTCGCCTCCGTCGTCATGTTCCTGGTCAACTTCGCCTGGCTGATCCCGGTGGGCCGGTCCAACGACGACGAGGGGCCCGGCATCCTGGGCATGCTGCTGATCATGATCCTCGGGCCATTGGCCGCGTCCGTCATCCAGCTGGCCGTGAGCCGTTCCCGCGAATACGAGGCGGACGCCTCGGGGGCCCAGCTGACCGGCGACCCACTGGCCCTCGCCAGCGCCCTGCGGAAACTCGACGCCGGCACGAAACAGCTCCCGCTGCCCCCCGAGCCGAGGATCGAGACCGCGAGCCACATGATGATCGCGAACCCCTTCCGTCCCGGCCAGGGCATGGCCAAGATGTTCTCGACACACCCGCCGATGGCGGAGCGCATCGCCCGACTCGAGCAGATGGCAGGTCATCGCCCGTGAAGACAATCCTGAACGTCATATGGCTGGTCCTGTGCGGCTTCTGGATGTTCCTCGGCTACATGGCCGCAGGACTCCTGCTGTGCATCACGATCATCGGCATCCCGTTCGGTCTCGCGGCCTTCCGCATCGGCGTCTACGCCCTGTGGCCCTTCGGCTACACCGTCGTCGACCGCCGGGGCGCGGGCGCGCCCTCCTGCGCGGGCAATGTCCTGTGGCTGATCCTCGCGGGCTGGTGGCTCGCCCTCGGACACATCACCACCGGCATCGCCCTGTGCATCACGATCATCGGCATCCCGCTCGGCATCGCCAATTTCAAGTTGATCCCCGTCTCCCTGATGCCCTTCGGCAAGGAGATCGTCCGGACGGACCAGCAGTTCGCCGGCTGGTAGGACGCCGGTTTCCCGTCGACGGGAGAGGTGCCGAAGGGAAAAGGGCCGCCGGTAGGGACGCCGCGAACGCCGTCGGGAACCGCGAGCACGCCGCCAGGAGGCGCACGCGCCGACGGCCCCGGCCGATTGTCAGTGCCGTCGTTCACCATGAACCCATGACCGACACCGAGCAGTTGCTGGCAGTCGTGGAGAAGACCGCGCGCACCACCCCTCGCTGGGAGAAGAACCCCCTTCCGGCGCCCCTTTCCGCCGAGGCCGTCGCGCGTGCCGAAGCCGCCCTGGGGTTCACGCTGCCGCCCTTGCTCACCGCGCTGTACACCCGGATCGCCGACGGGGGCTTCGGTCCGGAGTACGGTCTGCTCCCGCTGATCGGCGACCGGGCCGCGGACGGGGAGGAGTCCGCCGTCGCGCAGTACCTCGCCCACCGCCGAGCCGCGGCCGAGGAGGACGGCTGGCCGTGGCCCGAGGGAGTCCTGCCGATATGCAGCCTGGGATGCGGGATGTACTCCTGCGTGGACTGCCGCAGCGAACGCACCACGGTGCTGCTCTTCGAGCCGAACGCCGACGAGCCGGAGCACGCCTGGTACGTGGATCAGCCGGATCTCGCCCAGTGGCTGCGCGGCTGGCTGGACGGCACCGCCTGGTACTGCGAGGAGTCCGAGGACGAAGGGGCAGAGATGGCCCCCTGGCCGGATTTCAGCGCCCGCGTATGACCTGAGGGCGGCCGGAGCACGGCCCGGCCGCCGACCGCGACCGTTCGTTCGCAACCGTCCGACCGGCAGGAACGTCTTGGATTCCAAGACCGAGTGACGGGTAGGTTCGCACGCATGAGCATTATTGGTTGGATCATTCTCGGACTGCTTGCCGGCGCCATCGCCAAGGTCCTGCTCCCGGGCCGCGACCCGGGCGGCCTGGTCGGCACCACCCTCATAGGGATCGTCGGTGCCTTCCTCGGCGGCTGGATATCCTCGCGCTTCCTCGACCGCCCCATCTCCAACGACTTCTACGACACGGCCACCTGGATCGCGGCCATCGGCGGTTCGCTGGTCCTGCTGATCCTCTACCGGCTGCTCTTCGGGAACTCCCGCGAACGTCGTTGACCCCCGTCAGGGCCCGGGAGCACCCAGCCCGGTCTCGCGCAGGGTCAGATTGAGCCGGCCACGACTCAATCCCGTCGCCGGATCGGCCGTCCCGGGGCAGACCTTCGGTACACCGTGGAACGCGAACCGCGAAGGTCCGCCGAAGACGAACAGGTCGCCGGAGGCCAACTCCACGTCCGTGTAGGGCCTTCCCCGGTTCTCGGTGTTCCCGAAGCGGAAGACGCACGTGTCGCCGACGCTGAGCGACACCACCGGAGCGCCGGACCGCTCCTCCTTGTCCTGGTGCATGCCCATCCGGGCCGAGCCGTCGTAGAAGTTGATGAGGGCGGTGTCCGGTGCGTACGTCCGCACCGGGCCCTCGCCCCCGTATGCCTCCCGCAGAGCCTCCCGTCCCAACTCCGCGAGCCACTCGGGCAGTTCGGCGACCCGTGCCCCGTTCACGTCGTCGGCCGTACGCGAGTACCGGTACGGCTGCCAGTGCCACCCCAGGCAGACCGTCTGTACGGACATCACCCCACCACCTGGCAGCACGGTGTGCCGCAGGGGCACGGGCCCCCGCGCCCATTCCCGGCAGGCCGCCACCAACTCCCGTTGGCGCTCCGGCGACAGCCACTCGGGCACATGCACGGCCCCCGGCGCGACGACGGCCCGCGGCCTCGGGAAGAGCCCGGACATGTCAGCGCACCGCCAGGGCGCCTTCCAGCCCCAGAAGCTGTTCCTTGCGCTCCACGCCACCCGCGTAACCCCGCAGCGTCCCGTCGGCGCCGATCACCCGATGGCACGGCCGTACGACCAGCAGAGGATTGCGCCCGATCGCCGTCCCCACGGCACGTACACCCGCCCCCGGCGTACCGATCCGTTCGGCGATCTCTCCGTACGACACGGTCTCCCCGTACGGGACGGTGTCCAGAGCGGCCCAGACGCGTCGCTGGAAATCGGTGCCGAGCCCTTCCGCGGGGACGATGTCGAACCGGGTCAGCCGCCCCTCGAAGTACTCCCGGAGCTGTTCGGCGATCCCCGCGAAGGCCTCCGGCGCGTGGACCCATCCGTCCTGGACGACCGCGGCGCCCTTCTGGCCGGGAAGCGAGAGCGAGGCGAGGGCGACCCCGCCGACCGCGCCGGGGGCCTCCTCGCCGACCAGCAGCAGTTCACCCAGCGGGCTGTCGACCGTTGCGTACATGGTCATGACTCGTCCCTCTCCTTGCCCGTCACGGCCGGAAATCGACAGGATCGTCGTCCGGTACGGACAAGTCTGCGTCCCCCGCTCCGGCGCGACCGGCGGTATTCGGACATCGCGTCCCGGGCGCGGGGTGGGGGGGGGCCCCCCCCCCCCCCCCCCCCCCCCCCCCCGCCCCGCCCCCCCCCCCCCCCCCCCCCCCCCCCGCCCCCCCCACCCCCCCCCCCCCCACCCCCCCACCCCCCCCCCCGCGGGGGGGGGGGGGCCGGCGGGGGCGGGC
>NZ_JBIWOS010000002.1:476912-531172 GCF_044767885.1 Streptomyces sp. NPDC101194
TAGGCACTGGTGGGCGGCCCCGGCTCCGGCGCGCCGGGCGTTATTCGGACTTCGCGTCCCGGGCGGGGGGTGGCGCGGCGCACCCCCCACCGCGCCACCCCGCGCCCGGAAGGCGCGACCTGTCGAAGACCTACCGGTAGTTCACGAACTGCAGGGCGAAGTCGAAGTCCTTGCCCTTCAGCAGCGCCTGCACGGCCTGCAGATCGTCCCGGCTCTTCGAGCTGACCCGGAGCTCGTCGCCCTGGACCTGCGCCTTGACGCCCTTCGGACCCTCGTCGCGGATGGTCTTCGCCACCTTCTTGGCGTTCTCCTGGGAGATGCCCTCCTCGATCGTGGCGAAGATCTTGTACTCCTTGCCGGACAGCTGCGGCTCGCCCGCGTCCAGCGACTTCAGCGAGATGCCGCGCTTGATCAGCTTGGACTGGAAGATGTCGAGGATCGCCTTGACCCGCTCCTCGCCGTTTGCCTCCATGAGGATCTTCTCGCCGGACCAGGAGATCGAGGCGCCGGTGCCCTTGAAGTCGTAACGCTGCGAGATTTCCTTGGCGGCCTGGTTGAGGGCGTTGTCGACCTCCTGCCGCTCGACCTTCGAGACGATGTCGAAACTGGAGTCGGCCATGACGTGTGGCTCCTTGTATCGGGGGTGTGGGGAACGGGGTGCCGTACGGGCGGCGGCGGGCCTGCCGGCCCACGCGTCGCCGATCAAAGCCTATAAGGGCTGTCCCGTAACCCCTGGCGCGCGCGAGACGACGGCCACGGCACCTCGCCGCTCGTCGGGGCCTCCGCCCACAGCCAGTATGCGGAGGCCCCTCCGCCTTGCGAGGCACCGCATCCGGCGCCGCGCGCCGATCCACCAGGGACTGCGGGAACAGTTCTCGGCCACCCGCGCCCGATCGGGCCGCTGATCAATCCAGTGGCGGAGCACCCCCGGGCATCGGGTATCGTTTACGTCGTTGCCAAGGGGCACCGCCGAAAAGCGGTTCTCATGACAGCAATCCCCGGCGGTGTGCCCGAGTGGCCAAAGGGAGCAGACTGTAAATCTGCCGGCTCAGCCTACCCAGGTTCGAACCCTGGCGCCGCCACAGGATGGGAAACCCCTTTCGACCTGCTGAAAGAGCAGATCGGAAGGGGTTTTTTCGTGTCGCGAAAGCCCAGTGCCGATCACACCCGAGCGGGGGCTCGTCTCACCCGGTCTCGCCCCCGTCCCACCTCTGATCGGGCTGTGTCCCCCACGTGTCACCCGGGAGAGGGCCGGCCCACTCGGGGTCGGTCCACTGCCGCGTCGCCGCGTCGATCCGGTGATCGGCTCGCTCCTGGGCCCGCGCCGGCACCTTGGTGTGCACGCGAAGGGCGCAGCCATCGTGTGCCCGGCACGCCCGCACACCGCATCGGGTCCGTGCCGGGGCTGCGCCAGAAGGACACCTCTGCATGCGTGACGAAGGGCATACGCACGGTGCGCGAGCAGCGAGATGGCCTCTTGCTCCGTGAGGACGTCCCGTCGTGCTCCCGTCGGTCCCCCCTTTGCCTGCCCGTACGATCCCCTGCCGCAACGTGGGCGTGCCCCGACCCGGCTCGGGCAGGTGACACTGCGCGCCGCTCCACAAGCTCATCGATGCTCGACATGCAGCGGGCCGTCGTCCCGGTTGGCGTCTCGTTCATCGTCGTACGCGGCCGTTTGCGGCAGCGCTTCGTCCCCACGGATGGCGAGGAGGGCGACGTCGTCGCCGAGGCGTCCGCCGGTGTGGGCGAGCAGGTCGCGTTCGATGTGGTGGAGCAGAGCCTCGGGAGAGTCGTCGGTCCACTGGGCCGCGCGTTCCGCGAACGGGTAGAAGACGCCGTTGTGGTCACGGGCTTCGATGACACCGTCGGTGTACAGGACCAGCGTGTCCCGAGGACCGAAAGGCATGACGTCGACGACGTGGTTGTCGGGATCCGTGACGCCGACGCCGAGCGGGGGCCCGGGGTGGAGGCGGGGCACGTGGACGGTGTTGTCCGGGCCGAGCAGCAGGGGTGCCGGGTGACCGCAGCTGGTCATGCGGACCAGGGGCTCGGCGTCGGCGATCTCGACCAGAAGAGCGGTCACGAAGCGTTCTCCCGCCTCGCCCTCCGGTTCGGAGTCGGCGAGGTAGCGGGTCATGCTCCGTTCCAGGGAAGCGGCCAGGTCGGGCAGGGAGGCGTGCTGGTGGGCGGCCTCGCGGAAGGCGCCGAGCAGGAGGGCGGCCTCGCCCAGGGCGGGCAGGCCCTTGCCCCGTACGTCGCCGATCATCACGCGGGCCACGCCGCCGGTACGGACGGCGGCGTACAGGTCGCCGCCGATGTCGGCCTCCTCCTCGGCAGCCAGATAGATACAGGCGAGCTGCAGCGGACCGAGCCGGCTCGGCAGCGGCCACATCAGCACCTGCTGGGCGGCCTCGGCGACCGACCGGACCTGGGCCATCTGGCGTGCGTGCCGGTCGCGCACCGCACACAGGAACACGATCAACGAGGTGATCACCGCGATGGCGATCAGCTCCACCACCACGTTCCGCGAAGACACCGTTCCGGTGTGCCAGCCGCTGACCGCCTCGCCCGCCATGGCCAGGACCCCGATGCCGCCCGTCGTCCAGGGGCCCGCGAACCACGCGGTGAGCGTGGGCGCGACCACCAGCAGGGGGCCGAGAACGATGTTCGGCCCACTCGCGATGTCCGCGGCAGTGATCACGACGATGAGAACCACAGGGATCAGCAGCAGCAGGTGGCTCGGCTGCCACGGCTGCCCGAGTCGCACACGTCCCTGCCTGGAGCGCACGCCTTCCACACTGCACCGCAACGGATCACCCCGCGACCGCAGAAGACGGTGACAGCAGCAACCGCGCAGGCGCGGCCTCACTGATCATTTCGGAATGAGTGTGCACGTCCGGATCGGCGAGGTGGAGGCTGTAGGCGCAGCTCAGGGCGTCCTCGGGGAAGCAGGCGAAGGCGCCGGTGGGCCGGGCGAGCTCATGAGGATCAGGGATTTGACGACCGTTCCTCAGCGCCTGGCTCGGATCCCCCGATCGGCCTACAATTTCCCCGGACGTCCCCCGAAGAGACAGGGCAACGCGAAAGTGCCTGGTCAGAGGGTTTGGAGGCAGCCCGCTGCAAGTCTGGCGGCTCAGCCTTTCCCTGTGGCGGCACGAGGAGTGCTCCTGCTGCCGGGGCCGTTTCCGCCGGGAGGATCGTGAACGTGGAACCTGTGCTGGTCAGCGCCTGTCTGCACGGTGTGCCCTGCCGCTTCGACGGCCGCGCCAAGGCCTTTGCCGCCGTGGCCGAGTCCCTCGGGGACCGACGCCCCGTCGCCTTCTGTCCCGAGGTCGCCGCCGGACTGCCCACCCCGCGTCGCCCCGCCGAGATCGTCGGCGGCGACGGCCACGACGTCCTCGACGGCCGCGCCCGCGTCATCGACGACACCGGGCACGACGTCACGGAACAGTTCGTGGACGGCGCCCGACGCGCGCTGGAGGCCGCCCGGCGGGCCGGGTGCACCGAGGCGCTGCTGATGGCCCGCAGCCCTTCCTGCGGGCGCGGCAGCGTCTACGACGGCACGTTCACGGGCGAGCTCCGTGAGGGCGACGGCGTCACCGCCGCCCTGCTGGAGCGCCACGGCATCACGGTCCGCCCGGCGCCGGGCGGCTGAACCGGAGAGGCGGGCCGCCGACCGGGACCGGCGCGCGGCCTCGAAGAGCCGAAATCAACGGCTCAGTTCCCCGCCACGTCCTTCACTGCGACCGCCACCGGCACACTCCCTGAGATGAGCTCCAGCGTGAGGCCCGCCGTCGCCGGGGTCTCCAGCAGTTCCACCAGCGCCGCCGCCACGTCGTCGCGCGGCACCGGCCCCCGGCCCGCCGAAGCGGTCAGGAGAACCATTCCCGTGCCTGCGTCGTTCGTCAGCATCCCGGGGCGCAGGATCGTCCAGTCGAGTGCGCTCCTGGAGCGCACATACGCGTCCGCGGCGCCCTTCGCCCGCAGATACGCGTCGAAGACCTCGTCCCCCGGGTGGTCGGGATCGGCGCCCATCGACGAGACCACGACGTAGCGCCGTACGCCCGCCCGTTCCGCCGCGTCCGCGAACAGCACGGCCGCGCCGCGATCCACGGTCTCCTTGCGTGCCGCGCCGCTGTCCGGGCCCGCGCCGGCCGCGAAGACCGCCGCGTCGGCGCCGCGCAGCACCTCCGCCACCTCCTCGACGGAGGCGGATTCCAGATCCAGGACGATCGGTTCGGCGCCTGCCGCCCGGACGTCCTGGATCTGTTCCGGATTGCGGATGACGCCGACGGCCTCGTACCCGCCCGCGACGAGCAGTCGCTCCAGCCGAAGCGCGATCTGACCATGTCCACCTGCGATGACAATGCGCATGTTCACGACCGTACGCCGCCGCGGGCCGCCGCGCTCAGGGCCCGCCGCAGGGGCCGGAATCCGGCCGGCCCTGGCGCGGCAGGCCGAGGGCGACGACGGTCTCCGAGTCGCAGTACTCGCGCACCGCGCTCGTCCGCGCCACCACCCGGCCTCGGTGCACCACGACCCGGCTGTAGGCGAGCGACAGCGCGCCCGAGAGCTGCTCCCCGCGCACGGCGAGGAGCTCGGCGGGGAAGCCCGCCTCGACCCGGACCTCGGGCAGCCCCATCGCCCTCCTGGCGGCCGAGGAGACGGCCTCGTAGGCCTCGTCGGCGTGCATGCCGCTCTGTGAGGCCAGCAGGTAGGCGGCTTCCAGCGGGTCCCCGCGGCCCACCGGGTTCGCGACGTCCCGCAGCGCCCCGCTGCCCGCGGCGACCCGTACGCCGGCCGCGCGCAGCAGCCGCACCGGCGCGGTGCCCCGGCCCTCCACCCCGCTGCAGCCGCCCTGGGGGAGGCAGATCACTGTCACCCCGGCCGCGGCGAGCTGGTCGGCGGCTCGGGCCGAGGACTGGGAAGGGAGCAGGGAGAGTCCGGCGCACGGACCGATGGAGACGCCCGGCCGCAGCCCGCCGGACATGGCGGCCAGTCGGCCGAGCCGGGCCGGATCGTCACCGTCCGTGTGCAGATCGACGGGGCAGCCCTGTTCGGCGGCGATCTCCAGTACGGCTTCCACGTACCCCGCCGGGTCCGGATCGAGGTCGGGGCAGCCGCCGACCGCGCCGACCCCCATCTTCACCGCCTCGCGCAGCATGGCGAGATTGTCGGTGCCCGCTACGCCGGTGAGCAGCCGCGGCACGGCGACAGGGGTCAGCTCGACCAGTCCGCGCAGCGAATCGCGGGCCCGCAGCACCGCTTCCAGGGAGGCGAGGCCCTGGACGGAGCCGATCCGTACATGCGCGCGCAGCGCGGTGGCGCCGTGGCCGAGCTGCAGCAGGGCGGCCTCGGTGGCGCGGCGCTGGATGTCCTCGGGGCGGTGTGACACGGGGCCCGGGGTGTCGGGGCCCGTACCGCCGGCGGTGAGTGCGGTGTCGCTGTGGGCGTGCGGTTCGGCGGGGGCGGGGAGCAGCAGATGACCGCGCAGCTCCACCCGCGGGCCGGGGGCGGTCAGGCTGCCCGCGGTGCCGACGGCCTCGATGCGTCCGCCACCGAGCCGCACGTCCACGACGCGGCCGTCGGTGAGCCGGGCGCCGCAGAGCACCAGGGTGCCGGTCTCGGCGGTGTCGGGGCTGCTGGTCGCATCGGCCGCGTCGGCGGCGTGGTCGTCCGGCTGCCACGGCTGACTGTCGGGCATCGCGCTCCTGGGAAGGGGGACAAGATCACGCAGAGTGAGACGAGCCTAGGGGTGTGCTCGGTCCGGTTCGAGGAGGAGCGAAATAGTCGTACCGGTGTGGCCCCCGAGAGGGATCCGGGGCACGGGTGTTCTGCTGGGGCCGAGGTGACCCATGTGGTCACCGAGGCGCTGCTCAAGCGGCTGATGGGCGGGCCGGAAAGGGGTCGATCAAGGGATCGGCCGGGTGCCGGTCGCGGTCGCCGGACGGGGCTGCAAAACGGATTTGGGCGATCGGCGACCAACCGTGTAATGTCTTCATCGCTCGCCCCAATAGCTCAGTCGGTAGAGCGTCTCCATGGTAAGGAGAAGGTCTGCGGTTCGATTCCGCATTGGGGCTCTGGTGATCGGGAAACCCCGCTTCGGCGGGGGGACTCTTCATCAAAGCGGTGTAGCTCAGTCGGTAGAGCAAGCGGCTCATAATCGCTGTGTCACCGGTTCAAGTCCGGTCACCGCTACTTACGGTAGCCGATTGTGGGGTCGGTCCTTCGATCGGCTACTCTTTTTTGCGTTCATCCGTCCATCCGTCCGTCCAAGGAGCACTCACGTGGCTGCCACCGACGTCCGCCCGAAGATCACGCTGGCCTGCGTGGAGTGCAAGGAGCGGAACTACATCACCAAGAAGAACCGGCGCAACAACCCGGACCGTCTTGAGATGAAGAAGCACTGCCCGCGCTGCAACTCGCACACGGCGCACCGCGAAACGCGCTGAAAAAGGCTCGTACACGAGGCCGTCCCCACCGGGGGCGGCCTCGTGTCGTTGTATGGGGCTGTCCCTCGGTCTTTTCATCTTTCATCAGGAGGTAGCGAGCACATGGCGCTCGACCATTCCTTCGTGGGGCGGACCTATCCGCCCACTCCGCCGTACGAGGTCGGCCGGGAGAAGATTCGCGAGTTCGCCGAGGCGGTGGGCGACACCAATCCGGTGTACACCGACCCCGAAGCCGCCAAGGCGCTCGGCCACAGCGATGTGATCGCACCGCCGACGTTCGTCTTCTCGATCACCTTCAAGGCCGCGGGGCAGGTGGTGCAGGACCCGCAGCTGGGTCTGGACTACAGCCGCGTGGTGCACGGCGACCAGAAATTCGCCTACACGCGTCCCGTTCGGGCGGGGGACCGGCTGACGGTCACCTCGACGATCGAGGACGTCAAGTCCCTGGCGGGCAACGACATCCTGGACATCCGCGGCGAGGTCCACGACGAGTCCGGTGAGCACGTCGTGACCGCGTGGACGAAGCTGGTGGCGCGCGCCGCCGAGGAGGCGTGATGACGGCGAAGGTTGCTTACGAGTCGGTCGAGGTCGGTACGGAGCTGCCGGCGCGGTCCTTCCCGGTGACCCGGGCCACGCTGGTGCAGTACGCGGGCGCTTCCGGCGACTTCAACCCGATCCACTGGAACGAGAAGTTCGCCCGCGAGGTCGGACTGCCGGACGTGATCGCGCACGGCATGTTCACCATGGCCGAGGCGATCCGGGTGGTCACGGACTGGACCGGAGATCCGGGCGCGGTCGTCGAGTACGGAGTTCGCTTCACCAAGCCGGTCGTCGTCCCGAACGACGACGAGGGCGCGCTGATCGAGGTCGGGGGCAAGGTGGCCGCCCTGCTGGAGGACCGGCGGGTGCGGGTGGATCTGACGGTCATGAGCGAGGGCAAGAAGGTGCTGGGCATGTCCCGCGCCGTGGTGCAGCTCGCCTGAGCCCGCCGAATGTGGTGTGAGGGGTGCCGTCCATGGGGCGGTGCCCCTCGCGCATGCGCCGGTCCCGCCCATGCGCCCGTCGCGGTCGGGATCCCGCTTGACCAAGTTAGTGATTGAGTACTAACTTCATGGCATGGCAAGGATGAGCGCAGAAGAGCGGCGCGAGAGCGTCATCCGCGCGGCGATCACCGAGTTCGCCCGTGGCGGGTACAATGCCACCTCCACCGAGGCGATCGCCAAGCGGGTGGGCGTCTCGCAGCCGTATCTCTTCCGCCTCTTCCCCAACAAGCAGGCCATGTTCCTCGCCGCAGCCGAGCGCTGTCTCGTGGACACCCGGAAGGTCTTCTCGGAGGCGGCCGAAGGTCTTGAGGGCGACGAGGCGCTGCACGCCATGGCCACGGCGTACCAGCGCCTGATCGTCGGCGACCCGGACAAGCTGCTGATGCAGATGCAGATGTACGCGGCCGTCGCGGCGGCCGAGGCGTCGGGGGATCACGAGTTCGGCGAGTCGGTCCGTGCGGGCTGGCTGCGGTTGTGGGACGAGACGCATCTGGCGCTCGGAGCCGATCTCGGTGAGACGACGACGTTCCTCGCGTACGGCATGCTCATCAACACCCTCGCCTCGCTCGGCTTCCCGGCCGGACACAGGGTCTGGTCGGGGTTCTACGACTCGGCCAGGCCGACTGCCTGAACGGTGCGCCCCGGGTTCCGCCCGGTTTTCTGCCCGGAAAAGTTAGTCATTGATAACTAATCCCCAGGGGGAGCAGTGAACCAGCACACGACAAGCCGCTCAGGAGCGGTCTGGGCCCTCGTCATCACCGGCGTCGCCGGATTCATGGCGGCTCTCGACAACCTCGTCGTCACCACCGCCCTGCCCTCCATCCGCGAGAGTCTCGGCGGTGAACTGGCGGAGCTCGAATGGACCGTGAACGCGTACACCCTCACCTTCGCCGTGCTGCTGATGCTCGGGGCGGCGCTCGGTGACCGGTTCGGCCGACGCCGGCTCTTCCTCACCGGGCTCACCGTCTTCACCGGGGCCTCCGCCGCGGCCGCCCTCTCGTCCGGCATCGATGAACTCATCGCCTTCCGGGCCGTCCAGGGCGTCGGCGCGGCGATCATGATGCCGCTGACGCTCACGCTGCTCACGGCCGCCGTGCCCGCCGCCCGCCGCGGTGCCGCGCTCGGCATCTTCAGTGCCGTCACCGGACTGGCCGTGGCCAGCGGACCGCTGATCGGGGGCGGCCTCACCGAGCACCTGTCGTGGCAGTGGATCTTCTGGCTGAACGTTCCGATCGGCCTGGTCCTGCTGCCGCTGGCACGGCTGCGCCTGGCGGAGTCGTACGCGCCGGACTCGCGGCTCGACGTCCCCGGCACACTCCTGGTCAGTGGCGGGCTCTTCGGCATCGTCTACGGCCTGGTCAACGCCAACACCGACGGCTGGACCAGTGCCACCGTCCTCACCGCGCTGCTCGTGGGCGCCGCGCTCATCGGCGGGTTCGTCCGCCACGGATTCCGTGCGAAGAACCCGATGCTGCCCATGCGGCTCTTCCGCAACCGCGCGTTCTTCGGGATCAACGTGGCCGGTCTGCTGATGTTCCTCGGGATGTTCGGGTCGATCTTCCTGCTCAGCCAGTACTTCCAGGGTGTGCTGGGCTACTCGCCCACCGAGGCCGGTCTGCGGATGCTGCCCTGGACCGGAATGCCGATGCTGGTCGCCCCCGTCGCGGGGATGCTCTCCGACCGGCTCGGCGGCCGGCCGGTGGTCGTGGCCGGGCTCGCGCTCCAGGCGATCGGCCTGGCGTTCTTCGCGGTGGTCGTCGGACCCGACGCCTCGTACGTCTCGCAGTTGCCCGGCCTGGTGATCGGCGGCGTCGGTATGGCCCTGTACTTCGCACCCGCCGCCAGCCTCGTGATGTCCAGCGTCCGCCCCGCCGAGCAGGGCATCGCCTCCGGCGCCAGCAACGCCCTGCGCGAGGTCGGCGGAGCCCTCGGGGTCGCCGTGCTCGCCACGGTCTTCTCCTCGCAGGGCGGCTACGAGTCGGCGGAGTCCTTCACGGACGGGACTGTTCCGGCGGTGTGGATCGGTGCCGGCGCGGTGGTGCTGGCCGCACTCGTCGCCCTGCTGATACCGGGCCGCCGCAAGGCCCCGGCCCCGGAGCCCGAGGCCGCCGCCGGGGAACGCGTTCCCGTGGCCGCCTGAACCGCGGTCCCGTGCGTACGGTCCGTGGCCCCGCCCGAGCGGCAGGGCCACGGACCGTACTCTTGTCCCCGTGCAGGAACTCCACGACGCCCCCCTCGCCCCCCTGACCACCTTCCGGCTCGGCGGTCCCGCCGCCCGCCTCCTCACGGCGACGAGCGACGCCGAGGTGATCGAAGCCGTGCGCGACGCCGACGACAGCGGCACGCCGCTCCTCGTCATCGGCGGCGGCAGCAATCTGGTCATCGGCGACAAGGGCTTCGACGGTACGGCTCTGCGCATCGCGACCAAGGGCTTCGCCCTGGACGGCACGACCTTGGAACTGGCCGCCGGAGAGATCTGGACGGACGCCGTGGCGCGCACCGTCGAAGCCGGTCTCGCGGGCATCGAGTGTCTGGCCGGAATTCCTGGGTCCGCGGGTGCGACGCCGATCCAGAACGTCGGCGCCTACGGCCAGGAAGTGTCCTCCACGATCACCGAGGTCGTCGCCTACGACCGCTGCACCCGTGAAACGGTCACCATTCCGAACATCGAGTGCGCGTTCTCGTACCGGCACAGTCGCTTCAAGGCTGAACCCGACCGTTTCGTGGTGCTGCGTGTCCGCTTCGAACTGGAAGACGCAGGCGGCCTGTCCGCGCCCCTGAAGTACCCCGAAACGGCCCGTGTCATGGGCGTCGAACAAGGCGAGCGCGTGCCCGTCGAGGCCGCCCGCGAAACGGTGCTCAGGCTCCGCGCCGGCAAGGGCATGGTGCTGGACCCCGAGGACCACGACTCCTGGTCGGCCGGCTCCTTCTTCACCAATCCGATCCTGGAGCAGGCGGAGTACGAGACGTTCCTCGCCCGCGCCAAGGACCGACTGGGCCCCGAGGTGACGCCCCCCGCCTTCCCCGCGGACGGAGGGCGCACCAAGACCTCCGCGGCCTGGCTCATCGACAGGGCCGGCTTCACCAAGGGATACGGCACCGGCCCGGCCCGTATCTCCACCAAGCACACCCTCGCGCTCACCAACCGCGGCGGAGCGACCACGGAGGACCTGCTCTCGCTCGCCCGTGAGGTCGTCGCCGGGGTCCACGAGGCCTTCGGCGTCACGCTCGTCAACGAACCCGTGACGGTCGGCGTGAGCCTCTAGCGCCGTGGCCGGAAAGGTTGGCCAGCCGGTGGACCCGTCCGACCACAGCACCGGCCGGCGCCGCCCGTCCCCGCGGCACCCGGAGGCACGCCGCTCAGTACGCCACGCCCACGCCCTGCTTCACCGCGGCCGGATCGTCGATCAGCGCCAGCATCGCGTGCGCCACGTCGGCCCGTGAGATGGTCCGGCCACCGCGCGGACCGCCCCCGACGACGGTCCGGTACTTCCCCGTCAGAGGCCCGTCGGTGAGCCTCGGCGGCCGTACGGACGTCCAGTCGGTCGCGCTCCGGGCCAGCGCGGCCTCCATCAGCGTCAGGTCCTCGTAGACCTCCTTGAGGATCGCTCCGACCACCTTGCGGACCAGTCGGTCCGGCAGCGGGTCGTCGGCGGGCCGGGGCCCGACCGGGGCGGCGCTGACCACGACCAGCCGCCGCGTCCCCTCGGCCTCCATCGCCCTCAGCACCGAGCCGGTGAGCCGTTCCGCGACGCCGTCGGCTCTCCGGCCGCGTGAGCCGAGCCCGGAGAGCACCGCGTCCCGGCCCGCGACCGCCTCACGCAGTGCTTCCGGATCGTCGAGGCGCGTCGCCGTGTGGACCCGTACGTCGGAGAGCGGGACGGGCAGCCGCGCCGGATCGCGCACCACCGCCGTCACCTCGTGCCCCGCCGCCACCGCCTGGCGGACGATCTCCTGACCGACGCCGCCCGTCGCGCCGAACACTGTGATCCTCATTGCGCACCCTCCTGGGGTGGGTAAGTATTCACTCACCCCTAGGGTGAGTGGATACTCACTACCTCGTCAAGCGTCACTGGAGTCCACATGGAGCAGAAGCCGGCCCGCGTCCGCATCGTCGACGCAGCCCATCAGCTGATGCTCACCATCGGCCTGGCCCGTGCCACCACCAAGGAGATCGCCAGAGCCGCAGGCTGCTCGGAGGCCGCGCTCTACAAGCACTTCCCGAGCAAGGAGGAACTGTTCGTGGCCGTGCTCAAGGAACGGCTGCCCAGACTCGATCCGCTGTTGAAGCGGCTCATCGCGACCCCGGGGGCGGGGGAGCGGACCGTCGAGCAGAACCTCACCGAGATCGCCCGCCAGGCGGCCCTCTTCTACGAGCAGAGCTTCCCGATCGCCGCCTCGCTGTACGCCGAGCCCACGCTCAAGGAACGCCACCACGCGGCGATGCGGGAGCTGGGCACCGGCCCGCACATGCCCATCCGCGGCCTGGACGCCTATCTCCGCTCCGAGCAGGCCGCCGGACGGGTACGGGCCGACGCGGACACGTACGCGGCCGCCTCACTGCTCCTGGGGGCCTGTGCGCAGCGGGCGTTCGCTTACGAGGCCACGGAGGCCGGAGCGCCGCCGCAGTCCCTCGACGACTTCGCCGCGTCCGTGGCCGGGGTGCTGATGCGGGCGGTCGGCGTGTAGACCGGGCCGTATGCCGCGCAACGAGAGGCACCAGGTCCTCTCGTCGCGGTCACGCCGGGTTCGCCGACGAGATGCCCTGGCCGAATCCACCTGCCGGCTTCGAAAGCCAGTCGTCGATGCCGGCCAGGAGTTCCGTCCGGACCGCGGCCGGGGCCGCGGAGCCCCGCACCGACTGCCGGGCCAGTTCCGCCAGCTCCTCGTCCGTGAACGCGTGATGGTGCCGTACGAGGTCGTACTGCGCGGCCAGCCGGGAGCCGAAGAGCAGGGGGTCGTCCGCGCCCAAGGCCATCGGCACCCCGGCCTCGAACAGTGTGCGCAGGGGGACATCGGCGGGCTTCTCGTAGACGCCCAGCGCCACGTTCGACGCCGGGCACACCTCGCAGGTCACCCCGCGCTCCGCCAGCCTGCGCAGCAGCCGCGGGTCCTCGGCGGCCCGTACCCCGTGCCCGATCCGGGCCGCGTCGAGATCGTCCAGACAGTCCCGCACGCTCGAAGGACCGGACAGTTCGCCGCCGTGCGGGGCCGCCAGCAGCCCGCCGTCGCGGGCGATGGCGAAGGCCCGGTCGAAGTCCCGGGCCATCCCGCGCCGCTCGTCGTTGGAGAGCCCGAATCCGACCACCCCCCGGTCCGCGTACCGCACGGCGAGCCGGGCCAGCGTCCGGGCGTCCAGCGGGTGCTTCATCCGGTTCGCCGCGATCACCACCCGGATCGGCAGACCGGTCTCCCGCGAAGCGCTGTCCACCGCGTCCAGGATGATCTCGATGGCCGGGATCAGCCCGCCGAGCAGCGGGGCGTACGAAGTGGGATCGACCTGGATCTCCAGCCAGCCCGAGCCGTCCGCGACGTCCTCCTGGGCCGTCTCGCGCACGAGCCGCTGGATGTCCTCGGCGGACCTCAGGCACGACCGGGCGATGTCGTAGAGCCGCTGGAAGCGGAACCATCCGCGCTCGTCCGTGGCCCGCAGCCTGGGCGGCTCGCCGCCGGTCAGGGCGTCCGGCAGATGCACGCCGTACTTGTCGGCGAGCTCGAGCAGGGTCGTGGGCCGCATCGACCCGGTGAAATGCAGGTGCAGGTGGGCCTTGGGCAACAGCCGTACATCACGCTCCATTCCAAGATCCTGCCGCACACGTGGGGTCCAGCGGTAGCCGCTTTTCCTATCGAGTCGGCCACCGAACAGGAAAGCGACCCCCCGGCCGGAGCCGGGGGGTCGCCCACTGGAACCAGGACGCGTCAGGCCTTGGCCTCGCCCAGCAGCTTCTGGAGCCGCGAGACGCCCTCGACGAGGTCGTCGTCGCCCAGGGCGTACGAGAGCCGCAGGTAGCCCGGCGTACCGAAGGCCTCGCCCGGCACGACCGCGACCTCGGCCTCGTCCAGGATCAGCGCCGCCAGCTCGACCGAAGTGGCCGGGCGCCTGCCGCGGATCTCCTTGCCGAGCAGTTCCTTCACCGAGGGGTAGGCGTAGAACGCGCCCTCGGGCTCCGGGCAGAGCACGCCGTCGATCTCGTTGAGCATCCGGACGATGGTCTGCCGGCGCCGGTCGAACGCGGTCCGCATCTCGGCGACCGCGTCCAGGCTGCCGGAGACGGCGGCCAGCGCGGCGACCTGGGCCACGTTGGAGACGTTGGACGTGGCGTGCGACTGCAGGTTGGTCGCGGCCTTGACGACGTCCTTCGGGCCGACGATCCAGCCCACCCGCCAGCCGGTCATCGCGTACGTCTTGGCGACGCCGTTGACCACGATGCACTTGTCGCGCAGCTCGGGCACGATCGCGGGCAGCGAGGTGAACTTCGCGTCGCCGTACACGAGGTGCTCGTAGATCTCGTCGGTCAGCACCCACAGGCCGTGCTCGACGGCCCAGCGGCCGATCGCCTCGGCGTCGGCCTCGTTGTACACGGCACCGGTCGGGTTCGACGGGGAGACGAACAGGACGACCTTCGTGCGCTCGGTGCGCGCCGCCTCCAGCTGCTCGACGGAGACCCGGTAACCGGTGGTCTCGTCGGCCACGACCTCCACCGGGACACCGCCGGCCAGCCGGATCGACTCGGGGTAGGTGGTCCAGTACGGAGCCGGGACGATGACCTCGTCGCCCGGGTCGAGGATCGCGGCGAACGCCTCGTAGATGGCCTGCTTGCCGCCGTTCGTCACCAGGATCTGGGAGGCGTCGACCTCGTAGCCGGAGTCACGCAGCGTCTTCTCCGCGATGGCCGCCTTGAGCTCCGGGAGCCCTCCCGCCGGGGTGTAGCGGTGGTACTTGGGGTTGCGGCAGGCCTCGACCGCGGCCTCGACGATGTAGCCGGGGGTCGGGAAGTCGGGCTCACCGGCACCGAAACCGATCACCGGACGGCCTGCGGCCTTGAGAGCCTTGGCCTTGGCATCGACGGCGAGGGTGGCGGACTCGGAGATGGCACCGATGCGGGCGGAGACCCGGCGCTCGGACGGAGAAGTTGCAGCGCTCATGACCCCCATGGTCCCAGACCGTGATCCCTGTCGGCACAGGGGTTTCAGGGACCGGACAGGACTCGGACACCATGCGGACAACATGCGACCAGGAGTGGTCGGGAGCTATCTGTTCGACGCCGGGCCGCTGAACACGTACACTCACCTGTCGTTGGCCTTCACCCGCCGCACCGTTCTCGCACCCGGGCATCCGGGAAGATGCGGTAGGTTGGTGAAAACCACAAAGGGTCGTAGCTCAATTGGTAGAGCACTGGTCTCCAAAACCAGCGGTTGGGGGTTCAAGTCCCTCCGGCCCTGCTACACACTTCTTCGCCAGGAAGTGTGCGCATGTACGTACTTCAATGCACCGCCGTGCGGCTCCACCGGGCGCGGCACGGCCATGACCCGGAATCAGGTGAGTAGCGTGACGGACGCCGTGGGCTCCATCGACATGCCTGATGCCGAGGATGAAGTACCGGAGTCGAAGAAGAAGACCCGGAAGGGCGGCAAGCGCGGTAAGAAGGGCCCTCTGGGCCGCCTCGCGCTGTTCTACCGCCAAATTGTCGCCGAGCTGCGCAAGGTCGTCTGGCCGACTCGCAGCCAGCTGACGACGTACACCTCGGTGGTGATTGTCTTCGTCGTCGTCATGATTGGTCTGGTGACCGTGATTGACTTCGGATTCCAGCGGGTCGTCAAGTACGTCTTCGGCTGATCCCGCGGAGGGCGCCTCATGGGCGCCCCTTTCGCATGTTCCACCCATTTGTATCCAGGAAGAAGCAGCCACCGTGTCTGACCCGAACCTGAACGACGCCGTCGAGCCGACGGCGGGCGCCTTCGAGTCCGCCGAGGACGAGCTCGACATCGTCGAGGCGGCGGACGCCGAGGAGCCGGACCAGGCCGAAGCTGCCGACGCCGCCGCAGGTGAGCCCGCCGAGCGGGCCGCCGTGCACACCGAGGACGAGGACGAGGCCGCCGAGGCCGACCCCGATTCCGAGGGCGACGAGAACGACGACGAGGCCGACGAGGAAGCCGCCCCGGTCGACGCCGTCACCGCCCTGCGCGAGGAGCTTCGCGGCCTTCCCGGCGAGTGGTACGTCATCCACACGTACGCCGGTTACGAGAAGCGCGTGAAGGCCAACCTCGAACAGCGCGCCGTCTCGCTCAACGTCGAGGAGTTCATCTACCAGGCCGAAGTGCCCGAGGAAGAGATCGTCCAGATCAAGAACGGCGAGCGCAAGAACGTTCGCCAGAACAAGCTCCCGGGATACGTCCTGGTGCGCATGGATCTGACGAACGAGTCCTGGGGCGTCGTCCGCAACACCCCGGGTGTCACCGGCTTCGTGGGCAACGCCTACGACCCGTACCCGCTGACGCTGGACGAGATCGTCAAGATGCTCGCCCCGGAGGCCGAGGAGAAGGCCGCCCGCGAAGCCGCCGAGGCAGAGGGCAAGCCGGCTCCGTCCCGCAAGGTCGAGGTGCAGGTGCTCGACTTCGAGGTGGGCGACTCGGTCACCGTCACCGACGGCCCGTTCGCGACGCTGCAGGCGACGATCAACGAGATCAACGCCGACTCGAAGAAGGTCAAGGGTCTCGTCGAGATCTTCGGCCGCGAGACCCCGGTCGAGCTCAGCTTCGACCAGATCCAGAAGAACTAGCGGCTTCCCGCCAGTTTTCGGACACATGCCTACCGAGCAGGTCAGATCGGCTGCGAAGCCCGTCTGACCTGCTTGGTTTTTGGTCGCGCAGCTATACCCGTTATCGTTGTGCGGTATGCCTCCATCCGGATGACCGGAAGGCGGCGAAACACTCTCACTAGGACCCGGAGAGAGCAATGCCTCCCAAGAAGAAGAAGGTCACGGGGCTTATCAAGCTCCAGATCAACGCCGGTGCGGCCAACCCGGCCCCGCCGGTCGGCCCCGCGCTCGGCCAGCACGGCGTCAACATCATGGAGTTCTGCAAGGCCTACAACGCCGCGACCGAGTCGCAGCGTGGCATGGTCGTGCCGGTGGAGATCACGGTCTACGAGGACCGTTCCTTCACCTTCGTCACCAAGACTCCGCCGGCCGCGAAGCTGATCCTCAAGGCCGCGGGCGTGGAGAAGGGCTCCGGCGAGCCCCACAAGACCAAGGTCGCCAAGCTGACGGCCGCCCAGGTCCGTGAGATCGCCACGACGAAGCTCCCCGACCTGAACGCCAACGACCTCGACGCCGCGTCGAAGATCATCGCTGGCACCGCCCGTTCCATGGGCATCACGGTCGAAGGCTGATTCAGCCCCTCACGTCCTCAGTGGTAGGGCCAAGCGCTGGCCCGCACCACGACTCCACACCCTGAAACCACAGGAGTAGAAGTGAAGCGCAGCAAGAACCTCCGGGCTGCGGACGCCAAGATCGACCGGGAGCGTCTCTACGCCCCGCTCGAGGCCGTCCGTCTCGCCAAGGAGACCGCGACCACCAAGTTCGACGGCACTGTCGAGGTCGCCTTCCGTCTGGGCGTCGACCCGCGCAAGGCCGACCAGATGGTCCGTGGCACCGTGAACCTCCCGCACGGCACCGGCAAGACCGCCCGGGTCCTGGTCTTCGCGACCGGTGACCGTGCTGCGGCCGCGGAAGCCGCGGGCGCCGACATCGTCGGCGCCGACGAGCTCATCGACGAGGTGGCGAAGGGCCGTCTGGACTTCGACGCCGTTGTCGCGACCCCGGACCTCATGGGCAAGGTCGGCCGCCTCGGCCGTGTGCTCGGTCCGCGTGGTCTGATGCCGAACCCGAAGACCGGTACGGTCACCCCCGATGTCGCGAAGGCTGTCAACGACATCAAGGGCGGCAAGATCGAGTTCCGCGTCGACAAGCACTCGAACCTGCACTTCATCATCGGCAAGGTCTCCTTCGACGACACGAAGCTGGTCGAGAACTACGCCGCGGCGCTGGAGGAAGTCCTCCGTCTGAAGCCGTCCGCCGCCAAGGGCCGCTACATCAAGAAGGCCGCACTGGCCACCACGATGGGCCCCGGCATCCCGCTGGACGCCAACCGCACCCGCAACCTCCTCGTCGAGGAGGACCCGGCCGCCGTCTGAGCCCCCGCGCTCGGCATCCGGCCGCGTCACGTGTGACATGGACGGGCCCCGCAACCTTTCGAGGTGCGGGGCCCGTCCTCGTATCCGTATCCGTAGGGAACCGATGGCTGTGTCGGAGCTGTGCGTTAGCGTGAGGACCCGACTGAGCCGAACGAGGGGTGGAAGCTGACATGAGGACCAGTACCGTGCGACGCGTGTGTCTGTCGGTGGCGACGGCAGCGGCGCTTACGTCGGTCGCGGCCTGCGGGGGGTCGGACAGCGGCAAGGGCGACAGCCGCGGCAGCGGCGTCGTGAAGGCCGACCCGATAGCCGCGTTGCGTGATGTGCAGAAGAAGACCGGTGGGGAGAAGTCGGCGAAGGTCGAGGGCACCACCCGGATGGGCAGCACCATGTCCATGAAGCAGACGGGCACCATCGACTGGACCGACGGTCTCACCGGCGTCATGGAGATCACGTCCACCGGCGGCAGCGCGGCGGACGCCATGAAGCAGAACGGTGGCACGGGCACCATGCAGGCCCGTTATTTCAAGGACGGCTACGTCGTCAACATGGGCGACGCGTTCGCCAGGCAGGCCGGTGGCAAGCACTGGATCAGCTACAGCTACGCCGACCTCGCCAAGATCGCGGGTGCCTCCGGCGAGGCGATGAAGCAGCAGATGCAGAACACCACCCCCGACCAGGGCGTGCAGTCCCTGCTGGCCTCCGGTGACGTGAAGAAGGTCGGCCAGGAGGACGTGCGCGGGGTCTCCGCCACGCACTACTCCGGCACCGTCGACGTCGCCGAACTGACCGCGAAGAACTCGGCGCTCGACGCCGACCAGCTCGACCAGCTGAAGAAGCAGCTGAGCGACGCCGGGATCACCACGGAGACGGTCGACATCTGGGTCGACGAGAACAATCTGCTGGTCAAGAAGACCGAGCGCGGCCAGATGAAGACCGGCGAGCTCAATTCGACCGTGTACTACAGCGACTACGGCACGAAGGTCTCGGTCGAGAAGCCCCCGGCCGGCGACACGGTCGACTTCACCGATCTCATGAAGCAGCAGGAGAGCGGCGCGGGAGCGTCCTGAGCCTCCGCTCCGACCGCTCCACGCGTCGGCGCACCCCCGCCGCCCGCGGACAGGCGCGACGAACGGGCCCCGCACCTCGGAAGAGGAAGGTGCGGGGCCCGTTCGTTGCATCGGCCACGTTTATTCACTGTGCACTGCCAGTGTCGACCGATATGGTCATGGGACTTGACTAACATTTTGACGTCCCGTGGGGGGATCATGCGTTCGAGTCACCGAGGGATCGCTGTCGCTGTTGCGGTCGGCGTGCTGCTGTGCGGAACGGCGGCGTGTACGGGGGAGAAGAGCGGCCCGGCCGCTGCCGGCGAAACCGGCGAGCGGGCGGGGCAGAAGCCGGTCGAGGTGACACCTGCCGCGGCCGTGCGGAAGGCCGCCGACAACAGTCGCCGGATCACGTCGCTCACGTACCGGATGAGCGGTGAGGTCCAGGGGCAGACCATGGAGGGGACCGCGGCGATGTCCATGAAGCCCCCGGCCATGCAGATGCACATGAAGGGCGGTTCCGCGGGGGACGCCGGCGAGGTCGAACTGCGGCTCACCGGCGATGCCATGTACATCAACGGTGGCGCGGAAGCGGCCGCCGAGATGGACGGCAAGTCCTGGCTCAAGCTGGACATGGCCGAGCTCAAGAAGTCGACGGGGCAGGACCCGCTGGGTGGTCTGTCCAGTCAGGCCGACCGCAACCCCGCGGAGGAGTCCGCGTCGATGAGCGTCGCCAAGGACCTCAAGAAGGTCGGGCCGGCCACCGTGGACGGCGTCCGGACGACGCACTACACCGGCACGGTCACCCTGGCCGACATGCGCGCGTCCCTCGCGGACGAGGACGCGGAGACCCGCGAGCGACGCACACAGGCGCTGAAGAAGTACGAGGACATGGGCATCGAGAAGCTCTCGATGGACATGTGGATCGACGGCAGCGACCACACCAAGCAGTTCCGCACCCGGTCCACGACCGACAAGGGCCGGCTCGACCTGACCATCACGTTCGTGGACTTCAACAAGCCGGTCACGGTCAAGGCCCCGCCGGCCTCCGAGACCATGGACCTGGCCGAGATGATGAAGGGCGCAGACGGCGGGGCCTGAGCCCTCGTACGACCCGGGCGCGTCGTCCGCCTCGGGACGGATTTGCTCGACACCGTCCCGGTCGCGTAACCTCCTACGGAAGCCAAAGACCGCTGGTCGTTGCTGTGCTCTCGCAAGAGGGAACAGCGACCGAAGGATCCGTTGAGTACGGGCGACCTGCGCAGGTGACTGTGGAAAGCTCCCGGACGTCGTTCGGTCGAGCTACGCCCTGGCGCCCGCGCCGGGGCGTTTCGTCTTTCCCGGCCCCTTCTGAGCGGTCCTCATCACCCGGAAGGAGGCCGACGCTCATGGCAAGGCCCGACAAGGCTGCCGCGGTAGCCGAGCTCGCGGACCAGTTCCGCAGCTCGAACGCCGCCGTGCTGACCGAGTACCGGGGTCTCACCGTGGCGCAGCTCAAGACGCTGCGTCGTTCGCTCGGTGAGAACGCCCAGTACGCCGTGGTGAAGAACACGCTGACCAAGATTGCGGCCAACGAGGCCGGGATCACTTCGCTGGACGACCAGTTCACTGGTCCGACGGCGGTTGCCTTCATCACCGGTGACCCGGTGGAGTCGGCGAAGGGTCTTCGTGACTTCGCCAAGGAGAACCCGAACCTGATCATCAAGGGCGGTGTCCTTGACGGTAAGGCGCTGTCCGCCGATGAGATCAAGAAGCTTGCGGACCTCGAGTCCCGCGAGGTTCTGCTCAGCAAGCTGGCCGGTGCCTTCAAGGGCAAGCAGTCTCAGGCTGCTTCGCTCTTCCAGGCGCTGCCGTCGAAGTTCGTCCGCACCGCGGAGGCGCTTCGCGTCAAGCTCGAAGAGCAGGGCGGTGCCGAGTAACTCGGCTCGCGCAATGACCGTCGCCCCCTAGGGAGACGGCCACAGCGGGCCGAACGTACGCCCGCCTACATGTACATCCGGCACCTGCCGAATTAGTGGAAGGACGCCATCATGGCGAAGCTGTCCCAGGACGACCTGCTCGCGCAGTTCGAAGAGATGACCCTCATCGAGCTCTCCGAGTTCGTGAAGGCCTTCGAGGAGAAGTTCGACGTCACCGCCGCCGCGGCCGTCGCCGTCGCCGGCCCGGCCGGCCCGGGTGCCGTTGCCGAGGCCGTCGAGGAGAAGGACGAGTTCGACGTCATCCTCACCGGCGCTGGCGAGAAGAAGATCCAGGTCATCAAGGTCGTGCGTGAGCTGACCTCGCTGGGTCTGAAGGAGGCCAAGGACCTCGTCGACGGCACCCCGAAGCCGGTCCTCGAGAAGGTCGCCAAGGAGGCCGCCGAGAAGGCTGCCGAGTCCCTCAAGGCCGCCGGCGCTTCCGTCGAGGTCAAGTGACTCAAGGAGTCTGCTGACTCCTCCTGACTGCCCGTGCCGCACGGCACGGACGTCAAACGACGAAGGGCGATCACCCATCCGGGTGGTCGCCCTTCGGCTTGCCCGCGGCGGCTGCCTTGCTCTTCCGGCGGCGACGAGTATGGTGATCATCGCCGTTGTCTCTCGGGGTCGGCCGGCAGGTGCCGGGAGGTGACCGGGTGAGGGCCTCGGGGTGTTCGTCCCGGCAGGGGGGCCTTGACGAACCGCACGCGGCGCGCAATTCTCAGGACGCGTCGTCAGATCGATCCGAATCCGAGGCATGGATCGTGGGCGAAGCGGGCAGTAAAGAAGAGCGCACCGCGCGCAAGGGCTAGTCATAGGTGTTGAGAACAGCTGTTGAGAGCTACGTGGGTCTCTGAGAACCCCGACTGGACATCAGTGTGCCGTTTGGCTACACTGACCCTTTGCGCTGCCTGTTAGCTGCCTCCTGCCCGTCACCAGGGGCATGCCCACGCTTGAGCATCGATGACCGAACGTCTCTGACCTGGGATTTCTGTCTCCGTGTCCAGCTTGGGACCGGTACGCGCGTAGTGAGTCCGAGCCCTCGGAAGGACCCCCTCTTGGCCGCCTCGCGCAACGCCTCGACCGCGAATACGAACAACGGTGCCAGCACTGCCCCGCTGCGCATCTCCTTTGCAAAGATCAAGGAGCCCCTCGAGGTTCCGAACCTCCTCGCGCTGCAGACCGAGAGCTTTGACTGGCTCCTCGGCAATGCCGCCTGGAAGGCTCGCGTCGAGGCTGCTCTGGACAGTGGACAAGACGTCCCCACCAAGTCCGGCCTGGAGGAAATCTTCGAGGAGATTTCACCGATCGAGGACTTCTCCGGGTCGATGTCGCTTACGTTCCGCGACCACCGCTTCGAGCCCCCGAAGAACTCGATCGACGAGTGCAAGGAGCGCGACTTCACGTACGCCGCCCCGCTCTTCGTCACGGCCGAGTTCACCAACAACGAGACCGGTGAGATCAAGTCTCAGACGGTCTTCATGGGCGACTTCCCGCTCATGACGAACAAGGGCACCTTCGTCATCAACGGCACCGAGCGTGTCGTGGTGTCGCAGCTCGTCCGTTCGCCCGGTGTCTACTTCGACTCCTCCATCGACAAGACGTCCGACAAGGACATCTTCTCCGCCAAGATCATCCCGTCCCGGGGTGCCTGGCTGGAGATGGAGATCGACAAGCGCGACATGGTCGGTGTGCGTATCGACCGCAAGCGCAAGCAGTCCGTGACCGTTCTGCTCAAGGCTCTCGGTTGGACGACCGAGCAGATCCTGGAGGAGTTCGGCGAGTACGAGTCCATGCGCGCCACCCTGGAGAAGGACCACACCCAGGGCCAGGACGACGCGCTGCTCGACATCTACCGCAAGCTGCGTCCGGGCGAGCCGCCCACGCGCGAGGCCGCACAGACGCTGCTGGAGAACCTCTACTTCAACCCGAAGCGCTACGACCTCGCGAAGGTCGGTCGCTACAAGGTGAACAAGAAGCTCGGCGCGAACGAGCCGCTGGACGCCGGGGTCCTCACCACCGACGACGTCATCGCCACCATCAAGTACCTGGTGAAGCTGCACGCCGGTGAGACCGAGACGATCGGCGAGTCCGGTCGCTCGATCATGGTCGAGACCGATGACATCGACCACTTCGGCAACCGTCGTATCCGTAACGTCGGCGAGCTGATCCAGAACCAGGTCCGTACGGGTCTCGCCCGTATGGAGCGCGTCGTGCGCGAGCGCATGACCACCCAGGACGTCGAGGCGATCACGCCCCAGACCCTGATCAACATCCGGCCGGTCGTCGCCTCCATCAAGGAGTTCTTCGGCACCAGCCAGCTGTCCCAGTTCATGGACCAGAACAACCCGCTGTCGGGCCTGACGCACAAGCGTCGTCTCAACGCCCTCGGTCCGGGTGGTCTCTCCCGTGAGCGGGCCGGCTTCGAGGTCCGTGACGTGCACCCGTCGCACTACGGCCGCATGTGCCCGATCGAGACGCCCGAAGGCCCGAACATCGGTCTGATCGGTTCGCTGGCCTCGTACGGTCGCATCAACGCGTTCGGTTTCATCGAGACGCCGTACCGCAAGGTCGTCGAGGGCCAGGTCACCGACGAGGTCGACTACCTGACCGCCGACGAGGAGGACCGCTTCGTCATCGCGCAGGCCAACGCGCCGCTGAACGACGAGCTCCGGTTCGCCGAGTCCCGCGTGCTGGTCCGCCGCCGTGGCGGCGAGGTCGACTACGTCCCGCCGGCCGACGTCGACTACATGGACGTCTCGCCGCGCCAGATGGTGTCCGTCGCCACCGCGATGATCCCCTTCCTGGAGCACGACGACGCCAACCGTGCCCTCATGGGCGCGAACATGATGCGCCAGGCGGTGCCGCTGATCAAGTCCGAGGCGCCGCTGGTCGGCACCGGCATGGAGTACCGCTGCGCCACCGACGCCGGTGACGTGCTCAAGGCCGAGAAGGACGGTGTGGTCCAGGAGGTCTCCGCGGACTACATCACCGTGACCAACGACGACGGCACGTACACCACGTACCGCATCGCCAAGTTCATGCGCTCCAACCAGGGCACCTCGGTCAACCAGAAGGTTGTCGTCTCCGAGGGCGACCGGGTCGTCGCCGACCAGGTCCTCGCCGACGGTCCGGCCACCGAGAACGGTGAGATGGCCCTCGGCAAGAACCTGCTCGTGGCGTTCATGCCGTGGGAGGGTCACAACTACGAGGACGCGATCATCCTGTCGCAGCGCCTCGTGCAGGACGACGTCCTCTCCTCGATCCACATCGAGGAGCACGAGGTCGACGCCCGTGACACCAAGCTCGGCCCCGAGGAGATCACCCGGGACATCCCGAACGTCTCCGAAGAGGTCCTCGCCGACCTCGACGAGCGCGGCATCATCCGTATCGGTGCCGAGGTCGTCGCCGGTGACATCCTCGTCGGCAAGGTCACGCCCAAGGGCGAGACCGAGCTGACCCCCGAGGAGCGCCTGCTCCGCGCGATCTTCGGTGAGAAGGCGCGCGAGGTGCGCGACACCTCGCTGAAGGTGCCGCACGGTGAGATCGGCAAGGTCATCGGCGTCCGCGTCTTCGACCGCGAAGAGGGCGACGAGCTGCCGCCGGGCGTGAACCAGCTGGTCCGCGTCTACGTCGCGCAGAAGCGCAAGATCACCGACGGTGACAAGCTCGCCGGCCGTCACGGCAACAAGGGCGTCATCTCGAAGATCCTCCCGATCGAGGACATGCCGTTCCTGGAGGACGGCACCCCGGTCGACATCATCCTCAACCCGCTGGGTGTCCCGTCCCGAATGAACCCGGGACAGGTCCTGGAGATCCACCTCGGCTGGCTCGCCAGCCGCGGCTGGGACGTCTCCGGCCTCGGTGACGAGTGGGCCAAGCGCCTGCAGGCCATCGGCGCCGACCAGGTCGCCCCCGGCACCAACGTCGCCACCCCCGTCTTCGACGGTGCGCGCGAGGACGAGATCTCCGGTCTCTTCGAGGCCACGATCCCGAACCGCGACGGCGACCGGCTGGTGCAGCCCTCCGGCAAGGCCCAGCTGTTCGACGGCCGCTCCGGCGAGCCGTTCCCGGACCCGGTCTCGGTCGGGTACATGTACATCCTCAAGCTGCACCACCTGGTCGACGACAAGCTCCACGCGCGCTCGACCGGCCCGTACTCCATGATCACGCAGCAGCCGCTGGGTGGTAAGGCTCAGTTCGGTGGACAGCGCTTCGGTGAGATGGAGGTGTGGGCCCTTGAGGCATACGGCGCCGCATACGCCCTCCAGGAGCTCCTGACGATCAAGTCCGACGACGTGACCGGCCGCGTCAAGGTCTACGAGGCGATCGTCAAGGGCGAGAACATCCCCGAGCCGGGCATCCCTGAGTCCTTCAAGGTGCTCATCAAGGAAATGCAGTCGCTCTGCCTCAACGTGGAGGTGCTGTCCTCGGACGGCATGTCCATCGAGATGCGCGACACGGACGAGGACGTCTTCCGCGCGGCGGAGGAGCTCGGTATCGACCTGTCCCGGCGCGAGCCGAGCAGCGTCGAAGAGGTCTGACGGGTTGGCCGGCCGGATCCCTGTGATCCGGCCGGCTCTCCCCGGACCCGTTCAGACCATTGCTGAAGTGCCCCATTTTCTCGCGTGACGCGAGGGGGCTCGAACCCCCGAAAGAGGGATTGACGACAAGTGCTCGACGTCAACTTCTTCGACGAGCTGCGGATCGGCCTTGCCACCGCGGACGACATCCGGACCTGGTCGCACGGCGAAGTGAAGAAGCCGGAGACCATCAACTACCGCACGCTCAAGCCCGAAAAGGACGGACTCTTCTGCGAGAAGATCTTCGGTCCGACCCGGGACTGGGAGTGCTACTGCGGCAAGTACAAGCGTGTCCGCTTCAAGGGCATCATCTGTGAGCGCTGTGGCGTCGAGGTCACGCGCGCCAAGGTGCGCCGTGAGCGCATGGGCCACATCGAGCTTGCCGCACCCGTCACCCACATCTGGTACTTCAAGGGTGTCCCGTCGCGCCTGGGCTACCTGCTCGACCTCGCGCCGAAGGACCTCGAGAAGGTCATCTACTTCGCCGCGTACATGATCACGTTCGTGGACGAGGAGCGCCGCACGCGCGACCTGCCCTCGCTGGAGGCACACGTCTCCGTCGAGCGTCAGCAGATCGAGAACCGCCGCGACGCCGACCTCGAGGCCCGCGCCAAGAAGCTCGAGACCGACCTGGCCGAGCTGGAGGCCGAGGGCGCCAAGGCCGACGTGCGCCGCAAGGTGCGCGAAGGTGCCGAGCGCGAGATGAAGCAGCTGCGCGACCGCGCGCAGCGCGAGATCGACCGCCTCGACGAGGTGTGGAGCCGCTTCAAGAACCTCAAGGTCCAGGACCTGGAGGGCGACGAGCTGCTCTACCGCGAGCTGCGTGACCGCTTCGGCACGTACTTCGACGGCTGCATGGGCGCCGCCGCCCTGCAGAAGCGCCTGGAGTCGTTCGACCTCGACGAGGAGGCCGAGCGCCTCCGCGAGATCATCCGTACCGGCAAGGGCCAGAAGAAGACCCGTGCGCTCAAGCGCCTGAAGGTCGTCTCCGCGTTCCTGCAGACCAGCAACAAGCCCAAGGGCATGGTGCTCGACTGCGTGCCGGTCATCCCGCCGGACCTGCGTCCGATGGTGCAGCTGGACGGTGGCCGCTTCGCGACCTCCGACCTGAACGACCTGTACCGCCGTGTGATCAACCGCAACAACCGCCTCAAGCGTCTTCTCGACCTCGGTGCCCCCGAGATCATCGTGAACAACGAGAAGCGGATGCTGCAGGAGGCCGTCGACGCGCTGTTCGACAACGGCCGCCGCGGTCGCCCGGTCACCGGTCCCGGCAACCGCCCGCTCAAGTCCCTCAGCGACATGCTGAAGGGCAAGCAGGGTCGATTCCGTCAGAACCTTCTCGGTAAGCGTGTGGACTACTCCGCGCGTTCCGTGATCGTCGTCGGCCCGCAGCTCAAGCTGCACCAGTGCGGTCTGCCGAAGGCCATGGCGCTGGAGCTCTTCAAGCCGTTCGTGATGAAGCGCCTGGTCGACCTGAACCACGCGCAGAACATCAAGTCGGCCAAGCGCATGGTCGAGCGCGGCCGCACCGTGGTGTACGACGTCCTCGAAGAGGTCATCGCCGAGCACCCGGTGCTGCTGAACCGTGCACCCACCCTGCACCGCCTCGGCATCCAGGCCTTCGAGCCGCAGCTGGTCGAGGGCAAGGCCATTCAGATCCACCCGCTCGTCTGCACCGCCTTCAACGCGGACTTCGACGGTGACCAGATGGCCGTGCACCTGCCGCTCTCCGCGGAGGCGCAGGCCGAGGCCCGCATCCTGATGCTGTCCTCGAACAACATCCTGAAGCCGGCCGACGGCCGTCCGGTCACCATGCCGACCCAGGACATGGTGCTGGGCCTGTTCTTCCTCACCACGGACGAGGAGGAGCGCAACGTCGTCGGACAGGGCCGTTCCTTCGGTTCCACGGCCGAGGCGATCATGGCCTTCGACGCCCGGGAGCTGTCGCTCCAGGCGAAGGTCGACATCCGCTTCCCGGTGGGCACCATCCCGCCGCGCGGCTGGCTGCCGCCGGTCGCCGAGGAGGGCGAGCAGGAGTACCAGCAGGGCGACACGTTCCGGCTGCGTACGTCGCTGGGCCGCGCGCTCTTCAACGAGCTGCTGCCCGAGGACTACCCGTTCGTCGACTACTCCGTCGGCAAGAAGCAGCTCTCCGAGATCGTCAACGACCTCGCCGAGCGCTACCCCAAGGTCATCGTGGCGGCGACGCTCGACAACCTGAAGGCGGCGGGCTTCTACTGGGCGACCCGTTCCGGTGTCACCGTGGCCATCTCCGACGTCGTGGTCCCCGAGGCCAAGAAGGCGATCGTCGCCGGCTACGAGGCGCAGGACGAGAAGGTCCAGAAGCAGTACGAGCGCGGTCTGATCACCAAGGACGAGCGCACGCAGGAACTCATCGCGATCTGGACCAAGGCGACCAACGAGGTCGCCGAGGCGATGAACGCGAACTTCCCCAAGACGAACCCCATCTTCATGATGGTTGACTCGGGTGCCCGAGGAAACATGATGCAGATGCGTCAGATCGCCGGTATGCGTGGTCTGGTGTCCAACGCCAAGAACGAGACGATCCCGCGTCCCATCAAGGCGTCCTTCCGTGAGGGCCTCACCGTTCTGGAGTACTTCATCTCCACGCACGGTGCCCGTAAGGGTCTGGCGGACACCGCCCTGCGTACCGCCGACTCGGGCTACCTGACCCGTCGTCTGGTGGACGTCTCGCAGGACGTGATCATTCGCGAGGAGGACTGCGGCACCGACCGCGGCCTGAAGCTGAAGATCGCCGTCAAGGGTGCGGACGGCGTGCTCCGCAAGACGGAGGACGTCGAGACCTCGGTCTACGCCCGCATGCTCGCCGAGGACGTCGTCGTCGACGGCAAGGTCATCGCGCCTGCCAACGTCGACCTCGGTGACGTCCTGATCGACGCCCTGGTGGGCGCCGGCGTCGAGGAGGTCAAGACCCGTTCGGTCCTGACCTGTGAGTCCGCGGTCGGCACCTGTGCCTTCTGCTACGGACGCTCGCTCGCCACCGGCAAGCTGGTCGACATCGGTGAGGCGGTCGGCATCATCGCCGCCCAGTCCATCGGTGAGCCCGGTACCCAGCTGACGATGCGTACCTTCCACACCGGTGGTGTGGCCGGTGACGACATCACCCAGGGTCTGCCCCGAGTCGTCGAGCTCTTCGAAGCCCGTACGCCCAAGGGTGTCGCCCCGATCTCGGAGGCGGCCGGCCGCGTCCGTATCGAGGAGACCGAGAAGACCAAGAAGATCGTCGTCACCCCGGACGACGGCAGCGACGAGACGGCGTTCCCGATCTCGAAGCGTGCTCGTCTGCTGGTGGGCGAGGGCGACCACGTCGAGGTGGGCCAGAAGCTCACCGTGGGTGCCACCAACCCGCACGACGTGCTGCGGATCCTCGGACAGCGTGCCGTCCAGGTCCACCTGGTCGGCGAGGTCCAGAAGGTCTACAACTCGCAGGGTGTGTCGATCCACGACAAGCACATCGAGATCATCATCCGGCAGATGCTGCGCCGTGTGACGATCATCGAGTCCGGCGACGCGGAGCTGCTGCCGGGCGAGCTCGTCGAGCGCTCGAAGTTCGAGACCGAGAACCGTCGTGTGGTCACCGAGGGCGGTCACCCCGCCTCCGGCCGTCCGCAGCTGATGGGTATCACCAAGGCCTCGCTCGCCACCGAGTCGTGGCTGTCGGCGGCGTCCTTCCAGGAGACGACCAGGGTTCTGACCGACGCGGCGATCAACGCCAAGTCGGACTCCCTGATCGGCCTCAAGGAGAACGTCATCATCGGTAAGCTCATCCCGGCCGGTACGGGCCTGTCCCGCTACCGCAACATCCGGGTCGAGCCGACCGAGGAGGCCAAGGCCGCGATGTACTCGGCCGTCGGCTACGACGACATCGACTACTCGCCGTTCGGCACGGGCTCCGGCCAGGCCGTTCCGCTGGAGGACTACGACTACGGTCCGTACAACCAGTAAGCGAGTCGCCTGAACGACCGGAGGGCGGCCATCCCGTACGCACGGGGTGGCCGCCCTTCGGCGTGTGCGGGCAGGCGTAAAGTCGATCCCGTCACACAGGGGTGACGGAGCATGGGGGATGTGGACCGTCCGGGGGAGATGTTTGTGTCGTATCCGTCGAGGCAGCCCGACCGGCTGTCCGCGCAGAGCCCGTCGATGCTGGCCTCGCACGCGGAGCGCGAGCGCGCTGTCGATGTGCTGCGGGCCGGGTTCGCGGAGGGGCGTCTTGAGAGCGACGAGTTGGAGAAGCGGGTTGCGCGGGCCCACGCGGCCCGTACGGTGGGGGAATTGACCCATCTCGTCGCAGACCTGCCGCAGGGTCCCGTGTTCGCCCAGCCCGCGCCCGCCGGATATTCCGGCGCCGCGGTGCCGGCGACCTTCCTGCCCGCGCCGCAGCCGAGGACGAACGGCAAGGCCAAGGGTGCGCTGATCTTCGGCGTACTGGCTCCGGTGACCTTGGTCACGGGCGTGCCGGCGGTGGTTCTCGGGCACATGGCGCGCAAGGAGATACGCCGCGGCGACGAGCAGGGCGACGGCCTGGCGGTCGCCGGGCTCGTGCTGGGCTGGGTGTCGATCGTCGGCTGGGCGTTGCTCCTGGCAGGGTTCGTCGCAGCGGTGCTCGTCACGCGTTGAGGTCGCCGACGCACGGCGTGTCCCGGTGGACAGGATTTGTTTTGACCGGAGTCGACGAGGTAGGTACGCTCAGACCTTGTGCCTGGGGTGTGCCTGGGCTCGTGTGCGTGTCCTCAACCGCATGGCGAGTCCGCCAACGGCCACCGCAATCTGCGCTCCCTTCTGCCTTGCGGCAGGAGCCTGCAGCATTCGACACACCCGACCGCGTGGGTCGGTGACGTTCCAGGTTAGTTTCACGAACGGCACACAGAAACCGGAGAAGTAGTGCCTACGATCCAGCAGCTGGTCCGGAAGGGCCGGCAGGACAAGGTCGAGAAGAACAAGACGCCCGCACTTGAGGGTTCGCCCCAGCGCCGCGGCGTCTGCACGCGTGTGTTCACGACCACCCCGAAGAAGCCGAACTCGGCACTCCGTAAGGTCGCGCGTGTGCGCCTGACCTCCGGTATCGAGGTCACGGCCTACATCCCGGGTGAGGGACACAACCTGCAGGAGCACTCCATCGTGCTCGTGCGTGGTGGCCGTGTGAAGGACCTGCCGGGTGTTCGTTACAAGATCATCCGCGGCTCCCTTGACACCCAGGGTGTCAAGAACCGCAAGCAGGCCCGCAGCCGCTACGGCGCCAAGAAGGAGAAGTAAGAATGCCTCGTAAGGGCCCCGCCCCGAAGCGCCCGGTCATCATCGACCCGGTCTACGGCTCTCCTCTTGTCACCTCGCTGATCAACAAGATCCTGCTCAACGGCAAGCGCTCCACCGCCGAGCGGATCGTGTACGGCGCCATGGAAGGCCTCCGCGAGAAGACCGGCAACGACCCGGTCATCACGCTGAAGCGCGCGCTTGAGAACGTCAAGCCCTCGCTCGAGGTCAAGTCCCGCCGTGTCGGTGGCGCCACCTACCAAGTGCCGATCGAGGTCAAGCCCGGTCGCGCCTCCACCCTCGCGCTGCGCTGGCTCGTGGGTTACTCCCGCGCCCGCCGCGAGAAGACCATGACCGAGCGCCTCATGAACGAGCTGCTCGACGCGTCCAACGGTCTTGGCGCTGCTGTCAAGAAGCGTGAGGACACCCACAAGATGGCCGAGTCCAACAAGGCCTTCGCGCACTACCGCTGGTAGTCGCTACCCACATCGAGACCGAGAGAAGATTGAGCCTTATGGCCACCACTTCGCTTGACCTGGCCAAGGTCCGCAACATCGGGATCATGGCCCACATCGACGCGGGCAAGACGACCACCACCGAGCGGATCCTCTTCTACACCGGCGTTTCGTACAAGATCGGTGAAGTCCACGACGGCGCTGCCACGATGGACTGGATGGAGCAGGAGCAGGAGCGCGGCATCACGATCACGTCTGCCGCGACGACCTGCCACTGGCCGCTCAATGATGTTGACCACACCATCAACATCATCGACACCCCGGGTCACGTCGACTTCACCGTCGAGGTGGAGCGTTCGCTCCGCGTCCTCGACGGTGCCGTCACCGTGTTCGACGGTGTGGCGGGCGTCGAGCCGCAGTCCGAGACCGTCTGGCGTCAGGCGGACCGCTACGGCGTGCCGCGTATCTGCTTCGTCAACAAGCTCGACCGCACCGGTGCCGACTTCTTCCGCTGCGTCAACATGATCACGGACCGCCTCGGCGCGACCCCGATCGTGATGCAGCTCCCCATCGGTGCCGAGGCCGACTTCACGGGCGTCGTCGACCTCGTGACGATGAAGGCGTTCGTCTACCCCGCCGAGGCGACCAAGGGCGAGGCGTACGACATCGTCGACATCCCGGCCAACCTGGTCGAGGCTGCCGACGAATGGCGCGCCAAGCTCCTCGAGGCCGCCGCGGAGAACGACGAGACGCTCATGGAGCTCTACCTGGAGGGCGAAGAGCCTTCCGTGGAGCAGCTCTACGAGGGCATCCGTCGCATCACCATCAACTCGGGCAAGGGCGGCGAGACGACCGTCACCCCCGTGTTCTGCGGCACCGCGTTCAAGAACAAGGGCGTCCAGCCCCTGCTCGACGCCGTCGTGCGCTACCTCCCCTCCCCCCTGGACGTCGAGGCCATCGAGGGCCACAGCGTCAAGGACCCGGAGGAGGTCGTCAAGCGCAAGCCGTCCGACGACGAGCCGCTCGCGGCCCTCGCGTTCAAGATCATGAGCGACCCGCACCTCGGCAAGCTCACCTTCGTCCGGGTCTACTCGGGCCGCCTGGAGTCCGGCACCGCGGTGCTGAACTCCGTCAAGGGCAAGAAGGAGCGCATCGGCAAGATCTACCGCATGCACGCGAACAAGCGTGAGGAGATCGAGTCGGTGGGCGCCGGCGACATCATCGCCGTCATGGGCCTGAAGCAGACCACCACCGGTGAGACGCTGTGCGACGACAAGAACCCGGTGATCCTGGAGTCCATGGACTTCCCGGCGCCGGTCATCCAGGTCGCCATCGAGCCCAAGTCCAAGGGTGACCAGGAGAAGCTGGGTGTCGCCATCCAGCGGCTCTCGGAGGAGGACCCCTCCTTCCAGGTCCACTCGGACGAGGAGACCGGCCAGACCATCATCGGTGGTATGGGTGAGCTCCACCTCGAGGTGCTCGTCGACCGCATGAAGCGCGAGTTCCGCGTCGAGGCGAACGTCGGCAAGCCCCAGGTCGCGTACCGCGAGACGATCCGCAAGGCCGTCGAGCGCATCGACTACACCCACAAGAAGCAGACCGGTGGTACCGGTCAGTTCGCCAAGGTGCAGATCGCGATCGAGCCCATCGAGAGCGGCGAGACCTCGTACGAGTTCGTCAACAAGGTCACCGGTGGCCGCATCCCCCGTGAGTACATCCCCTCGGTGGACGCGGGTGCTCAGGAAGCCATGCAGTTCGGCATCCTGGCCGGTTACGAGATGGTGGGCGTCCGCGTCACCCTTCTCGACGGTGGCTACCACGAGGTCGACTCCTCCGAGCTGGCGTTCAAGATCGCCGGTTCGCAGGCGTTCAAGGAGGGTGCCCGCAAGGCGTCCCCCGTGCTCCTCGAGCCGATGATGGCCATCGAGGTGACCACGCCCGAGGACTACATGGGCGATGTCATCGGTGACATCAACTCCCGCCGTGGCCAGATCCAGGCCATGGAGGAGCGCAGCGGCGCTCGCGTCGTGAAGGGCCTCGTGCCCCTCTCGGAGATGTTCGGCTACGTCGGAGACCTCCGCAGCAAGACCTCGGGTCGCGCAAGCTACTCGATGCAGTTCGACTCCTACGCCGAGGTTCCGCGGAACGTCGCCGAGGAGATCATCGCGAAGGCCAAGGGCGAGTAACTCTCCCGAGCTCACGCTTTAGGCTTGTCACCGGAGCCTGGGGGGCATTCGTCGCGGAGCGCAAGCAATGCGGCGATTGCCCCCGGCCCCGGCATCCCAGCAAAGATCACCTGGCGCCGATGAAGCAAGGCGTACAGAACCACTCCACAGGAGGACCCAGTGGCGAAGGCGAAGTTCGAGCGGACTAAGCCGCACGTCAACATCGGCACCATCGGTCACATCGACCACGGTAAGACGACCCTCACGGCCGCCATTACCAAGGTGCTGCACGACGCGTACCCGGACCTGAACGAGGCCTCGGCCTTCGACCAGATCGACAAGGCTCCCGAGGAGCGCCAGCGCGGTATCACCATCTCGATCGCGCACGTCGAGTACCAGACGGAGTCGCGTCACTACGCGCACGTCGACTGCCCGGGTCACGCCGACTACATCAAGAACATGATCACGGGTGCGGCGCAGATGGACGGCGCCATCCTCGTGGTCGCCGCCACCGACGGCCCGATGCCGCAGACCAAGGAGCACGTGCTCCTGGCCCGCCAGGTCGGCGTTCCGTACATCGTCGTCGCCCTGAACAAGGCCGACATGGTGGACGACGAGGAGATCCTGGAGCTCGTCGAGCTCGAGGTCCGTGAGCTCCTCTCCGAGTACGAGTTCCCGGGCGACGACGTTCCGGTCGTCAAGGTCTCGGCGCTCAAGGCCCTCGAGGGCGACAAGGAGTGGGGCCAGTCCGTCCTCGACCTGATGAAGGCCGTCGACGAGGCGATCCCGCAGCCCGAGCGTGACGTCGACAAGCCGTTCCTGATGCCGATCGAGGACGTCTTCACGATCACCGGTCGTGGCACCGTCGTCACCGGTCGTATCGAGCGTGGTGTCCTGAAGGTCAACGAGACCGTCGACATCGTCGGTATCAAGACCGAGAAGACCACCACCACGGTCACCGGCATCGAGATGTTCCGCAAGCTGCTCGACGAGGGCCAGGCCGGTGAGAACGTCGGTCTGCTCCTCCGTGGCATCAAGCGCGAGGACGTCGAGCGCGGCCAGGTCATCATCAAGCCCGGTTCGGTCACGCCGCACACCGAGTTCGAGGCCCAGGCCTACATCCTGTCGAAGGACGAGGGTGGCCGTCACACCCCGTTCTTCAACAACTACCGCCCGCAGTTCTACTTCCGTACCACGGACGTGACGGGCGTTGTGACCCTTCCCGAGGGCACCGAGATGGTCATGCCGGGCGACAACACCGTCATGAACGTCGCGCTGATCCAGCCGGTCGCCATGGAAGAGGGCCTGAAGTTCGCCATCCGTGAGGGTGGCCGGACCGTGGGCGCCGGCCAGGTCACCAAGATCGTCAAGTAATCACCTGACTGTCTGACCTGGTTGCTCCGCACAGAGCACCAAGAAGGGCCCCGGCCCGCCGCGCAAGCGGTGGACCGGGGCCCTTCGGCATATGCCCGACGTCATGCGGGCCGGGTCGCCCCACGGTGTCGCTGCCCCGGGGCTGCTTCTCACCGTCCGGCCGATGGCCGCGAGAGAGCTGTGGAGCGACTTCCCGTCATGTCCTCGACGATCAGCGCCCTGGGCGTGATCAGAGGATGACGGGCACCTGCCCTCGGGCAAGGTGCCCGCCTGTCCCGTCAGGTCTGCTGGGGGTGCCAGAACCAGGGGTGGGCGTCGACCCCCAGTGCCACCACCGTCGGCCGCCCGTCCTTCCCGATGTGCAGCGCGGGTCCGTCCAGCGCCACGGGGCCGCGCTGTCGTACGGAGATCCTTCCGGCGGTACGGAGCTGGATGAGGCCCTTCTGGGTGCGGCCGAGCAGTACCGCGCGTTGCGACGACCCGCCGGCGGTGATCGGCCCGTACCCGTCGAAGCCCACCCGGTCCTCGATCGGCCGCCCGTACCCGTCGATGCCGGTCTCCGCCGCCGTCTCTCCGGTCCGTACGGTCGTCAGAGCCGCCTTCGCCGCCGCGCGGTAGTAGAGCTCGATGGTCCCGTCCGCCCCGGGCAGCGCGGCAGGGCCGTCGCCGGGCACCGGCACCCCGCTGATCTGGGTGCGCGCGGTGACCTCGTCCCCGGGCGCGTCCTGCGTCCAGTGGTGCACCGCGAAACGGCCCGCCGCGAACACATGCACACACCCCGCGTCGTCCACCGCGGCACTCAGCCCGTCCTGGATCTCGCCGCCGCCCGTGTCCCGCCAGCCGCTCCACCGGCCGGCCGTGTCCCGTACCCGGGTGCTGAGGCCCTTCTCCGCGTTCCGCACGAAGAGGTGGACCCGCCCGTCGGGGGCGGTGACCGCGACCGGGACGCCGATCCGGCGCCCGGCCTCCGTGTTCGGCTCGGGGTTGCCCAGCCCCTGCCAGGCACGGAAGCCGCCGCCGGGGGAGCGCTGTTCCAGCACGACGATCTCGCGTTCGTTGTCCCCGCCGTGTCCGCTGAGCGCCGCGAACCGCAGCCCGAAGAGCAGCTGCCGCCCGTCCGGCAGGTTCGCGGCGCCCAGGATCGGTGCGAGCGGGCCGCCGCCGAGGTCGTCCGGTGTGTTCCACATCCCGCTGCCCGGCGCGCTCTCGCGCCAGCGCACCGCCCGCAGCCCCAGCACCCCGTACGCGACGAGCCGGCCGTCCGGGTCGGTGGCGACGGCGGGCCGCGGGCCCGGGTAGCGGTAGTGGGTGGACCGTACCCAGCCCTTCCGGTTGGTCAGCGGTCGGTCGCCGCCCACGTTGTAGTCCCCGCAGCCCGCGGGGTTGCCGCACCGCCAGTCGGCCGAGCCCCCGTACGGCACCAGGTGCGACGCCTTCTCGGACAGCACGGCGGGCGGCAGGTTCTTGGGCCAGTGCCGGTTGTAGTAGCCGCGGAACGCCGTGGTGGCGAAGCTCGGCACCCCGCCGCCCGCGGCCGTGGTCCGGGCCACCCACCTGATCAGCGCCGTCCAGGTGAACAACGCCGTCGCGGTGTGGTCGGGGTGGTCGGAGTAGCCCTTCTGCTCGCTGTCCCGCCGCCGGACGAGCTCGCTGCTGTGCTGGATGTCGGGGTCCGGGTCCAGGGTGTGCACGATGCTCGGCCGGTAGCGGTCGAACAGTCCGCCCAGGACGTCGACGAGTCCGTCGTAGGTGTAGGAACCCGCCTTCTGGAGCGGCGAGTTGTCGGCGACGACGGTGGGCAGGACGAGCCGCCGGTCCTGCCAGAGGCTGGGCAGCCCGAGGCGCCCGTACGAGGTGTGCATGGCGGTGTTGATGAAGATCAGCTCGACCTTGCGGCCGCTGTTCCCGAGGCGGTTGATCTCGGCGCGGTGGTTGTCGTGGAGATCGATCACGGACTTCTGCCACTCGGCGAACCGGCCGAGGCCGAGCAGCGTCGCGTACGCCTGGCGGAGCCCCTGGTGACGTGAGGAGGAGTACGCCGCCTTGTCGGGGGCGGGCACCGGCCGGCCGGGGGCACGATTGACACCGGTGGCCTCGCCCGCGGTCAGATAGACGCAGACCAGCGGTGTCCCGGCGTCGAGGGCCTGCCGGGTGTCCGGGTTCATGAAGTACAGGTCGTCGTCCGGGTGGGCGAGGACCTGCATCATCAGGGCCGGGTGCGAGGTGCTGATCGGCAGGCCGGGCAGCGGGTCGGCGGTGGGGCTGCGGCGGCGGGGCGGTGCGGGCGCGGTGCAGGCGGCGAGGGTGGTCAGGCCCATCGCACCGGCGGCCGTCAGCAGGGTGCGCCGCGACAGTCCCGTACGAGATGTGCGCAACGCAGGTCGATCCGTCACACCGTGCTCCGTCCACTTCCCCCGCAGCGGGCGGCTGTGCGGCCCTGCGCTGCGTACCGATTCCATGCGGGCGGCGGAGGGGGGCGAGCCGCTGCCGCGGGGGGATAGACGGTGAATCCGGAGGGCGGGTTGCCTGGGTTTCTGCAGGTGTGGGCCGGAGGGCGCGGCACCGGACGGCGCCGGCGCCCCTCGATCAGTACGCGGGGGTGCGCACCATGAACACGTCGATCGGGTCCTGCCGCTCCTCGGTGAAGCCGTGCCGCTCGTAGAGCGCGCGGGCGGCGCTGCCCTGCAGCACGTCCAGGCGTACGGTCATGCCTTCCTCGTCGGCCCGCGCGAGCAGCGTGCGCAGCACGCCGGTGCCGATGCCGCGTCCCTGGAGGGCGGGGGAGAGATAGAAGTTCTCCAGCCACAGCCCGTCCTCGACCGGCCGCAGGGTGACGCAGCCCGCGAAGGCGCCGTCCGCGAGGACGACGGAGGTGTGCTCCGGTGCGTACACGTCCCGCAGCCGCTGCCGCACGCGGTGTTCGGCGTAGCGCCCGAGCCGCTCCAGGTCGGGTCGCATCACGGTGGCCCTGAGCTCGGCGATGGTCTCGACGTCCTCGGGCTCGGCGGGGCGCAGGGCCCAGGTCGCGGTGGTGCTCGTGGTCACGGGAGGATTCTCACAGTCCGGCTGCCGTCGGTCTCCGTCACCCGTCGGTCTCCGTCACCGCAGTTCCGGCACGGCCGCCCCACCGACCCGGCGCAGCCCCGCTCCCGGGACACCGCGCAGCAGCCGGGCGCCGATCTCCGCGAGCCGGGTCTCGTCCGGCGGGGTGCGGCCCAGGCCGATGGCGTACTGGACGAGGGAGGTGTCGGCGGTGACCGGGCGGGGCCAGGCGTGGGCGTCCGGGGATCCCGCTTCCGCGAGGGCGGCGAGCAGGGCCAGCAGCCGGCCCCGGAGGCGTCCCTCGCCGGGGCCGGGCGATACGGAGACGATCGCCCAGGCGGCGTGCCGCTGACGCAGCGGCGGCGGGGCGCAGAGCAGGGCGTGCGGTACGGGCCCGGCGTCGGCGGCGGACTCCAGGATCTCCCAGGCGCCGAAGAGCTCCTCGGCGACGAGATCGCGGCCGGCGGGGGAGACCTGCGAGGTGCAGGAGCGGACGGGGGCCGTCGGGGTCAGCACGGTGAGGGGGGACGCGCCCGGCCGCGTGGGACCGGCGCCGACCGGCCGGCTCCAGTCCCACGCGGCCCAGGTCGCGAAGAAGTGCCGCAGAAGAGGCAGGAGCGGCAGGTCCCCGGCCTCGTGGGCGGTACGGGCCGCCAGCACGGACCACGCCAGGCCGGGCAGTCCGCCGCACGGGGCGGAGTCCAGGCCGCGCGCCCGCGCCCAGCCCTTCACCTCGCGGGCGAGCCGGGTGAACGCCTCCCGGTGCGGGTCCGCCGCCGCGAGCACCGCGTCCGCGTCGCTCACCGCGCCGAGCGCCGTCGCCGCGGCCTCGCCCAGTTCGGTACGGCGGGCGACCGCCTCGGCGGGGGAGAGGCCGCCCGTCGCGACCGTCACCAGGTCCACCCGGAGCCCGGCGAGGCCGAAGCGCAGTCCGGGCACGCGGGCTCCGGTCACCTCGCGCAGGCCGACGGCGTCCGGCAGGGCGGCGTTCAGCCGCTCCCGTGTCCCCGGGGGATCCCCGTCCCCGGGCAGCGCCGCGACCAGGTCCACGTCGGCGCCGGGCAGCGCACAGCCCATCCGTCGTGAACCGACCAGGTGGACGCGGCCCTCGGGCAGGGCGGCGGCCACCCGGCGCACGAGATCCGCCGCGGCGGTGTCGTCGTCCGCCGCCACCGCGGCCCCGGTCAGCTCCACCCGCACCCCGAAGTGGTCCGACGCGTACAGCCCGTCCGGTGTCGGTACGTCGCCCAGCAGGGTCGCCGACACGGGACGGAGCCGCCCCGGGCGGACCAGCACCCGGTCGAGCCGGGACACCCGCCCGGTCAGGGAGGAGACGGCGGCCAGCGGATTGACGGACGGATCGAAGGTCGGCGTCCGGTCGTCGGCGCCGTGCACCCGGCTCCAGGCATCGAGCATTCCCAGCCTCGCCTGCGGGGTGTCCCCGCCGTCGTTGAAGTCGCCGAGCAACGCCACATCGCCCTCGATGGCGGCCAACCCCGTGGCCAGATCGGTCAGTTCGGCATCGCGCCGGGCCGCGCCGTTCGCCGAGTGGTCGCTGCTGAGATGGGTGACCGCGACCGTGACGGGCCCCTCCGCGCTCTCCACGACCACGGCGGCGACCGCCTTGTGCGGGCCGAGGACGTGCAGGCCCGCCTCCCGCACGGGGAGTCTGCTGAGGAGCAGCAGACCGCAGTCGGCGACGTCCCGGCCGCCCGGATCGGCCCAGAAGGTGTAGCTCTCGCGGACCCAGGGCGCGGACAGCAGCAGCCCGACCAGGGCGGGCTCGGCCTCCTGGAGGGCGATGACGTCGGCGTCCGCCGCACGCAGGGCGTCGAGGAGGAGCGGCCGGCGCCGGGCGGTGTCGATGCGGTCGCTGTCGTACCGGTCCCAGAGGGTGTTCCAGGTCAGCAGCGTCAGAGGAGCGGGCGGTGCGGATGCCGGCATTCCCTCCGGTACGGGCGCCCAGACGTCCCCCGGCGCGGAGAACGCGTGCGGGACACGGGAGGTGAAGCAGGGGGACGGCAGCCGACGCGGGGCGCGGACCCGCCCTGCGTCCGTCGCGTCGATCCGGTCCGCACCCGAGGGCCGGTCCCACACCACCTCCCCGTCCGCCTCGAAGAACAGCACCCGGTGCCAGGGAATCTCCCCGCCGGGCGTGAACCGGTGCAGCGGCACCCGTTCGGGCGGGGCCCCGCGCTGCGACACGCCCATCACGAAGCGCGCCGGGTCGAACCGGGTGTCCCAGCGGACCCGGTGGTAGATCTCCTCGCTCGTACGCATCCAGGGCCTTCCGTCTGCATCATGCCGGGCTCGCGTGCCCCGGTGCCGCGCCTCGCGGCGTTGTCGTCACTCGCCATGGCTCCGCCATCGCTCCCTCCTCCGCCTTGCGATCCACGGCACCGGACCCCGCTCCCTTGATCCGGCCCGATCCGGACGGAAGGCCCTACGCCCTGTCCTCCACGGCTCCGCTCGCGCCGACGTACCAGGTGCGGTGCGCCTGGCCGGGATACGGGGGCACGAACCGGTGCAGTTGCGAGGTCAGCACCTCCGGGGGCACCGGGTGGGTGCGGCGTTCGTTGCGGCGCATGAGCTCCGCCCCGTCGACCAGGGCCACGGCGTGGGTCAGCAGAGCATCCCTGCGCCGGGCGACGGCGTGCACCAGGGAACGCTGGTGCACGTTGAGCGAGGTCGCGTCCCAGACGACCGTGCCACCCGCGGCGAGCGCGGTGTCCAGCCGGTCGAGGCCCTCGCGCAAGACTTCTCCGTTGGCCTTCTGGTCGGCGCGTGATCCCCGGGCGAGGCGCAGGTCGTCGAGCGAGAGATGGGTGTCGACGCCGGGCAGCCCGCGGCCGAAGGTGCTCTTGCCGCTGCCGGAGGGGCCGACCAGATGGATCAGGCGGGGGAAGTCCCCGGCCCGCCACCGCCAGGTCGCCGCCACGGCCTCCTCGGCGGTGCCGACCCGGCCCGCGGCGAAGGCCTCGCGGGCCTGGGCCCGGCAGCGGTCGGCGGCGGCCGGCTCCAGGTCCGCGAACGCCTCGCGCAGCCCGTCCGGCTCCCGGACCTCCTGCGCGTACAGCGACGACCACTCCACCTGCTCGCGCGCCTCGTCGGTGTCCGCCACCGTGGCGGCCAGTGCGTGCAGCAGCGGCAGATCGACGGCGAACGACATCCGCGCCAGTCCGGCCCGGCGCTCCTCGTCCGGGTAGGGGCGGTGCAGCGCGGGGTGCAGTCCGACGAGGTCCGCGACGCGGCGGGCGAGCGGCATCCCCAGCGTCCGCGCGAGCGCGGGCGCCAGTTCGGCCCGTCGTCCGCGGTGCAGCAGCGCGGCCAGCACGCCGGTCAGCCGGTCGTCGCCCGTCCGCCCCGACGCGTCGAGGACGTCACCCATCGCGACGGCCGCCCCGGAATCCCCCGGCGCCGTGCCCGCGGCGGCGGCCAGCGCCGCCCCGTCGACCGGTGCCCCGGACCGAACTGCCCACAGGGCGGCGGCCGGACCGAGCCCGTTCTCCACGACGGCGGCGTGCATCCAGTGCGTATCGGTCCGTACGTGGCCGGGCCGCACCCATTTGGCCACCAGCCGCCCGAAGTCCGCCGCCCCGAAGGCGTCCGCGGGCCGTACGACGTACCCCTCCTGCCGCCCGGTGTCCGGCTTCAGCGCCCGCAGTGCCTTCTCGGCGCGGGCGTCGAGGGTTCCGCGCCACAGCACGGGCGGCACCGGTATCCCCAGCCCCCGCAGGAACTCCACGGTCCGGTCCCAGTCCAGACAGCGCTCCCCGTCCCAGACGGAGAAGCCGTAGAAGAAGCTCTCCAGGCCGTCGTACGCGATCGAGTGGCGCGCGAACATGTTCTCCCCGCACACCCGCCACCCCTCGGGGATCCGGGCGCCGATCCGGCCCTGGAGCGCCTTCACCCGGCCCCGCGAGGGGTGGTGGGCTGAATCGAGCGAGCGGGCGTGCAGGCCGTCGGCGTAGAGAGTGGTGTTCTCGCCGTCCAGCTTCTCGGTGACGACGACCTCGCGGCCGGTCAGCCCGGAGAGATCCGCGATCCGCACGTCGTCCGAGGAGGCCCCCGGGGACCAGGGCAGATGAGCGGTACGTGGATAGTGCGTACGCATGATCGGTGTCCCTGGTGACGACGGCGTGCCCGGCCGGTCACTGTAGGGGCGGGGGCGTACGGCACTCGACCGAATTACGACGAGCGAGCGGCCCGGCACTGCTCCCCCTGCGCGCCCGCGTTTGACCGAGCGACGGCGCGCGGTAAGATCCTCGGCCCGATTGGCCAGGCTCACACCCCGTATGGCACACTGACCAGGTTGCTCGGTTGAGTGTCAATGCTGCGCGCCTCCCGCCGGGAGGACCGGAAGCGAGTCCCACAGTACTCGTCGACCCCTTGCGGGTCGGACGTACGGGAATCTTCCGGGAAGCGTCAGTGGGGCACCGGCCAGGCGCCCGGTGGGTGTTCCGCCCCCGGTCTCGCGGTCCTCGGGCCCGCACCCCCTTGGTTGGGAAATCCTTCGGGAGATCTGCGTAGAGGGGATGCGACACGCCCGACCGCGTGGGTCGGAGACGGAGTTACCAGAACCCTCGGGTTCCAGAGCGTTATGAGAGACAGGACTACTAGTAGCCATGGCGGGACAGAAGATCCGCATCCGGCTCAAGGCCTACGACCACGAGGTCATCGACTCCTCGGCGAAGAAGATCGTCGAGACGGTGACCCGCACTGGTGCGTCGGTCGCGGGCCCGGTGCCGCTGCCCACTGAGAAGAACGTGTACTGCGTCATCAAGTCGCCGCACAAGTACAAGGACTCGCGCGAGCACTTCGAGATGCGGACGCACAAGCGCCTCATCGACATCCTCGACCCCACGCCGAAGACGGTTGACTCGCTGATGCGTCTCGACCTGCCGGCGGGCGTCGACATCGAGATCAAGCTCTGAGGTGACGCGCGAGATGGCTAAGAACATTAAGGGCGTTCTGGGCGAGAAGCTCGGCATGACCCAGGTCTGGGACGAGAACAACCGGGTCGTCCCGGTGACCGTCGTCAAGGCCGGGCCCTGCGTCGTCACCCAGGTGCGCACCAACGACAACGACGGCTACGAGGCAGTCCAGATCGCCTTCGGCGAGATCGACCCCCGCAAGGTGAACAAGCCCCTCAAGGGTCACTTCGCCAAGGCCGACGTGACCCCGCGCCGCCACCTGGTGGAGCTCCGCACCGCGGACGCCAGCGAGTACACGCTGGGCCAGGAAGTCACTGCCGAGGTGTTCGAGTCCGGCGTCAAGGTCGACGTCACGGGCAAGAGCAAGGGCAAGGGCTTCGCCGGTGTGATGAAGCGTCACAACTTCAAGGGTGGCAAGGCGTCCCACGGTGCCCACCGTGTGCACCGCATGCCCGGCTCCATCGGTGGCTGTGCCACCCCCGGCCGTGTCTTCAAGGGCATGCGCATGGCGGGTCGCATGGGCAACGAGCGTGTCACCACCCAGAACCTGACCATCCACGCGGTTGACGCGGAGAAGGGTCTGCTCCTCATCAAGGGCGCAGTCCCCGGTCCGAACGGCGGCCTCGTCCTGGTCCGTACCGCGGCCAAGGGGGCTTGAGGTAATGAGCACCATTGACATCCTTTCGCCGGCAGGCGACAAGGCCGGTACCGTCGAGCTCCCCGCGGAGATCTTCGACGCCAAGACCAGCGTTCCGCTGATCCACCAGGTCGTTGTCGCACAGCTGGCCGCTGCCCGACAGGGCACGCACAAGACCAAGACCCGCGGCGAAGTCCGTGGCGGTGGCCGCAAGCCGTACCGCCAGAAGGGCACCGGCCGCGCGCGCCAGGGTTCGACCCGTGCGCCGCAGTTCGCCGGCGGTGGCGTCGTCCACGGCCCGCAGCCGCGTGACTACTCGCAGCGGACCCCGAAGAAGATGAAGGCCGCCGCCCTGCGCGGTGCCCTCTCGGACCGGGCCCGTCACTCCCGCATCCACGTCGTCACCGGCGTGGTCGAGGGTGCCGTCTCCACCAAGGCCGCCAAGACGCTGTTCGGCAAGATCTCGGAGCGCAAGAACCTGCTCCTGGTCGTCGACCGTGCCGACGAGGCCGCGTGGCTGTCCGCCCGCAACCTGCCCCAGGTGCACATCCTGGAGCCGGGCCAGCTGAACACGTACGACGTGATCGTCTCTGACGACGTGGTCTTCACCCAGGCCGCCTTCGAGTCCTTCGTGTCTGGCCCCCAGACCGCTGAGACCGAAGGGAGCGACGCCTGATGAGTGAGGCGACCGTTACCAGCAAGACCTACTCGGACCCGCGCGACGTTCTCGTCAAGCCGGTCGTTTCCGAGAAGAGCTACGCGCTGCTCGACGAGAACAAGTACACGTTCATCGTCGCGCCCGGCTCCAACAAGACCCAGATCAAGCAGGCCGTGGAAGCGGTCTTCTCGGTCAAGGTCACCGGGGTCAACACGATCAACCGGCAGGGCAAGCGCAAGCGCACCCGCACCGGTTTCGGCAAGCGCGCCGACACCAAGCGCGCCATCGTGACCCTCGCCGAGGGCGACCGTATCGACATCTTCGGCGGTCCGACCGCCTGAGGGCGGTCTGGATCGTCCGGAATCGGACGAGGACTGAGAAATGGGTATCCGCAAGTACAAGCCGACGACCCCGGGCCGTCGTGGCTCCAGCGTCGCCGACTTTGTCGAGATCACGCGGTCCACGCCGGAGAAGTCGCTGGTCCGCCCCCTGCACAGCAAGGGCGGCCGTAACAACGCCGGTCGTGTGACCGTTCGCCACCAGGGCGGTGGCCACAAGCGCGCCTACCGAGTGATCGACTTCCGTCGTCACGACAAGGACGGCGTGCCGGCCAAGGTCGCGCACATCGAGTACGACCCCAACCGCACCGCGCGCATCGCGCTCCTGCACTACGCGGACGGCGAGAAGCGCTACATCATCGCGCCGCGTGGCCTGACGCAGGGCGACCGTGTCGAGAACGGCCCGGCCGCCGACATCAAGCCCGGCAACAACCTGGCGCTGCGCAACATCCCGGTCGGTACGACCATCCACGCCATCGAGCTGCGGCCCGGCGGCGGCGCGAAGTTCGCCCGTTCCGCGGGTGCCTCCGTGCAGCTGCTGGCGAAGGAGGGCACCATGGCCCACCTTCGTATGCCGTCCGGTGAGATCCGCCTGGTCGACGCCCGCTGCCGCGCCACGATCGGCGAGGTCGGCAACGCCGAGCAGTCGAACATCAACTGGGGCAAGGCCGGCCGCATGCGCTGGAAGGGCGTCCGCCCGACCGTCCGCGGTGTCGCGATGAACCCGGTTGACCACCCGCACGGTGGTGGTGAGGGCAAGACCTCCGGTGGTCGCCACCCGGTCTCGCCGTGGGGTCAGAAGGAAGGTCGTACTCGCTCGCCGAAGAAGGCATCGAGCAAGTACATCGTCCGCCGCCGCAAGACGAACAAGAAGCGCTAGGAGCGGGTTTAGATGCCGCGCAGTCTCAAGAAGGGGCCCTTCGTCGACGGCCACCTCATCAAGAAGGTGGACGTACAGAACGAGGCAGGCACCAAGAACGTCATCAAGACCTGGTCCCGTCGCTCGATGATCGTCCCGGCCATGCTGGGTCACACCATCGCGGTGCACAACGGCAAGATCCACGTCCCGGTGTTCGTCACCGAGTCGATGGTCGGCCACAAGCTCGGCGAGTTCTCGCCGACTCGCACCTTCCGCGGCCACGTCAAGGACGACCGGAAGTCGAAGCGCCGCTAATCGCGGAGTGGAACGACTCATGACTTACACCGAAGGGACAACCATGGAAGCCAGGGCCCAGGCGCGGTACATCCGCGTCACGCCCATGAAGGCCCGCCGCGTGGTGGACCTCATCCGTGGCATGGATGCCACGGAGGCTCAGGCGGTCCTGCGTTTCGCCCCGCAGGCCGCGAGCGTGCCGGTTGGCAAGGTGCTGGACAGCGCCATTGCCAACGCCGCACACAACTACGACCACACCGACGCCTCTTCGCTGGTCATCAGCGAGGCGTACGTGGACGAGGGCCCGACCCTGAAGCGGTTCCGTCCGCGTGCTCAGGGCCGTGCCTACCGGATCCGTAAGCGGACCAGCCACATCACCGTGGTCGTCAGCAGCAAGGAAGGAACCCGGTAATGGGCCAGAAGGTAAACCCGCACGGGTTCCGGCTCGGCATTACCACGGACTTCAAGTCCCGTTGGTACGCCGACAAGCTGTACAAGGACTACGTCAAGGAAGACGTCGCCATTCGTCGCATGATGACGAAGGGCATGGAGCGGGCCGGCATCTCGAAGGTCGAGATCGAGCGCACCCGCGACCGCGTCCGCGTTGACATCCACACCGCCCGCCCGGGCATCGTCATCGGTCGCCGCGGCGCCGAGGCCGACCGCATCCGTGGCGAGCTGGAGAAGCTGACCGGCAAGCAGGTCCAGCTGAACATCCTCGAGGTCAAGAACCCCGAGGTCGACGCTCAGCTGGTGGCCCAGGCCGTCGCCGAGCAGCTCTCCTCCCGCGTCTCCTTCCGTCGTGCCATGCGCAAGAGCATGCAGAGCTCGATGAAGGCCGGCGCCAAGGGCATCAAGATCCAGTGCGGTGGCCGCCTCGGCGGCGCCGAGATGTCCCGCTCGGAGTTCTACCGCGAGGGCCGTGTGCCCCTGCACACGCTCCGCGCGAACGTCGACTACGGCTTCTTCGAGGCCAAGACGACCTTCGGCCGCATCGGCGTGAAGGTCTGGATCTACAAGGGCGACGTCAAGAACATCGCCGAGGTCCGCGCCGAGAACGCCGCTGCCCGCGCCGGCAACCGTCCGGCCCGTGGCGGCGCTGACCGCCCGGCCGGCCGCGGTGGCCGTGGTGGCGAGCGTGGCGGTCGCGGTCGCAAGCCGCAGCAGCAGTCGGCTCCGGCTGCCGAGGCCCCCAAGGCCGAGGCTCCCGCCGCTGCCGCTCCGGCTGCTGAGAGCACCGGAACGGAGGCCTGACCGAAATGCTGATCCCCCGTAGGGTCAAGCACCGCAAGCAGCACCACCCGAAGCGCAGCGGTATGTCCAAGGGTGGCACGCAGGTTGCGTTCGGCGAGTACGGCATCCAGGCGCTGACCCCGGCGTACGTGACGAACCGTCAGATCGAGGCAGCTCGTATCGCGATGACCCGTCACATCAAGCGTGGCGGCAAGGTCTGGATCAACATCTACCCGGACCGTCCCCTGACGAAGAAGCCGGCCGAGACCCGCATGGGTTCCGGTAAGGGTTCTCCCGAGTGGTGGATCGCGAACGTCAAGCCGGGTCGGGTGATGTTCGAGCTGTCCTACCCGAACGAGAAGATTGCTCGTGAGGCGCTCACCCGCGCTGCTCACAAGCTTCCGATGAAGTGCCGCATCGTTCGGCGCGAGGCAGGTGAGGCGTGATGTCGGCCGGAACCAAGGCGTCCGAGCTGCGCGAGCTGGGCAACGAGGAGCTGCTCAACAAGCTCCGCGAGGCCAAGGAAGAGCTGTTCAACCTCCGCTTCCAGGCGGCGACCGGGCAGCTCGAGAACCACGGTCGGCTCAAGTCCGTCCGTAAGGACATCGCCCGGATCTACACCCTGATGCGCGAGCGCGAGCTGGGCATCGAGACGGTGGAGAGCGTCTGATGAGCGAGAAGACTGTGACTGAGACGAACACCGACCGCGGTTTCCGCAAGACCCGTGAGGGTCTGGTCGTCAGCGACAAGATGGACAAGACCGTCGTCGTCGCTGTCGAGGACCGGGTCAAGCACGCGCTGTACGGCAAGGTCATCCGCCGTACGAACAAGCTCAAGGCGCACGACGAGCAGAACGCCGCCGGCGTCGGCGACCGCGTCCTCCTGATGGAGACCCGGCCGCTGTCCGCCACGAAGCGGTGGCGCGTCGTCGAGATCCTCGAGAAGGCCAAGTAATTCCTGAGGGGCATTCCCCTCAGGCAGGTTCCGCCAGGCTCGGTGGGGTCCGCTCCGGTGACGGAGTGGCCCCCACCGGGAACCGGCAGACGATCAGGAGATAGACGTGATCCAGCAGGAGTCGCGACTTCGCGTCGCCGACAACACGGGTGCGAAGGAAATCCTCACCATCCGTGTTCTCGGTGGTTCGGGTCGCCGCTACGCGGGCATCGGTGACGTCATCGTCGCCACCGTCAAGGACGCGATCCCCGGTGGCAACGTGAAGAAGGGTGACGTCGTCAAGGCCGTCATCGTTCGCACCGTCAAGGAGCGTCGCCGTCAGGATGGCTCGTACATCCGCTTCGACGAGAACGCCGCCGTCATTCTGAAGAACGACGGTGACCCCCGCGGCACCCGCATCTTCGGCCCGGTGGGCCGGGAACTGCGCGAGAAGAAGTTCATGAAGATCATCTCGCTCGCGCCGGAGGTGCTGTAAGCATGAAGATCAAGAAGGGCGACCTGGTTCAGGTCATCACCGGTAAGGACAAGGGCAAGCAGGGCAAGGTCATCGTGGCCTACCCCGCTCAGGACCGCGTCCTCGTCGAGGGTGTCAACCGGGTCAAGAAGCACACCAAGGCCGGCCAGACCGCTCGCGGTTCGCAGACCGGTGGCATTGTCACGACCGAGGCCCCCATCCACGTGAGCAACGTTCAGCTCGTCGTGGAGAAGGACGGCAACAAGGTCGTCACGCGCGTCGGTTACCGCTTCGACGACGAAGGCAACAAGATCCGCGTTGCCAAGCGGACGGGTGAGGACATCTGATGGCTACCACCACCACTCCGCGTCTGAAGACGAAGTACCGCGAGGAAATCGCCGGCAAGCTGCGTGAGGAGTTCTCCTACGAGAACGTCATGCAGATCCCCGGCCTGGTCAAGATCGTGGTCAACATGGGTGTGGGCGACGCCGCCCGCGACTCCAAGCTGATCGACGGCGCCGTGCGCGACCTCACCACGATCACCGGCCAGAAGCCGGCCGTCACCAAGGCCCGCAAGTCCATCGCGCAGTTCAAGCTGCGCGAGGGCCAGCCGATCGGCTGCCACGTCACCCTGCGCGGTGACCGGATGTGGGAGTTCCTGGACCGTACGCTGTCGCTCGCGCTGCCGCGTATCCGTGACTTCCGTGGTCTGTCGCCGAAGCAGTTCGACGGCCGTGGCAACTACACCTTCGGTCTCACGGAGCAGGTCATGTTCCACGAGATCGACCAGGACAAGATCGACCGGGTCCGGGGCATGGACATCACCGTGGTCACCACGGCGACCAATGACGACGAGGGTCGTGCCCTCCTTCGTCACCTCGGCTTCCCGTTCAAGGAGAACTGACCGTGGCGAAGAAGGCTCTGATCGCTAAGGCCGCCCGTAAGCCGAAGTTCGGCGTTCGCGGGTACACCCGCTGCCAGCGCTGCGGCCGGCCCCACTCCGTCTACCGCAAGTTCGGCCTGTGCCGCGTGTGCCTTCGTGAGATGGCTCACCGTGGCGAGCTGCCGGGCGTGACCAAGAGCTCCTGGTAATTCTCCTTCGCCCTCCGGGCGTTGGGAATTGACGGAAGCTCTCGGTAAGCATCTGGTCGGCAGGAGTCCGGCCTCACATGCCGTAGGCTTGTGGGGTTGGGCGCCTGCCGCCCTAGACCGACTTACTACGCCGTAGGTCCCCGCACCGCACCCGTCCTGCCTCTGAGTGGGGAGAGGGATGGCGCATACAGGAAACCCCGGCGAGAGAGGCCGAAGGCCAATTCATGACCATGACTGATCCCATCGCAGACATGCTCACGCGTCTGCGTAACGCGAACTCGGCATACCACGACTCCGTCGTGATGCCGCACAGCAAGATCAAGTCGCACATCGCGGAGATCCTCCAGCAGGAGGGCTTCATCACCGGCTGGAAGGTCGAGGACGCCGAGGTCGGCAAGAACCTCGTCCTGGAGCTGAAGTTCGGCCCGAACCGCGAGCGTTCGATCGCCGGCATCAAGCGCATCTCGAAGCCGGGTCTGCGTGTCTACGCAAAGTCCACCAATCTGCCGAAGGTCCTCGGCGGCCTGGGCGTGGCGATCATCTCCACGTCCCACGGTCTCCTGACCGGCCAGCAGGCTCAGAAGAAGGGCGTAGGTGGGGAAGTCCTCGCCTACGTCTGGTAGTCGGGAACGGAGGAATAGCTCATGTCGCGAATCGGCAAGCTCCCCATCCAGGTTCCCGCCGGTGTGGACGTCACCATCGATGGCCGCACGGTCGCGGTGAAGGGCCCCAAGGGCACCCTCACGCACACCGTCGCGTCGCCGATCGAGGTCACCAAGGGTGAGGACGGCTTCCTCAGCGTCACCCGCCCGAACGACGAGCGTCAGAACAAGGCCCTTCACGGCCTGTCCCGCACGCTGGTGGCGAACATGATCACCGGTGTGACCCAGGGATACACCAAGGCGCTCGAGATCAGCGGTGTCGGTTACCGCGTCCAGGCGAAGGGCTCCAACCTGGAGTTCGCCCTGGGCTACAGCCACCCGATCCTGATCGAGGCCCCGGAGGGCATCACCTTCAAGGTGGAGTCCCCCACGAAGTTCTCCGTCGAGGGCATCGACAAGCAGAAGGTCGGCGAGACCGCGGCCAAGATCCGCAAGCTGCGGAAGCCTGACCCGTACAAGGCCAAGGGCGTCAAGTACGCCGGCGAGGTCATCCGCCGCAAGGTCGGAAAGGCTGGTAAGTAGCCATGGCATACGGCGTGAAGATCGCCAAGGGCGACGCCTACAAGCGTGCCGCCCTCAAGCGTCGCCACATCCGCGTCCGCAAGCACATCTCCGGTTCGCCGGAGCGTCCGCGCTTGGTCGTGACGCGGTCCAACCGCCACATGGTGGCTCAGGTCATCGACGACATCGCGGGCCACACGCTCGCGTCGGCGTCGACCCTGGACGTCTCCATCCGTGGTGGCGAGGGCGACAAGAGCACCCAGGCCAAGCAGGTCGGCGCCCTGGTCGCTGAGCGCGCCAAGGCCGCAGGCGTCGAGGCCGTCGTGTTTGACCGCGGTGGTAACCAGTACGCCGGGCGGATTGCCGCTCTGGCTGACGCCGCCCGTGAAGCCGGGCTGAAGTTCTAAGCCCCGGTTCCTACGCACAGCGGACGTAACAGAGAGAGGTAAATCCAATGGCTGGACCCCAGCGCCGCGGAAGCGGTGCCGGTGGCGGCGAGCGGCGGGACCGGAAGGGCCGTGACGGCGGCGCAGCTGCCGCCGAGAAGACCGCGTACGTCGAGCGCGTCGTCGCGATCAACCGCGTCGCCAAGGTTGTGAAGGGTGGTCGTCGCTTCAGCTTCACCGCGCTGGTCGTGGTGGGCGATGGTGACGGCACCGTCGGTGTCGGCTACGGCAAGGCCAAGGAAGTTCCCGCGGCCATCGCCAAGGGCGTGGAAGAGGCCAAGAAGAACTTCTTCAAGGTTCCGCGCATCCAGGGCACCATTCCTCACCCGATCCAGGGCGAGAAGGCTGCGGGCGTCGTCCTGCTGAAGCCTGCTTCCCCCGGTACCGGTGTGATCGCCGGTGGCCCGGTGCGCGCCGTTCTGGAGTGCGCCGGCGTTCACGACATCCTGTCGAAGTCGCTCGGCTCCGACAACGCGATCAACATCGTGCACGCGACCGTGGAGGCCCTCAAGGGCCTGCAGCGTCCCGAGGAGATCGCGGCCCGCCGTGGTCTGCCGCTCGAGGACGTCGCCCCCGCGGCCCTGCTTCGTGCGCGTGCGGGAGCGGGTGCGTAATGGCTCGCCTCAAGATCACGCAGACGAAGTCGTACATCGGCAGCAAGCAGAACCACCGCGACACGCTGCGTTCGCTCGGGCTCAAGCGCCTGAACGACGTGGTCGTCAAGGAGGACCGTCCCGAGTTCCGCGGCATGGCTCACACCGTCCGCCACCTCGTGACGGTTGAGGAGGTCGACTGACATGGCGGAGAACAAGCCGCTGAAGGCCCATGACCTCCGGCCCGCCCCGGGCGCCAAGACCGCCAAGACCCGTGTGGGTCGTGGTGAGGCGTCCAAGGGTAAGACCGCCGGTCGTGGCACCAAGGGCACCAAGGCCCGCTACCAGGTTCCGGAGCGCTTCGAGGGTGGGCAGATGCCCCTCCACATGCGTCTCCCGAAGCTCAAGGGCTTCAAGAACCCGTTCCGCACCGAGTACCAGGTCGTGAACCTGGACAAGCTCGCGACGCTCTACCCCGAGGGTGGAGAGGTCACCGTGGCCGACCTGGTCGCCAAGGGTGCGGTGCGCAACAACCACCTCGTCAAGGTCCTCGGACAGGGCGAGATCTCCGTGGCGCTGCAGGTTTCGGTTGACGCCGTCTCCGGCTCCGCCAAGGAGAAGATTGCCGCCGCCGGCGGTACCGTCACCGAGCTCGTCTGAGACAACTCGATGGCCTGAACATCCGACCGGGGATGCCTCTCATTTGGGGCATCCCCGGTTGGTCGTTCCTAGGTGGGCATGGTCGCCGGTAAGGTGGCGTGCGTTGTTGTGTGGTAACCCCTCGGGCACCCGCCCGCGGATTTTTGACCGTTACGTATTCGTCGATCCTCAAGACCGTCACCTCTACGCATTGCGCGGGGGTCGCAGGAGGCACCGTGCTCACCGCGTTCGCCCGGGCGTTCAAGACGCCCGACCTGCGCAAGAAGCTGCTCTTCACGCTCGGCATCATCGTGATCTACCGGCTCGGGGCGCACATCCCCGTACCGGGAGTGAGCTACGAGAACGTCCAGACCTGTGTTGATCAGGCCAGCAAGGGCAACAACAGCCTCTTCGGCCTGGTGAACATGTTCAGCGGTGGTGCACTGCTGCAGATCACGATCTTCGCGCTCGGCATCATGCCGTACATCACGGCCAGCATCATTCTCCAGCTGCTGACCGTGGTCATTCCCCGACTTGAGGCGCTCAAGAAGGAGGGGCAGTCCGGTCAGGCCAAGATCACGCAGTACACGCGTTATCTGACCGTGGCGCTCGCCATCCTCCAGGGCACCGGCCTGGTGGCCACCGCCACCAGCGGCGCGCTCTTCAGCGGCTGCCCGGTCGCCGACCAGATCGTGCCGAACCAGTCGATCTTCACCACCATCGTCATGGTGATCACCATGACCGCGGGCACCGCCGCCGTCATGTGGCTCGGTGAGCTCATCACCGACCGCGGCATCGGCAACGGCATGTCGATCCTGATGTTCATCTCGATCGCTGCCAGCTTCCCCGGCGCCCTGTGGGCCATCAAGACCAGCGGCAAGCTGGCCGACGGCTGGATCGAGTTCGGCACCGTCATCCTGATCGGCTTCGTGATGGTGGGCCTCGTCGTCTTCGTCGAGCAGGCCCAGCGCCGTATCCCGGTGCAGTACGCGAAGCGCATGATCGGCCGCAGGTCGTACGGCGGTACCTCGACGTACATTCCGCTGAAGGTGAATCAGGCGGGTGTGATTCCCGTCATCTTCGCTTCTTCGCTGCTCTACATTCCCGCCCTGATCGTCCAGTTCTCCAACTCCACGGCAGGCTGGGCGACCTGGATCAAGGACAACTTCGTCAAGGGCGACCACCCGTACTACATCACGGCGTACTTCCTGTTGATCGTCTTCTTCGCCTTCTTCTATGTGGCGATTTCGTTCAACCCCGAGGAAGTCGCCGACAACATGAAGAAGTATGGTGGGTTCATCCCGGGTATCCGGGCTGGTCGACCTACTGCCGAGTACCTGAGCTACGTGCTCAACAGGATCACTTGGCCGGGCTCGCTGTACCTGGGTCTGATCGCTCTGGTGCCGACGATGGCGTTGGCAGGCTTCGGTGGCGCTAACCAGAACTTCCCGTTCGGCGGGACGAGCATCCTCATCATCGTGGGTGTGGGTCTGGAGACCGTGAAGCAGATCGAGAGTCAGCTCCAGCAGCGCAATTACGAAGGGTTCCTCCGCTGATGCGAATCGTCCTCGTCGGGCCGCCCGGTGCCGGCAAGGGAACGCAGGCTGCGTACCTTGCCAAGAACCTGTCGATTCCGCACATCTCCACGGGCGATCTCTTCCGCGCCAACATCAGCCAGGGCACCGACCTTGGTAAGCAGGCCCGCGCCTACATGGACGCGGGGCAGCTGGTGCCGGACGAGGTCACCATCGCGATGGCCAAGGACCGCATGTCCCAGCCGGACGCCGTGAACGGCTTCCTGCTGGACGGCTTCCCGCGCAATGTGGGTCAGGCCGAGGCTCTTGACGCGATGCTCAAGGACGAGGGCGTGAAGCTGGACGCGGTTCTCGACCTGGAGGTCCCCGAGGACGAGGTCGTCAAGCGGATCGCGGGTCGCCGGATCTGCCGCAACGACAGCGCGCACGTCTTCCACGTGACGTACAACCCGCCGAAGGCCGAAGGCGTCTGCGACGTCTGCGGCGGCGAGCTGTACCAGCGCGACGACGACTCCGAGGACACGGTCCGCACCCGGCTGGAGGTCTACCACACGCAGACCGAGCCGATCATCGACTACTACAGGGCCCAGAACCTGGTGGTCACCATCTCCGCGCTCGGCAAGGTCACCGAGGTGACCGAGCGGGCGATGGAGGCTCTCGGGTCCGAGAAGGCCTGAGGGTCAGATCCCGCAGTACTCGTACAGTCGGGGGGGGGGGGCCGGGGGGGGGCCGCCGCCGGGTTTGGGGGGATCGTGTGGGTAGCCCCCCCCCCGCCCCCCGCGCTGCCGTCAGGGGCCCCGCCCCGGGGCAGATACACACCCCC
>NZ_JBIWOS010000002.1:531182-542739 GCF_044767885.1 Streptomyces sp. NPDC101194
TGCCCCGGGGGGGGAGTGGTCGGCCGTGGGCCCCTAGTGGGCTTGGGTGCCAGACCCGCATGTACCGGACCGGGGGCGCGGGCGGCCCGGGGGCCCCGCCCCCGACTGTTTGCGCCGTATCGTTGGGTACGCCGCACCCCGTCACCGTTCGATGCAGAGAGGCGCCGCGCAATGGTGCAGATCAAGACCCCCGAGCAGATCGCGAAGATGCGTGAGGCGGGGCTGGTGGTCGCTGCCATTCACGCGGCCACCCGCGAGGCGGCGGTGCCCGGCGCCACCACCCTGGACCTGGACCACGTGGCCCGCAAGGTGATCGCCGATCACGGTGCGAAGTCGAACTTCCTCGGGTACGGCGGGTTCCCCGCCACCATCTGCACCTCGGTCAACGAGGTCGTCGTCCACGGCATCCCGGACGACAAGACCGTCCTCAAGGACGGCGACATCATCTCCATCGACGCCGGCGCGATCGTCGACGGCTGGCACGGCGACGCCGCGTACACGGCGTTCGTCGGTACCGGTCACGCTCCGGAGCTGATCGAGCTCTCCCGGGTGACCGAGGAGTCCATGTGGGCCGGTATCGCCGCCATGAAGGTGAACAACCGCCTCGTCGACGTCTCGAAGGCGATCGAGTCCTACATCCGCCGCCAGCCGCGTCCGGCCACCGGCAAGTACGGGATCATCGAGGACTACGGCGGCCACGGCATCGGCACCGAGATGCACATGGACCCGCACCTGCTGAACTACGTCTCCCGCAAGCGCGGCAAGGGCATCAAGCTCGTGCCCGGCGTCTGCCTGGCCATCGAGCCGATGGTCTCCCTCGGCACGCCGCAGACCGAGGTGCTCCAGGACGACTGGACCGTGCTCACCACGGACGGCACCTGGTCCTCCCACTGGGAGCACTCGATCGCCCTGACCGAGGAGGGCCCCCTGGTCCTGACCGCCCCCGACTGCGGCAAGGCGAAGCTGGCCCAGTACGGAATCGAGGCGGCGCCGGACCCCCTGGCCTGATCGCCCCATCGCTGCGCGGAGCGGGCCGGACCCTTCCCCGAGGTCTTGATGCCCGGAGCAGACGCCATCGAGGTCGATTTGACCCCCTTGTGGAGGTCTAAGGATCTCCCGCGGTGGGCAAACTTGACGGATTCGTCTTTTGGGGTCCGCTGACGTAGACTGACGCGTCGGCTCTTGTGCATCCGTGTGTCCACATGCGATACCGAAAGTCGATCAAGGTAGCCGATTCGAAGGGCGAAGCGTGGCCAAGAAGCAAGGTGCCATCGAAATTGAGGGCACCGTGATCGAGTCCCTCCCGAACGCCATGTTCAAGGTGGAGCTCCAGAACGGTCACAAGGTCCTCGCGCACATCAGCGGCAAGATGCGGATGCACTACATCCGAATCCTTCCGGATGACCGGGTCGTCGTGGAGCTCTCTCCGTACGACCTGACGCGTGGCCGGATCGTCTACCGCTACAAGTAGATCTTGCCCGCACCCCGCCTCGGCGGGGTGATGGCACTGACCCGGAGAACCTGACATCCCATGAAGGTCAAGCCGAGCGTCAAGAAGATCTGCGACAAGTGCAAGGTGATCCGCCGCCACGGTCGGGTCATGGTCATCTGCGACAACCTGCGCCACAAGCAGCGCCAGGGCTGACGCACGACCCCCTGCATCTCGCAGCACTTCGCGCGACGCACGTAATACGTACATACGCAGAGTCCGTCCAAGCTTCGGCTGACGACACCTCCGGCGGGGGCCGGGGACCCGGGCGTACCACCTCTCCTCGTGGGAGGTCGGCGATCGGGAGCGGCACTGCGGAAGACCCCCGAAATAACAACTGGAGCCATTGAATGGCACGCGTTTCAGGTGTTGACATCCCGCGCGAAAAGCGCGTGGAGGTTGCCCTCACCTACGTCTTCGGTATCGGGCGCACCCGGTCCAAGGAGATTCTCGCCACCACCGGCGTGAACCCGAACACCCGCGTTCGTGACCTGGCCGAAGAGGACCTGGTCAAGATCCGCGAGTATGTGGACGCCAACCTCCGCACCGAGGGTGACCTCCGTCGCGAGATCCAGGCCGACATCCGCCGCAAGGTCGAGATCGGCTGCTACCAGGGCCTGCGTCACCGCCGCGGCCTGCCGGTCCACGGCCAGCGCACCAGCACGAACGCTCGTACCCGCAAGGGCCCGCGTCGCGCGATCGCCGGCAAGAAGAAGCCGGGCAAGAAGTAGTCCTCAGCGGACGCACTGCGGGTGTCCGGATCACCGGTCAGCCGCAGCAACCAGCGGTCTTCGCTGTAGGACCGATCACCTCCCCTCTCCATCTGGAGTCAAGACATGCCCCCCAAGGGACGTCAGGGCGCAGCCAAGAAGGTGCGTCGCAAGGAAAAGAAGAACGTCGCTCACGGCCACGCGCACATCAAGAGCACGTTCAACAACACGATCGTCTCGATCACGGACCCCTCGGGCAACGTGATCTCCTGGGCCTCTGCCGGCCACGTCGGCTTCAAGGGCTCGCGCAAGTCCACCCCCTTCGCCGCGCAGATGGCCGCCGAGTCGGCCGCCCGCCGCGCGCAGGAGCACGGCATGCGCAAGGTTGACGTCTTCGTCAAGGGTCCGGGCTCCGGCCGCGAGACCGCGATCCGTTCGCTCCAGGCCACCGGCCTGGAGGTGGGCTCGATCCAGGACGTCACCCCCACTCCGCACAACGGATGCCGGCCGCCCAAGCGCCGTCGCGTCTGATTCCGTCTGAAGCAACGGAGACAACTGGAAAATGGCGCGATACACCGGGGCCGACTGCAAGCGATGCCGTCGGGAGAAGCAGAAGCTGTTCCTCAAGGGCAGCAAGTGCGAGAGCGCGAAGTGCCCGATCGAGATCCGTCCTTACCCCCCGGGTGAGCACGGACGCGGGCGCACCAAGGACAGCGAGTACCTCCTTCAGCTTCGTGAGAAGCAGAAGTGCTCGCGGATCTACGGTGTTCTTGAGCGGCAGTTCGTGAACTACTACAAGGAAGCGAACCAGAAGACCGGCAAGACCGGTGAGAACCTTCTGCGCATCCTTGAGACCCGCCTCGACAACGTGGTTTACCGGGCAGGCTTCGCCAAGTCCCGCGACCACGCCCGTCAGCTGGTGCGTCACGGACACATCGCGGTGAACGGCACGAAGACCGACATTCCGTCGGCCCGCGTCGCCGTGAACGACGTGATCGAGGTTCGTCAGAAGTCCAAGGCCCTGACCCCCTTCCAGGTGGCCCAGGCCGAGGCCGGCGAGCGCACCGTGCCGGCGTGGCTCGAAGCCGTGCCGTCGACGATGCGGATCCTCGTGCACTCCCTGCCCGAGCGCCAGGTGATCGACACCCAGGTGCAGGAGCAGCTGATCGTCGAGCTCTACTCCAAGTAGTAGCTCGTGGGTCCGGGCGGTACGGCTCTTTCGGGTCGTGCCGCCCGTACCCTTGTCAGTATCTGGGGGCGTCAAATAGTGGGCGCCCACGACTGAAGGAACGCAACATGCTTATCGCTCAGCGTCCGTCGCTGACCGAAGAGGTCGTTGACGAGTTCCGCTCCCGGTTCGTCATCGAGCCGCTGGAGCCGGGCTTCGGCTACACCCTCGGCAACTCTCTCCGCCGCACGCTCCTCTCCTCGATCCCCGGTGCCGCTGTCACCAGCATCCGGATCGACGGTGTCCTGCACGAGTTCACCACCGTGCCGGGCGTCAAGGAGGACGTCACCGACCTCATCCTCAACATCAAGCAGCTGGTCGTCTCCTCGGAGCACGACGAGCCGGTCGTGATGTACCTGCGCAAGCAGGGCCCCGGCCTGGTCACCGCTGCTGACATCGCCCCGCCGGCCGGTGTCGAGGTCCACAACCCGGACCTGGTCCTGGCCACGCTGAACGGCAAGGGCAAGCTGGAGATGGAGCTGACCGTCGAGCGCGGTCGCGGCTACGTCTCCGCCGTCCAGAACAAGCAGGTGGGCCAGGAGATCGGGCGCATCCCGGTCGACTCCATCTACTCGCCGGTGCTCAAGGTCACGTACAAGGTCGAGGCGACCCGTGTCGAGCAGCGCACCGACTTCGACAAGCTGATCGTCGACGTCGAGACCAAGCAGGCCATGCGTCCCCGTGACGCCATGGCTTCGGCCGGTAAGACCCTGGTCGAGCTGTTCGGTCTGGCGCGTGAGCTCAACATCGACGCCGAGGGCATCGACATGGGCCCGTCCCCGACGGACGCCGCGCTCGCCGCCGATCTGGCGCTGCCGATCGAGGAGCTGGAGCTCACGGTCCGTTCGTACAACTGCCTCAAGCGTGAGGGCATCCACTCCGTGGGTGAGCTCGTGGCGCGTTCCGAGGCCGACCTGCTCGACATCCGCAACTTCGGTGCGAAGTCGATCGACGAGGTCAAGGCGAAGCTGGCCGGTATGGGCCTGGCGCTCAAGGACAGCCCGCCCGGATTCGACCCGACGGCCGCGGCCGACGCCTTCGGCGCCGACGACGACGCGGACGCCGGTTTCGTGGAGACCGAGCAGTACTGATCCGCCTCCGGTCGGGGCGCCCGGGTTCTTCGGGCGCCCCGACCGGGGTGAGGCTCTGTCCTCAATCGCCGAACGGGCTCGGGACCGGCTCCTGCCTGTTCGGATCTGATCTTCCGCGTGGCGTCCGCCGCGCGGGAACTGACACCGGTACCTGATACGGCCGGTGCAGCACACAAGGAGAAACACCATGCCGAAGCCCGCCAAGGGTGCCCGTCTGGGCGGCAGCGCCGCGCACGAGAAGCTTCTTCTCATCAACCTCGCGAAGTCGCTGTTCGAGCACGGCCGCATCACCACGACCGAGGCCAAGGCCCGCCGCCTGCGTCCGGTCGCCGAGCGTTTCATCACCAAGGCGAAGAAGGGCGACATCCACAACCGTCGCCTGGTGCTGCAGTCGATCACGGACAAGAGCGTCGTGCACACGCTCTTCACCGAGATCGCCCCGCGGTACGAGAACCGCCCCGGTGGTTACACCCGCATCACCAAGATCGGCAACCGTCGTGGCGACAACGCCCCGATGGCGGTCATCGAGCTGGTCGAGGCGCTGACCGTGGCCCAGCAGGCCACCGGTGAGGCCGAGGCCGCGACCAAGCGTGCGGTCAAGGAAGACGCCCTCAAGAAGGACGAGGCCCCGGCCGAGTCCGCCGAGGTCGTCGAGGACGCCAAGCCGGCCGAGGCCGAGGCGGAGTCCAAGGACGCCTGAGCGTTCTGAGACCACTGGGCGGGCCCGCATCACCCTTCGGGGCGGTGCGGGCCCGTTCCGTATGCACTGGAGAAAGGATCCTCGTGTGAGTGACGAAGTGGAGCCCGGCTTCGTGCGGGTGCGGCTGGACCTGGCGTACGACGGCAGGGACTTCTCCGGCTGGGCCAAGCAGACCTCCAGGCGGACCGTCCAGGGGGAGATCGAGGACGCGCTGCGGACCGTGACGCGGTCCTCGCGGACGTACGACCTGACCGTCGCCGGGCGCACGGACGCCGGGGTGCATGCCCGGGGCCAGGTCGCCCATGTCGATCTGCCGGACGAGGTGTGGGCCGAGCACGAGGACAAGCTTCTGCGGCGGATGGCCGGGCGGATGGCGCCCGACGTACGGATCTGGCGCATCGAACGGGCTCCGGCGGGCTTCAACGCCCGGTTCTCGGCGCTGTGGCGCCGGTACGCGTACCGTGTCGCCGACCGTCCCGGTGGGGTGGATCCGCTGTTGCGCGGTCATGTGCTGTGGCACGACCGGCCGTTGGACGTCGACGCCATGAACGAGGCTGCGGCCCGGATGACCGGGGAGCACGACTTCGCCGCGTACTGCAAGAAGCGCGAGGGCGCGACGACCATCCGTACGCTGCAGAAGCTCAGCTGGGTCCGGGACGAGGTGTCCGGGATCATGACGGCGACGGTGCAGGCCGACGCGTTCTGCCACAACATGGTGCGGGCGCTGATCGGCGCGGCGCTGTTCGTCGGCGACGGGCGCCGTCCGGCCGAGTGGCCCGCGCAGGTGCTGGCGGCACGGGTGCGGGACCCAGGGGTGCATGTGGTGCGCCCCCACGGGCTGACGCTGGAGGAAGTGGCCTACCCGGCCGACGAGTTGCTGGCCGCCCGCTCCAGGGAGGCGCGCAATGTGCGCACGCTTTCCGGAACGGGCGACGGTGGCGAGGGCTGCTGCTGAGACGCGGTGACGGACCCGTCCGATGGTCCGTCCCTCAGGACGACGGCCGCTCCGCGGACGAGGACTCCTTGCCGGGGGGGAGGGGGCGATGATCGAAGATCACCAGGTGCCAGGCACCGGCCGTCCGGAGCACGGTGAAGGTGTCGTGGAGAGTGGCGCCCGCCCGGCCCTTCGCGGTGAGTTCGGCGGATCCGGTCTCCGGGCCCATGTCGTAGTCGATGCGCACGTCTGTGATCTTCAGATCCTTTCCGCCATCGGCGGCAAGGATCTGGGCCGCTTCGCGCCGCGACCAGGCCCTGTCCGGGACGTTACCGACGTGCATCAGAGCGGGGACGCTACGGGAGTTGAGGGCGCGCACATACGATTCCACTGCTTGGCGGGCCCCGTCCGGTGATGCCGAGGGCCTGCTCGCGGTGGGGGGCTCCGCGGTTGACGAGCATCCGGAAGCCGCCAGCGTGACTGTGGCCACCGCCGCTGTCAGAACGCCGGCCGTTCGTCGACGATTCATTGTGCTCCTTCGTCCGATCAGGGAAGCGGTGTCTCTGGCCGTCAGGTGCGGTGCGCGTACCACCATGTCTTCTTGTGGTCGGACAGGAGTTTGGCCAGGCTCTTGTTGTGTGTGGCACCGGTGTGGTATGTGAGGTACGGAGTGCCCTGGTACCTCTTGGTGACAATCATGGTGTGGTCGATATTGCCGTTCTTGTCCCAGTCGGCCTGTAGTACATCTGAAGCGGCCAGATTCCATACGCTCGGGAGGATTTTGGTGCGTTTTGAGTGTTTCTGTGCGAACCAGTACCAGTTCTCCGCGCCCGCCCATGTGTAGCTGGTGGTGAACGTCGTGGGTCCGTAGAACCAGTACTTGTTGCTGGTGCGCTGGATCAGTGCGCCGCCCTTGGGTCCCCACCCCCCGGCCAGCATGGCCTGGGAAACGAAGTTGGTGCAATCGTTGCCATAGGTGCGGTATGCCTTGTTGTTGTTCTTCCAGTAGTTGTCGGCGTACGAGACAATTTTCCCGTAGTTGTAGCTTGTGGGCTTGACGACGGCGACTCCGGTGTCCGGAAGAACGGTCGTCTCGGATGGAGGTGCCTTGGCGCCCTCGTCCTCGTCCGGAGAACCACCCTCGTCCGTGGGCGCGGGGTCCGCCCCCTCCACCTGCGTGCTGGGTGCGGGGCCGCCATCTGTCTCAGCCACGTCAGAGGCGAGGAGCCAGGTTCCCTCCGCTGTTCGCGCGAACCGTACGGTGTGCGGGAGGGAGACTTCTTCGTACTCCGGCGCTCCTTCCTGCACCTCCTGGGGAGTGAAGGGGAGGTACAGGCGGGTGTACTCGGAGACTTGGAGGGTCGCCGCCGACCCGCTGGCGGAGGCATCTGTGACCTCGACGTCGACTGTCGCCTTCGTGTAACCCCCGTCGACCTGTTCGTACCGCCGCCCCTTCTCCGTCAGCGCTGTCAGGTCGGCATCCATCTGCGTGGACATCTGCCGAGTTGCCGCGATTTGGGGGGTGCGCGCGATGGATGCGGTGGTGGTGAGCATGTCGGCGCGCTGTTGCAGGTAGTTCTCGGTGAGCTGTGCCAACTCACTCGTGATCGGATCTGCCGCGGCAGACTCGGGTGCGGTGCCCGGTTGGGCCATCGCCGGTGTGGTCGTGAGGGCGAGAGCAGCGACCGCCAGGATGGCGGTCGTCATGTGTTTTCGTCGCATGCGCCTCATGGGTAACTCCCTGCCTGAGCTGATCAGTCATGTCCTGGTGCTTCGGGAGAGAGGAGGCTGTCTGTCCAGGGGGTCCGAGGTGGCGTGATGTCGCCGGGGAATGACCAGTTCCGTGCCCTTGAGGGCCCTGGCCGCACCGGCGGGACTGTGCAGGTGGCCCGGTGTCCGTTGCGGGTTTTCGCGCTGTGGCAACGCTGCTTTTGATCCGTCTTCCTGGGGGCGACGATGCCGAGGCCTGTGCCCTCCCGTTGCAGGAGCCTCCTCCGCGCTGCATCAGCCGGCGGGTGCGGTGGCCGCGGCCGAGGCCTGGAGCTCGCCCCGGTACCGGATCTGACGGAACGTGAAGTTCGTCAGGTCGTCGCCGGTGGCGTAGACGTTCTTGTCCGCCGTGGTGACGTTCTTGCCGCTGGTGAACCCGCTGATGGAGAAGTAGGCGTAGCGGCCGTAGGAGTTGGCGGTACGGCGGCAGAACGATCCGGCGGGGCAGAAGGACGGCACGCCCGCGCCGCTCAGAGGTGCGACGCTGCCGCTGGACTGCTGGGCCGCCCTCTTGGCCTGTGCCTCCGTACCGAAGACCGCGAGACCGACGGTGACGGCGACGCCGTCCTTGCTGTACGTGGCCCGGACGACCTGGTCGCAGCCGTTGCTGGTGAGGATCGAGCCGAGCGCGCCCTTGGTGGTCGCGGCGCAGCTCTTCGTCTGCTGCGTCGCGCCCTTGACGTAGACGCGGTCGCCCATCGTCAGTTTCTTGCCGGGGAAGAACGCGTCGGCGGTGATCGGCGCCTTGTCCTTCCTGGCGTCGGATATGTAGTCCTTCGGGTCGGGCGGGGGCGGCGGTGCCACCGAGGAGAAGGACGGCTCGGGCTCGGCGGTGTCGTTCGGCAGGTCGGACGGTGCCGGGAGTTCGCTCGCGTGCTTGCCGGAGTTGGTGGAGTTGTTCTTGTTGGTCGAGATGACCGCGGTGGCCACGATCGCGCCGACCGCGGCGGTGGCGAGCACGCCTCCGCCGATCAGCAGCCACCTCTTGCGGCGGTTGCGCGCGGCGGACTCGTCGGCCAGCGCTGCCCAGTCCGGAGTCTGTGTGCCTCCGGGCCCCCAGGAGGGCCCCCCTTGCCCAAAGCTCATGCGGCGAATCCTAGACGGAACATAAACCGGTTGGGCCAGGGCTTCGCGGCCCGTGACAATGCTGTGCATGGGACATCTTGAAGCGGGCCATCTGGAGTACTACCTACCGGATGGGCGGGTGCTGCTCGGCGATGCTTCGTTCCGGGTCGCGGACGGGGCGGTGGTCGCCCTCGTGGGGGCGAACGGCGCCGGGAAGACGACGCTGCTGAAACTGCTCTCCGGGGAGCTCCAGCCGCACGGCGGTTCCGTGTCGGTGAGCGGCGGGCTCGGCGTGATGCAGCAGTTCGTGGGCTCCGTGCGGGACGAGCGTACGGTCCGGGACCTGCTGGTCTCCGTCGCCCAGCCCCGTATCCGGGAAGCCGCCCTGGCCGTCGACAAGGCCGAGGAACTGATCCTCACCGTCGACGACGAGGCCGCGCAGATGAAGTACGCGCAGGCCCTGAGCGACTGGGCGGAGGCCCGCGGGTACGAGGCCGAGACCGTCTGGGACATGTGCACCACGGCCGCGCTCGGCGTCCCGTACGAGAAGGCGCAGTGGCGCGAGGTGCGCACACTGTCCGGCGGTGAACAGAAGCGGCTGGTGCTGGAGGCGCTGCTGCGCGGGCCGGACGAGGTGCTGCTGCTCGACGAGCCGGACAACTACCTCGACGTTCCCGGGAAGCGGTGGCTGGAGGAGAGGCTGAAGGAGACCCGTAAGACGGTCCTCTTCGTCTCCCACGACCGGGAGCTGCTCTCCAGGGCGGCCGAGAAGATCGTCAGTGTCGAGCCGAGCCCGGCGGGCAGCGACGTGTGGGTGCACGGCGCCGGCTTCGACACCTACCACCAGGCCCGCAAGGACCGGTTCGCCCGGTTCGAGGAACTGCTGCGGCGCTGGGAGGAGGAGCACGCCCGGCTGAAGGCGCTGGTCCACCGGCTGCGGCAGCAGGCGGCGATCAGCCCCGACATGGCGTCCCGTTACCGCGCGATGCAGACCCGCTTCAAGAAGTTCGAGGACGCCGGGCCCCCGCCGGAGCCGCCGCGCGAACAGGACATCAGGATGCGGCTGCGCGGCGGGCGGACCGGTGTGCGGGCGGTGACCTGCAAGGGCCTGGAGCTCACCGGGCTGATGAAACCCTTCGACCTGGAGATCTTCTACGGGGAGCGGGTGGCGGTCCTCGGCTCGAACGGCTCGGGGAAGTCGCACTTCCTGCGGCTGCTCGCGGGCGAGCCGGTGGCGCACACGGGGGAGTGGAAGCTCGGGGCGCGCGTCGTACCGGGTCACTTCGCGCAGACGCACGCCCATCCCGAGCTGCTGGGCCACACGCTCGTCGAGATCCTGTGGACCGAGCACGCCAAGGACCGGGGCGGGGCGATGTCCGTGCTGCGGCGCTACGAGCTGGAGCGGCAGGGCGACCAGCCGTTCGAGAAGCTGTCCGGCGGGCAGCAGGCGCGGTTCCAGATCCTGCTCCTGGAACTGGCAGGCACGACCGCGCTGCTGCTGGACGAGCCGACGGACAACCTGGACCTGGAGTCGGCCGAGGCCCTGCAGGACGGGCTGGAGGCGTACGAGGGGACGGTGATGGCCGTCACGCACGACCGGTGGTTCGCGAAGTCCTTCGACCGGTACCTCGTGTTCGGCTCGGACGGTGTCGTACGCGAGACGACGGAGCCGGTGTGGGACGAGCGGAGGGTGGAGCGGGTGCGATAGGGCGGGGCGCCCGAGTCGGCGCTCACCCGTCCGGGCGAGCGCTCCGTGAAGGGCCCGCACGTCCGACGCCGCGTTCCTAGCGTGGCCGCATGGTCAGCTCATCACACGAGGCGATGCACCGGATCTTCCAGGAGGATCCCGGAGTCTTCGCACGGACCTTCCGCACGCTGGGGCTTCCCTTCCCTGAACCTGTCGCGGTGTCCCTCATGCCCACCGATCTCACCGAGATCCAGCCGCTCGAAAGACGGGTGGACACCCTGCTGCGGATCGACGCGGCCGGGGGCGACAGCTACCTGTTGGCCGTGGAGGCGCAGGGCAAGAAGGACCGGGGCAAACCCGGCAGCTGGGCCTATTACGTGGCTCATCTCTACGCGAAGTACCGGCTTCCTCCGCTGCTCCTGGTGACGTGCCAGGACAGAGCGACGGCCGAGTGGGCGGCCGAGACGGTGGTCATCGGTCCCACGGCCTGGCCGACGCTGTCGCTCCGCCCGTTGGTGCTCGGGCCGCACAACGTCCCCGTGTTCACCGACGTGGACGCCGCCGCCAGGGACATTCCCCTCGCCACGCTCTCGGCCATCACACATGGTAAGGATCCGAATGCCGGTGCCATACTGAAGGCGCTGGCTGCCGCTCTGCAGACCGTTGACGACGACACGGCGATGATTTTCGCCGAACTCACCGAACTCGGCCTGGGCTCCGCTCCGGCCGCACAGATCTGGAGGGATCTGATGTCTGTCGACCTCTCTTTCTTCCGCTCGGAGACGTCTGAGCGGCTGCGGTCCGAGGGACGCGCCAAGGGGCGGGCCGAGGACATTCTGCGGATTCTTTCCAAGCGGGGGATCGCGGTGTCGGAGCAGGTGCG
>NZ_JBIWOS010000002.1:542834-726883 GCF_044767885.1 Streptomyces sp. NPDC101194
GTGCGGGAGCGGGTTGTCTCGTGTTCCGATCTGGATGTGCTGAGCGAGTGGCTGGACCGGTCGTTGACGGCGGAGGTCGCCGAGGACCTGTTCGCGGCGACCGAGGCCTGACGTCTGATGGCTGTCGACCTCTCTTTCTTCCGCTCGGAGACGTCCCAGCGCCTGCGTTCCGAGGCGCGCGCCATGGGGCGTGCTGAGGGGCGTGCCATGGCGCGGGCCGAGGACATTCTGCGGATTCTTTCCAAGCGGGGGATCGCGGTGTCGGAGCAGGTGCGGGAGCGGGTTGTCTCGTGTTCCGATCTGGATGTGCTGAGCGAGTGGCTGGACCGGTCGTTGACGGCGGAGGTCGCCGAGGACCTGTTCGCGGCAGCCGAGGCCTGATCCCGGGGCACCTGAACGCCAGGCTCCCGGTCCCCGGACCCCGGCAGGGCCGGGGTCCGGGGGCTGTTTTGACCCGCGCGGGGGAGCGACGGTATTCTTCTGGTTTGTTATGCGTATTGGCTTGGTCGTTCTCACGCGAGGGGCCCTTACGCCGGTCCACCGGGCCGATGACCAGCGGCAGGTACTCGGGTTGCGTCCCCGCAGCGCCGCCAAGGCTGGTGTGATCGTCCGGGTGGCCTTGTCAGGACTCACTCACTGAAGAAGCGAAGGCTACGACCGTGCGTACGTACAGCCCCAAGCCCGGCGATGTGACGCGCCAGTGGCACATCATCGACGCGCAGGACATCGTCCTGGGCCGTCTGGCCACCACGGCTGCGAACCTCCTCCGCGGCAAGCACAAGGCGATTTACGCCCCCCACATGGACATGGGCGACTTCGTCATCATCATCAACGCCGAGAAGGTTCACCTCTCCGGCAACAAGAAGACCCAGAAGATGGCGTACCGCCACTCCGGGTTCCCGGGTGGTCTCCGCTCCGTCCGCTACGACGAGCTGCTCGACAAGAACCCCGAGAAGGCTGTCGAGAAGGCCATCAAGGGCATGATCCCCAAGAACAGCCTGGGCCGTCAGATGCTCTCGAAGCTCAAGGTCTACGCGGGCGACCAGCACCCGCACGCTGCTCAGCAGCCGGTCCCGTTCGAGATCACCCAGGTCGCGCAGTAGTTCCGGCCTCCCCCTAAGACCAAAAGAAAGATCTGAGGAGAATCGTGGCCGAGACCACTGTTGAGAACCCCGTCGAGGGCGAAGAGGTTTTCGCCGAGGTGACCACCTTCGAGTCCGAGGTTCCCGTCGAGGGCGAGTACACCAGCGAGTCGCTGGCGTCCCGCTTCGGCGACCCGCAGCCCGCCGCCGGCCTTGGCCGTCGGAAGAACGCCATCGCCCGCGTCCGGATCGTTCCGGGCACCGGCAAGTGGAAGATCAACGGTCGCACCCTTGAGGACTACTTCCCCAACAAGGTGCACCAGCAGGAAGTCAACGAGCCCTTCAAGGTGCTCGAGCTCGACAACCGCTACGACGTCATCGCCCGCATCTCGGGCGGCGGCGTCTCGGGTCAGGCCGGTGCCCTGCGCCTCGGCGTGGCCCGTGCGCTGAACGAGGCGGACGTCGACAACAACCGCCCGACGCTGAAGAAGGCCGGCTTCCTCTCCCGCGACGACCGTGCGGTCGAGCGCAAGAAGGCCGGTCTCAAGAAGGCCCGTAAGGCCCCGCAGTACAGCAAGCGCTAAACAGCCTGCTCATCTGCTTTACACGTTCGCCCCGGCTGCACACCTCGTGCTTGCCGGGGCGTTCGTTTATCGGCGCGCTCGGGCGTATAACGGCATAAGACGTTCATAGGCCTGCATGCACAGCGTCGCGTTGTGTTGCTTTGGTTTGGTTTGCGGTTTCGGAGCATCTTCGGAGGACACCAGTGGGACGACTCTTCGGCACGGACGGTGTGCGCGGTGTCGCCAACGCGGACCTGACGGCTGAGCTCGCGCTCGGCCTGTCGGTCGCTGCGGCGCATGTGCTCGCCGAGGCGGGCACCTTTGAGGGGCATCGGCCGACAGCCGTGGTGGGGCGTGACCCACGTGCGTCCGGAGAGTTCCTGGAGGCCGCCGTCGTGGCAGGTCTCGCCAGTGCGGGCGTGGACGTCCTGCGGGTCGGTGTGCTGCCCACCCCCGCGGTGGCGTACCTCACCGGCGCGCTGGGCGCCGACCTCGGAGTGATGCTCTCGGCCAGCCACAACGCCATGCCGGACAACGGTGTCAAGTTCTTCGCCCGCGGCGGTCACAAGCTCGCCGACGAGCTGGAGGACCGGATCGAGACGGTCTACGAGCAGCACCGCACCGGTGAGCCCTGGACGCGTCCGACGGGCGCCGGGGTGGGCCGGGTCACCGACTACACCGAGGGCTTCGACCGCTACGTCGCCCACCTCGTCGCCGTCCTCCCGAACCGGCTCGACGGTCTGAAGGTCGTCCTCGACGAGGCGCACGGTGCCGCCGCCAGGGTCTCGCCCGAGGCGTTCACGCGAGCGGGTGCCGAGGTTGTCACGATCGGTGCCGAACCGGACGGTCTGAACATCAACGACGGCTGCGGCTCCACCCACCTGGACCTCCTGAAGGCCGCTGTCGTCGAGCACGGCGCCGACCTCGGCATCGCACACGACGGCGACGCCGACCGCTGCCTCGCCGTGGACGCCACGGGCGAGGAGGTCGACGGAGACCAGATCCTGGCCGTGCTCGCCCTCGCCATGCGCGAGGCCGGGCAACTGCGCAAGGACACCGTGGTCGGCACGGTCATGTCCAACCTCGGCTTCAAGATCGCGATGGAGCGGGAGGGCATCCGGCTCGTCCAGACCGCCGTCGGCGACCGTTACGTACTGGAGTCGATGAAGGCCGAGGGCTACGCGCTGGGCGGCGAGCAGTCCGGCCATGTCATCGTCCTGGACCACGCCACGACCGGCGACGGCACGCTGACCGGTCTGCTGCTGGCGGCCCGCGTCGCCGCGACCGGTCGTACGCTCGCTGAGCTGGCCGGCGTCATGCAGCGCATGCCGCAGTTGCTGATCAACGTCCGCGATGTCGACAAGTCCCGGGTGGACACCTCTCCGGAGCTGGCCGCGGCGGTCGCCGACGCCGAGCGCGAGCTGGGCTCCACCGGACGGGTACTGCTGCGCCAGTCGGGTACGGAGCCGCTGGTACGGGTCATGGTCGAGGCGGCCGACATCGAACAGGCACGCGCGGTCGCCCAGCGGCTGGCCGACGTGGTGAAGTCCGCGCTCGGTTAGGGAGTGTCTCGAAGGCGGCGTCGTCCGTTCCCGGCCGGACGGGACCTTCGAAGCACGCCCCGGAGCGCGGCAGCCGGATCACGCCGCCGTGATCCGGCTCCCTCAAGTACGCGCTCGGCTTCGACGGCCGGCACCCGCTCACCGCGGGCGGTCGTCCTCGCGCGTCCGGGCGGACCCCTTGAGGGGGAAGGGGGACCACCGCGAACCGCCCGATCCGACGATGCCGCTACTTGACGACGGTGACCGTGGCCTCGCCGACCGCGGCGGTGTGCTGGGTGTCGCCGGCGTACCGGACGGTGTAGTCGACCTGCCCGGTCGTGCGCGGGCGGTACCGGGGAGTTCCCGTCAGCCGCACGAACACTAGGACAGGCCACTGACAGCGGGACGGCACAGCTTCGCACCAGGGTCCGCCCGGCCGTTCACCGCTGGGCTTCGTCACCTCATGGACGCTTGTGCGGTCTCGACGGGCAGGTGGGTCACCGGTACAGAGAGCCTGTTCGCGCTACTCGGCCGACGGGCGTGTCATCTGGCCCGCCCGGCGGCGGTGTGCGGCCCACAGGGCCTTCTGGAGCAGCAGCGTCAGCGTCCCCGCGACCACGATTCCGCCGAGGTTCGCCAGCAGTTGGGCCGCCGAGCCCCACATCTGGCCGTAGTCGGTGTAGCTGAACGCCACCGCCGCGTTGGCTGCCGCCGGCACCGTCGTCACGGAGATCGCGACCCCGATCAGGGCCCCGGACTTCGCCGAGGTGAGCGAGAGCGTTCCGGCGATCCCGGCCAGGAACGCCACCACGAACGACAGCGGGTCCGGCTTCCAGATGAACGAGGTATTGGGCCGGTCCGCCTCGATCATCGCGCGGGTGAACAGCCCGAAGGCGTCCATCAGCCAGGCGAATCCGGCGGTCAGCACCATCGCGACGGCGAAGCCGCAGATCAGCGCCACCAGCGACCGCCACACCAACCGCGGGGCGCGCTGCACCAGGGCCGTGGAGATGCCGGCCAGCGGCCCGAACTCCGGGCCGACCGCCATGGCACCCACGATCAGGATCGCGTTGTCGAGCATCACACCGCAGGCGGCGAGCATCGTCGCGACCGCGAGGAACGACACGTAGGTGACGCTGAAGGTCGACTCCTCGTGGGTCGCCTCCGTCAGCTCCTCCCACAGCACCGCGTCCGCGCCCTCGCCCGGCGCCGCCTTCTCCGCCTCGTCGGCGTGCGCGGAGAGTGTCAGGTCCATGTTCTCGACGGTGATCGAACCCGACTTGTCGACACCGAGCCCGCGCAGCGCGGAGATCAGCTCGTCGCCCGCCTCACGGGCCACGTCGCACAGCACCACGTCGCCCGCCGGGCTCCGGGCGACCCCGGACATCACCACGAGATGCGTCGTCCCGACGGTGTTCTCCACCAGGTGCACCACCTCGTCCGTACGGTCGGCGGGAACGATCAGGCGCAGGTGCAGCACGCGGACACTCCTGGAGGGCTGGACGTTTCAGAGCTTGCGCAGGGACAGCCGCTGGACCTTGTGGTCCGGCCCCTTGCGCAGCACCAGGGTGGCACGGCCCCGAGTGGGCGCGACATTCTCCACCAGGTTGGGCTTGTTGATGGTCCGCCACATCGTCGCCGCGTACTCCATGGCCTCCTCCTCGGAGACCTGGGTGTACTTGCGGAAGTACGAGAACGGGTTCTGGAACGCCGTCTCGCGCAGCTTCCGGAACCGGTTGAGGTACCAGGCCTCGATGTCCTCGGTCCGCGCGTCCACGTACACGCTGAAGTCGAAGTAGTCGGCGAGCCCGACCCTGGTCCGCCCGTCCTTTCCGGGCAGCGCGGGCTGGAGCACGTTCAGCCCCTCCACGATCAGGATGTCGGGGCGGCGCACGGTGAGCCGCTCGCCCGGCACGATGTCGTAGATCAGATGCGAGTAGACGGGCGCCGTCACCTCGTCCTTGCCGGCCTTGATGTCGGCGACGAACCGGGTCAGCGCCCGGCGGTCGTACGACTCGGGGAACCCCTTGCGCGACATCAGCCCGCGCGCCTTCAGCTCCTTCATCGGCAGCAGGAACCCGTCCGTGGTGACGAGCTCCACCCGCGGGTGTTCGGGCCAGCGGGCCAGCAGCGCCTGGAGGATGCGGGCGCTGGTGGACTTGCCCACCGCGACACTGCCCGCGACCCCTATGACGAACGGGGTGCCGCGCTGCGCCCCGTGGCCGTTGCCCGCGTCCCCGAGGAAGGTGTTCAGGGCGCCGCGCAGGCCCGAGGTGGCCTGGACGTAGAGGTTGAGCAGCCGGGAGAGCGGCAGATAGACGTCCCGGACCTCGTCGAGGTCGATCACGTCCCCGAGCCCGCGCAGCTGCTCCACCTCGTCGGCGGTCAGCGGCAACGGCGTCTTGTCGCGCAGGGCGCTCCACTCGGCGCGCGACAGATCGACGTACGGCGTCGCCGCGTGCTCGGCACGGCGGGGGGTGCTTCGTGGCGGCGAAGTGATCACGTGTTCATTGTTGCGGGAGTTTGAACGGAGCGGGGGGTGGGGTGGGTCACGTGGGGTCCGGCGGGCGGTTGGCAGGCAGGGGTCCGGTGTCCGCACCCCTGTGGCGGACACCGGACCCGGTTCCCGGTCGTGCTCCCCCGCGCCCGTGCCCGGCTGCCGGGTCCGAGCTCCCGGTCGTGTCAGGGCTTCTCGCCCTCGGCGTCGACGACGGCGGCCGCGACGCGGGCTTCGCTCAGCGTGATCTGACCGGCCTTGAACTTCTCCGGCGGCAGTTTCGTCTTGCCGGAGGAGAGCCGGAGCGTGTAGTCCTCGGTGACCACGAACCGCTGTCCGGCGTAGCCGAAGGTGGTCGGGTCGATGAGGATCTCGCGCTGCTGGTGCGTGCCGTCCTCCTTCCGGGTGATGGCGATGACCTCGCGCCCGGCCGCGTCCTTCACCAGGTGGTCGGTGACGTGCACCCCGGGGACGGTGGCCAGCGCCCGGTAGATGCCGGCCAGGGCGCGGGGCGCGATCGGATAGGCCTCGACCATCAGCCCCATCGCGCGGAAGCTGTGCACGGCCTCGGGCTCGGGCGGGCTTTCGGGGGTGTGGCCCGTCGGATAGAACGAACGGACCTCCGCCAGCAGCCGCGCCGGATCGGCGGGCAGCTCATTGGCGGCCCGGTAGACCTGGCGGGCCGTGCGGTAGTCGTCGTCCTTCCCGTTCTTGGCCGCGGCGGAGTTGTCGTACGGGACCCAGTTGTCGGGGGCGTAGGAGAAGCGGCCGAATCCTGAGCCCTCCGGCTGGGCCATCACCGTCTTCGTGTAGATCCACTGGTCGTCGCGCGGCTCCGGGGCCGCCTGCTGCTTCTCCAGTGCGTCGGCGGCCCGGTTCAGCACCTCGGCGGGGCTGTCCAGCCGCAGGGTGCCGGTCGTCGAGGCGGGGCCGGAGCGGTCGGGGGCGGCGGAGTCGACGAGCTGGGTGCCGAGCACGGCCGCCACGGTGATGGCGGCTGCGGCACCGAACGCGGCGACCCGCCAGTCGGCCCGCAGCCGGCGGACACCGCGTCGCGCGGCTGCGCCACCGGCGGCCTCGACGAGTCGCTGCCGACCCGCGGCGAGTGCGGAGCGGTCCGGGACGGGTGCGTCGGCGCGCAGTTCGCGCAGCGTGGTCATTTCGTCCATGACGGGGTCAGCTCCATGGCGTCGGGTGTGAACGAGGGATCCAGGCTGAGCGCTTCACGTACCTTGCGGCGGGCGCGATTGAGCCGGGACCGCACGGTGCCGAGAGGGATGCCGAGCGCCTCGGCGACCTCCTGGTATCCGAGGTCGGCCCAGGCGACGAGCAGCAGCACATGACGGTCGCCGGGCGACAGCGAGGCGAGCGCCCCGGCCAGCGGCCCCTGCGCGGAGATCCGGTCGTCGCAGCGGTCGCTCCAGGAGGCGGCCACCGGGTCCTGCCCGGTACGGGCCAGGGCTCGCAGAGCCCTCTCCTCGCCACGCCGTTGCTTGCCGATGAGATTGGCGGCGATGCCGTACAGCCAGGGGCGGGCGCTGTGGCGCGTGCGGTCGTAACGGCGCCGTGAGCGGAACGCGATGAGGAAGGTCTCCGCCGTGATGTCGTCCGCCGCGCCCTCCCCGAGGCGGCGGACGGCATAGCGGTGGATGTCGGGTGCGTGGCGGTCGTAGAGCCCGGCGAAGATCTCGGGCTGCTCCAGCGACTGCGCGACGAGCTCGGCGTCGTCGTCGGGGCTGGCCGGTGGTCCGGTCACATCGGCTCCTGTGGACTCGGTGGGTGAGCATGTCACCCCTTGTTCCCCGCAGGGCACGGAAAGGTTCGCACGGGACGCGGTGCCCGGTACGGCACGGCGGGGGCAGGAAGGCGCACCGCCGCTGCGGCCCGCTGCGGCCCACGGCGTCGCCGTCCACGCCGACTGGCCCGTGGGCAGAGCTTTTTACGTGGCGCTGCCGACAGGGATGAGGCACAGTCCGGACATGCCCGCGCCTTCCGGATTCAGTTACGAGACCCACGCCGACGGTACGGTCGTCATCACACACCGCGGCCGCAAGGCCACCACTCTGCGCGGTGACCGCGCCGCACGGTTCGCCGCCGAGGTGACCTCCGGCGACGCCCAGGCCGTCATGGCCCGTTGGACCGGCGCCTACAAGTTCGGCAACGAACGCACCGCCCGCAACCATCCGAGAAACCGGCAGCGTCGCGGCTGACGCATCCACCAGGTGGTGCGAGGGGCACGTCCCGGTGGACGGACGCCCGGAGGGTTCCGCGGGCCCTGACGAAGGTGTCGTCGGTCCGGGCGGGCGTCAACGTGCAGTCTCTTCGGGCGTGCGTGCCCATGGGCCCGAACGCGGGAGGCAGCGCTTCAGGCACGGTTCGTCGAGGAGCCGGCCCGCGCGGCTCCCCGAGGGTGCCACTTCCCGACCACTGTCCATGGCTACCCCGTGAGTGACGGCCCGCTCTCGCAGTCGCGGCAGTTGCCGGGGGCGGGGGAGCGGAAGGCGCGGTCGCAGTGGTTGCAGTTCTGGAGTGGGGTGGGTTGGCGGAGCACGGTGCGTGGTGGCGGGAGGAGGTGGGTGAGGCGGTGGCGGAGGAGTTTGGAGGGGTGTCTGAGGGGGTGGGGGAGGTCGTCGGTGAGGGCGTGGCGGATGGCGGTGGGTGTGGCGCCGCGTTCGTACCAGGTGGCGACGGCGGGGCGAGGGCGTGGATGTCCCTTTCGGTGAGGGCGAGTTGGGGAGTGTCGCGGTGGAGGCCGGTGAGGAGGGCGATGGCGGCGTGGTGGTGTTGGAGGAGGGGATGGTCGGGTCGGGGTAGCGGTGGGGGCGGGGGTTCGGGTGAGGTGGGGGCGGGGACGTGGGGCGACTGCTCGGGTGCAGGGGCCTGGCGAGCGGCGCGGTGCGGTCTCGGCCGGGGCCGCGGTTTGGGTGCCGGGCGCTTGTGCGGGGTGGAGTTGCCCGGCTGGTTGTACGAGCAGGTGCGGGTGATGACGCGGCCGTCGGGGAGACGTTCGCGGGTGCGTTTCAGGTAGCCGTGGGCTTCCAGTTCGCGCAGGGCGGCGGCGATGCGGGCTTCGCTTTCCGGGAAGCGTTGGGTGAGGGTTTTGATCCCGACCTTCGCCCCGGTGGGGAGTGACTGGATGTGGGTGGCGAGGCCGATCGCGAGGAGCGAGAGCTCGCGGTGCTGGGCGAGGTGATTGCCGACCACGGTGAAGCGAGTGGTGTGCCGGGAATTGATGTGCATGACACCGGATGTCGGTGTGGTGTCCACGGGTACACGGGACGGGGTGCGTGGGGGCGCGCTAATCTGCTGGGTATCCATCGGGAAGGTTCCGTCTTCCTCGGTGGTCAGGCCCTCGATCGGGATTGCGAGTCCCGGCCGGGGGCCGACGCATGTCTGTGGTTGTGGAGGCGAGCATATGCCCGCCAACCAGGCGGAATGCCAGTCGAGTTGGTGATCCTCACCCGTGTGAGTGACAGGGCGTGTGTGTGCCCCTGCGTGAGGCCGGGGTAGGGGTCGGGGTTGGGTCGGGGAGTTTCTTCTCCCCAAAGCCTTGAAAGCCTTTTACGTCGGGGCGCGCCGGGTCGCGGTTCACCGGGACGTGGCACGCCGGGTCGCGAATGTCACGATCCGGTGAGGGCCACCTCCGCCCAGACGGTTTTGCGCGGGAAGGGCCCCACCTGCACGCCCCACCGGATGGCGATCGCCTCGATGAGCAACAGCCCGCGCCCCGCCTCGGAGTCGTCGCTCCGCTCCGGCACTCGGGGCAGCACATCCCCGCGAGCATCGGAGACCTCGATACGGAGCGTGTCCCCTGTGACGGTCAGCGCGATGCGGAAGTCCCGCCCCGGCACGTACCCGTGCAGCGCGGCGTTGGACGCCAGCTCGGCGATGACGTGCCCGGCATCCTCCAGCGGCAGCCCCCAGGAACGGAGTTGCTCGGTCGCGAGGAGCCGGGCGAGCCGGGCGCCCCGACGGGTGGCGGAGAGCTGCACGGCGAACTGCCCGCTGCGGGCACGCGGTGGGGTGATTTCTCGGTTCACGTCACTCAGCGTGGTCGGAGTTGCCTACTCTGAACAGCAATGACGTGCGTACGGACAGTGACTGTCCAGTGGTTGTGCGGGTCTGTCCAACTGGTACGGCGTCGAGCGCGAACTGGTGCGGGTACGGGTGGAGGTGGGTGTCGTATGGCGAGCGAGGACAGCAGGAAGTACATGGCGGGCGGGGCGGATGACGACGATTGGGACTTCGACCCGGAGGACGACTCGGGAGCGGTGATCGCAGCGGTCGGCCGACAGATTCGGCTCTGGCGGGAGTCGGCCGGCCTCCGCGCGGCGGACCTGGGCCATGCGATCGGCTATGGGGAGAACCAGGTTTACAAGGTGGAGTCCGGGAAGCGCATCCCCAAGCCGGAGTTCCTGGACAAGGCGGACCAGATCCTGAGCGCGGGCGGCAAAATCGCCGCGATGAAGAAGGATCTGGTGGAGGCGCGGTACCCGAAGAAGGTCCGCGATCTGGCGAAGCTGGAGGCGGATTCAGTCGAGATCGGGTCGTATGCCAGCGATGTCGTGGATGGTCTGCTCCAGACGGAGGAGTACGCCCGAGCCTTGCATGAGGGGCGACGCCCCGCCTTTTCCGAGGGTGAGTTGGAACGCCGAGTGGTTGCACGTCTGGACCGTCAGTCCATCTTTGAACGACAGCCTGCCCCGCTGCTGACGTTCGTTCAGGAGGAGGCAACGCTGAGGCGGCCGACCGGAGGCAAAATGGTGTTGCGTCGTCAGCTTGAACACCTCCTGGAATTGGGGTCGTTGAGGCATGTCGAGATTCAGGTCATGCCGACCGAGACGGTGGAGCATGCGGGGCTGGACGGTTCACATCGAGTGCTTAAGCTGAAGGACGGCAAAGCTGTGGGGCACAACGAGGTCCAGCTCACCAGCCGCCTGATCACCGATCCCAGGGAGGTCCAGATCCTTGAGATGCGGTACGGCCTGATCCGGTCCCAGGCGCTCACGCCTCGGTTTTCAAGGACCTTCATTACGGAATTACTGGGAGAGACATGAGCGCGAAGCCCTCGGCCGACGCCCTGCCCGGGCTGACTTGGTTCAAGAGCAGCTACAGCACCGCCGATGGGCCCTCCTGCGTCGAGGTCGCGGAGACCGCGAGCGTCATCCACGTACGCGACTCCAAGAACATCCCCGGCCCGCGCCTCGGCTTCACGCCGGACGCGTGGGCGGAGTTCGTCACGTACACGTCCGCCGGCTGACCGTCGGACCTCGTCGGCCCCGCCCCGCCCCGGTTGCCCCGGGAGCGGGGTGTGCTGCTGCCCGGGAGCAGGCCGAGTGGCCGCCGCCGTCACTGCCGCTCCGCGAGCACGTCTTCGGTATCCCGGTGCGCGGTGGGCCCCCTCCGCTGTCGACCTGCGCCTGAGCCGGCTGTCCCAGGACCCTGAAGGTGCACTGCGGTGCGGATGCCGTGGCCGCTGAGCGAGCCCGGCCCTGCCCTGCCCGAGGCGGCGTGGTGCCGCGCCCGGAACGACGGGTGCGGCCGGTGGGTACCCCCGCTCCGATTTGCGCCTCGGGAGCCCGGCCGCAGTCTGGAACGGGGGCCCGCAGCAGACCCGAGAGGACAGCAGCATGCCCACGGTGATCACACGTGACGGTGTCGACATCTTCTACAAGGACTGGGGCCGAGGCCGCCCGGTCGTCTTCATCCACGGCTGGCCCCTGAACGGGGACGCCTGGCAGGACCAGCTGAAAGCGGTCGCGGACAACGGGTTCCGCGGCATCGCCCACGACCGGCGCGGTCACGGCCGCTCCACCCCGGTCTGGGACGGCTACGACTTCGACACCTTCGCCGACGACCTCGACGACCTGATCACCCAACTGGACCTGAGGGACGTCACCCTGGTCGCGCACTCGATGGGCGGCGGCGAACTCGCCCGCTACATCGGCCGGCACGGAACCGGCCGGATCAGGTCCGCGGTGCTGCTCTCGGCGATCACTCCGCTGATGCTCCAGGGCCCCGACAACCCCGAGGGTGTGCCGCAGTCGGTCTTCGACGACATCAAGAAGGGCATCCTCGCCGAGCGCTCGCAGTTCTGGAAGGACACGGCGGTGGGCTTCTTCAGTGCCGGCCGCAGCGGCAGCAAGGTCACCCAGGGCAACAAGGACGCCTTCTGGTACATGGCCATGGCCGAGACCATCGAGGGTGGCGTCGCCTGTGTCGACGCCTTCGCGGCCACGGACTTCCACGAGGACCTGAAGAAGTTCGACATCCCCACGCTCGTCGTGCACGGCGACGACGACCAGGTCGTTCCCATCGACGCCACGGGCCGCAAGTCCGCCCGGCTCGTCCCGCACGCGACCCTCAAGGTCTACGAGGGAGGCTCCCACGGCATCGCCCTCGTCCCCGGCGACAAGGAGAAGTTCACCAAGGACCTCCTGGAGTTCCTCAAGCGCTGAAACACCGGTTTTCCCGGTACGCGGCAGGCTTCGCCGAATCCATCGGCACTCTTTTCGAGTTCTGTCGATATGCAGTGAAGCGTGTCAGCGGCAAGGGTGACATCACGCCGAATGTGCGGCGAGCCGTGCGGAGCGGCCGGATGGTGACGGGTGGGACCCTGCCAGGCCGTGATCCCGGGCGCCGGAGTCCGCCTGGGGCGTTGATCGCGCGGTGCGGCCGGAGAGGAGAAGCTTCTGTCCACAGGGGTGGATTCCGTCGTTCCGGGTGCACGCGGGCCCGTACTGCCGCGTTCTTGTCGCCTGGACCGGGCCGTTTCGCCGTTCTTCCGGTTGGCCGAAAACGGGCTCCCCGAGCAGCGGTGCCGCAGTGAAAGGTGAGCACAGGAGAGCCGAACAGGCGCTCAGGTATTTCAATCATTTGTTCGCTTCACTGACCCTTTGGGGGTACACATGCGCACCGAAATGATTCTCGCCAACGACGTCTCCGCCGACCTGGACCTCGACCTCCGCATCTCGGAGGTCTCCGACGAGACCCAGGAGTTCGGCGCCGGTACGTACTCCTCGCCGAGCAGCTACGCGATCGGCACCCGTTGTCCGGTCTGCTGCTGACGCGGCACATGCGTCGGCGTCGACCGACGCGGGACCGACCGAAGTGAGGCGAGGCGGAGTGGGCCCGGCCCGCTCCGCCTCGCCGTACCACCACCTCGCTTTCCCGTACCGCCGCACCATGGGGGCTGCCGACGTGCGACCAGACCTGGAACCGGACCTGGACCTGGATCTCTTCGAGGTCCGCGAGCCGGTGCTCGTGCGGATGGCGAGTGCGCCGCGCGACCGCGCCGAGGCCCGTATCGATGCCGACGACCCCGTGCCGGGACTCCGCCGCCTGGCCGGTGACCCGCTGCTCCGCCAGGCCGTCGAGGTCGCCAGCGGCAGTCTCTCGCTCAGCCTCCAGCGCCTCGCCACCGCCGAGGGCGCCGCCGCCCTCGGCCGGAAGCGGACGCTCAGTGCGGCCAGGACGCTCACCCGGTACGCACGCCGCGCCGGTGGCCGGCCCACGCCCTTCGGCCTGTTCGCGGGTGTCGGCCGGGCCGCCTTCGGTCCCACCGCCAAGGCCGCGCTCACCGGCCCCGGAGAGGTGTCGGTCCGGCTCGACGGCCTCTGGCTGCACCGCCGGGTGCTCGACTGGCTCGCCGTCCCCGAGGTCCGCCGCCGGACCGACGTCGTCCTCAACGACCTGTGCGTCCGACGCGACGGCCGGCTCACCCTGCACACCGGCGAGCGCGAGATCTCGGTCCGGGACAACGCGCTGGTCGCCGTGGTCCGCGAGGCCGCCGCGCGGCCCGTCCCGTACGCGGCACTTGTCGACGACCTGGGCGCCCGCTTCCCGTCCGTCGAGCCGGGCCGCATCGACGGCCTCCTCGCCGGCCTCGTCCAGCACGGCCACCTGCTCACCTCCCTCACCCCGTACCGCATCGACGCCACCCTCCTCGACCGTGTCGAGGCCGCCGTCGACGGGGCCGTGCCGGGCGCCGCCGAAGGACTGCGGGCCGTCCGCGCCGCCGCTGCCACCCACGAGGCGGACCCGCCCGGCCGGGGACAGGACTCCTGGCGGGCGCTGCTCGCCGCCGTCCGCGCCCTGGACGGCGACGACGTGGACAGCGGCCGACGGCCGCCCGTCCATGTGGACCTGCGGATGCCCGCCGACATCGTGCTGCCGGAGACGATCGGCGAGGAGGTGCGCCGCTACGCCGCCGCGATCTGGGCGATGACCCCGGAGTGGACCACGCTCGCGTACATGCGGGACTACCGCGACCGGTTCATCGAGCGGTACGGCACCGCGTCCGCCGTCCCGCTCGCCGACCTGGTGGACCCGCACCGCGGCCTCGGCCTGCCGCCCGAGTACGGCTCCTCCGCGCCGGCCCACCCCCGTACCGGCCCCGGCGAGGACGCCGACCGTCCCCGCCGCGCCGCGATCGCCGAACTCGTCCAGCAGGCCGTCCTCGACGGCGGCGACATCGAACTCACCGACGTGGACGTGGCACGTCTGGCCAAGGCCGTCGGGCACACCCCGGGGGGCCGCGCGCCGCGCACCCTGGAACTCTGCTTCCAGATCCTCGCCGACAGCCAGGAGGCCGTCGACCGGGGCGAGTTCCTGCTCCTGGGCAGTCCGCACATCGGCTCGTGGACGGCCGGTGCGACCGCGGGCCGCTTCGCCACCGTCGCCGGGCTCACCGACGAACTCGCCGAGCTGGCCGCGGGCCCGGCTCCCGGACCCGGCGACGAGGACGTGCTCGTGGCCCAGGTCGACATCATGCCGACCGACCCGCGCTCGCTGAACATCGTGCAGGTGCCGCCGCTGCTGCCGTACCGCATACCGGTCGGCGTCGCGGACGACCGCGGCGACCCGCACTGCCTGGACTGGCGGACCCTCCTGGTCGCCGCGGGCGAGGACGGACTGCGACTGCTGCACGGTCCGACTGGCCGTCAGGTCGTGCCCGTCTTCCCGCACATGCTGGCCCTCGACGCGCAGGCCCCGCCCGTCGCCCGCTTCCTCTCCGACCTCGCCGCGGCCCGGCCCCGGGTCTGGTCCGGCTGGGACTGGGCGGGGCTCGACGTCCTCCCGTACCTCCCGCGCGTCCGCTACGGCCGTGTGCTGGCCGCGCCGCGCCGCTGGCTCGCGGGGCGCCGCCTGATGGACGCGGCGCGCTCGGGCAGCACGGCCGTGTGGGAGGAGGGGCTGCGCGACTGGCGCCGCCGGGGCCGGGTGCCCGACCGGATCCAGATCGCCCGCAACGACCAGATGTTCCCGATCGATCTGCGCGAACCGTGGGACCAGGGGCTGCTGCGTGCCGAACTGACCGCGGCGGAACCCCGGTTCCAGCTCTACGAGGACCTCACCGCGGACGGTGCCGGGCTCGGCTGGAACTCCGGGTACAGCACCGAGATCGTCGTCCCGCTCGTCCGTGCCCCGCGCACCCCGGCGGCCGACCGTCCGCAGGAGGACGCACCGGCGCTCGCCAAGTCCGTGCTCCGGTACGCGCCCACGGCGTTCCACCTGCCCGGCGAGGACTGGCTGACCGTCAAGCTGTACGCCGAGCAGGCCGCCCACGACACCCTGCTCGCCGAACACCTCCCCGTGCTGCTGGCCGACATCGACGCGGACATCGACCGCTGGTTCTTCCTCCGCTACCGCGACCCCGACCCGCATCTGCGGCTGCGCCTCCACGGCGATCCGGCCGCGCTGAACGGACGGGTCCTGCCCGCCGTCGCCCGGCACGTGCGGCGGCTCACCGAGAGCGGCGCGGTGCGCGGGATGACGCTGGACGCGTACCGTCCCGAGACCGACCGCTACCTCGGCCCCTCGGCGCAGGAGGCCGTCGAAGGACTGTTTCTGACGGACAGTCAATCCGCTCTGGTCCAGCTCCGGGCGCGCCGCGCCGGGGCGGCGGCCGTGCCCGACGACGTCCTCGCGGCCGCCGGGCACGCGGTGCTGCTGGATTCGCTCGGCGACTGGGACTGGTGCGCCTGGGCGGTCCACATGTTCACCAAGGGCGCCGACCACGAGGTCTACCAGCGCCATCGTGCCCTGGCCGACCGGCTGATCCGGCCCGGAGACCTCCCCGGCGACACCGCCCGCCGCGCCGCGGCCGAACTCGGTGTCCCCGCGCTCGCCGAGCTGTGGGCCCACTCGCCCGAACCGGCGGCCTACGGAAAGCTGGTGCTGGCCGCCGCGGAGGCCGACCGTGACGAGGCCGTGCTGTCGCTGCTGCACATGCGGCACAACCGGCTGTTCGGCATCGACCAGGCGGCGGAGGCCCGTGCCTACGCGGTCCTGCGCGGAGCCGCCCGCACCCGCATCGCCCGCCGCGAACACGCGGCCCGGTCCACCGCCGCAGCCGTCAGGAGCGCCCGATGACCACCCTCGACCGAACCGAACTGCGCGAGCGCGCCGGACAGGTCTCGGAGCGGATCCTCGACCGGCTGGCCGACCCCGCCGCCACCCTGGCCGCGACCCGGATCCCGGCCGAGGCCAACGACACCGGCGAGACCGAGGCCATCTGGGCCGAGATGACCCTGGGCAGCGGCAGCCCCGGCCTGGCCATCGCCTTCAGCGGCGCCGCCCGTCCGGGCACCGACCGTACCGCCCGCGCGCACGGGTACCTCGCCGCCGCCACCTCGGCCGCGGCCCTCGGCGACACCACCCCGAGCGGCATCTTCAAGGGGCCCGGCGCCCTCGCCTTCGCGGTTCTGATCGCCCATCGCGCCACGGGCGGCTACGTCTCCGCGCTCCGGCGGCTCGACGGCTACCAGCGGGACCTGGTCCGCACCGCGCTGCCCGCCGTCCCGGAGAACTCCCCGCTGCCCACCATCGGGCACTACGAGGTGGTGCGCGGGATGACGGGGGTGGGCCGCTATCTGCTGGCCCGCGCCGAGACCTGCGGCGAGGAACTGGAGACCACCCTCACCTATCTGACCCGCCTCGCGCGGGGGGAGGTGGAACACCGCGGCCACAAGGTGCCGCGGTGGTGGGCCCTGGACGCGCCCCGGATCGGCTCGGAGGACCGACTGCCCGACGGCCACCTCAACCTCGGGCTCTCGCACGGGGTGGCCGGGCCGCTCGCCCTGCTCTCGCTCGCCTGGCGGCAGGGGGTCCGCGTGCCGGACCAGCGGGAGGCCATCGAGGCGTGCGTCGCACTGCTCACCCGGTGGGCGGTGCGCGACGAGCACGGGCCGTACTGGCCCCCGTACCTGAGCCTCGACGAGTGGCTGGCCGGACCCGACGCTTTCGCCACCCCCGCCGGACGGCCCGCCTGGTGCTACGGCGCCCCCGCGGTCTCGCGTGCGCTGCAACTGGCCGGGCTGGCACTGGACCGCGCGGACTGGGCCGGCACGGCGAAGGCGTCCGTGGAGCGGCTGCTGACGCTGACCCCGGACCGGTGGGACATCGACGACAACGCGCTGTGCCACGGCTGGGCGGGCGCCCTGCACCAGCTCGGGCGGCTCAACGAGCACTTCGCCGACGACCGGATCGAGGAGGTCCGGGACCGGATCGCGGCCCCGCTGGTCGACGCCTTCGACCCGGAACTGCCCTTCGGGTACCGCTTCACCATGACGAAGGTGCCGTTCGGGACGGACGTCTCCGGATACCTCGACGGGGCGGCGGGCCTGGCCCTGGCCCTGGACGCGTACTCCGCCGGGGGCGCGCCCTCGGACTGGGACATGCCGCTGCTGCTGGCCTGAGGGCTGTCCCGAAACCCCTGGCGGGCGTTACGGGCAGTCCTCAGGCCCTTTCGTCCGGATCGGGCCGGTTCGAGGCCGCCGGACGACCTCCGTTCTCGTCGTCCGTCACGATTTCTGCCGCTCCGTTCACCTTCTGCGACGATGCGAAGAAGAGGGGCGGGCTACAGGAAGGGAACGGTATGTGCGGAATCGTGGGATACGTCGGTGGGCAGTCGGCGCAGGACGTCGTCGTCGCGGGCCTGAAGCGCCTCGAATACCGGGGCTACGACTCGGCCGGCATCTCCGTCCTCGCGGACGGCGGTCTGGCCGCCGCGAAGAAGGCGGGCAAGCTCGTCAATCTGGAGAAGACGCTGGCCGAGGCGCCGCTCCCGGCCGGGACCACCGGCATCGGCCACACCCGCTGGGCCACCCACGGCGCCCCCACCGATGCCAACGCCCACCCGCACCTCGACAACGCCGGCCGCGTCGCCGTCGTGCACAACGGGATCATCGAGAACTTCGCCGTGCTGCGCGCCGAACTCGCCGAGCGCGGCCACGATCTGGCCTCCGAGACCGACACCGAGGTCGTCGCCCACCTCCTCGCCGAGGCGTTCTCGTCCTGCGCGGACCTGGCGGAGGCGATGCGCCAGGTGTGCCGGCGCCTCGAAGGCGCCTTCACCCTGGTGGCCGTGCACGCGGACGCGCCCGACGCGGTGGTCGGGGCCCGGCGCAACTCGCCGCTCGTGGTCGGGGTGGGGGAGGGCGAGTCGTTCCTGGCCTCCGACGTGGCCGCGTTCATCGCACACACCCGCTCCGCGATCGAGCTGGGACAGGACCAGGTGGTGGAGCTGCGGCGGGAGGGCGTCACCGTCACCGACTTCGACGGGCGGCCCGCCGACGTCCGCGAGTACCACGTGGACTGGGACGTCTCCGCCGCCGAGAAGGGCGGCCACGACTACTTCATGCTCAAGGAGATCGCCGAACAGCCCAAGGCGGTCGCCGACACCCTCCTCGGGCGGATCGACGGCGCGGGCAGGCTCCACCTCGACGAGGTGCGGATCACCCCCCGCGAGCTCCGCGAGGTCGACAAGGTCGTGATCGTCGCCTGCGGCACCGCGTTCCACGCCGGGATGATCGCCAAGTACGCCATCGAGCACTGGACCCGCGTTCCCTGCGAGACCGAGCTGGCCAGCGAGTTCCGCTACCGCGACCCGATCCTCGACCACCGCACCCTCGTCGTCGCGATCTCCCAGTCCGGCGAGACCATGGACACCCTGATGGCCCTGCGGCACGCCCGCGAACAGGGCGCGAAGGTCCTGGCCATCTGCAACACGAACGGCTCCACCATCCCGAGGGAGTCCGACGCCGTGCTCTACACGCACGCGGGGCCCGAGGTCGCCGTCGCCTCCACCAAGGCCTTCCTCACCCAGCTCGTCGCCTGCTACCTCGTCGCCCTGTACCTCGGCCAGCTCCGCGGCACGAAGTGGGGCGACGAGATCCGGACCGTCATCCGCCAGCTCTCCGAGATCTCCGGGGCGGTCGAACGGGTCCTGGAGACCATGGAGCCCGTTCGCGCGCTGGCCCGTTCCCTCGCCGACCACGACACCGTGCTCTTCCTGGGCCGCCACGTCGGCTATCCCGTGGCCCTGGAAGGCGCGTTGAAGCTCAAGGAACTCGCGTACATGCACGCCGAGGGGTTCGCCGCGGGCGAGCTCAAGCACGGGCCGATCGCGCTCATCGAGGACGATCTGCCCGTGGTCGTGATCGTGCCCTCGCCGCGCGGCCGGTCGGTGCTGCACGACAAGATCGTGTCGAACATCCAGGAGATCCGGGCCCGCGGCGCCCGCACCGTCGTCATCGCCGAGGAGGGCGACGAGGCGGTCGTGCCGTACGCCGACCACCTCATCAGGATTCCCGTTACGCCTACGCTGCTTCAGCCGCTGGTGTCGACCGTGCCGCTGCAGGTCTTCGCCTGCGAGCTGGCGACGGCCCGCGGCAACGACGTGGACCAGCCGCGCAATCTGGCGAAGTCCGTGACCGTGGAGTAGCGAGCAGTGAAGGAACACGCGTGATCATCGGGGTCGGGATCGATGTGGCCGAGATCGAACGGTTCGACGCGGCGATGGAGCGTACGCCGCACCTGGCCGACCGGCTCTTCGTGGAGAGCGAGCTGCTGCTGCCCAGCGGCGAGCGGCGCGGTATCGCCTCGCTCGCCGTGCGGTTCGCCGCCAAGGAGGCTCTCGCGAAGGCACTCGGCGCGCCGGGCGGTCTGCTCTGGACGGACGCCGAGGTGTACGTCGAGGACAGCGGACAGCCCCGGCTGCGGGTCAGCGGCACCGTCGCCGCTCGCGCGGCCGAACTGGGCGTACGGAACTGGCACGTGTCGCTCAGCCATGACGCGGGGGTGGCGTCGGCCGTGGTGATCGCGGAGGGTTGAGCACATGCGTACCGCGTACAGCGTTCAGACCGTACGGGCCGCCGAGCGCGCCCTGATGGACCGGCTCCCCGAGGGCGCCCTGATGCAGCGTGCCGCGGCGGGCCTCGCGGCGGCCTGCGCCGATGTGCTGCGCCGACGCGGACGGGTGTACGGGGCCCGGGTGGTCCTGCTCGTCGGCAGTGGTGACAACGGGGGCGACGCGCTGTACGCGGGTGCCCGACTGGCCCGCCGCGGCGCGGGCGTGCGCGCCGTGCTCACCTCGCCCGGCCGCGCCCACGAGGGCGGGCTCGCGGCGCTGCTGGCGGCGGGCGGGCGCGTGGCGGAGAGCGCGACGAGCGCCTGGGGCGGGCACATCGATCTCGTCGTGGACGGGATCACCGGCATCGGCGGGCGGGGCGGGCTGCGCCCGGACGCCGCCGCGCTGGTGCGGGCCTTCGAGGCGACCGGCGCGGCCTTCGTGGCCGTCGACCTGCCCAGCGGGGTCGAGGCCGGCTCCGGCGAGGTGCTCGGCGAGGCGGTGCGGGCCGACGCCACCGTCACCTTCGGCACGTACAAGCCGGGGCTGCTCGTCGACCCGGCCGCCGGCCTGGCGGGCGCGCTGCACCTGGTCGACATCGGGCTCGGGCCGGAGCTGCCGGACGTACCCGACCTGGAGGCGCTGCAGTACGCGGACGTCGCCGCGCTCCTGCCGGTGCCCGCGAGCGAGAGCGACAAGTACCGGCGGGGCGTCGTGGGCGTCGTCGCCGGGTCGGCGCGGTATCCGGGGGCGGCGGTGCTGGCCGTCTCGGGGGCGCTGCGGGGCGGCGCGGGGGCCGTGCGGTACGTCGGTCCGGGCGCGGACGCGGTGATCGCCCGCCATCCGGAGACGCTGGTCCACGAGGGCCCGCCGTCGAAGGCGGGGCGGGTGCAGGCATGGGTCGTCGGGCCGGGGCTCGGTGACGGCGCGGAGGCCGTCGAGGCGGTCCGCGACGTGCTGGAGACGGATGTTCCGGTGCTCGTCGACGCGGACGGGCTGCGGCTGCTCGACGCCGCCGCCGTACGCGCGCGCACCGCGCCGACCGTCCTCACCCCGCATGCCGGTGAGGCGGCGGCCCTGCTGGGCGTCCCGCGCGGGGAGGTCGAGGCGGGGCGGCTCGCCGCCGTACGGGAACTGGCCGCCCGCCACCGCGCCACGGTCCTGCTCAAGGGATCGACGACCCTGGTCGCCACCGACACCGCGCACACCCCCGTACGGGTCAACGCGACCGGCACCTCCTGGCTGGCCACGGCCGGCAGCGGCGACGTCCTCTCCGGCCTGACGGGCTCCCTGCTGGCGGCGGGCCTCGCCCCGCGCGACGCCGCGTCGGTCGGCGCGTATCTGCACGGCCTGGCCGCCCGCCACGCCGCGGACGGCGCCCCCGTCGCCGCGCAGGACGTCGCGGAGGCGATCCCGGCGGCATGGCGGGACGTACGGGCCTGAGTGATCCTGGGCGCAGAGAGCGCCGGGCAGCAGCGGGCGACGGCGGGCGGACGCCGACAGGAGGCCGATCGTGGGCACCAGCAAGGGCAGCGGTACCGACGTGCGCGTACGCCGGGTGTACGACCCGCAGGAGGACGGCGACGGCACCCGGGTCCTCATCGACCGGCTCTGGCCGCGCGGCGTGGCCAAGGACCGGGCCGGGATCGACAGGTGGCTCAAGGACGTCACCCCGTCGACCGAGCTCCGTGCCTGGTACCACGAGGACCGCACCGGCACCCGCTACGACGAGTTCGCCGACCGCTACCGCGCCGAACTGGCCGACCCCGTCCACACGGCGGCCGTCGACGAGCTGGTGGAACTGGTCCGCGAGGGCGGCCCGGTGACGCTCGTCACGGCGGTCAAGGACGTACCGCACAGCCATGTCCCGGTTCTCGTCGATCATCTGGAACACGAGCTGCGCCGGCACTGAGATGGCCCCCCGCGGTACAGCGGACGCCGCTGGTGGCGGCCCCTGCCCGACCCGCCGCCCGCAGGGCCTGCCGTACGCCTCTGAGAGACTGGGCGCGATGAACGAGACAGCGTCCTTGAGAGCCCGTGCCGAGATCGACCTCGCCGCATTGCGCGCCAATGTGCGTGAACTGCGCGCGCGGGCGGCCGGTGCGCACCTCATGGCCGTCGTCAAATCCGACGCGTACGGGCACGGAGCGGTGCCCTGCGCCCGCGCCGCGCTGGAGGCCGGGGCGACCTGGCTGGGCACCGCGACGCCGCAGGAGGCGCTCGCGCTGCGGGCCGCCGGCCTCGGCGGCCGGGTGATGTGCTGGCTGTGGACGCCGGGCGGCCCCTGGCGCGAGGCGATCGAGGCCGACATCGACGTGTCGGTGAGCGGGATGTGGGCCCTGCGCGAGGTCGTCGCCGCGGCCACGGAGGCGGGCATCCCGGCCCGTGTCCAGCTCAAGGCCGACACCGGCCTCGGACGCAACGGCTGTCAGCCCGCCGACTGGCCCGAGCTGGTCGCCGCCGCCCGCGCCGCCGAGGACGCGGGCACGGTCAGGATCACCGGCCTCTGGTCCCACTTCGCCTGCGCCGACGAGCCGGGCCACCCCTCCATCGCCGCTCAGCTGAACGTGTTCCGCGACATGGTCGCGTACGCGGAGAAGGAGGGCGTCGACCCCGAGGTGCGCCACATGGCCAATTCCCCGGCGACGCTGACGATCCCCGAGGCGCACTTCGATCTGGTACGGACCGGGATCGCGATGTACGGCATCTCGCCCAGCCCCGAGCTCGGCACCCCGGCCGACTTCGGACTGCGTCCCGTGATGACGCTCGTCGCGTCGATCGCCCTGGTCAAGCAGGTGCCGGCCGGTCACGGGATCAGCTACGGACATCACTACACCACCTCCGCCGAGACGACCCTGGGCCTGGTGCCGGTCGGCTACGCGGACGGCATCCCGCGCCATGCCTCCGGCCGCGCGCCCGTCCTGGTCGGTGGAGTGTGGCGGCGGATCGCGGGGCGGGTGGCCATGGACCAGTTCGTCGTCGACCTCGACGGGGACGAGGTCGAGGTGGGCAGCGAGGCGGTGCTCTTCGGCCCCGGGGACCGGGGCGAGCCGAGCGCCGAGGACTGGGCGCAGGCCGCCGACACGATCGCGTACGAGATCGTGACCCGGATCGGCACCCGTGTGCCGCGCGTCCATCTGCATGGCACCCCGGCCGAGTCCTGACCGATCAAGCGCCCCTGACCAGGCACGATCTGAGCACGACTGGAACAGACCAGCCCTGACCTGACGGATACGACCGACGAGGAGCGCGGCACGGTGAGCGAGATCAGCGCGGGGGACGCGGTGACGGACGCCGCCACGGCGGTCGGCTGGCGCCGGGCGGGGTTCGCCGGGGCCGCCATAGGTGTGATCGCGGCCGGAGCAGCCGCGGGCGTCGCGGTCGAGCGGCTGACCGTGGGGCGGGGCATGCGCAGGAGGGCCAGGCTGGCGCTGGACGCCTCGGGGCCGTACGGCTCGCTGCGCGGGCTGCCCGGCCGGGCCACGGCCGACGACGGCACCGAGCTGTACTACGAGATCGACGAGGTCGAGCCGGACGGCGGTGCGGGGACCGGTCCGGGCGGCGAGAGCACGACCGCCACCGGGGTCGGTACGCGCCGCCGTCGGCTCTTCGGCCGCAAGGCGCCCGCACCCGTCACCGTGGTCTTCAGCCACGGCTACTGCCTCAACCAGGACTCCTGGCACTTCCAGCGGGCGGCGCTGCGCGGTCTGGTCCGTACCGTCCACTGGGACCAGCGCAGCCACGGCCGCTCCGAGCGGGGCCGGGCCCAGGCGGACGGGGTGACGGTCGGCATCGACCAGCTCGGCCGGGATCTGAAGGCGGTCATCGACGCGGCCGCCCCGGAAGGGCGGCTGGTGCTGGTCGGGCACTCGATGGGCGGCATGACGATGATGGCGCTCGCCGAGCAGTACCCCCAGCTCATCCGGGACCGGGTCGCCTCCGTGGCCTTCGTCGGCACATCGAGCGGCAAGCTGGGCGAGGTCAGTTTCGGGCTGCCGATCGCGGGTGTGAACGCGGTGCGAAGGGTGCTGCCCGGGGTGCTCAGGGCGCTCGGCTCCCAGGCCGAACTGGTGGAGCGGGGCCGACGGGCGACCGCCGATCTCTTCGCCGGCCTGATCAAGCGGTACTCGTTCGGCTCGCGGGACGTGGACCCGGCGGTCGAACGGTTCGCCGAGCGGCTCATCGAGTCCACCCCGATCGATGTGGTCGCCGAGTTCTACCCGGCCTTCACCGAACACGACAAGAGCCACGTCCTGCCCGCCTTCCGCGACCTCCCGGTGCTGATCCTGGCGGGCGACAAGGACCTGGTGACGCCCAGCTCGCACAGCGAGGCCATCGCGGACCAGCTCCCGGAGGCGGAGCTGGTCATCGTCCCGGACGCCGGTCATCTGGTGATGCTGGAACACCCGGAGACGGTGACGGACCGGCTGGCGGACCTGCTGGTACGCGTCGGAGCGGTGCCGGCAGCGGCTAACGTTGGCGGGCATGGAAGCACCGCACAACAGCCTGACGGCTGAGCCAGACGAAGGCGCCGCGCCGGGCACCGTCACCGTGCGCCTGGCCGTCGAATCCCCCGAACAGATGCAGGCCCTCGGCCGCCGGATCGCGGCTGTCCTGCGCCCCGGCGACCTCGTGATGCTCAGCGGTGAGCTCGGCGCCGGGAAGACGACGCTGACCCGGGGGCTCGGCGAGGGCCTCGGGGTGCGTGGCGCCGTGACCTCGCCCACCTTCGTGATCGCCCGTGTCCATCCGTCGCTGACCGGCGGTCCCGCGCTGGTCCACGTCGACGCGTACCGCCTGAGCGGCGGGCTCGACGAGATGGAGGACCTGGACCTCGACGTGTCGCTGCCGGAGTCGGTGGTCGTCGTGGAGTGGGGCGACGGCAAGGTCGAGGAGCTCTCGGACGACCGGCTGCAGGTGGTGATCCACCGCGCGGTCGGTGACACGGACGACGAACGGCGCGAGGTGACGCTGGTCGGGATCGGGGCCCGCTGGGCGGGGCTGGGCGAGGTCTGAGCGCGGGACGCGCTTTCCGACAGTGTGTCGGCACATTGTTGCGCCGGGCGGGGCGGGCGTGGTCACATGGATGGTGAGAGCGGGTTAGGTCTACCTAACCATGCCTTCCGCCGGAGCCCCAGGAGGCATCCATGACGACGCCCGCCGACCGTGAAGTGCCGCCGCCGCCATCGATGAGAGACCTGCTGTCGGCCTGCGCCGCGGCCACGGCGGTCTCGACCCCGCCCGCGCCGTCCGCGGACCAGGACACCGCCCTTCCCGCGGATGACGCGGAAACGGAAACGGACGCGGAAACGGAAAAGGAAACGGACCCCGACGCGGAACCGGTCGAATCCGCCCAGGGGCGCCGGGCCGGCTGAACCCGCGGGTTACGGGACGACGACCACCGTCGTGCGTACGGCCGCGAAGTCCCACAGCGCGTCCCCGTCGGCCCGGGACATCCGCACGCCGCCCGTCTTCAGCGACGGGTCCGGGCTCTCCATCGAGCCGTCCAGTGCCGCGCTGAATCCCACGGAAACGCCGTCCACCATCGCGAACCGCACCACGTGCTCGATCATCACGCCGTCCGAGCCCTTGGTGGGCGGCCCCTGGCGCGGCGTACCCACCTGGTACGTCCCGGGCTTCGGGTTCAGCGCGCTCGGCATGACCGCGAAGGTCCGGGTCACCTTCCCGGCCTCGTCGACGAGCCACACCCGGCGGTCCTTCAGGGCGTACACCACGCGCTTGCCGGTACCGGAGCCGGCCGGGAGCGCGGGCGGAGCCTTCTTCTCGTCCTTCGGCTTGTCATGGCCGGCGGCAGGGGCGCTGCTGGAGACCTTCGGCTTGGGCGCGGCGACGGAATCGGGGGCGTTCGCCGATGCCTGGTAGGCCAGGAAACCGACCACGGCGAGAGCCGCCGCGGTGAGCCCGGCCACGATTCCCGAGCTGCCCCTAGCCACCGTGCGCGCCCCTTTCGCTTCCGTATGTAGTACAAGCGTTTACGTCGTACTCGCGTGTACACGGTGACGGTAGCAGCCGGTGCCGGTCGTACCGGGACGCCGTACGGGACGCCGTGCCCCCGTCGCAGGAGCCGTAGGCTGTTTGCGTGCTCTTGCTCGCCGTGGATACCGCCACCCCCGCCGTCACCGTCGCCCTTCACGACGGGAACTCCGTCGTCGCCGAGTCCGGTCAGGTCGACGCCCGAAGGCACGGGGAGCTGCTGCTGCCCGCCGTCGACCGGGTCCTCGCCGAGGCCGGGGTGAAACTCGACGCCGTGACGGACGTGGTCGTGGGTGTCGGCCCCGGCCCGTACACCGGGCTGCGGGTCGGCCTGGTCACGGCCGCGACCTTCGGCTCCGCCCTCTCCGTGCCCGTGCACGGGCTGTGCACCCTCGACGGTCTCGCGTACGCCGCCGGGCGGGACGGCCTGGAAGGCCCCTTCGCCGTCGCGACGGACGCCCGCCGCAAGGAGGTGTACTGGGCGAGATACGAGGACTTCCGTACGCGTGCCACGGAGCCCGCCGTCGACCGGCCCGCCGACATCGCCGAGCGGCTCGCCGGACTTCCCGTCGTCGGCGCGGGCGCCGTGCTGTACCCGGAGGCGTTCCCGGACGCCCGGGGCCCGGAGCACGTCAGTGCCGGCGCGCTGGCAGCCCTCGCCGCCGAGCGCCTGGCCGCGGGCGCGGAACTGCTGCCGCCGCAGCCGCTCTACCTCCGCAGGCCCGACGCCCAGGTTCCGAAGAACTACAAGGTGGTCACCCCCAAGTGACGAGCACGACTGCCGTACTGCGCGAGATGCGCTGGTGGGACATCGATCCGGTGCTGGAGCTCGAACAGGAGCTGTTCCCGGACGACGCCTGGTCGGCCGGCATGTTCTGGTCCGAGCTGGCGCACTCCCGCGGCGCGCGGGCCACCCGCCGCTACGTCGTCGCCGAGGATCCCGTGACCGGCCGGATCGTCGGCTACGCCGGGCTCGCCGCGGCCGGTGACCTCGCCGACGTACAGACCATCGGTGTCACCCGTGACCACTGGGGCGGCGGCCTCGGCTCCGAACTCCTCAGCGATCTGCTGAAGCACGCCACGGCCTTCGAGTGCGCCGAGGTGCTCCTCGAAGTCCGCGTCGACAACACCCGGGCGCAGAAGCTGTACGAACGCTTCGGCTTCGAACCGATCGGCTTCCGCCGCGGCTACTACCAGCCGGGAAACATCGACGCACTCGTCATGCGCCTGACGGTGCAAGAGCCCGTACAAGAGACAGAGACTGACTGATGGCTGACGAACCGCTCGTACTCGGCATCGAGACCTCCTGCGACGAGACCGGCGTCGGCATCGTCCGCGGTACGACGCTGCTGGCGGACGCCGTGGCGTCCAGCGTCGACACGCACGCCCGCTTCGGCGGTGTCGTCCCGGAGATCGCCTCCCGGGCCCACCTGGAGGCGATGGTCCCCACCATCGAGCGCGCCCTGAAGCAGGCCGGGATCAGCGCCCGCGACCTCGACGGCATCTCCGTCACCGCGGGCCCCGGACTCGCGGGCGCGCTGCTCGTCGGTGTCTCGGCCGCCAAGGCGTACGCGTACGCGCTGAACAAGCCGCTCTACGGGGTGAACCACCTCGCCTCGCACATCTGCGTCGACCAGCTGGAGCACGGTCCGCTGCCCGAGCCGACGATGGCGCTGCTGGTCAGTGGCGGCCACTCCTCGCTGCTCCTCGCACCGGACATCACCAACGACGTACGGCCGCTGGGCGCGACCATCGACGACGCGGCGGGCGAGGCCTTCGACAAGATCGCCCGGGTGCTGGATCTCGGCTTCCCCGGCGGTCCGGTCATCGACCGGCTGGCGAGGGAGGGCGACCCGAAGGCGATCGCGTTCCCGCGCGGTCTGAGCGGCTCGCGCGATCCCGCGTACGACTTCTCCTTCTCCGGTCTGAAGACCTCGGTGGCCCGCTGGATCGAGGCCAAGCGGGCGGCGGGCGAGGAGGTGCCGGTGAGGGACGTGGCGGCGTCCTTCCAGGAGGCCGTCGTGGACGTGCTCACCCGCAAGGCGGTCCGGGCCTGCAAGGACGAGGGCGTCGACCACCTGATGATCGGCGGCGGCGTCGCGGCCAACTCGCGGCTGCGGGCGCTGGCGGAGGAGCGGTGCGAGCGGGCCGGCATCCGGCTGAGGGTGCCGCGGCCGGGGCTGTGCACGGACAACGGGGCGATGGTCGCGGCGCTGGGCGCGGAGATGGTGGCCCGGGGCAGGCCGGCCTCGGACCTGGAGCTGTCCGCGGACTCGTCGCTGCCGGTGACCGACACCCACGTCCCCGGTGCCCACGCGCACGACCACGACCACGTGCACGAGATCAGCAAGGACAACCTGTACTCATGAGCGGCACGGGCGGTACGACCGTCGCGCTGATGTGGGAGGCCCGCGCCGTCGACGGCAGGGGCCCCGAACTCCTGGAGTGGGCGCGCGCCCGCGCGGCCGAGCTGGCCCGCGAGCCGCTGCGGCGCGAGCTGTTGCGCGCCCCGCAGGACCGGGTCCTGGTCATCACCTGGTGGGCGGCGGACTACGGTGACGAGCTGCCCGAACTCCCCGAACCGGCTGCCGAGTTGATCACCCGTCCGGTGCACCGCTGGCGCTTCGAGTCCCTGGGGTCGTAGAGGCTGCGGACGGGGGAGCACCCGGGGCGGGGCCGCCCCTGGGGTCCTTCGTCCGGCCGGCGGGGAAGATCCTGGGTCACGGGGCGCCCCCCGGGCATGGGGATTTCCTCGGTCGTGGGAAGTCCGTCAGCCCTGGGACGTTTCTCGGCTGATCAGCCCCTCGATGATCGCGTCGAGCTCCTCGGCCGTCTCGCTGTCGGCGGTGTACTCGCGCCACCGGTCCTTGACCGCCGCGAGCCGGGGCAGCGCGGCCGCGTCCTCCTCGGTGATCATCTCGGGGAAGTACCGTCCGCGCGACGGGTTCTCCGCCCGGCGTTCGGTCGCCCTGCGGAAGACCAGGTCGCCGTAGACATAGCTCCGGATCACCCGGTACGCGCGTACCGACCGGGCGGGGGAGAGGCCGCAGGCGAGCGCGGAGTCGATGATCTCCTCCACCATCCACAGCGCGTCCTTGTCGGCGAGCTCGCCGAGCGCCAGGATGTCCAGCACCCAGGGGATCCGCCCCAGGATCTCGTGCATGTGCACCGCCACCGCGAGCAGTCGCTCGCGCGGGTCCTCGGGCAGTTCGGGGCGCGGGAAGGCGGCCGCGGTGCCCGACAGGGTGAGCATCAGCAGCTCGTCCTTGTCCTGCACGTAGTGGTAGAGCGCCATCGGTGTGGAACCGAGCTCCTTCGCCACCCGCCGCATGCTCAGGGCGTCCAGGCCCTCTTCCTGGATGATGCGGCGCGCGGTGGCGACCATCGCGTCCGGGTCGAGCCTGCGCGGCCGCCCGACAGGGCGTTTCGCCGCCGCCCGCTTCCCGGTCGCGCCCGGCACCTCGGCCGCACTCGGCGGCTCGGCCGCGCCCGGCGTCTTCGCTCCTGGCGTCTTCTCTGTCCCCGACACCCCGGCATTGTCCCTCGTCCCTTGCGGTGACCCATTTCTATACGCGTATAGTAATGGGCCGGACGAACGGCCGCGAGGGAAGGGGAAGACGTGAACGACCGGTTACAGCAAGCGCGTTGGCTGTTGGTGGTGGCTCTCACCGTGCAGTTCATGGTGGCGTTGGACATGTCCGTGGTGAACGTCGCGCTGTCGGACGTGCGCCGCGACCTCGGCTTCACTCCGGAGGGGCTCCTCTGGGTGGTGAACGCCTACGCGCTGGCGTTCGGCGGGCTGTTGATGCTCGGCGGACGTCTCGCCGACCTGATCGGCAGCAGCAGGGTCCTGACGGCCGGCCTGGCGCTGTTCGGGGCGGCGAGTCTGGCCGGAGGACTGGCGTGGTCGCCCGGCGGGCTGATCGCCGCCCGTGCGGCGCAGGGGATCGGGGCGGCCGCGCTCGCCCCGGTCGCCTTCGCCCTGATCGCCCAGACCTTCCCGGCCGGGCCCGCCCGTTCCCGCGCCCTGGGGCTGTGGGGCATGGCGGGCGCGGCGGGGGGTGCGGTCGGCGTGCTCGCCGGCGGAGTGCTCACCGATGTGCTGAGCTGGCGGGCGGTGATGCTGGTGAATGTGCCGATCGTGGTGTTCGCGCTGGTGGGAGCCGTACGCGTCGGCCCGGGGCACCGCCCCGCGAGAACCCGGGCCCGGCTCGACGTGGTGGGAGCGCTGCTGGCCACCACCGGTACGACACTGCTGGTCCTCGGCCTCGTGCGCACCTCGACCCACTCATGGGGGTCGCTCCCCACGCTCGGCACGCTCGGTGCGGCCGTGCTCCTGCTGGCCGCCTTCGCCGCCGTCGAGCTGCGGGTCGCCACCCCGCTGCTGCGTCCCGGTCTGCTGAGGGGACGCCCGGTCCTGGCCGCGAATCTCTTCTGCCTGCTGCTGAGCTCGGGGCAGTTCGCCGCGTTCTACTTCGTCTCGCTCTACCTGCAGCAGGTGCTCGGCCGGGAACCGACGGCCGCCGGTGCCGCCTTCCTGCCGTTCACGGCGGGCGTCGTCGCGGGCTCGGTCGTCGCCACCCGTACCGTCGCGACGCTCGGTACCCGGCGGCTGCTGGCGGCGGGCGGTGGCCTCGCCGCGCTCGGCCTCGCCGGGTTCGCCGCGACGGCGCGGGCGGACGGCGGCTTCCTGTACTCGATCCTCGGCCCGTCCCTGGTCTGCAGCGTCGGCATCGGGATGTGCTTCGTGCCGCTCGGCACCGCGGCCACGACCGATGTCGCGCCCGACGAGGCGGGGATGGCCTCCGGGCTGCTGAACAGCTCCCGCCAGGTGGGCGGCTCGCTGGGGCTCGCGGTTCTGGTCACCGTCGCCGCGCAGGTCACCGGTGACGGGGGCCGGCCGGCCGATCTGGCGGCGGGGTACGCGGCGGCGTTCTGGGTCTGTGCCGGGCTGCTCGCGCTCGCGGTGCTGGTGGCCCTGGTGCTGCTCCCGGCACCGGAACGGACCGCCGCGGCGGCTGCCCCGGTGGCCGCTCCGGAAGATTCTCAGAAGAATTCCGTGGGAGCTGTCGATCCGGGTGTCTCCCGTTCGACGCAAGGGTGAGAGGCGGGGAAGGACCCCGTCCCTTCCGACCGAGGAGTCACCATGCCCCGTTTCATGTCGCTGATCCGCATCGACGAGCAGAGCCTCCACTCCGAGACCCCGGGCCCCGAGTTCGAGAAGCGCATGGGCGCCCTGTTCGAGGAGATCACCAAGGCCGGGGTCATGCTGGACACGGCCGGACTCACCCCGACCTCCCAGGGCACCAGGGTCACCTGGTCCGGCGGCAGGCTCAGCTGCACCGACGGCCCCTTCACCGAGACCAAGGAGGTCGTCGGCGGCTACGCCATCCTCCAGGTCAAGGACAAGGCCGAAGCCCTGGAATGGACCAAGCGGTTCCTGCAGATCCACCCGGAGAGCTGGACCGTCACCTCCGAGGTCCGCCAGATCGACGAGGCTCCCGGCGTCTGACCCGCCCGGTTTGCCGCGTCCCCGTACCGCTGCTCTGATGGGTGACCGTGACGGCAGCAAGTGCGAGGACGGCGGTCGAGGCGGTCTTCAGGATCGAGTCCGCGCGGATCATCGCAGGTGTCGCCCGCATCGTGCGGGACGTGGGCATCGCCGAGGAACTCGCGCAGGACGCCCTGGTGGCCGCGCTGGAACAGTGGCCGGAGTCAGGTGTCCCGGACCGGCCGGGCGCCTGGCTCATGGCCACCGCCAGACACCGCGCGATCGATCTCGTACGCCGCAAGGAGACGTACGCGCGCAAGCTCGCCGAGGTGGGGCGGACCCTGGAGGACGTGCCACCGCCCGAGCCCGCGGAAGCGGACGACATCGACGACGATCTGCTCCGGCTGATCTTCACCGCCTGCCATCCGGTGCTGTCCACCGAGGCCCGGATCGCCCTCACCCTGCGGCTGCTCGGCGGCCTCACCACCGAAGAGATCGCCCGCGCGTTCCTGGCCCCCGAGCCGACCGTCGCCCAGCGCATCGTCCGGGCGAAACGGACCCTGGGCCGGGAGGGCGTCCCCTTCGAGGTGCCGTACGGACCCGAGCGTGCCGCCCGCCTCGCCTCCGTGCTCGACGTCATCTACCTGATCTTCAACGAGGGGTACGCCGCGACCGCGGGCGACGACTGGCTGCGGCCGGCGCTGTGCGAGGACGCGCTGCGGCTGGCCCGGGTGCTGGCCGCCCTGATGGAACGGGAGCCGGAGGTCCACGGCCTGGCGGCGCTGCTGGAGCTCCAGGCCTCGCGCACCGCCGCCAGGACCGGGCCGGACGGCGCGCCGGTGCTGCTGGCCGACCAGAACCGGGCCCGCTGGGACCATCTGCTGATCCGGCGCGGCGTCGCGGCCCTGGAACGGGCCGTGGCGGCGACGGAGCAGGGTGCCGGGCTCGGTCCGTACACCGTGCAGGCGGCGATCGCCGCCTGCCACGCACGGGCGGTGACGTACGAGGACACGGACTGGGGCACCATCGCCGCCCTCTACGACCGCCTCGCCGCGATCGCGCCGTCCCCGGTCGTCGAGCTCAACCGGGCCGTCGCGGTCTCGATGGCCGAGGGCCCCGCGGCCGGCCTCGCCCTGGCCGACGCCCTGGCCGCCGACCCGGCGCTCAGGAGCTACCACCTGCTGCCCAGCGTCCGAGGGGACCTGCTGGCCAGGATGGGCCGCACGGACGAGGCACGGGCGGAGTTCGTGCGGGCGGCCGGACTGACCCGCAACGCACGCGAACGCGAACTGCTCCTGGACCGCGCCGCCCATCCGGAGCGCGCCGGGCGATGAGTTCCGGGCGCCGCGCCGGTCCACTCCACCCCGCAGGGCCCCGGGCACCGGGGCGATCCGGCTGTCGGCGGACTGTGCGACGCAGACTGTGCGACGCGGGACGGGTGGACGGCGCGTGCCCCGGGCGCACCGGGGGCGGCAGCCCGTTCCCGGCCCGGTCAGGGGGCGGCGACCCCCATCGCGTCGGCCGCCATCGGCTTCGGGGCGCCCTTCGCGTAGAACACCTCGAGATCGACGATCGTGAACCCCGCGGCCGTCAGCATCTCGGGGATGGACCGGGTCAGATGGCACCCGCCGAAGAGCCGTCGCTCCAGTGGATCGAGGCGGCGCTGCCAGCGGCGTACGTCCTCGTCCTTCTCCGGCGCCAGCCCGTGCTCCAGGAAGTGCAGGGTCGCGCCGGGCTTGAGGACCCGCCGCACCTCGCGCAGCGCCGCGTCGGCGTCGGGGATGGTGCACAGCGCCCACGTCGAGAGGGCACCGTCGAAGGTGTTGTCCTCGAACGGCAGGTACTGACTGTCCAGGCAGGCGCGCCGCACCAGGGCGTGCCCCGCGTCGATGCGGTCCCGGGCCAGCTTCCAGCCGAGATCGGACGGCTCGACCGCGGCCACGTCGGTGACGGCCTCCGGGTAGAACGGGACGTTGTGCCCGGAGCCGAACCCGATCTCGATGATCTCGCCGTACAGGCCTTCGCAGACCCGGCGCCGCAGCGGCTCGACCGCCTTGGAGCGGCCGGCGGCATCGGCGATCCGGGGCACGATCCGTTCGGCATAGAACCCCATCGTGAACCTCCGTGTGTCGCTTTCCAGCATGGCACCCCGGCGGCCCCGACGCACCGTGCCGTCGGCAGGTGTCCACGGTCGATAGGGTCTGGCCCATGTTCAGCCGCGCACAACTGCCGCCGCCCCCACCGCCCGTGGAGATACGTTCCTGGCCCGACCGTGAGGCGCTGCTCACCGACCGGGCCGTGGTGCTGGGGGAGTTGGTGAAGAGGCACCTCTCACCGGGGCGGCTGGTGACGCTGTGGCTGTGGGGGGCGCTCTGCGCGGTCGGCTGGTCGCTGGTGAGCGCGGCGCTCATCACGTTCGAGGAGACCTACGACATCTTCAGCGCCGTGCTCGCCGTGATCCTCGCCGGAATGGGCGCCTGTTGCGCGGTGCCCGCGGTCGTCCTCGTCGTCATCGGACTGCGCCACGACCTCGACATCCGCCGACTGCTCGACGCCTGGGGCGGGTTGGACCGCGATCCGGTGCGCGACGCGCGTTTGAGGATGCCGGGCGTCAGTCTCGTCTGGTTGCTGTTGTCCTTCGCGCTGTGCGTGCTCGGGCTGTACACCTGCATCGCGGTCCCGGCGACCGACGAGGCGGTCCGGGGCGGTTTCGGCCTCGCCGCCCTGGTCATGGGACTCGGGACGATCTGCTGGCTCGTCGGACTGATCGGCGTCACCAAGGCCTTCGCCCACCGCCGTTGGGTGCTGCGAGTACTGGTCGGGGCGTCCTCCCCGGAGCCGCTGTTCTCCGCCGGGGGCGGTGCACACCGCTGAGCCGGACCTATCCTGGCCGGACACATGAGTCACGCAGGGGGAGGAGTGTCACATGGAGTGGTACTGGTGGGTGCTCATCATCTTCTGGACGGGCGGCTTCGGATGGGCCGTCGACAACGTCCGTACCGCACTGCGCAACCGGCACAGCCGCAAGCTGGAACTGCTGGAGGCGGCCAGGCAGGAGCGGCTGGCCGTCGAAGCGGCCCACAAGCCGCCGGAGCCGGTCTGCGGCTGCACGCACCATCTCGCCAAGCACGACAAGCAGGGCAGGTGCCATGAGCGGGTCGAGGTGCCGACGGCCTGGGACGAGGCCAAGAAGCCGGTCCGTTTCGAGGCCGGTCAGTGCAACTGCCAGCAGTACGTGGGTCCTCAGCCACTCTCCCAGGTGTACGCCGAGGACCTGACCGACCTGGCCTGACGGCCGTCCCCGCCGGTCAGGCGGGACCGGTCAGCGGGTGGCCGATCAGCATCGTCGGCGCTCCGGCCACCCGGGTCAGGAAGACCGTCGCCGCGTTCGGCCCCTGGAGCTTCATCCTGCGGCGCAGCTCCTCCGGCTCGACGGCCGAGCCACGCTTCTTCACCGTCAGGACGCCGACCTTCCGCTCCCTCAGCAGCGCCTTCAGCCGCTTCATGTGGAACGGCAGCCGGTCGGTGATCTCGTACCCGGTGGTGTACGGGGAGTCGTACGGCTCGTCGCTCGTGACGTACGCGATGGTCTCGTCGATCAGGCGGCCGTCGCACCGCGCCACGATGTCGGCGACCAGATGGGCGCGGATGACGGCGCCGTCCGGCTCGTACAGATAGCGGCCGACCGGGCCGACGGGCGGGGCGGGCAGCGGGGCCGGGGACCACAGCGCGGCGCCGGCCGGCAGCACGGTGGCGCGGTACGAACCGGCCGTGAAGCCCTCACCGAACCAGAGCACCGCCTCCTTCACGTCGCCGCCGTCCGAGATCCACTCGGCCTCGGCACGTGCCGGGATCGCCTCGTGCGGGATGCCGGGGGCGATCTTCAGCGCGGCGCGCGGGGCCCCGAGCGCCGCGCCGGTCGCCCAGGAGAGCGGCGGCGAGTACGCCTCGGGGTCGAAGATCCTGCCCCTGCCGCCGCGCCGCGCCGGATCGACGAAGACCGCGTCGTACGGCGAGGTGTCGATCCCGGTGACATCGGCGCGGCGCACCTCGATCAGACCGTCCAGGCCGAGCGCGGCGGCGTTGGCACGGGCCACCTCGGCGGTCAGCGGATCGCGGTCCACGGCCAGGACCGAGATGCCCGCCCGCGCGAGCGCGATCGCGTCGCCGCCGATCCCGCAGCAGAGGTCGGCGACGCTGCGCACTCCCGCCTCCACGAACCGCCGCGCGCGATGGGTGGCCACCGAGGTACGGGTCGCCTGCTCGACGCCGTTCGGCGTGAAGAACATCCGGTACGCGTCCTCGGCGCCGAATTTCGCCACCGCCCGCTGCCGCAGCCGCGCCTGTCCCAGCGCGGCGGACACCAGGGCGGCCGGATGGGTGCGGCGCAGCCGGGTGGCGGTGGCGAGCTCCTGGGCGGGGTCGTACGAGCGCAGCCCGTCCAGCAGCGCCGCGCCCTCCGGCGTGCGCAGGGCCATGAAGGCGGCGAGCGGGTCGGCGGCGTCGGACGGGTCGGGGGCGTCGGACGGGCCGTTCGGGTCGTTCGGGGCGAGAGCGTTCACCCGTCCCATTGTGAGCCAGCCGGGTTGACCGGCGGACCCGGCGGCGGTGTCGGGCTCCTGGGTCCGGAACGGGCTGGCAGTATGCGACTCCGTATGACTTATACGACAAAAGGAAGAATTAGACGTGGAGAGGCGAGAATCAGGCACGTTCGACACCGGCACGCACCGGCCGACCCGCGTGGTCCTGGCCGTACTCCTGCTCGCCGCGATCGGCTCGGGCTGCGCGTCCGGGGCCGGCGGCCGGGGCGACGCGGACACCGGGCACCCGGGCGGTCCCGGACAGAAGGCGGGTCCCGGGCAGCCGGCCGAACTGGGCCGCGCACCCGACGGATCCCATGAGAACGCGAGGCTCGCCCCGGCCGTGCGGGCGGCCCTCGCGAAGAAATGGGGACTGGGCGGGCCACCGCTGGTCGCGCCTTTGCCGCCCGCGGTGAAGCCGCACCTCACCACCCGGGAGGGGTTCGAGGCCGAGGGCGGCGACGACTCGCTGCCGCCGGTGTTCACCACCGTCCCGACCAAGGACCGGGTCGTCTTCCTGACGATGGACGACGGTTCCGAGAAGGACCCCGAGCTGCTGCGGATGATGGACGAGCTGGACATCCCGTACAGCGCGTTCCTCAGCGACTACGAGGTGAGCGACAACTACGGGTACTTCGGCGAGGCGCAGCGGCTGGGCGTGTCCCTCAACAACCACACGCTCAACCACCCCTATCTGCCCGGCCTCTCCTACAGCGGGCAGAAGCGTGAGATCTGCGACCAGCAGGACATCATCGAGAAGCAGTTCGGCAAGCGTCCGACCCTCTTCCGTCCGCCGTACGGCAACTACGACGGGGACACGCTCCGCATCGCGAAGTCCTGCGGCATCGAGGCCGTGCCGCTCTGGAACGCGGAAGCGTTCCCGGACCACATGGAATGGCGCGAGGGGGACCAGGACCTGCACCCCGGCGACATCATCCTCACGCACTTCCGCGGCCGGAAGGAGTGGGGAGCCGGCATGACCGACCTGGTCCGCGCCGTCATGAAGACCATCACGGACAAGGGGTACGCCGTGGCCCGGCTGGAGGACTACGTATGACAAGGGCGCACCGGCTGCTCGCCGGACTGCTGACAGCGGGTGCGCTGCTGACCGCCACCACCGCGTGCGCACAGTCGGTGGACCCGATCGAACGGCTGGGCCGCAAGGCCGCGCAGAAGATGACCCGGCCGCGGCCGACGCCCCAGGCCGGCCCGCGAGCGCGTCCGCGCGGCGCTCACGGGGCGCCGCGGTCGCTGGTCGTCGCCTGCCCTCAGCCGCCGGAGTCCAGGCACTCGTGGTCGTCGCCGCCGCTGAGGCACTGGTGGCCGGGCCGTCCGGGGTCGTACGAGGGGGCGGGGGCCGGTGCCGGGTGCGAGCGGCGGTAGTCCTCGTGCCCGGTCTGCACCGTGACCAGGCACAGCAGCAGTGCGGCCAGGACCTGGATCCCACCCGCCCAGGGCCAGTTCGAGCGGATCAGGACCACGGCGAACAGGGAGACCACCGCGGCGAACCCGCCGAAGACGAGGGCCGGCGTCCAGTCCATGGGCGGCGGACCGGTTGCCTCCCGGCCGTCGAGGTCCAGTCGCGAGACCGTCAGGGAGTAGGCGGCGACCGCGCAGATCAGCCCTTCCAGGGCCACCAGCAGCAGACCGAGCAGCACGTCGAGACAGCCGTTGACGGTGCGCGAGTGGTGCCGCGCGGTCGAGGGGCGGGGCGAGGGCGGGGCCGGCGGGCCGTACGGAGATCCGGGCACGCCATCACGGTCGTACGGAACGGATCGGTCCGTCCCCGCGTTGTCCTCAAGGTGTCCGGACCGTTGCCCGGACTGGTGTGCGGTCCGCCGCGCGGGGGTGGCGAGCTGCGGGGGCGGGCAGGGGTCTCGGCACGCCACGACTGGCTGAATTGGCACTCCGCTTGACCGAGTGCTAATCCCGGTCATAGTCTCGGTGCTGGCACTCACCACTGGAGAGTGCCAGCAGTACTGCGCGACTGGCAGGTCCGGCACCCGCGACGACGGATCCACCTGGTCGCCACCCAAAGACTCTTAACCCCGTGAGATCTCCGAAGGGGGAGACCGGATCGTGTCGACCGCCAGCACCAAGGTTGCGATCAAGCCGCTCGAGGACCGCATTGTGGTCCAGCCGCTCGACGCCGAGCAGACCACGGCCTCCGGCCTGGTCATTCCGGACACCGCCAAGGAGAAGCCCCAGGAGGGCGTCGTCCTGGCCGTGGGCCCGGGCCGCTTCGAGAACGGCGAGCGCCTTCCGCTCGACGTCAAGACCGGCGACGTCGTTCTGTACAGCAAGTACGGCGGCACCGAGGTGAAGTACAACGGCGAGGAGTACCTCGTCCTCTCGGCTCGCGACGTTCTCGCGATCATCGAGAAGTAATTCACCCACGTTTGCTTCTGTTCTGCGCCCCTGGCCCCCTGCGAACTAACCAGCCGGGCGGTCGGGGGCGCAGTTCATTTGAGAGGAAAGCTCAGCTCCCATGGCGAAGATTCTGAAGTTCGACGAGGACGCCCGTCGCGCCCTTGAGCGCGGCGTCAACAAGCTTGCCGACACGGTCAAGGTGACGATCGGCCCCAAGGGCCGCAACGTCGTCATCGACAAGAAGTTCGGCGCTCCCACCATCACCAACGACGGTGTCACCATCGCGCGCGAGGTCGAGCTCGACGACCCGTACGAGAACCTCGGCGCCCAGCTGGTGAAGGAAGTGGCGACCAAGACCAACGACGTCGCGGGTGACGGTACGACCACCGCCACCGTGCTGGCCCAGGCGCTCGTCCGCGAGGGTCTGCGCAACGTCGCCGCGGGTGCTTCCCCGGCCGCCCTGAAGAAGGGCATCGACGCCGCGGTCAAGGCCGTGTCCGAGGAGCTCCTCGCGACCGCCCGTCCGATCGACGACAAGACCGACATCGCCGCCGTCGCCGCGCTCTCCGCGCAGGACCCGCAGGTCGGCGAGCTCATCGCGGACGCGATGGACAAGGTCGGCAAGGACGGTGTCATCACCGTCGAGGAGTCCAACACCTTCGGTCTGGACCTCGACTTCACCGAGGGCATGGCCTTCGACAAGGGCTACCTGTCCCCGTACATGGTGACCGACCAGGAGCGCATGGAGGCCGTCCTCGACGACCCGTACATCCTGATCCACCAGGGCAAGATCGGCTCGATCCAGGAGCTGCTCCCGCTGCTGGAGAAGGTCATCCAGGCCGGTGGCTCCAAGCCGCTGCTGATCATCGCCGAGGACGTCGAGGGCGAGGCGCTGTCGACCCTCGTCGTCAACAAGATCCGCGGCACCTTCAACGCCGTCGCGGTGAAGGCCCCGGGCTTCGGTGACCGCCGCAAGGCCATGCTCGGCGACATCGCCACCCTCACCGGTGCGACCGTCATCGCCGAGGAGGTCGGCCTCAAGCTCGACCAGGCCGGTCTGGACGTGCTGGGCACCGCCCGCCGCGTCACCGTCTCCAAGGACGACACGACGATCGTGGACGGCGGCGGCGAGCCCGGCGACGTCAAGGGCCGGGTCAACCAGATCAAGGCCGAGATCGAGGCCACGGACTCCGACTGGGACCGCGAGAAGCTCCAGGAGCGCCTCGCGAAGCTGGCCGGCGGCGTGTGCGTGATCCGTGTCGGTGCCGCCACCGAGGTGGAGCTGAAGGAGAAGAAGCACCGTCTGGAGGACGCCATCTCCGCGACCCGCGCCGCGGTCGAGGAGGGCATCGTCTCCGGTGGTGGCTCCGCCATCGTCCACGCCGTCAAGGTCCTCGACGGCAACCTCGGCAAGACGGGCGACGAGGCCACCGGTGTCGCGGTCGTGCGCCGCGCCGCGGTCGAGCCGCTGCGCTGGATCGCCGAGAACGCGGGCCTCGAGGGTTACGTCATCACCTCGAAGGTCGCCGAGCTCGACAAGGGCCAGGGCTTCAACGCCGCGACCGGCGAGTACGGCGACCTGGTGAAGGCCGGCGTCATCGACCCGGTCAAGGTCACCCGCTCCGCGCTGGAGAACGCCGCGTCCATCGCGTCGCTGCTGCTGACGACCGAGACGCTGGTCGTCGAGAAGCCGGCCGAGGAAGAGGCCGAGGCCGGTCACGGCCACGGTCACGGCCACTCGCACTAGCGCCCCTTCCGGCGACGGTCGCCCCGTCGACCGTCGCCGGTCACGGCACCGGCGTGCAGCACCACAGGCACCGAGGCCCGGTACCCCGTCGCGGGGTACCGGGCCTCGGTGTGTGCGGCGCCCCGGGCCGGGGACGCCGCAGGGGAGGTGCGGGCAGGGACGGAGCCCGCGTCAGGCCGAGTGCGGCAGCGCCTCCGGCAGCACCGGGTCCGCGAAGGGCAGACCCTGTACGTACCGTTCCGTCTCGTCCAGCGCCTGGTCGGCCATCCGGTGCAGTTCGCCGCCCAGCGAACCCGCGACGTGCGGCGTGAGCAGTACATTCGGCAGGTCGTACAACGGCGAGTGCGCGGGCGGGAGTTCGGGTTCCGTCACATCCAGCACCGCGTGCAGCCGACCGGCCGTCAGCTCGGGCAGCAGCGCCTCCTCGTCGACCAGCGAACCCCGCGCCGTGTTGATCAGCGTCGTCCCGGTCGCCATGGCCGACAGCTGAGCCGCGCCGATCAGATGACGCGTCTGAGGAAGCTGCGGCGCGTGCACCGAAACGACCGAACTGCTCGCGCACAGCTCGTCGAGCGAGGTGAGCCGTACACCGAGCCGCGCCGCCTCCGGACCGTCCACGTACGGGTCGTACAGCAGGACGTCCAGATCGAAGGGGCGCAGCAGTTCGATCACGCGCCGGCCGATGCGGGAGGCGCCGATGATGCCGACCGTGCGGCGGTAGTTGCCCCAGCCGTCGAGTTCCGCGAGCCAGTCGTGGTCGGCGCGCAGGGTGCGGTAGCGGTCCGCGGAGTGCAGGACCCGCTTGCCCGCGAAGAGGATCGCGGCAAGGGTGAATTCGGCGACGGGCAGCGCGTTGGCCCCGGCCGCCGTGGTGACGGCGAGCCCGCGCTCCCAGCAGGCGTCGGTGATGTGGTGCTTCACGGAACCCGCCGCGTGCACCACGGCGCGCAGCCGGGGCGCGGCCGACAGCACCTCGGCGGTGAGCGGGGTCGCGCCCCAGCAGGTGAACAGCACCTCGGCCTCGGCCAGCGCGGCGGCCACCTCGGGCGTCGGGTCGGCCAGGTCGTGGGCGACGAGGTACGGGTCGGTGCGGGTGAGGGCGGCCAGCCGGGCGCGATGGCGGTCGGCGAGCAGGCGGTCGGCGACGCCGGGGCCCATCGCGAGCAGGGCCGTCGGCCGGTTGTCGGTGGCGTGGGACATGGTGGAACTCGTACTCCTCAGGGCTCGCGCGGTCACTTGACGCTGCCGGCGGTCAGACCGGCCTTCCAGTGCCGCTGCAGCGAGACGAAGGCGACGATCAGGGGGATGACGGCGAGGAGCGAGCCGGTGACGACGAGCGGATAGAAGCTCGGCTCGCCATGAGTGTTGGTGTTCCAGGAGTACAGACCGAGGCTCAGTGGGAAGAGCTTGCGGTCCGAGAGCATCACGAGGGGGAGGAAGAAGTTGTTCCAGATCGCGGTGAACTGGAAGAGGAAGACGGTCACGAAGCCCGGCATGACCATGCGCAGCCCGATGGACCAGAAGACGCGCAGCTCGCCGGCCCCGTCGATACGGGCGGCCTCCAGGGCCTCGTTCGGTATGTAGCCGGTGCTGAACACCCGGGCGAGATACACGCCGAACGGGTTGACCAGCACCGGGATCAGCACGGACCAGTAGGTGTTGACCAGGCCGGTCTTGGAGGCCAGGAGATACATCGGCAGGGCGAGCGCCGTGGTGGGGACGAGCACGCCCATCAGCACGAGGCCGAACAGCTTCTCCTTGCCCCGGAATTCGTACTTGTCGAAGGCGTACCCCGCGGCGACGCAGATCAGCGAGCAGACGATCGCCCCGCCGCCCGCGTAGAGAAGGCTGTTGAGGTACCAGCGGAAGTAGATCCCGTCGCCGTAGGAGGCCAGGTTCGACAGGTTCTCGCCGAGGTTGAAGCCCTCGAAGGAGAACGCGTTGCCCGCGAGCAGACCGCCGGTGTCCTTCGTGGCGGCGGTGACCAGCCAGACGAGGGGGAAGAGCATGTAGACGACGGCGAGCACAAGGAAGCCGTTGACCGCGGTCTTCGACATCCAGCGGCCGCGGGAGGCGGGGGAGTTCATGCTTTCTTGCCCTTCCGGCCGGTGAAGCGGGTGACGACGAAGGACAGCAGCGCGGCCGTGAGCGCCAGCAGGATGGAGGCTGCCGCGGCGAGACCGTAGTCGTTGCGTTCGAAGGCCGCGGTGTACGCGTACATGTTCGGCGTCCAGGTGGAGGTGACGGCGGAGCCGGTTCCCTTGTTGAGGATCAGCGGCTCGGTGAAGAGCTGGAGCGAGCCGATGACCGTGAACAGCGCGACCATCACGACCGAGGCGCGGATCAGCGGAACCTTGATGCTGAGCGCGACGCGCCAGGCACCGGCCCCGTCGACCGTCGCCGCTTCGAGCACGGAGCGGTCGATCGCCTGCAACGCGGCGTAGAAGATCACCATGTTGTAGCCGAGCCACTCCCACAGGGCGATGTTGACGATGGAGGGAAGGGCGCCTTCGGGGGAGAAGAAGTCGAAGCCGATCCCGCCGGACTCCATGGCGCTGACCACCGGGCTGAGCTGCGGTGTGTAGAGGTACACCCAGATCAGCGCGGCGATGATGCCGGGCACGGCGTGCGGCAGGAAGAGCGCCAGCTGGAAGAACCGGCGGGCACGGGCCAGCGCGGAGTCCAGCAGCAGGGCGAGGGCGAGGGCTCCGATGAGCAGCAGCGGAATGTAGAACAGGCAGTATCCGAGGAGTACCCCGAAGCCCTCGCGGAACGCCCGGTCGCCCAGGGCCGCCGTGTAGTTGTCGAGTCCGCTGAAGACGGTCTCGGTGCCACCGAAGCCCAGGCCGGACTGTTTCTCGGTGAACAGGCTGAGCCAGACCGCGTATCCGATCGGCAGCACCATGGCCACGGTGAACAGTACGAAGAAGGGCCCCAGCAGGATGGCGGCGGCTCTGGTCGTCCGGGCGCGCTTCATCAGCCTGCGTCCTCGACCTTCAGACCGCGCTTCTTCAGCTCGGCGACCGTGGCGTCGTGCCCGGCCTTCACGGCGTCCTTGATGGTGGTGCCGCCGCTCGCGACCTTGCCGAACTGGTCCTTCATGGTGGTGTTCGTGGTGCCGGTCGTCGGGCCCCAGTTCCAGTTCTGGCCGATCGACGTCGCGGCGCCCTCGAACACCTGGTAGATGTCCTCGCCGCCGTAGAATCCGGCGTCGAAGGACTTCTTGGCCACCGGGCGCAGGGCGGACGCGGCCGGGAAGGCGCTCGAAGTGCCGGACTCGATGCGGGCCTTGATGCCTTCCTCGGTGGTCGACATCCAGGTGGCGAACTCGACCGCGGCCTCGGCCTTCTTGCTGGTCTTGGTCACCGCGAAGGTGGAGCCGCCGAGCATGCCGCTGGCGGGCTTGCCGTCCCAGCTGGGCATCGGGGCGACGGCCCACTTGCCGCTCTGCTCGGGCAGCGTGCCCTTGAGGACGCCCGCGCCCCAGGCGGCGCCGAGGTAGCCGACGGTGCCGCCGTTCTTGAGCGAGTTGGTCCACTCGGGGCTGAACGAGGCGTTGGCGCGGATCAGGTCGTCGTCGAGCAGGCCCTGCCAGTAGTCGGCGACCTTGTTGGTGGCCGCGTCGGCGGTGCTGACCTTCCAGGTGTCGCCCTCGGGCTTGTACCACTGGGCGCCCGCCTGCCAGGCCATCGCCTGGAACGTGGTCGGGTCGTCGGGGAAGAAGGTGCCGATGCGGGCGTTCTTGTCGGCCTTCTTCACCTTCTCGGCGGCCTTGCGGAAGTCGGCCCAGGTCTTGGGGACCTCGACGCCGTACTTCTCGAACAGGTCCTTGCGGTAGTAGAAGGACTGCGGGGAGGCGTCGAACGGGACGGCCCAGTTCTTGCCGCCCAGTGTGGTCAGTTCGACCGCCTGCGGCAGCAGCTTCTTCCGGATGTCTTCGGTGAAGTACTGGCCGATGTCCTGGAGCGCGCCCTGGCTGACGTACTCCGGGAGCTGCGGGTACTCGATGGAGACCAGGTCCGGCGCGTTGCCCGCCTTCACCGCGTTGGAGATCTTGGCGTAGCCGCCCGCGTTGCCGGACGGGATCTCCTCGTACACCACCTTGATGTTCTTGTGCGAGGCGTTGAACGCGTCGACGACCTCCTTGGACCCCTTGGCCCAGCCCCAGAAGGTGATGCTGACGGGCTTGCCGTCGCTTCCGGCGGCGGCATCGCCGTCGCCGCTGCCGCCACAGGCCGTGAGAACGGCGAGGGCGGTGGCGGCGCCGACTACGGCGAGGGACGTTCTGCTCGAACTGCGGCTCACAGCGAGGCTCCTGAACAGGCGACGACATTGGCGTTGGCCGTGATCCTTGGACCAGCCGTGACCGAAGTCAAGAGCGAAAGAGCGATTGATCGAAAAAAGATCAGATAAGTTGCGTACGGAAGTGGGTGGAATGCCCTGCGTGACCGGTCCGCGAGCGCCGCGGGAACGCCGGCCCCGGGGCTCGTTCCGGGATCGCCGCCGCCCTCCGCGCCCGTGGGGCGCGGCCCACGGCCCTCAGGGGCGGGGCGCCCCGCACGAGTCCCGGACCCGCAGCTGCGGCAGCAGCGTCAGATGGCGCCGCGGTGCGCCCGCGCCCTGGCCGAGCCGCTCGACCAGCAGTTCCGTGGCGTGGCGTCCCACGTCGCGCTTGGGCGGCGCCACCGCCGTGAGCGGGGTGTCCGCCAGCGCGGCCACCTCGTCGTCGTAGGCGATCAGAGCCAGATCGTCCGGCACCCGTACGCCCAGTTCGGCCAGGCGCTGCACGACCTGGATCGCGTCCACGTCGTTGTGGATCAGCGCCGCCGTCGCCACGCCCGAGCGGACCGCCTCGCGCAACGCCTGTACCGCCTGCTCGAAGGCGTCGGGGGCGAGTTCCGCCGGTACGGACTCGATCACGCCCTGCGGTGCGTCCAGCCCGAGCAGGGCCAGGGCCTCCGCGTACCCGGACCGCACCGCGACGGCGGTCGGGGAGTCCGCGCGGGCCATCAGCAGCGGCGCCCCGTGCCCGAGATCCACCAGGTGGCGCACGGCGAGCAGCACCCCGTGCGCGTGGTCCGAGCAGACCCGGTCCAGGCCGTCCAGCGGGGAGCCCGCGGTGGGCCTGCGCTCCAGCAGGACGGTCGGCACCGGCAGCGAGGCGATCCAGTCGCCGAACGCCGCGGGATCGCCGGGGTGCTGCCAGCCCGGAGCGACCAGCAGGCCCTCGGCTCCGGCGGAGAGCAGGCCCTCGGTGCGGGCCTGGTCCTCCTGCGGCCGGTAGTCGGAGATCCGCAGGATCAGCCGGGCCCCGGCGCGGGCGGCAGCCTCGTGGGCCCCGCGGATGACCTCGGCGAAGTAGTACGTCGACGAGGGTGCGAGCATGCCGAGGACCATGCCGCTGCCGCCGGGCCCCGCGGCGGACGCGGGGGCGGCGTCCTGCGGCCAGGAGACCGAGCCGTGGACCCGGTCGAGCAGCCCCCGGCCGGCCAGCTCCTCCACGTCCCGGCGCACGGTGACGGGCGAGACCCCCAGCTGCGAGGCCAGGTCCGAGACCCGGGCCGAGCCCCGTTCCCGTACCAGTCCCAGCAGGCGGTCATGTCGTTCAGCAGCACTTTCGCGCACGGCAGCAGTCCCCTCGCAGTGTGTGGCCCGGTCCCCGGTCCGGCCGTTGCCCGGGCCGTTCTCCGACCCTAGAGCAACATGATCGAACGATGGGAGTTTCGATCATTCAAACGCAATCCATTGACGTTCGATCAATCCGAGTCCAGGATTCCGGCGATGCCGACTCGTCCCGTCCCTGACTGTTCGTACGGAGGAATTGTGAGACATCGCGTCACCGCCACGGCGCTCGCGGCCCTGACGGCCGCCGCCGGGCTGACCGTCGCCGGTCAGAGCGCCGCACAGGCCGCGCCCACCGGTCGCACCTTCCATGTCGACTGTGCCGCCGCGCCGGCCGGTGCCACCGGCAGCAAGCAGCACCCCTGGACCACGCTCGCCGAGGCCAACGCGCACACCTACGGACCCGGCGACCGGCTGCTCTTCAAGCGCGGCGCCACCTGCACCGGCACCCTCGCCCCCGAGGGCACCGGCTCCGCCCGTGCCCCGTTCACCATCGCCGACTACGGCAACGGCCCGGCGCGCGCCAGGCTCGACGGAGCGGGCGCCCACGACGTCGTCCTGCTCTCCAACACGCAGTACGTGCACCTCAAGGACCTGGAGATCACCAACGCCGACAACCCCGGCAGCGAGCGCAACGGCGTCCGCCTCCGCCTCACCGACTACGGCGTCGCCCGCGGCTTCGACATCTCCGGCCTCTACATCCACGATGTGCGCGGCGGCGACTACAAGACGGTGTCCGGCTCCAGCGCGATCCACATCGCGGTCGAGGGCAGGACGAAGGCCAGCTGGTACGACGGCCTGGACATCGGGCACAACCGCATCGAGGACGTCGACCGCGAGGGCATCTACTTCAAGTCGACCTTCTCCAAGCGCGATCTGGTCGGCCAGCAGCAGGACCCGAACGTCTACCCGGGGGAGTGGACGCCCAGCATCGGAGTCCGCATCCACCACAACACACTGAAGTCGCTGGCCGGCGACGGCATGAAGCTCGACACCACCAGCGGCGCCCGCGTCGACCACAACAGGGTCGACGGCTTCCAGCTCCGCTCGCCCTCCGCCAACGCGGGCATCTGGACCTTCAACACCGACGACACGACCGTCGAGCACAACGAGGTCTCGGGCGGCGGCAACACCCACGACGGCATGTCCTTCGACGCCGACGGCGCCTCGCAGAACACGGTCTTCCAGTACAACTACAGCCACGACAACAAGGGCGGCTTCCTGCTGATCTGCCCGTACAGCGGCGCGAAGACCATCGGCACGGTCGCCCGTTACAACGTCAGCCGCGACGACGGCGCCCGCCTGATCCAGAACTGCTGGGGCCCGATCCTCGGCACGGAGATCTACAACAACACGTTCCACAACAAGGAGCAGATCCCCGGCCACCTCGTCCAGGACGACGCCGGCAGCCCGGCGACCACCCAGCACGAACTGTCCATCCGGAACAACGTCTTCGTGAGCGAGGGCACCGGTGGCTACGCCTTCAAGAACCCGACGGCCGGGCTCTCCTTCGACCACAACGCCTTCTACGGCATCGACATGACGCGTCCCGACCCCGGCGGCATCACGGCCGACCCGAAGCTCCGCACGGACTTCCGGCTCGGCGCGGGCTCGCCCGCCCTCGCCGCCGGAGCCGTCATCGAGAACAACGGCGGCAAGGACTACTTCGGCAACGAACTGAAGCCCGGCGCCCCCAACATCGGCGCCTACGCGGGCCGCGGAGTGAGGTAACAGCCCACTCGGCAGCCGCCGACCCGGTAACCCGCTCACTGCGGTCCGTACTTGCGGCCTGTCTTGGAGGTGACCCCTCCGAGCAGGCCGCGCGGCGTCAGCTTCACGAGACCCATCAACGCCTTGTACCGCGGGTCCGGCACCGAGAGCGACTTGCCGCGCGCCAGGTCCACCAGGGCCGCCGCCACGAGCTTGTCCGCGTCGAGCCACATCCAGCCGGGGATGTTGCCGGTCCCCATCCCGGCCCGCTGGTGGAACTCCGTCCGCACGAAACCGGGGCACAGCGCCATCAGCCGCACCCCCGAGTCCGTCAGGTCCTTCGCCGCGCCCTGGGTGAACTGCACGACCCACGCCTTGGACGCGCCGTACGTCCCGCGCGGCACGAACGCCGCCACCGAGGCCACGTTGACGACCCCGCCCCGCCCGCGTTCCCGCATCCCGGCCGCGGCCGCCGAGGTCAGTCGCAGCACCGCCTCGCAGTGCACCTTCAGCATGGTCAGCTCATCGGCCATGGGCACGTCCAGATAGCGGCCCTTGTGGCCGAACCCGGCGTTGTTGACCAGCAGGTCGACCGGGTGGTGGCGGTCCGTCAAGCGGTCCTCGACCGCGGCGATCCCCTTGTCCTCGGACAGGTCGGCCCGGAGCACCTCGGCCTCGATGCCGTGCCGGTCGTGGAGTTCCGTCGCCTGCTCGCGCAGCCGCTCGGTGTCGCGTGCCACCAGCACCAGGTTGTGCCCGTCGGCCGCCAGCCGCCGCGCGAAGGCGGCTCCGATCCCTGCGGTCGCGCCCGTAATCAGTGCAGTCGTCATGAGCGGCACGTTAGTGCCTGTCCGGCGGATCACGGCCGGACGGGCACCGATGCCCGCGCACCCTCCGCGATCAGGCGCCCTTCGCCTCCCGCTCCACGTACTTCAGCGCGGCACTCAGCGTCTCGGGATGGAGCGCGTCGCGCGCCGCGAGCAGCTCCGGGAGCAGTTCGCGGTGCGTCGTCGTGGCCCGGAACTCCAGGTCCACGGTGACGCCGTGGCCGGGACGGTGCACGATCTCGACCGGGTCCCCGGCGCGGATCGAGCCCGGCTCGACGACCCGCAGGTACGCGCCGGGGGCGGCCGCCCGCGTGAACCGCTTGACCCAGCCCCGCTCGTCGAGATGAGCGGCGAACGTACGGCACGGAATCCGGCTCGACGCGACCTCCAGCACCAGTTCCGGGCCGATCCGCCAGCGCTCGCCGATCTCCGCGCCGCTCACGTCCAGCCCGCTGGTCGTCAGGTTCTCGCCGAACGCGCCGTTGGACAGAGGCCGGCCGAGCTCCCGCTCCCAGGCGTCGAGTTCCTCACGGGCGAAGGCGTACACGGCTTGGTCGGAGCCGCCGTGATGACGCAGATCGCACACGGCGTCCCCGGCCAGTCCGCTGCCGCCGGTTCCCTTGGGGCCGGGATCGGTGACACGTACCGGGCCGTCGACCGGCCGCTTGTCGATCCCGGTCGCGCCGCCGGGGGCGTCGGTGTAGTCGACGGTCCTGGGCCGTCCCACGTTCACGGTGAGCAACTTCATCGGCTTCATACCGGGAACGGTAACGGCCTGCCTTCCCGGCAGGGAACGGACTTCCGCACGCCCCGCGACCGGGCGTGCGGCGTTGGCGCCGGCCGACGGCGCCGCGCGTCGGTTCCTTCCCCGGCCCCGCCGCCGAGGCCGTATGACGCCGCTCGCCGACCCACTCCCTGTCGCGGGGGAGGCCGCATCCATTCCAGCCCCAAAGACGCACGGCAGTAATTCACATCCGACCCAAGAGTGTCTTATGGTTGAAGGGTGATCGAAGCCCGTCATCTCCGTGTCCTGCGCGCCGTGGCCGCCACCGGCTCGTTCTCCGCCGCCGCCCGTGAACTGGGGTGCACCCAGCCCGCGGTCAGCCAGCAGATGAAGGCGCTGGAGGCCTCCGCGGGGACCACCCTGCTGATCCGCACGGGACGCGAGATGCGGCTCACCCAGGCGGGCGAGGCCCTGGTCCGGCACGCCTCCGGCATCCTCGCCGGGCTCACCGCCGCCGAGGAGGAGGTCGCCGCGATCGCCGGACTGCGGGCGGGCCGGGTCCGGCTGGTCTCCTTCCCCAGCGGCAGCTCCACCCTGGTCCCCGGCGCCCTCGCGGCGCTGCGCGCGGCCCACCCCGGTACCCGGGTCTCCCTGGTCGAGGCCGAGCCGCCGCGCTCGGTCGAGATGCTGCGCGAGGGCGACTGCGACATCGCGCTGGCGTTCCGCTACGGCGTCCCCGGCGCCGAGTGGGACGACCTGGTCGTGCGCCCGCTGCTCACCGACCGGCTGATCGGCCTGGTACCCGAGGGGCACCGGCTGTCCGGTTCGGCCGCGGTGGGCATCGCCGAACTGGCCGAGGAGTCGTGGATCGCGGGTTGCCCGCGCTGTCGCCGCCAGCTGGTGGAGGTCTGCGAGGAGTCCGGCTTCACGCCCCGGATCGACTTCGCCACCGACGACTACCCGGCGGTCGTCGGTCTCGTCGGCGCCGGACTGGGGGTGGCCGTACTGCCGGAACTGGCGATCGAGTCGGTGCGCCCCAAGGGGGCCAGCACGGTGACGGTGGAACCGGCCATCGAGCGCGAGATCGTCGCCCTGACCCTGCCCGACCTGGCCCAGGTGCCGGCGGTGGCGGCCACCCTGGACCGGCTGTCCCTGGCCGCCGCACGCTGAGGGGCCTGCCTGTGTCCCGGCCCCCCTCGGCGGCCGGGTGAGATGCGGAAACGTTTTTCTAGTTGTTGGGCGGGGCGGGCGGGATCAACCGTGCCCCGACGGGGACGGAACGCTCGACGGCGCCGCCGTGATCAGTCGATTGCGGGCCCGTCCCATGAGCTCCTCGCGTTCGTCCTCGGTCAGTCCGCCCCATACTCCGTAGGGCTCTCGTACCGCGAGTGCGTGGGCCGCGCACTCGGCACGTACCGGGCATCGCATACAGACCTCTTTTGCCGAGTTCTCGCGGGCGCTCCGTGCCGCCCCGCGTTCACCCTCCGGGTGGAAGAACAGCGAGCTGTCGACCCCGCGGCAGGCCGCCAACAGTTGCCAGTCCCACAGATCGGCGTTGGGTCCGGGAAGGCGGGAGAAATCTGCCATTGCTTGTCCCCTCGAAACCATGCTGCGTCGGAATCGTCGTTGTCGTCCATTGGTGACCGTGTCCATGACATTTACATCTACGGTGTAAGTAGATGTAAATATGACTGATTGCGAATCTAGCCACAGACACCAGCAAAAGGGAAGAAAACCCGCTAAATGGGGCATATCTTGGTGTGGAGTTTCGGTTGACTGTTGGATGATCCGCGCCGCTCTCCTGTGTGCACGCTTCCTCACGTAGAGTGCCGAACCCGGCCGTCCGACCCGTAACTCTTTCGAGTGACCATCGTTGAGAGGGCGGAGGCGGTTGACAGAAAAAGCGATCGGGCAGGTGTCCGAGAGCGTCAACCGCTCAGGTGACGACTTGTAACAGCCTGGAGGCTCAAGGTGACGCGCATCAGCTGCGGAGGACGGTCATGACATCCGTCCTCGTCTGCGACGACTCCCCGCTTGCCCGAGAAGCGCTTCGTCGCGCGGTCGCGACCGTGCCCGGCGTCGAGCGTGTGACGACGGCGGCCAACGGCGAGGAAGTCCTCCGCCGCTGGGGCGCCGACCGTTCGGATCTGATTCTGATGGACGTACGCATGCCCGGTCTGGGGGGTGTGGAGACGGTCCGGCGGCTGCTCTCCGCCGATCCCGGCGCCAGGATCATCATGCTGACCGTCGCCGAGGACCTGGACGGTGTCGCGCTCGCCGTCGCCGCCGGGGCCCGCGGATATCTGCACAAGGACGCCTCCCGGGCGGAGCTGAGGGCCACCGTCACCCAGGCGCTGGCCGACCCGACGTGGCGGCTCGCCCCGCGTCGGCTGCGGTCGGCCGAGATGGGTGCGGCGCCGACGCTCACCGCGCGTGAGATCCAGGTGCTCGAAGGGATGAGCCACGGCCGCTCGAACGCCGAGATCGGCCGTGAGCTCTTCCTCTCCGAGGACACGGTGAAGACGCACGCCAGGCGTCTGTTCAAGAAACTCGGCGCCTCGGACCGGGCGCACGCCGTCGCGCTCGGCTTCCGCTGGGGCCTGGTCCGCTGAGGTCCGGCCACGGCCGGCAGCCGTGCGGTTCCCCGTCCGCCCACCGGCGGACGGGGTGGGGTGGCCGACGTGCGCGGGGCGGGCTCCGCCCCACCGGTGGTGCGCTCCGGGCCGACGGCATGTGACGCTTCCCGGCCGATGCCGCATCCTTGAGACGTGGAGTTCCTCGGGAACGATTCGGTCGAGCGGAAGGGGAGGGCGCAGGACATGACTTCCGGCGCACCCGCTCATAACGCTTCGGTGCACAACTACGGACGCGGCGGAGCGGAAGACGAGGCTCCGAGGCACCATGGTCCGATGCGCGACGACGAGACGACGGTGATCGGTGCACTGGTGCACCGTGCTGTCGAGGGGGACGCGCAGGCCACGCATGACCTGCTGGCCCATGTCCACCCCCTCGCGCTGCGTTACTGCAGGTCCCGGCTGAACCGGCTGCCCGGTGATGCCCGCCACTTCGTGGAGGACCTGGCGCAGGAGGTCTGTGTCGCGGTGCTGATGGCGCTGCCGCGCTACAAGGACACCGGCAGACCCTTCGAAGCCTTCGTCTTCGCCATCGCGGGCCACAAGGTCGCCGATCTCCAGCGGGCCGCCATGCGCCACCCGGGCTCGACGGCCGTGCCCTCCGACGAGATGCCCGAGCGCCCCGACGATTCGCTCGGACCCGAGGAGCGCGCCCTGCTCAGCAGCGATGCCGCCTGGGCCAAGAAGCTTCTCGCCAACCTCCCGGACAACCAGCGTGAGCTGCTCGTTCTGCGGGTCGCGGTCGGCCTGACCGCCGAGGAGACCGGACAGATGCTCGGCATGTCACCGGGTGCGGTCCGGGTCGCCCAGCACCGGGCGCTGAGCAGGCTGCGGGCCCTCGCGGAGCAGTGAGCCGGCTCCCGCCGTCGTCCGTACGAAGCTACAGAACCTCTAGGTGATCTTGCTCGTGGAATGAGACACCCCCGAAGGCCGTTAGCATGGACATCCGCACCGATCAAGGCCATTTGGGGAAGGTGTCATGACTGCAAACGTCGACGGAGTGCCCGAGAAATTCGCGACGCTCGGGCTGACATACGACGACGTGCTGCTGCTGCCCGGCGCGTCCGACATGGCGCCCGACCAGATCGACACCTCCTCGTACATCTCCAAGAACGTGCGGGTGAACATCCCGCTGCTCTCCGCCGCGATGGACAAGGTCACCGAGGCCCGCATGGCGATCGCCATGGCGCGGCAGGGTGGCGCCGGTGTGCTGCACCGCAACCTCTCCATCGCCGACCAGGCCAACCAGGTCGACCTGGTCAAGCGCTCCGAGTCCGGCATGGTGACCGACCCGATCACGGTGCACCCGGACGCGACGCTGCGCGACGCCGACGAGCTGTGCGCCAAGTTCCGCATCAGCGGCGTCCCGGTCACCGACGCCGCGGGCAAGCTGCTCGGCATCGTCACCAACCGTGACATGGCCTTCGAGTCGGACCGCACGCGCCAGGTGCGCGAGGTCATGACGCCGATGCCGCTGGTCACCGGCAAGGTCGGCATCTCCGGCGTGGACGCCATGGAACTGCTGCGCCGCCACAAGATCGAGAAGCTTCCGCTGGTCGACGACGCGGGGGTCCTCAAGGGCCTCATCACCGTCAAGGACTTCGTCAAGGCCGAGAAGTACCCGAACGCCGCGAAGGACAAGGAGGGCCGGCTGCTGGTCGGCGCGGCCGTCGGTGTCGCGGGCGACGCCTTCGAGCGGGCCCAGGCACTCATCGAGGCGGGCGTCGACTTCATCGTCGTCGACACCGCCCACGGTCACTCCCGGCTGGTCGGCGACATGGTCGCCAAGATCAAGTCGAACGCCTCCGGCGTCGACGTCATCGGCGGCAACATCGCCACCCGTGACGGTGCCCAGTCGCTGATCGACGCCGGTGCCGACGGCATCAAGGTCGGTGTCGGCCCCGGCTCCATCTGCACCACCCGTGTCGTCGCCGGCATCGGCGTCCCGCAGGTCACCGCCATCTACGAGGCCTCGCTCGCCGCCAAGGCGGCCGGTGTCCCGGTCATCGGCGACGGCGGTCTGCAGTACTCCGGCGACATCGCCAAGGCCCTGGTGGCCGGCGCGGACACCGTGATGCTCGGCTCGCTGCTGGCGGGCTGCGAGGAGTCCCCGGGCGAGCTGCTCTTCATCAACGGCAAGCAGTTCAAGTCGTACCGCGGCATGGGTTCGCTCGCCGCGATGCAGACCCGTGGCGACCGCAAGTCCTTCTCCAAGGACCGCTACTTCCAGGAGGGTGTCGCCTCCGACGAGAAGCTGGTCCCCGAGGGCATCGAGGGCCAGGTCCCCTACCGCGGCCCGCTCTCGGCGGTCGTCCACCAGCTCACCGGCGGCCTGCGCCAGTCGATGTTCTACGTCGGCGGGCGCACCGTCCCGGAGCTCCAGGCCAACGGCCGGTTCGTCCGGATCACCTCGGCGGGGCTCAAGGAGAGCCACCCGCACGACATCCAGATGACGGTCGAAGCGCCGAACTACAGCAGGAAGTAACGCGCCAGCGCAGCCGAGGGGCGGCCCGGGGTTCCCCGGACCGCCCCTCAGCCGTGTGTCGGGGATACTGGACAGCGCAGACATAGAGGGAAAGGCCACACCATCGTGACTGAGATCGAGATCGGGCGCGGCAAGCGCGGCCGCCGGGCGTACGCATTCGACGACATCGCCGTCGTTCCGAGCCGCCGTACCCGCGACCCGAAGGAGGTCTCGATCGCCTGGCAGATCGACGCCTACCGTTTCGAGCTGCCGTTCCTGGCGGCTCCCATGGACTCCGTGGTCTCCCCGCAGACCGCGATCCGCATCGGTGAGCTGGGCGGCCTCGGTGTCCTCAACCTCGAGGGCCTGTGGACCCGGCACGCCGACCCGCAGCCGCTGCTCGACGAGATCGCCGAGATGCCTGCCGAGTCGGCGACCCGCCGCCTCCAGGAGATCTACTCCGCCCCCATCCAGGAGGAGCTGATCGGCCGGCGCATCAAGGAGGTGCGCGACTCCGGCGTCGTCACCGCCGCCGCGCTCTCCCCGCAGCGCACCGCTCAGTTCTCCAAGGCCGTCGTCGACGCGGGCGTGGACATCTTCGTCATCCGCGGTACGACGGTCTCCGCCGAGCACGTCTCCGGTGCGGCCGAGCCGCTCAACCTCAAGCAGTTCATCTACGAGCTGGACGTCCCGGTGATCGTCGGGGGCTGCGCCACGTACACCGCCGCCCTGCACCTGATGCGGACCGGTGCGGCCGGTGTCCTCGTCGGCTTCGGCGGCGGCGCCGCGCACACCACGCGCAACGTCTTCGGCATCCAGGTCCCGATGGCGACCGCGGTCGCCGATGTGGCCGGAGCCCGCCGCGACTACATGGACGAGTCCGGCGGCCGGTACGTGCACGTGATCGCGGACGGCGGCGTCGGCTGGTCCGGCGACCTGCCCAAGGCCATCGCCTGCGGCGCGGACGCCGTGATGATGGGCTCCCCGCTGGCCCGCGCGACGGACGCGCCGGGCCGCGGTCGGCACTGGGGCATGGAGGCCGTCCACGAGGACGTGCCGCGCGGCAAGCTGGTGGACCTGGGCTCCGTCGGTACGACCGAGGAGGTCCTCACCGGTCCTTCGCACACTCCCGACGGCTCGATGAACATCTTCGGCGCGCTGCGCCGGGCGATGGCGACGACGGGGTACAGCGACCTCAAGGAGTTCCAGCGCGTCGAGGTGACCGTGGCGGACTCGCAGCACCGCCGCTGAGTACGCCCGGCAGTACGCAGGAGGCCCGGACCGCAGAAGCGGTCCGGGCCTCCTCGCCGTGTACCGGCAGGCGTCACGCGGCCTTCTTGGCGCCACCGAACGCGGCGACGGCACCGAGCAGCAGGAAGAGGTAGCTCTTGAAGTCCGCCGCCTCGCTCCACGCCTTCGTCAGCACGTCGAAGTGGTCGAAGAAGAGGCTGGAGGCGGACTGGTGGGCCAGGTCGGAGAAGATGATCGAGATGCCCACGAGCTGGCCGAGGTAGACGGCGCCCACCGACAGAACGGCGCTGACCACGGGCAGCACCGGGTTCTGTCCGCCGACCTTGCTCGCCGCGAAGCCGACGAGGAACCCGACGCCGATGGCGATGTAGCCGATCTCGCGCTCGATCGAACCCGCGATGACGCCGTACAGGAAGGCCGCGACGAGCGCCGTGACCACCGCCGTCAGCAGGCCGAGCCCCAGGTTGTCGCGGGCGGGGGCCGGCGGGGAGAACGGCGCTCCGCCGAACGCGCCGCCGGGCTGACCGGGCTGGCCGTACGGGCCGGGCTGCTGGCCTGCGAAGGGGTTGCCGGTGGGGGCAGCGGGCTGGCCGGGCTGCTGGCCGGCGAACGGGTTGCCGCCGCCGGGCTGGGCGTTGTACGGCTGCTGCGGCTGGTTCGGCGGCGGCACGGGCTGGCTCATGGTGGTATCCCCCTGGGACAGAAGCGCACGACTGTGCGAGAAGTGACGCCGCAGGCTAGCAGCCGTCTGTGACATCGCCCACCGAAATCCCCGGGAAAGCCGTTCCTACAGCCGGTGTGCGGCCCCCGCCGGGGTCGCTCCCCGGGTGTCCAGGAGGAGTTGGGCCTTCACCGCGAGGCCCTGGAGATCGTACGTACGGTGGTGCTGGAGCAGCACTGTGAGATCGGCGCTCGACGCCGCCTCGTACAGCGAGTCGGCGCGCGGAACCGGGAGGTCACGTACCCGCCAGTCCAGGACGTGCGGGTCGTGGTAGCCGATCTGGGCGCCCATGTCCATCAGCCGGGTCGCGACCTCCTGGGCGGGGGAGGCCTCCTGGTCGGCGAGGTCGGGCTTGTAGGTGACACCGAGGAGCAGCACCCGGGCACCGCGGACGGACTTGCCGTGCTCGTTCAGGAGGGTGGCGCAGCGCTGGATCACGTACTGCGGCATCCGGTCGTTGATCTCCTGGGCGAGCGAGACCATCCGCAGGGGGTGCCCGGGGGTGCGGCCGTTGTACGGGAGGCAGCCCGGGTCGACGGGGACGCCGTGACCGCCGACACCGGGGCCCGGACGGAACGGCTGGAAGCCGAAGGGCTTGGTCTCGGCGCACCTGATGACGTCCCACAGGTCGACGCCGAGGTCGTGGCAGAGCACCGCCATCTCATTGACCAGGGCGATGTTGACGTGCCGGAAGTTGGTCTCCAGGACCTTCGTCATCTCCGCCTCGCGCGGCCCGCGGGCCCGGACGACCTTGTCGGTGAGGCGGCCGTAGAAGGCGGCGGCGGACTCGGTGCACGCGGGGGTGAGGCCGCCGATGACCTTGGGGGTGTTGGTGTAGACGTGGGTCCTGTTGCCGGGGTCGAGGCGGCTGGGGGAGTAGGCGAGGTGGAAGTCGCGACCGGCACGCAGCCCCGAGCCCTCTTCGAGCAGGGGCAGCACGTAGCTCTCGGTGGTGCCGGGCCGGACGGCCGATTCCAGCAGGACGGTGGTGTGCGGGCGGAGCCGGGCGGCGAGCGCGCGGGTCGCCTCGCCGACGGCGGTGAGGTCGAGGGTGCGGTCGGCGCCGAGCGGGGTTGGCGCGCAGATCACCGCGGTACGGACCCGGCCCAGTTCGGCCGGGTCGGTGGTGGGCCGGAAACCCCCCGAGAGCATCCGGCGGACGTCCGAGGCGGTGAGCGATCCCTCGACGGGGGTGTGGCCCGCGGAGAGCTCCGCGTAGGCACGGGGGTCGGTGTCGTAGCCGACGGTCTGGACACCGGCGGCGACAGCGGCTTGGGCGAGAGGCAGGCCGAGGTGGCCGAGTCCGATGACAGCGAGGTCTGCGGGCATGTGGATGGGCCGTCCTTCCCTTGGACCGAGAGAGCGGAAAGCGCAACCGCAAAGGACAGCGCAATGTCAGACTAGGCGTAAATATGACCTATATGTCGCATTGTCGGGCTCCTGTCGTCCCGGTGTTGTCCACAGGCGGTGGCCGAAGTCGTGGACGGCGGACAGAATCGAGGGGTGGGCGCGGGGCGTCCGACCGCTCGGTCGGGTCGCGTCCCGTGCCGGACCACCCCGATCTACCCGGGAGGCAGCGGTGAGGACAGCGACACTGGGACCCGCGGAGCGTGCCGAGGCGCTCGCCGCGATGGCCGAGCGCGAACTGGACGTGCTGGTCGTGGGGGCGGGCGTGGTCGGCGCCGGTACGGCGCTGGACGCGGCGACGAGGGGGCTCTCGACCGGCCTGGTCGAGGCGCGCGACTGGGCCTCGGGCACGTCGAGCAGATCGAGCAAGCTGATCCACGGCGGGCTGCGGTATCTGGAGATGCTCGACTTCGCGCTCGTCCGGGAGGCGCTGAAGGAGCGCGGACTGCTCCTGGAGCGGCTGGCCCCGCACCTGGTGAAGCCCGTGCCGTTCCTCTACCCGCTGCAGCACAAGGGCTGGGAGCGGTTCTACGCCGGCTCCGGCGTGGCGCTCTACGACGCGATGTCGGTGTCGTCGGGGCACGGCCGCGGTCTGCCCGTCCACCGGCATCTCTCCCGCCGCCGCGCCCTGCGGGTCGCCCCGGCGCTTCGGAAGGACGCCCTGGTCGGGGCGTTGCAGTACTACGACGCGCAGATGGACGACGCCCGCTACGTGGCGACCCTGGTGCGCACCGCCGCCGGATACGGCGCGCACGTGGCGAACCGGGCGCGGGTCATCGGCTTCCTCCGGGAGGGCGAGCGGGTCGTCGGTGCCCGGGTGGAGGACGTCGAGGCGGGCGGGGAGTACGAGGTCAGGGCCAAACAGGTGGTCAACGCGACCGGGGTCTGGACGGACGACACCCAGGCGCTGATCGGGGAGCGCGGACTCTTCCACGTCCGGGCGTCCAAGGGCATCCACCTCGTCGTCCCGAAGGATCGCATCCACTCCTCGACCGGTCTGATCCTGCGTACGGAGAAGTCCGTCCTCTTCGTCATCCCGTGGGGACGGCACTGGATCGTCGGGACCACGGACACCGACTGGGACCTGGACAAGGCGCATCCGGCGGCGTCCAGTGCCGATATCGACTATCTGCTCGAACACGTCAACTCGGTCCTGGCCACGCCGTTGACCAGGGACGACGTCCAGGGCGTCTACGCCGGCCTGCGGCCGCTGCTGGCCGGCGAGTCGGATGCGACCAGCAAGCTCTCGCGCGAGCACACGGTGGCGCATCCGCTGCCGGGCCTCGTGGTCGTGGCGGGCGGCAAGTACACGACGTACCGGGTGATGGCGAAGGACGCCGTGGACGAGGCGGTGCACGGTCTCGACCAGCGCGTGGCGGAGTGCGTCACCGAGGACATTCCACTGCTGGGAGCGGAGGGGTACCGGGCGCTGTGGAACGCCCGCGCGAGGATCGCGGCCCGGACGGGGCTCCATGTCGCCCGGGTGGAGCACCTGCTCAACCGTTACGGCTCCATGACCGAGGAGCTCCTCGATCTGATCGTCGGCGATCCGACGCTGGGCGAGCCGCTGCCGTCGGCGGACGACTATCTGAAGGCCGAGATCGTCTACGCGGCCTCGCACGAGGGGGCCCGCCACCTCGACGACGTGCTGACCCGCCGGACCCGGATCTCCATCGAGACCTTCGACCGGGGCACGCTCAGCGCCAGGCTCTGCGCGAAGCTGATGGCGCCGGTGCTGGGCTGGGACGACGGGCAGATGGACCGGGAGGTCGAGCACTACGAGAAGCGGGTGCAGGCGGAGCGGGAGTCGCAGCGCCAGCCGGACGACCTCACGGCGGACGCGGCGCGGCTCGGGGCTCCGGACATCGTGCCGCTGTAGGGCCGCCCGTCCGGCAGGGCCCGTTCCGGCCCTGCCGGCCTCGTGGGGCCGGGGCTCAGGCGCGGGCAGCGCGACTGCAGAACTCCGCTTCGAGTAGCGCCGGTTCCAGTGTGTCCGCATCGTTCAGGGTGCCCGTGTCGACGCGGAATGTGAGGGTGTGCCGACCGTCGCGCGTGGTGGCGGTACGGACGTAACTGCCCGCTATGTGGCCGTTGTGACCCCAGACGGTGGTGCCGCAGGAGAGCTTCTGAGGATAGATGCCCAGACCGTAGACGCCGTGCGTGGCACCGGTGTTCAGCAGCGTCGCCAGCTGGGCGGGCGCGAGGAGGCGTCCGCCCAGCAGGGCCGCGTAGAAGCGGTTCAGGTCGGTGAGCGTGGAGACCAGCTCGCCGGCCGCGCCCGCCGTGCGCGGGTCGAGGTCGGTGACGTCGTGGAGGCTGCCGTCGGCCCGGTCCCGGGTGAAGCCGCGGCCGTGCGGGGCGGGCAGCGAGGTACGGGCGCCGGGGAGAGAAGTGCCGGTGAGGCGGAGAGGGGTGATGATGCGGCGGCGGATCTCGGTGGCGTAGTCGTGTCCGGTGACGCGCCGGACGACGAGTCCGAGCACGACGTAATTGGTGTTGGAGTAGGCGTAGCGGCCCGGCGCGCTCGTCGGGCGGTGGGTCAGGGCGAGGCGGACCGTCGCGGCGGCGGAGACGGGGTGGGCGGAGGCGTCGGCGGTGTAGTCGTAGAGACCGCTGGTGTGGCTGAGCAGGGCGCGCAGGCTGATCCGGCGGCCGTCGTTGCCGTTGCCGTGGATCAGCCCCGGCAGCAGACGCTCGACGGGATCCGACAGCCGGAGCCGTCCCTCCCGGGCGAGTTGGAGCACGACGGTGGCGACGAAGGTCTTGGTGATGCTGCCGGCCCGGAACCGGTCCGCCCTGCGGATGCCGGGGCCCGTCGAGCGGTAGGTGCCGTACGGTGCGGTGGAGGCGCGGTCGGCCAGCAGCGCCGCCGTGGGGGCGCCGCCCACGGCGACGAGCCGGGGAAGGTAGGAGGCCGCGGGCGTGAGATGTGGTTCGCTGGGCAGGGTCGCTGTTCCGAGGCCGAACAGCGCCAGCAGCAAGGGGGCGGCGAGCAGCGCCCTGGGTGTCGGCATGGCAGGGAATCCCTTTCTCCGGCCCATATCATGACGGGCCCGGCGGACCCGGCACCATGGCCGGTCCCGGGGTGAGGGACAATGAACGCTCTGCCAGGGCGGGTTGATCGCAGAGGGGACGCATGTCGGAGGCGGAGCAGGCACGGGAGCCCCAACGGGACAAGGACGGACGTCTCCTTGCGGGGCGTTACCGGCTCGGGGAGGTGCTCGGCCGGGGCGGTATGGGCACGGTCTGGCGTGCCGTCGACGAGACGCTGGGCCGCACGGTCGCGGTCAAGGAGCTGCGGTTCCCCTCGGCCATCGACGAGGACGAGAAGCGACGCCTCATCACACGCACGCTGCGCGAGGCGAAGGCGATCGCCCGGATCCGCAACAACGGCGCCGTGACGGTCTTCGACGTGGTCGACGAGGACGACCGGCCGTGGATCGTGATGGAACTCATCGAGGGCAAGTCCCTCGCCGAGGCCATCCGTGAGGACGGGGTGCTGACGCCCAGGCGCGCCGCCGAGGTCGGCCTCGCCATCCTCGACGTGCTGCGCTCTGCGCACCGCGAGGGCATCCTGCACCGCGACGTGAAGCCGTCCAACGTACTGATCGCCGAGGACGGCCGGGTCGTACTGACCGACTTCGGCATCGCCCAGGTCGAGGGCGACCCGTCCGTCACCTCGACGGGCATGCTCGTCGGCGCACCGTCGTACATCTCGCCGGAGCGCGCACGGGGGCACAAGCCGGGACCGCCCGCCGACCTGTGGTCGCTCGGCGGGCTGCTCTACGCCAGCGTCGAAGGGTCCCCGCCCTACGACAAGGGGTCGGCCATCGCCACCCTGACCGCCGTGATGACCGAGCCGCTCGATCCGCCGAAGAACGCCGGTCCGCTGAAGGAGGTCATCTACGGCCTGCTCGCCAAGGACCCCGATCAGCGGCTCGACGAAGCGGGCGCGCGTGCCCTGCTCGACGGTGTGATCCACGCTCCCGAGAAGCCGGACCCGGTGGTGCCCGCGCCTGCCGACGCCACCCAGATCATGACGCTGCCCGGTCAGGCCTCCGGGTCCGGCGCCAAGACGGCCCCGAACTCCGGTGAGCAGGGCGAGGGCACACGCGACCGGCTGCGCGGTGCGCTGCGCTCCGTGCGCAGCGCGAAGGCGGCACCGGCCGCGACCCCGGCCACCACGCCGCCCCCGTCCGCGGAGCCCGCCTCGGCAAGTGGCGCCCCGGCCGCAGCGAAGCCTGCCCGGCCGTCGGCCACGACGACCGGGGGCGCGGCCTCCGCCGCCGTGCCGCCGCCCCGCCGGGCCACGCAGTCCGCCACCACGCCCCGAGCGTCCCTCACCGACGTGGTGCCGCGCCGCACCCTGGCGATCGTCGCGGCCGTGATCGTGCTCGCCGTGATCGGCACGGTCCTCGCGCTCACGCTCGACAGCGGCGAGAAGGACAAGACGAGCGGCGCCGGTGGCAAGGACGACAAGTCCGCCTCGGCCGGGGCCTCGCCGAAGGGCGGCTCCACGGAGACGGACAGCGGCAGCGGCAAGGCCCAGGACCAGGGCGGCGATCAGGGCAAGGGCCAGGGCAAGGACGACGGCTCGGGCAAGGGGTCGGACGGCTCCGAGGACGCCCAGGGCACCAAGGGCGACGCGCTGCCCGCCGGATACGGAACCGTCACGAACAAGCAGTTCCACTTCACCATCGCGATGCCCGAGGACTTCCGGCTCGACCACACGTCGGGGCGCAACTCCGGCGGCATCTTCAATGCCGACGGGGGCTTCCCGCGCGTCCAGGTCGACTACACCGATTCGCCCGGCGGCGACGCAGCCGCGGCCTGGAACGCCGCGAAGGGCGGTGTGGCGGCCAGCAGCAACGGATACCGCCACCTCGGCGTGAAAGAGGTCCAGTACAACGGCTACCCGACGGTCGCCGACTGGCAGTTCGAGCGCACCCAGCAGGGGCAGCGGGTCCGGGTGCTGAACAGGGGCTTCAAGGTCGACGCCACCCACGGCTACGCGATCATGATCAGCTGCAGGTCGAGCGAGTGGGACGGCAAGGAGTGCCGGACACTGCGCAGGACCGCGTTCGACACCTTCGCACCCACCGACTGATCGATGGGTGAAAGGGCCGGGATGTACCGACCCCGGCGCGCGTCCCGCGCTTGCCACGTATCGTGAGAGCCTGAAGACCGTACACAGCCTGGACGGTGAATCAATTGTGTGGTGAGTGAGCGCAATTGATGGATTCGTACGGGTTCCGTGACCGGGGGACAGCGCGCTCTGGGGAGGCGTCGTGGACGACTACGCGGGTCGGGTGCTTGCCGACCGCTACCGCCTTCCGCTGCCCCCGTCCGACGAGTACGAACTGGTCGAGACCCGGGCGTTCGACACCTACAGCGGACAGGAAGTCCTGATCCGGCAGGTGCCGTTGCCCGAGGTGGTGGACGCCGAGGTGCTCGACGCCGACGGCCCGGTGCCGACGGCCCGGCGGGTCACGGGGCACGCGGTGCGACGGCCCACGGACCCGGCGGTCCGGCGCGCCATCGAGGCCGCGCAGGCGGCGGCCCAGGTCCCCGACCATCCCCGGCTCGACCAGGTCTTCGACGTGTTCGCCGAGGCCGGCTCGCTCTGGATCGTGAGCGAATTCGTCGTGGCCCGTCCGCTCGCCGCCCTGCTCGCGGAGCGTCCCCTCGACCCCTTCCGGGCCGCCGAGATCGGCTCCGACGTGCTGACGGCGCTGCGGGTGCTGCACGCCCATGGCTGGACCCACCGGAACATCACCGTCCGTACGGTGCTGGTCTGCGACGACGGCCGCGTCGTGCTGACCGGCCTGGCGACCGGTGCGGCGGAGGAGGCGCTCTGCGGGTACGTGCCGACGCCGCAGCCCGACGACGGGGACGAGATCGCCTTCGGACGCCCGGCGGTCGCGACGGGCCCCGCCGGGCCGTACGTACCGCCTCCGCTGCCCCCCTCGCCCCCGCCCGTCCCCCCGGCCGAGGTGCCGGCCTCGCGTGGCCCGGCGGCGATCGAGACGGGCCGCACCCCCGGCGACCCGTACGGCGACGACGAGACGCCCTCCGATGACGCGTACCCCGGCGCCCGGTTCGGCGACGCCCTCGACAGCGGTGGGCCGGGTGAACTGGAGGCCGTGCGGCGGCCGGTGGATCCCGCCCTGCCCGCGCCTGACCCCGGAACGGAGGGCGTCGCGCGGTCGCGGGCCGAGCGCGCCGGAGCCATCGCCGCCTACCGCGCGGGCGCCCGCGCCGCGGCCCGGGTCGGCGAGGACCGGCGCGGGGCCGGGGACGGCGAGGCGGAGGACACCGGCAGCCTCCCGGTGCAGCGCACCGCGCGGCCGACCGGCTCCCGGAACCGGGCCGATGAGGACTCGTACGCCGAGGACCCGTACACCAAGGCTCCGCACGGGGACGACCCGTACGAGGAGGACCCGTACGACGACGAGGACGACGACGGCTACGGGGACGACGGCCAGGCCCCCGGCCGTCGGCTGCATCTCACGGGCACCTGGAGCGACGGCCCCGGCTCCGGGCGTCCCGTCCCCGCCGGAGGCTCGGGCGAGGACGCCCTGCGCGCCGATGCCCGGCGCCGCGGCGACTCCCCGGCGCTGCCGGCGCACCCTTCCCCGCAGCAGCAGCCGGCCCACTGGGACGACGTCGTCGGGGGCGGGAGTTCGGGCCCCGGCTATCGCGGCCCCGCCACGCCCCTTGCCGCCGAGCGGGCCCGGCAGACCCGGATCGCCGTCGTCGGTGCGGTCACCGAGCGCTGGGCGCCCGAGCAGGCGGGCCCCGTTCACGAGAACTGGCAGCTGGCGCCGCCGATCGGCCCCGCCACCGACCTCTGGGCACTGGGCGCGCTCCTCTACCGCGCCGTCCAGGGCCACGCCCCGTACCCCGAGGAGAACGCGGCGGAGCTGGTCCAGATGGTGTGCGGGGAGCCGCCCGCCTTCGCCGAGGAGTGCGGTCCGCTGCGCCCCGTCGTCGAGTCGCTGCTTCGCCAGGACCCCACCGAGCGGCCGGACTTCGAGGAGCTGAGCGGCTGGCTGCGTTCCCTCGTGCGGTCGGCGCCCGAGCCCGAGGCCGGCCTGGACGTCGTACCGCTGCCGTCCGTCGACAGCGCCAGGCTTCCCATCGTGCGCCGCCGGGGCGAGCTGGTCCGCAGGCGCCGCGGCCGTTTCGGCCAGGGCTCGGCCCACGGCCGCCATCGTCACACCAAGGAGAAGGCCGACCGGCGCGAGGCGCCCGGACCGGAGAGAGCGCCCAGAGCGCCGCGCGAGCCCAAGGGCCCCAAGGCGCTGCGCACCCCGCCGCCCGGCCCCCGGCAGGGCGAGGGGCGGGCGCCACGACGGCTGGGGCGGCTGCTGCTCGTGCTGATCCTGCTGGCCCTGGTCGCGGCCATCGCGTACGCCATGGTGTTCATGCCGAAGGCGGACAGCGACTCCGGCGCCCGCTCCACGGGCCCCGGGTCGTCGGCGTCCGGCTCGCCGGAGCCCGGCGACGGCGGGACCGGCGGGCAGTCGTCCACGCAGCCCCCCGGCGCCCAGCAGCCGCAGACCAGCCGATCCGCCGTCGCGCTCGCTCCGGGCTACGCCCTGCGCAAGGACCCGGAGGGGTTCGAGATCGCGACGCCCAAGAGCTGGCGGCGCAGCCCCGCCAACGCGGACCGTCAGATCCGTTACGGCAGCGACGGCTTCAGCCTGCTGATCGTCCCCGGACGTGACACCGTCAAGGCCAACGGTGACGATCCCCTCGTCTACCAGGCGGACAAGGAACTGGAGCTGCAGCCCTTCCGCGACTCCAGCTGGTCGGGATCGAGCGGGCTGCGCCGGATCGACGTCGGCCGACAGGCCATGGCCGAGGGCCAGTTCACCTGGCAGGACGCCTCCGGGCGCGAGGTGTACGCCCGTAACCTCGCGATGATCGTCGGCGGCCGCTACCACATTCTCCAGGTCATCGGCCCGGAGAACCGGCGCGACAAGGTTTCGGACATCTACGAACAAGCCATCGCCTCCTACCGTGTGACGCACTGAATCGTCCCGGTGCCTCGGCCGAACGACGGCGGAGCGACAAGCATCACAGTGCGGTCTCGTGGGAGAGGCGAGGTTCCGTGGCCCTGGCCCCCTCCGTAATCTGGCCTCCGAAGGAACGGGGCGGGGATACGTGGATCGATCACAGGGCACGGACGCGGGACTGGTGCTGGCCGGAAGGTACCGGCTCGGCGAAGTACTCGGGCGCGGCGGCATGGGCAAGGTATGGCGGGCCCACGACGAGGTGCTGCACCGCACGGTCGCGGTCAAGGAGCTGACCGCCGGGCTGTACGTCGCCGAGGCCGACCGGATCGTGCTGCACGCACGCACGCAGAAGGAGGCCCGCGCGGCGGCCCGGATCACGCATCCGGGTGTGGTCACGGTCCACGACGTGATCGAGTACGACAACCGGCCCTGGATCGTCATGCAGTACGTCGACGGTCCGTCACTCGCCGACGAGGCCAAGGAATCCGGCGAGATCGAGCCGCGCGAGGCCGCCAGGATCGGCCTCCATGTGCTGGGCGCCCTGCGCGCGGCACACGGCGCGGGGGTCCTGCACCGGGACGTGAAGCCCGGCAACGTCCTTCTGGCCAGGGACGGGCAGGTGCTGCTCACCGACTTCGGGATCGCGGCGATAGAGGGCGACTCGACCATCACCAGGACCGGTGAACTGGTCGGCTCCATCGACTATCTGGCGCCGGAACGGGTGCGTGGCGGCGACCCCGGCCCCGCGTCCGACCTGTGGTCCCTCGGGGCCACGCTCTACACCGCGGTCGAGGGACGCTCGCCGTTCCGCCGTACGTCTCCGATCTCCACCATGCAGGCCGTCGTCACGGAGGAACCGCCGCCGCCCCGGAAGGCGGGCCCGCTCGCCCCCGTGATCACCGCGCTGCTCCGCAAGGAGCCCGACGACCGGCCGTCGGCGGCGGAGGCGGAACGGATGCTGCTGGACGCCATGGAGGGCCGTGAACCGCGGGCCGCACAGGCGTACGTACCGACACAGCGCGTCCCCGACGAGGTCCTGCGCGCGCTGGGCCCGGACGCCGTGGCCGAGGCGGGTGCGGCGGGCACGGCCCGGCTGCCCGATCCGGCGGCCGGTTCCACCGCGGGCCCGGCGTCGCCCCCGGTGACCCGGCGCAGCCGGGGCCGGTGGCGTACCGCCGTCCTGGTCATCGCCGCCGCCGCGCTGGTCGGCGGCGGCGCGGGGCTCGCCGTGATGAAGTACCGGGACCGTGCGGAGAGCGCCGCCGGAAGGGACGTCACGCGTACCCATGCGGCCGTCACGCCCTCCGAGCCCGGCACTTCGCGTGCGCCGAAGCCCCGTACGTCGCAGAAGGGCGTCCCCGACGGCTGGAAGCGGGTGAACGACCCCGAGGGCTTCAGCCTGGTCGTGCCCGACGGCTGGGTGCGCCAGGCGGACGGCAACCAGATCGACTACACCCCGGACAACGGCGTGCACTACATCCGGATCAGCGTCGACCCGGCGCCCGACTTCGAGAACTCGTACATGCACATGCTGAATCTGGAGAAGCAGCTGGCCAAGCGGCTGCCCGAGTACGAGCGCAAGACGCTGCATTCCAACACGTACCGCGACCGGCCCGGCTCGCTCTGGGAGTTCACCTGGACCGAGACCAAGAACCATCCGGGCCCGCGTCACGCGATCGACCAGATGTACTTCGGGGAGGACGGCGGCCCGGAGTATGCGATGTACATGACGGGTCCGACGGCGGACTGGGACACCACGCGCGAACAGTTCGACACGATGCTGCGTGGCTGGCGGGCGCCCGGCGGCGCCGACTGAACCCCGCCGGATCACGCCGACGACCACAGGGGTCCTGATCAGGGGCTTTGTTGCCAGTGATCACTGGCTTGTTTGTGGGGAGTGTGAAAACCCGTTACCCACGGGTACCCAAAGTGTGCGGCTGGACGTACTGTCACCCTCATGACGGACTCGCAGGCCTCCACGTCCACCTCCTCCGCCCCGGTCGGCACCAACCCCGTGGCCGCCGCCCCCGCGGGTGTGCGCACCGCCGCCGACGTGGTGACGCCCGACGTGATCGCCCGGCTGACCCGTGGCGTCGTCGGCTCCGGCCGCACGGCCAACCACACCCCCTTCACCGGGGAGAAGCTGGCCGATCTGCCCGAGTCCACCCCCGAGGACGTGGCGACGGCCTTCGAGCGGGCCCGTGCCGCCCAGGCCGCCTGGGCCGCGACCCCCGTCCGTGTCAGGGCGGCCGTCCTGCTCCGCTTCCACGACCTCGTGCTGGATCGCCAGGCCGAGGTGCTCGATCTCATCCAGCTGGAGACCGGCAAGGCCCGACTGCACGCCCACGAGGAGGTGCAGGCCGTCGCCGTCGTGGCCCGGCACTACGGGCGCGCCGCCGTCTCGTACCTGAAGCCCAGGCGGCACACCGGAGTCGTGCCGACGCTCACGAAGGTCACCGAGCTGCGTCAGCCGCGCGGCGTGGTCGGCCAGATCGCGCCGTGGAACTACCCCCTGGAGCTGTCCGTCGGTGACGCGCTGCCCGCGTTCGTCTCCGGTAACGCCGTCGTGATGAAGCCCGACACCGAGACCGCGCTGACCGCGCTGTGGGCCCGGGACCTGCTGATCGAGGCCGGGCTGCCCGCCGAGGTGTTCCAGGTGGTCCTCGGCGACGGACCGGTCGTCGGCCCCGAGGTCGTCAAGCACGCCGACTACGTCTCGTTCACGGGTTCCACCCGCACCGGTCGCGAGGTCGCGCAGGGTGCGGCGGCCCGGCTCGTCGGGGTCTCGCTGGAGCTCGGCGGCAAGAACGCCATGCTGGTCCTGGAGGACGCCGACGTGGAGAAGGCCGTCGCGGGCGCCGTCCGCGCCTGCTTCTCCTCCGCGGGCCAGCTCTGCATCTCCATCGAGCGGCTGTACGTCCACGAGTCGGTCGCCGACGACTTCGTGGCCCGCTTCGCCGCCCGTACGAAGGCCATGCGGCTCGGCAACTCCCTCGCCTACGGGGCCGACATGGGCTCCCTGGTCGGAGAGCGCCAGCTGGAGACGGTCACCCGGCACGTCGCGGAGGCCGTCGAGAAGGGCGCCACACTCGTCGCGGGCGGCGTCGCCCGCCCCGACATCGGTCCGCTCTTCTACGAGCCGACCATCCTCGACGGCGTCGAGGCGCCGATGGCCGTCTGCAACGAGGAGACCTTCGGCCCGGTCGTCTCCCTCTACCGCTTCACCGACGACGACGAGGTCGTCGCCCTCGCCAACGCCACCCCGTACGGCCTGAATTCGAGCGTCTGGACCAGGAACTCCAGGCGGGGCCACCAGGTCGCCGCGCGGCTGCGGACCGGGACGGTCAACATCAACGAGGGGTACGCCCCGGCGTACGGCAGCGTGCAGTCCCCGATGGGTGGCATGAAGGACTCCGGTCTCGGCCGGCGGCACGGCTCCGAGGGCATCCTCAAGTACACCGAGGCGCAGACCGTCGCCCAGCAGCGGCTGATCCCGCTCGCCCCGGCCTTCGGCATGGACGACGAGAAGTACGCGGCGTTCATGACCCGCAGCCTGAAGGCGATGAAGGCGTTCCGCCTGCGCTGACGCAGGGTCTTCCGTTCGGATCAGGTCGGACGAGGGAGCGGGGCCCGGTGCCGGGGCACGCGAGGCCGGCGTGATCCGAACGAGAGGCCCTGGCACCGCAGCACTTTCTGTCCTTTTCGTACCGAGGAGAGCCATGCCCCAGGACAGCCCTGCCCGGAATCGGTCCGTATCCCCGGAACCGGCCGACGACGACGCCGCGTACGACTTCGACGTGCTGGTCGTCGGCTCGGGCTTCGGCGGTGCGGTGTCGGCCCTGCGGCTGACCGAGAAGGGCTACCGGGTCGGGGTGCTGGAGGCGGGCCGCCGCTTCACCCCCGGGACCCTCCCCAAGAACTCCTGGGATCTCAAGAACTACCTGTGGGCCCCGGCCCTCGGGCTCTACGGCATCCAGCGCGTGCATCTACTGGGCAAGGTGATGGTGCTGGCCGGCGCGGGGGTCGGCGGTGGCTCGCTCAACTACGCCAACACGCTGTACGTACCCCCAGCGCCGTTCTTCGAGGACCGGCAGTGGGCGTCCATCACCGACTGGCAGGACGAGCTGAAGCCGTACTACGACCAGGCCACGCGGATGCTCGGGGTCCGGCTCAACCCGACGACGACCCCCTCCGACGTCCATCTGAAGGCGGCCGCGCAGGCCATGGGCGTCGGCGACACCTTCCATCTCGCCCCGGTCGGCGTCTTCTTCGGCGACGGCGAGGACGCCGACGGCACGGCGAGGGCGAAGCCCGGCGGCACGGTCGCCGACCCGTACTTCGGCGGCGCGGGCCCCGCCCGCAAGGCCTGTACCGAGTGCGGCGAATGCATGACGGGCTGCCGCCACGGCGCGAAGAACACCCTCAACGAGAACTACCTCCACCTCGCCGAGAAGGCCGGAGCCGTCATCCACCCGATGACCTCCGTCGTCGCGATCACGGACCATCCGGAGGGTGGCTACCACGTCACCACCGTCCCCACCGACCGCCGCAGGAAGGCGAAGCCCACCCGGCTGCGCGCCCGCCAGGTGGTGGTCGCGGCGGGCACGTACGGAACGCAGACCCTGCTGCACACCATGAAGGACCGCGGTCTGCTGCCCCGGCTCTCGGCCCGGCTCGGCGAGCTGACCCGTACCAACTCCGAGGCGCTCGTCGGCTCGCAGACCAGCGACCGGCGCTACCGCAAGAAGCACGGCACCGCGAAGGCCGACTTCACCCGGGGCGTCGCGATCACCTCCTCGATCCACCCCGACGCGAACACCCACATCGAGCCGGTCCGCTACGGCAAGGGCTCCAACGCCATGGGCGCGCTGTCCATCCTCCAGGTGCCGTACGGCGGACGCCGGGTGCTGGGCTGGCTCGGCAACGTGGCCAAGCACCCGACGCTCGCCGTGCGCTCGCTCTCCAACCGCCGCTGGTCGGAGCGGACCATCATCGGGCTCGTCATGCAGTCGCTGGACAACTCCCTGACGACGTACCGCAGATCCGCAGGCATCGGAAAGGGCCTCCTCACCGCCCGGCAGGGGCACGGCGCGCCCAACCCCACACAGATCGAGGAGGCGACGCGCAGCGCCACGCTGCTCGCCGAGGAGATCAACGGCTTCGCCGGTTCGAACATCGGTGAGCTGATGGGCACTCCGCTCACCGCGCACTTCCTCGGCGGCTGCCCCATCGGCGCGAGCGCCGAGGAAGGGGTCATCGACCCGTACCACCGGCTCTACGGACACCCCGGCATCTCGGTGGTGGACGGTTCGGCGGTCTCCGCGAACCTCGGCGTCAACCCGTCGCTCACCATCACCGCTCAGGCCGAGCGCGCCATGTCCTTCTGGCCCAACAAGGGCGAGCCGGACCCGCGACCGGCACAGGGCGAGGCCTACGAACGACTGGCCGCGGTCGAGCCGCAGGCGCCGACGGTGCCGAAGGAGGCCTTCGGCGCACTGAGGCTGCCTTTCCTCGGGCTGCCGGCCGTCCCGCCGAAGAAGAAGCCGTAGCGCCGACGGCGGCGGACCGGGACAGCGGAAAGGGGCTGCACCCCCCTCCGAGTGCAGCCCCCCACGCCGACGGTGACCGAGCCGCTCAGGTCCGGTCGGACGGCCTCCGACCGGACGGTCGAAGGCCACCCGACGGGCTCTTACGCGGCCGCGTCACCGTTCCTGCGGCGCCGCACGATGAACATCGCGCCCGCGCCGAGCACTACGGCCGCACCGCCCGCGGCGGCGAGCACCGGCATCGCGGAGGACGAACCGGTCTTTGCCAGGCTGCCGGACACCTTGCCCGTCGGGTTGTCGGCCGGCTTGGTGGACGGCACCGGAGCGCTGCCACCGGTCTGCGGCTTCGAACCGCCTTCGCCGGAGTTCACGATCTTGAACTTGTACGCGACGTCGCTGACGCCCGCGCAGTCCTTGTCGCCCACGTAGAGGCCGGCACCGAGGGTGAAGCCGGCGCCGACGGGGGCGCTCGCCTTCACGTCGATGCGCAGCGGGATGTCGACCTCGTAGCCCGCGCGGATCTCGTCGGACCGGCCGACGTAGCCGACCGCGCGGCCGTCCTCGCTGAGCTCCTCCCACTTGCCGGTGTCCGTGTCGAGGGCCTGGAGACTGACGTGCCCGGACTTGAAGAGGTCGTCGCCGTTCTTGTCGGAGGAGGCGCCCGCGAAGTAGTCGATCTCCTTCACGGTGGACTTCGACGCGTTGTAGACGTTCATCTTGAACGTGTGCCAGCCGCTGCCCCGGGCGATCTTGCCGGGCAAACCGTTGATGGAGATGTCCAGGTCGGACTTGGCGCACTCCGTCGGCTCGGGATCCTCGGACTCGGAATCGGACGGGGACGGCGACGGGGACGCGGACGCGCTCGGGGACGTATCGGCTACAAGGCCCGGGGCCGGAGAGGAGCTTCCGGTGGCCTCGGCCGCCTTGCTCGGGCCGGGCTCGCCGGACTCCTCGGCGGGCGCGGTGGCGGACTCGGAGGCCGACGGGTCCGCGCCGGTCTCCGGTGACTCGGAGCCGCTCGGCGAGGGCGTGGCGCTCTCGGTGACGGTGGCCTTGTCCGTCGTGTCGGCGAACGCGGCCGGCGCGGCCAGGATCGCGGCCGGCGCGATGACGGCCGTGGCGGCGGCGAGCGCCATGGTGCGGCGAAGCTTCATGATGACCTCAGGAGTCCGGCGTACCGCTGTGAGCAGTACGGATATCGGGACGGGCCAGCCGTGAGGGTCACAGGCGGGGCCAGTGGTTCCGCATGGTTGACCCGCGGCCCGGCGCAATGGTTGTCCGGATACTCACAGAACATTTATGTGACACCGCTCACGTCTCTCCTCGTGTGTCGGTCGGCCATGGCGCGTCACGCACACGTGGTGCACGGCGCAAGAGGCGGCCGGACGGAGGAGGCCCATGGTGCGAGAGGTGCGTGGGAGGTGCGGGAGGCGGCATGAGCAAGGGCCCCGGTGGGCCGGGAACCGGTCCACCGGGGCCCTGCGCGAGTCAGTACCGGGGTGCGGCGTCGGCGCCGAGCCGGACGCCCGTCCCCACGCGGGCCGATCCACCCGGATACGGTCGGCTCCGGGCGTCCCCGGAGCCGACCGTTCTTGGGGTGACCGGGCTGCTGTCCCCTGCCGACCGGTCACGCACGCTGGGGCGCGGTCCCACGGCGTGCCCTGCAGCACGCCACACGCTCCAGCGGAGCCACGCGTGGTTCCTTCCAAAGCCGCCCCTGGCTGGCACGGACACCGGGACCAACGAAGCCGCGGCTGACCCGGTCACGCGCCGTACGGGTGAGAGTCGGCCCGAACTGGGATACGCCCGCGCACCCGGGCCGCGGGGCGTTCAGGCCCGCCCGCGGCAGAGCTCCAGCAGCGTCATGGCGAGGGAGGTGCCGGGCTTCCCGAGCGCGTCCCGGTACTGGCCGAGGATCTCCATCTCGCGGGAGAGGTTGATCCGTCGGCCGCCGGAGGTGATCCGCGCCTCCTGGATGACCGCCGAGACGGCCATCCGCTCCTGGACGAGCCCGATGATCCGGTCGTCGAGGGCGTCGATGCGGGACCTCGCGCCGTCGATCAGCTCGGCGGCCTCCTCGGTGTGCGCGCCGGTCTTCTCGGCGCCGGTCTTCTCGGTGGCGGCGGACTTCGCGGGGGCGGTGCTGGCCATGACGGTGACTCCTCGTGGGATGCGGCCCCCCGAAACCGACCGGTCCGGAACGACAGAACGCCCCGGGCCTTTCGGCCCGGGGCGCCTGGAACGTTGCTTGTCAGTGGATCAAGCAGCACGACCATGGCAGCCGGCGGGCCGGATGCCATAGGTAAAGACGAAGGTCGTGTGCTGACGCATGTCTTCAGTATGGCCCCGCCGCGCATGCGGACCAACTCGGGGCCCGGATGCTGAGACACCCGCAGGCCCCGGGCCCGCTGCCCGCGCTTCCCGCACTCCCGTCCGGACGTGACGACGCCCGCCTTCGCAACCCCGGTAGAATCGACAAAACCGACCCCCCTTCACCGCCGGAAGGCCGCCCCGTGCCAGCAGCACCCACCGCCGCCCCCGACATCGCCACCGACGTGGTCCTCGTTGTCGACTTCGGGGCGCAGTACGCCCAGCTCATCGCCCGACGCGTCCGTGAGGCCCGGGTCTACAGCGAGATCGTCCCGTCCACGATGCCGGTGGCCGAGATGCTGGCCAAGAACCCCCGGGCGATCATCCTGTCCGGCGGCCCCTCCTCGGTGTACGCGGAGGGCGCGCCCTCCCTGGACCGGGCGATCTTCGAGGCCGGTGTCCCGGTCTTCGGCATGTGCTACGGCTTCCAGCTGATGGCCACCACGCTCGGCGGCACCGTCGACGACAACGGTGCCCGTGAGTACGGCCGTACCCCGCTCACCGTCTCCAAGTCCGGCTCCACGCTCTTCGAAGGCACCCCCGCCGAGCAGTCGGTCTGGATGTCGCACGGCGACGCCTGCTCCGCCGCCCCCGAGGGCTTCACGGTCACCGCGTCCACGGACGTCGTACCGGTCGCGGCCTTCGAGAACGACGAGAAGAAGCTCTACGGCGTCCAGTACCACCCCGAGGTCCTGCACTCCACGCACGGACAGCAGGTTCTGGAGCACTTCCTCTACCGCGGCGCCGGCATCGAGCCGACCTGGACCACGACCAATGTGGTCGAGGAGCAGATCGCGCTGATCCGCGAGCAGGTCGGCACCAAGCGCGCCATCTGCGCCCTGTCCGGCGGAGTCGACTCCGCGGTCGCCGCCGCCCTCGTGCAGAAGGCCATCGGCTCGCAGCTGACCTGCGTGTACGTAGACCACGGTCTGATGCGCAAGGGCGAGAGCGAGCAGGTCGAGAAGGACTTCGTGGCCTCCACCGGCGTCCAGCTGAAGGTGGTCGACGCCGAGGAGCGCTTCCTGAACGCGCTGGCCGGGGTCAGCGACCCCGAGCAGAAGCGGAAGATCATCGGCCGGGAGTTCATCCGCGTCTTCGAGCAGGCCCAGGTTGAGCTCGTCGCCGAGGGCGCCGCCGACGGCGAGGAGGTCGCCTTCCTCGTCCAGGGCACGCTCTACCCGGACGTCGTCGAGTCCGGCGGCGGCACCGGCACCGCCAACATCAAGTCCCACCACAACGTCGGCGGTCTCCCCGACGACATCGAGTTCCAGCTCGTCGAGCCGCTGCGCCAGCTGTTCAAGGACGAGGTCCGGATGGTCGGCCAGGAGCTCGGCCTGCCCGGCGAGATCGTCCAGCGCCAGCCGTTCCCCGGCCCCGGCCTCGGCATCCGTATCGTCGGCGAGGTCACCAAGGAGCGGCTCGACCTGCTCCGCGAGGCCGACGCCATCGCCCGCGAGGAGCTGACCGCGGCCGGTCTGGACCGCGACATCTGGCAGTGCCCGGTGGTCCTGCTCGCCGATGTCCGCTCGGTCGGTGTCCAGGGCGACGGCCGCACCTACGGCCACCCGATCGTGCTGCGTCCGGTCTCCTCCGAGGACGCCATGACGGCCGACTGGTCGCGCCTGCCGTACGAGACCCTCGCCAGGATCTCCACCCGCATCACCAACGAGGTCGCCGACGTCAACCGCGTCGTGCTCGACGTGACGAGCAAGCCGCCGGGCACCATCGAGTGGGAGTGACCTTTATTGCAGGGTCAACGCTGATGCCGTCGCTCATTCGTTTGGGCGGCGGCATTGTCGTACCAGCTGGGTAGGCTGACTTATTGGACGAGACTCACTCCCATGGGAGCAATGATGAGTGCCGCACCCGAGTTCGAGTTGGACGAGAAGTACAACTATCCGGTTCCGCCGCCCGGTGGCTGGACGGCTGACGACCTCGACCGGCTGCCGAATCTGCCGAGGCGCACGGAGTTGATCGACGGGAGTCTCGTTTTCATGAGTCCGCAGACAAAGTTTCATATGCGAACCATGCGTCTGCTGGAAAACGCACTTCTCGATCAGGCTCCGGACGATCTCGATGTTTTCCGGGAATTCAGCATCAGGCTGAACAAGCGGAACCGGCCGGAGCCGGACGTGCTTGTGGTTCCGCTCGGAGCGGATACCGGACCGAACGACACGTGGCTGCGGCCGGAGGACGTCATTCTGGCCGTGGAGGTGGTCTCGGAGGAGTCGGAAGACAGGGACCGCGAGGTCAAGCCCCGCAAATACGCCGCCGCAGGCGTCCGGTACTTCTGGCGGGTGGAGCAGAACGAGGGCCTCCCGGTGGTGTACGTCTACGAGCTCGATCCCGCGCTCGGGGCTTATGTGGCCACCGGCATCCACCACAGCAGGCTGAAGCTGGACGTCCCCTTCCCCATCGATGTCGACCTCACCGCGATCAACCGTCGCCGCCCCTGAAGGAGCCCGCCTCCGACCCCGCGGCGGATCGTTCGCCGACACCCCTGGCCACTTGCGGCAACCGGCGGTAACTTCCGATCCCGTACGCCCTGGGAGCCCCGAGGAGTCGCCATGCCCGAGCCCACGCCCATACCCCTGGACCAGCTCCACTTCGCGATGCCGCCCGTCCACGAGTCCGTGGAGGAGGAGCGTGCGTACCGCAAGGAACGGCTGGTCGGGGCACTCAGGCTGTTCGGGGAGTACGGGTACGAGGACGGGGTCTCCGGTCACATCACCGCGCGGGACCCGGAGTTCACCAGCTGCTTCTGGGTCAACCCCTTCGGGGTGCCGTTCGACGGGCTCGTGCCGGACGAACTGATCCTGGTCAACGGGGAGGGGCAGGTCGTCGAGGGGCGGCGCCATGTGAACCAGGCGGCCTTCGCCGTCCACGCGCAGGTGCACCGGGCGCGCCCGGACGTCGTCGCGGTCGCGCACACCCACTCCGTGCACGGCCGGGCCCTGTCCGCGCTCGGCGAGCTCGTCGAGCCCATCACCCAGGAATCCTGCGCCTTCTACGAGGATCATGTGCTGTACGACGCGTACACCGGGGTCGTCGTCGACGAGGAGGAGGGGCGCCGGATCGCCGCCGCGCTGGGCGGGCACAAGGCGATCGTGCTGCGCAACCACGGACTGCTGACCGTCGGCGACTCGGTGGACGCCGCCGCCTGGTGGTTCATCACGATGGAGCGCTCCTGCCAGGTGCAGCTGGCGGCGCGGGCGGCCGGAAAGCCGGTGCTGATCGAGCACCGGGACGCGGTCGCCACCCGTGAGCAGCTCGGCAGCGATCTGGTGGCCTGGATCAACTACCAGCCTCTGTGGCGCCGGATCAGTCGCACATTCTGACGATCCACGCCGACGGGCCGCCCCGATGCGGCCCGGAGCCCTCCTGTACGGCACAATTCGCAGCATTAACAGCTGAGTTGGCTGTACCGGGAAAGGAAAGGGCGGCGTTCTCCGTGGCGTTGGACGAGGCGAGGGCGAGCGGCACGCACGGCGGCGGCTGCACGTGCGGCGACTGCCCGCACGGGGCGCGCGAGGGTCACCGGCGCGCGGTGGCCGCCTTCCTGGTCAAGCGGGACGAATTCGCCGCCGGTCAGGGGCTGCCGCCCGGGGTCGCCCAGTCCGCCTCCGCGACCCGCCAGTGGGTCTCCGACGAGCTGACCCAGTCGGCCAGGACCGTCGCCGAACGGGGCCGGGAAGCGGGCGACGCCTGGCTGTACCGGGTGTGGCGGCGCACCCTGATCGCCGTGTGGGGGAGCTTCGTCGTCCTGGTCGTCGCCGAAACCGCCACCGCCATCGGTGCGGGCTGGACCAACGCCCGTACGGCGGGACTGGTCGCCGGACTCGTCACCGCGGGCCTGCTGACCGGTGCCGCCCATGTCCACCGGGCCCGCGGCGGCCTGCTCGCCCCGGTGATCGGCGAGGACAACCGGCTCTCCACCTCCCGGGCGGTCGCCGCGTCCTGGGTGCTGCTCGCGGTCTTCTCCGTACTCGTGCTGGCCCTTCAGCTGGCGGGCGCCTCCGGCCACGCCGAGCGCGACGAACTGATCGAGGGACTGGATCTGGCCAGGGGCGCCGGGGTGGTGACCGTGCTGGCCCTGGTGTGCGCCGTCGCCGTGGTCGTACGCCGGGTGGTGACCGTACGCGCCCTGTCGGGGCGGCTGCAGAAGCTGCGGGCCGACCGGCCGCGCGCCGCCGATCTGCTCACCGACGACTCCGGGCGGGGCAGCTTCACGGATGTGCAGTACGTGCTGGTGAGCACCGTCGCCGTACTGTTCGCCGCGGTCCGCCTGGCCCGCAGGCCCGAGCAGCTGCCCGACCTGCCGTGGGGGCTCGCGCTGCTGGTCACCGTCTCGGCGGTCGCGTACTTCGCCGGGAAGTACGGGGAGGGCGGGCGCCCTGTGGTGCTCTCGGTGGTCCGGGCCCGGGAGGCCGGGGACCTGGACGCGCCGATCCGTACCGGTGACGACATCGAGATCCGGGGCGCGGGCTTCGTGCCGCCCGGTGCCGGGACGCCGGACCGGCTGGCCCGCATGGTCGTCCGGATCGGCCGGGTCCATGTGCATGTGCCGCTGATCCCGGTCACCGGCGGCTTCGCCAACCCGACCGACGGAGTGCTCACCGTGCCGGTACCGGTGGAGGTGGAACCGGGTCTGGTGGAGGTGCAGGTCGTGACCGCCGCCGGAGTGGAGACGAACCGCGTCGAGATCGATGTGACGGACTGACGGCCGAGGAGGCCCGGCCGGGTGGCGCAGACCGGCCGACCGGCCGCCCCACCGGGTGGGCGGCACGCGCACCGCGTACGTATGGTCTGGTGACGGGTCTACGGAAGGCGGAGCAGCCACATGCAGGGATACGGCACCAACGTACGCGGGCTGGGCGAGCCGAGGGGGCTCAAGGAACTGGCGCAGGAGCACGCCCTGCTGCCGCTGCGGATCTTCCTGGGCGTCACCTTCGTCTACGCCGGGCTCGACAAACTGACGGACAGTTCCTTCTTCCGCGCGAGCGGCGCCGGATCCATCGGCGAGACGATGCACGCGGTACGCGACTCGTCCGCGATCCCGGCCCTCGTCGACCTGGCTCTGAAGAACCCCGGCGGCTTCGGGTACGCCATCGCCATCGGTGAACTCCTCGTCGGCATCGGCACCCTCCTCGGTCTGTGGGCGCGGCTCGCGGCGCTCGGCGGGGCGCTGATCTCGTTGAGCCTCTGGCTGACGGTGAGCTGGCAGGTCAAGCCGTACTACTACGGCAACGACCTGGCCTACCTCATGGCCTGGCTGCCGCTGCTGCTCGGCGGGGCCGCGGCGTTCTCCGTGGACGCCCTGCGCGCGTCACGACGGCGACGGATCCGGTAGTTCACCCAGGTCGTGGTGGCGGCCAGCCAGAGGCCGCCGAAGAACAACGGGAAGAAGAAGACCCACGGGGCGTCCCAGGCCCCCGCCGCGTCCGCCGCGTATCCCGCCGCCAGGACGAGCATGGCCAGGCCCGCAACCGCCCGTCCGGGACGGATCTCATGACGCAGCACGGGTGACCTCCACCTGTCCGATGCCGACTTCGAGAGTGAGTGCGACCGTGCCGGCCGGCTTGCTGCCCGGGGGCGACGGAAGCGTCCTGTGCTCCCGCCGCGACGGGCTGACGTGCACATCGACCTGCGGGCCCGTCTGCGCGCCGCTCGGCCGGCTGACCGGCAGCGTCACGTCGCCCAGGCCCGCCCGCGCGTCCACCTTCACCGTCACCGCCCTCGGTACGACGACGACCGCGCGGCCCGCCGCGACCCGTACCCGCGTCACGACGGTGTCGCCCCGGGGGACCTGGATCTCGGTGAGGTCCAGCCGCGCCACCCCGGAGCCCAGTTCGTAGTGCGGTCGGACCGCGGCCACCGAGGCGGGACGCCAGCCCTCGCGCACCCACTGGGTGGTGATGTCCTTCGGCAGCGCGGACGCGCCCGCCAGCAGGGCCGCCGTGATCATCGACAGCATCACCGTGCCGAACCCGGTCCGGCCGAGGAACGCGCTGACCAGCATCCCCAGCCCGAACACCGCCAGCGCGCCGGCCAGACCGAACTGCAGACTCGTGCCCAGCGGGTGGGAGTCCCAGCTCAGGCCCGTGCCCAGGCCGCCCGCGATCAGCGCGAACAGGAAGACCAGGCCGCCGATCGAGGTCGGACCCGTGGTGCCGGGCTCCCGCCGCGGAGCGCGGAACGGGTCGTCCGCACTCGCTCCCCGCGGGCGGGTCGCCCGTCCGTCGAGCGTCATGTCGGCCGGACCCCACAGATAGCCGGGGCCCACCGGCCCCGACGTGCCGTCCTTGACGATGGGGTCCCGCCACCACGACGGGCTGCCCGGCGACGGCGGGGCCTTCACCTCGGGCGGCGCGTCCGCCACCGCCTGCGCGGTCGCCGGATGCACCGGACCCTCGGGCGCCGCCGCCCTGCGGTTCTGCGTCCAGACGGCGAATCCGACGACCGCGAGCGACAGCATCGCGGAGAACGCCAGCGTGCCGCCGTTGCCCAGCATGGAGAGGAACAGCCCGCAGCCGATCAGCGCGAGCAGCACCGCGATGAGCGACGCGCCCTCGACGCGGCCGGACAGCAGTCTGCGCGCCTCGTTCTCGTCCTCGCCCTCCAGCGGGATCAGCAGCCAGGCGAAGCCGTAGAAGATCAGTCCGATGCCGCCGGTCACCGACAGCACACCGAGCACGATCCGGAAGATCACCGGATCGACGTCGCAGTACCGGCCGAGCCCACCGCACACCCCGGCCACGACCTTGTGCCGCGGGCTGCGCCGCAGCTGCGGCCTCGGTTCGGGGGTCGGTGCGACGCCGGGGGAGGCGTCCTGGGGAACGGTCATGGCTCCATGGTGACGGGCCGAGCGCCCGTCCGGGACCCGCGCCGACCCTGGCCGGTCCCTGATATTGCCCCCACGGACCCCTGGGGGGCATGGTCCACGCCCCCCGGGCCGGGCTCTCAGGGTCGCGTCGGGGGCGGACCCTGATGCCGTCACCCGTTCGGACATGTGACGATCGGTGCATGCCAGCCGCCACGTCCCGAGCCACGAGCTCCCTCAACGCCGACCCGGAGGAGCCGCCGCTGCGCAAGCTGTACCGCAGCGCCGACGGACGGCTGCTCGGCGGTGTCGCGCGCGGCCTCGCCGGGCACCTCGGGCTGCCCGTCGCCTGGGTACGGTTCGTCTTCCTCGGTCTGTTCTTCGCGGACGGCCTCGGCGCGCTGCTCTACGCCGTCTTCTGGATCGTCGTCCCGCTCGGCGTCGGGGGCGTGGAGGCACCGCGCTCCGTCTTCGAGATCGCTCCGGACGGCAGACGCCGCCTCCGCAAACCCGACAAGGGCCAGGTCTTCGCCCTCATCGCGCTGTTCTTCGGCGCGATGATCTTCGTCGGCAATGTCGACATGGGCAGCAAGGCCGACCGCTACATCTGGCCCACGCTGCTGATCGGCGCCGGTTCGGTACTGGTGTGGCGGCAGGCCGACAACGCCCGGCGCGCCCGCTGGATGGAGGTCGGCAGCCGCCGCCGGGTCCTGCATCTGGCCCGGGGTCTCGCCGGGGTCGCCCTGGTCGGCCTGGGCCTGGCCGTCTTCATGGTGGTACGCGGCTCCGCGGCCCAGCTCGGCAACGTCCTGACCGCCGCGATCGCCGTCCTCACCGGCATCGCGCTGCTGGCCGGCCCCTACCTCGTGCGCATGACCCAGGACCTCTCCGAGGAACGCACGATGCGCATCCGGGCCCAGGAGCGCGCCGAGGTCGCCGCCCACGTCCATGACTCGGTGCTGCACACCCTCACCCTGATCCAGCGCAACGCCGAGGACGCGGGCGAGGTCCGCAGACTGGCCCGCGCCCAGGAACGCGAACTGCGCAACTGGCTCTACAACCCCGAGGGCACCGGCAAGGACGAGGACGACGAGCCCGAGACCCTCGCCGAGGCGGTCAAGCGCGCCGCCGCCGAGGTCGAGGACAAGCACGGCGTCCCGCTGGAGGTCGTCGTCGTCGGCGACTGCCCGCTGGACGAGAAGCTGGCCGCGCAGATGCAGGCCGCACGCGAGGCGATGGTCAATGCCGCCAAGTACGGTGGCGAGGGCGGCGCCGTGCAGGTCTACGCGGAGGTCGAGGGCCGCACGGTCTTCGTCTCGGTGCGCGACCGGGGCCCGGGATTCGATCCGGATTCCGTCCCGGGGGACAGAATGGGCGTACGAGAATCAATCATCGGCCGGATGCAGCGCAACGGCGGTACGGCGCGGCTGCGTTCGGTGCCCGGCGGGGGCACGGAGGTCGAGCTGGAGATGGAGAGGGCGAGCGATGACCAAGACCACTGAGGCGACCGGGGGCCCGGAGCGCCGGGTACGGGTCGTGCTCGTCGACGACCACCGGATGTTCCGCACCGGCGTCCAGGCCGAGATCGGCCGCACCGAGGAGACGGGCGTCGAGGTGGTCGGCGAGGCCGCCGACGTCGACCAGGCGGTCACCGTCATCACGGCGACCCGCCCCGAGGTCGTCCTCCTCGACGTCCATCTGCCGGGCGGCGGCGGCGTCGAGGTGCTGCGCCGCTGCGCGCCGCTGATGGGAGCCGTGGAGAACCCGGTCCGTTTCCTGGCGCTGTCCGTCTCGGATGCCGCCGAGGACGTCATCGGCGTCATCCGCGGCGGCGCCCGCGGCTATGTCACCAAGACGATCACCGGCACCGACCTGGTCGACTCGGTCTTCCGGGTCCAGGAGGGCGACGCGGTGTTCTCGCCCCGGCTGGCCGGCTTCGTCCTCGACGCCTTCGCCTCCACGGACGCGCCGCCGGTCGACGAGGACCTGGACCGGCTGACGCAGCGCGAGCGCGAGGTGCTGCGGCTGATCGCCCGCGGCTATGCGTACAAGGAGATCGCCAAGCAGCTGTTCATCTCGGTGAAGACGGTCGAGTCGCACGTCTCGGCGGTGCTGCGCAAACTCCAGCTGTCGAACCGGCACGAGCTGACCCGATGGGCGACGGCACGGCGGCTGGTCTGAGACGGACCGGCACATGGGGGCGGCGCCGCCGGTCCGCCCGAGTCAGCCGGCCGCGCCGTCGGGGTCGAGCGAGATGTTCAGTTTCTCGCCGATCCGGCGGTAGCCGATGCCCGCGTAGATCCGCTCCACATCGGCGTCGCCGGGCTCCAGCCACACCACCCGGCAGCCCCGCTCGAAGGCGGTCGCGGTCAGGTGGGCACTCAGCGCGGCGCCGATGCCGCGACGGCGGAACGAGGCCGCGACGGCGAGGCCGGTCAGCTCGCTGAGACCGTCGACCGGGACCGAGCAGCCGCCCGCGCCCGCCGGGACGCCGTCGACGGTGGCGAGGGCCGCGACCCCGCCGCCCCCGACCGCCTCGCGCAGCCAGGCCGCCTCGCCGCCCTCGGGCTCGCCGGTGCCGCCGTAGCCGTGGTGCTGGACGAGTGCCGCGGCGTCGAAGTCCGCGTCGGTGACCGGTTCGGCGATCACGAGGGAGTCCACCGGCTTCGGCGGCAGCAGACCGGTGGGGGCGCAGGCCATGATCGGTGCCCGGTCCTCGACGCCGAACCCGGCGGCGAGCAGCGCGGGTTCGACGGCGGGCGCCCAGTCCGGCAGAAACTCCAGCCGCGGCAACCGGTCACGCTCGCGGAACGCCGCGATCAGTGCGTCGAGGTCCTCGGCCGTCGGTACGGCGTCCCGGTCGGGTATCGCGTAATTGGCGTACTTGAGCGACCAGCCGGGGTTGTACCGCACGGTGAAGGGGCCGACCCGGAGGTGGTCGGGGGAGCGCAGGGCGAGCGTACGGGCATGGATCTGGACCTCGACGTCCATGGGCATGCGGGGTGTCCTCCGGTCGGCTGATCGATGGCGGGCCGCTCCGACGACGAGCCGTTTTGGCAGCGGGAGTTGCCCCGACGGCGGGTCGATCCGGATCGGAGTCGGGAGCCTATGCCACCCGGGTCGCTCCGGCGAAGGGCATTTGGTCGATCGGCGCGATCCGTACCGGCGCCCCCGGGCGCGGGGCGTGGATCATCCGGCCGTTGCCGATGTAGAGCCCGACGTGGCTGACACCGGAGTAGAAGAACACCAGGTCGCCCGGGGCCAGTTCGGAGCGCGAGACGTGCTGTCCGGCGTTGATCTGGGTGTACGTGGTCCGGGGCAGCGAGACGCCGGCGGACCGCCAGGCGGCCTGGGTGAGCCCGGAGCAGTCGAACGAGGACGGGCCGGTCGCGCCCCAGACGTACGGTTTGCCGAGTGCTCCGAACGCGAACGCGACGGCTGCGGCGGCGCGGGCATTGGGGGCGAGGACGGAGCCGCGCGCGATGCCCCGGTCGGCACGGCCGGCGGAACGCGCGCCGTCCGAGGCCTCGTAGGCGCTGCGTTCGGCGGGGGACAGGGTGGCGAGGAGCCGCTGCGCGTCGGCCAGCTTGCTCCTGACCGTCGCCTTGTGCTTCTTCAGCTCGGCCTGGCGCGAGGCCAGCGCGGCCAGCTTTCCCCGGGCCTGGGAGCGCAGCTGGGCGATCCTGGCGACCTGCCGCTCCACCGTGTCGACCTCGGCGGCCTGGCGGTCGCTGATCCGGTCCACGTACGACGCGCGCTCCAGATACTGGTCGGGGTCGGAGGAGAGCGCCAGCTGCAGAGCGGGGTCGAGGCCGCTCGTGCGGTACTGCGCGGCGGCGAGCGAACCCAGCGCGTCGCGCGAGGCGTTGAGACGCTCGGTCCGGCGGGCGGCCTCGTCGCGCAGGACGTCGACGGCCTCGGCGGCGGCGGTGGCCTTCTCCTTCGCGCCGTTGTACTGCTCGGTGGCGACTTCCGCGTCGCGGTACAGCCGGTCCACCTCCGACCTGATCTGGGCGGGGGTGCGCTGGGGATCGGCGTGTGCGGAGCCCGGCAGAGCGGCAGCGGTGGCGGCCCCGGCCAAGGCGAGGGTGGCCGCGGTGCGGGCAGCAGAGCCGGTGTACGGGCGCTGCTTGGGTTTCCGATGCGCTGCCACGGGGGCGTGCGTCCTTCCTGGCGACTGCCCGACGGGGACTACCGGCGGGCCCGCCGACGATCCGGTGGCGGGCCACCCACAGCCGGGCGGCCCGCCACCGGATCCCCGGCGGGGCGACCGGCGTGCCGTCCGGGGGCGGAGCGGCGGTGAAGACGGTCACCTGGTCAGGGACGCTAAACCCGGGGCACGGGGAAGAGTCGTAATGACGCTTATTGCCCGAATTTGGCGCGGCGCTGTCTGTGTCTGATCGGAAAAATGACAACAGAGTCAGGCAATTGGTGCAGACACGAGTGAAGCGCCAGGAAGCCGCACCTGCCTGCGGAGTGGTGATATGGGCGGGGCTAGGCTGCGGCCTCATGGACGTACTCATTCATGTCTTCGTCGCCCTGCACATCATCGGCATCGCCTCGCTGCTGGGCGGTTTCCTGACCCAGATGAAGGCGATGGGCGCGGGCACGGCCCGGTTCGTCCCGGCGATGCTGCACGGCGCGCTGACGATGCTGGTCACCGGGGTCGCGCTGGTCGGGCTCAACGAGGCCGACGACCACCACGTGAACAACATAAAGATCGGGGTCAAGCTGCTGTTCCTGGTCGTCGTCCTCGCGCTCGTCTACGTCAAGCGGGACGAGGAGAAGGTCGACAAGGGCGCCTTCGCGGCGGTGGGCGGGCTGACGCTCGCCAACATCTTCATCGCCACGCTCTGGACCTGAGGGTCCGAGGGCCGCGGCCCGGCGTCCGAGAGCCGGGTTCCGCGGTCCGGGTCCCGAACTCCGGGTGCCGCGGTCCGAGGGCCGCGGATCGCGACCGGCGCGGCGCCGGGCCGGGGCGGTGCCCGGCCCGGCGTGTGGGTCGTCCCACGCGCCGACCGCGGGGGACAGCGGGTCTAGGCCGGCCGCACGCTGCCGTAGATCGGCATGTAGTAGATCGACTCCTCGCGCACGTTCGCGCCCGGTTTCGGCGCGTGGATCATCATCCCGTCGCCCTTGTAGATGCCGACGTGGCTGATGTCGTCGTAGAAGAAGACGAGGTCGCCCGGACGCAGATCCGCCGTGGCGACCTTGGTGCCGATCTTCACCTGGTCCCACGTGGTGCGCGGGATGTCGACCCCCGCGGCCTTCCACGCGGCCTGGGTGAGTCCTGAGCAGTCGTACGAGGACGGGCCCGTCGCACCCCAGACGTACGGCTTGCCCAGCTGGGCCCTGGCGAAGGCGAGGACCTTCTCCGCCTTGGTGGTGGCGCTGCTGTCCGAGCCGGTCCCGGTTCCCGTCCCCGTACCGCTGCCGGTTCCCGTGCCCGTACCGCTGCCGGATCCCGCCGCCTTCGCGGCCTCCTCGGCCTTGCGGTCCGCCTCCGCCTTGGCGGCGGCCTGCTGCCGCGCCAGTTCCTCCGCCTTGCGCTTGGCCTCCGCCTCCTTCTTGCGCTCCAGCGCCGCGAGCCGCTCCCTCTCCTCGGCGGTCAGCTTCGACAGCATCGTCCGCGCCTCGCCCAGCTTCTGCTGGACGTTCTGCTTGCTGGTGCGCAGTGTGGCCTGGGTCGTGGTCAGCGTCTCCAGGCTGCGCACCGCTTCGGCGCGCTTCTTGGAGGCCTTCGCCTGCTGGGCGCGGAAGTCCGTGACCGCCTTCTGCTGCTGACCGGTCATCCGGTTCATCAGCTGGGTCTGGTCGAAGTACGACTGCGGGTCGTCGGCCAGGAAGAAGGTGGCGCTCGGCGTGAGGGACCCGGTGCGGTACTGCGCGGCCGCGTAGGCGCCGAGCGTCCTGCGGGCGTCGTTGAGTTTGTCGGCGCGCTTCGCCACGTCGTCCAGGAGCGCGTCCACCTCGGTGCGCTGGGCGGCGGAGGCCTCCTTCGCCTGGTTGTACCGCTGGGTCGCGGCGCCCGCCTCCCGGTAGAGGTCGTCGACCTTCTTCTGGACGTCCTCGATGCTGGGCTTCGGAGCGGGGGCCGCCGTGGCGCTCTGCGTGGAGAGCAGGGTCACGGATGCCAGCGCGGCCGTCGTGAGGCCGACGGCCGGTGTGGTGGTGCGCACCCGGGCGCGCGGTTTGCGATGCGATGCCAAGACGGCATCTCCTTCCGTGGACCGCCTACCGGGTTAGCTGTCGGGTTCGGGCGGAACGGAAGGCTGCCCTACGGTCCGAGTGGGGGATGTGGACCGATTCACCCCGGTGACGCGTATTGGGTCCCCGGCTCCGGACGTCCGTGAGGACGGCCCGGATTCGGCGCGGGCGCCCGCTCGGCGTGGTTCGCCTCAGGGGGTACGGGCCACCCGGTCGAGCACGGTAGCCAACCCGTGGTGCTGCTGTGAAGGTCGATGTTCGATATGCCCGATACGTTTTCGTGACCTCCGCGGGGCGGAGGTGACGAGGGTGGCCGAGGGCGGATATTCCTTACGCGGCGTGGGCGTCCGCTCTCCGTGCGTGCCCGGCGGCCGGGTGTGGTTCGCCGAGCGGCAGTCACGCGTCGGTGCGGCGGTTGAAGGGTTGTCCCGTGATCCCTGGTGGACCGGTGCGCGGCGTCGGATGCGGTGCATCGCAAGGCGGAGGGACGTCCGCATACTGGATGTATGCGGACGTTCCGACAATGCGGCGAGGTCCGTAGCAGTCGTCGCGCACCCGCCAGGGATTGCGGGACAGCCCTTAGACTCGACAAGCGATGAGCAGCCTCTTTGACGACAGCTTCCTGGCCGGCCTCCAGCACTCGGAGGAAGAGCCCCCGCCGCCCCCCGAGGACTCCGCACCCGAAGCGGTGCCGGAGGACCTCTTCGCGGGCGTCTTCGACGGGCCCCCGCCGCCCAGGGACGCGTACTACCGCGACGGCGCGCACCGCCCCGTGGTCGACTCCGCGGCGCTGCTCGACGGGTTGAACACCGAACAGCGCGCCGCGGTGGTCCACGCCGGCTCCCCGCTGCTCATCGTCGCCGGGGCGGGCTCCGGCAAGACCCGGGTGCTGACCCACCGGATCGCCCACCTCCTCGCCGAGCGCGGGGTGCACCCCGGCCAGATCCTGGCGATCACCTTCACCAACAAGGCCGCGGGCGAGATGAAGGAGCGCGTCGAACAGCTCGTCGGACCGCGTGCCAACGCCATGTGGGTCATGACCTTCCACAGCGCGTGCGTACGCATCCTGCGCCGCGAGTCGAAGAAGCTCGGCTTCACCTCGTCGTTCTCGATCTACGACGCCGCCGACTCCAAGCGGCTGATGGCCCTGGTCTGCCGTGATCTCGACCTCGACCCGAAGCGCTTCCCGCCGAAGTCGTTCACGGCCAAGGTCTCCAACCTGAAGAACGAACTGATCGACGAGGAGACCTTCGCAGGCCAGGCCGCGGACGGCTTCGAGAAGACCCTCGCCCAGGCCTACGCGATGTACCAGTCCCGGCTGCGCGAGGCCAACGCGCTGGACTTCGACGACATCATCATGACGACGGTCCATCTGCTGCAGGCGTTCCCCGACGTCGCCGAGCACTACCGCCGCCGCTTCCGGCACGTCCTGGTCGACGAGTACCAGGACACCAACCACGCCCAGTACACCCTCGTACGCGAACTGGTCGGCCCGGCCGGGGAGCACGACGCCCCCGCCGAGCTGTGCGTCGTCGGTGACGCGGACCAGTCGATCTACGCGTTCCGCGGTGCGACCATCCGCAACATCCTCCAGTTCGAGGAGGACTACCCGAACGCGACGACGATCCTGCTGGAGCAGAACTACCGCTCCACGCAGACGATCCTGTCCGCCGCCAACGCGGTCATCGAGCGCAACGAGAGCCGCCGTCCCAAGAACCTCTGGACGAACGCCGGCACGGGCGCCCGGATCACCGGCTACGTCGCCGACACCGAGCACGACGAGGCCCAGTTCGTTGCCGAGGAGATCGACCGGCTGACCGACGCGGGCGACGCCAAGGCCGGTGACGTCGCGATCTTCTACCGTACGAACGCGCAGTCCCGCGTCTTCGAAGAGATCTTCATCCGCGTCGGCCTGCCCTACAAGGTCGTCGGCGGCGTGCGCTTCTACGAGCGCAAGGAGGTCCGGGACGTCCTGGCCTACCTCCGGGTTCTCGCCAACCCCGAGGACACCGTCCCGCTGCGCCGCATCCTCAATGTGCCCAAGCGCGGCATCGGTGACCGTGCCGAGGCGATGATCGACGCGCTCTCCCTGCGCGAGAAGATCACCTTCCCGCAGGCGCTGCGACGGGTCGACGAGGCGTACGGCATGGCGGCCCGGTCGGCCAACGCCGTCAAGCGGTTCAACACGCTGATGGAGGAGCTGCGCACGATCGTCGAGTCCGGCGCGGGCCCGGCAGTGGTCCTGGAGGCCGTGCTGGAGCGGACCGGTTACCTCGCCGAGCTCCAGGCGTCCACCGACCCGCAGGACGAGACCCGCATCGAGAACCTCCAGGAACTCGCCGCCGTAGCCCTCGAATTCGAGCAGGAGCGCGGCGAGGCCGGCGAGGAGGGCGCGGGCACGCTCGCCGAGTTCCTGGAGCGGGTCGCGCTCGTCGCGGACTCCGACCAGATCCCCGACGAGGACGAGGACGGCTCCGGCGTCATCACGCTGATGACGCTGCACACCGCCAAGGGCCTCGAATTCCCGGTGGTCTTCCTGACGGGCATGGAGGACGGCGTCTTCCCGCACATGCGCGCGCTCGGCCAGGTCAAGGAGTTGGAGGAGGAGCGGCGGCTCGCGTACGTCGGCATCACCCGTGCCCGCGAGCGGCTCTACCTGACCCGGGCGGCGATGCGCAGTGCCTGGGGGCAGCCCTCGTACAACCCGCCGTCCCGGTTCCTGGAGGAGATCCCGGACCAGCACCTGGAGTGGAAGCGGACCGGTCCGATGGCGGCCCCGGCCGGGCCCACGTCGGGGATCACTTCGTCGCTGTCCTCGTCGCGTTCGCGGTCCGGACCCTCGGGTTTCGCGACCCGGCGGACCTCGGACAAGCCGACGATCACGCTGGTGGTCGGGGACCGGGTCACGCACGACCAGTTCGGGCTGGGCACGGTGACGGCGGTCGAGGGGATCGGCGACCAGGCGAAGGCGACGGTCGACTTCGGGGACGAGCGGCCGAAGAAGCTGTTGCTGCGATACGCACCGGTCGAGAAGCTGTAGGCGGGGCGGCGGCCGGAGCCGTCGCGTCGGCCGCCGACCGTGACCCGCGCGACGGCGGGTCGGTCGGCGGGCGGCTCAGGTCGGGTCGACGCCGTGGCTGCGGAACCAGGGGAGCGGGTCTATGGCAGCGCCCCCACCGGGCCGCACCTCGAAGTGCAGGTGCGGGCCGGTCGAGTTCCCCGTGTCGCCCGAGTACGCGATGACGTCACCGGCCTTGACCGGGCCCGAGCGGATCTTGGTGCTGCTCAGGTGGCAGTACCAGGTCTCGGTCCCGTCGGCCATGGTGACGATGGCCATGTTCCCGTAGGCACTGTTCCACTGGGTGCGCACGGTGCCGTCGGTCGCGGCCATCACGGGCGTGCCCTCGAAGACGGGGAAGTCGATGCCCGTGTGTACGGACATCCAGTTGACGCCCGCCTGGCCGAAGTACGCGCTGAGGCCGTGCCGCGCGACCGGCACGACGTACTTGGGACGCAGCGCCTCCTTGCGCGCCGCCTCTTCTTCGCGCTTCTTCTTCTCGGCGGCCTGCCGCTCCCTCAGGTCGATGCGTTCCTGGGTACGGCTGGCGCGGTCGGCGAAGTTCTTGGCGTCGGCGCGGAGGTTGGCGAGCTGGGTGTCCAGCTTGCTGTTGGCCGCGGCCGGCTTGACGGAACCGGGGTCGGCCGCCGCCATCGTCGTGGTGTTGTCGTCCTTCTTGTCCTCGCCGCCCAGACCGCTGACGGAGGCCGCGGCGATACCGGCCACGCTCATCACGCAGGCGGAGGGAACGGCGACGGTCAGGAGTGCGGAACGCTTCGCGGGGGAACGCCGCCGACTGCGGCTGCCGCCGCCACCGTTGCGTGTCGTGGGGCGGCCGAGGGCGCTGCGGGGGGCGGGCGCGGTGTCTGCGGCAGCGGCTTCCGTGTCGTCGTCGTCGCCGTCGTCCGCCGCGGCTTCGTGGCCGTCGGTGGCATGGCTGTCGAAGCCGCGTCCGTCGGTGCCGTGTCCGTCCGGTTCGAAGCCCGCTTCCGGTTCCGGGAGGCTGAACTCGGCGGTGCTGTGGGGTTCGTACGCGGCGAAGTCGAAGGAGTCCTGATCGGTGTAGGGCTCGTAGGACCGGTGCGTTTCTTGCACCCCGTGCGCCGTGTGCGCCTCTTGTGCTTCGTATGTCTCGTGCGCCATCGGCGACTCGTGCAACACCTTTGCGGTTTGCGTGGTTTGCACGGTTTGCTGTTCGTGCTCGGGCGTGGCGCCGGTGTTCCAGGCCGTGGCGTCGTACGCGCCGGTGTCGTAGGCGGCCGTGCCCGTCGTCGCCCACTGGCCGGTCCCGTACCAGCCGTTGGTGTCCCACTGACCCGTGGAGTCAGGGGTGCCGCCCTGTGCCGGGATGTCGGTGAAGGCGGTGAAGGTGGCGGTGGCCGTGGTCCCTGCCGTGCCGTAGTCGGCGTCGGACGTCCAGGCGGTCGTGGTGTCGTACGCCGGACCCGCGGCGTACTGCGGCTGGGACTGCGTCGCGTACGGGGCGTAGGCGTCGTACGAGGAGGTCGGGTGAGCGCCCGTGCCCCACTGCGTGGAGTCGTATTGGCCGCTGTAACCGGCCTGGGCGGCCTGCGTGGTCTGCCCGGTGTCGTAACCGCCGCCGTACGTGCCGTCGTGGCTGCCGGGAAGGGAGCCGAAGAGCGGATCGTTGTCGAAACCGCCGGTGGCCTGGCTGTCGTATCCGGCGAACCCGGCGTGGGGGGGCTGGTCGTCCACCAACTTCTCTCTCGCCTCGGCAGCAGGACCTTGTCTGGGGTCCGGCGGGGGATCCCAGGGGGGAGCAGTGGCCGCGACTGTACCCGGCGGTATGCGACGCCGACAATCTTCGGCGGGTTCGGGCGGCTCAGGAAACGGGCAATCGACCGTCTTTCGGCGGACTGTCCACACAGCCTTGGCTCTGTGTTCGAAACGCGTTCCATTTGTGAGGCCGGCGGTGCTGTTGGCGCGGGGCGGTCGCACCCGGTTTGTCCTGTGCCGGTGAAACCTCTGCCAAGAAACCGTTGCCGGGCGACGATCGCGCCGATGGGACCGGGCGCGTGCCGTCGGACCGGGCGTGTGCCGGCGGCGACTTCGCCGTCGGTTCCTCTCGGACCGAGCGATCGTGAATCCGGCGATCACGCACCGTTCTTTGCCGGCGGCCGCGAGGTCGTGGAGCGTCGGGCGACCCGTCGATGCCCCGGACCGCACCGGGGCGGGCGCGGTACCGCCGATGGCGGGTGGGGCGTGGGGCGTGGGGCGTGGGGCAGAATCCTGCGATGTGACGATGACCGTTCGCGAGCTCAACCGGGCGACCCTCAGTCGCCAACTGCTGCTGGAGCGTGAGCCGCTGAGCGTCGCCGACGGGGTGCGGCGCGTGGTCGCGCTCCAGGCGCAGCACCCGGCCTCGCCGTACCTCGCGCTGTGGAACCGGCTCACCGGCTTCGCTCCGGCCGAACTCGACGCCGGTTTCACCGGACGTTCGGTGGTCAAGGCGACCCTGATGCGGATCACCCTGCACGCCGTGCACGCCGAGGACTACCCGGCCTTCCGCGCGGCGATGCAGCCCACGCTGTACGCCTCCAGGCTCGGCTTCCGTTTCGCCGCCACGGGGCTGACCCCCGCGGACGCCGACGAACTGGTTCCGGAGCTACTGGCCTTCACCCGTCGCCCACGCACCTCGGCGCAGATGCAGGCATGGGTCGAGGAGCGGATCGGCGCCGAGAAGAAGGACGGGGCGTGGTGGGGGCTGAAGGCGTACGCGCCGCTGCACCACGCGCCGACGGACGCTCCGTGGTCGTTCGGCCCCCGACCGTCCTTCGTCGCTGCCGGGGCGGGGCCCGCCCCCACGGGGCGAGCGGTGGAGCCACAGGCGCTGCGGACCCTGATCCTGCGCTATCTGGCGGGGTTCGGGCCCGCGTCGGTGGCGGACGTGGCGCAGTTCGCCCTGGTACGGAGGGCTTTTGTCCGTCAGGCCCTCAGTGCGCTGGACGGCGCCGTCGAGCAGCTCCGGGGGCCGGACGGCGTCACGTTGTTCGACCTCCCCGGTGCCTCCCGGCCGCCCGCCGACACCCCCGCGCCGCCCCGGCTCATGGCGATGTGGGACAGCATTCTGCTGGCCTACGCCGACCGCAGCCGGGTGATACCCCCGGCCTACCGCCCCCTGGTGATCCGGAGGAACGGCGACGTGCTTCCCACCCTGTTGGTGGACGGCCATGTCGCCGGGGTGTGGCGCCCGGTGGACGGCGGGATCGAGGCCACGGCCTTCCACCCTCTGTCGCCCGCCACCTGGGACGCACTCGCCACCGAGGCCCGTTCCTTGACCGCGCTCCTCGGCGACCGCGAGGCCGCGGTCTACAGCCGCTACCACCACTGGTGGGCGAAGCTCCCCGATGCGGAGGTACGGCTGCTGTGACCACCGGTCCGTTGCCCGGACTCCGGCGGCACGCGCGCGCCGTCCGCCTGCACGGACGCGGATCACGCCACCGAAACGGCTCCGGTGTCCCCGGCCGCTCCGGTGACTCCTGCCGCTCCGGTGGCTTCGGTCGGTGACTCGCGGGACTCCAGGGCCTGCCGGACCGCTCCGGCGACGGTCGGGTGGACGGGGAGCGCGAGATGGCCGATCCCGCTGACGCGTACGTTCACCGCGTCGAGATCCGGATGGTCGATGCAGGCCGCCTCGGCCGGGACGATCACCCGGTCCAGTTCGCTCCAGAAGCTCACGAACCGGGTACGGCAGCCGGGTGCCGGCCTGCGCAGTTCCTCGATCGGTGCGGAGCCCGCGCGCATCTGGCGCACGATCGGGTGGGCACTCGCCAGCGGGGCGACGGCCGTGCCCCCGTGCGGTGTCCCGAGGGTGACCAGGGTGCGGACCCGTTGGTCACCGCCCAGCCGCTGCACGTAGTAGCGGGCGATGAGGCCACCGAGGCTGTGCCCGACGATGTCGACCTCCTGGTGACCGGTGCGGGCGCAGATCTCCTCGACGTGCCGCCCGAGCAGCTCGGCCGCCGTACGGATGTCGCAGGTCAGCGGCGAGTAGTTGAGCGACTCCAGGTGGCGTCGGCCGTGCCGGGCGAGGGAGCGGCGGAGCAGGACGAAGACCGAACGGTTGTCGATGAAGCCGTGCAGGAGTACGACGGGCGGCTGCTCGCCGCCCTCGGCCGGGAGGGCCGCCGTCCCGGCGGGTGCGGTGGCGGCGGGCGGTCCGGCCGGGCGTGATGGCGGGCGCCGTTCCCCTGCGATGCCGGCGGGGTACAGGAGTACGTGCCCGGCGAGGACCACCAGCTCGAGTGCGGTGGCCTTGAGCAGCGCGGACGACAGCCGGGTGCGGCACAGGGACGGCCGGCGCAGCGGTAGGGGAAGGAAAGGCGGGACCCTCATGGCCGACCTCCTGCTCCGGCAGGCGGGGAGGCGGTTCCCGTCCCCGTGTGCCCTCATGGGGTGCCGTCGCGGAGGTGCGGGCGACACGCGCGGCCATCCGGCCGGGGCCGGTTCGCGGGCCGATGCCCACCGGCGGTGACCGGCGAATGCTCGGCCGACGGTCCCGACACCGACGGTCCCGACGCGGATGGGGCGACGGGCCGTACCGCCGTGCCGCGCGGCTGGCGGCGCGGCGGTACGGTGACCTCGTAGCGGCTCCCCTGACGGCCGGTCCCGCACGGCAGGTGTGCCGCCTGGAACGGGAACGGCGCCCGGCGAACATGTCCCACGTGTGATTTCCCCCTCCCCGCCCACCGCGAAACGGCGGGTTGCGGGATGCTGTCGATAACGTTCGTTCACATCCCCGGCCCTTCAGGCACGGGAGACGCATGTGGAGGCAGTGATGGGTGTGACCGGTCCTATCCGTGTGGTGGTGGCCAAGCCGGGCCTCGACGGCCATGATCGCGGAGCCAAGGTGATCGCGCGGGCGCTGCGCGACGCCGGTATGGAGGTCATCTACACCGGGCTCCACCAGACGCCGGAGCAGATCGTGGACACCGCGATCCAGGAGGACGCCGACGCGATCGGCCTGTCGATCCTCTCCGGCGCGCACAACACGCTCTTCGCCAAGGTGATCGAACTGCTGAAGGAGCGCGAGGCGGAGGACATCAAGGTCTTCGGCGGCGGCATCATCCCGGAGGCGGACATCGCGCCGCTGAAGGACCAGGGCGTCGCGGAGATCTTCACCCCGGGTGCGACGACGGCGTCGATCGTCGACTGGGTCAACGCGAACGTGCGGCACCCCGCGGAGGCCTGACCCTTCCCGCCACGAGGCAGCGGGCCGCTCAAGCCCGCCTGCCCGGGGTGGTGTCTTCGGCTGCCCCGGCCTCCGGTCGGGTGGTGCCCGGCCCCGGGGGCCGGCCGACGGATCCGCCCTCCCCAGCCGTGCGCAGGCCCCTGCCCCCCGGCCCGCGCTCGGACCGTCCGGCGCCGCGACCACCGAACCGGAGTCCGTCGGGTGGAACCCGGAGCCGGTCGAGCGAAACCTGTGGTCCCTCGACCTCCTCAGCCCGGTATCAGCTCCACGTCCATCGCCGCGCGCAGCCGCAATGTGGAGACCAGGCGTTGGAACGCCTCCGACCAGTAGCCGTTGGCGCCCGGTGAGGCGTCTTCCGGTTCGTCCGGGGTGGTGGTGAGGATCTCGAGACGGTCCGCCTCGGCCGGGTTCAGGCAGCGCTCGGCGAGGCCCATCACCCCGCTGAAGCTCCAGGGGTAGCTGCCCGCGTCCCGGGCGATGTCCAGGGCATCGACGACCGAGCGGCCGAGCGGCTCGGCCCACGGCGTGGGACAGACCCCGAGCAGCTGGAACGCCTCGGACAACCCGTGCGCCGCGATGAAGCCGGCCACCCATGTGCCCCGTTCGGACGCGGGAAGGACCGCGAGGAGCTTCGACCGCTCGGCGAGCGACGCCGTACCGGGGCCGTTCGACGGCGGCACGGAGGGGGAGCCGAGCAGTGCGCGGGCCCACTCCGGATCCCGCTGCCGCACTGCCGCCCGGCACCATGCCGCGTGGAGTTCCTCCGCCCAGCCGTCGGCCACCGGCAGGGCGACCACTTCCTGCGCGGTACAGCCACCGAATCGCGCGGGCCAGGTGGCGAGCGGTGCGGCCTCCACCAACTGGCCCAACCACCAGGACCGTTCGCCCCGACCGGACGGCGGCACCGCCACCACGCCGTCGCGCTCCATCGCCGCGTCGCACTCGTGCGGGGCCTCCACGGCGACGGAGGCGGCGTCATCCGTGAGGTCCGGACTCACACAGGACATCGCGCGGGCCGCCATCCGTCCGGCGAACGCCGACTCCGGCAGCGCGGACAGCAGTTCGGCGGCCGTCGAGCGGACATTACGGCTGCGGTCGGAGAGGGCCTGTTCCAGGAAGGGCTCGTCCACCGCGGACAGTCCGGTGCGCAGAGAATCGAGGAACATCAGCCGGTCCTCGGCGCGCTCGGTCGTCCATGTGGTGCCGAGCAGCGCGAGCGCCTCGGCCGGATCGTGCGAGCGTACGGCCCCGAGCAGGGCGACCCGCTCGGCGAAGAGGCCCTCCTGCCAGAGCCGGGAGACCGCTTCCCGATCGGTGACGTCGGGCAGCGACGAGCCGCTGGGCGACCCGCGCAGCGCGAATCTCCACTCGGGGTTCAGCCCGGCCAGCCACAATCCGCGCGGCCCCGCGAAGGCCAGCGCCCCGGGCCGCAGATCGGTGCGGGACCTGGCCGCGTCCAGCAGGGACGGGAGCAGTGCGGGCGGTGCCCCGTAGCCGTACCGGTTGGCGGTGGCCAGCCACTGCGGGATCAGCTCCATGAGATCGGGTGCCGTGCCGCGCCGCCCGCCCGAGCCGCCCGATGCCGAACGGTTGGTGAGGAGTTGGGCCAGCCTGCGCCGGGCGGCCGGGGGCAGCGGCGGGCGGGGATCGGCGGGCGCCGGGCGGGGACGGGCGGCCGCGGCGGCGGGCCGCAGCCCCGCCCGGCGCCGTACGGTGTGGAGCGCCGCCGCGTCCAGCAGTCCGACCGGCCCGCCGCCTCCCTCCGGGGGGCGGCGGTCGGTGCCGAGCAGCGCCGCGGTGACGAGCTCCTCCCATGGCATGGCCGTGACGGTCGGTGGCGCGGCTGTGGTGGTGCGAGGCATGGTTCCCCCTTCGAATCCGATGTCAGATGAGCGGCACGGTTTCGGACGTCGCCGCGGGACCGGCGCCGTCGGCATCCGCGTCCGTGGACCAGGCCGTGAACGGGTCGAAGCCCCGGTGACCGCATGCGCCGAAGACCGTGACCGGGGAGCCGCCGGAGAGTGCGACGAGCTTCCACAGGCCGGGCCTGGACAGCGCCGCCGGGGTGAGGGGCAGGGCCGCGTCCCCCGACGCGTCCACCAGTTGCCAGCCGTCCCCGGACGGCACGGGTATGACCTCGCGCAGTGTCACCGGCCAGGAGTCCAGCCAGGGATCGTTCCGCAGCGCGTCCCCGTACGCACCGATCGCGGCCGCCACCGTGCCGCCTGTCGGCGGCGAGCCGGCCGATGACGGGACACCGAACTGCCGACCCAGCTCCGCCCGCAGCCGGCCGGCGCCCGGACAGGGCGTGACCTCGGCGTCGATCGTGACGCCCACCGGCAGTGCCAGAGCGGGGGAGCGCCCTGCCGCCCCGAAGGAGAGCAGGAACGCCATGCGGCCCGAGTCCCTCCCGTACAGCCAGATCCGGCGCGTGACGAGCTTGCCGTCCGGGGCGTCGTACTGGGCGAGGACCAGCCAGTGGTCGCGGACCGACGGGCCCTCGGCGGGAGCGGTCAGCCCCACCCGTGTGCGGACCGTGGCCGCCAGTGACTCCGGCAGCCGGTCGATGCGCAGCCACGCGCTGTCCAGCAGATGGAGCAGCGCGCACTCCTCCAGCAGCCGCACCGGCCAGCCCGGTCCGGACGCCGGGACGGCACCCAACTCCCTCACCCGTGAGGCCAGACCGGGAGCCTGGGCGTCGACCATGCGGGCGGCCGTCTCCTCCCACAGCCCGTGCCCCGGCTGATCGGCCGCCGCCAGACCGCCGCGCAGCAGATCCCCCAGCCGCTGCTCCAGCTCCTGCGCACCGCCGGTGATCCGTTCGGCCCGGCGCTCGGCGCGCCGCCGGACGGCCTCCGGATCGGCCGGTCCGGAGGCCGGGGTGCCGCCCGCCGCAGCCCCGGCCTTCTCCCCTCTCTTCTCCGCCGCGCGTGTGCGACGGCCCGTCAGCCACTCACCGGCCCAGTCCGGGACCTCGCCCGCGGGCAGGGCCGATTCGCCGGACGCCCAGACCAGCAGCAGTCCCAACGCGTGCTTGCACGGGAACTTCCGGCTGGGGCAACTGCACGTGTACGCGGGGCCGGTGGTGTCGACCACCGTCTGATACGGCTTGCTCCCGCTCCCTCCGCACAGCCCCCACACCGCGCCCGAACCGTCACACCCGGCGGCCGACCACGGACCGGCCGAACCGAGCTTGCTCCCCGTCCTGCGTGACGCCTCGTCAGGAGCCAGGGCCAGGACCTGCTCCACCGTCCAGCGCGCTGCCGGGCCGGCCGTGCGCAAGGGTTCTCCCCCGTGAGATAGCAGCATGGGAACGACGGTAGAGCGCGGCACTGACAATCCTTCCGACGTGCTGATTCGTCGTCATGCGCACAACTTGACTTGACCTTTCCTTTGCGATTCGCTGCGAGTTCCGACACTCGGATCCGGGGGGATCGACCGATGAGCCACGCCGTCCGCAACATCCGTCACGTAGGCACCGTGCGTACTGCCGTCTGCGCAGTTGTCGTCCTCGGCCTCGCCGCGGGCCTCGGCGCCTGCTCCGAGGCCGTCGACCAGGTGGACAAGGCCGTGGACGAGACCTACGAGGTCACCTACGAGGTCACCGGCACGAGCGTCGACGAGATCCAGTTCCACGGGGGAGGGGGCAAGGCCATGGAGCCGAAGATCGAGACGGTCGAGTCCCCCACCCTGCCGTGGCGGAAGACCGTCACACTGCGCGGAATCATGCCGCCCGCCGTCATGCCGGTCGCCCTGGACGAGGACGGGGCCGAGGTCGCCTGCTCGATCACGTACAAGGGCAAGGTCATCAAGAAGGCCGAGGGCGAGGGCCTCCTCACCACGGGCGGTTGCGTCGCGGTCTCGCCGGTGGCGGGCTGAACTCCGCCCCACAGCGGCTGAATCGGTCCTGACCTGCGGTCGGGGCCGATTGTCAGTGCCGTGGTGCACGGTGGGAACCACATCAGGTCGACCGATCTGGAGGGGGACCCATGACCGTGTCCGAAACCACCGCAGTCGTGTCCGCGCAGGCGCTGCGACCGCATGCCGAGGACGCCTTCGCCCATGAGCTGAAGGCCCTCGCCGCGGCCGACGACCGCCCGCGGCCGCCCCGTTGGCAGCTTTCGCCATGGGCCGTCGCCACCTACCTGCTCGGCGGCACCCTGCCCGACGGCACGGTGATCACACCCAAGTACGTCGGTCCGCGCCGCCTCGTCGAGGTCGCCGTGACCACGCTCGCCACCGACCGGGCCCTGTTGCTCCTCGGCGTTCCCGGCACCGCCAAGACCTGCATGTCCGAGCATCTCGCCGCCGCCGTCAGCGGTGATTCGACGCTGCTCGTCCAGGGCACGGCGGGCACCCCGGAGGAGGCCGTCCGCTACGGCTGGAACTACGCGCAGCTGCTCGCCCACGGGCCCAGTCGGGACGCTCTGGTGCCCAGCCCGCTCATGCGCGCCATGTCCGGAGGCATGACCGCGCGGATCGAGGAGCTCACCCGGATCCCCGCCGATGTGCAGGACTCGCTCATCACGATCCTGTCGGAGAAGACCCTCCCCGTCCCGGAACTGGGGCAGGAGGTCCAGGCGGTCCGCGGATTCAACGTCATCGCCACCGCCAACGACCGCGACCGCGGGGTCAACGAGCTGTCCAGCGCCTTGCGCCGCCGGTTCAACACCGTCGTGCTCCCGTTGCCGGCCACCCCCGATGCGGAGGTCGACATCGTGTCCCGGCGCGTCGATCAGATCGGGCGCTCGCTCGACCTCCCGGCCGCACCCGACGGGATGACCGAGATCCGACGTGTCGTCACGGTCTTCCGTGAACTGCGCGACGGCGTCACCACCGACGGGCGCACCAAACTCAAGTCCCCCTCCGGAACGCTGTCGACGGCCGAGGCGATCTCCGTCGTCACCAACGGCCTCGCGCTGGCGGCGCACTTCGGCGACGGGGTGCTGCGCCCCGGCGACGTGGCGGCGGGCATCCTCGGCGCGGTCGTCCGCGACCCCGCGGCCGACCGGGTGGTCTGGCAGGAGTACCTGGAGACCGTGGTCCGTGAGCGGGACGGGTGGAAGGACTTCTACCGCGCCTGCCGCGAGGTGTCCGTATGACCCCGGCCGCGCGTCCCGCCGGACCGCTGCTGCTGGGGGTGCGGCACCACGGGCCCGGTTCGGCCCGAGCCGTCCGTGCGGCCCTGGAAGCCGCCCGCCCCGGGGTCGTGCTCGTCGAGGGGCCCCCGGAGGGGGACGCACTGCTGCCGCTGGCCGCCGACGAGCGGATGCGGCCGCCGGTCGCGCTCCTCGCCCACGCCGTGGACGACCCCGGGCGGGCGGCGTTCTGGCCACTGGCGGCGTTCTCGCCCGAGTGGGTCGCGATCCGCTGGGCGCTGGCGCACGAGGTGCCGGTCCGCTTCATCGACCTGCCCGCCGCCAACTCCCTGGCCATGACGGAGGAGGAGCGCCGAGCGGGCCACGACGGAGAGGGGGACGAGGACGGGAACGGGGGAGGGAGGAGGGCGACGGACACGGGCGCGGACCCGGCGGCGGGCACGGGCGGCCCGCCCCCACCCGCACCGATCGACCCCATCGGCGTGCTGGCCGGGACGGCCGGTTACGACGACCCGGAGCGCTGGTGGGAGGACGTCGTCGAACACCGCGCCCGGGACGGCGCGGCCGGCGATCCGCGGGCACCGTTCGCCGCGCTCGCCGAGGCGATGACTGCCCTGCGCGAGGTGCACGGGGACGGCGGCCATCCCCGTGACGCCGTCCGGGAGGCGTACATGCGCCTCCAACTGCGCAAGGCGGTGAAGGAGTTCGGTGAGGACGTCGCGGTCGTCTGCGGCGCCTGGCACGTTCCCGCGCTCGGTGCGAGGACCACGCTCGCCGCCGACCGGGCCCTGCTCAAGGGACTGCCCAAGATCAGGACCGAGCTGACCTGGGTCCCCTGGTCGCACCGTCGGCTCGCCCGGCACAGCGGATACGGGGCGGGCATCGACTCACCCGGCTGGTACGGGCACCTCTTCGACGCCGCCGACCGCCCGGTCGAACGGTGGATGACCAAGGTCGCCGGGCTCCTTCGTGACGAGGACCGGTTCGTCTCGTCCGCCCATGTCATCGAGGCCGTCCGGCTCGCCGGGGCCCTCGCCGCCATGCGGGGCCGCCCGCTCGCCGGTCTGGGCGAGACGACCGACGCGATCAGGGCCGTGATGTGCGAAGGCTCCGATGTGCCGCTCGCGCTCGTGCGGGACCGGTTGATCGTCGGCGAGACACTCGGCGAAGTGCCGGACACCGCCCCCGCCGTGCCCCTGCAGCGCGACCTCACCCGGCAGCAGCGCACGCTCCGGCTCAAACCGGATTCGCTGGAGCGGGAGTTGGAGCTCGACCTGCGCAAGGACACCGACGCGGCCCGCAGCCGGCTGCTCCACCGGCTGCGGATCCTCGCCGTCGGCTGGGGTGAACCCGCCGCGGGCCGGGCGAGCACCGGCACGTTCCGGGAGAGCTGGCGGCTGCGCTGGGAACCCGAGCTGTACGTACGCGTCGCGGAGGCCGGGACGTGGGGCACCACCGTGCTCTCCGCCGCGACCGCCAGGGCCGAGTCCCAGGCCGCTTCGGCGACCACGCTCGCCGAGGTCACCGCACTGGCCGAGCACTGCCTCCTCGCGGAACTGCCCGACGCACTCCCCGTGGTGATGAGGGTCCTCGCCGACCGCGCCGCGCTCGACGCCGACGTCGGTCACCTCGCCGACGCCCTTCCCGCGCTGGCCCGCACCCTGCGCTACGGCGATGTGCGGTCCACGGACACGGCGGCGCTCGGCGGGGTCGCGGCCGGGCTCGCCGAACGGATCTGCGTCGGACTGCCGCCCGCGTGCACCGGACTCGATGCCGACGCCGCCGCCGAACTGCGCCGCCGGGTGGACGGCGTCCACTCCGCGATCGGGCTGCTCACGGGGGCCGTCGGGGCGGAGGCCGACGAGGCCGGGCTGCGTGCGCGCTGGACCGCCGTACTGCACGGGCTCGCTGCCCGGGACACGGTCGCGGGCGTCATCCGGGGCCGTGCGGCCCGGCTGCTGCTCGACGAAGGACGGCTCGCGGAGGACGACGCGGCACGGCTGATGGGCCTGGCCCTCTCGCCCGGCACACCCCCGGCCGAGGCCGCCGCCTGGATCGAGGGGTTCGTCGGCGGGGCCGCCGGAGGCGGCATGCTCCTCGTCCACGACGAGCGGCTGCTCGGCCTGATCGACGCCTGGCTCACCGGGGTTCCCGCCGACACCTTCGCCGATGTACTGCCCCTGCTGCGCCGCACCTTCTCGGCGTACGAGGCGGGCGTACGGCGCACGCTGGGGGAACTGGTGCGGCGCGGGCCGGCCGCCGGGGGACCGACGGCCATCGGTACCGGGACGACGGCACCCGGGTTCGGCCCCGGACTCGACACGGACCGCGCCGATGCGGTGGTGCCGGTGCTGCGCCTGATGCTCGGCCTGGGGCCCGGTACCGATCCGGACCCGGGCGGCGTCGACCCCGGCGAGGGGGACGAGAAGCACGAGAGAGCCGAGAACGCCAAGGAAATGCTGGGGGCGACAGGATGACCACGGACACGGCCGGCACCGCACCGCAGCCGGCCCACGGCTCGCCGTCCGGCCCGGCGAACGACGAACGGCTGCGCCGGTGGCGGCTGGTCCTGGGCGGCGACAGCGCCGAGAGCACCGGCCGCACCCTCACCGGACGCGACGCCGCGATGGACGGCGCACTCACCGCGCTGTACGGCGGCGGGGCCGCTCCCGGTGGCCGGGGCGGGAACAGCCGCTCGGCGGGGCTCGGGGCCTCCGCCCCCTCGGTGGCCCGCTGGCTCGGAGACATCCGTACCTACTTCCCCGGCTCCGTGGTCCAGGTCATGCAGCGTGACGCGATCGACCGGCTCGGGCTCTCCGCCCTGCTGCTCGAACCGGAGATGCTGGAGGCCGTCGAAGCGGACGTCCACCTCGTCGGGACGCTCCTCTCGCTCAACAAGGCCATGCCCGAGACGACGAAGGAGACCGCGAGAGCGGTCGTGCGCAAGGTCGTCGACGATCTGGAGAAGCGGCTGGCCACCCGTACCCGGGCCGCACTCACCGGCGCCCTGGACCGTTCGGCCAGGATCGAACGCCCGCGCCACCACGACATCGACTGGGACCGCACCATCCGGGCCAACCTCAGGAACTACCTCCCCGAGTACGGCACCGTCGTCCCCGAGCGGCTCATCGGCTACGGACGGGCCGCACGGTCCGTGAAGAAGGACGTCATCCTCTGCATCGACCAGTCCGGGTCGATGGCGGCCTCGGTCGTCTACGCCTCCGTCTTCGGCGCGGTGCTCGCCTCCATGCGCACCCTGCGCACCAGGCTCGTCGTCTTCGACACGGCCGTGGTCGACCTCACCGACCGGCTCGACGACCCCGTCGACGTACTCTTCGGCACCCAACTCGGCGGCGGGACGGACATCAACCGGGCGCTCGCCCACTGCCAGTCGAGGATCACCCGCCCCGCCGACACCGTCGTCGTGCTCATCAGCGACCTCTACGAGGGAGGCATACGCAACGAGATGCTGAAGCGGGTCGCCGCGATGAAGGCGTCCGGCGTGCAGTTCGTGACGCTGCTCGCACTGTCCGACGAGGGGGCGCCCGCCTACGACCGGGACCACGCGGCGGCCCTCGGGTCCCTGGGCGCGCCCGCGTTCGCTTGCACCCCTGATCTCTTCCCCGAGGTGATGGCGGCGGCCATCGAGAAGAGGCCGCTGCCCGTACCGGACAAGGAGATCCTCCGGTGACGAGAGGCGGTACCGGCGGCCGGCCCGGCCGACGCGGACAGGCACGAGGCGGCAGCGGCGGGCGGCGTGGCGGACACGGCCACCGGCACGCTCCATGACGCCATCGGCCGGTCCGGCGTACGGGAGCCGCAGGACCGTTCCCGTCCCAGCAAGCGGCCTGGACGGGCCGCCCCGGAACCACCCGACCGGCTGGTCCCGGGGCACTTGCCCGCGGACATCGCGCCCAGGCCCTTCTGTCCACTGCGACCCGGCCACGGGCCGGATCTGTGACCGTAATCACCGCTCAGGTGTGTTCTGCGATTTAGGGTCCTGCGGAGCGCGGGGATAACCTGCGAGATGGACATGCCGCGTACCCCGGGTCACCGTGTGCGCCTTCCTGGTGACAGAACAGTCACGTTGCCCCTCGCGGCACGCCCACGCTGAAAACGAACCGCGAGACCACTGAAAAGGGACGGACGCGCGTGGACCTGTTCGAGTACCAGGCGAGGGACCTCTTCGCCAAGCACGGTGTACCGGTGCTGGCCGGTGAAGTCATTGACACGCCTGAGGCAGCCCGCGAGGCGACCGAGCGGCTGGGCGGCAAGTCCGTCGTCAAGGCGCAGGTGAAGGTCGGCGGCCGCGGCAAGGCCGGCGGCGTCAAGCTGGCCGCCACCCCCGACGAGGCGGTCGCCCGCGCGACCGACATTCTCGGCATGGACATCAAGGGCCACACGGTCCACAAGGTGATGATCGCCGAGACCGCGCCGGAGATTCTTGAGGAGTACTACGTCTCGTACCTCCTCGACCGCACCAACCGCACCTTCCTGGCCATGGCCTCGGTGCAGGGCGGCATGGACATCGAGGAGGTCGCGGCGAAGACCCCCGAGGCCCTCGCGAAGGTCCCGGTCGACTCCAACACCGGTGTCACGATCGAGAAGGCCCGCGAGATCGTCGCCCAGGCGAAGTTCCCGGCCGAGGTGGCCGAGAAGGTCGCCGAGGTCATGGTGACGCTGTGGGACACCTTCGTCGCCGAGGACGCGCTCCTCGTCGAGGTCAACCCGCTCGCCAAGGTCGCCTCCGGCGACGTCCTGGCGCTGGACGGCAAGGTGTCTCTCGACGAGAACGCCGACTTCCGTCAGCCCGAGCACGAGGCCCTCGAGGACAAGGCCGCAGCCAACCCGCTGGAGGCTGCCGCCAAGGCCAAGAACCTCAACTACGTCAAGCTCGACGGCGAGGTCGGCATCATCGGAAACGGTGCCGGTCTGGTCATGTCGACCCTGGACGTCGTCGCGTACGCCGGTGAGAACCACGGCAACGTGAAGCCCGCCAACTTCCTCGACATCGGTGGCGGCGCCTCCGCCGAGGTCATGGCGAACGGCCTGGAGATCATCCTCGGCGACCCGGACGTCAAGTCCGTCTTCGTCAACGTCTTCGGCGGCATCACCGCGTGCGACGAGGTCGCCAACGGCATCGTCCAGGCTCTCGCGCTGCTCAAGAGCAAGGGCGAAGAGGTCACCAAGCCGCTGGTCGTGCGCCTCGACGGCAACAACGCGGAGCTGGGTCGCAAGATCCTTTCCGACGCCAACCACCCGCTGGTGCAGCGCGTGGACACCATGGACGGCGCGGCCGACAAGGCCGCCGAGCTCGCCGCGGCTGCGAAGTAAGGACGAGGGACTCCAACACCATGGCTATCTTCCTCACCAAGGACAGCAAGGTCATCGTCCAGGGGATGACCGGTGCCACCGGCATGAAGCACACCAAGCTCATGCTCGGTGACGGCACCAACATCGTCGGCGGCGTGAACCCGCGCAAGGCCGGCACGACCGTCGACTTCGACGGCACCGAGGTACCCGTGTTCGGGACCGTCGCCGAGGCGATGGAGAAGACCGGCGCGAACGTGTCGGTTCTCTTCGTGCCGCCGGCCTTCGCCAAGGCCGCCGTCGTCGAGGCGATCGACGCCGAGATCCCGCTCGCCGTCGTGATCACCGAGGGCATCGCCGTCCACGACTCCGCCGCCTTCTGGGCGTACGCGGGCTCGAAGGGCAACAAGACCCGGATCATCGGCCCGAACTGCCCCGGCCTGATCACCCCCGGCCAGTCCAACGCCGGCATCATCCCGGGCGACATCACCAAGCCCGGCCGCATCGGTCTCGTGTCCAAGTCCGGCACGCTGACCTACCAGATGATGTACGAGCTCCGTGACATCGGCTTCTCCTCCGCCGTCGGCATCGGTGGCGACCCGGTCATCGGCACGACGCACATCGACGCCCTCGCGGCGTTCGAGGCCGACCCCGAGACCGACCTGATCGTCATGATCGGTGAGATCGGCGGCGACGCCGAGGAGCGTGCGGCCGACTTCATCAAGGCCAACGTCACCAAGCCGGTCGTCGGTTACGTCGCGGGCTTCACCGCCCCCGAGGGCAAGACCATGGGCCACGCCGGCGCCATCGTCTCCGGCTCCTCCGGCACCGCGCAGGCGAAGAAGGAGGCCCTCGAGGCCGCCGGCGTCAAGGTCGGCAAGACGCCGACCGAGACCGCCAAGCTGGCGCGCGAGATCCTCGGCGCCTGATCGCCTCACCGCGTCGGAGCAGCACCGCGGTATCGCGTCACCGCACAGACGTCGCGGGCCCGTACCCCTGCACAGGGATACGGGCCCGCGGCGTTTCCCGCTGTCCGACGCCCCTCGGTTGCCGCGTTCAGCCGGCTCGGGGGACCAGTCGGCCCGGACCCTGGACGAGTTCGCCGAGCAATTGCCTCTGCAGCCGCAGGTCCTGCGGCGTGAGCTGCTGAGGGCCGCTGCGTGGCGGCACCCCGCCGACCTCCTGCGCGGGTGACTCCGGGGTCTCGTACCGCGTCGGGGCCGTCGCCAGAGTGAACAGCGTCAGGCCGATGATCAGCCCGGTGAAGGACACGGCTGCCCTGGTCCACAGCTGGGCCCTGCGCTCGCTGTTCGTACGGATCACGTCGGGTGAGGGGAGCGGGGCGGCGTCCCGGGTCGGGGTGAGCGCGCCGAGCCGCTGATGCAGGAGCGCCGACTGCTCGCCGGGCGACGAGTGTTCCGCCATCTCGGGCAGCCGCTCGGCGACCGCGGCCCGCGCGTTCATCAGCCTGCTCGCCGCCGCCGGGGTGCTGGCCTCCGTCTCCGCGGCGGTCTCCGGCAGGTCCAGGCCGACGTCGTCGTACAGCAGCAGGGTCCGACGGTACGACGGCGGCAGGGAGAGAAGCGCGTCGAGCAGCGCGCGCCCACCGGGTTCGGCGGGCGGCGGGTCGAAGCGGCGGTGCGTGCGGCGCAGCCGGTGCCAGGGCGATGTCGCGTACTCGTGGGCGGCGGCGCGCACCCAGCCGACCGGATCGCGGTCCACCGCGACCTCGGGCCAGCGTTCCCAGGCCAGTGCGAAGGCCCGCGCGACGGACTCCCGGGCGAGGCCGCTGCGCCCGGTCAGCAGAAACGTCTGGTGCAGGAGGACGACGGCGCACTGCGCGTACAGGGCGTCGAAGGCCTCGGCAGCCGCCCCCGACGCCTCGACCGCCTCGGGCGATTCGTCGGCGCCGGGTGTTTCGGGTGCGACATGGGCGGCAGGTGCGGCCGGCCTCCCGGATCCGTCGCCCGCGCCGGGCGTGCCGGGCGTGCCCGATGTTCCGGACGCGCCGGGCGTGCCGGGCGTGCCGGGCGGATCGGGGGTGGTGCCGGGCTCGGTCGGGGCCATGGCGATGCTCCCGGTGGCGGGGGTCGGCGGACGGAACGACGGAGGAGACGTCACCGGCTCGGACGGTCCTTCGACCGTCGTCGGTGTCACCGGCCGGGCCGCCCGTGCGCTGGCGCCCTTCGGCCGGGTGCTCGTGGTGGTGGGCTTGTTCCAGGTACTCGCGGGCGTGGCCCGGGAGTCTCTCCGGCCGCCGCCGATCAGCCTGGCGAACGCCTCGCGCCTGCGTCCCCGGGGCGTGGTGCGGCCCCGTTCCCGGTCCCGGACCGTGGCCCGGGTGACGCCCACCGCCGTCGCGACCTGCTCTTCACTCAAAGACGTCGCCTCACGCAGCCTGCGGCGCTCCTCGGGGGCGGGAAGCGGATGTGCGGTGGTCGCATCGGTCGAGCTCTGCGTCATGAACGACCCCCCGAGGGGCTACGCCGAGTGAAAAAGTACATAAACGCATATTGAGCGACACAGCGGGTGTTCGCCTGTTACGCGAAATAAGTGCGTGTCGTTGGCAGCATTGCGGTGTGACCCAAGTGACCGAACGCAGCCCCTCGTTGCCGACCGAGCAGAGCAGGTCCGCCGTTCTGGCCTTCGTCTTCCTGCGTGGAGCGCTGGCCGCCGGGCTGGGGCTGGGCGGGATCACCGTGCTCGTCATGGTGCTGTGGATCAGCTCCCCGGCCCCCGACGACGGCCCCGGTGAGGCTCTTCACGCGTCGGCGGGACTCTGGCTGCTCGCCCATGGTGCGGAGCTGATCAGGGCCGACACGCTCAGCGGAGTCCCCGCTCCGGTCGGCCTCGTCCCGCTGCTGCTCGCCGTGGTGCCGGTGTTGCTGGTGCACCGTGCGGCCCGGGACGCCCTGGTGGTCGACGAGGGGCGTCAGGCGCCCTCGGCGGCAGGCGCGTTCGCGATGATCATCAGCGGATATCTGCTGATCGGGGCAGCTGTCGCGCTCTATGCGCGGGGCGGTTCGCTGTCCGTGCACCCGGCGTCGCTGTTCTTCCCTTCAGCCATTGTGGTGGCCGGAGCGGCGGCGGCCGGGATCTGGACGGCTTCCGGACGCCCCATCGGTCCGCCGCCGTCCTGGGCGCCGGTGCGATTGCACGAGGGGCTGGCGCGCTCCCGGTTCAGGGAGTGCGCCGGCACGGTCGCCCGGTCGGCCGCGGCCGGGGTGGCGATGTTGCTCGGCGGCGGTGCGCTGCTCGTCGCGGTGTCGCTGGTCTGGCACGCGCAGCCGGCGCAGCAGTCGTTCCTGCGGCTCTCCGGCGACCTGCCCGGCCGGGTCTCGGTGCTGCTGCTCGCGCTGGTCCTGGTGCCGAACGCCGCGGTCTGGGGCGCCGCCTACGGGCTCGGGCCGGGCTTCGCCCTCGGCACGGCGTCCACGGTCACCCCGCTCGCCTTCACGGGGCGTCCGGCACGGCCCGTCTTCCCGCTGCTCGCCGCGGTGCCGGACCAGGGCCCGGCGACACTCCTGAACTGGGCAGCCGTGGCGGTGCCGGTCGCGGCCGGGGCGACGGTCGCCTGGTTCACGGTACGAAGGGCCGCACCGGCCGATGCCGGGCCGGAGGAGGCGTGGAGTCCGGGAGAGACCGCACTGTCGGCCGGGCTGGCGGCGCTGGGGTGCGGGGTCGGCACGGCGGTGCTGGCCGGGGCCGCGGGAGGGCCGCTCGGCACCGGGGCGCTGGCGGTGTTCGGCCCGGTGTGGTGGCTGACGGGTGCGGCGGCCCTGGCGTGGACGGCGGTGCTCGGTGTCCCCGGGGCACTGCTGCTGCGCGCCTGGCGGCTGCGGGGGAGCGGCGGGGGGTGGCGCTCGCGACGGCGCGCGGAGGAGAAGGGGGCGGGGCAGCCGGTCGCCGGCCGGGCAGCTGCGGAGGTGCCGGGGCAGCTGCCCGGACCGGGAGCGGCGCCGGTGGCCGTACGCACCTCCGGGGGAGTGTCCACCGCGACGGCGTCCCCCGCGGCGGCTTCCCCCGTGACGGGGAAGGACGAGGACTCGGAGTCGTACGACTTCCTGCCGAGCGATCCCTGGCACGAACGGACGGCCCGGCCCGGGGAGGCGGGGCCGTCCGGACATCCCTGAGGTGTCGTGCGGGGCCGACGGACACCGGCAGGTGTCAGTTCTTGACGCCGAAGAAGGGTTCCAGAGGCTTCGGCAGCAGGTCGTTGCAGGCCAGCTGGCCGGACTTGGTCAGGGCATCGTTCACGCAGGTGTAGTAGTCGCGGTAGACCAGCTGCACCGTGAACGTCGTCGCCACGATCGAGAGCGCGAGCAGTGCCGTCACCAGGCCGCTGACCGCGGCCGTGGTCTGCTGCCTGCCGTAGCCCGGAGCGGGGGTGCCGGGCGCGGATCCGGGCGCGGGGCGCGCCGGAACATGCCCGGAGCCGGAGCCCTGAAGGGGACCGGCGGCCGGTGCGCCGGACGGAGCGGCCGGCCCGGCCGCTCCGGCGGTGCCGCCCGGTGCGGACGCGCCCTTCGGCTTGGCCCGGAGCGCGCTGATCGACCAGTACAGGGCGAGCGCGCCGAGCAGCAGGGCGATCTCCGGGAAGTCGAAGAGCGCGAAGAAGAAGGCCCACATGCCGCAGAGCAGTGAGTAGCGCGCGCGGCGCTGGGCGGGGTCGGTCGGGTCCCAGCGCGGTCCGCCCGGGGTGCCCTCGGGGCCACCCGGGCCGTTCGGCCCGCCCTGGCCTCCGGGGCGACCGCCGAAGCCGCCGCTCTGGCGGCCGGGCTGCCGACTGCTCCACTGGCTGCCCCAGACCGGCCGTTCGTCCGAGGAGCCGCCCTCGGGCGCCCCGTCGCCGCTCCCGTCCCCGTTGCCGTTCCCGGCGTTCGAGGGGTGGCGGGGCTGCCAGGGCTGGTCGGGCCGGTTCGCCGGCGGTGCGGCGAACGGGTTGTCGTCCGCGGGGCCCGTGGACCCCGACGAGCCGGAGGAATCAGAGGAAGAGGCAGGGCCCGTGGAAGACCGGCGCTCCCGCAGCAGTAGCGAGGCCGGCTCGGGCAGCGGGTGGCGGAAGGCGGTGCGGCGGCGTCGGTCCGGCATATGGTGAACGTCTTCCCCATCTCGTCATTTCCGCCCTGCGGACGGTTCCCTGTCCCCTGACGCTACCTCCCGGCCAGGAGGGGCCGAAAGCTGGGAGCGACTGCGCCGGGCGGCCGGTACCTGCCACCGGGGTTCCCCGGAGCTTCCTCGCCGCTCCTCGCCGCTCCCCATGGCCTGCCCGTGATCGGCTCGCGGCCCCTCACCCCCGTCCCGCGGAGGGCCCCGGAGGTGCCGGTATCGTTGCTGACGGTCGGCTCGTTCGTAGAGTTCCCCGTATCGAGGGGTTCGGTTCATTCGTACGACCATACAAATCAGCGTCACTCTGCTTCACCACGCGAGAAAGGGCCCAGCCGTGGCCTCCCCGCCCCCCTCCGCCGCCCCGGCCCGCCTGGTCGTGCTGGTGTCCGGCTCAGGAACGAACCTCCAAGCCCTGCTCGACGCCATCGGTGACGATCCCGAGGGCTTCGGCGCGCAGGTCGTCGCGGTCGGCGCCGACCGCTCCGGAATCGTCGGCCTGGAACGGGCGGAGCGCGCCGGGCTGCCGACCTTCGTGTGCAGGGTCAAGGACCACGCCACCCGCGAGGAGTGGGACGCGGCGCTGGCGGCAGCCACGGCCGAGCACCACCCGGACCTCGTGGTGTCCGCGGGGTTCATGAAGATCGTGGGCAAGGAGTTCCTCGCCCGGTTCGGCGGCCGGTTCATCAACACCCACCCCGCCCTGCTCCCCAGCTTTCCCGGTGCCCACGGGGTGCGTGACGCACTCGCGTACGGCGTGAAGGTCACCGGGTGCACCGTCCACTTCGTCGACGACGGTGTCGACACCGGTCCGATCATCGCGCAGGGCGTGGTCGAGGTGACCGAAGCGGACACGGCGGAGGGCGAGGCCGCCCTCCATGAACGCATCAAGGAAGTCGAGCGCAAGCTGCTCGTCGAGGCCGTGGGGCGGCTCGCCCGTGACGGCTATCGCATTGAGGGACGAAAGGTTCATCTCGGTCATGTCGGTGAATAAGCCCATCCGCCGCGCCCTGGTCAGTGTCTACGACAAGACAGGGCTCGAAGACCTCGCCCGCGGTCTGCACGAGGCGGGTGTCGAGCTCGTCTCCACCGGCTCCACCGCCGGGAGGATCGCCGCCGCCGGGGTGCCGGTCACCAAGGTCGAGGAGCTCACCGGCTTCCCCGAGTGCCTCGACGGCCGCGTCAAGACGCTGCACCCGCGCGTCCACGCCGGCATCCTCGCCGACCTGCGCCTGGACGCCCACCGCGAGCAGCTCGCCGAGCTGGGAGTCGAGCCCTTCGACCTCGTCGTCGTCAACCTGTACCCGTTCAAGGAGACCGTCGCCTCCGGTGCCTCCGACGACGAGTGCGTGGAGCAGATCGACATCGGCGGTCCGTCCATGGTCCGCGCCGCCGCGAAGAACCACCCGTCCGTGGCCGTCGTCACCAGCCCCGCGCGGTACGGCGACGTCCTCGCCGCCGTCAGGGCGGGCGGCTTCGACCTGACCGCCCGCAAGCGCCTGGCCGCCGAGGCGTTCCAGCACACCGCCGCGTACGACGTGGCCGTGGCCTCCTGGTTCGCGGACGGTTACGCCGCCGCCGACGACTCGGGCTTCCCCGATTTCTTCGGTGCGACGTACGACCGCAAGAACGTCCTGCGGTACGGCGAGAACCCGCACCAGCCCGCCGCGCTCTACACCTCGGGCGCCGGCGGCCTGGCCGAGGCGGAGCAGCTGCACGGCAAGGAGATGTCGTACAACAACTACACGGACACCGACGCCGCGCGCCGGGCCGCGTACGACCACGCCGAGCCGTGCGTCGCGATCATCAAGCACGCCAACCCGTGCGGCATCGCGATCGCCGACGACGTCGCCGAGGCGCACCGCAACGCGCACGCCTGCGACCCGCTGTCGGCCTTCGGCGGTGTCATCGCGGTCAACCGCCCGGTGACCGTCGCGATGGCCGAGCAGGTCGCGGAGATCTTCACCGAGGTCATCGTCGCCCCGGCGTACGAGGACGGCGCGGTCGAGGTCCTGGCCCGGAAGAAGAACATCCGGGTGCTGCGCTGCCCCGACGCCCCGACCGCCCCGGTCGAGGTCAAGCCCATCGACGGCGGCGCGCTGCTCCAGGTCACCGACCGGCTCCAGGCCGACGGGGACGACCCGGCCAACTGGACCCTCGCCACCGGTGAGGCCCTCTCCGAGGATGAGCTGAAGGAGCTCGCCTTCGCGTGGAAGGCCTGCCGCGCGGTCAAGTCCAACGCGATCCTGCTTGCCAAGGACGGCGCGTCCGTCGGGGTCGGCATGGGGCAGGTCAACCGGGTCGACTCCGCGAAGCTGGCCGTCGAGCGGGCGGGCGAGGAGCGGGCGAGGGGCGCGTACGCCGCCTCCGACGCGTTCTTCCCGTTCCCGGACGGGCTGGAGATCCTCACCGCCGCCGGTATCAAGGCCGTGGCCCAGCCGGGGGGTTCGGTCCGGGACGAGCTCGTCGTCGAGGCCGCGAAGAAGGCGGGCGTGACGATGTACTTCACGGGTACGCGGCACTTCTTCCACTGACGGTTCCCCAGCGCGAAGGGCCGGAACTCCCCGAGGAGTTCCGGCCCTTCGCGTGCGGCATGCCAGGTGTGCCGGGCCCGCTCGCCGACGGGGCACGTTCCCCGGACCGGCGAAACGGGCGAAGGCCGTGGATCCGCACGTACGTGCGGATCCACGGCCTTCTCGCCCGCTCACGTCCGAGCGGGTGGGCCGGCCGGATGCGGCCGGGCCGGTGAGCGGCGTGGCTCAGGGACGCGGACGCTGGAACCAGGCGGCGCCGTCCTGCTTGGCGCAGAAGACGATGATCATGATGCCCAGTGCGACGCTGATGAGCGAGAAGACGTTCGCGCCCAGCAGGCTGATGAGGCTGAACAGCGTGGTCACCGAGCCGTACACGATGGCGGAGATGCGGATGCCGTTGCCGCCGGTGGTGAACTTGGCGGCCGTCAGGATCGCCCAGAGGGCGAAGGCGAGGATGAAGATGCCCACGACGACCATGACGCCCATGCCGATGCCGGCCGCCTTGTCGGAGTCGCTGCCGTAGGTCGAGGTGTCGGAGAGCTGCTTGCTGATCCACGCGCCCGCGACGACGGCGAGCACGGCACCGAGGGCCTGGAAGCCGCCGAGGATGTAGAGCATGATGCGGGCCGCCTTGACGCCGCCCGGCATCTCGACGGGGCCGCCGGGGTAGCCGTAGCCCGCGGGAGCCTGCGGGTAGCCGTAACCCGGCTGTCCGCCCTGCGGGGACTGCTGCGGGTAGCCGTAACCCGGCTGCCCGCCCTGCTGCTGGCCGTAGGGGTTGTTCGGGTCGCCGAAGCTCATGGCGAGATTCCTCCGTTGCAAAAAAATGGGGACGACGCGGTCCGGGCGGAGGAAACATGCGCAATGAGTACGGTCTGTCCCCCCGACACTGTCCGCGGTACTGCGCGGCTCATCGTGGTCTTGACGTCGGCTTTTTGTCCAGCCGATTGCCGAATGTGTTGTCCAAGCGCAACCTGGTGGCCATCGTCGGCGCCCGGAATTGGTATGCGGGCGGGGTCATCCGCGAGTATGGGGACATGACTGCCCAGATTCTCGATGGCAAGGCCACCGCAGCCGCGATCAAGTCCGATCTCACCGTCCGCGTGGCGGCCCTCAAGGCGCAGGGCATCACCCCTGGCCTGGGAACCCTCCTGGTCGGGGACGACCCGGGCAGCCGGTGGTACGTGAACGGCAAGCACCGCGACTGCGCCCAGGTCGGCATCGGCTCGATCCAGCGCGAACTCCCCGACACCGCCACCCAGGAGGAGATCGAGGACGTCGTACGGGAGCTCAACGCCAACCCCGCGTGCACGGGTTACATCGTGCAGCTTCCCCTTCCCAAGGGGATCGACACCAACCGCGTCCTGGAGCTGATGGATCCGGCCAAGGACGCCGACGGCCTCCACCCGATGAACCTCGGCCGCCTGGTGCTGAACGAGACGGGTCCGCTGCCCTGCACCCCGCAGGGTGTCGTCCAGCTGCTCCGCCACCACGACGTGGAGATCAACGGGGCGCATGTCGTGGTCGTCGGCCGCGGTGTCACCATCGGCCGCTCGATCCCGCTGCTGCTGACCCGCAAGTCCGAGAACGCCACCGTCACCCAGTGCCACACCGGCACGCGTGACCTCTCCGCCCAGCTCAGGCAGGCCGACATCATCGTCGCCGCCGCCGGTGTTCCGCACATCATCAAGCCCGAGGACGTGAAGCCGGGCGCGGCCGTGCTCGACGTCGGCGTCAGCCGGGACGAGAACGGCAAGATCGTCGGGGACGTCCACCCGGGCGTGGCCGAGGTCGCCGCCTGGATCTCCCCGAACCCCGGCGGCGTCGGCCCGATGACCCGCGCCCAGCTGCTCGTCAACGTGGTCGAGGCGGCCGAGCGCGACGCGGCCGCCGCGGCCTGAGCCGACCGACCCGATCCGGAAGGAAGCCCATGGGTGCTGGTACGAGTCCGGCCGACCCGGCCGCTGAGGCGGACCGGGAGTCTCCGGTGCCGCCGAGCGCGGAGGCGCCCGCCGCGGGTGCGACCGTGCCGGATCGGGCTGCGAACCGTGAGAACGCCGCTTCGGAGGATGCTGCCCCTGAGGCGGCGGCCACTCGGGGCCCCGCGGGCGCCGGTGCGGACTCCGGCGCCGACGTGAACGCGGCTGCCGACGCGAACGTGACCGCCGGCACGGCGGTCGGTGCGGATTCGAACTCTGGATCGGAGCCGGAGCCGGAGACGGGCACCGCCTCCGGCACGGGTTCCGGCACCGGCTCGGACCGGAGCGAGGGTGTCCGCCCGCAGGCCGCCCCGCGCGAGGGGGCGCGTCCCTCGCGGAGGTTCCCCTCGTTCACCCGCGACACCGCGCGCCCCGAGGGCGGTGGCCGTGCCGCGTCCGGCGACGCCCCCGCACCGGCCCGGCAGTGGCCGCTGCTCGCCGTGCTCTGCACGGCCGGGATCGGGTTGTTGATCGTGGCGGTCGACCCCTTCGCCGAGGCCTTCAGGATCGGCACGATCCTGATCGGGGCGGCCCTCATCGGGGGCGCCGTGCTGCGGCTCGTGGTCCCGTCGGTGGGCATGCTGGCGGTCCGTTCCCGCTTCACCGACCTGGTGACGTACGGGGTGCTCGGCTTCCTCATCGTGATGCTCGCGCTGGTGGCGCAGCCCAAGCCGTGGCTGGACATGCCGTTCCTGGAGGACGCGGTCCACTTCACGATCCGCTGAGTCCGTACGGCCGCCTGCTCGCTCGATTGCCTGCCTGCCTGCTGTCCGGCCGGGCCGCTCGCGGACGGTGTCCGTCCCCTCCCCCGAGAAGGGACGGACACCCGAGGGCGGGGGGCCGCCGGGGCGAAGTTGCCCCGGAACGTGGTGACTTGAGCGGCCTTGCCCCCGTCCTGGCCTCAGCCTGGTTCACGGCGAAGGGCGGTTCAAGGGAGCCCCGGGGCCTGTGGCACGGAAGTGACCATTCCGCCACGGTGTGATCGTCCTGCAACGGAGTGCTCGGCAGGCGTCGGCGGCGTCGGGGGCGTGTGCGAGGGCGCTTTGAGTTCCGAACGCCCACTCCACCGAGCGACCGCCTCCCGGGTGAGCGGGTACGGCCGGGTGAGCGCTGTGTGACGGGTTGTGTGCGGTGCCACAGGGGGCCGGGCCGCCGGGAGGTTCCGGGTCGGATAGCCTGAACGCCGGATATCTCTTCACATCAAGATTCAGGGATGTCCGACACCAGGGGCAGGGACCCCCACCGCCAGCTGTCTAACGGAGATCGCCATGACCCGCACTCCCGTGAATGTCACCGTGACCGGCGCAGCCGGCCAGATCGGCTACGCGCTGCTCTTCCGCATCGCCTCCGGCCACCTGCTCGGCCCGGACGTGCCGGTCAACCTGCGTCTCCTGGAAATCCCGCAGGGCCTGAAGGCCGCCGAGGGCACCGCGATGGAGCTCGACGACTGCGCCTTCCCGCTGCTGCGCGGCATCGAGATCACCGACGACGCCAACAAGGCGTTCGACGGCGCCAACGTCGCCCTCCTGGTCGGCGCCCGCCCGCGTACGAAGGGCATGGAGCGCGGCGACCTGCTCTCCGCCAACGGCGGCATCTTCAAGCCGCAGGGCAAGGCCATCAACGACAACGCCGCGGACGACATCAAGGTCCTCGTCGTCGGCAACCCGGCCAACACCAACGCGCTCATCGCGCAGGCCGCCGCCCCGGACGTGCCGGCCGAGCGTTTCACCGCGATGACCCGCCTCGACCACAACCGTGCGATCTCGCAGCTGGCCGCGAAGACCGGTGCCGCCGTCTCCGACATCAAGAAGCTGACGATCTGGGGCAACCACTCGGCGACCCAGTACCCGGACGTCTTCCACGCGGAGATCGCCGGCAAGAACGCCGCCGAGCTCGTCAACGACGAGGCGTGGCTGGCCGACACCTTCATCCCGACCGTCGCCAAGCGCGGCGCCGCCATCATCGAGGCCCGTGGCGCGTCCTCGGCCGCCTCCGCCGCCAACGCCGCCATCGACCACGTCCACACCTGGGTCAACGGCACCGCCGCCGGCGACTGGACCTCCATGGGTATCCCGTCGGACGGCTCCTACGGCGTGCCCGAGGGCATCATCTCGTCCTTCCCGGTCACCACGAAGGACGGCAAGTACGAGATCGTCCAGGGTCTGGACATCAACGAGTTCTCCCGTACGCGCATCGACGCGTCGGTGCAGGAGCTCATCGAGGAGCGCGACGCGGTTCGCGAGCTCGGCCTGATCTGATCCGTACGCCCTGCGAGGCGTACCTCACCGCCCCCGTCAGCAGCCGCTGCCGGGGGCGGCTGTGCAGGTGCGTGGCTCGCCGTCGCCGGGAACCGACCGCGCACCCGCCCGAGTCTGGGCTGTCATGCGCGTGACGATGATCCTTCCGGCACTGACCGAGGCGACCAGCCCGCTGTTCCGGCCCATCAAGTACTCGCTCTTCCCGCCGCTCGGCCTGGCGACGCTCGCCGGGTACCTCGACCCGGACGACGAGGTGACGCTCCTCGACGAGCATGTCGAGCGGGTCGACATCGAGGCGCTCGACAGTCCCGATCTGCTGGTCGTCCAGCCGTACATCACCTCCGCCCGACGCGGCTACGAGATAGCCGACCACTTCCGTGCCCGCGGCGTCCACGTCGCCATGGGCGGCCTCCACGTGACCTCGCTCCCGGACGAGGCCTCGGCGCACGCCGACACGATCTTCACCGGGCCGGGGGAGGACACCTGGCCGCTGTTCCTCAAGGAGTTCCGGGACGGGGTGCCGGGCCGCAGGTACGACTCGAAGCTGCGCACCCTGGCCGGGCTGCCGCCCGTGCGGAGGGACCTGATCAAACGGCATCTGTATCTGGTGCCCAACTCGATCGTCGTCTCGCGCGGCTGTCCGCACCACTGCGACTTCTGCTACAAGGACGCCTTCTTCGCGGGCGGCAAGTCCTTCTACACCCAGGCCGTGGACGACGCGCTCGCCGAGATCGAGCGGCTGCCCGGCAGACATCTGTACTTCCTCGACGACCATCTGCTCGGCAACCGGCGTTTCGCCGAGGCGCTCTTCGACGGGATGGCCGGAACGGGACGGCTCTGGCAGGCGGCCGGGACCGTGAAGTCCGTACTCCAGCCCGATCTGCTGGAGCGCGCCGTGGAAGCGGGCCTGCGCAGCCTGTTCGTCGGGTTCGAGACCGTCAACAGCGCCAACCTCGCCGAGCGGCGCAAGGACCAGAACATCGGCAAGGACTACGAGGCGGCCGTCCGCCGGCTCCATGACGCCGGTGTCATGGTCAATGCCAGCTTCGTCTTCGGACTCGACCACGACGGCCCGGACGTCTTCGACCGCACGGTGGAGTGGGCGGTCGGACAGGGCATCGAGACGGCGACCTTCCACATCATGACGCCGTACCCGTCCACCGGCCTGTGGGAGCAGATGGCGGCGGAGGACCGGATCGTCCACCGGGACTGGGACCTCTACGACACCCGCCATGTCGTCTACCGGCCCAAGGGGATGACGCCGCGTCAGCTGGAGGACGGTTACTGGCGGGCGTACCGCGACTTCTACCGCTGGTCCAACATCTGGCGCGGCGCGGCCGCCCAGCCGGGGACGCACGAGCGGCTGCGGCATCTCGCGTACGCGGGCGGCTGGAAGAAGTTCGAGCCCGCGTGGGACGCCCTGATCCGCTCCCGCAACGTGGTGCGGGCCATGCCGATGCTGGAACGGACCCTGGCGGCGTTCGGCGGCAGACAGGCGTGACCGTGCGGTCCCGGCGGGCCGCTCACACCTTCCGCAACTCGTCGGCGATCTTGCGGACGGCCGCCATGGCCCGGCGCTGCAGCCCCGGGCCGAAGGTGATGCGGGTGGCGCCCAGCCCGCCGAGCTCGCGCGGGGACGGCCCGTCCGGCCGGGCCAGGGCGTTCAGCGGGGCCGGGACGGCGGCGGCCAGCCGGGGCAGGGCCTCGGGCGGGGCCGCGATCGGGTAGACGCAGTCCGCGCCCGCCGCCACGTACAGCAGGGCGCGGCGGACCGTCTCCGCCTCCTGGTCCGTGCCCTCGGGGACGCCGTGCACATACGTGTCGACGCGGGCGTTGACGAAGAGCCGGTCGCCCGCGACCGCCCGTACCTCGGCCAGGCGGTCCGCCTGCCGCTGGGCGTCGACGAGGATGCCGTCGGCGGAATCCTCCAGATTGCAGCCGACGGCTCCGGTGTCCAGGAGCCGCTCCACGAGCTCCTTCGGTGCCAGCCCGTAGCCCGCCTCGATGTCCGCCGAGACGGGGACGTCGGCCGGGACGGCCCGCACGATCCCGGCCACGGCCGCGAACATCTCGGCGGCGGGCGTCGCCCCGTCCTCGTAGCCGAGCGAGGCCGCGATCCCGGCGCTGGGTGTGGCGAGCGCCGGGAAGCCCGCCTCGGCGAAGACGCGGGCGCTCGCCGCGTCCCACGGACCGGGGAGGACCAGCGGATCGCCGGGGGCGCGGTCGTGGTGCAGGGCACGGAGAACGGATGCGGTCATCACGGGGCTCCCGGAGGTGTTCCGACGCAGGGGCGGGCGGGGTGCGGGACGCGGTGGGCGTCGCCGGGTCAGTGCTTGATGTCGCCCGGCTTGTAGTGACCGGGGACCATGCGGGTGGTCACGGCGAACCGGTTCCACGCGTTGATCGTGGTGATCGCGGCGACGAGGTGGGCGAGCTCGGTCTCGTCGAAGTGCTCGGCGGCCTTCTCCCACACCTCGTCCGGCACGAAACCGTCGGTCAGCACGGTCACCGCCTCGGTCAGCTCGATGGCCGCGATCTCCTTGGGCGTGTAGAAGTGCTTGGACTCCTCCCAAGCGCTGAGCTGGACGATCCGCTCGACGGACTCCCCCGCCGCGAGTGCGTCCTTGGTGTGCATGTCCATGCAGAACGCACAGCGGTTGAGCTGCGAGGCGCGGATCTTCACCAGCTCCCCGACGACCGGGTCGAGGCCCTTACGGGAGGCGGCGTCCAACCGGACCATGGCCTTGTAGACATCGGGGGCCAGCTCGGCCCACTGCCGCAGACGAGGGGTGTGCTCGGGGTTGAGTCCGGAGGTCGGGTGGCTGTGCTCGTTCGTTGTCATGGGTATGACGTTACGGCGTGGGTGGCGCAGCGGTATGGTCCATTTCCATGACGGATTCATGGGCCACTTTCGGTGCCGACCTGCATCTGGAGACGACCGGCTCGACGGGACTGCGGACCGGGCTCATGGACGCCCTGCGCGAGGCCGTACGGACGGGGCGGCTGGCGCCCGGGACCCGGCTGCCCTCCTCCCGCAGCCTCGCCGTGGACCTCGGCATCGCCCGGAACACCGTCGCCGACGCCTACGCGGAACTGGTGGCCGAGGGCTGGCTCAGCGCTCGGCAGGGTTCGGGCACCACAGTGGCGCGGCGGGCCGAACCGCGCCCGCGCCCGGCGGCCAGGCGGACGACGCGGTCCCGGCCGGTGCCTGCCCCGCCCACCCACAACCTGCGCGCCGGGTCGCCCGACCTCTCGACGTTCCCGCGTGCCGACTGGCTCAAGGCGGCCCGCCGCGCCCTGACCGCCGCGCCCAACGACGCCTTCGGATACGGGGATCCGCGCGGGCGCATCGAACTGCGCACCGTACTCGCCGAGTATCTGGCCCGCGCCCGCGGCGTGTACGCGGAGCCGGAGCGGATCGTGATCTGCGCCGGCTTCGTGCAGGCGCTGAAACTGATGGGGACGGTGTTGCGCAAGAGACGGGTGCGAGAGGTGGCCGTCGAATCGTGGGGATTGGACGTGCACTGGAAGCTGCTCGCGGACGCCGGGCTGCGCATGCCCTGCCTGTCGGTCGACGGACTCGGTGCCAGGACCGATGAGCTGTCCGGGCTGCGCGGGGCGGGCGCGGTCCTGATGACGCCCGCGCACCAGTTCCCGACGGGGGTGCCGCTCCATCCCGACCGGCGGGCCGCGGCGGTCGACTGGGCGCGCCGTACGGGCGGGCTGATCCTGGAGGACGACTACGACGGCGAGTTCCGCTACGACCGGCAGCCGGTCGGCGCGCTCCAGGGCCTGGACCCCGAACGCGTCGTGCACCTGGGGACGACGAGCAAGTCGCTGGCGCCGGGACTGCGGCTGGGGTGGATGGTGCTGCCGGAGAGCCTGGTGGAGGAGGTGGCCGAGGCGAAGGGGCTGAGCGACTGGTCGTCGAGCGCGCTGGAACAGCTGACGCTCGCGGAGTTCATCGCGTCGGGTGCGTACGACCGCCATGTGCGTGCGATGCGGCTGCGCTACCGGCGCCGTCGCGACCAGCTCGTCGAGGTGCTGGCGGAGCGGGCGCCGGGCGTGCGGGTCAGCGGTATCGCCGCCGGGCTGCACGCCGTGCTCGAACTCCCGGAGGGCAGCGAGGCGTCGGTGATGCGGTCGGCGGCATGGCAGGGGCTGGCGCTGGAGGGGTTCTCACGCTTCCGGCACCCGGAGGCACCGCCGGGGCGCGACGCGCTGGTCATCGGTTACGGAACACCGACCGACAGCGCCTGGGCGGGGGCGCTGGAAGCCCTGGTCCGGGTCCTTTCCTGAGGCTTCGTCGTGTGCACTGGTGCGTAACGAGTACCGCTCCACGGGGGTGCTCGTGCCTCCCGGTCCCGTGGATGCCCGCCTCGGCCTCGCTGCGGCAACCCGTGCCCGCACCCCCCACCGCGGAAGCCGAGAGCCGCACGGGCTCTTGAACGACCGCCCGTGCCGGCCGGTGTCCCCGCAGGGAGCGGCTCGTGGGGGCACGGAGCCGGCACGAACGCCCCGGACGGTTACTTTCCCCGTCTCCTGCCGGAGGTGTCGCACAGCGCGCGGTCGACGAGGTCGCTGGCGGCCTTGTGCTGCCGGAGCGTCTCATCGAGGTCGTTGAAGCTGGTGGACATGGCGACGGTGACGGTGCGGCCGCCGTCGTCGGTGGCGCCGTTGAGAGTGATGTAGCCGGCTTCTCCCCCTTCGTGGCTCCAGTAGCTGCCGCCGCAGGTCAGGGGGCGGTTGACCAAGCCGAGGCCGTAACGTCCGCCGGGCCAGAATGCCTCGATCCGCTTGTCGACCGGGACGGTGTCCCGCATCTCGGCCATGCGCGCCTCGGACAGCAGCTTGCCGCCCAGCAGCCCCTGGAAGAAACGGTTGACGTCCGCCGTGGTGGAGACATAGCCGCCGAGGTCGGGGACGATCTGTTCGGTGACGTCGGTCCGTTCGCCGGAGGCGAAGACCTGATAGCCATCGGCGTGCGGGCGACGAAGGGTGGACACGGTGCCCGACAGATAGGTGTGGTTCATGCCGAGCGGTTTCAGGATCCGGCTCTCGACCTCCTCCTGCCACGGGCGGCCAGTGGCCTTGTCGGCGATCATGCCGAGGACGACGTAGCCGGTGTTGGAGTAGCTCCAGCCGGTGCCGGGCCGGAAGTCCGGGTGGTGCTTCATCGCCCGGGCGACGATCCGTTCGGCGGTGTAGGTGTCGTAGCGGTGCCGGTAGTACACCTGCGGGGTGTCGAAGCCGGGAAGGTCGTCGTGGAGGCCGCTGGTGTTCTGCAGGAGCCGGCGCACGGTGATCTTCCGTCCGTCGTTGCCCTTGCCGTCGATCACACCGGGCAGCCAGCGGTTCACCGTGTCGTCCAGTGACAGCTTGCCCTCGTCGACCAACTGCAGGATCACCGTGGCCATGAGTGCCTTGCCGGTGCTGGCTATCCGGAAGTAGCCGTCGCGGGGCACCGGGCGGTTCGTGCCCGCCACGGCGACGCCGCTGGTGGCGACCAGATCCCGGCCGGAGGCGGTGGTCACCCGGGCCTGGACGCCGGTGATCCCCAGCGCCTGGATGCCCTCGGTGTCCAGGCGCAGGTCGTCCTGCCGGTAGCCGGGCGCGGACGTCGCGGCCGCGCCGCCCGAGGACTGGACGGCCATGGCCGCACCCGCTGTGCCGAGTGCGACCGCGGCTGCGGCCAGCCACCCTCGGCCGATCCGGCGGCGGCGCTGCTGGGACGGGTGGTGCTGCGGCGCGGAGGCCGGGGCTGTGAATCTCATGAACGCCACGCTAGGTAGCCGTCGAATCGTGTGTCGCTACCACAGGCGGCCGATGGGAACCTACAGGTGGCTGTAGTGCCGCAGGGCCGCCCGGCACGTACCGTGGCGCGTCCGAGGGCCGCTCCCGGTCTCGTACGACGGACGAAGGCGAGCCGGTGCACGGTGTGATCGGCGAGGTTCGCGCATGGCCGGTCCGGGCCGGGCGCAGCGGACGCTACCTGCTCGGCACCCTGCTGACCGCGCTGGTGACGCTCGTGGCGGCACCACTGCTGTGCGTACCGTCGCTGGCAGCTCCCTGGGCGGAGCGCCACCGCCGGCACGCCGGGGCGCTGCTGGGCCGACCGGTGGGGCCGCGCCCGCGCGCCCTCCGCCGCGACCTCGTGTGGCTCGTGACCCAGGTGGCCACCGGCCTGCCCGTGGGCATACTCGCCCTGCTGTGCCTGGGTAACCAGCTCCTCATCCTTGTCATCACCGTGGGGTGGTGGGCGTTTCCCGCGTCGGATCCGCCACGGCTACCGCTGCTCGGTGTCCGTATCGACGGCTGGGTCCCCGCGCTGACGATCGGTCTCGCGGACTTCCTGCTTCTCACGGCGCTGGCGACCGTCGCTCTGCCGCCGCTCGCTCGGGCGCACGCGCGGTGCTGCCTGGCAGTCCTGGCGCCGTCTCCCGCGGAACAACTGGCGGCGCGCGTCACCGAACTGACGCGGACGCGCACGGACGTCCTGCAGGCGCACGGCGCGGAACTCCGCCGGATCGAACGCGACCTGCACGACGGCACCCAGGCCCGGCTGGTGGCCATCGCCATGCGGCTCGCCGTGGCCGGGGAGAGCCTTCCCCAGGACCCGGACGCGGGCGCCGCGCTCGTACGGCAGGCCCGAGCCGAGACCGAGGAGGCCATGACCGAGCTGCGTTCGGTCATCCGCACCATCTACCCTCCGGTCCTGGCCGACCAGGGCCTCGTCGGCGCGCTCAGCACCCTGGCCGACAGGGCCGGCGTGCCGACCCGCATCGACATCGGCGAGCTCGGTGAGGTGCCTGCCGCGGTCGAAGCGGTCGCCTACTTCTCCGTCACCGAGGCGCTGGCGAACATCGCCCGGCACAGCCGGGCCACCGAGGCCGCCGTCCACGTCACTCGCAGCGGCGCGACGCTGTCCGCAGAGATCACCGACGACGGGACCGGCGGGGCGGACGCATCCCGAGGCACCGGCCTGGACGGAATCGGCCGCCGCGCCGCCGCCCTGGACGGCACCATGAAGATCAGCAGCCCGCCGGGCGGGCCGACCAGCATCACCGTGGAGCTGCCGTGCGTGTAGTCATCGTCGAGGACAATGTCCTGCTGTCCTCCGGACTCGAACTCCTGCTGGGCTCCCAGGGCTTCGAGGTCGCCGCGATCACGGACGACGCCCCCGGCTTCCTTGCCGCCGTCGAGACCCACCGCCCGGACGTCACCATCGTCGACGTGCGACTGCCCCCGACCTTCCGCGACGAGGGTATCCGCGCCGCCCTCCGGGCCCGCCGCGACCGCCCCGGACTACCCGTCCTGGTCCTGTCCCAGTACGTCGAGCAGGAATACGCCGGCCGCCTCCTCTCCGACACCCGCGGCGGCATCGGCTATCTGCTCAAGGACCGGGTGAGCCGCATCGCGGAGTTCACCGACGCACTGCGCCGCGTGGCAGCCGGCGGCACCGCCATGGATCCCGAGGTCGTCGCCCAGCTCCTCGTCGTCCGCGGCGATCCCGTCGACGCCCTCACCCCGCGCGAACGCGAGGTCCTGGCTCTGATGGCCGAAGGGCACGACAACGCCACCATCGCCCAGCGGCTTTTCATCACCGACAACGCCGTCCACAAACACATCGGCAGCGTCTTCCTCAAACTCGGTCTGTCGGTCGGCGACAGCGGGCACCGCCGGGTCCGCGCCGTCCTGGCCTACCTCCGCCGCCATGGAGGCGGCACCGACCCCGACCCCTGTTGAGCAGTCGACCCGGCCCGATGGCGTGGGCGGCGTCGAGCGCGTCGGCGCAGCCGGGGTCCTCTGTGACGATGACGCCGCCGCGGCAGCCGCCCTCCCGGAGCGGTGCGCGCCGGTCGTGGACGGTGCGCGCGGGCTCAGACCGCCTCGGGGGTGTCCTTCGGCGCCTCGCCGAACCGGGCCAGGGCCAGTGCGCCCGCCACCGCCACCACGAAGCCGGCGACCGCCAGCCAGACGAGGCCCTCGCGGGTACGGTCCCCGAGCCAGAAGACGCCGACCAGCGCCGGGCCGATCGTCTCGCCCAGCACCATGCCGGCCGTCGCCGTCGTCACCGAACCGCGCGTCAGCGCCGAGGTGAGCAGCAGGAAAGCCGAACCGCCGCCCAGCAGCAGCGCGTACACGGCCGGGTTGGTGAGCAGCGCCGACGGGGACACGTCGTCGATCAGTCGGACGGTGACCTCGACCACCCCGAAACCGCAGCCCGCGCCCAGCCCCAGGACCAGCGCCCGCGGCCGTTCCGGGAGCCGTCCGGCCGCCGCGCCGATCAGCAGGATGCCCAGGGAGATCCCCAGCATCCACCAGGGCAGCGCCGCCGGGCCGGTGCCGTGCCCCTCACCGCCGGAGGAGAGGGCCAGCATGGCCAGGCCCGCACAGACGACACCGACCGCGGTCCATTCGACCGCGCTCAGCCGCACCTTGAGCAGCCGCGCGGCGACCACCGCCGTCACGGCGAGGCTCGCGGCGAGGGCGGCGCCCACCGCGTAGATCGGCAGGGACCGCAGGGCGATGATCTGGAGGACGAAACCGCAGCCGTCGAGGGCGAGTCCGGCGAGGTAGCGCCACTGCCGCAGGGCGCGCAGCAGCAGCGCCGGATCGACCCCCGCGTCCGACCCCGGCGCGGCGGCGGCGCGCGAGGCGACGGCCTGGAGGACGGAGGCCGTACCGAAGCAGACGGCGGCGCCGAGCGCGCAGATCATCCCGAAGAGCACGAAGGGACTCTACTGGGGGCGCTCGACGCACCCGCGTCCGCTCTCGGCGACGGCCCTTCGAGCCGATGAACGGCCGGACCGGCCGGAGTGACGACCACGCCCCACACTGGGGTCCTCCGGTCCGCCGGACAGGGGCAGGAGCGCGGCGAGCCCGTGCGGTTCGGGAACTCCGGTGAGGGCAGCGTGTTGCGGCACGTCCACTGACCGGACTTCTACGTACCGGGGCTCGCGGGAGGCGGTGTCAGGGCCGGTTCGATGGTCGACCGGACATAGATCCGAGTGGTGCCGGGCGTGAATTCGTGCGCGAACAGGTCGATGCAACGCCGAAGGTGCTTGCCTTCGGGGGAGTCGAGGCCATCGGGGCACAGGCTGACGTGTCGCAGCCCCTGCACGAGTGTCTCCGGCTCTGCCAGCCCGAGACGGGAGAAGGCGGCGGCGGGACGGTAATCCTTCTCCTTCGGGTGGAAGTTCTTGATCATCCTGGTGCCCTCCGGGACAAGACGGCCCGTGTACGCCGCCGCCTCCTCGCTGGGCAGCACGAAGGACAGGAGTCCGGTGTCGAAGCGCTGCCCCGCCTTGTAACCCGCACGCCGGTCCGATGCCGCCTCCGGGACACGCACACCCATCTGCTCGCTCATCCAGGCCGGGGTGGCTCCCTTTTCCCAGCAGCAGTTCATCTCCTGGTCCGACAGGTCCGACTCCACGTCGTCGGCGGCCCGGGCGAACACGCCGATCACGACGGCGGCGCAGGCGGCGAACACCAGCGCGATGACGACCGGCAGCCGTCGACGACGCCGGGACCGCCCGTCGGTAGAACTCTTGTTGGAATCGTTCACCGGTTGAATCCCTATCGCGCTTCCTGCTGTTCGCGGCCGGGGTCTGTGCGGCCGCCCTCACGTCCGGGCTGGTCCGGTTCCGGCAACGGGCCGTGGTTCGAGGACGATCCGCCCAGGTCGTAGTGCTTGCTGGAACTGCTGCCCGCCATGTCGAATTCGCGGGCGATGCCCGTGGTGTGGAGACGGGCCATCTGACCGTCGGGGATCGACATGTCGCCCATCACCGGAGCGTTGATGGTTACTCCCTTGCTCTCGTCCCAGTTGTAGCGGTCCCAGGCGTTCGCCTGATAGTCGAGACCCACCTTGGGCTCGCCGTTCGCGTCCGGCACGACCGTAATCACCCCGGTCACGTTCGACCTGGTCGAGCCGACCGCGTAGAACCAGTTGTTGTTCACGTCCTTCTGGAAGGAGAAGTCCCTGTTGGCCGTCTCCACGGGTATGGAGACCGGCCGGCCGCCATTCTTCCTGAACTCCTCGAGCGCTTGCTCACGCCAATCGTCCTGGTGTTCCCTGATGGAATCCTCGATGTGGTCGCGGAAGTCGGGAACGTCGGACATCATCTTGTCCACGGGCAGTTCCATGTCTGTTCCGCTGTTCCCCAGGTAATGCGCCATGTGCCGAGCAGCATCGCTGTCGCCCTTCCAGTCGGCCGCCTCGGCGATCAGGTTCATCTTCTCGCGAGTCCGCCGTTCCTCCGCTCCTGGCTTCTCGACCCCGTAGGGGCCGGATCCGCGGTCGGGGGCGATTTGCTTGACCGTCGGGGAGAGTAGTCCGGCGGCCAGAAGGTCGTCCTTGTGGTTGCTCCACAACTCCGCACGGGCCTGCGGGCTCAACGATGTCCAAAGACGGCGTAGTTCAGCACGTTGCACGTCGTTGGCGTCATCACCGAGCGAGGCCAGCCTCGTGGCACGTGGCAATTGGTCCTCGTCCAGCGAGGTGTAGGTCGCGTGCCCCGCGTTGTGCGGATCACCGCCGTGGCTCTTCTTCAGGGCGCGGGTCACGGCCGCGTCGACCTCCGACGCATGGGCCACGAGCCCCGTGAGGGTATCTGCGTACCATTGCACCAGGTCCTTCGTCCGCTGCGAAGTCCCTTCGGCCTCACAGATCGGCTCCATGACCTTCACTGTGCCGTTGGGGCCGTCCACCACCAAGAGACCTGGATCGGGCTCCCCCTGCCGGTCCGGATTTCCTTTACGAGCCTCCGCAGTCAGCTCCCTGGCCTGCTTCTGGATATGCGTGAGTTCAGTCTGCGCATCTTCGAGGACAGCGGCGATGCTCGCGGCCTCCCTGTACAGGTCCGAGATCTCCTTGACCGCTTTGCGAACGAACTCCTTGGTGACCGCAGCGTTCACGCCCGCCCAGTGCGCCTTGTCCGACATCTGCAGAAGGGTGCTGGTGGCGTCAGTCTTCAATGTCCCCAGACGGTCCGCGGTCAGCTTCCAGTCGTCGGCGGCCGTACTCAGCTTCTTCAGGTCCGCTTCCATCAGATCCGTATAGGTGAGTGCGCTCATCGTTTCCCCGCTCCCGCGCTCACTTCGCGTACTTCATCAGTTCCGAGACCGGAACCGCCGACCCGTCTCTCCGGCGTAGGCTGGCTGCGATTTCCTCGTCGTCCTTGGCATGCGCCTTTTTCGAGTAGTCCAAGTGGTTGGAGATGTGTGCGCACATCTGCAGGACGGTGTTGACCTGCGAAGTCCAGACTTCGAGTGTCGTGTACAACTCCGAACCGGCACTGAAGTTCTGTGCCTGCAGCTCCGCAGCGGCCTGGGCGGTCGTCCCTGCGCCGCTCTTGTTCATTCCCGCACCTGCGATGTCGGAGCGCTTCCGTAACTCGCCGTGGATCCGGAATGCCTCGTTGCCCACCGCGCCCAGGTCGTCCTGATGCACCACCAGATCGGCTTCGCCTCCGCCGCCGGTGGACGTGGCCCCGGCGGTGTTGAGCCGCATGGCTGCCGAATGGCGCTCCTGCACCTCCGACTTGAGCTGTGCCCAATCGTTGTCGAACGTCACCAGTCCCCCTCCAGTCCGTTCCGGCGGCCACATTACTGAACTGACCGGAACATGCCCGCCTTCCGCTCGTGCGCGGCACGCGGACGGTCCGTCACCGGTGACACGGAACCCCCTTCTCGCCGCGATCGGCCGCGCTCTAGTCTGAGACGAACGGCCTTATTGGCTTGATTCACACGTCGGGGGAGGCGGAGACATGGCCGATGGGAAGAAGGTCACGCGCAAGCTGAGGTCGAGCACGGTGGTGCTCGGCGGGATGGGGATGCTCGCGGCGGTGATCACCTCATGCGGCTCGGAACCGGACAAGCGGTGCGTCGACCCGCTGACCCACAAGCAACTGCCCAACTACAAGTGCAAGAGCGGTAGTGGCAGCGGTAGCGGCGGCGGTTCGTACTACTACGGCGGCGAGAGCAGGAACGGCAAGGTGGAGGGCGGCAGCTTCGACAAGGCGGCCGTCCAACGCGGTGGCTTCGGCTGCTCGGGCACCGGAGGCGGCTGAACCGCCATGGAGCGACGTACCGCGCAGCCGCGCCCCGGCTGGCAGCAGACGGTGGAGAGCCAGGGAGTCGTCTACCCGCTCACCCGTCACCCGGACGGCTCCCTGCGCCCGTACTGGGACGAGAGCGCCTACTACGTCTTCTCACTGCCCGAGGTGGAGGCGCTGGAGGAGGTCGTCGAGGAACTGCACGCGATGTGCCTGGCCGCCGCCGCACACATGGTGGAGCGGGGCCGCCTCGCCGAACTCGGCATCACCGACGACCGGTTGGCCTCGCTGGTCGCCGATTCCTGGCACCGTCGCGACGAACTGCCGTCCCTGTACGGCAGGTTCGACCTGTGCTACGACGGAACCGGCCCGGCGAAGATGCTGGAGTACAACGCGGACACCCCCACCTCTCTGGTGGAGGCCGCCGGCGCGCAGTGGTTCTGGATGGAGGACCGCTTCCCGGGCGCCGACCAGTGGAACTCCCTGCATGAACGCCTCGTCGGGGCGTGGCGCCGGCAGGCCGCGCTGCTGCCCGCCGGACCGGTGCACTTCGCGCACTCCGAGGGCGACGAGATCGGCGAGGACCTGATGACGGTCGCCTATCTGCGGGAGACCGCGGAACAGGCCGGCCTCGACACGGAGGCGCTCTCCGTCGAACGGATCGGCTGGGACCGGCTGGCCGGGCGTTTCGTGGACGAGCGGCTCCGCTTCATCCGCAGCTGCTTCAAGCTGTACCCGTGGGAGTGGCTGGCGACCGACCGGTTCGGTCCGCACGTGCTGGACACCCTCGACAACGGCGGCGGCACCGGCACCACCTGCTGGATCGAGCCCGCCTGGAAGATGCTCCTCTCCAACAAGGCGCTCCTGGCGATCCTCTGGGAGCTCTACCCGGGCCATCCGAATCTGCTCGCCTCGTACCTGGACGGTCCCCGCGAACTGGCGGCGGCGGGTCCGGGCGCGGGCCGTGGCGACGGCCCCGGCTATGTCGCCAAACCGCTGCTCGGCCGGGAGGGGGCGGGGGTCACCATCCACGAGCCGGGAAGCCCCGCGGTGCTGCGGGACGAGCCGTGCTGCTACCAGGAGCTGGCGCCGCTGCCGGACTTCGACGGCAACCGGGTGGTGCTGGGGGCGTGGGTCGTCGAGGACGAGGCTGCCGGGCTCGGCATCCGCGAATCGGCGGGGCCGGTCACGGACGAGTACGCCCGCTTCCTGCCCCACGTCATCCTCTGACACCGGTCCGGCGGCCGCCGGCGACGGGAGCTCAGCCGCGCAGGACGCCGCGGAGCTGCTCCAGCCCCCAGTCCAGGTCCTCCTTGCTGATCACCAGCGGTGGGGCGATCCGGATCGTCGAACCATGGGTGTCCTTGACCAGCACCCGGCGGTCCATCAGCTTCTCGGAGATCTCCCGGCCGGTCCCGTGGCTCGGGGCGATGTCGACGCCGGCCCACAGCCCCCGGCCGCGTACCTCCTCCACCGCGCCCCCGCCCACCAGCAGCCCCAGCTCCTGATGGAGGTGCTCGCCCAATTCGGTCGCCCGCTGCTGGAATTCGCCGGTCCGGAGCATCGCGATGACCTCCAGCGCGACCGCGCAGGCAAGGGGATTCCCGCCGAACGTCGAGCCGTGCTCGCCGGGCCGGTACACCCCGAGCACGTCCTGCGAGGAGACCACCGCCGACACCGGCACCACGCCGCCGCCCAGCGCCTTGCCGAGCACGTACATGTCCGGTACGACGCCCTCGTGCTCGCAGGCGAAGGTCTTCCCCGTCCGCCCCAGGCCCGACTGGATCTCGTCCGCGATGAACAGCACGTTCCGCTCACGGGTGAGCTCACGCACCCGGGGGAGGTAGCCGGGCGGCGGCACCAGCACCCCGGCCTCGCCCTGGATCGGTTCCAGCAGCACCGCCACGGTGTTCTCGGTCATCGCCTCCGCGAGCGCGTTCAGATCCCCGTACGGCACGATCTCGAACCCCGGCGTGTACGGACCGAAGTCCTCCCGCGCCTCATGGTCCGTGGAGAAGCTGATGATCGTCGTCGTCCGGCCGTGGAAGTTGTTCGCGGCGACGATGATCTTCGCCATGCCGTCCGGGACACCCTTCACCCGGTAGCCCCACTTGCGGGCGGTCTTGACCGCGGTCTCCACGGCCTCGGCGCCGGTGTTCATCGGCAGCACCGACTCCATGCCGCACAGATCGGCGAGCCGGGTGCAGAAGTCGGCGAACCGGTCGTGGTAGAAGGCCCGAGAGGTGAGCGTCACCCGCTCCAGCTGAGCCCTGGCCGCGTCGAGCAGCCGTCGGTTGCCGTGACCGAAGTTGAGCGCCGAGTATCCGGCGAGCATGTCGAGGTAGCGGCGGCCCTCGACATCGGTCATCCAGGCTCCGTCCGCCGAGGCGACGACGACGGGCAGCGGATGGTAGTTGTGCGCGCTGTGCGCCTCGGCGGAGGCGATGGCATTTTCCGTGGTCGACACGGGATCTCCGTTCGTCGTGCGGCGTGGGCGGGGGGTGGTGCCCACTTTGTATCGTCGGTCGGAACCCCGGTGAGGAAACCTTCGATTCACGGCGCGCCCGTCCGCCGACGGACCGGGGTGTGTTCCTCGTCTCATTCGCGACGGTGTGCGCCCCGGGGCCACACACCTTCCGTACCGGCTGCCGGAGATCGGTTCCGTACCTGAGACAATGGCCCCATGGCCTCTGAACGCCCCCGCGTGCTCTCCGGAATCCAGCCCACCGCAGGCTCGTTCCACCTCGGCAACTACCTCGGCGCGGTCCGCCAGTGGGTGGCGCTGCAGGAATCCCACGACGCCTTCTACATGGTCGTGGACCTGCACGCGATCACCATTCCGCAGGACCCCGCCGAGCTGCGCGCGAACACCCGGCTCGCCGTCGCCCAGCTCCTCGCCGCCGGCCTCGACCCGGAGCGCTGCACGCTCTTCGTTCAGAGCCACGTCCCGGAACACGCCCAGCTCGGCTGGATCATGAACTGCCTCACCGGCTTCGGCGAGGCGTCCCGCATGACGCAGTTCAAGGACAAGTCCGCCAAGCAGGGTGCCGACCGCACCACGGTCGGTCTCTTCACGTACCCGATGCTGATGGTCGCCGACATCCTGCTGTACCAGGCCGACCAGGTCCCGGTCGGCGAGGACCAGCGCCAGCACCTGGAGCTGACCCGTAACCTCGCCGAGCGGTTCAACGCCGGCTACGGCGACACGTTCACCGTGCCGGACCCGTACATCCTCAAGGAGACGGCGAAGATCTACGACCTTCAGGACCCGTCGGCGAAGATGAGCAAGTCGGCGGCCACTCCGAAGGGCCTGATCAACCTCCTCGACGAGCCGAAGGCCACCGCCAAGAAGGTCAAGAGCGCGGTCACCGACACCGACACGGTCATCCGCTTCGACCGGGCCGAGAAGCCCGGTGTCAGCAACCTGCTGTCCATCTACTCGACGCTGACCGACACCGCGATCGCGGATCTGGAGCAGAAGTACGAGGGCAAGGGCTACGGTGCGCTCAAGACCGACCTCGCCGAGGTCATGGTCGAGTTCGTCACACCGTTCCGCACCCGCACCCAGGAATACCTGGACGACCCGGAGACGCTGGACTCGATTCTGGCCAAGGGCGCGGAGAAGGCCCGTGCCGTGGCGGCCGAGACCCTGGCCCGGACGTACGACCGGATGGGCTTTCTGCCCGCGAAGCACTGAGTCCAAGGACCCTGGCGGTTTCGCGACCGCAGGCGTCACACTGGCGATGGGATGTCGACCCGGTGGATGGCCGAAAATCGACCATCCATCATCGAGGATGAGGAGAACGATGTGGGGACCGTAACGCTCGGCGTTTCGATCGCGGTCCCGGAGCCCTACGGCAGCCTGCTCCAGGAGCGGCGCGCGAGCTTCGGGGATCCTGCCGCGTACGGCATTCCCACCCACGTCACCCTCCTTCCGCCGACCGAGGCCGAGGCGGCCGTTCTGCCCGCGATCGAGGCGCATCTCGCCCAGGTCGCCACCGGCGGCCGCGCGTTCCCGATGCGGCTGTCCGGCACGGGGACCTTCCGTCCCCTCTCGCCGGTCGTCTTCGTCCAGGTCGTCGAGGGGGCCTCTGCCTGCTCGTGGCTGCAGAAGCGGATCAGGGACGCCTCCGGGCCCCTGGTGCGCGAGCTCCAGTTCCCGTACCACCCGCATGTGACCGTGGCGCACGGCATCGCCGAGTCGGCGATGGACCGGGCGTACGAGGAACTCGGCGACTACGAGGCCGCCTGGACCTGCGACTCCTTCGCGCTGTACGAGCAGGGTCCGGACAGCGTCTGGCGAAAGATCAACGAGTTCCCGTTCGGCGCCGGGGGCGGCGCGCCCGCCGTGCCCGCGCAGGGCGGCTCCTCCGTGGACGAGCCCTCGCTGCACCCCTGAGGCCTCACCCCCGAGGCCCCGGTGCCCGTTTCCCCCGCTCAGACCGGCAGGCGCCGGAACAGCGGGCGCGGCACGTGCCGCAGTGCCGACATCACCACCCGGAGCGACCCCGGCACCCACACCGTCTCCGAGCGCCGCCGCAGCCCCGTCACGATCGCCGCCGCGACCGCGTCCGGGGTCGTCGTGAGGGGCGGGGCCTCCAGCGGCGCCTCGGCGAACCGTGCCGCGGTGAGGGGCGGCGCCGCGGCCCCGGCCGCCGCTTCTGGACGTACGGCGCCGGGGCGTACGACCATCACATGCACCCCCGTGCCGTGCAGCGCGTCCCCGAGCCCCTGCGCGAACGCGTCCAGGCCCGCCTTGCTGGACCCGTAGATGAAATCGGCGCGTCGGACGCGCTCGCCCGCCACCGAGGACAGCACCACCAGTGAACCGTGCCCCTGCGCCTGCAGCGCGCCGGCGCACACCAGCCCGGCGGAGACCGCCCCGGTGTAGTTGGTCCGGGTGACCCGGACCGCGGAGAGCGGCTCCTCCTCGTCGCGCTCCTGGTCCCCCGCGATGCCGAAGGCGAGAAGCACCACGTCGATGTCGCCCTCGGCGAAGATCTTCCCGAGGACGGTCTCGTGGGACTCGGAATCGAGGGCGTCGAAGTCGACCGTACGGACGTCCGCACCGCGTGCGCGCAGCTCGGCGGCGGCCCGGTCGAGGGCGGGGGAGGGGCGGCCGGCCAGCCGGACCGTGCGGGTACGGCCGGCGATCAGCCGGCGCGCGGTGGCGAGAGCGATCTTCGACGTGCCGCCGAGGACGAGCAGGGACTGCGGGGCACCGAAGGCGTCCTTCACGGAAACACTCCTTGCGGACGAGCGGACGAGCGGACGAGCGGACGAGCGGACGAGAGGGCGAGCGGACGAGAGGGCGAGAAGGCGGAAGCCGGCGCGGCGCGGTGCGGCGGTGGTGGCCGACGGTCAGAGCGACAGGCGGCGCGACAGGTCCGAGCGGAACGCCCCACTCGGGTCCAACTCGGCGCGCAGGGAACGGAATTCGGTCAGTCGCGGATACATCGCGGCCAGCATCTCCGGACGCAGTCGGGAGTCCTTCGCCAGACAGACCCGGCCGCCGGCCCCCGCCACCTCCTCGTCCAGCGAGTCCAGGAACCCGGCCAGGCCGGGCAGGGCGGCGGGCAGGTCGAGGGCGAGTGTCCAGCCGGGCATCGGGAACGACAGCCAGCCCGGGTCGCCCCCGCCGAACCGTTTGAGCACGGCGAGGAGCGAAGGACAGCGCCGCTGGGAGATCCGGCGCACGATCCGGCTCAGCGCCTCCTCCTGTCCGTGCCCGACGACGAACTGGTACCGCACGAACCCGCCGCGGCCATGGACGCGGTTCCAGTGCGGCGGGCCGTCCAGGGGGTGGAAGAAGGCGGAGAGTCTCTGGAGTTCGCCGATGCGGTACGTGGGGGCGGTGCGGTACCGGAGCTCGTTGAAGAGGGCGACGGAGGTGCGGCCGAGCAGGCCCTGGGGTACGAGCGCGGGTACGGCGGGCCGCTGTCCCGGGCGGAACGCGAGCGGTGCGCGCCGGGCGCGCGCGGGGAGCGCGTACTGGGGCAGGTGCTCCCCGCGGGTGAGTACGGAGCGCCCCGTCGCCCGGCCGCGGGCGAGGAGATCGATCCAGGCGGCCGAGTAGCGGTAGCGGTGGTCCCCGGCGGAGAGCCTGGCCAGCAGGTCGTCCAGGTCGACGGTCCGTTCGGTGTCGACCGACATCCAGGAGCTGGTGACGCGGTGCAGCCGGAGCGTGGCCGAGAGGATCACCCCCGTCAGCCCCAGTCCGCCCGTGGTCGCGTCGAAGAGACCGGTGCCGGGCCGGACCGTACGGATCCCGCCGTCGGCGCTCAGCAGCTCCAGCTCCTGGACGTGCCGGGAGAAGGAGCCGGAGAAGTGGTGGTTGTGGCCGTGGATGTCGGCGCCGATCGCGCCGCCCACGGTGACATAGCGCGTGGCCGGTGTGACGGGGACGAACCAGCCGAGCGGCAGCAGCACCTCCATCAGTCGGTGCAGGCTGACCCCGGCGTCGCAGACCACCAGGCCGGACCCGGCGTCGATGGTGCGGATCCGGTTCAGCGCGGTCATGTCGAGGACGGAACCGCCGGCGTTCTGCGCGGCGTCGCCGTGGGCCCGGCCGAGGCCCCGGGCGATGGACCCGCGGGGTCCGCAGCCGCGCACGGTGGCCGCCGCCTCCTCGTACGTCCGGGGGCGGAAGCGCAGCGCGGTCGTCGGGGCGGTGCGGCCCCAGCCGGTCAGGGACACGGTGTCGACAGACATGGTGGTGACCGTATCGCCCGAGAAAACCCTTTCGAGGGATTTGTTACAACACTCACCGGTATGGGTGATTGAGGAGATGTCGGCTCGTACGGCAGTGAAGGGAAGCCGGTTTTCCGTGGCCGGGAGGGTAGTCGTACGTCATGGACTGGCTGAAAAAACTCCCTGTCATCGGGCCGATCGTCTCGCGGCTGATGACGACGCACACCTGGCGCTCGTACGAGACGCTGGAACGCGTCCACTGGAGCAGGCTCGCCGCCGCGATCACCTTCATCAGCTTCCTGGCACTCTTCCCGCTGATCGCGATCGGCGCGGCGGTCGGTGCCTCGCTGCTCTCCGCCGAGCAGCTCCACCGGATCGAGCACCAGATCTCCGAGCAGGTGCCGGGCATCTCCGACCAGCTCGGCATCGGCAACCTGGTGGCGCACGCGGGCACGGTCGGGCTCGTCGCCGGTGCGTTTCTGCTCTTCACCGGCGTCGGCTGGATCGGTGCGATGCGGGGCTGTCTGCGCGCGGTGTGGGACATGGACGACGTGGACCTGGGCAATCCGGTCATCCGCAAACTCAAGGACGTCGGGCTGCTCCTCGGCCTCGGCGGGGCGGCGCTCGCGACGCTCGCCGTCTCCTCGGCCGGCTCCGTCGCCGTCGGCTGGACCGCCGGTCTGCTGGGCATCTCGGACCGCGGTGCGGGCGGTGTGGTGCTGCAGGTGGCCGCCCTGGTCGTGGCGGCCCTCGCCGACTTCCTGCTGCTGCTCTATCTGCTGACGCTGCTGCCGGGGGTCGAGCCGCCGCGGCGCAGGCTGCTGGTCGCCGCGGTGATCGGCGCGGTCGGCTTCGAACTGCTCAAGCTGCTGCTCGGCAGCTACATGAGGAGCGTCGCCTCGAAGAGCATGTACGGCGCCTTCGGGGTGCCGGTCGCGCTGCTGCTGTGGATCAACTTCACCGCGAGACTGCTGCTGTTCTGCGCCGCCTGGACGGCGACGCGGAGCGGCAGGGGCACCGGGAAGGACTCCGCGCCCGTCAGCGGCGAGGGAGGCGGCGCACCAGGTCCGGCAGCGGCCAGCGCCGGTTGATCAGGAACGCGCCGCCGGCCAGCAGCACCACGACACCTCCTGCGATGCCCAGCGCGATCCCCATGCCCCCGCCGCCCCCGCCCGCGGCTGCGGGGGCGTGCGAGGAGCCGTTCCTGCCTTCGTTCTCCCCGGTGTCCGACGTGGGGCCCTTGCCGGTTCCGGTTCCGCTCCCGTCCCCGGTGTCGGCGGACTTCGGCGGGACCAGTTCGCCGACCGGGGTCACCTTGCCGCTCGCGTCGAACCCCCAGTCGAGGAGGCTGGCGGCCTCCTTGTAGACGGCGTGGGGCTTCTCGGACGACGGGTTCATGACGGTGACCAGCAGCACCCGTCCATCGCGTTCGGCGACACCGGTGAAGGTGTTGCCCGCGTGCGTGGTGTAGCCGTTCTTGACGCCGGCGATGCCCTTGTACGGGGCGACGCCGTCCGCACCGGTGAGCAGCCGGTTGGTGTTCTGGATCCCGAAGCTCTCGCGCTTCCCGTTCTTCTTCTTCGCGCCCGGGAACTCGGCCTCGGCCGTCGAGCAGTACTCCCGGAAGTCCGCCTTCTGCAGGCCGCTGCGGGCGAACAGCGTCAGGTCGTACGCACTGGATACCTGATCGGGCGCGTCGTATCCGTCGGGCGACACCACGTTCGTGTCGAGTGCCTGCAACTCCTCGGCGTGGGCCTGCATGGCGGCGACGGTTTTGGGGACGCCGCCGTACATCGCGGACAGCACGTGCACCGCGTCGTTGCCCGAGCGCAGGAACACCCCGAGCCACAGGTCGTGGACCGTGTAGCTGAGGTGCTCCTTGACGCCGACGAGACTGCTGCCCTCGCCCAGACCGGCGAGGTCCTCGTCCTGCACCGTGTACGTCCGGGTCTTCGGCTGGAGCGAGGGCATCACGGTGTCCGCGAAGAGCATCTTCAGGGTGGAGGCGGGGGGCAGCCGCCAGTGCGCGTTGTGCGAGGCGAGCACCTGGCCGCTCTCCGCGTCCGCGACGATCCAGGACCTGCCCGTGAGCTCCTTGGGCAGTACCGGGGCGCCTGCCCCCAGCTTGACCTGCGTGCCCGTCCGGCCCAGCAGCTCGCCGCCGACCCGGGACATGCCGGCGGGTGGCTTCGGCCGGTTGTCGGAGGTGTCCTTGCCGGCCGCCGATGCCGGACCGACGGTCAAAGCGGACAACAAGGCGGCAGAGGTGACCGTCAATGCGATCTTCTTCAGAGCAGGCACGGTCGGAAACGTACAGGGTGAAGATATGGATGGGGACACGGACGGCCTGACCCGCCGTGCGTACCGCCGGGACAGCCCACCCCGGGCGACTTTGCCGGAGCGCGGCGGAGATACTGAATCCATGAAGCTCAGCCGCCCCGTCTCCTGGTTCCTGCTCGCCTTCGGGGTGTGGAGCTGGTTCATCTGGATCACTTTCGTCAAGAACCTGTGGAAGGACGGCAGCGGACTCGCCTTCGACGACGCGGGTGACCCGACCACGTACTTCTGGGTGCATCTGCTGCTCGCCATCGCTTCCTTTCTTCTGGGGACGGCGGTTGGTGTGATCGGGTTCCGTGGAGTCAGGGCTCTGCGTCGAGAACATGTGTGACAGGCCGTACGGCGGACAGGGGGAACGCGAGTGGCAGTGGCCGGAATCGCACTGACGGCGGTCGTGGTGCTCGCGCTGCTCATCGGCGTGCACCGCTACCTCTGGCGCCGTTTCGTCGGTGACACGACGACCGAGGGCAGCGCCCTGCGCGCCGTCGGCACGGTGGCCGCGTACGTCCTGCCGCTGCTGAGCGTCGGCGCCCTGGTCTCCGGCCGCGCGGGTGCGCCCTTCTGGCTCCAGCGGGTGCTGGCCTGGCCGGGATACCTGTGGCTCGCCGCGCTGCTCTATCTGACGCTCGCACTGCTGGTGGGCGAGGTGGTACGGCCGGTGCTGCGGCGACTGCTCGCGCACCGTGCGAGCGGGCCGGACCGGGCCACGGCGACGGAAGCGCCCGCATCCGGGACCACCGGGACCACCAGCACCGCCGAGTCCGCCGGAACTGCCGCCGCCGCCACCGCGGAGGCCGCCGGGGCCACTGTCACCGCGGACACCCTCGTCGTTGCCACTCCCGCCACTCCCGCCACCCCCGCCCCGTCCCGCCCCGCCGACCCCACACGGCGGCTGTTCGTCGCGCGGGCCGTCGGGGGCGCCGCCGCCGTCGCGGGGCTCGGCACGGTCGGCCACGGCACGTACGGCGTGCTGCGCGGGCCGCGGGTCGAGCGGATCACCGTGCCGTTGGCCAAGCTGCCCCGTTCCGCGCACGGCTTCCGGATCGCCGTCGTCAGCGACATCCATCTCGGCCCGATCCTCGGCCGCGCCCACACCCGGCGGATCGTCGACACGATCAACCGGACCCAGCCGGATCTGGTCGCCGTCGTGGGCGATCTCGTCGACGGAACCGTCGCGGACCTCGGTCCGGCCGCGGAGCCGCTCGCGCGGCTGAGCGCCCGGCGGGGAAGCTACTTCGTCACCGGGAATCACGAGTACTACTCCGGTGCCGCCCAATGGATCGATCAGGTCAGGGAATTGGGACTCCACCCGCTGGAGAACGCCCGGGTCGAGATCGACGGATTCGATCTCGCGGGTGTCAACGACGTCGCCGGGGAGAGCGAGGGACAGGGGCCCGATTTCGGGGCCGCGCTCGGCGACCGGGACCGGACGCGGGCCGCCGTCCTCCTCGCCCACCAGCCCGTCGTCATCCACGAGGCCGTCGCCCACGGCGTGGATCTCCAGCTCTCCGGCCACACCCACGGCGGTCAGCTCTGGCCGGGCAACCTCATCGCGGAACTGGCCAATCCCACGGTCGCCGGCCTCGACCGCTACGGCGACACCCAGCTGTACGTCTCGCGGGGCGCGGGAGCCTGGGGGCCGCCGGTCCGGGTCGGCGCGCCCTCCGACATCACCGTCGTGGAACTCGCCTCCCGTCAGGCCTGACCCTCCGTCGATGGCTGGTTACAGACCCTCTGGGAACGCGAAGGTTTCAAGTGCCGAACAAAAGGCTATGAGTCCCAGTTTGGGTCTTCCAGATGTGAAAATCGTGTGATTGGCTGATCGCGAGCATGCGGTGATGTGCGGATCTGAAGCGCAACGCCGAGGTGGGGCTGGTAAGGGAGAGCACGTCAATGCGGTCGGTCCGGGTACGGATTCTCGCGATTCTCGCGGTTTTGGTCATCGCAGGCGTCGGAGCCTGGCAGCTGCTCCCCTCGGACGAGGTGAACAAGGACCCGATCGCGGTCGGTACCACGGACGAGGTGACCTCGCTCGACCCGGCGGGGGCGTACGACGCCGGTTCCTGGGCGATGTACAGCAACATCTACCAGTCCCTGATGACGTTCAAGCCCGGGGCGACCGTCCCCGAGCCCGACGCCGCCGAGAGCTGCGGGTTCATCGGCCAGAAGCTCCAGACGTACCAGTGCAAGCTGCGTGACGACCTGTCCTTCTCCAACGGCCGCAAGATCACCGCTGCAGATGTCAAGTACTCCATCGAGCGGATGATCAAGATCAAGACGGATGTCGGTCCGTGGGTCCTGTTCCCGAGCCTCAAGAACGTGGTGGCCGACGGCCGCACCATCACCTTCAACCTCTCCTCGCGCGACGCGACCTTCCCGCAGAAGCTCGCCACGGGTGCCGGGTCGATCGTCGACCGTGAGTCGTACCCGCCGAACAAGCTCCGGACCGGAAGCACGGTCGACGGCTCGGGACCGTACCTCCTGAAGTCGTACCGGCCGGACGTCAGCGCCGAGCTGGTTCCCAACCCCCGGTACAAGGGTGCGCTGAAGAGGACCGGTGTCCCGGTCACCGTGCGCTACTTCAAGGAGTCGGACGCACTGCTGGCTGCCTGGCAGGCCGGACGGATCGATGTGACGCACCGCCAGCTGCCGCCGGCCACGCTCGCCGAACTCAACCCCGGCGACCCCGACCTGCGCGTCACGGAGGCGGACAGTGCCGAGATCCGCAATCTCGTCTTCAACGTCCGCGACGGCTCCCCGCTCGCGAACAAGAAGGTCCGGCAGGCCATCGCGTCGATCGTCGACCGCGCGCCGCTGGTGACCGACATCTACAAGGGCACGGTCGAACCGCTCTACTCGCTGATCCCGCAGGGCTACATCGGGCACAGCACGCCGTTCTTCGACGCCTACCCCGCGCCCGACCGCGCGCGTGCCAAGAAGCTGATGCAGGAAGCCGGTGTGCAGACGCCGCTGGCGATCACCTTCGGCTACCGCGGCGGCGACGAGGCCTACGAGAAGGAGACCGAGGAGCTGCGCCGCCAGCTGGAGGCGGACGGGCTGTTCAAGGTGTCGGTCAAGCCCGTCGACTGGCAGAAGTTCCAGAAGGAGTACGCGGCCGGCAAGTACGACGCGTACACCGTCGGCTGGCTCCCCGACTACCCGGACCCCGACACCTTCAGTCAGCCGCTGGTCGGCCACGACAACAGCCTCCACAACGGCTACTCCAGCAAGAAGATGGACTCGCTGATCAGCTCCACGCTGCAGTACAGCGACCGCGGCCGTACCTCGACGGACTTCAAGGAACTCCAGGCACTGGTCGGCGAGGACGTGCCGCTCGTGCCGCTGTGGCAGAAGAAGGACTACGTCATCAGCAAGACCGACGTCTCCGGTTCGCAGTACCTCTCGGACGGCACCGGCATCTGGCGGCTGTGGGAGCTGCGGCGGATCTGAGGCCCGTCGCGCCCGTCCCGGCGCGGACGACAGGGACTTGGGGGCGGTCGGTCCCGGCACTGCCGGGCGGCCGCCCTCCGTCCGTTCAGGCCCGGCGCTTCGCGGCGCCGGGCAGGAACTCCTCCAGCACTTCGTGAATCTGTCGCACCAGCGGGCGCAGCACCCGGAACCGGGAGAGCGCGATGGCGCGGGCGGCGATCGGCGCGGAGCGCTCGACCAGACGGCGGCTGCGTTCGGTGTGCTCCGTCCGGTCGTACACCCAGTACAGCACCAGGCCCATCTGTATCAGCCACATCAACTGCGGCAGCAGTTCGGCCAGTTCGGGGTCGACCTTGGTGTCGGAGCCGGCCAGGCAGCGCCGGTGGATGGAGATCGCCGCCTCGCGGGCGGCGACCGAATCCGCGGAGAACGGGCTCAGCGGACTCTCCGGGTCGGCGGCGTTCTTGAAGAACTGGGCGGCGAAGCGGTGGTACGGCTCCGCCACGTCCAGCCACGTGACGAGGACCCCGCGCATCCGCACCGCGAGGTCCTTGTCACCGTCCAGGACCGGTCGCACCGCCGCTTCGTGCTCGGCGGCCAGCCGGTCGTAGAAGCCCTGGACGAGGTGTTCCTTGTTCGTGAAGTAGTAGTAGGCGTTGCCGACGGAGACGCCGGCCTCCTGGGCGATGGCCCGCATCGTCGTCTTGTCGTAGCCGCGTTCCTGGAAGAGCCGGAGCGCGGTTTCGAGGATGAGTGTGCGGGTCTGCTCGCTCTTGGGAGCCTTGACTTCCTTCACGTCCTTCGCTTCCTTCACCACAACCCTGAGGGTATCGGCGTCCGGTCAGCCCTCGGGCCCGGGGACGGTGCCGGCGGTGCAGACGCCGTCCCCGTCGCCGCACGGTGGCGCGGTCAGCGAACGGTACTTCGCGGCGGCGAGCACGGTGGCCCGCGCGAAGGGGCGGCCCGCCGGGGTGGCCAGCCAGTGGGACCTGGGCCGGTGTTCGGCCAGTGCCCAGAGGCAGACGATCAGGGCGGACGTCCCGCGCCAGATCTGTCCCCCGTCGCCGATCACCGTGATCTCGTCGAGCGTTCCGGCGTGGTCGAGCCCGGGAAAGCGGCGGCGCGCCTCCTCGGAGGCCACCGGGACGAGGTCGAGCGGGACGAGCCTGGGCTGCTTCATCAGCCACTGGCGCAGATGGAGGCAGAGCGGGCAGCGCGCGTCGTACAGCACCGTGAGGCCGTGGACGGGGAGCCGCTGCCCGACCGCTTCGGCGGTCATGGCGCGCTCAGGCCTTGGCGGCGGGTGCGGCCCACGGACCGTCGCCCGGTCCCGTCCAGCCCTGCGGCGCGACGGGCGGGGCCTGCTCACGCTCCATCAGACCGCGACGGCGGATCTTGTTGAGCACATAGACATTGCCGAGGTGCAGCACACCGAGGACGAGCAGGACGACGCCGAGCTTCACCGAGAGTGCCTCGAAGAGCCCGCGGGCGTCGGCGACCTTGTCGTCGTTCCTCAGATAGAGCGTGACGAAGCCCAGGTTGACCAGGTAGAAGCCGACCACCAGCAGGTGGTTGACGGCATCGGCGAGCTTCTCGTTCCCATGCAGTACGTCGGCGAGGAACACCTTGCCGTTGTGGCTGAGTGTGCGCGCGACCCAGACGGTGAGCGCCACGCTGATCAGCAGGTAGACGACGTACGCGACAACAGTGAGGTCCATGCCCCACCCTCCCTTGAACGCGTTCAAAAGCTGTTGTCATGGACAGTAGACCCATCTTTGAACATGTTCAAGTCGCCATCTCGGCGGCGGGTTCCGCCGCTTTGCCGGGCGCCCCGAGGCGTCGCACGCCCGGTACCGCCGCCGTCGCCAGACAGGCCCCGCCGACCGCCACCGCGGCGACGGCCAGCGGTACTTCGGCGCCCCAGGCCGAGGCGGCGAGCGGGGCGAGCGTGTAGCCGAGCGGCATCGCACCGAGCGAGAGCAGCCAGTCGTACGAGGTCACGCGGGCCAGGGCCTGCGCGGGCACGGCGGACTGGACCGTGGTCTCCCAGACCGGGTTGAGGAAGCCGAGGCCCGCCAGGGCGACGCCGTACGCGGCGATGGTCGCGGCGGCGGGCGCGTGGACGGCGAGGAGGCCGAGCGGGAGGGCGTACGTGGCGAGGCCCAGGTTGGCGACCAGGATCGGGCGGCGGGGGCGGGCGCGGCCGGCCAGCAGGGAGCCGATGAGCAGGCCGACCGCGCCGGTCTGGAGCAGGGCGACCCAGACGCCCTTGCCGCCCAGCTCGTGGACGAAGAGGGCCGGGCCCACGGTCATCAGGACCGCCGCCGCGCCGTTCCAGACGGCGTGGGCGATCAGGCTCGTCCAGTACCAGTCGCGGCCCCGTACCTCGCTCCAGCCCTCCTTGAGGTCACTGATCAGGGAGCGTCGGGGAATGGGTACGTGCCGGACCCTCATGGCGGACAGCAGCGCCGCGCTCACCGCGAAGCTCGCGCCGTCCAGGACGAAGGCCCAGCCGGGCCCCGCGGTCAGGATCAGGGCTCCGGCGAGGGCCGGACCGCCGAGCCGGGTCGCGCTGTTGACCACCGCCATCAGCGAGTTGGCGCGCAGCAGTCCCGATTCCGGCACGGTGCCGCGGATCAGGGGGGACACGGTCGGCATCGCGAACGCCCCGGCGGCGCCGCCGATCGCCTCGGCGACCGCGATCTGCCAGAGCGCGGGGGAGCCCCCGAGCAGCTCCGCGCCGACGAAGAACTGGGTCGCGCACCGTACGAGATCGGTGGTGAGTGCGACGGTCCGGGCGTTGAAGCGGTCACCGACGACACCCCCCAGGGGCAGCAGGAGCAGCTTGGGGACCATCGCGCAGCCCAGCACCAGGGCGAGCGCCCCGGTCGAGCCTGTGGCCAGGTAGACGGCCAGGGAGAGGGCGGTGGGGATGGCGGCGTCGCCGAGGAGCGAGAGGGTGCGTCCGATGAAGAGCAGGCGGAAGGCGCGCGTGCGCAGAGGATGCGGCATGCGCGAGAATGTATTTCGGAGACGAAATATTCGTCAACGAAATATCTTGTTCCGAAGGGAAGTTGGAGGTCGGGCGTAGGCTTTCCCCATGGAGCGACGCGACTGGACCGACGGACATGTGGAGCGCTGGAAGCCCGTCCTTCCCGACCTCGATCCCGATGTCGAGGGCGCGGTGACCCGGATGAAGAAGCTCTCCGTCCATCTGCGCCGGGTGCGCGAACAGTCCCTGGTCGACTTCGATCTGGACCGTCAGGAGTTCGACACGCTCCACAAGCTGGCCGGACGCGGCGGGACGGCGGCGCCCTCCGAACTCGCCGCCGACCTCGACCTCGCACCCGCCTCCGTCACCGGCCGGCTGGACGCGCTCGAACGGCGCGGCTTCGTCCGCCGCACGCCCTCCACCACCGACCGCCGAAGGGTCGACGTGGAACTCACCGACGAGGGCCGCTCGACCTGGCTCGGTGCGATGGACGTCCTCGGGCACGAGGAGTACCGGCTGCTCGGCGTCCTCGACGAGGACGAACGCACGCTGCTCAACGACATGCTGCGACGCATCATGGTGGTCGCCGAGGACCGGGGCGGCGCCGCCTGGGACTGAGAGCCTGTCGGGTGACCTCCGACCGGGCGGCCACGCCCCGGCACGCACGCTTCCCGCGTTGTCGTCGGTCGCCGACGCTCCGCGTCGACTCCCTCCTCCGCCGTGGAATCGCACGCACCGGACCGCGTCCGCCATCCGATCCGAGGCCACCCGACAGGCGCTGAGCCGACCGGTGCTCAGACCCCTTCCGGCCGCCGCCCCCCTGCGACCGTGGCCTCCGGCTCCCGGCTGTCGGGAGCCGGAGGACCCTGCCCGTCAGATGCTCATCGAGCGGGCGGTGTTGATCTGTGCCATGACCATCGGGAAGGTCTCCGGGCCCATCGCCGGGATCATCGTCGAGTGGTGCCTGCCACCGCTGGTGACCGAGACCTGGATGAAACCGGTCGTCTTCTTCTCCTTCATCAGGAGGAAGAGCAGGCCGATCAGGCACAGCAGCGCGAAGACGATCGCGAGGACGATCGCCACCGTCGGGATCTTCTCCTCGGTGCGCGACAGGTCCGTGGCCGTCCACACCGCTCCCTTGAGCGGCATCGTGCCGGCCGGTGTCACGATCTGGTCGTTCATCACGGTGATGTCACCGAACGTCAGCATGGGAGCGCCGCCACCGCCGGGAGGCATGCCCGGCTGCTGCGGATAGCCGTAACCGGGCATGGTCGGCCCGCCCGCCTGCTCCGGAGGGTAGCCGTAGCCGGGACCGGGCTGGGCCGCGGAGTCGGGCAGCTGTTGCGGGTAGCCGTAGGCCGGCGCGGACTGCCCGTGGCCCTGGCCGTCCGCGACGGTGGGCGGATTGCCCGGCTGCTGGGGAGGTCCCCACTTGTATGAGTCGTCCGCGTACGGATTCGGATCGCTCAACGTTCCCCGCTTTCGATCAAGCCTGTGCGCCCCGTGCCCTGCTGCGCCGGAGGCGGCGAACCGGTGTCCGGTCCCGCACGACGGTACCGTCCGGACCCGGGCGGCGCAGCAAGAGGCCCCGCTTCCCGCGGTGTTCGTGCGGAAAACGGGGCCCGGGATGCGACCGGTGTGCCGGTGGCGGTCAGAAGCGACGCGTGATCAGCGCCCGCTTGACCTCCTGGATCGCCTTGGTGACCTCGATGCCACGCGGGCAGGCGTCCGTGCAGTTGAAGGTGGTGCGGCAACGCCACACACCGTCACGGTCGTTGAGGATCTCCAGGCGCTGCTCGCCGCCCTCGTCGCGCGAGTCGAAGATGAAGCGGTGCGCGTTGACGATGGCCGCCGGGCCGAAGTACTGGCCGTCGTTCCAGAACACCGGGCACGAGGACGTGCACGCGGCGCACAGGATGCACTTGGTGGTGTCGTCGAAGCGCTCGCGGTCCTCGGCGGACTGCAGACGCTCGCGGGTCGGCTCGTTCCCCTTGGTGATGAGGAAGGGCATGACGTCGCGGTACGCCTGGAAGAACGGCTCCATGTCGACCACGAGGTCCTTGAGGACCGTGAGGCCCTTGATGGCCTCGACCGTGATCGGCTTCTCCGGGTTGATGTCCTTGATCAGCGTCTTGCAGGCGAGCCTGTTCTTGCCGTTGATCCGCATCGCGTCGGAGCCGCAGATGCCGTGCGCGCAGGAGCGGCGGAACGTCAGCGTGCCGTCGATGTCCCACTTGATCTTGTGAAGGGCGTCGAGCACACGCTCCTTCGGGTCGATCTCGATCTGGAAGTCCTGCCACTGGGCCTCGTCGGAGACCTCGGGGTTGAAGCGGCGGATCCGGAAGGTGGCCGTGATGTACGGCGAGGCGGCGGACTGCGCCTCGACCTTGTCCAGAGTCGGGGTTGCCATCAGTACTTACGCTCCATCGGCTGGTAGCGGGTCTGGACGACCGGCTTGTAGTCGAGCCGGATCGACTCGGTGCCGTCGGCCGAGACCTCGCGGTACGCCATGGTGTGGCGCATGAAGTTGACGTCGTCGCGGTTCGGGTAGTCCTCGCGGTAGTGACCGCCGCGGGACTCCTTGCGGGCCAGCGCGGAGGTCGCCATGACCTCGGCCAGGTCGAGCAGGTTGCCCAGCTCGATGGCCTCCAGAAGGTCCGTGTTGAACCGCTTGCCCTTGTCCTGGATGGACACGTTGAGGTAGCGCTTGCGCAGCTCGGCGATCTTCTCGACGGCCGTCTTGATGGTCTGCTCGGTGCGGAACACCATCACGTTGGCGTCCATGCACTCCTGCAGCTCAAGGCGGATCGCGGCGACCCGCTCGCTGCCCGTCGAGTTGCGCAGCCGCTCGATCTGGTCCTCGACCAGCTGCGTCGGGTTCTCCGGAAGCTCGACGAAGTCGTGCTTCGCGGAGTACTCGGCGGCACCGATGCCGGCGCGACGTCCGAAGACGTTGATGTCGAGCAGCGAGTTGGTGCCCAGGCGGTTGGCGCCGTGCACGGAGACGCACGCGACCTCGCCGGCGGCGTACAGGCCGGGCACGACGGTGGTGTTGTCGGCCAGCACCTCGCCCTCGACGTTGGTCGGGATGCCGCCCATGGCGTAGTGCGCGGTCGGCTGGATCGGGATCGGGTCCGTGTAGGGCTCGATGCCGAGGTACGTGCGCGCGAACTCGGTGATGTCCGGGAGCTTGGCGTCGAGCTGCTCCGGCGGCAGGTGCGTGAGGTCGAGGTAGACGTGGTCGCCCTCGGGACCGCAGCCGCGGCCCTCACGGATCTCCGTGTAGATGGAGCGGGACACGACGTCACGGGACGCGAGGTCCTTCATGACCGGCGCGTACTTCTCCATGAAGCGCTCGCCGTCCTTGTTGCGGAGGATGCCGCCCTCACCGCGGGCGCCCTCCGTCAGCAGGATGCCCATGCGCCAGATGCCCGTCGGGTGGAACTGGAAGAACTCCATGTCCTCCAGCGGCAGGCCGCGGCGCCAGGCGGCGGCCTGGCCGTCACCGGTCAGGGTGTGCGCGTTCGACGTCACCTTGAAGAACTTGCCGGTGCCACCGGAGGCGAAGATGATCGACTTCGCCTGGAAGACGTGGATCTCGCCGGTGGCCAGCTCGTACGCGACGACGCCGGCCGACTTCTTGACCCCGTCGACCTCCTGGAGCAGGAGGTCCAGGACGTAGAACTCGTTGAAGAACTCCACACCCTCCTTGACGCAGTTCTGGTACAGCGTCTGGAGGATCATGTGGCCGGTGCGGTCCGAGGCGTAGCAGGACCGGCGGACCGGGGCCTCGCCGTGGTTACGGCTGTGGCCGCCGAAGCGACGCTGGTCGATACGGCCCTCGGGCGTGCGGTTGAACGGCAGGCCCATCTTCTCCAGGTCGAGAACGGAGTCGATGGCCTCCTTCGCCAGGATCTCGGCGGCGTCCTGGTCGACCAGGTAGTCGCCGCCCTTGATCGTGTCGAAGGTGTGCCACTCCCAGTTGTCCTCCTCCACGTTGGCGAGCGCGGCGGCCATGCCGCCCTGCGCGGCGCCCGTGTGGGAGCGGGTCGGGTACAGCTTCGTGAGCACGGCGGTACGGCTGCGCTTGGTGGACTCGATCGCCGCGCGCATACCGGCGCCGCCGGCGCCGACGATGACGGTGTCGTACTTGTGGATCTGCATGATTTCCTCTGGTCCCTCTGGCCCGGCGCCTAGCGGATGTTCGGGTCGAAGGTGAAGATCACCAGCGTGCCCAGCAGGACGGTGAACACCGTGGCGGTGTACAGCAGCATCTTCAGCCAGAAGCGGGTGTTCTCCCGTTCGGCGTAGTCGTTGATGACCGTACGGAGGCCGTTGGCGCCGTGCAGCATGGCCAGCCACAGCATCGCCAGGTCCCAGAGCTGCCAGAACGGCGAGGCCCAGCGGCCCGCCACGAAGGCGAAGCCGATCTTGGAGACGCCGCCGTCCAGCACCAGCTGGATCAGCAGGTGACCGATGACCAGGACGACCAGGACGATGCCCGACAGGCGCATGAAGAGCCAGGCGTACATCTCGAAGTTGGTGCGCGAGGCCTTGGGGGTCTTGCCGGTCCGCTTGCGCGGCGGCTCGATGACCGGGGCCGGGTGGTCGACGTCGTAGAGGCTGACGCCCTCGACGGACCCGATCGCGGCGGAGGACTCGGTGGACATTGGCCTCAGCTCCCGAAGACTTCGCGTACGGCGTGGCCGAGGACGGGGTACAGGGCCCCGACCATGAGCACGACCCAGATCCCCACGACGGACCAGAGCATCTGCTTCTGGTAGCGCGGGCCCTTGGCCCAGAAGTCCACGGCGACGATGCGGAGGCCGTTCAGCGCGTGGAAGAGAATGGCGGCCACCAGGCCGTATTCGAGGAGCGCGACGATCGGCGTCTTGTACGTGGCCACGACGTCGTCATAGGCCTCGGGGGAGACGCGGACGAGAGCGGTGTCCAGGACGTGTACGAACAGGAAGAAGAAAATGAGGACACCGGTGACTCGATGAGCCACCCAGGACCACATGCCTTCCCGGCCGCGGTACAGCGTTCCAGCCGGCACGGAAGAACCCTCCGGGAGCGGGGATTGGGGCCGGCCGGCTTGACTGTCGGTCTGACCCGGCCGGGTACGGTCCACCGGCCCCGGCCATCGTAGCGACGCTTTGTCGGTTCGTTCGCGCGGGGGCCTCTGGTGTGATCAAAGTGGCAATCAAACAGGCACGGACGGGCTAGAAGCGGGCGGGAACGGGCTGCCCGGCGCTGCCGAACGGCCCATTCCGTTACGAACCCGATATCAGGCCGATGATGCGGCCCCGGGCGAGTCGTCGCATCTCCTCCGCGGTCACGACCCGCTCCTGGTCGGGGTCGTGACCCAGCCTGGCCCGGATTCCGGCGAGCACCTGGTCCGGCTGTTCGGCGGGCTCGATCGCGTCCAGGCAGATCACGAAGACATGGCCGAAGCGGCACTCGTACGCGGCGTGCGCGGCCCGCAGGGCGAGATGGGCGGAGTGCGGCGCGGTGTCGTGCAGCCCGGGGGAGACCTCGGCGGCGAGCGCCTCGGCGAGGTCCTCGGGGGGCAGGTCGTAACCCGCCTCGTCGGCGGCGGCGAGCAGTGCGTCGATGTCGGGGTACGGGCGGTGGGCGGCCAGCCGCCGCGCCCAGCGGCGGCTGGCGAAGCACTCCAGCAGCGCGCCCTCGGCCTCGGCGGACGGTGCGGTGTTGAAGCGGTCGAGGCCGTGGTCACGGGCCCCGGCCCGGCCCGGACCGGAGTCGCGCGGCGCCGGATCCTGGACGGGTACGGCCGTCCGGGTGGCCGGTCGGCGCAGTCGCTTCGGGAGGCCGGCGGGGGACTCGCTGGACCTGGACAGCGTGGGCTCCTCGAATCAACGACATCTGTGAACCTGGGTGCGGCGGGACGGGTGAGACCAGGCGGATACAGGGTGAAGGGAGAGACGGATGTGCCTCAAAGCTAGCGAAGCCGGGCAACGGTCGTCCGACGGATGCGCGAACTTCACCCGGACGGGAGAGTTCCGGAACGCTTGAGGGATCGTCTCCCGAGGAGAATGCCCGGCCGTCTCGCTGTTTCTGTCCTGTTTCTCACCTATATCGGAGGTTTCTTGCCGATGTCGCCCTCACGCGGCACTCTCGTGGCCGGTGCGGCCCTCACCGCGGCGGCCGCCGCGACGATCGCCGTCGTCGTCTGGCCGGAAGGCTCCGGCGGCGGCCTCGCGGGGCAGTCGGGGGCCCGCACCCCCTCCGGCTCCCCGGCCACCCCCTCGCCGACCCGGAGCTACCCGCTCTCGACGCCGCCCCGCACCATCCCCGCCGTGCGCGAGCACATCGCCGCCCGCGGCCCCGGCTGGCGGCCCGGCCCCGCCGCCGGGGTCGTCATCGCCGGCGGCAGCGGAGCGCTCGCGGACGAGGGGCAGCTGCTCGCCCAGGAGCTGAAGATCCACTACCGGGGCAGCGTGCCCGCCCGCGCCGGTGACGTGGAGCTGGCCCTCACCCCGGGCCGGGGCACCCCCGAGTCGTACACCCTGAGGACCCATGACGGACGGGTCACGATCAGCGGACCCGACCAGGCCGGTGTCTTCTACGGAACCCGCACCCTGAAACAGTCGGTGCGCGCCGACGGCAGCATGCCCGAGGGCGAGGTGCGCGACCGCCCCGACCGGCCGCAGCGCGGCCTCAACCTCGACATCGCGCGCAAGTACTACAGCGTCGCCTGGATCGAGGACCGGCTCCGCGAGATGGCCGACCTCAAGCTCAACCAGCTCGGCCTGCACTTCTCCGACGACCAGGCGTTCCGCATCCAGTCCGACACCCACCCCGAGGTGGTGTCGCCGGAGCACCTGACCAAGGCGGAGGTGCGGCAGATCCTCGGGCTCGCGGACCGGCTGCACATCCAGGTCGTCCCCGAGATCGACTCGCCGGGCCATCTGGGCGCGGTGCTGCGGGCGCACCCCGACCTCCAGCTGCGCAATGTCTCGGGCGTGCGCTCGCCCGGATCGCTCGACATCTCGAACCCGGGGGCGGCGAAGCTCGTCGACGAGCTCCTCGGCGAGTTCACCGAGCTGTTCGGCGGCCGGTACTGGCACCTCGGCGCCGACGAGTACCTCGCTCTCATGGCGCGGGACCCGGCCGCCTCGTACCCGCAGCTGCAACGCGCCGCCCAGCAGAAGTACGGACCGCAGGCCGGTATCAAGGACCTCGCCACCGGCTGGCTCAACGACCGGGCGGCGGTGGTGCGCCCGCGCGGCAAGCAGCCCAAGGCATGGAACGACGGCTTCTTCCGCGACGGCGTCGTCCACGCCGACAAGGACATCGAGGTCGAGTACTGGACGGGCAAGGAGTACGGAGCCCGGCCGCCGGAGGAGTATCTGAACGAGGGCCGACGGGTGGTCAACCTCAACGACGAGTTCCTCTACTACGTACTCGGCCAGCCCAACAACTTCGTCTATCCCACGGGCAAGCGGATCTACGAGCAGTGGACCCCGCTCGTCCTGCGCGGCACCCAGCCGGTCCCGGCGCGTTACTCCGGTCAGATCCTCGGCGGCCGGTTCGCGGTCTGGGGCGACCTCCCGCAGGCACAGACCGCGGCGCAGGTGGCGCAGGGCATCCGGCTGCCGCTGCGGGCGACGGCCCAGAAGCTGTGGGACCCGGGCAAGCCGAAGCTGAGCTGGGATCAGTTCCGGGCGCTGGCCGCACGGATCGACAGGACGGGCTGAGCGGGGCGGGGCGAGCGGCAGGCGGCATTACCTGTGGACAGCGTGATGGGCCGGGGATACGTTCGCAGGCCGCGCGCCCCGGGGGAGGGGCGCGCGATTCTCCGCACCCGAACCGAGAATCCTGGGGGGTTCCACCGTCATGCTGTGCTCCGCCTGCCGTCTCAGACCGCCGGTCACCGAGGACGGGCGCTGTCTGCTCTGTGCCGGTCCGGCCGGGCCGCCCCCGATGCCGCCGGTCCCGGCCTTCGTCGCCCCGCAGCAGTACCTGCGCTCGCCGGACGGGCTCGCGAAGGCCGTCGTCGTTCTGCTGGCCGCCGTCGCCGTGGCGGATCTGTTCGCCGTGGCGACGGGGCTGAACGTCCGCCGTGTGCTCGGGGAGGGGCTGGACGACGGCTTCGCCACGTACGACGAGGCGGAGGCGACTCTCGCGGACGACCTGTACGCGGGCGCGGGCGTGCTGCAGGTCCTCATGACCGTGGCCACCGCGGTCGTCTTCATCATCTGGTTCCGGCGGGTGCGGCTCAACGCCGAGGTGTTCGACCCGAGCGCGCAGCCGATGGGGGTCGGCTGGGCCGTCGGCGCCTGGTTCGTACCGATCGCCAACCTGGTGCTCCCGCGCCGGATCGCCGGCGGCATCTGGACCGCGAGCGCGCAGACCGACCCCGACGGCGGTTGGCGCACGGTGCCGACCACCGTGATGAACCTGTGGTGGGGCGCGTGGGTCTGCTCGCTGGTCGTCTCCCGGTACACGTCCCAGCAGTACTGGAAGGCCGAGGAGCCGCAGGAAATCATGGACGCGGCGGGCCTGCTGATGGCGACCGACGCCCTCGACCTCGTGGCCGCGGTGCTCGCCGTTCTCTTCGTGCGCAAGCTGACCCGGATGCAGGGGGAGCGGGCGGCCCTCGGTGTGTATCCGCTCAGCGTGCCGCCCGCGCCGGGTCGGGCCCACTGAAGCCGGCCGGGGGCGTGCCGGTCGACCGATGCTATTCGGCCTTGACGGTGACGATTTTGAGCCAGTTGGCGCTGAACGCGGTAACAGGAAGCGCCGCGTCCCCGTGCGTGCACGCACGGGGAGTGCCGACGGGAGACGCCGATGAGCCTGCTGGAACTGATCGCCGCCGCCGATGAGCGGGGGCTCGCCACGAGCGCGGTCGCCTGCCTCGACCGCTGTCTGCCACAGCCCGCCGAAGGAGCCGACCCGGATCCGCTGCGTCCGCTCCGGGCGGGCTGTGCGAACGGCGCGCTCTGGCCGGAACGCCTGGCGGAGGCCCGCGCGGCGCTGGACGCAGCGGCCGACGCGGAAGGGGCGGCACCGCAGATCCGGAAGCTGTTGGGCGAGGCGCCCGCGGACCGGGCGGAGCCGGGTCTGCGGGAGTGGGCGGGCGCCTGTTCGCTGCTGGCCCTGGAGGTCCACCTCGGACAGGACACGACGTCGTCCGCCGGGGCCGGGGCGGTACGGGGCTGCCGCGAGGGTGATGTGGAAGGAGCCGGTCCGTTGCTGGCCGGGGAAGTGTGGCGGCAGACCCGGATCCTGGAGCTGCTCGCGGAGAGCGCCGGCGCGACGGGGGCGGGCGCCGGGCTGCGCCAGGTGTTCGACACATCGACGGAGGGGCAGCGGGTGCTGCGGGCGGCGGTTTCGCGCCGGGCGCGCGGGCGGGGTTAGTGCCGCTCGTTCGGATCACCCCGGGTGGCCGGGCCGTCCGGCGGCCGTACGCCGCTCAGGAGCCCGGGCGCCGGCCCCGGCGCGGCTGGGCCGGCCGACGGGGCAACGGTGTCGGGCAAGATCCCGGACCGGCCGAACCCGGAAGGCCGAGGGGTCGGGCCGGGGAAGAACGAGGACGACCGGGGCCGCCACCCCCCACAGGAGAGGCCCCGGTCGTCTTCCCCGGGGCCGTAGGACGACCCCGTACTCTTCTCAGCGCCGTCGCTGCGTTTTCTGTCACACCGCGCCGCGTCCGAGGGATGTTGCGGGTTGTACAAGTCATGGACGTGGCCCCCGCGAAGGACGTAGCGTGCTGAGTCGCGCAGGGTGGCGCGGCAGTGATGACCAGCTGCGATTCGGGACAGCAGGGCGGGTTGAGGGAGTGCTGGGGGACGACGCGGAGCTCACTGCCGCGGTGCTCGCGGCGCAGGACGGGGACGAAGATGCCTTCCGTACTGTGTACCGCGCTGTGCAGCCACGGCTGCTGGGCTACATACGGACACTGGTGGGGGATCCGGACGCCGAGGACGTGGCGTCCGAGTCGTGGCTGCAGATAGCGCGCGACCTCGACCGGTTCAGCGGCGACGCCGACCGCTTCCGCGGCTGGGCGGCGCGGATAGCCCGCAACCGCGCCCTGGACCACCTGCGGATGCGTGGCAGGCGTCCCGCGACCGGCGGCGACGAGTCCGAACTGGCCGAGAGGCCGGCCGATTCCGACACCGCCGACGAGGCGATGGAGGCCCTGGCCACCGGCCGCACGATGTCGCTCATAGCCCAGCTGCCGCAGGACCAGGCCGAGGCCGTGGTGCTGCGGGTGGTCGTCGGCCTGGACGCGAAGAGCGCGGCCCGGACACTGGGCAAGCGGCCCGGAGCGGTACGCACCGCGGCGCACCGGGGCCTCAAGCGGCTGGCCGAGCTGTTGCGCACGGACGGAGCGGACGACGCCGACGGCCGCCCCGGAGGGGTCGACGAAGGTGCCGACAGCGGTGCGGGCGTCGCCGGGGACGGTGCGCCCGCGGGCGATCCGGCGGATCGATCCGCCTCCGACGGGAGCACGGCGGCGCGGGCGGCTGAACTCGGCGCCGTGCCCGCCCCGCGCCCCGCACCCAACGGTCCGGCGGCGCCGGCCGGTGTGACGCATTCGCGTCCGTGGACGCAGAAGGACATGTGATGGCCGACGAGAGGTACGAATGGCTTGACAAGGGCGCGGCGGAGAAACTGCTCCGCGGTGAACCGGTCGATCCGGTCGTCGGTCACGGGTGTACGGAGGCGGAGAGGCTCGCGGCAGCACTGGGCGCCGCAGCACGGGCCGCCCGTCCTGCCACCGGTGAACTGCCGGGCGAGGCCGAGGCGCTGGCCGCCTTCCGCGCCGCGGCACGTCCCGCGCACGCGCGGACAGGGGCGGCGCACCCGCAGGTGAAGGAGTACGCCGAGCGGACGGGTGAGCCGGGCCGGAGCGGCGTACTCGGACCGGTGCGCATCCGGCCCGCCTCCGGCGGCACCGCACCGGGCACCTCCTCGGCCGCGCGCCCCGACCACGGCCGCTCCCTGCGCTGGAGCCGCCCCGTCCGCTTCGGTCTGGCCGCCTCCTTCGCGGGCTTCGCGCTCGGCGGGGTGGCCGTGGCCGCGGGCACCGGGATGCTCCCCGGCCCGTTCGGCGGGCACGCCCCCGTACCGGCGACCTCCGTCTCGTCCGCGGCGACGCCGAACGAGCTCGGCGCGGGGCCCACCACCGACGACAGCCGGTCCGCAGGGCCGCCCGCCTCCCCGGGGGCGGAGCACTCCGCGCGTCCGGGGGATCCCTCCGCCCCCGCCGGTGACCGGGACGGCGGCAGGACCGGCAAGGGCGAGGACCGCAGGGGCGACAACAACGGGAAGTCCGACGGCACCGACGGCGGATCCTCGAACGGCGCCGAGAGCGGCAAGCAGTCCGAGCGATGGGGCAACGGCTCCTCGGGCACCTGGTACGCCACGGCGCTCAAGGCGTGCCGCGACTACCGCAACGGCAATCTGGACGAGGACCGCAAGCGGTATCTCGAAGGGCTGGCGAAGGGTGCCCACAACCTGGACCGGTTCTGCGACCGCGTGATCGCCAAGGACACGAAGGGCCAGAACGGCGCCGGGAACGGCAACGGCAGCAACAACGGCAACGGCAGCAACAACGGCAACGGCGGCGGCGACAGTGACGAGCAGGGTGAGGAGGAGGACGCGAACGGGGACGGGGACGGCGGGAATGCCGCCAAGCTCCCGGCGATCCGGTTCACGACCGCCCCGTCGCCGTCGCCCTCCGTCCCGGACCCGGTCGCCGCGCCGACGGCCGACGACGACGGCACCGGTTCACCCGGCTGAGGACACCGCGCGGGTTCCTCGTCCCGCCGTCCACCACTGGGTGTGACGTTTTTCGAGGCCATGACGCAGTACAGATTGAGCCGACTGGTCATCGGCAGCGCACAGAGCCGGGGTTCCCCCCGTACCTACGGCTCAGCGCATCGGCGCGGGCGGGACACGTTCCCCCGGTCCCGCCCGCGCCTCCTCACCTGTCGGTCCGCCGCTCCGCGGGACGGCTCCGCCCGGTCGGACTATCCGAAGACGACGACCTTGTCGCCCGTTTTCACCTGCGCGAAGAGCGAGGCGATCCTGCCCTCGTCCCGGACGTTGACGCAGCCGTGCGAGGCGCCGCTGTAGCCGCGGGCCGCGAAGTCCGCCGAGTAGTGGACCGCCTGGCCGCCGCTGAAGAACATCGCGTACGGCATGGCCGTGTGATACAGCGTCGAGACGTGGTGCCGTGACTTCCAGTAGACGGAGAAGGTGCCCTCACGGGTCGGCGTGTACTGGGAGCCGAAGCGGACGTCCATCGACGAGACGACGCGTCCGTCGATCATCCACGACAGCGTCCGGGTGTTCTTGCTGATGCAGAGCACCCGGCCCGTCATGCACCGCTTGTCCGGCCCGGCGGCGGGCACGGTGGTCGGTGGATTCAGCTCGGCCGCCGTCGGCTCGTGCGTCATGCCGAGCAGCTTCTGCCAGGTGACGGTGTCCGTCCGGCCCGTGCGGGAGAGGCCGCGTTTGCCCTGGAAGGAGCGGACGGCCGCGGCCGTGAGCGTGCCGTAGTAACCGGTGGGGGAGCGGTCGAAGTGGCCGATCTGCCTCAGCCGGGCCTGGAGTTCCCGCACCTGCTTGCCCTGGGAGCCGCTCGCCATCAGCGTGGTGCCCTGCGGGTCAGGCGTGGGCGTCGGTGTCGTCCCGGCCCGCGGGGACGGTGACGACGCGTCGGGTGAGGGCGAGTGGCGTGCGGCGGGTTTGGCGTCGTCGCTCGCCTTCGCCCGGGGCGGGGACGACGGGGCCGCCGACGCGCCGTCGGCGGGCCGCACCTCGCAGCCGGCGGTCGCGGCGGTCGCGGCCGTCATGCCGAGAAGGGCGAGCCCCACCATGGCCGTGGTCCCCGCCCGATTCCGGCTCCTGGCCCGGCTCCTGCCCGGTGTCCCCTTCCGTGACGCGCGTGCGGTGGTGCTGCCTGTCATCTCGGCCCCCTGATTCTTCGCGTCTCTCCGGTGTCCCATGGGACGGATTCCCGCTCTGCCCGGTTGCCAAAGCCCGCGCATGATGGGGAGAGCGGCGGCACGGACCGTGGGCCATGGGCTGTGAGCAAGGTCCCAGCCCATGGCCCTCCACCGGTCTCGCGCCCGCCGCTACAGTCCGTCGCGGGAATCCTTGGTTACCAGTAAGTAGCTTTACTGAGCAGCTTCAGCGGGAGGCACAGCAGATGACGCGCGAGTCCGAGTCGGGACTGCCCATCGAGCCGGTGTACGGGCCGGACGCACTCGACGGGTGGGACCCCGACGACAAGCTGGGAGAGCCGGGTGCCTACCCCTTCACGCGCGGCGTCTACCCGACCATGTACACCGGCCGGCCGTGGACGATGCGCCAGTACGCGGGGTTCGGCACGGCCACGGAGTCCAACGCCCGCTACAAGCAGCTGATCGCCAACGGCACGATGGGCCTCTCCGTCGCCTTCGACCTGCCCACCCAGATGGGCTACGACTCCGACGCGCCAATCGCGTCCGGCGAGGTCGGCAAGGTCGGGGTCGCGATCGACTCGATCGACGACATGCGGGTCCTGTTCGGCGGGATTCCGCTGGACAAGGTCTCCACGTCCATGACGATCAACGCTCCGGCCGCGCTGCTCCTGCTGCTCTACCAACTGGTCGGCGAGGAGCAGGGCGTCCCGGCCGAGAAGCTCACCGGAACCATCCAGAACGATGTGCTCAAGGAGTACATCGCGCGCGGCACCTACATCTTTCCGCCGGGGCCCTCGCTCCGGCTGATCGCCGACATCTTCAAGTACTGCCGGGCCGAGATCCCCAAGTGGAACACCATCTCGATCTCCGGCTACCACATGGCGGAGGCCGGCGCCTCGCCCGCGCAGGAGATCGCGTTCACCCTCGCCGACGGCATCGAGTACGTCCGTACCGCCGTCGCCGCCGGCATGGACGTCGACGACTTCGCTCCCCGTCTCTCGTTCTTCTTCGTCGCCCGCACGACGATCCTCGAAGAGGTCGCCAAGTTCCGTGCCGCACGCCGGATCTGGGCGAGGGTGATGAAGGAGGAGTTCGGCGCGAAGAACCCCAAGTCCCTGATGCTGCGCTTCCACACCCAGACCGCGGGCGTCCAGCTCACCGCCCAGCAGCCCGAGGTCAACCTGGTGCGCGTGGCCGTCCAGGGGCTGGCCGCGGTCCTCGGCGGTACGCAGTCGCTGCACACCAACTCCTTCGACGAGGCGATCGCCCTCCCGACCGACAAGTCCGCCCGGCTCGCCCTGCGTACCCAGCAGGTCCTGGCGTACGAGACGGACGTCACCGCGACCGTCGACCCGTTCGCGGGTTCGTACGTGGTCGAGAAGATGACCGACGACGTCGAAGCCGCGGTCCTGGAACTGATGCTCAAGGTCGAGGAGCTGGGCGGCGCGGTCCACGCGATCGAGCGCGGCTTCCAGAAGAGCGAGATCGAGCGCAGCGCGTACCGCATCGCCCTGGAGACCGACAGCGCGGAGCGCGTCGTGGTAGGTGTGAACCGCTTCCAGCTCGACGAGGAGGAGCCGTACGAGCCGCTGCGCGTCGACCCGGCGATCGAGGCCCAGCAGGCGGCCCGGCTGGCGAAGCTCCGCGCCGAACGCGACCAGGGCGCGGTGGACACGGCGCTGGCGGAGCTGCGGAAGGCGGCCGAGGGCACGGACAACGTCCTTTATCCGATGAAGGCCGCGCTCAAGGCGCGGGCGACGGTGGGCGAGGTCTGTGACGCGCTGCGAGGGGTGTGGGGGACGTACGAGCCGTCGGACGTGTTCTGAGGCGACCGAAGCTCTCCGTGGGCCGTCCTCCTCGACGGCGACGAGGACGGATCCCACGCCTTCCCGAACCCCCCGAACAGAGTGTCGTAACCACGTGCGACACTCCGTCTCATGCTGGGTGTCACCGACCTTCCGACCTATCTCGCCGGCCTGGTGCTGATCGTCCTTCTGCCAGGACCCAATTCGCTGTACGTGCTGTCGGTCGCCGCCCGTCGCGGGGTGCGGACCGGCTATGTGGCCGCGGCCGGGGTGTGGACCGGGGACACCGTGCTGATGACCTTGTCCGCGCTGGGGGCCTCGTCGCTGTTGCGGACGACACCGGTGCTGTTCGCCGTCGTCAAGTTCGCGGGTGCGGGCTATCTGACCTGGCTGGCGATCGGCATGCTGCGGACCGCGCTGGCCATGTGGCGCGATCGGCACCGGCGGATGGCCGAGCTGACCGAGGAGAGCGCCGGAGCCGAGACCGCCGGGGCGATGGAGCGGCCGTACCGGCGGGCGCTGGTGGTGAGCCTCTTCAACCCGAAGGCGATCCTGTTCTTGATCTCGTTCTTCGTGCAGTTCGTCGACCCCGGCTACGCCTACCCGGCGCTGTCCTTCCTGGTGCTGGGCACGTTGCTGCAGATCGCCAGCTTCCTCTATCTGTCGATGCTGATATTCGGCGGCACCCGGCTGTCCGCCGCGTTCCGCCGCCGCAAGCGGTTGTCGGCGGGGGCCACTTCGGCGGCCGGTCTGCTGTTCCTGGGGTTCGCGGCGAAGCTGTCGCTCAGCAGCGTGTGACCGGGGCGAGGCCGGGGGGCCTTCGTCCGGATCACGCCGGGCCGATTCGAACGGAAGCCCCCAGCGGGGACAGATACCCCGCGATCCCGGACGCGTTCTCGCCCGCCCAGCCGATGTAGCCGTCGGGGCGGACCAGGAACAGGCCCTTTCCGTAGGCCTCGCAGGCATCGGTCCGGTGCACACGGACCAGGTCGTCGTCGAACGCCGGCAGTCCGGTGTCCGTGCCGACGGCCAGCAGCGTGAAGTGGGGACCGCGGAAGACGTCGAAGAGGCGCCGCCCCCCTGTCGTCGGCCCGTCCGGGGCGCGGTCGCCGGAGTGCAGGGCACCGGCCCGGCCCACCGACAGCGGGCCCCCGCGGTAGCCGAGGCCCAACTGGTGGACCGCCGAGTCGCGTTCCTGCTCGCCCCGGTGGATGCGGGTGGACAGGCCGAGCATGTCGGCGGCGATCGGGCGGCGCTCCTCCTCGTAACTGCCGAGGAGAGCGGCGGGTGCCCCGTGCCGCAGCACCTGGCCGAGCTTCCATCCCAGGTTGTACGCGTCCTGGACGCTGGTGTTCAGACCTTGGCCGCCCGCGGGCGAGTGCACATGCGCCGCGTCGCCCGCCAGCAGGACCCGGCCGTCGCGAAACCGCTCCGCCAGCGCGGCGCGCGGCCGGAAGTCGGAGGACCACAGGACCTCGGTGATGTCCCGGGCCGTCAGATGCGTGCGCGCCGCGACCAGCGCGCGCACCCCCTCCGCGGACGTGTCGGGCTCGCCCGTCCTGAACTGGGCGACCAGCTGGAAGTCCGCCGTGCCGGGCAACGGGCAGAGGGTGAGGAAGCCCGCCTCGCCGCTCATCACATGCCAGTTGAGCCGGTCCAGCGCGTCCTCGGCCACCCGTACGTCGGCGACCAGCATCGGAGCGGGGTCCACGGACTCACCCGTCATCGTGATCCCCAGCGTGCGCCGGACCGTGCTGCGTCCGCCGTCCGCCGCGACCAGGTAGGACGCCCGGACCGGTCCCGTCGTCAGGCGGGCCGTGACGCCGTCCGCGTCCTGATCGAGCCCGGTCAGCGCGGTGCCGAAGGCGACGTCCCCGCCCAGCTCGCGCAGCCGGGCCAGCAGGATCTCCTGGGTGCGCCACTGCGGCAGCATCCACGGCTCCCCGTACGGCTCGGCCTCCGTGGGGGCCGCACGGCGGAACATGTCGTGCTCCTGCTGCCGCTGCCCGTCCTGCCACACCAGCCCCATCGGGGCCGGGCCGCCGTGCGCCCGCACCGCGTCACCGACCCCGAGGTCGTCCAGCACCTCCCTGGTGCGTGGCTGGATGCCCTTTCCGCGCGAGCCGGGAAAGAGTGCGGGCGCCCGCTCGACGATCAGGGCGCGCACGCCCCGGCGGGCCAGATCGCAGCCGAGGGTCAGCCCGCAGGGACCGGCGCCGACGATCAGGACGTCCGTTTCCTTAACGCTGTTAAATTGCATGGCACGGAGTGTGTGCTTAACGCTGTTAAATTGTCAAGGTGGGAACAACGAAGATCGACCGGGCGCGGGTGGCCGACACCGGGCTGCGGCTGCTGAACGAGGTGGGCCTCGACGGGCTCACGCTGCGCGCCATAGCCAGGGAGCTCGACGTCAAGGCGCCCGCGCTCTACTGGCACTTCAAGGACAAGCAGGCGCTCCTCGACGAGATGGCCACGGTGATGTACCGGCGGATGCTCGACGAGGACCTGCCGGGGCCGGTCCCGGAGCGCTGGCAGGACCAGCTCGTCGCGTACAACGGCGCGCTGCGCACCGCCCTGCTGCGCTACCGCGACGGGGCGAAGGTCTACAGCGGCGCGAAATTCACCGGCACCGATCACGCCGACGGTCTCGAAAACCATCTGCGCACCATGGTCGACGCGGGTTTCGAGCTCCGGCAGGCGGTCCGGGCGAGTACCACCGCCTACGCGTACACCATGGGCTTCGTCACCGAGGAGCAGGGCGTCCAGCCGATGCCGGACGAGCGGCGGGAGGGCTTCGACATCGGCGAGCGCGCGGAACGGATGGCCCGGTACCCGCTCGCCGCCGCGGCCGGTGCCGAGATCTTCACCCGCTACGACGAACGCTTCGAGGACGGTCTGTGGCTGATCGTCGCGGGCGTCGAGGTGCGGTACGGGGTGCGCTGAGAAGGGCTCGTACCAGCGGGGTCGGTGCGCAGTTTCCCGTTCCGACAGGGCGAGTTCATCCGGTGTCCGTACAGCTTTCCTAGCGTGTCGTGGAACCGAACACGCGCGCGGAGCATCCGCCCCGTTCCGACCGGGCGGGGTGCGTCCCGGGCGTGCTGCGGTGACCGCACACCCGGATACGCCCCCTCCCCCCACGGGCACCAGACGCTTGGAGCGCCATGAGAGAAGCCCGCACCCGTTGGCCACGGCAACGTGACGCGGCCCCGCCCGAGGGCGTCACGTCGCAGTTCGCCACCGTCACCCCGACCGACCTGGACGTGTGTCTGCGGGCCTGCGCCGCGCACAGCGCCAAGCTGGTGGCGGGACTCGACCGGCGGCGCACGGCGCTCGCCGAGGCGCTGCGGCACCTGCTGGCCGTGCACGCCGCGGCACAGACCGCGCCGCCCGCGCCCGCCTCGTCCGCGATCGCACTGATCCGGCGCCCCGGGAAGAGCGGGACGGGCACCGCCGCGGCCCTCGTGGACGAGCTGCTCGACCCGCTGCTCGCGGTCGGCAACAAGGCGCTGGACTGCGGTTACGAGGACGAGCTGAAGCTCGCGGTGCTCATCGGGGACACCGTCCTGACCCAGCGCAGGCGTTCGCGGGCCGGCTGGCGGCTGCGGGCCCGGACGCTGGAGGCGATGGGGGCGGAGGCCGCCGCCATCGAGGCGTACGAGCGCTACCTGGAATTCACCGACGACGACGGCTTCGGTGTCGCGGCCAAGGTCGTCGGCCTGCGGCTGGGCGAGGACCGCCGGTACGAGCTGCTGCGCGGGCTGGAGCGCGACTGCCCCGAGGCCGCGGCGTTCGCCGTCCGGCCCGTCACCGAGTCCTGGGCCGAGGGTCTCGCGCTCCAGGCGAGCGGCGACTGGGACGGGGCGCGGCCCCGGCTGATCGGCGCCCTGCTCGCGCAGGAGCAGGGCGGCGCCCCGGTGACCGAGCTCCAGGACGCCACGTCCCAGTACCTCGACCTGGCCATGGAGGCGGCCGGGACGGACCCGGACGCCGTGGCCGGACTCACCCGACTCGTGGCGCTCTACGCCGAGCAGCGCAGAAGCCGCATGCGGGGCCCGGTCGAGGACCCGACCTTCGGCGGCGTCCAGTGGACCACGGTCGGCGAGTTCCGCAACCGGATCGCCGGCAAGTCGATCTGCCTCATCGCCAACTCCCAGCGTGTCGGCAGCAGTTCGATGGGGGCCGAGATCGACGGCTACGACCTGGTCGTCCGCTTCAACTCGTACCGGATCGACCCGGCGGCGACCGGACGGCGCACCGACATCCACGCCACCATCCACAAGCACGGGTTCAACTGGGACCAGAAGGTGCACACCCGGCTGGTCTTCGGCGGGGTCTCCGGCGACTGGAAGTACTCCCTGCGCAACCGCCTCGTCCCGGGTGCCCAGCAGTATCTGGGCGACGAGTCGCTGCGCTGGCCGCTGCGGGACATCGGGCGCGTCGGCGCCGACGTCTGGCCCGCCATCCCCACCACCGGTTTCAACATGCTGTGGCTCCTCGACCACCTCGACGTCAGCAGCCGGATCGACCTGATCGGCTTCGACTTCTACGAGAGCGGCGCCTACCGGCTGCCCGGTGCCATGCGGATGCCCATCACGTCCGTGCACGAGTACACCAGCGAGAAGGCCTGGGTCATGGAACACGCCCAGAGCGTCACCGACATGAGGATCCGACTGCGATGACGACGCCCGCCACGACCCTTCCCGACACGGCACCCCCCGTGTCGCCCGCCCCTGCGAACGCGCTCACCGGCAAGCGCCGGGTCGCCTTCGCGAGCTTCGTCGACGAGAACTACCTGCCCGGGTTCCTCGCCCTGCTGCGCAGCCTCGCGCTCTCCAACCCGAACGTCTGCGAGGACTTCCTCGTCCTGCACGACGGACTGCGACCCGCTTCCGTCGCGCAGATCCGGGCGCTGCACCCGCGCGTGGACTTCCGCCGGGTCGACGCCGCGCACTACGACTCGTACGCCAAGGGCGACCAGGACAACTACCTGGTGCGCAAGGCATACTTCATCCTCGACATCTTCCGGGTGCGCGACTACGACACCGTCATCACCCTCGACACCGACATGGTGGTCCTCGGCGACCTCGGCGAACTGCTGAAGCTGCGCGACGGACTGGCCGCGGTGCCGCAGTTCTTCTACGGGCAGCACAAGCTCAACAGCGGACTGCTGGTCATCCAGCGCGAGTATCTGAGCGACACGTTCTGCGCGAGGATCGACGAGGTCGGGCGGGCCGGGACGTACGAGCTGGACAAGCACGACCAGGGCATCCTCAACGCCGTGCTCGACGGTGACTTCGTGCAGCTCGACGCCCGCTACAACTTCGTCAAGCGGCGGCTCTCCGGAGACCTGCCGGTTCCCGAATCGACCGCCGTCCTGCACTTCACCGGGCGGCACAAGCCCTGGCAGGGCGGCGAGTCCGGGTATCGCGAGGCCGAGGACCGCTGGCACGAATTCGAGCTGTCCGACGCCGAGTTCCACTCCGCGTACCTGGCGCTGCCCGGCGCCAAGCACCACGATCTGCTGGTCCACTACGGCACCCCGCACGTGCGGCGCACCGGCTCGCCGGAGGCCGCCCGCAAGGTCGCCGCCGCCCACATAGCGGCCGGCGAGTACCAGGAGGCGGCCGACCTGCTGGGCGGGGTGCGGATACCCGTCGACGAGGCCTGGCCGCACGAGGTGCTCGGCCACGCCCTGATGAGCGTCTCCCGTTACGAGGAGGCCCGGGTCCGGCTCCTGCTCGCCACCGCGGCGCCCAACCGGGCCGCGACCGCCTTCGGGCGCCTCGCCCAGATCGCCTGGATCCACGGTGACGACAGCGCCGCGGCCGAGTACGCCCTGAAGGGCCTCGGCGTCGACCCGACGCACCGCGCGAACCGGCTGATGCACCAGCGCGCCACGGACGCGCCCGCACCCGTGGAGGGCCCCGCATCCGGCCAACTCGCCCATGTCGCCTTCTACATGGACCGTCAGGGCAATGCCGGGGACAAGCTGCTGCCCGAGAGCGTACGGCTCGCCTTCGGCCCCGACACCGGCCCGCAGCGCTGGCACTCGATCCACGCCCACCGGCTCTTCGACGAGGCCGCGCTGGAGCGGGTCAACGAGCGGCGCGGACTGGTCATCGGCGGCGGTGGCCTCTTCATCCCGGACACCGCTCCCAACGGCAACAGCGGCTGGCAGTGGAACGTCCCGGACGAACTGCTCGACCGGATCGACGTACCCGTCATGGTGTACGCGGTCGGCTTCAACGCCTTCGACGGCCAGGCCTACGGCCACGGCCGGGACCGGTTCCTCTCCTCGCTGCGCAAGCTGGTGGAGCGCGCCTCGTTCTTCGGGCTGCGCAACCACGGCTCCATCGAGAAGGTCCGGGAGCTGCTGCCCGCCTCGCTCCACGACAAGGTGCGCTTCCAGCCCTGCCCGACGACGGTGACCAGACAACTGGTGGACGGCTGGACGGACCCGGAGCGGCGCGAGGACACCGTGCTGATCAACGCCGCGTACGACCGGTCCGGGCTCCGCTTCGGCCACGACTACGGGCACTTCCTGGGCGAGATGGCCACCGCGGTGCGGGCGCTCGGCGAGCGGGCCGAGGTGAAGTGCGTCGCGCACTCGCTCGACGACGAGCGGATCGCCTTCGACCTGCGGCGCGAGCACGGGATCGCCCTGCCGGTGATCCCGATGTACGACTTCGACAACGACGCGATCCGGGACACCTACGCCCGTACGAAGCTGGTCATCGGGATGCGCGGGCACGCGGGCATGATCCCGTTCGGCTGCGGTACGCCGATCATCAGCCTGATCTCGCACCCGAAGATGGCCTACTTCCTCGCCGACATCGAGCGCCCGGAGTGGGGGATCTCGGTCCACGACCGGCACCTCGGGGCCCGGCTCGCCGAGCGCGCGGCCGGACTGCTGGACGACCACGCCGCGACCGTCGCCGATGTGCACGGCCGGCAGCGGGAACTGTGGAAGGTCACCGAGGCGAACGCGGCCGATCTGAGGGTGATCCGGGGCGGCGTGCGCGACTGAGGCCCGGACGCCAAAATGCCCGAGGGCGCCGGACGGGTTCACTCCGATCCCGTCCGGCGCCCGGGACGGCCGAGGCCTACTGCCGCACCACGCGCCGCCGCACCGACCGTGCCACCCTGCGCACCACCGCGTTGCGCGGCAGGAACGCGAGCTGCGCCGGTACCGCCCCCGGCAGCGCCAGCGACGTGAGCCGCTTGCGCTTGAAGTACCGCCATGTCGTCGCGTCCAGGTGCGCGGACAGATACCGTTCGGCGGCCGGTCGCAGCCCCGGATGGATCTTCGGCTGCATCGCGAAACCCACGGCGGTGACCAGCCCGGTCAGGTCCGCCGGGTCGGCCGCGGCCTCCGCCCGCTCGACGGCCGCCCGGTCCGTCACCTCCGGCACCAGCGCGTCGACGAGCGTGACCGGGACGCGGTTGCTGTTCTCGTACGGGGCGAGCCGCTCCAGCAGCATCCCGGTGCCGACCCGGGCCACCGGCAGCCCGTAGAACGCCGACGCGGTGAGCAGCGCGGTCGAGAAGCAGCCGACGACGAGCGCGGGCCGCATCCGCTGATAGAGCACCTCGGCGAGGACCGGGGCGGTGAGCACCCCCGCGTCCAGCACCGTCAGCTCGGCGCCGAGCTTCTCGGCCTCCGCGCCCATCGCGCGCGACCACTGCGCCGGGGCCGTGGGGTGCGGTTTGAAGACCAGACGGGTGTGACCGAGCGCCACCGCGCCGCGCATCATCCGCAGATGCAGGTCCTCCTCCTCGGCGGCGCTGATCAGGCCGAGCGCGGAGAGGTACTGGCCGAGCAGCAGGGCGGGGGCCTCCACGGACGGCAGGCCGTCGCGGACCCCGGGCGCGTCCGCGAGCTCACCGAGCACCTTGAGGAACACATCGGTGGGCACGATCTGCGGCGGCACCCCGAACTCCGTGAGCAGCAGCGGCTTCAGGCCGGGCACCAGGTCGAGATGGAGCAGCCGGCGCACCCGCGTACCGACCAGGGGGTCGATCTTGTTGCGGGTGGGGCCGTAGCTCATCAGCCCGTCCGCGTAGACGTCGACCGGTGCGCCGGTGAAGATCTGGGTGACGGCCATCGCCGGGTTGACCTGGATCGACTCGACCGCCAGCTCGATGTCGTCGTCGCCCAGCCCCCAGGCCAGGCGCAGATGCCGCTCCCACAGGGGTACGTCGTCGGGGCGCGGCGCCCAGCCGCCGGGGTGGAAGGGCGCGATCGTCGTGTTCCACGACACGACGTCGTCGAAACGGCCGCGCAGCGCGTCGAACCCGGGCATCGCGTCGACGGCGGGCGTCGTCTCCGGAACGGCCGCGTTGTTCGAGACGAGCAGGATGCGGCGGTCCGCGTCCGGGAAGCAGCCGGCGTCGAGGGCGGCGGCGAGCGTGGCGGTGCCGTAGAGGGTGGACGCGAAGAAGATCTGCGTGGTGCGGGACCGGGCGCCGTTCACGCGGCCGCCACCTCCTTGGCACCCGCGGCGGCCGGACGGCGCCGCAGCCTGCGCAGCAGCGTGGCGCGCTGCACGTCCATCGAGTCGAGGGCCTCGTCGAGCACCTGCTGCGGCATGCGCCGCAGTGCGGCTCCACTCATCGACTTCAGTGTGCGGGCCACCGCGGGTTCGAACCTTTCGATCGAGCTCATGTGGTGAGAAATGATCGCGCAATAGGTACGGACCGCTTTCGGCAGCAGCGCCTGTGCGTCGCGGTCCTCGGCCGTTTCCTGAATGACCTGGTCGAACGAGCGAATGAAATCGAGCTGGCGTACGTCACCGATCTGGGTGAGCGAAGAGGCGACCCCGCGCCGGTAAAAGATTCCGATAAGTCCGAGCACCGCGAAGGAATCTGCCTCACGGTGCAGCCGCCAGATCCACGGACGGTCCTCCGCGGTGCGCAGACCGTCCGTGAAATGCAGCAGTCCGCGGTCCAGGAGACGCCGGTGGTACAGCCCCGCCCAGGCGTACGGATAGTCGACCGAGGTGGTCCGCTCGGCGGGCAGGATCGCGTCCCGCGGGTCCAGGACCTCGCCGCGCCTGCCGTGCGGGACGCGGTGCACCGTACGGTTCCTGCCCTCGACCTGGACATGGTCGGTGCGGACGAAATCGCAGCCCAGCGCCTGAGTCCGGGCCAGGATGTCGGCGTAGTACCCGGGTGCCAGCCAGTCGTCGCCGTCGAGGAAGGTGACGTACTCGCCGCGCGCCGCGTCCAGGCCGGTGTTACGGGCGGTGGCCAGTCCGCCGTTCTGCTCATGTCTGCGCACGACCACCCCCGGAATCTCGTCCTCGGCGCGGCGCAGTATGTCCGCGGTCCCGTCGGTCGAACAGTCGTCGACGAGGATGAATTCGAAGTCCTCGCGGGCGTTGGCCCGCAGACTTCTCAAGGTGTCGGGGGCGTATGTCTGCACGTTGTAGAACGGCACGATGACCGAGAGCTTAACCACCCGTCTCACGCTAGGCGGGAGCCCGTCATTTGCCTTGGCCCCAGGAGGGACACCGGGTGAACGGCGAATGTCGGAATGATGAACCGGATTCATTCGTGGGCGATTGCGTCCCCTTTGTGGAGGTGATTCGCCAAGCGTCGGCGGGCTGTTAACCAGCTGTTGCCGTCACGTTGGGCCGCGAATCGAAATGCCTTCCTAAGTTCTGGGACGTGCCCCCACGTACCGATAAGACGACCGCCCTCCGGGTAGCCGTGCTCGCCGACTCCGACACCCGGTGGAAATGGGGCGCGCTCACCGCGCGCCGTCTCACCACCGGCGGGTCCGAGGGGTCGGCGCAGCGCGTCGAGATCACCGGGCTCCTGCTGCGCGGCCGGGCCACCCCGACCCCGCGCCAGCTCGCCGAGGTCGGCGACGTCGGGATCGGCGCCGAACGGGTGCGTGAGGTGACGGCCGTCGAGTTCCTGCACGCCGTGCGGGACGAGGGATACGACGTCGTCGTCCTCGCCCTCGTCGGCGGAGCCGTCCAGGCGATGCTGCACGGACTCGCCGCGCTGCGGCTGCCGGCCAGGCCCGTCGTCGTCACCGGCTATGTCGGCGTCGTCTACGAGAAGCTCGCCGACGGACTGCTGCTGCGGCACGGCGCGGACGTCGTCCTCGCCAACTCCCGCCACGACGCGGAGCGGTTCCGCGCGGTGTACGAGGGGGTGGGCGCCGACGCCTCGGCCGTCACGGAGGCCGCACTGCCGTTCCTCGGCGGCGAGCCGTACCGCCCGCGGGAGGGCCGCGACACGGTCGTCTTCGCCGCCCAGCCCTCCGTGCCGGCCTCCCGCGCCGACCGCACGTATCTGCTGCGCAGGCTCGTCGAGCACGCCAGGCTGCACCCGGACCGCGAGGTGCTGCTGAAGCTGCGCTCCAAGCCCGGCGAGCACACCACACACATCGAGGAACTCCCGTACCAGCGGCTCGCGGAGAAGCTGCCCGGTGGACTGCCGCCCAACCTCCGCCTGGTGTACGGGCACATGGGCGAGGTCCTGGACCGCACCGATCTGCTGGTCACGGTCTCCTCGACCGCCGCGCTGGAGGCCCTGCACCGGCGCATCCCCACCGCGGTCCTCACCGACCTCGGCGTCCGTGAGGCCCTCGGCAACCACCACTTCATCGGTTCCGGCCTGCTCGCCTCCTGGGACCACCTGGACGGCGGCCACAGCCCGGAGCCCGACCCCGCATGGCTGGCCGGCCAGGGCGTCGCCGCCGACGGCAGCTACGCCACGGCCTACGACCGCGCCCGCGTCCGCGTCGACGCCCTGCTCGCCGCAGGCCGGCTGCCCGACCTCGCCCCGTACTACACGCCCGCCACCGCGCCCGGCTACCTGCCCGGCATCCTCGCCCGCCACCACCTGGCGCCCGACGGCCACCCGCTGCCCGGCACCGACCGGCCGCGCGAGACCGGCGGGATGCGCGGCGCGGTCCGCGACGCGGTACGGGAAGCGGCGCGCGGCGCGTACCGGCAGGGCGTCCAGCGGGTCGCCCCGGTGATCCGACGGATGGGCGAGCTGTGAACACCACTTCAGGAGCAGAGATGACCCCGACCCCGACCGTGCTCGCCGTGATCCCCGCCCGTGGCGGATCCAAGGGCGTACCGGCCAAGAACCTCGCCCAGGTGGGCGGCGTACCGCTGGTCGCCCGCGCCGTCCGCGCCTGTCTGGCCTCCCGCGAGGTCACGGACGTCGTCGTGACGACGGACGACGCGGCCATCGCCGACGCGGCCCGTGCCGCGGGCGACGCGCCGGGCGCCCAGGAGCGGGTGCACATCGTGCAGCGCCCCGCGGCCATCGCCGGGGACAGGTCGAGCAGCGAGGACGCGGTGCTGCACGCCCTGGACGCGTACGAGGCGATGAGCGACCGGACGGCCGACGTGGTGCTGCTGGTCCAGTGCACCAGCCCGTTCGTCGTGCGGGAGGACATCGACGGTGTCGCCGCGGCGGTCGCCCACGACGGCGCCGACACGGCGGTCACGGTCGCCCCCTTCCACGGCTTCCTCTGGCGCGACGGCAGCGCGCTCGAAGAGGACAATCACGGCGTCAACCACGACAAGTCCGTCCGGCAGATGCGCCAGGACCGCCCCGAGGACCTGCTGGAGACCGGCACCGCGTACGCCATGAACGCCGCGGGCTTCCGTACCCACCGCCACCGCTTCTTCGGTCACACCGCCCTGGTGCGCACCGACGCGGCACGGGTCCTGGAGATCGACGACCCGCACGACCTGGCCCGTGCCCGCGCCCTCGCCCCGCTCCTGGACCCCTCGCCGCTGCCCACCCTCGACGACGTCGACGCGGTCGTCCTCGACTTCGACGGCACACAGACCGACGACCGGGTCCTCATCGACGCCGACGGACGCGAGACCGTCGCGGTCCACCGCGGCGACGGCCTGGGCATCGCGGCCCTGCGCAAGACCGGAATGCCGCTGCTGATCCTCTCCACGGAACAGAACCCGGTCGTCGCCGCCCGCGCCCACAAGCTCCGCATCCCGGTCCTGCACGGCATCGACCGCAAGGACCTGGCACTCAAGCAGTGGTGCGACGAACAGTCCATCGCTCCGGAACGTGTCCTCTACGTGGGCAACGACGTCAACGACCTGCCGTGCTTCGCACTCGCCGGCTGGCCGGTCGCGGTCGCGAGCGCCCATGACTCGGTACGGGCCGCCGCCCGCGCCGTCACGACCACCCCCGGCGGCTTCGGCGCCATCCGCGAGATCGCAGCCTGGCTGCTGGGCCCCACCCTCACGAAGTCGCCCGAGTAACCCCCCCAAGTCCCCCGAGCACCCCCAAGTCCCCCAGCACCTCCCCCAAGTAAGGAACGCACCTCATGAGCACCTCCCGTCTGCGCACCCTCGGCACCCGCACCGCCGGCCCCGGCAACCCCGTCTACGTCACCGGCGAGATCGGCATCAACCACAACGGCGACCTCGACAACGCCCTCGCGCTGATCGACGTGGCCGCCGAGGCCGGCTGCGACGCCGTCAAGTTCCAGAAGCGCACCCCGGAGATCTGCACCCCGCGCGACCAGTGGGACATCGAGCGCGACACCCCCTGGGGCCGGATGACGTACATCGACTACCGTCACCGCGTCGAGTTCGGCGAGGCCGAGTACCGGGCCATCTCCGAGCACTGCGCCGAGCGCGGCATCGACTGGTTCGCCTCCCCGTGGGACACCGAGGCCGTCGCCTTCCTGGAGAAGTTCGACGTCCCCGCGCACAAGGTGGCCTCGGCCTCCCTCACCGACGACGAGCTGCTGCGCGCCCTGCGGGCGACCGGCCGCACGATCATCCTCTCCACCGGCATGTCGACCCCGCGCCAGATCCGCCACGCGGTCGAGGTCCTCGGCAGCGACAACATCCTGCTCTGCCACGCCACTTCGACCTACCCGGCCAAGGCCGAGGAGCTGAACCTGCGGGTCATCAACACCCTGCAGCAGGAGTACCCCAACGTCCCGATCGGCTACAGCGGCCACGAGACCGGCCTGCAGACGACCCTCGCGGCCGTCGCCCTGGGCGCCGCGTTCGTCGAGCGCCACATCACCCTGGACCGCGCCATGTGGGGCTCCGACCAGGCCGCCTCCGTCGAGCCGCAGGGCCTCACCCGCCTCGTCCGTGACATCCGCACCATCGAGGCCTCGCTCGGCGACGGCGTCAAGAAGGTGTACGAGTCCGAGCTCGGCCCGATGAAGAAGCTCCGCCGCGTCGCGGGCGTCGTCGCCGAGAGCGCCGAGGCGGCCCCGGTCGCCGAGCCGGTCGCGGTCTGACGGGCCGACCGGTGAACCTCGCCTTCGTCGAGAGCCCGGTCCAGCTCCTGAACGTCCTGGAGTGGGCCTGCACAGAGGGAGGCGACGACCAGGTCCTTGCGGACATCACGGTCGTCGTCCTCCCCCCGGTCGACCCGATGTCGCGCGGTCAGCTGCGCCGGATGGCGGAGCTGGCCCGCGACGAGGGCGTCAACGTCCGCTGGCAGGAGGCGCGCGGCGGGGCCGGCGCGCCCCTGAAGACCCTGCGTTCCCTGGCCGGACTGCTGCGCAGGGCGGAGCGCATCGTGATAGGCGACCCGTTCTCCCGCTACGTCCAGCTGCTGCTCACCATGGTGCGTGCCCGGCACCTCACCGTGGTCGACGACGGCACGGCCACCATGGAGTTCGTCGCCCAACTGACGCGCGGCGAACGCCTGGTGCGCTGGCACCGCAAGGGCAGTTCGGGCCCGCGCGAACTGGTCCTGGCCCCGGTCACGGCCCGCGCCCGCAGCCGCTTCACCCCGTCCGCCACCCGTACGGTCGAGGTCTTCACGGCGATGCCGGTCGAGGCTCCGTCCGGCGTCACCGTCACCCCCAACACCTTCGCCTGGACCCGGGCCCGCTTCGGCCCGCCGCTGCTCACCAAGGGAGCCGACCTGGTCGGCACCTCGCTGGTCGAGACGGGCGTGGTCGACCAGGCCCAGTACCTGGAGGCCGTCGCGGCCCTGGCCCGCACCCACGGGGCCACCCGTTACTTCGCCCACCGCCGCGAGTCCACCGAGAAGCTCCACGCACTGGAGGCCGCCACCGGCCTGGAGATCGTCCGCCCCGACCTCCCCCTGGAACTCATCGCACGCCGCGGCCCCATCGGCCGTACGGTCCTGAGCTTCCCCTCCACGGTCGTCCACACCCTGCCCCTCGCTCTGGTCGGCACGGACGTCAAGGTCGCGGTCTGCGACATCGCCCCGGAATGGCTCCGCGACACGGCGTCGCCGCGCGCGCAGGGGTTCCTGTCCGGAGTGACGGAGACGGCCCGCGACGTCCAACGGCTGGCGCCCTGGCGGGCGACGGCGATCACGGAGGCGTGATACGGACCGAGGACCGGTCGTCAGACGGGCATGACCTGCACGTCGTAGGAGGGGATCCAGTTGTCGCGGGTCAGGATCGTCATTCCCTCGGTCTGGGCCTGTGCGATCAGTGTCCGGTCGAAGGGATCTTGGTGATGGGCGGGCAGCCTGCCCGCCCGCACGCTGTGTCCCGCGGTGATCGGAAGCGGGGTGACCTGGCTGTCCCGTACCCGTTCGGCCAGGTCCTCGGGGCCTTCGAGCTTTCCTGGGGACTGCTTGATCGCGATCTCCCACGGGGTGACCGCACTGACGAAGACCGAGGGCTCCGTGTCCAGCAGGTGCTTGATCTCGTCGGTGAGCTCGGCGGAGTCGTCGAGCCACCACAGGACGACGTGTGTGTCGAGCAGCATCTTCACCAGCGCATCCCTAAGGCGTCGGCCAGGTCGGCCGGCAGGTCGTCGAAGTCTTCCCCGATATGGATCTGTCCCCGGAGCGAGCCGCGCCCGGTCCGTTTCACCCGGGCGCGGAGCGGCACGACCTTGGCCACCGGCTCTCCCGCTTTGGAGATCACCACTTCCTCGCCTGTGGCCACCTGCTCCAGGATGCGCGAGAGGTGGGTCTTGGCCTCATGGACGTTGTACTGACGAGCTGCTTCCACGGCTGCCTCGCAGGGACGGATCAACGGGTGGACCAACCACTGGACTAAGTTCACTCCGTGATCCCGGGGCGTGCGTCGATGGCGGTCGGCTCCTGCCTGTCGGGGAGTGGCGGCCGATGCCGATGCCGGTACGCAAACCTCGGCGGGGCGTCATGGATACCCTGACCCGTAAGTGGCTTACACCCAGGGTTTGTTGGGGGAAAGCCCCGATGGCGGGCAGGGTCGGCCGGGCGCGAGCATCAGCGCATGACGACGATGCGGACGGCGACGGAGCGACAGGGCGGGACGGCCGGGGTGACGGTCACGACGGCCCTCCTCGCGGGACCCGCCCTGATGGCGGGGTACGGGGTGGTGCGGCTGGTCGGGCGGGCCGTCGGCGATTACGGGCCCGGGGTGTGGTGGACGCTGGCCCATCTGCTGTTCCTGGCCGCGGTGGTCGCGTTCGTGCCGGTGTTCCGGGGGCTGCGGGCGCTCGCCGGGGTGAGCGGCGGCAGGCGGGTCGCCGTCGGGACGGCGGCCTGGGCCGGGCTGGTCGGGGCGGCGGCGGTGGCCGTCCAGGCGGCGATCGACCTGGTGGTCGGGTTCGTCGCGGCGGACGAGCAGGCCATGGGCGAGCTGTTCGGGCGGGTGCAGGACGTCCCCGGGGTGGTGCCGTTGGTCTACACGGTGGTGCCGATGCTGTTCTGGTTCGGGCTGCTGGGCCTCGTCACCCTGCTCGCGTTCTTCCGCCGGGACCTGGTCCGGGCGTGGGCTCCCGTGGCCGTGCTGGCCGGGACCGTGCTGATGGCCGTGAGCCTGGATCTGCTGCCGGCCGGAGCCCTGTGCATCGGGCTGGCGCTGTTCCCGGTACGCCGGGGACTGTCCGACTGACGGAGCCCCTCCGGGATGTCGTGCGGGCGGCGGGCCGCCGGGGTGACCGGGGTGACCGGGGCGGCAGGGGTGGCCGGAGTGACTGGTCGGGGAGCGAAATGGGCGAGTTTACCCACCCTGCCGTCACCTCACACGCCACGACGCAGTCATTTATTCGTCTATGTGGCTGAACTTTTCTTGTTTCATGGTCAGTTGACGAGGGAACGGGCTTACCCTTCACCAGGTGAACCAGTTGATGTCCCGTGATTCCGATGCCCGACTGCCCGGGGACGAGGCGCTGCCCGGCGCCCTGTCAGAGTCCTTGCGTGCCGAACTGATCGCCTTCCGGCGCGACCTGCACATGCACCCCGAGCTGGGCAACCAGGAGTTCCGTACCACCGCGGCCATCAAGGCCCGGCTGGAGAAGGCGGGGCTGGAACCGCGGGTACTCGACACCGGGACCGGACTCCTGTGCGACGTGGGCGGCCGGGAAGGCGACACGCGGCCCGTGCTCGCCCTGCGCGCGGACATCGACGCCCTGCCCATCCCCGACACCAAGGCGGGTGTCCCGTACCGCTCCACCGTCCCCGACCGGGCGCACGCCTGCGGGCACGACATCCACACCACCGCGGTCCTCGGCGCCGGGCTCGTGCTCGCCGGGCTCGACCGGCAGGGGCTGCTGCCGAACCCCGTGCGGCTGATCTTCCAGCCGGCCGAGGAGGTGCTGCCCGGCGGTGCGCCCGACGCGATCGCGTCCGGGGCGCTGGAGGGCGTCGGGCGGATCATCGGGGTGCACTGCGATCCGAAGGTGGACGTGGGGCGGATCGGGCTGCGGGTCGGGGCCATCACCTCGGCCTGCGACCGGCTGGAGGTCAGCCTCGACGGCCCCGGCGGGCACACCGCCCGACCGCATCTGACCACCGACCTGGTCACCGCCGCCGCCAAGGTCGCCACCGAGGTGCCCGCACTGCTGGCCCGCCGGGTCGACGCGCGGGCCGGTCTCGCCGTCACCTGGGGGCGGCTGGAGTCCGGGCACGCCTGCAACGTGATCCCGCAGCACGCCGAACTCTCCGGCACGGTGCGCTGCCTGGACCTGGCGGCCTGGCGCGAGGCGCCCGACCTGGTGCACGCGGCGATCGACGAGGTGGCCGGGATGCACGGCGCCAAGACGGTGATCGACTACGTCCGGGGCGTCCCGCCCGTGGTGAACGACGCCGCCGTGATCGATCTGCTCGCGGGGGCGATGACCGCGCGGCGCGGTTCGTATGCGATCGAGGACACCGAGCAGAGCCTCGGCGGCGAGGACTTCTCCTGGTACCTGGAACAGGTCCCTGGGGCCATGGCCCGGCTCGGGGTCCGCACGCCCGGCGACACCGCCCGTCTCGACCTGCATCGTGGCGATTTCGACGCGGACGAGGAGGCGATCACGGTGGCGGTGGAGCTCTTCACTGCCTGCGCGTTGCTCGACGGCAACCATCCGTGACCGGACACGTCACCTCTCGTTCGCGACGATCCGATAACGGCTTCCGTACAGGGCTTTATCTGACATCTACGCGCGTTACGATCGCCGCGAAACCAGCGCCGGAAGAGGCGCTTCGGTCAGGTTTGAAGGAGCCTTCCCTTGCGCCGGGTATCCAAGATCACTGCCGCGTGTGCTGTCACCGCGGCCCTCGCGCTCACCGCCACCGCGTGCGGCGAGTCGTCCACCGAGAGCTCCGGCTCCGACAAGGGCAAGATGAAGATCGGCATGGCCTACGACGTGGGCGGCCGTGGCGACAACTCGTTCAACGACTCCGCGGCGCGTGGTCTGGACAAGGCCAAGTCCGAGCTGGGTGCCGCGACGAAGGAGCTCACCGCCAAGACCGGTGAGACCCCGGCCGACCGTGAGCAGCGGCTGGAGTCGCTCGCCGAGGGCGGCTACAACCCGGTCATCGCGATCGGTTTCGCGTACAAGGACGCGGTCGACAAGATCGCGGCCAAGTACCCGAAGGTCAACTTCGGTCTGGTCGACTCGGTCTCCGACGTGAAGAACGTCGACAGCATCGTCTTCACCGAGGAGCAGGGTTCCTACCTCGCCGGTGTCGCGGCCGCGCTGAAGTCGAAGGACGGCCAGGTCGGCTTCATCGGTGGCGTCGACCTCCCGCTGATCAAGAAGTTCGCCGCGGGCTTCCAGCAGGGTGTCATGGACACCAACCCGAAGGCCAAGGTGCAGATCCAGTACCTGTCCACCGGTTCGGACCTCTCCGGCTTCGGCAGCCCCGACAAGGGTGCCGCCGCCGCCAAGGGCATGCTCGACAAGGGCGCGGACGTCATATTCGCCGCCGCGGGCGGCTCGGGTGCCGGTTCGATCGAGGCCGTCGCGGGCAAGAAGGGCGCCTGGTCCATCGGCGTCGACTCCGACCAGGCCCTCGACCCGTCGCTGGCGAAGTACAAGGACACGATCATGACGTCCGTCGTCAAGAACGTCGACGGCGGTGTCTACGACCTGATCAAGTCCGTCAAGGACGGCAAGCCGGTGACCGGCACGCAGACGTACTCCCTGGCCAAGGGCGGCGTCAGCCTGACCACCACGGGTGACCACCTGAAGGACATCCAGGCCAAGCTCGACGAGGCGAAGAAGAAGATCGTCGACGGTTCCATCACGGTCAAGACCACGACCTGATCCTCTGTCGATCGGGGCCCGGGTGAGCCGCTTCGGCTTCACTCGGGCCCCGATTTCACGTACGGGTCCGGCCGACGTGCCGTAGCCGTGCACACACTGTCCGCCACCTGTCATCGGGTGGCCAACGATTCGGTGGCGCTACGCGCGTAGCATCCGCCGGGCGCGGTACCTTTCACCGTTCCGCCGCCTCCGTCCCACCGCTTCACCGCCTCCGTCCCACCGCCTCCGCCCTCCGCTCCTGCCAAGGAGAGTGCGCCATCAACGCGTCCAGCAGTCCCCATGCCGTGGAGCTCCGCGGCATCACCAAGCGGTTCCCCGGGGTCGTGGCCAACCACGACATCGACATCACCGTGCGCCGCGGCACCGTCCACGCTCTCGTCGGCGAGAACGGTGCAGGCAAGTCCACTCTGATGAAGATCCTGTACGGCATGCAGAAGCCGGACGAGGGCACCATCGCGGTGGACGGCGAGCAGGTCTCGTTCCACAACCCCGGCGACGCCATCGACCGCGGTATCGGCATGGTGCACCAGCACTTCATGCTCGCCGACTACCTCACCGTCCTGGAGAACGTCGTCCTCGGCTCCGAGAAGCTGTACGGGATCGGCGACCGGGCCCGCGCCAAGATCAAGGAGATCTCCGACGCCTACGGTCTCGGTGTCCGCCCGGACGCCATGGTCGAGGACCTCGGGGTCGCCGACCGGCAGCGCGTGGAGATCCTCAAGGTCCTCTACCGCGGCGCCCGCACCCTCATCCTCGACGAGCCCACCGCCGTCCTCGTACCGCAGGAGGTCGACGCGCTCTTCGACAACCTGCGCGAGCTCAAGGCCGAGGGCCTGACCGTCATCTTCATCTCGCACAAGCTGGGCGAGGTGCTGTCGGTCGCCGACGAGATCACCGTCATCCGGCGCGGCACGACGGTGGGCACCGCCGACCCGAAGAGCACCACGACCAAGCAGCTCGCCGAGCTGATGGTCGGCAGCGAGCTCCCGTCCCCGGAGACCCGCGAGTCGACCGTCACCGACACTCCGATGCTGACCGTCGAGGGACTGCGGCTGAGCGCCACGGACCCGGACGGTGTGGTGCGTTCGGTGCTCGACGGCATCGGCTTCACCATCCACAAGGGCGAGGTCCTCGGCATCGCCGGTGTCGAGGGCAACGGCCAGTCCGAGCTGGTCGACGCCATCATGGGCATGCGCCAGCTCGACGAAGGTGTGCTCACCCTGGACGGCGCCGACATCTCCCGCACGCCGACCCGCAAGCGCCGCGAGAACGGCATGGGTGTCATCCCCGAGGACCGCCACCGGCACGGACTGCTGCTGGAGGCCCCGCTCTGGGAGAACCGCATCCTGGGCCATGTCACCGAACGCCCCAACAGCAAGGGCGCGTTCCTCGACCTCAAGGGCGCCCGCGCCGACACCGAGCGGATCGTGCGCGAGTACGACGTCCGCACCCCCGGTATCGAGGTCACCGCGGCCTCCCTCTCCGGCGGCAACCAGCAGAAGCTGATCGTCGGCCGTGAGATGAGCCACGCCCCGAAGCTCCTGATCGCCGCGCACCCCACCCGGGGCGTGGACGTCGGCGCCCAGGCGCAGATCTGGGACCAGATCCGCGAGGCGCGCCGCGAGGGGCTGGCGGTCCTGCTGATCTCCGCCGACCTGGACGAGCTGATCGGACTCTCCGACACCCTGCGCGTGATGTACCGCGGCCGGCTGGTCGCGGACGCCGACCCGGCGACCATCACCCCGGAGGAGCTCGGCTCGGCGATGACCGGCGCGGCCACCGGACACCTCGAAGCACCGGACGCAACAGAAGCACCGGAGGGGGCCGAAGCACCGGACGCCCCGGGTGCCGACAGCACCGACACCGACCCCCGGGACGGGGGAGAGGACCGATGAAGAAGATCGACAAGGAGCGGCTGCTCCTGGGGATCGCGGCCCCCGTACTCGCGATCGTGGTCGCCTTCCTGGTGACCGCACTTGTGCTGGCCGCCACCGGCAAGGAGCCGTTCAGCGCCTTCGGTATCATGTTCGACTACGGACTGAAGTCGGACAGCCAGGTCTACATCCTGAACAAGGCGACGACGTACTACCTCGCGGGTCTCGCGGTGGCCGTCGGCTTCCGGATGAACCTCTTCAACATCGGCGTGGACGGCCAGTACCGCCTCGCGGCGTTCTTCGCCGCGGCGGTGGGCGGCGCGCTGACCCTGCCCGGCGCCCTGCAGATCCCGCTGATCATCCTCACCGCGATGATCGTCGGTGCCATGTGGGCCGGTATCGCCGGTGTCCTCAAGGTCACCCGGGGCGTCAGCGAGGTCGTTTCGACGATCATGCTGAACGCCATCGCGACGGCGGTCATCGGCTATCTGCTCCAGCAGGGCCGCCTCGGTCACCTGGACAAGGCCGGCACGAAGATCTCCACCAAGCCGCTTCCGGAGTCGGCGCACTTCTTCGAGTTCCCGACCACCCCGTCGCCCGTCTGGGGCTTCATCGTGGTCGCGGTCGTCGCGGGCATCGCCTACTGGTTCGCGCTCTCGCGCACGCGGTTCGGCTTCGACCTGCGCACCGTCGGCCAGTCCGGCTCCGCGGCGGAGGCCAGCGGTGTCGACGTGAAGAAGATGGTCGTCACCTCGATGCTGATCTCCGGCGCCGTGGCCGGTCTGATCGGTATGCCGACCCTGCTCAACGACAGCTACGAGTACAGCGGCGACTTCCCGGTCGGCATCGGCTTCACCGGTATCGCCATCGCCCTCCTCGGCCGCAACCACCCCGTCGGCATCGCGCTCGGCGCGCTGCTCTGGGGATTCCTGGAGCGCGGTACCGGCAAGCTCGAATTCGAGGGGTACGACAAGGAGATCGTCGGCGTGATCCAGGGCGTCATCGTCCTGTGCGTCGTCATCGCCTACGAAGTCGTCCGCCGCTACGGACTCAAGCGCCAGCAGAGCAAGGTCGGCGCGGAACTAGCCGCACAGGCCGCCCGTAACTCCGACCAGCAGGAGGTGTCGGCGTGACCGTCACGGCGACTTCCACTCCGCCCCCCGCGGCCCCCAAGGTCTCCGGCGGCAAGGGCGGCCGCACCCGCCTCTCCTTCCCCGTCGTACTGCTGATCGTCGCGGGCGTGCTGCTCGCGCTGTCCGCCGTACGCGCCGTCACCGGCGCCGCGGACGTCACCTCGGCCGGACAGATCAGCGCGGCACTCGCGATGGCCGTGCCGATCGGGCTCGCCGGTCTCGGCGGCCTCTGGGCCGAGCGGGCCGGTGTGGTCAACATCGGGCTCGAAGGCATGATGATCCTGGGCACGTTCTTCGGCGCCTGGGCCGGCTGGCAGACCAACCCGTGGCTCGGTGTGCTGGCCGGCGTCATCGGCGGCATGCTCGGCGGGCTGCTGCACGCCGTCGCGACCGTCACCTTCGGCGTCGACCACATCATCTCCGGTATCGCCATCAACATCCTGGCGCTCGGCTTCACCACCTACCTCGCCAAGCTCTGGTTCAACTCGGGCGAGGCGGCGGCCAAGGGCGGCAGTCCGAAGCAGTCCCCGCCGGCCGACGACATCACCTCGGTGACGATCCCGGGCCTCTCCGACTGGCTGCACTCCATCGAGAAGCATCACTGGTTCTTCGTCTCCGACCTGGCCGGCGTCATCGGCGGCCTGGTCACCAATGTGTCGCTGCTGACGATCCTGGCCGTGGTCCTCTTCGCCCTCACGTTCTTCGTGCTCTGGAAGACCTCGTTCGGTCTGCGGCTGCGTTCCTGCGGCGAGAACCCGGTCGCCGCCGAATCGCTCGGCGTCAACGTCTACCGCTACAAGTACATCGCGGTGATCGTCTCCGGCGGCATGGCCGGTCTCGGCGGTGCCTTCCTCTCGCTCGTGACCTCGCACATCTACAACGAGGGACAGACCGGCGGGCGCGGATACATCGGTCTCGCCGCGATGATCTTCGGCAACTGGCGGCCCGGCGGACTGGCCATGGGCGCCGGCCTGTTCGGCTTCGCCGACGCGCTCCAGCTGCGCAACGGCGGCGAGTCCGTCCACGCGCTGCTCCTGCTGCTCGTGGTCATGCTGGCCGTGCTCGCGGCCTGGAAGCTCCACCGCAAGAGCTTCGTCCAGGGCGTTGTCAGCGCGGTCGTCGCCGCCGCGGTCCTGGTCTGGTACCTCGCCACGGACACGGTGCCCACCGAGTTCGTGAGCGCGACCCCGTACATCGTGACGCTGCTCGTCCTCTCGCTCTCCGCGCAACGTCTGCGGATGCCGAAGGCGGACGGCATGCGCTACCGGAAGGGCCAGGGCAAGTGACGGCCGGCGCGGAGGTCGACTGGGCGGCGCTGCGGAGCGCCGCGCGGTCGGTCATGACGCGTGCGTACGTCCCCTACTCGCACTATCCGGTCGGTGCGGCGGCACGCGTCGACGACGGACGTACGGTGTCCGGCTGCAACGTCGAGAACGCCTCGTACGGCATCGGGCTGTGCGCCGAGTGCGGCCTGGTCTCCCAGCTGCACGCCACGGGCGGCGGGCGGCTGACCCACTTCACCTGCGTGGACGGGGCGGGCGAGATCCTCGTGCCGTGCGGCAGGTGCAGGCAGTTGCTGTACGAGTTCGGCGGGCCGGAGCTGATCCTGGAGACGCCGGACGGACTGCGCACGCTCGACGAGATGCTGCCGCAGGCGTTCGGGCCGGGCCATCTGAAGTAGCCGTGCCGACCGGTCCGGACGGCCCGTCCCGAGCGTCCGGGCCGACCGGACCGGCGGACATCCGCAGCCGAACCACCGTGGCCCTCCCGCCCGTCGGGAGGGCCACCCCTCTCTCCACCCTCTATGCGCGTAGAGTCATCCAGGACTCTTGCGTACGTACCGGCCGGAAGGACTCCCAGGACATGGACGCCATCTCCGTCATCCGCACCAAGCGGGACCGAGGCGAGCTGACCCCCGAGCAGATCGACTGGGTCATCGACGCGTACACCCGCGGTGAGGTCGCCGATGAGCAGATGTCCGCGCTGGCCATGGCGATCCTGCTGAACGGCATGAACCGCACCGAGATCGCCCGCTGGACCGCCGCGATGATCGCCTCCGGTGAGCGCATGGACTTCGCGTCGCTCTCCCGGCCCACCACCGACAAGCACTCCACCGGCGGCGTCGGCGACAAGATCACCCTGCCGCTCGCCCCGCTGGTCGCCGCGTGCGGCGCCGCCGTGCCGCAGCTCAGCGGACGGGGCCTGGGCCACACCGGCGGCACGCTCGACAAGCTGGAGTCCATCCCCGGCTGGCGCGCCCACCTCACCAACGAGGAGATGCTGAGCGTCCTGGACACCACCGGCGCCGTGATCTGCGCCGCCGGCGACGGGCTCGCCCCCGCCGACAAGAAGCTGTACGCGCTCCGCGATGTCACCGGCACCGTCGAGGCCATTCCGCTGATCGCCAGCTCGATCATGTCCAAGAAGATCGCCGAGGGCACCGGCGCACTCGTCCTGGACGTCAAGGTCGGCTCGGGCGCCTTCATGAAGACCATCGAGGACGCCCGCGAACTGGCCTCCACCATGGTCGCGCTGGGCACCGACAGCGGAGTGCGCACGGTCGCGCTGCTCACCGACATGGCCACCCCGCTCGGCCTGACCGCGGGCAACGCCCTGGAGGTGCGCGAGTCCGTGGAGGTGCTGGCCGGCGGCGGTCCCAGGGACGTCGTCGACCTCACCCTGGCCCTCGCCCGCGAGATGCTGGACGCGGCCGGGCTCAAGGACGCCGACCCGGAGAAGGCCCTCACCGACGGCTCCGCGATGGACGTCTGGCGCCGGATGATCTCCGCCCAGGGCGGCGACCCGGACGCCGCGCTCCCGGTCGCCCGTGAGCAGCACGTCGTGACGGCCCCGTCCACCGGCGTGCTGACCCGCCTGGACGCGTACGACATCGGCGTCGCCGCCTGGCGCCTCGGTGCGGGCCGGGCCCGCAAGGAGGACCCGGTGCAGGCGGGGGCGGGCGTCGAGCTGCACGCCAAGCCCGGTGACACGGTCACGGCCGGACAGCCGCTGCTGACGCTGCACACCGACACCCCCGAGAAGTTCGACTACGCGCTGAAGGCACTGCCCTCCTCGTACGACATCGCGCCGGAGGGCACGGAGTTCACGGCCACCCCCGTGGTGCGGGAGCGTATCGCCTGACCTGCGGCTCAAAGCGCCCGAGCAGGCGGCCCCGCGGCGCCGCGAAGCCTGCTGCCGGGCGCTCCTGCTCGCGGCTGACCCTGCCCGAGCCGTTCGCGCCGGTACCGGACACCGGAGTCCTTCCGGTGAGCCGAGAAGCGGCGCCGCGCCGGTACCGCGCATGCGCGAGCGGCCCCGGGGGGGGGGGGGGGGCCCCCCCCCCCCCCCCCCGCCCGCAATGGGTGGGGGGGCGCGCCGCGCCCCCCCCCCGGCACAATGGGGGCGACAAGCGGGTGTGTGGGTCCCGCGGGGGGTTTT
>NZ_JBIWOS010000002.1:726893-772418 GCF_044767885.1 Streptomyces sp. NPDC101194
GCCGCCCCCCCCCCGCGGCGGCGGCGGGGCCCCCCCCCCCCGGCCCCCGGGGGGTGGCCCCGGCCCCCCCCCCCCGGGGGGCCCGGGGGGGGGGGGGGGGGCGGGGGGGGGGGCCCCCCCCCCCCCCCCCGGGCCGCTCTCATGCTGTCGGTGCGCCTACCGGCTCACCGACAGGCCGTTCACTTGCCGAAGTACGCGTGGTAGATCGACACGGAGGACTTGTTGCCCTTCTTGTCCGTGACATTGGCCTTGTAGGAGATGGACTTCCCCTTGGCCGGGTTCTTCACGGAGATCTTGCCCGCCTTGACCGTGGCCTTCTTCCAGGTCTTGCCGGCGTCGTAACTGACGTACACCGTCAGCGACTTGAGGTTCTTGCCGGCCGCCGCGCCCTGCACCTTCACCGGCACGGACGCGGTCCTGCCCGCGGTGACCTTGCCGTCCAGCGTCACATGGGGCGTGAAGCGGACCGTGGAGACCGGCAGCGCGGTCCGGGTGCCGGTCTTCTTCGACCGGAAGGTCCAACTGGCGTCGATCCGGCCGGAGACGGCCGACGTCTTGGGGGAGAGCCGCACGGAGGTCGTCAGCCGGTAGTCGGCCGCGCCGGACGGCACGGCGATGGCCTCACCGTCCAGCGGGTTCGTGTTCTGGACGAGCTTCTTGCCGTTGCGGTACAGCACCGTCTTGACCGAGCTGTACACCTGGGCACCGTAGTTGCCGCTTCCGTCGGCCGAGAGCGGCAGATCCGTGACCAGGTCGTTGCCCTCGCGGAAGATCCCCAGGTCGGTGCCGAGCGCGGGGCCGAACACCGCGGTGTTGGCCTTCTTCGCGTACGTGGCGCCCGCCTTGAGGGTCTGCGGGTCACCGAGCGAGTAGAACGACTCGATGACCGGGAAGCCGTCCGCGTCCGCCCCGCCTTCCTGCATGACGTCGAAGTCCCACTGCACCTTGTCGGCGGTGGACACGTACGCGGTGACGGTGCCGGGCAGCTTGTGAGTGGAATAGGCACCCCAGGAGCCGGACGAACCGGGAAGCAGGCCCCACGCCCCGAACGTACCGGTCTTGCCCTTGACGGACGCGCCGAGACCGAGGTTCACCTTGGCCATCTGACCGGCGGTGAACTTCCGCTTGTACCCGGTCGCGGCCTGGGTCACCGACCCGCCGACCGCGATGTCGTACCGGGTCGTGGCCCCCTTGGTCCAGGTGCCGATCCACTGCTGGGAGAGCGAGCCGTCCGTCACCTTCGGGCCCAGGTGCGCGGTGCGCAGGCCCTTGTACGAGTCGAGGTACCAGCCGTAGCCGTAGCCGGTGTCCTTGGTGTTGAACTGGATCTCGGGCGCGGCCAGGAGGTCCTTCGTGCCGGTGGCGGGCAGGGTGATCTCCACCGGCTTGGTCGTGCGCGCGTCGAGGGTCACGCTGGTGTTCTTGCTGATGTCCAGCCTCGGCCGGGTCAGCCAGTCGGTGCCCTTGGTGCTGTCCTCCGGGTCGGTGTAGACGGCTGTGTTGAGCACGTAGCCGCCCTTGGGCACGCGCAGCTTCGCCGTGCCGTTCTCGCCCGTCGGGTGGAGCCAGGTGCCGAGCCCCGGACCGGAGAGGCCGGCCAGGTCGTTCTCGTAGAACGTGGCGGGCTTGCCGTCGCGTCCGACGACCTTGAGGGTGAGGTCGTACGACTCGATCTCGCGCTCGACCGCGGCCGCGGTGCGCACGGTCTGGTCGCCACCGGTCCCGACGACGTACGCGGAGTAGGAGCCGTCGGCCGTGCCGCCGAGCCTGGTGTTCACCGTCAGCGGTACGTCGGCGGTGCCGCCGGCAGGGACGGTCACCTTGGCGGCGCCGAGGGTGAAGAAGCCGGCCGGGGCGGGCTTGCCCTTCGGGCCGGTGGCCGTGACCGCGAGGTCGAGCGTGACGTCGGTTGTACCCAGGTTGCGGTACGTGATCTGCTTGGTGACCGGGGTGTCGTCGGTGTGCGGCCACTGCTGCACACCGAAGCTCAGCGACACCGGGTCGGCGACCACGGTCTGGGCGATCGCCCTGTCGACGGCGATCCGGCCGGAGCCCTGCTGGAACGGGGTGTACGCGCCCGGCTTCGTCGAGGCCGTGAGGGCCCCCTTGAGCTCGGTGTACTTCCAGTCCGGGTGCTGCTGCTTGAGGAGCGCCGCGGCGCCCGCGACGTGCGGGGTCGCCATCGACGTACCGGAGATCGTCAGATAGCCCGGCGGGTTCTGACCGACCTCCTGATCGATGACGGAACCGGGGGCGGCGGCCGCCGTGATGTCCACGCCGGGGGCGGTGACATCGGGCTTGACCGCACCGTCGCCGACGCGCGGGCCGCGGCTGGAGAAGTCGGCCAGCTGGTCGTTGTCGTCGACGGCGCCGACGGTCAGCGCGGCGTCCGCGCTGCCCGGGGAGCCGACCGTACCGGGCTCGTCGCCCTCGTTGCCCGCCGCGATGGCGAACAGCACGCCCTTCTCGGTCGACAGCTTGTTGACGGCCGCTTCGAGCGGGTCGATCTCGGGGGTGTCGTCGCCGCCGAGGCTCAGGTTGATGATGTCGGCGCCCTGCGCGACCGCCCACTCCATGCCCGCCAGGATGCCGGAGTCGTCGCCGAAGCCGCTGTCGTCGAGCACCTTGCCCGCGAGCAGCTTGGCGCCCGGGGCCACGCCCTTGAACTTCCCGCCGGACTTGGCGCCTGTGCCGGTGGCGATCGACGCCACGTGCGTGCCGTGGCCGTACCGGTCCTTGGTGTCGGACGAGGCGGAGAAGTTCTTCGCCTCCAGGACCTGGCCCTTGAGGTCCGGGTGGGTGGCGTCCACCCCGGTGTCCAGGACGGCGATCTTGACGCCCTTCCCGGTGTAACCGGCCTTCCAGGCGGTCGGTGCGCCGATCTGCGGCACACTCCTGTCGAGGCTCGCCCTGCGTACACCGTCCAGCCAGACCCGGTCGATCCCCGCGGCCGTGCTGCGCTGGAAACCGCGCGACGGCTTGCTGGTGACCGCCTGCCAGATGTCCTGGGCGTCGTCCACCGGCGTGGTCACCGACTCGGCGTTCAGCGACTTCAGGGTCCGGCCGACCCGGGTGCCGCCCGCGTCACGTACCTCCGCCTTCGCCGCCGCGGCCCGGTCGCCCCGGTAGGCGACGATCAGCTTCAGGCCCGCCTTCTGCGCCCGGAGGTTCTCCGCGCGGCTCAGCTCGGTGACGTCGAACAGCCGGCGGTCCAGCTTTCCGGAGCTGATCAGCCGGTGCGCGTCGGCGGGGACGAGCAGGGTGTGCCCGTCGTGCGTCTGCCGTTGCACGGGTATGTGCTCGCGCCCCTCGGCGGGCGTGAAGTTCAGGACCCGGCCCTTGGCGTCGACCGTGACGCGGTCGCCTGTGATGAGCGTCAGCCGGTGCTGGGACGGGGATGTGGCACCTGCCGGCCGGGCGGTGTCGGGCTGTGCCACGGCCGGGGTGGTCATCCCGGCTGCGAGCGCCACGGCGGCCGCCGTGGCGATGGTCGGGACACACGCGTTTCTCACGTGTTTGCGCAACTCTCCCCCTGGAGAATCAGGCGGCCCGATGAGGGGCCACTGGTCAGTCGGCACCGCTGAGAAGCCGGTGTCGGCCGGTTCACCTACCTAGAGGGAGAATTGATCGAACAGGTTCACAGAAACCGTACAGCCGGACGCAGTTGACGGAAGATCACCGGTGCGCGGGCGAACCGGACGGTGGGGCGAGGGCCCGAGGGGGTGCGTGCCGGGCGCGGGAGACCAGCTGATGTGCGGATTCGGGGACCGGGCCGGTGCGTGGCGGCGGGAAAGTGCGGAGCGGTGCAGCGATGAGTTTCGGCCGCCGGACCGGTCTTTCTGACGTGGAAGCCATGAGCCCGATCGTTCTCGTCGTCACCGGCCGCGTCGCACGGGACTCCGTGCCGGGACTCTGCGCCGAACTGGAGTCGCTGCTGGACGGTCCCGAGGGCGCCGTCCGCGGCCCGGACGCCGAGGTGGACTGCGATGTGGGCGGGGTCGTGCAGCCGGATCTGACCCTGGTCGAGGCGATCGCGCGACTGGGGCTCGTCGCGCGCCGGGCGGGCGGCAGACGGCTCCGGCTGCGCAACGCACCGCCCGAACTGCGGGACCTGCTCGACCTGGTGGGGCTGGCCGATGTGGTGGACGTGCGGTGCGCGCCCGAGGCCGACGGAGCCTGAGCGAGAACGCGGACAGCCGCCCGGACAGCCCGCGCCCACCGGGCCCCGCCCCTGCGCGTCGGGCCCGGCAGGCGCTCACCTCACCGGCCCGACGCGCCCCGGCCGTCCCTCATCACGTCGCGTCGGCGTCGAGGCGATCGGGCAGACCGAACAGCGGGAACCAGCGTGGTGTGTCCAGGAAGCAGTGCATGCCGGTGATGACGCCGTCCGAGATGTCGATGACCTGCAGCGCCCACGGCACGAACCCCGGTCCGTCCGGATTCGGCTTGTAGTGCGCGAACGCCGGGGCGCCGTTCGCCTCCGTCGCCACCAGCCGCGAGCCCGCGCAGCCGGCCCCGTGGGAGACCATGAAGCCGGTGATGTCGTCGTGCCCCTGGAGCCAGAGGTCGAACGGGGGCATGGTCATCACGGCGTCCTCGTGGAGCAGCGCGGTCAGCGCCGCCATGTCGTACCCCTCGAAGGCCGCGACGTAGCGCTCGAGGAGCTTGCGCTGCCCCTCGTCGAGCGGATCCGCGCTGTCGGGGACCAGGCCCTCACGTTCCGAGAGGGTCGCTCGCGCCCGCTGGAGGGCGCTGTTGACCGAGGCGACCGAGGTGTCGAGCAGTTCGGCGACCTCGCTCGCCTTCCAGGCGAGCACCTCGCGCAGGATCAGCACCACCCGCTGCTTGGGGGGCAGATGCTGCAACGCGGCCACGAACGCGAGCCGCACCGACTCCCGGGCCACGGCGGCCTCCGCCGGGTCGGCCGTCGTGGGCAGGATCCGCCCGTCCGGCATCGGCTCCAGCCAGGTGTTCTCCGGCAGCGGGTTGAGCGCCGCCCGGGCGAGCGGCGTCGGGCCCGTCAGATCGACCGGACGGGCCCGCTTCTTGCCCGCGTTCAGCATGTCCAGACAGACGTTGGTGGCGATGCGGTACAACCAGGACCGCAGCGAGGAACGACCCTCGAACTTGTCGAAGTTGCGCCAGGCACGCACCAGCGTGTCCTGTACCGCGTCCTCCGCCTCGAAGGCCGAGCCGAGCATCCGGTAGCAGTAGCCGGTCAGCTCGACCCGGTGTCCCTCCAGACGGCTGTCGATGTCCGTCGCCGTCGTCAGATCGCCCATCGTTCCACCCCTGTTGTGCTGTGACGCCACTCGGTTCAGCACTTCGGAAGCTACCGCAGGCCACTGACAACGGGGTGGGAGGCACCGAAGTGGCCCGCGATCAGGTCACGTTCCGGGCTTGCGTCCGTACACGTACACGTCGTCGCCGTTCTTCAGCAGATTCCAGTAGGACTTCGCGTCGGCGTCCCGCATGTTGACGCAGCCGTGCGACCCCGGCGGGTTCCACATCTTCAGGCCCACCGAGTGGAACGCCTGCCCGCCGTCGAAGAACTGGGAGTACGGCATCGACACGTGGTAGATCGACGAGACGTGGTTGATGTGCCGGTAGTAGATCTTCTTCGCTCCGGTGCGCGTCTCGTACCCGTTGCGCCCGGTGCGCACCGGCACGGGACCGAACTTCAGCTTGCTGCCGTCCTGGATCCAGCTCAGCTGCCGGGTCAGGTCCACGCACGCTATCCGCCCCTTGTTCGTGGGGCACTTCTTGGCCTTGTTCGGGGTCTTGCCGGCTTCCTTCTGGGCCGTGAGCGTCTTCATCGTGCGCCAGGTGACCGGCCCCGCGTAGCCGATCGTGGGAGTGACCCCGTAGGTGCGCTGGAACGACTGGATCGCCTTGCAGTCGGCGGCCGACTGCCTGCCGTCGACGGGCCGGTGCAGATACTTCTCGACCTGCTTCTGGTACGGCCCGGTGGACGTCGTGCAGGACGCCGCCTGCGCGGATCCGCCGGTGCCCAGGACAAGGGCGGGCGCCGCCGTCAGACCGGCGACGGACAGCGCGACCGCGCGCCGCATCCGGGCCCCCCGAATGATTCCTGCGACTCTCATGTACGCCAACTCCCCTTCGCGCGACGTGAGGTGACTTCGCCTGCTAGACGCGCGTCGGGGAGTGGATGGTTGTGCGTCGTATGTCTCAGTTCTGTACGGAGGCCACCGGTACGAGCCGGCGGCGCTCGGCGCGCGCGGCCCGCGAGCCGTACAGCGTGATCGAGACGACGCCGAGGACGGCGAGGAGCCCCAACGACACGGTCCCGGCCCAGCCCCCGGCGTGGAAGGCGACCGCGCCGAGCGTGCCGCCCGCGCTGGAGCCCAGGTAGTACGCGGACTGGTAGAGCGCCGACGCCTGTGCCCGGCCCTTCGTCGCCGTACGGCTCACGGACGAGGAGGCGACCGCGTGTCCGGCGAAGAAACCCGCCGTGATCAGGACCAGTCCGAGGAGTACGGCGGCCATCCGGTCGGCGAGCGAGAGCAGCAGACCGGCGGCCGTGGTGGAGACGGCGAGGTACAGCGCGCCCCGGCGGCCGAGCCGGGCGACCAGCTTGCCCGCCGCCGCGGAGGAGACCGTACCGACGAGATAGACCAGGAAGATCGAGCCGACGATTCCCTGCGGGAGGTTGAACGGCGCCTCCACCAGGCGGTAGCCGATCACCGTGTAGACCGCGCCGAACACCGTCATGAACAGCGCGCCGATCGCGTACAGCCGGCGCAGCAGGGGATCGGCGAGGTGCCCGCCCACCGTCTTCGCCAGAGCCTTCGGGTTCAGCGAGCCCGGGGTGAAGTGCCGGGCCGCGGGGATCATGAAGTGGAAGACCACCGCGCAGGCCACGGCCAGCAGCCCGACCGCGCCGAGCGCCGCCCGCCAGCCCCACAGCTGGGCGATCCAGCCGGTCAGGATCCGGCCGCTCATCCCGCCGATGCTGTTCCCCGCCACGAACAGGCCGATCGCGGCGACCAGCGCCTTCGGCCGCACCTCCTCGGCCAGGTAGGCCATCGCGGAGGCGGGCAGCCCCGCCAGCGCCGCGCCCTGGACGGCGCGCAGCGCGACCAGCCAGCCCAGCGAGGGCGCGAAGGGTACGAGCAGCCCGACCAGCACGGCGACCGTCAGCGAGGCGGTCATCATCTGCCGTCGCCCGAAGCGCTCGGAGAGCGCGCTCATCGGCAGCACGCACAGCGCCAGGGCCCCCGTCGCGGCGGAGACCGTCCAGCTGGCCTGTCCGGCCGTGGCGCCGAAGGACGCGGAGACGGCGGGCAGCAGGGCCTGGGTGGAGTAGAGGAGTGCGAAGGTCGCGACACCGGCGGCGAAGAGCGCGAAGCTCATCCGGCGGTAACCGGGGCGGCCGGGTTCGAGACGGTCCGGTCCGGCGGGGCCGGTGGTGGCGGCAGCGGCGACGGGGGACGGCTGGGGCGAGGCGGCCACGGTGAGGGTGGACGCCCCGGTACTGGCAGGAGGCATGGTTCGAAAGTAGGCTCAACGGTTTCATGCGTCCAATGCACGAATTCGCGATAATCAATCCCATGGTGCATGAACGCAGCTCACGGCCTCGGCTGTCACCGAGCAGTTACGAAGAAGACATTCGCGCGGTCCTCGCGCCGAGGCTGGCCCACTTCGAGGCGGTGGCCCGGCACGAGCACGTCACCCGTGCCGCGCACGAGCTCGGCGTCCCGCAGTCGACGCTCTCACGGTCGATGGTCAGGCTCGAACAGGACCTGGGAGTCGCCCTGTTCGCCCGCAAGGGCCGTACCGTCTCGCTGACCCCCGCGGGCCGCACCTTCCTGGGCTCCGCCGAGCGGGCCCTCGCCGAGGTCGAGAAGGCCGCCGACTCGGTACGGGCCGACGCCGACCCGGCCACCGGCAAGGTCGCCTTCGGCTTTCTGCACACCATGGGCTCCGAGACCGTGCCCGCCCTGCTCCGCGCCTTCCGCGCCGACCACCCCCGGGTCCGCTTCCAGCTGGTGCAGAACTACGGCGAGGCGATGATCGAACGCCTCCGGGCCGGTGGCCTCGACCTCTGCCTCACCTCACCCGTCCCGGACGCCCCGGATCTGGTCGCCCGCCGCCTCGACGAACAGCGGCTGCGCCTCGTCGTCCCCGAGGATCACCGGCTCGCCTCGCGTCGTCGCATCCGCCTGGCGGAGGCCGCCGACGAGAAGTTCGTCACCCTGGAGCCGGGTTACGGCCTGCGGCGGATCACCGACGACCTCTGCGCGGAGGCGGGGTTCACGCCACGCGTCGCCTTCGAGGGCGAGGAGGCGGAGACCCTGCGCGGCCTGGTCGCGGCGGGTCTCGGCGTGGCCCTGCTGCCGCCGCCCGCGGTGGCCCGCCCCGGGGTGGTGGAGCTGACGGTGACGGCTCCCCGCGCGGCCCGCGAGATCGGCGTCGCCTGGCTGGACGGCCACCCGGACACCCCGCCGGTGGCCGCCTTCAAGCGTTTTCTGCTGTCTCGGCGGGGGCATTTGCTGCCGGACTGAAGGGACGTGCTCGAACGCTCCCATGGCGGGCTGAGCACGAAGGCCCTCGCCTGCGGAAGACGGGCCCGGTCCCTCGCACTCCTGGTCACCGCGGGCCGAACGGGGGAGGCGCCGGCCTTCGAGGCGGTCATGGCTGCCACCCTCCGTCGGCGACATCGCGCGTGCGAACCGACAGACCCGCCATCACGCGACCGGCCCGCCGGGATTTCCGGCGGGCCGTCGGAGGAGCGTGTTCAGGTCACACCTTGGGGGCGGTCCTGGAGATGATCCAGCGCTCGTCCTGTGCGCCGTTACACGTCCACTGGATGAGCTGGCTGCCCTTGGTGGCGGCGGACCCCAGGCCCAGGCACTTGCCCGAGTAGACGTTCCGCAGCTCGTGGGTGTCCTGGTCGTACCACCACTTCTCGTCCACCTTGGAATTGCAGGTGTACTGGATCATGCCCTTGCCGTTGGCGAGGCTGCTGCCGGTGCCCAGGCACTTGCCGGAGTACCTGTTCTGGATGAAGTAGGCGGGGTTGCCGTTGTTGTCCTTGGTCTCCTCGAACACCCAGAGCTCGTCCTCCGAGCCGTTGCAGCGCCACTGGATGACCGGCTTGCTGTTCTCGACCGTGCTGCCGACGCCCGAGCACAGCTTGCTGTAGTCGTTGTACAGGTACTGGCTGTTGTCGGCCTTCCGCGGCAGCAGGGAGAAGACGACGCGCATGCCGTTCGTCTCGTTCATGCCCCACAGGCGGCCCGAGGAGAACGAGTAGGACAGGTTCTGGGTGAGTGGCGGCGTGCGGGTGAGGATCGATACGGGGCCGTCCGGCACGGCCTGCCAGATGCAGTAGTAGGCAGCTGGGTCCGAGGGCTCGGCGACTTTCATGTAGTCCGTGTCGCACATGGCTGATATGTAGTAGTACGTGCCGTCGGTGGCCACGCCCTGCAAGCCGTGGACAGGAGCCTTGTAGGCGGCCGTCGCGCTGACGGGGGACGTGCCACCCTCACCGAGGTATTCGATCGGCCAGCGGATCACGTCCACTTCGGCCTCGCGCTCGGCATCCCCGTAGCGTCCGGAGACCAGGCGCGGCGGTGACGTGCTGCGGTCCAGGCTCAAGGCGCTCAGGCACGCTATGGCTCCGTCACAAAACATATTGGACTGTTTCTCCGGCTTGGCCGTGTCCTGCTGGGCCTTGGTGCGGTTCGAGTAGCGGGCGACCATGGGCAGGGCCCACTGGTGGTACTCGGCCGAGGACGTGCCGCCCACGATGCCCGACTTCTCGGAGATGGAGTTGACCTTCCACAGGTGGTTGAGGTCGTAGATCTGCAGTTCGCCGCCGTTGGCCACGAACAGCCTGTTCCCGTACCAGACCATGCCGTCGGCGTGGACGTCGTCGACCGAGGTGAACTGGGGGTCCGTCCGGCTGCCGCCGGGCCGGACGAGCAGGACGTGCCCGTAGGTCCGCTCCGTGCCGGTCGATTCGAGGATGGAGATGCGGGCCTTCTTGTTGCGGTCGGAGCCCTTGACGCCGTAGTACCAGGTCGCCATGTACAGGTGGTGGCCGTCGACCGTGCCGCTCGCGTCCGCGTCGTGGGAGGCGGTGAAGCCCTGCGGATGCCAGCCGTTGGACCAGGCGCTGGTCTTGTCGTCCGTCTCGTCCCAGCAGAAGCCGTTGTACTTGAACGTGCCGTTGATGCCGGTCGTGTGGCACAGCGGGCGGCCGATGTGCTGCTTCGACTGGGCGACGCTCAGCGGGGAGACCCGCGTCACGACGCCCTTCGCCTCGGCCCCCTCGATCACCGAGCGTGCCGTCTGGCCCTCGTCGACACCTGGTATCTCCCGCGGATGGAGAACGAAGCCGGATGCCGGCTCGCTCTTGAATATCTTGCCCTTGTCCGCGATCTCGATGTGCTTGACCTCGGCGACCGCCTGCTGGGTGCCCGATATCAGCGCCGCCAACGAGGACAGAGCGACCAGCGCCGCTGTGATCCGTCCTCTGCGACGGTCCCGTTGCTTAGCAATCATGTGGCCGGACCTCAATTTATCGGTGAAATCGACGCAAAGTGTGATCGATTTGTCCTGAACGGACGCGTTGTGATGGCTCGTCGGATCGCGGTACGACCAGGGGGATCAGTGCGGGCTGGGCGGGGTGGACAGTCCGGGTTCGGGCCGGGACGCATCGTGGCCGTTCCCCGCTGCGGCAGGGGTGTGGACGCACTTCCGGCCCTGCTGTTCCTGCTCCACCAGACCCCGTCTCCTCCGTCTCGTTCACGCATGACGAGCAACGTGATTCCCCGTGACCCCGCCGGGCTCGACAGCCCAGCGGGACACCCGGGCCCGCCGTTGGTCACGAACGTCCTCCAGGATGCCGACTTGAGGCGGTCAGGTCGTTAGCGCCGAGTGCACAACTGTGTTCGCAATGGGTTCACTTGCGGCAGTGGAGGGCTTGGTGCCGGTGGTCCGTGGGCGTGGTGCCGTAGGCCGCGCGGTGAGCGCGGCTGAAGTCGGCTGCGCGGGTGAATCCCCAGCGGGCGGCGATGGCGTGGACAGGCGTGGTGCGGAGTGCGGGATCGGTGAGGTCACGGCGGGCCGCCTCCAGACGCAGGCGGCGTACCCACGCGGCGACTGTGACGTCCTCGTCCCGGAAGAGGCGGTGCAGGTAACTGGTGGAGATGTGGTGTGCGGCGGCAATGGCGCTCGGGGTGAGGTGCGGGTCGTGCAGGTGCTCTCGGATGAACGCCTGGATGCGGAAGGTGAGGGCCCGCTGGTGGGTCTCCGGGGGCAGGCAGTCGCCGGCTTCGAGCAGATGGGCGAAGAGCGCGGCGACCAGTGGGGTCGCGATGGAGGCCAGCCGCGGCCGGTCGGAGGGCTGATACGTGGCCGAGTCCGCGATCAACCGGGTGAGGAACTGTGCCAGCAGGGCACCCATGCCTTCCCGGGCCGACACCGGCGCTCCGACGATTCGGCCGGCCATGTCGCGAGGCAGTGGCAGCAGGGCCTTGGGAACCTCCAGCGCCACGGTCTGGACCGCGTCCCCGGTGCTGTAGACGTCGTTCGGCAGCGACGACGAGTTGATGAACAGGTCGTACGGCTTGTACTCGGTCTCGCGGTGCCGCCACACGCCTGCCCCGGTCCCGCGTACGACGAGTGACAGGTGGTACGCCTCGGGGTCGGACTGACGGATCAGCTTCGGCGTGCGCCGGAACACCAGCGGCTGGAACGTGGCAGACCACACGGTGACGGCACCGAGGTCCAGCACGCGCTGGGAGGCCCGGAAGTCGTCGGTGTGGTCGCTGCGCAGTTCCATGGGCGCATGGGTACGACCCAGGAGCTCGGTCCAGTAGGTGAACCGGTCCGCCGCGGACACGTCTTCGCTGCGGAACACCATCTCGTCCAACAACTGTCCTTTCACCGTTTCTGAAACCGCGGGTCACATGCTCTTCGGGGGACGGCGAGGCAGCGGAACGCGCCGGTTCCACTCGCGCCGGGCGGGTGCCGAAGGATCGCTCACGCCGACGACCTGCGGAACACGGCCTGGTGGCTGCCGGCATCAGCAGCCCGCCCCACCCTCGCATGCGTCGCGACGCCAGGGGCATCGGTGTGAACGCCGTCGACTCCGGCCCCGTACTCGTGGGCACGGCCTGAGGGCATGGGTGCGCAGGAGGGTTCTCTCGTCGATCCCTCGCAGGTGGTACGGCTTTCCGGACACGCGCCTCCCGGGTCACCGGCCCGCGCGCCCCGTCCGCACAGGTGCCCACAGAGGCCAGACATCGGCGCAGGTCACGCGTGAGCGGGCCCGGACAGCGCCGCACCGCCCGGGCTCAGTCGGCGGGCTGTTCGACAGGCGGTCGCCGTCCGGTCGTCCGCGTGGTCTGCGCGCACCCGCTCCACGGGCCGATACCCGCCCCCGGCCTCTTCAGTCCCGCAACGACCTTCCGAACCCCGCGGCCAGCGGCATCCGCAGCCCCAGCGGCGGCGGCGCCGCCAGGGCGTCGGCCACCGGGCGGGCGTATGCCCGGCCGAAGAGCGAGCCGCGGACGAAGTCCGTGACCAGGGCCGCCACTTCGGCCCGGTGCTGGCGCAGACCGTGGCCGTCCGAGTGGACCTCGAAACGGCAGGTGTCACGGTTGGTCTTCTTGGCCCGTTCGGCCAGCCGGAAGGAGAGTTCGGGATCGGTGCGGGCATCGTTCGTGCCGTGGACGAGCAGGACGTGCCGGCCCAGCAGATGCTTCACCGGCTCCGGCTCGTCCCGCGCGTCCTCGGGCAGCCAGGGAGCCATGGCCAGGACGGAGCCGACCGCCGCGTGGCCGCCCGCCCGGAGCGCGGCCCGGCCGCCCATGCCGTGGCCGACGAGGCAGACGGGGACGTCGCCGTAGCGCCGTACGACCTCGTCCACCGCCCAACGGGCGTCCGCCGCGAGCTGCGCGTCGGTCGCGTTCCAGCCCCGGCAGCTGTAGCGCACGACATGCGCGGCGAGCCCGTCCTCCTGGCCCGCGCGGGCCAGGGTCCGGGCCAGCGGCAGCTGGAGGGCGTACGAAAGGGGGGAGGGGCGGCGGTGCGAGTCGGTCTCGCCGTCCGGGAGCAGCAGAACCACGCCGCTGACCGCAGTTGGTGCTCCGGCCGTCCTGACGGCCCGTCCCAGCCTCGCAGCAGGCAGGGGGAGTGCGCGCTGTGCCATGACAGAACAGTGTCAGAAGGACAGGTGTACTCCACCCGTATTCGCGGTCACTGTTACGTATCGGCAAGCGACAATCTACGCGCGTAGGCGCTAGAGTGCCCAAATGATGAGCCCGACCCTCCATGTGCCCGGCCAGGATCAGATCCGACGTGCCCCCAAGGTCCTTCTCCACGACCACCTCGACGGCGGCCTGCGCCCGGGAACGATCGTCGACCTCGCCCTCGCGAGCGGATACGACGGACTTCCCGAGACCGAGCCCGACAAGCTCGGCATCTGGTTCCGCGAGGCGGCCGATTCCGGGTCGCTGGAGCGCTACCTGGAGACCTTCGCCCACACCTGCGCCGTCATGCAGACCCGTGAGGCACTGTTCCGGGTGGCCGCCGAGTGTGCCGAGGACCTGGCCGCGGACGGTGTCGTCTACGCCGAGGTGCGGTACGCCCCCGAGCAGCACCTGGAAGCCGGGCTGACCCTCGAAGAGGTCGTCGAGGCGGTCAACGAGGGCTTCCGCGAGGGCGAGCGACGGGCCCGCCGGGACGGGCACCGCATCCGTATGGGCGCCCTCCTCACCGCGATGCGGCACGCCGCCCGCTCCCTGGAGATCGCCGAACTCGCCAACCGCTACCGCGACCAGGGCGTCGTCGGCTTCGACATCGCGGGCGCGGAGGCGGGCTTCCCGCCCACCCGGCACCTCGACGCGTTCGAGTACCTCAAGCGCGAGAACAATCACTTCACCATCCACGCGGGCGAGGCCTTCGGCCTGCCGTCGATCTGGCAGGCCCTCCAGTGGTGCGGCGCCGACCGGCTCGGCCACGGCGTCCGCATCATCGACGACATCGAGGTCACCGAGGACGGCGGCGTGAAGCTCGGCCGTCTCGCCTCCTACGTACGGGACAAGCGCATCCCGTTGGAGCTGTGCCCCACCTCCAACCTCCAGACCGGCGCCGCGGCCTCGTATGCCGAGCACCCCATCGGGCTGCTGCGGAAGCTGTACTTCCGGGTCACCGTGAACACGGACAACCGGCTGATGAGCGGTACCAGCATGAGCCGTGAATTCGAGAAGCTGACCGAGACTTTCGGATACACGCTCGACGACATGCAGTGGTTCACCGTCAACGCGATGAAATCCGCGTTCATCCCTTTCGATGAACGTCTCGCGATGATCAATGATGTGATCAAGCCCGGATATGCGGAGCTGAAGTCCGAGTGGCTCTTCGAGCAGACCGCCACGACCAGCGTCTCTTCGACTTCCGAGGACTGATTCACACGTTCGGGGAGAACGGCCGGGAGGGCGAATTCCCGGCCGTTGCCCGGGTGGGGCGTGTTTGCGGGACGGATAGTGGGCTGACTACGTTTCAGAGCCGCTCACTTCCCCCTCCCCAAGGATGAATTTCACATGAAGCAGTCTGCCGTCAGGACTCTCGGCGTCGCCGCGCTCGGTGCCGCTTTCGCCGCTGCCGCCGCGGGCACCGCCTCCGCCGCCGTGTTGCCGACCGACGCCGCGGCCACCGCCCTGCCGGTCGCCGGCACGGCGCTGGAGAACGCCACCCGGACCCTGCCGGTCCAGGACACGGCCACCAAGCTCCTCGGCACCGGCCAGCAGAAGCTCGTCGGCGACGCCACCACCCCGGTCAAGGGCCTGCTCGGCGGTCTGCCCGCGGGCGGCCTGAAGACCAGCGGTCTGTCGACCAACGGTCTCCCGCTCGGCGGCTGATCCTCGCACCACATGCCTGTGGGGCGGACACCCGAACCGGGTGTCCGCCCCACAGGCATGTGGTGCGACGCGTCACCAGGCGGTGGACGAGGTCTTCTCGGCCGGGAGGAGCACCCAGAGCGCCAGGTAGAGCAGGAACTGCGGCCCCGGCAGCAGGCAGGAGAGCAGGAAGATGATGCGCATGGTTCCCGCGGAGGTGCCGAAGCGCCGTGCCAGCGCCGCGCACACTCCGCCGATCATGCGTCCGTCGAGGGGGCGGGCAAGTGCGGCCATGGTGGGCTCCTTCGTGAACCGTTGCTGAGGGAGCAGTTCCGTCGTGCTCCCGATGCATCCATGGTCGCCCGACGAACAGGGGCAAAGCATCGCTCTACGGTGCGATGCCGACCCTGGGAATCGTCGGGGTGGGCCCCTGAGCCGGCTCGTCCCTGGGGCGGGGCATCACCCTGATACGCCGCTGCTTCCTGCGGCGCAGCCGCGCCCGGCACACGGGTACGACCAGCAGATGGGCGAGCGCCACACCGATCGTGTTCAGCAACAGGGAGTCGACGTCGACGACCTGCCCCGGCACTCCGGTCTGCAGCAGTTCGATGGCGAGCGAGATCAGTGCCCCGGCCGCGACGGTACGGGCCATCGAGGCCCATGGGGAGACGAACAGCCGCCCGCCGGCCATCGGCAGCAGTACGCCGAGCGGGGCCAGCAGCAGCAGCCCCGCGCCGATCCGGCGGGCGGCCTCGGCCGGGCCGAGCGACAGGTCCGCTCTGATGCCGGCGAGCGGGTGGAAGTTCGAGGCCGTCGTCCACGGCACGTCGAGGGGGCGCAGCGTCAGCCAGCCGACAAGCAGCAGATGCGCGAGGAGGAGAGAGACCCCGGCCGCGCGGAAACGGATGGCAGCTCGACTGCCCGAACCTTGACGCACGCCCCCCAAGACGCGCCGGGCGGCAGGATCGGTTCCGCCGAGCCCGACGAACCCTTCCACCGGCCCGTTCGGGGCCTCGACCGGCGCGGGCCGGGCCCGGCCCACCCGGCGCGCGAGAACGGCGAACCGGCCGCCGGACGTCTCCGGCGCCCCGGCAATGCCGCGCTCAGGACTCCGCTCGCGCCCCCGGCGTCGGCACGGCCTTCGGCCGCGCCTTCGTCTCCGCGGTGCACAGATATCCGCGCGGCGCGTATGTGCCGGGTCCGCCCAGCACCACCGTGCCCTGCGGTGCGAGCGACTTGCTCTCCGCGTACGTGCACACGATCTGGGCCAGCGCCTCGGCCGGCAGGTCCTCCGGCTGCTCGCTGAGCCGCAGCGTGCCCTGCCGGTCGCCGCTGCGGGCCGGGGCGATCCGCAGCCCGGCCGGGACGGCCGTGGTGAACCCGGCCCGCCGCTCGTCGGCGGACGGCTTCTGCTCCAGTTCCTCCAGGAGCGCCTGCGCTATCCGGATCCGGTCCGACTTCGTGTCCCCGACCTGCACCGTGCGGTCCACCGTGACGAGCTGCGAGGAGCAGACCAGGTAGACCTGTACGGGGATGCCCCGGAGGGCCTGGGTGGTGACGTCCTCCGCGGACATCGAGCACGGCACCTGGGACGGCGCCGCCCCGGCGTCCACCGGCACGGAGGTGGTCCTGATCCCGCAGCCCGCGGCCAGCACGGCGGCGGTCACCGCACCGGCCAGCGCCACGGCCGACCGGACCGCCCTGCGGTTGCCGCCCGTCATGTCGCCTCGCCCTCCTCGTCCTGGCTCCCCTGCTCGCGGTCCCCGTCGGAACGGGTGAGCTGCTCGGCGTCGCGCGGCAGCCGCAGGACGAACACCGCGCCGTCGCCGTCCGGTGAGTTCGCGGCCGTGATGTCGCCGCCGTGGATGTGCGCGTTCTCCATGGCGATCGACAGACCGAGGCCGCTGCCCTCGGAGCGCGGCCGGGAGGCGCTGGCCTTGTAGAACCGGTCGAAGACGTGCGGCAGGACGTCCTCGGGGATGCCGGGGCCGTGGTCGCGCACCTCGATGACGAGTTCGTCGCCCTCGGTGCGCACCGCGACCCGCACCGGCGAACCGCCGTGCTTGAGGGCGTTGCCGATCAGATTCGCCAGGATCACATCGAGCCGCCGGGGGTCGAGGCGGACCAGCATGCCGCGCTCGGCGTCCAGATCCACCGCGTCCAGCCAGGCACGGGCGTCGATGCAGGCGGTGACCTGGTCGGCGACATCGACCGTGTCGAGGACGAGCCGGGCCGTGCCCGCGTCGAAGCGGGTGACCTCCATCAGGTTCTCCACCAGGTCGTTGAGGCGCCGGGTCTCGCTCACCACCAGGTGCACCGCCGGCGCGATCATCGGATCGAGGCTGTCCGCCTCGTCCTCCAGCACCTCGGTGACGGCGGTCAGCGCCGTGAGCGGGGTGCGCAGTTCGTGCGACATGTCGGCGACGAACCGCCGACTCGCCTCGTCCCGCGCACTCATGTCCGCGACCCTCTTCTCCAGCGAACTCGCGGTCCTGTTGAACGTACGGGACAGATCGGCGAGTTCATCGGTGCCGGAGACCACGAGCCGGGTGTCGAGCTTGCCCTCGCCGAGCTTGCGGGCGGCGTCGCCGAGCCGCTGAACGGGCCGCAGCACGGTCGTCGCGGCGGCCTGCGCGAGCAGTGCCGAGCCGACGAGGGCGAGCCCGGTGGCGATCCCCAGGGACCAGGCGAGCGAGTTCAGATCCTGACGCTCCTGGTCGAGGGACTTCAGCATGTAGCCGGTCGGGCCGCCGCCGATGATCTTCGTTCCGCCCACCAGATACGGCGTGCCGCGGATGCTGGTCCGCTGCCAGAAGAGGTGGTACGCGTACTTGTTGCCCGCCTCGATCGGCTGCTTCTTGTTGACGGCCTTCTGCAGCGACAGCGGCACGTTGTCGAGCGTGAAGGTGTCCAGGTCGGAGTTGCCGACGATCGGCTTGCCGCGGTCGCGCTCGTCGACCAGCAGCACGCTGTAGCCGGGCGAGCTGCTCGCCATCTGCACGGCGGCGTTCTGCAGATCGTCCTTGGTGGGCCGCGGCGGCAGCGAGGCCGCCCGGTTCTGCATCTCCTGACGGAAGTCCCCGAGGGCGGAGTCCTGGGTACGGGTCAGCACGGCCTCGCGGTTCAGCCAGTACGCGATCCCCGAGGCGGACACGGCGGCGGTCAGTGCCACCAGGGCGAACACGACGACGAGACGCAGCCGCAGACTGGTCCAGCGAAGCCCGGTGAGCAGGCTCCGTTTGACGGCATCACTCACTGAGGCGAATCCAGTCGGTAGCCCACACCCCGAACGGTACGGATCAGGGTCGGCGAGGACGGCACGTCCTCCACCTTGGCGCGCAGCCGCTGCACACAGGCGTCCACGAGCCGGGAGTCACCGAGGTAGTCGTGCTCCCAGACCAGCCGCAGCAGCTGCTGCCGTGACAGGGCCTGGCCCGGCCGACGGCTCAGCTCCAGCAGAAGTCGCAGCTCGGTCGGCGTGAGCTGCAGATCCTCGCCGTTCTTGGTCACGGTCATCGCGGAACGGTCGATCACCACGCTCCCGAAGGACGCGGAGTCGGTGGACTCGCGCTCACCGCGGCGGAGCACCGCCCGGATGCGGGCATCGAGCACCCGGCCCTGCACGGGCTTCACCACGTAGTCGTCGGCACCGGACTCGAGTCCCACCACGACGTCGATGTCGTCGCTGCGCGCGGTCAGCAGAATGATCGGCAGCTGGTCGGTGCGCCGGATGCGCCGGCACACCTCGAATCCGTCGATGCCGGGCAGCATCACATCCAGCACGATCAGATCCGGCCGCTGTTCACGCAGCAGTTTGAGGCCGTCCTCTCCCGTCGCCGCGGTGGCCACACGGTGGCCCTGGCGTGACAGCGAGAGTTCGAGGGCCGTGCGGATGGCGTCGTCGTCCTCGATCAGCAACAGGAAAGGCACGCTGGTCATTCTGACCCATGGTGGAGCCCCAGTTCGACAGTTGGCGCCGACTCATACATCCGGCACGTCGGCGACGCGCCGACGGCAGGCCCTGTGACAGGGCTGTGACAGTCGGAGGACAGCCCGATGAAACTGCCCCGGCAAGCTCATTGGCACAAGGAACGGACGGACTCCACCGATGGGGGGCGCAGGATGAACGCAACTCACAGCACCACCGCAAGCGCAGTTGTCACGCGTCTCCACGATGTCGGCCGGAGCACCGAGAAATCCGGTGCCGTGGGGGGCGCCTCCCTGCTCGAGCGGAGCCGAGAGCTCGGCGGCGGGCGGGGATGCGTTCGGGGCGCCGGGCGTCAGCACACGTCGTACATGACGGTGATCGACGCGTCCGTGGGGGGCAACGGGGGAAACGGCGGGGGAAGCAACGGGGGAGCCGCGTACGGGGAGGTCACCGGGGAGCGGAAGGCCCCGGCGCAGGTCGAGGACGCCGAAACGGCGTTCACGGCCTACGTCCGGGAGCGCCGCGCCTCCCTGTACGCAACCGCCTATCACCTGACCGGAGACCGGTTCGAGGCCGAGGACCTGCTGCAGAGCGCCCTCTTCTCGACCTACCGGGCGTGGGACCGGATCAGTGACAAGGCGGCGGTCGGCGGTTATCTGCGCCGCACCATGACCAATCTGCACATCAGCGCCTGGCGCAGGCGCAAGCTCAACGAGTACCCGACCGAGGAGCTGCCGGAGACGGCGGGCGACACGGACGCGATGCGCGGCACGGAACTGCGCGCCGTGCTCTGGCAGGCGCTGGCGCGACTGCCGGAACTCCAGCGCACGATGCTGGTCCTGCGTTACTACGAGGGCCGCACCGACCCGGAGATCGCGGCCATCCTCGACATCAGTGTCGGCACGGTGAAGTCCAGCATCTGGCGGTCGCTCCGCCGGCTGCGCGAGGACGAGGTCCTCAGCTTCGGCCGTGACGAGGAGGAGTCCTTCGGCGAGCTGGTGGCCTGAGGGGTACGGGGGACGAGGGGGGCCGCTGCTTCGGGGGAGGCGGCGGTGCACGGGGGAAGTGCTGCGGGGTCGGACGGGCTGGGGGCCCGTCCGACCCCGTCGTCATGCCCCGGCCCGCCGGGGTGACGGGGCGTGGGATCCCGGGCGGAGCCCCGGCCACGGGAAGGGCCGGGGCAGGGGAACGCGCCCGAGGCCGGACGTCCCCTGCGCTCCCGCTACGCCGTCCCCCGTGCCGCGGACGCCCGTCGGCACCGGCCCGCAGCGGCGGCGGCCAGCCGCCCCAGCGCCTCCTCCTTGCCGCACGGATACGCGCCCAGCGCCGTCTGCCGCGCCACGATCCGCCGCTCCGCCCGCATCAGCCGCCACCCCCGCCGCAGCAGGAACGGCACCGACTTGCGCCCCTCGCGCAGATCCCGCAGCAGCCGTCGGCGGAATGTCGTCGTCGGACGACCGCGCAGGCACAGCGCGTCCGCGAGGACGCCCAGCTCCTGGCACCGTTCGACGATGTCCGCCGCGAAGATGCCCTCGGCCACGAACAGCGGGGTGCGCTGGATGTGGAAGGCCTCCCGGTCGACACGGGAGCTCGTGGCGATGTCGTACACCGGGACATCGGTGCGCCCCGTGCGGCACAGCTCCGTGATCGCGGCCACCGCCGCATCGGCGTCCCAGGACTGTGCGGAGTCCCAGTCGATGTCCGAGCTGCCCGGAACGAGCGGCAGGGTGGGGTCGTCGCCCTCCTTGTAGAAGTCGTCCAGCCGCAGCACCGGAAGGTCGGTGCGGGCGGCCAGGGAGGACTTGCCGGAGCCGGAAGGGCCCGCGAGCAGCACGACGCGGGTCGGGGGAGGTTGGGAATTCACAGGACACGAGTCTGAGGCATTGACCCGCGCAGGGGATCCCCCGGAGGTCGGGTTGGTATCGAGCATCACACCTCAACTACTCTGCGTACCTGAATGGTTACTCGATCGTCTCGATCAGGTGGGAATTCCATGGCACGTCACGCACATTCCAAGTCCCGGCGCCGCACCCTGCTGCGGGCCGGTCTGACCGTCACCGCGGTGGGCGCCGCACTCGGCGCAGGGGGTGCGGCGGCCCAGGCGGCGCCGCTGCCCCTCGCTCAGGCCGCAGACACCGGCAGCAGCCTCGACGAGGTCTCGAAGGCGGCCGGCGGCGCGGTGACCGGAGCGGTCGGGCAGTCGCTCAGGAGCGGCATCGCACCGGTCACGCATCTCCGGCTCGACCCGCTGGCCGGGACGGGCACGGACCCGCTGGACAACGCGGTGGGGACGCAGATCGCCGACTTCAAGCCGCTCTCCACGGCCGCCGTCACCGACCCGGTGACCAGCGGCGGCGCGCTGAAGGACCTCCCGGTGGTCGGGCAGGTGGCAGGAGCGCTGCACGGCTGAGAAGCGCGCGCACATGGGCGCGGCCCGCTCCCCCGGGGATTCCGGGGGAGCGGGCCGCGTTCGTACGGCTCAGTACGAGGAGCCCGAGACGCCCAGCGCACCCGTGGGGTGCCAGACCGTCTTCGTCTCCAGGAAGGCCGTCAGGCGGTGGGTGCCGGGATCGGCCGACCAGTCGGTGGCGCCGTCCTCGTCCGCGGCCCGCGCGCGGAGCACCCGCTTCAGGTTGTCCGCAGCCGCGCTCTCCAGCTCCTTCGCCAGCGCCGCGTCCGCGCCCGTGAGGTCGATGGCGTTCACGTCCTGGTGGGACGCCAGCGGTGTCGCGATCTCCGCCGTCCCTCCGGACAGGATGTTCACCACGCCGCCCGGCAGGTCGGAGGTGGCCAGCACCTCGCCCAGGGACAGGGCCGGGAGGGGGGAGTCCGCCGAGGCGACGACGACCGCCGTGTTGCCGGTCGCGATCACCGGGGCGATCACCGAGACCAGCCCCAGGAACGACGACTTCTGCGGCGCCAGCACCGCGACCACACCGGTCGGCTCGGGCGTGGACAGGTTGAAGAACGGGCCCGCGACCGGGTTGGCCCCGCCCACGACCTGGCCGATCTTGTCGGTCCACCCCGCGTACCAGACCCAGCGGTCGATGGCCGCGTCCACGGCGGCCGCCGCCTTGGACTTCGACAGGCCCTCCGCGTCCGCCACTTCGCGTACGAACTGCTCCTTGCGGCCCTCCAGCATCTCCGCGACGCGGTAGAGGATCTGGCCGCGGTTGTACGCCGTCGCGCCCGACCAGCCGCCGAACGCCTTGCGGGCGGCCACGACCGCGTCCCGCGCGTCCTTGCGGGAGGACCGGGGGGCGTTCGCCAGCCACTTGCCCTTGGAGTCCGTCACCTCGTACACCCGGCCGCTCTCGGAGCGGGGGAACTTGCCCCCGACGTACAGCTTGTAGGTCTTGAAGACGCTCAGACGGTTATCGGACATCGAGGTACGCCTCCAGGCCGTGACGGCCGCCTTCGCGGCCGAAGCCCGACTCCTTGTAGCCGCCGAAGGGCGAGGTCGGGTCGAACTTGTTGAACGTGTTGGCCCAGACGACACCCGCCCGGAGCTTGCTCGCCACCGCGAGGATGCGGGAGCCCTTCTCCGTCCAGATGCCGGCCGAGAGGCCGTACTGGCTGTTGTTGGCCTTGGCGACGGCCTCGTCGGGCGTGCGGAACGACAGCACGGACAGCACCGGGCCGAAGATCTCGTCACGGGCGATGGTGTGCGCCTGGGTGACGTTCGTGAACAGCGTCGGGGCGAACCAGTAGCCGGAGGAGGGGAGTTCGCAGGGGGCGGACCAGCGTTCGGCGCCCTCCGCCTCGCCCGTCCCGACGAGCGCGGTGATCCGGACGAGCTGCTCCGCGGAGTTGATCGCGCCGATGTCGGTGTTCTTGTCCAGCGGGTCGCCGAGCCGGAGCGTCGACAGCCGGCGCTTCAGCGCGTCCAGCAGCTCGTCCTGGATCGACTCCTGCACGAGCAGCCGCGAGCCCGCGCAGCAGACCTGGCCCTGGTTGAAGAAGATGCCGGTGACGATGCCCTCGACGGCCTGGTCGATCGGGGCGTCGTCGAAGACGATGTTGGCGCCCTTGCCGCCCAGTTCGAGGGTGACCTTCTTGTCCGTGCCGGCGACCTGGCGCGCGATGGCCTTGCCGACCGCCGTCGACCCGGTGAAGGCGACCTTGTCGACGTCCTCGTGCTCGACGAGCGCCGCGCCCGCGTCCCCGTACCCGGTGAGGATGTTCACGACACCCTTGGGCAGGCCGGCCTGGCGGCAGATGTCCGCGAAGAACAGCGCGGAGAGCGGGGTCGTCTCGGCGGGCTTGAGGACCACCGTGTTGCCGGTGGCGAGCGCCGGCGCGATCTTCCAGGCAAGCATCAGGAGCGGGAAGTTCCAGGGGATGACCTGGCCCGCGACGCCGAGGGGGCGGGGGTTCGCGCCGAACCCGGCGTGGTCCAGCTTGTCGGCCCAGCCCGCGTAGTAGAAGAAGTGCGCCGCGACCAGGGGGAGGTCCGCGTCGCGGGTCTCCTTGATCGGCTTGCCGTTGTCGAGGGTTTCGAGAACGGCGAGCTCGCGGCTGCGCTCCTGGATGATCCGGGCGATCCGGAACAGGTACTTGGCGCGCTCGGAACCGGGCAGCGCCGACCACTTCTCGAACGCCTTGCGGGCGGCCTTCACGGCCCGGTCGACGTCCGCTGCGCCGGCCCGCGCGACCTCGGAGAGCACCTCCTCGCTGCTCGGCGAGAGGGTCTTGAAGACCTTGCCGTCGGCCGCGTCGGTGAACTCACCGTCGATGAACAGGCCGTACGAGGGCGCGATGTCGACGACCGAGCGCGACTCCGGAGCGGGTGCGTACTCGAATGCAGATGCCATGGGGATCAGTCCACCGTCACGTAATCGGGGCCGGAGTAGCGGCCGGTGCTGAGCTTCTGGCGCTGCATCAGCAGATCGTTCAGCAGGCTGGAGGCGCCGAAGCGGAACCAGTGGTTGTCCAGCCAGTCCTCGCCCGCCGTCTCGTTCACCAGCACCAGGAACTTGATCGCGTCCTTGGAGGTGCGGATGCCGCCGGCCGGCTTCACGCCGATCTGTACGCCGGTCTGCGCCCGGAAGTCGCGCACGGCCTCCAGCATCAGCAGGGTGTTCGCGGGCGTGGCGTTGGTGGAGACCTTGCCGGTCGACGTCTTGATGAAGTCCGCGCCCGCCAGCATGCCGAGCCAGGAGGCGCGGCGGATGTTGTCGTACGTGGACAGCTCGCCGGTCTCGAAGATCACCTTCAGTCGGGCGTCGGCGCCGTCGGGCCGCGCGCACTGCGCCTTCACGGCGAGGATCTCCTCGTACACCTTGAGGTACCGGCCGGAGAGGAAGGCGCCCCGGTCGATCACCATGTCGATCTCGTCGGCCCCGGCGGCCACGGCGTCGCGGACGTCCGCGAGCTTGACGTCGAGCGCGGCGCGGCCGGCCGGGAAGGCCGTCGCCACGGACGCCACCTTCACGCCGGAACCGGCCAGCGCGGCGACCGCGGTCGCCACCATGTCGGGGTAGACGCAGACCGCCGCGGTGCGCGGGGTGGCGCGGTCGGGCTCGGCATCCACGGGGTCGGAGGAGAGCCGGGGCGGAGCGTAGCGGAGCGGGTCGGGATGGACGGCCTTGGCGGCGAGGGCCCGGACCTTGCCCGGGGTGTCCGCGCCTTCCAGCGTCGTCAGGTCGATCATCGAAATGGCCAGGTCGATGGCGTACGCCTTGGCCGTCGTCTTGATCGAACGGGTTCCGAGGGACGCGGCGCGCGCTTCGAGGCCGACGGCGTCGACGCCGGGCAGCCCGTGCAGGAAGCGGCGCAGCGCACTGTCGGACGCGGTCGCGTCGGAGAATGCGGGAGCTGTGGTGGGCATGGTCACCAGAGGAGCATATCTACGCGCGTAGCGACCTGTACAGGGGGCCAGGTCGTCCGAGCGTAGTGCGGTACGGGGGCGGGCGCCCCGGCACCCCTCGCACGCGTCAGGCAGAATCGGGCCCATGACGAGCCCCACACCACCCGCCGAGCCGACCTACGCCGACCGGACCTTCCGGTCGCCCGCCGGGGTCGTCGGTGGTGTCCTGCTGCTTGTGCTCATCTGCTGGATCGGCGGGGATGCCGCGCTGCGGGGCCACGGACGGGTGCCGTGGCTGGCGCTGGCCGGGATGCTGACCGCGGTGCCGCTGGTCGTGGCGTTCACGTTGCGGCCCGTCGTGTTCGCCAATGACCGGCGGATCAGGATCCGCAACCCGTTCCGGACGATCACCGTGCCGTGGACCGAGGTCGCGGATCTGCGGGCCGGGTATTCGAGCGAGCTGTTCACCGAGGGCGGCACCAAGTACCAGATGTGGGCGGTGCCGGTGTCGCTGCGGCAGCGGAAGAGGGCGGCCCGGCGGCAGTCCCGGCAGTCCGTGGACGACCCGTACGGCCGGACCTCGGTGCACGCCGACGTCCGCGACAGCAAGGCCCGCATGGCGACGGCCGACCGGATCATGGCGGACCTGCGGGAGCTGGTGGAGCGCGCGAAGACGGGTGCGGCCGCCGGCGCGGCGAAGTCCGCGGAATCGCAGGAGGCCTCGCCGTCCTCGGTCTCGGTGCGCTGGGCCTACGAGCTGATCGCACCGGCTGTGGTGGGCGCGGTGCTGCTGGTGGTGCTGTTCGCGACCGGCTGAGGCGGTGCCGGAGCGCGTGCGCACGGGGCGGCGCCCAGGACTCTGATCGCTGCCGCACGGAGCACGCGCACCAGCCCGGATCCGGCAACCCGTCGACCGCGAGCCGGCTGCCGGTGCCGGTCGAAGGGGCGGCCGGGACGATCCCGGTCCGGCGTCCACCCTCCTTGCGGTCCGACCCCTACCCCTCGTCGGCCGGCCGGGCCGTCGGCGGCGGCACGGTCCGAAGACGCCGAAGGGGGCGCGGGCGCCCGGGAACCGTCGTCGGCGGCCCCGCCGTGACGCGGCGCGGGGTCCGAAGGGGCCGGGAGGGGACGGTCAGTACGCCGAGGCAGGCGATGACGAGCGCGATCCCGGTCCAGCCGAGGACGGGCAGGTGCTCGCCCACGATCAGCACCGCGAACACCGCCGCCACGGCGGGCTCCAGCAGGGACAGGGTCGTCGCGGTGCTCACGGGGATGCGGGCCAGGCCGAACCCGAACAGGACGTACCCGGCGAACATCGGCACCAGTGCCATGTAGAGGCCGACGCCCGCGTTCGTCCAGGAGGCGACCAGTGGCGCGCCGGTGGCCGGCAGCACGGGCACGAGCATCAGCCCGCCCAGGCCGAACACCGCTCCCATGGCCGCGCGGGAGGCGATGCCGCGGGTGATGAGACGGTGCGCCGCCCACGCGTACACGGCGTAGGTCAGGCCCGCGACCAGCCCGAGCCCCACGCCGACGACGGTCCGCCCGGCGGACCCCGTGCCGGTCGCGGAGCCGCCCCGCGCGGCCTCGGCCGCGCACAGCAGCACAGTGCCGGCCAGTCCCAGGGCGGCCCCGGCCATCCATCGCCGGGACAGCCGCCGCCGGTCGACGATCCGTTCGATCAAGGCCGACGCCAGCGGGGCGGAGCCGATCGAGACGACCGTCCCCGCCGCGACACCGGCCAGATGCATGGAGGTGTAGAACGCCGGCGGGTACAGCGCCACGCCGGATGCCCCGACGAGCACGGTCCGCCACTGCGACCCGAGCCCCGCGCGGGCCCGCGCGATGCGGCGCCCGGCCACGAGTGCCTGCAGCAGGCCGCCCAGTCCCATCGCCGCGGCGCCGATCGCCAGGGGCCCCACCTGCGGCGCGAAGGTGGCCGCGGTGCCCGTGGTGCCCCACAGCACCGAGGCCAGCAGGACGGCGAACGCGCCCGCACCGGGTCCTGAGGCGCGCCCGGCCTGCCGGATCACAGGTCGTCCACCAGACGGGCCGCCATGTCGCGTGCCCGTCGCATGCGCACGCCGTCCCCTTCGAGGCCCGCGCGCACGATGGCCCCTTCGAGGAGGAACGCCAGGTGTTCCGCCATGGCGCGGACCCGCTCGTCCCGGCCGGGCAGCAGCTGCCGGAGATGGGTGACGAGCAGGTCCTCGACCTGCTCCTTGTGCCGGCGCACCACCGTCCGGCCCTCGTGTCCGTTGGGCAGCTCTGCAGCGGCGTTGAGCAGCCCGCATCCTCGGAAGCCGTGCTCGTACGCGAGCTCGGCATGGTCCGCGTAGGCGTCGAAGACCGCGAGCACGCCCTCCTTCGGGTCCTGCGTCCCGGCCAGGCGCCGCTCGTAGAGGCCGAGCCACTCCTCGTGCCGGGCCTGGAGATAGGCGGAGACCAGGTCGGCCTTGGAGGCGAAGTTGTTGTAGAGGCTCATCTTCGCCACACCGGCCTCGGCCGTGATCGTGTCGATCCCTGTCGCCGCGACGCCGTCGGCGTAGAACCGGCGCGCCGCGGCGTCGAGGATCCGCCCTCGCGCGGCCCCGCGTCGCCGCCTCACCGGCTGCTCGGTGCCGGCCTTCGGATCGGTCATTCCTGCCCCTCTGCTGTATTAGGTAGACCAGTCTACCTAATGAGGGGTTCGATCGCGGCCTGGTCGTCGAAGCCGCTCCGGGGGCCGGTCGTGCACGGACCCCGGCCCGATTCCGGCGGGCCGGGGTCCGTGTCACCTCATGCGGGCGGCGTGCCCGGTCACCAGTCGTAGTAGTCGTCCTCGACCACCCGGAAGCTGCCCCCCACTCCATTGGGGACGAAGATGCCTCCTTCGACGCGCTGCGGGAACACGCCATTGGTGGCGCCGTACGGTCCGACGGTGGCGACAGGGGCGCCGTTGTCGCAGGTCGCCCCGCTGAAGACCTCGACGGTCCGGCGGCTCTCGTTGAAGATGTTGAAGCTCGTGGAGCCGAGGCCGCTGGCGGCGGTGATGCAGCCGCCGGGGGTCGCGGAGTACGTCCGCTCGTTGAAGTGGATCCTGCCCTCGCGCCTTTCGCGGCCCTCGCCGTAGCCCCCGCCGCCGCCTCGGCCCTCGCCGTAGCCCCCGCCGCCGCCGCCCCGGCCGCCACCCCCGCCGTAGCCTCCTTCGTCGCCGCCCCGGCCCCCGCCTCCGCCGCCCCCGCCGTAGCCTCCTTCGTCGCCGCCCCGGCCGCCCCCGCCGTAGCCTCCTTCGTCGCCGCCCCGGCCCTCGCCGTTGCCTCTGCCCTCGTTGCCCCTGCCTCCATTGCCGTTTCCGCTGTCGCCGGCGGCGGGGGCGGGGGCGGGGGCGGGAGCGGGGGCGGCTGCCTGCTGGACGATCGGGGGTGCCGGGGCCGCCGGGGCCACCTGGACCGGCTCGGAGGTGGCCGCCGAGGTGAGGGTGCTGCCGGTGGCGATCAGGGCCGCGGCGGCTGCGACCGTGCCGACGATCACGGTGGAACGTTTAGCCATGTCACTTCTCCTGTCTCAGAGAGGTCGGCTGCGCAGTCGACCCGTGACTGAACGTACTTTCGCCCCTCATACCTGTCATATCGGGCGTATCGAAAAGCTGATTCCGGGGCGCCGGCCGGGACGACGGCCACCCGTATGCCATTCAGGTGCAATCCGACGGCCCATCGGCACCCTTTGTGCGCAGGTGAATTGATGCACCGTTCGCCTGTCCGGGCGACCTCCCGGCACCCGCTCACCCCGGAAGCGGCGTGTCGTTCGTTGACACGGTCCGGGCGGGGGCCGCCGGACTCCTCTCCTGATCCGGCTGCCAGCGGGTACGGGCGTCGGCACGGCCCCGCGGGCCGTGCGCCGTGCCGTGTCTTCGCCGATGCGCTCGGCACTTGATCCGTTCGGGTGGCCGAGGCATCGGCTTCATGCCGATGGCGCGGTACGGGACGGTGCGGATCACGGACGGCGGCGCGGACGCCCGACCGCGACCGCCGTCAACCCGCCTGCCCGCCTCACCTGTTGAGGAAGTCCGCACACCGGTAGGGGCCCAGCGCGGCGCCTTCGGACGGCTGCAGGGTGACCTCCACGTCGTCGGTCCTGACCTTCCGTTCGAGTACGGACTGGGCGCGTGCCAGCGTGCACACCAGCTGGCCCGTCCCCTGGTCGCGCCCCGTCTCCGGATAGGGACCGTCGAGGTGCAACGTGACCCGGGTGCCCGTTCCGGTCGCCGAGAAGCCGGGGAGCCCGACGTACGAGGTGAGCCCGTCGCCCCGGGCGGTGGGCGGCGGCCCCTGGAGGAGCAGCTTCACCACCGAGGCGAGGTTCTTGATCCGCATGTCCTGCACGGGCACCCCGCGCAGTCCGCCGACGGACACGAAGTACAGCCGGAATCCGCGCGTCGGCCCGGACGCGGACTCTCCCGCGCCCACCACCCCGGTCGGCTGGACGCCGCAGCCCATGAGGGCGATTCCCAGTGCGGCCACCACGACTGCCTGCCGGACCTTCACTCCGCGTCCTCCTCCGCACGTCGCAGGGGCAGCCGCAGCGTGAACACCGCGCCGCCCTGTGGTCCGTCGGCCACGTCGATCGTGCCGCCGTGCAGCCGCGCGTTCTCCAGTGCGATCGCCGTGCCGAGGCCGCTGCCCCGTCCGCCGTCCTCGGCCGCGCCGCGCGTGCGGGCCTCGTCCGCCTTGTAGAACCGGTCGAAGACCCGCTCCCGGGCCCCCGGCGGCAGTCCGGTGCCGTGGTCGGCGACCTCCAGCGTCACCCATTCACCGTCCGCCGCGACGGCCGTCCCGAGGGTCACCGTGATCGGCGGGGCTCCGTGCCGCAGCGCGTTGCCCACCAGATTCGCGACGATCACGTCGATGCGCCGCCGGTCGACCACGGCCCGTACGTCCGCCTGGAGATGCGTCCGTACCCGGTCCGTCCAGCCGCGCAGCGCCAGCGAGGCCCGCACGGTGTCGGCGATGTCCGTCCCGGTCGCGTTCAGCCGTACCGCTTTGGCGTCGAAGCGTGAGATCTCCATCAGGTCCTCGACCAGCCGGGCCAGCCGTGCCGTCTCCGCGCCGACGGTACGCGCCGCCCGCGCGGCGTCCGGCGGAAGCTGGTCGGCGTCCTCCTCCAGGACGGTGGCCATCATCGTCATCGCCGCGAGGGGCGTGCGCAGTTCGTGCGACACGTCCGCCACGAAGCGGCGTGCCTTCGCCTCCTGCTCGCGCAGTTCCGCGTCGGAGGCCTGGAGCGCGTCCGCCGACTCGTTGAACGTCCTTGCCAGGTCGGCCAGTTCGTCGTGCCCGGTGACGGCGACCCGGGTGCCGAGGTCTCCGGCCGCGAGCCCGCGGGTGGCCCGGCCCAGCTTCCGTACCGGACGAAGGACCGTTCCCGCGGCCAGCAGCGCCAGGACGGCGGAGAGCAGCACCACCGGTGCGACGCCCGCCCGCACGGAGTCCAACAGGGCGGCGGTGTCGTCGCGTTCGGCCCGCAGATCGGTGATCGCGAAGACCTCCAGGCCGGAGGTACGGCGGTCCCCGTCGGCGTACCGCACCGGCATGCCGACGACCAGATAGGGCTCGCCCCGCCACACCACCCGCTGGAACCGGGCCCCGCCCCCGGCGCGCACGGCGGCCCGCAGCTCGGCGGTGATCCGTCCCTCCGTGTCGGCCAGCGAGTCGGAGACTGCGACGAGGTCCTGGTAGCGGACGACCACGATGCGGGCGCCGATGCCTTCCGAGACCTTCGTCGCGAACCGGGACAGCGTCCGCTGGTCGGGCGGTACGTCGAAGTCGGCGGCGATGGAGGTGACCCGCTCCCGGACATCGTCCACGGCCGCGTTCTGGGTGCGCTGGAGGACGGCGGTGCGGGCGTCCCGGTAGGCGAGGGCGGTCGCGGTCACCGCGCTGATGAGGGCGACGACGACGAAGGTGACGACGAGCCGGGTGCGCAGCCCGCCGACCAGCCGCCGGGTGCGCCCCTTCGCAGCGGCGCCACGCCTGCCGCTGTCCGTACGGCTCACAGCGGCCCGAAGCGGTAGCCGAAGCCCCGCACCGTCTGGACGTAGCGGGGCTTGGCCGGTACGTCCTCCAGCTTGGCCCGCAGCCGGCCGACGGCCGCGTCCACCAGCCGGGAGTCGCCCAGGAAAGTGTGGTCCCAGACGGACTCCAGGAGCTGTTCGCGGCTGAAGACCCGGCAGGGGGAGGCCGAGAGCTCCAGCAGCAGCCGCAGCTCGGTGGGCGGCAGCGGAACGGGGGTGCCATGCTTGGTGACGGTCAGTCCGGCGCGGTCGATCACCAGCCCCGCGAGGTCGGCGCCGGCCCCCTGCGCCTGCCCCGACGGTTCCGCGCGCCGCAGCGCGGCCCGGATGCGGGCCTCCAGGACGGGGGCGGTGACCGGCTTGACCACGTAGTCGTCGGCGCCCGCCTCCAGGCCCGTCACGATGTCCTGGTCGTCGCCGCGCGCGGTCAGCATGATGATCGGCAGGATCGCCGAACGGGCGCGGATACGACGGCACACCTCGAAGCCGTCCATGCCGGGCAGCATCAGGTCCAGCACGGCCAGTTCGATTCGGGCGCCGGGCTCCCCGGCCAGCAGGGCGAGGGCCTGCTCGCCGGTGGCGGCGGTGTCCACGCCGTACCCGTGCCGGCGCAGCACGAGCTCCATCCCGTCCCGTACGGACGCGTCGTCCTCGATGAGCAACACATGCGGCATGGGGCCGATTATGGGCACGCCAGGACCCTTCCCGTCTCCTGCGCACGGAGGAGGATGTGCAGGCCGGGGGCATTGTTACGTTCTCATCATGCGGCCATGGACGGGCCATCATCTGCGGCGGCGAGCGTGCGGCACATGACCTTTCTCCGCACGAACCGCGGCACCACCGCCCGACTGCGCACGGCCGTTCTCGTGGCCCTGCCCGTACTCGCCCTCTCCGTCGCCTGCGGCGGCGGGGACGACGGTGCGGGCGGCACGAGGAAGGACGAAGCGATCGCCGACGTACCGCAGCCGCCGACGGCCGGCACCACGAAGGACGCGGACAGGCCGAGCGCCCCGCCCGCGGGCAAGAGCGCCTTCTACGACGCCCAGATGAAGTACGTCCAGTGCATGCGCCTCAAGGGCGGCTACAAGGACTTCCCCGACCCCAAGCTCAGCGGCTATCTCGACTGGGTGAAGGTCGAGAAGATCGCCTCCCGGCCGGGCCAGAACGAGGCGTACAAGGGCGGGAAGAACCAGGTCTGCGCGCCCGAGATGCAGGCCGCCTTCGCCGTCGAGCCCGAGCGCGACGAACAGAAGGGGTACGAGTCGCTGCTCGCGCACGCCAAGTGCATGCGGGACAACGGCGTCTCCCGGTTCACCAACCCGACCATGAGCGGCGGCCGCGCCCAGCCGGGCGGCGACCCGAACCCGGCGTCCCCGGTCCTCGACCCCGGATCGCCGTCGTACAAGAAGGCCCGCGAGGCCTGCCAGTCGAAGCTGATCGACAGCGTGGAAGGCATGCAGTGAAACGCCGCTCCGTACTCGTCGCCCTCGGCGCGGTGACCGCCGCCGCCGTCGCCGGGGGCGTCCTGTCCCTCGGCGACGGCGGCGACGCGGGCGCCTCCGGGAGGGGCGGCGACCTGCCCCCCGCCACCGCGACCGTCGAACGCACCGACCTCGTGCAGTCCAGGACGGTCGACGGCCGGCTCGACTTCGCGCAGCGCCGCGCCGTCAAGTCCGCCGTCGAGGGCACCGTCACGGTCGCCGCCCCCGAAGGGAAGACGCTGACCAGGGGGCAGGCACTGTACGAGCTGAACGACAAGCCCGTCACCCTCCTCTACGGGCCGGTCCCGATGTTCCGCGAGATGAAGGTCGGCGACCGGGGCAGCGACGTGCTCCAGCTGGAGCGCAATCTGCGTGACCTGGGGTACGGATCGGGGCTCTACGTCGACGTCCGGTACGACGAGGACACCGCGGCAGCCGTCAAGCAGTGGCAGAAGTCCCTGAACCGCGACCCCACCGGCAGGGTCGGCAGGGGCGACGTCGTCTTCCAGCCCGGCCCGGTCAAGGTGGTCTCCGCCGACGCGGCGCTCGCCGACCAGGTCGGCCCGGACGGGACGGTCCTGACGGTCGCCTCCACCAAGCCCGTCGTACGGGCCCAGCTCGACCAGACCGACGGCGCCCTCACCTCACGGGGCACCAAGGTCGAGGTCACCCTGCCGAGCGGGAAGACCGTGGCCGGCCACGTCGCCGGGACGGTGCGCCCCGAGGCCTCCGAGGCCGGGGGCGGCGCCGTCGCCGAGGACGGCATCACCGTCGAGGTCGTCCTGGAGGGCGGGGCGGGCGCCGCGTCCGGCGAGGACCCCAAGGCGCCGTCGAGCGTGAAGTTCGTCAGCGAGGCGCACAAGGGGGTCCTCGCGGTCCCCGTCGAGGCGGTCGTCGCGCTGCGCGGCGAGCAGGGCGGCTACGGCCTCCAGGTCGTCGAGGGCGCCACGTCGAGGATGGTACGGGTGGAGACGGGCATGACCGCCGACGGGCAGATCGAGGTCTCCGGACCGGATGTGCGTGAGGGCCTGAAGGTCGGAGTGGCGAAGTCATGACCCCGGCCCCGGTCATCGAACTGCGGGACGCCGGCAAGGCGTACCCCGGCGGCGTCCACGCCCTGCGTGGTGTGAGCCTCACCGTCGAGGAGGGCGAACTCCTCGCCGTCGTCGGCCCGTCCGGCTCCGGCAAGTCCACGATGCTCAACATCATGGGCACGCTCGACAAGCCCACCACGGGCACCGTCCGGATCGCCGGCTACGACGTGTCCGAGCTCTCCGACTCCCGGCTCTCCGCCCTGCGCGCCCGCCACATCGGCTTCGTCTTCCAGCACTTCCACCTGGCGGCGGGGCGCGACGCGGTGGACAACGTCGCCGACGGGCTGCTGTACGCGGGCGTCCCGCTGAAGGAACGGCGTGCCCGCGCGCGGGAGGCGCTCGCCGAGGTGCGGCTGGACCACCGCCGCTCGCACACGCCGAACGAGCTGTCCGGCGGCGAGAAGCAGCGCGTGGCCATCGCCCGTGCCCTGGTGGGGGAGCCCCGGCTGCTGCTGGCCGACGAGCCGACCGGGGCGCTGGACACCGCCTCCGGCGAGATCGTCATGGAGCTGCTGCACCAGCTGAACGCGTCCGGCACCACCGTCTGCGTGATCACCCACGACAACGAGATCGCGGACTCGCTGCCGCGCCGGGTCCGCTTCAGGGACGGCGAGATCGTTTCGGACACGCGCTCCGGAGAGCCCCTCGACTCGCTTACGGAAGAGGCCGGTTCATGAAGAACGACCTCAGGCCCGCCCGCCTCTCCCCCCGCGACGTCCTGCGCGTCGGCGCGGTCGGCCTGCGCGCGCGGCGTGCGCGCGTGGTGCTCTCGGCGCTCGGCATCGCCATCGGCATCGCGACCATGGTGGCGGTCGTCGGGCTGTCCGAGTCGAGCCGCGCGGATCTGATGGCCCGTCTCGACCGCCTCGGTACCAACCTCCTCACCGCCGAGGCGGGCAAGGACGCCATGGGGCAGGAGATCAAGCTCCCCAGGAACGCGGTCGCGATGGTCGAGCGCATCGGCCCGGTGCAGCACGCCACGGCAAGCGCCGACATCGACGCCCGCATCCGCCGCAGCGACGTGGTCCCCGAGGAGCGCACCGCGGGCGTCACCGCCCAGGCGGTCCGCACCGACCTGCTCGCCGCGCTCGGCGGCGAGGTCGACAAGGGTGTCTGGCTGACCCCGGCCGGCGAACGCCTCCCGACGGCGGTGCTCGGCGCGGTGGCGGCGCAGCGTCTCGGCATCACCCGCACCGGAGAGACGATCATGATGAACGACACCCGCGTGGTCGTCGTCGGCATCCTCCGACCGCTCGAACTGGTACCCAACCTGGACCGGGTGGCCATGGTCGGATTCCCCGCCGCCGAGCGCTACTTCGGCTTCGACGGCCACCCCACCACCGTCTTCGAGCGTTCCACGGACGCCTCGGTGCCGGACGTACGGGCGATCCTGGCCCGCAGCATCAGTCCCGGCAACGAGATGGGCATCAAGGTCTCCCGGCCCTCGGACGCGCTGGCCGCCAAGGCCGCCACCGACGAGGGCCTGACGACCCTGATGCTCGGCCTGGGCGCGGTGGCCCTGCTGGTCGGCGGCGTGGGTGTCGCCAACACCATGGTCATCTCCGTCCTGGAACGCCGCCAGGAGATCGGCCTGCGCCGCTCGCTGGGCGCGACCCGGGGTGCGATCCGGCTCCAGTTCCTGACCGAGTCGCTGCTGCTGTCGGCCCTGGGCGGGGCGACGGGCGCGCTGCTGGGCGCGGCGGCGACGTTCGGCTTCGCGCGGGTCCAGGGCTGGACGGCAGTGGTCCCGCCCTGGTCCCTGGCGGGCGGTCTGGCCGCCACCCTCCTGATCGGAGTGATCGCCGGCCTCTATCCGGCGATCCGCGCCTCCCGTCTCCACCCGACGGTCGCTCTGAACGCGACGTGAGGCGGGGGCGCACGGGGCGCCTCCTGGGGCAGCGCCCCGTGCGCCCCGGTGCGGGGCGGGCCATACGCTCCCCAGCCGCACATGCGAGGGCATCGCACCTGGTCACGGGGCGTATGACGGCTGTAGCCGCAATCGGTTCCCTGTGCCACGGTGAGGTCATGGAGGGCAATCGGCACACTCGTACGGACGACCACCACCCTCACGAGCCCGGTCGCACCGGCGCCGAGCACCGGCACGGGGCGGGAGGCGCGCCGCCGACGGGGCTGCGGCACCGGCTCGCCCATGTGCTCACGCCGCACGGCCATGAAGCCGGTGACAAGGTCGACGCGGTGATGGAGACCTCCCGCGAGGGGATGCGCACGCTGTGGATCTCCCTGGCGGTCCTGGGGGCGACCACCGTGGTCCAGGCCGTGATCGTCGTCCTGTCCGGCTCGGTGGCGCTGCTCGGCGACACCATCCACAACGCGGGCGACGCGCTGACCGCCGTCCCGCTGGGCATCGCCTTCGTGCTCGGGCGGCGGGCGGCGAACCGCCGCTACACCTACGGCTACGGCCGCGCCGAGGACCTGGCCGGCGTTCTCATCGTGGCGACCGTCGCGGCGTCCGCGGTCCTGACCGCCCGGGTGGCCGTCGACCGGCTGCTCGACCCCCGTGCCATGACCCACCTGTGGGCGGTCTCCGCGGCTGCCCTGACCGGGTTCGCCGGCAATGAGTGGGTCGCCCGCCACCGCATCCGGACCGGCCGGAGGATCGGCTCCGCCGCGCTGGTCGCCGACGGTCTGCACGCCCGTACCGACGGCTTCACCTCGCTCGCCGTCCTCCTGGGGGCGGGCGGCGCCGCACTCGGATGGCGGGCGGCGGACCCGGTCGTCGGTCTGCTGATCACTCTCGCCATCCTGCTCGTGCTCAAGGACGCCGCCCGCGAGATCTACCGGCGTCTGATGGACTCGATCGACCCCGCCTTCGTCGAAGCCGCGGAGCGCGCGCTGCGCGGTGTGGAGGGGGTCCTGGACATCGGGCAGCTGCGGATGCGGTGGATCGGCCATGTCCTGCGCGCCGAGGCCGACATCGTGGTCGGTCCGCGCCTGACAGTCGTCCAGGCGCATGCGCTGGCCGTCGACGCCGAGCATGCCCTGATCCACGCGGTTCCACGGCTGACCGCCGCGACCGTCCACACCGACCATGCCCCCGTCGGCAGCAGGGATCCGCACGCGGCCCTCGGCCACCACACCGGGCGGCCGGGGCCACCGCCGGTGACGGCCGGAACGATCGGCCGGTGAGGCCCCGGCCGTGACCGCCCGGCCCCGGCCGCGGGCGACCACGGCCGGGCCCCGGGGCCGCTCAGGCGGTGATGGGCCTGGTGCGGGAGCAGTTGGTGAAGTCCTTCCACGGCCGCGTGCCGTCCGGCCCCGGCGCGCTCGCGTAGGTCGGGTTGCCGGTCAGGGTCTGCTGCCGGTGCTCGTGGGTGATGTCGATCCCGAAGAGCTTGAAGCCGATATTGAACCGGCCCGCGGAGAGACCGAATCCGATGCCCAGCGACGCGTTCCACCAGTCCGTGTCGACCTTGTAGTCCAGCCGCTGCAGCTGACCCTTGTCGTGCAGCAGCCGCCGTATCGCGGACGCGTCCTTCGTCAGCGGCTCGGCCAGGGAGGAGGGCGACGGCATCGCCTCGTCGGCCGGGTTGCTGCCGCGTCCGCGCAGCCAGTCCTCGGCCGTGGTGCTGTCCTTCTCGTCGGAGAGGTCCAGTTCGGCGACCTCGGTGTGCAGATCCGACTCCGTCTCGCCGCCGCCTCCGCCGATGTCGATGGTCACCGGGCCCGCGTTGACGCCCGTGCCGACCGACACCCCCTCGTTGCCGCCGCTCTCCTGACTCGTGGTGATCTTCATCTTCTGCGGATGGTGCGCCTCTCCCGCCTTCTGCTCGCGGTCGTACGCCTGGGCGTCGTAGGTGACGGCGACCTGCTGCATCCGCGATCCGCTCGCCTGGCCGCCGGGACCGATCGAGCCGTTGAGCGAGAAGGTGTAGACGAAGGTGATCTTCCCGGTGTCCGGGCCGGTCTTGTGGCGCATGACGACCACGTCGTCGCTGAGCGCGCCCGACACGCCCTCGGCGGAGACGTTGCCCACGCTCCTGGTCTCCGGCACGTCCTTGATGATGCTGTTGGACTGGGCGTTCTTGATGAGCGTGTCGAGGGCCTCGCCCCTGACGCCCGGGTTGTTCTTCGTCACCTCGTCGGCGATGGTCTTCCGCAGGGCCGCGACCTCCTTGTCGTTCTTGGCGTACTTGCCGCCGAAGCCGACACCGCCCGAGGCCTCGGTGGTGGTCTTGGTGATGTCGATGTCCGGAGCGCGCTCCGGATCCACGTCGGGCTTGTCCTTGTCGGCCCAGTAGCTGCAGATCATGCCCAGTTCGGAGGCGCGGGGGCCGGTCTTGTTACGGCATTTCTCCGCCTTCTTGAGGTACTCGGAGAACTGCTTCGCCTCGTCGAGGTTGGCCGCGAGGTCGGCGTTCGGGTCGTCCGTCCTGTGCGCGTTGAACATCCACTGCCCGCCGCTGCCGCTGCCGCGTATGTAGCTGCCGCTGAGCGACGCGCCGCCGCCCCACTTCTTCAGGCCGGGGATGCTCGCACCGATCGAGCCCGAGACGCCGCCACCGGTGGTGCTCATCCGCTCCAGGGTGACCGAGCCGTCGGACCACTGCGAGAGTTTGACCTGCTCGGAATGGCTGATCTTGATGAACAGGATCTGGACGACCACCGTGTCCTTCGTGTCGTCCACGGCCAGCAGGCACCGGGCGGGCTGGAACGGATCCTTCTCGTCCGGGTCGTCCGGAGCGGGGGACGCCGACGGGGCCGGAGCAGTGATCGGTTCCCCGGGTTCGGGCTCCGGCGACTCCGGCTCCTGCGGGCCGGGCGTCTCCTGCCCGGCTGTGGCAACGTTGTCAGAGTCGCAGGAACCACCGCCCCCGGCGACCTGCACCAGCCGGCACAGCGCTGTTTCGAGGCCGTCGTTCAGCCCGGTCGAGACGGTCGTGGTCGCGATGGCGCCGACCAGCAGCGTCACCAGGGTGATGAGACCGAGGTATTCGACGCCGGTCTGCCCCCGGTCCGTCCTTCTTCGATGCCCGCTCTTCGTCCGCATGCCTGTGAGCCCCCCTGCGCGACCCGCTCGACCGACCCCCGTCTGCCGGGGGCAGCGTAGGAGCGGTGGAAACGATCCGGAGAGGGCCACAGGACCCAGTTCCGGGCCCACAGATCGACTGGGCCCGGAACCTCGGGCAGGTCCCGGGCCCGGACGACGAGGTGGCGCGGTGTCAGATCCCGGCTGCCGCCGCCAGGTCCCGCTTGATCCCGGCGAGCAGCTGAGCACCCTTCGCCCGGGCCGCGGGCAGCTCCGCCGCCGAACCGACCGGCACCACGACCTCCAGGTAGCACTTGAGCTTCGGCTCGGTGCCACTCGGGCGGACGATCACCCGGGCGCCCTGGAGCCGGTAGCGCAGACCGTCGGTGGGCGGCAGCTGCTCGGTGCCCCGGGACAGATCCTCGGCCGAGGTGACGGCGAGTCCCGCGAGCGCGGCCGGAGGCTGTTCGCGCAGCCGCCGCATGGCGTCCGCGATGACCGACAGATCCTCCACCCGGACCGACAACTGGTCGGTGGCGTGCAGCCCGTGGGCGACCGCGAGGTCGTCGAGGAGATCGAGGAGCGTACGCCCCCGCTCCTTGAGCACGGAGGCGAGTTCGGCGACGAGCAGCGCGGCCGTGATGCCGTCCTTGTCGCGCACGCCGTCCGGGTCGACGCAGTAGCCGAGCGCCTCCTCGTACCCGTACCGCAGACCGTCCACGCGGGCGATCCACTTGAAGCCGGTGAGCGTCTCCTCGTACCCGAGCCCCGCCTTCCCGGCGATCCGGCCGAGCAGCGAGGAGGACACGATCGACTCGGCGAGGACACCGGTCACGCCGCGGTCCACCAGATGGGCGGCGAGCAGCGCGCCGACCTCGTCGCCGCGGAGCATCCGCCAGCCACCGTCGGCGTCCGGGTCCGGGACGGCGACGGCGCAGCGGTCGGCGTCCGGGTCGTTGGCGATGACGATGTCGGGGTCCGTACGGCGCGCGGTGGCGAAGGCGAGGTCCATCGCGCCGGGCTCCTCCGGGTTGGGGAAGGCGACGGTGGGGAACGCCGGGTCGGGCTCGGCCTGCTCGGCGACGAGCACCGGGGCGGGGAATCCGGCACGGTCGAAGGCGGCCGTCAGCACGGACGTGCCGACTCCGTGCATCGCCGTGTACACGACGCGGGCGGTACGCGGCGACCCGGCGGCGAGCACGGTGTCCGTACGGGCCAGGTAGGCGTCCAGGACCTCTTCGCCGAGGACTTCCCAGCCGTCGTCGGGACGGGGCACGCCGTCGAGCGGGCCGACGGCGGCGATGGCGGCGGCGATCTCGCCGTCCGCCGGGGGGACGATCTGGGAGCCGTCGCCGAGATAGACCTTGTAGCCGTTGTCGCGGGGCGGATTGTGACTGGCGGTCACCTCGACGCCCGCGACGGCGCCCAGGTGCCGTACGGCGTACGCCAGCACGGGCGTGGGCAGCGGACGGGGGAGCACCGCGGCGCGCAGGCCCGCACCGGTCATCACGGCCGCGGTGTCGCGGGCGAAGTCGGCCGACTTGTAGCGGGCGTCGTATCCGATGACGACGAGACCTCCGGCCTGCCCGCCGGCCTTCAGGTAGGCGGCGAGCCCGGCCGCGGCACGGATGACGACCGCGCGGTTCATCCGCATCGGTCCGGCGCCCAGCTCACCGCGGAGTCCGGCCGTGCCGAACTGCAGCGTGCCCGCGAACCGTGCGGCGAGCTCGTCGAGGTCCTCGGCGGCGACGAGCTTGGCGAGCTCGTCGCGGGTCTCGGGGTCGGGGTCCTCCGCGAGCCATGTCCTGGCCTGCGCGATGAGGTCCTGCTGCACGGTGTCCGCCTTTCTGCGGGATGGGTGGGGCTCGTCACGGCCGAGCCCTTCCGGCGTTCGAGGAGCGGGTGTCCGGGGCGGCGCCGCGGGTCACGGGAAGGGGGGCGGGCAGGGGGCGGGGTGTGCCGCATCCGCATCGCACCCCGCCCCGGTACCGCCGGATCCGCTCAGATCCGTTCGAGCACCCGAGCCAGCAACGCCCCCATCCGCGTGGCCGAGTCACGTCCGGCCTGCAGCACCTCTTCATGGTTGAGCGGCTCGCCGCTCAGTCCCGCCGCGAGGTTGGTGACCAGGGAGATGCCCAGCACCTCGGCCCCCGCCTCCCGTGCGGCGATCGCCTCCAGCACGGTGGACATGCCGACCAGGTCGCCGCCCATGACGCGGACCATGTTGATCTCGGCCGGGGTCTCGTAGTGCGGGCCGGGGAACTGCACGTACACGCCCTCTTCGAGGGTCTCGTCGACCTCCTTGCACAGCGCGCGCAGCCGCGGCGAGTACAGATCGGTCAGGTCGACGAAGTTGGCACCGATGATGGGGGACGCCGCGGTCAGGTTGATGTGGTCGCTGATCAGGACCGGCTGGCCGGGGCGCATGCCCTCGCGCAGACCGCCGCAGCCGTTCGTCAGGACGACGGTCTTGCAGCCCGCGGCGACGGCGGTACGCACCCCGTGGGCGACGGCGGCGACGCCGCGGCCCTCGTAGAAGTGCGTCCGGCCGAGGAAGACCAGGGCACGCTTCTCGCCGATCCGGTACGAGCGGATCGTGCCGCCGTGCCCCTGCACGGCGGGCGCCGGGAAGCCGGGCAGGTCGGTCACCGGGAACTCGGCCTCCGGCGTGCCGAGCGCATCGCCCGCGGGTGCCCAGCCGGAACCCATCACGAGCGCGACGTCGTGGGTCTCGGCGCCGGTCAGCTCGCGCAGGCGGGCGGCGGCGTCGGCGGCGGCGGCGTACGGGTCGCCCTGGATGTTGTCCGGAATAACTGATGCGTTCACGCGGATGAGGGTAACCGGTGATTCCCTACGCGCGTAGATGCCCATGTGCAGAGTCTGCATGAGCTTCCTCGTACTTTCACACAAAAGTGCTGGTCCGCCGGGTCGGCGGCGTCAGCAGGGCCGCTTGCGCAGTTCCATCACATAGTCGTGCGGTGCACCCGCGGACTCCGCGGCATCCGCGATCTCGCCCAGATAGCGCGCGGACGGCAGCCCGCCCTCGTACCCGTTCAGCACGTACATCCAGGCCGGCTCCTCGCCGTCCAGGGTGTGCACACGCACCCGCATCCGGCGGTAGATGTCCAGACCGACACCCTCCCACCGGTCCATGGAGTCCTCGTCCATCGGCGCGATGTCGTACAGCGCCACGAAGACCTGGGAACGGGGGGCCTCCACGACCGTGGCGAGCGCGCCTTCCCAGCCCATCTGCTCCCCGCCGAAGGTCAGCCGCCAGCCGTTGAGCCAGCCGGTGCCGCGCAGCGGGGAATGCGGTGCGCGGCGCGTCATCAGCCGCGCGTCGAGGTTGCCGGCGTACGCGGCGTAGAGCGACATGGGTTCGAGGGTACGGGAGGTGGTGGGGAGAACGTCGATTCCCGTGAGGAAGACCTCGTACGGGGTTCCGTTTCCCGTTCCGGGCGCCCGTCGCGCCCGCCCCGGCGCACGTATGGAGGGCCCCGGGGCGAAGCACCTTGGCGCGTGCGGGACAATGAAGTACGTACTGCATTCCCCGGGGCGACCCCCCGGACCCCCGGCCGCGGCAGCGGACGGCCGCGGGATGACACATGCGAGGCGGACTTTTCGTGACCCGGATCGTGATCATCGGCGGCGGACCCGGCGGGTACGAGGCGGCGTTGGTGGGCGCCCAGCTCGGCGCGGAGGTGACCGTCGTCGACTGCGACGGCCTCGGCGGCGCGTCCGTGCTCACCGACTGCGTGCCCTCGAAGACCCTGATCGCGACGGCCGAGGTGATGACCACGTTCGACTCTTCGTACGAGGAGTTGGGCATCATCGTCGCGGACGACACCCCGCACATCGAGCGGGCGGCCCGCGTCGTCGGCGTCGACCTCGGCAAGGTCAACCGGCGGGTGAAGCGCCTGGCGCTCGCCCAGTCCCACGACATCACCGCCTCCGTCACCCGTGCGGGGGCGCGCGTGATGCGGGGCCGGGGCCGCCTCGCAGGACTCCAGGCCGCCGACGGCTCCCGCCAGGTCGTCGTGACCGCCGCCGACGGCACGGAGGAGACCCTCACCGCCGACGCCGTGCTGATCGCGACCGGTGGCCACCCCCGGGAGATTCCGGATGCGCTTCCCGACGGCGAGCGCATTCTCAACTGGACCCAGGTCTACGACCTCGACGAGCTCCCCGAGGAGCTCATCGTGGTCGGCTCCGGTGTGACGGGCGCCGAGTTCGCGGGCGCCTACCAGGCGCTCGGCTCGCGCGTCACCCTCGTCTCGTCCCGCGACCGGGTGCTGCCGGGCGAGGACCCGGACGCGGCCGCCGTGCTGGAGGATGTCTTCCGTCGCCGCGGCATGAACGTCATGGCCCGCTCCCGTGCCCAGGCGGCCAAGCGGGTCGGCGACCGGGTCGAGGTCACTCTCGCCGACGGCCGGGTCATCTCCGGTTCGCACTGCCTGATGGCGGTCGGCGCGATCCCGAACAGCGCGGGCATGGGCCTGGAGGAGGCCGGGGTCCGGCTCAAGGAGTCCGGCCACATCTGGACCGACAAGGTCTCCCGCACCAGCGCCCCCGGCGTCTACGCGGCCGGTGACGTCACCGGGATCTTCGCCCTCGCCTCGGTCGCCGCCATGCAGGGCCGGATCGCGATGTACCACTTCCTGGGCGACGCGGTGGCGCCGCTGAATCTGAAGACGGTCTCCTCGAACGTCTTCACCGACCCCGAGATCGCCACCGTCGGCTACACCCAGGCCGATGTCGACGCGGGCCGGATAGACGCCCGGGTGGTCAAGCTGCCGCTGCTGCGCAACCCGCGCGCCAAGATGCAGGGCATCCGTGACGGCTTCGTCAAGATCTTCTGCCGGCCGGGCACCGGGATCGTGGTCGGCGGCTGCGTCGTCGCCCCGCGGGCGAGCGAGCTGATTCACCCGATCTCGATCGCGGTCGACAACAATTTGACGGTCGAACAGATCGCAAACGCCTTCACCGTGTATCCCTCCCTGTCGGGATCGATCGCGGAAGTGGCCCGCCAGTTGCACACCCGCAAGCTCGCGGGCGAGGCGTAAGAGGCCTCGGAGCCCGGCAACACCCGGCATTCCACGGCGACTCCCGGCAAGCCGGGCGGCCGGGTGACCGCCGGGTGATCGGTGCGGAACAACCAGGGGGTCGCCCTTACCACTCGGCGACCCCTTGTACGCACAACTTCTCTTATTCGGCGCAAACTGCTGAAAACACTCGGGCGGTCACGTTACTGTCAGTTTCGTGTTCGCTGCAGAACGTCGTCAGTTGATCCTCGAAATGGTGCGCGCCAACGGGGCGGTATCGCTCCGTGAGCTCGCCCGCGTCGTCCAGACCTCCGAAGTGACCGTACGGCGGGACGTGCGGGCACTGGAGGCAGAAGGACTCCTCGACCGCCGGCACGGCGGTGCGGTTCTGCCGGGCGGTTTTACGCGGGAGTCCGGCTTTCCGCAGAAATCCCATCTCGCGACCGCGGAGAAGACGGCCATCGCCGACCTCGCCGCCGGTCTCGTCGAAGAGGGCGAGGCCATCGTCGTCGGTGCCGGTACGACCACGCAGGAGCTGGCCCGCCGGCTCGCGCGGATCCCCGGTCTGACCGTCGTCACCAACTCCCTTCTGGTCGCCCAGGCGTTGGCCCATGCCAACCGGGTGGAAGTGGTGATGACCGGCGGAACGCTGCGCGGCTCCAACTACGCCCTGGTGGGCAGTGGTGCCGAGCAGTCCCTCCAGGGGCTGCGGGTCTCGCGCGCGTTCCTCTCCGGGAGCGGGCTCACGGCGGAGCGCGGCCTCTCCACGTCCAACATGCTCTCGGCGAGTGTGGACCGGGCCCTGGTGCAGGCGGCGGCGGAGGTGGTGGTCCTGGCGGACCACACCAAACTCGGCTCCGACACCATGTTCCAGACGGTGCCGACGGATCTGATCACCCGCCTGGTGACGGACGAGCCGCCCGGCCACGACGACCGTGCCGCCACCGAACTGCAGGCCCTGGCGGATCAGGGCGTGCAGATCGCGGTGGCCGGCGCGGGCAGCGGGCCCGCACCGGCCGAAGCCGTTCCCCCGAGCCGCCAGGCCCGCCGCGACATGCCGCTGCCCGGTCAGCGCCGTACACGTGCAGGCGGCCCCGGCGGGCCCGGACCGCAGCAATTGCGCAGCGCGGCGGGTCTCGCGGAGCAGGCCCAGGGGGACCGGGCGAGAGTGGCGGATCTGCGGCGCCGGTAGCGTGCGGTGCGGGTGCGGTTCGCCCGCGGCGGGTGCGTTCCGCACCGCACCCGGCGGAATCAAGCCGTTCCGGTGATCGACGACCGGGGTGGGTGCCACCGGCCACGGCAGGGGCGGGCGCAGGGGCGAGTCCCGGCATGAAGGCCCCGCGGCGCCCGCGGCCATCCACCCCCGCCTGCTCAATTCGCCTCCGCGTTCGGCCCCTTCAGTCCCTGCAAGGTCAGCATCAGCAGTCGGCTCGCCAACTCCGGGTCGTCCGGCGACTGTTCGGCGGCCAGCGCGATCGCGTTCGTCAGCTGCATCAGGTCGTCTATGGACACGTCCGCCCGCACGGCCCCGCTCGCCCGAGCCCGCTCCAGCAGCACCGCCCCCGCCTCGCGCAGCGGCACATTGCACTGCGACAACGCGGAAGTCTCGTCCCGCGACGTCGACATGAGCGCCTGGGCGAGCCCGCGGTACTCGCCCGCATGGGTGATGATCGCGCCCAGCCACTCCACCAGGCCCCGGCAGGGCTGCTCGGCCCCGGCGAGCTCCCGGGAACGGTTGATCAGGGAGGTCAGCGCTTCCTGGAAGACGGCGTTCATCAGCGCGTGCCGGTTCGGGAAGTGCCGGTACAGCGTGCCGATCCCCACGCCCGCGCGCCGCGCGATGTCCTCCAGGGACGCGTCGGTGCCGTGTTCCGCGAAGGCGGTACGGGCCTCGCCCAGCAGCCGGTCGTAATTGCGGCGCGCGTCGGCGCGCATGGGCCGGGCCGATGTCTGTGCCGTGCTCATCGCCATTGCGCAGTCCTCCCTTTTTCCGCCCCGGGGTCCAGGATGCCATTGCGCACCCGGAGGGAGATTCCGCACCGCCCGGGGCCGGCTCTCCGGTACTGCCCCCGGCCCCGCTCCCGCTGCACACCGCGAGGGCGCCCCTGCTCCGCCCGCCGCCGGGGAGCGACACGACGCCGATGCCGAACGGCCGGGGGGCCCCGGGGGGGGGGGCGCCCCCCCCCGGGCCCCCCGGCGCCGGCCCGCGGCCGCCGGCCGGCGGCCCCGGGGGGGCCCACCGACCCCGCCGGCGCCCGT
>NZ_JBIWOS010000002.1:772428-1080006 GCF_044767885.1 Streptomyces sp. NPDC101194
GCGGGGGGCCCCCCCCGCCCCCCCCCGCGGGGGGGGCCCCCCCCCCGGCCGCGGCCGCCGGGGGGGGCCCGGGGGGGCCCCCCCCCCCCCCCCCGGGGCCCCGGTGCGACGACGGGCCGGCCGCGTCGCTCAGTCCTTGATCTCGCAGATCACGGCGCCGGACGAGATCGAGCTGCCGACCTCGGCGGCGAGTCCCTTGACGGTGCCGGAGCGGTGCGCGTTGAGCGGCTGCTCCATCTTCATGGCCTCCAGGACGACGACCAGATCGCCCTCCTGGACCTCCTGGCCCTCCTCGACGGCGACCTTGACGATGGTGCCCTGCATCGGGGACGCCAGCGTGTCGCCGGAGACCGCGGAGCCGGACTTCTTCGCCGCCCGGCGCTTGGGCTTGGCGCCCGCCGCGAGTCCGGTACGGGCCAGGCTCATCCCCAGCGAGGAGGGCAGCGAGACCTCAAGACGCTTGCCGCCGACCTCGACGACGACGGTCTCGCGGCCGGTTTCCTCCTCCGCCTCCACGTCGGCGGCGGCGGTGAACGGCTTGATGTCGTTGACGAACTCGGTCTCGATCCACCGGGTGTGGACCCGGAACGGGTCACTGGTGAACGCCGGGTCGGCGACGACGGCGCGGTGGAACGGAATGGCGGTGGCCATGCCCTCGACATGGAACTCGGCCAGCGCACGCGCCGCCCGCTGCAGCGCCTGCTCACGGGTCGCGCCGGTCACGACGAGCTTCGCCAGGAGCGAGTCCCAGGCGGGCCCGATGACGGAACCGGACTCCACGCCCGCGTCGAGGCGGACACCGGGGCCGGTCGGCGGGGAGAAGACGGTGACGGTGCCCGGGGCGGGCAGGAAGCCGCGGCCCGGGTCCTCGCCGTTGATCCGGAACTCGAAGGAGTGCCCGCGCACGGCCGGGTCGTCGTAGCCGAGCTCCTCGCCGTCGGCGATGCGGAACATCTCGCGGACGAGGTCGAGGCCGCTGACCTCCTCGGTGACCGGGTGCTCGACCTGGAGCCGGGTGTTGACCTCCAGGAACGAGATGGTGCCGTCCGTGCCGACGAGGAACTCCACGGTGCCCGCACCGACGTATCCGGCCTCCTTGAGGATGGCCTTCGACGCCGCGTACAGCTCCGCGTTCTGTGCCTCCGAGAGGAACGGGGCGGGGGCCTCCTCGACCAGCTTCTGGTGGCGGCGCTGGAGCGAGCAGTCACGGGTGGAGACGACGACGACGTTGCCGTGGGTGTCGGCCAGGCACTGCGTCTCCACGTGGCGCGGCTTGTCGAGGTAGCGCTCCACGAAGCACTCGCCGCGGCCGAACGCCGCCACGGCCTCACGGACCGCGGAGTCGTACAGCTCCGGGATCTCCTCCAGCGTGCGCGCCACCTTCAGCCCGCGACCGCCACCACCGAAGGCGGCCTTGATCGCGATGGGCAGCCCGTGCTCCTTCGCGAACGCCACGACCTCGGCGGAGCCCTCGACCGGGTCGGGCGTGCCGGCCACCAGCGGGGCGCCGGCACGCTGTGCGATGTGCCGGGCGGCGACCTTGTCGCCGAGGTCCCGGATCGCCTGCGGCGGCGGGCCGATCCAGGTCAGACCCGCGTCCAGCACGGCCTGGGCGAACTCGGCGTTCTCCGACAGGAAGCCGTAGCCCGGGTGGATCGCGTCCGCCCCGGAGTCCTTGGCGGCCTGGAGCACCTTGGTCATGTCCAGATAGCTGGCGGCCGGGGTGTCACCGCCCAGGGCGAATGCCTCGTCGGCCGCGCGTACATGCAGAGCGTCGCGGTCCGGGTCGGCGTAGACGGCCACGCTCCCGATCCCGGCATCCCGGCATGCCCGAGCAACACGGACAGCAATTTCGCCACGGTTGGCGATGAGCACCTTGCGCACGATGGCTCCCTCCTTGAAACAAGCTGAGTTTAGGGACTACCGACACGGCCCTACGACCCGTCCCCATTGGTGAGCTTGCCCACACGGAGTGTGATTCGAGGCTTGCTCAAGTCGCGAAATCCCTTGTGGCACCACGGTACGCCCGGATTCATGACCGCACAGTAGCCACGAGGTGTGGTCCAGGTCTCTGTTCGTGCAAGCAGCCCCGCCCGGCGTTTCTTTGTCGAGTCCCCACTAATGGGCGAACGATTCTTTGCTCGACGCACGAGGGGCGCGACAAGGAGGGTGCGGGGGCGGTGTACGGGTGCGCGTCAGGAGCGCGGGGCGGAACCGATGGGCGCCCGGGCCCTTGTCCCGGGCGTTACCCATTAGTAGGGTCCTCGCTATCGCACGTACTGCAGGTAACAGGGGGTGAGCACCGTGGTGCGCAGACCGGTGGCGTTCGTGACGGCGATCGTGCTGTTCGTGGAGGCCGTGGGCATCGTGGTCGTCAACGGCATCCTGGCGACGGTCGTCGACAACCAGGACATGTCGCTGGCGGGGCTGGAACCCTCCGCCATGGTCAACGGCACCTGGGCGATGGGCGGTGTCTTCGGGCTGTACCTGCTGCTGTGCGGGCTGGTCCTCCTGCTGGCCGGCATCCGTGACCGGGCTCCCGGCCGCATCGGCCGCATCGCCCTCATCACCTGCGCCGTGGTGCACGGGGTGCTGGGCGCGCTGACGGTGGGACTGGTCGGCTGGGCCGCGTTCGCGTGCCTGATGGTGGTGCTCGGGCTGATCGTGCTGGCGCTTGTGGCGTACGGCCCCGGGTCCGGGAGCGGCCGGCCCGCCGAGGACGAGGACGCCGAGCCGAACGCTCCGGCTCCCGTCTGACCCGAACGGCCGAACCGGACCGTCAGGTCCCCCGAGGCTCCGGTCCGACCCGAACGGCCGAACCGGACGGGCCGGCGAAGCGGCCGCTCCGGCTCAGCCGCGGACCCACAGCTCGGTGACGGAGATCCCCAGCTCGCCCAGCAGCCGGCGCAGCAGCGGAAGCGAGAGCCCGATGACATTGCCGTGGTCGCCCTCGATGGAGTCGACGAACGGCGCCGAGCGGCCGTCCAGCGTGAAGGCGCCCGCGACGTGCAGCGGCTCGCCGGTGGCCACGTAGGCAGCGATCTCGGCGTCCGTCGGTTCGCCGAAGCGGACGGTCGTGGACGCGGTCGCCGAGGCCGTACGTCCGCTCGCGGTGTCGATCACGCTGTGGCCGGTCCGCAGCACTCCGGCCCGGCCGCGCATCGACTTCCAGCGGGCGATGGCCTCCTCGCCGTCAGCCGGCTTGCCGAGCGCCTCGCCGTCGAGTTCGAGCACCGAGTCGCACCCGATGACCAGGGCGCCCGCCGCCTCGGGCCGGCCGGCCACCGCGGCGGCCTTGGCCTCGGCGAGCACGAGCGCCAGCTCGGCCGGTGTCGCGGCGCTCAGCGCGTCCTCGTCCACCCCGCTGACGATCACCTCGGGTGCGAATCCGGCCTGCCGCAGAAGGCCGAGACGGGCGGGGGAGGCGGAGGCGAGCACGAGACGGCGCTGATCAGTCATACGCGCCATCGTAGAAGCCCCTCAGCGTGTCCCGAGCACGAACATCGCGACCACCATCGCGAGCGCAAGCACCAGCCCCGCGCGCCGCATCATGTCCTGGGCGTCGCGCAGTTCCTTCGGCGGCTTGTTCTCCGGGTCGGACCACAGCATGGACCGATCCTGCTGCGGGGCCGGACGGCGCGCCTGAGTACGGATACTCAGGCGCCCTGGTACGTACGGGCCAGATCGCGTCCGTACGCACCGAGGTCCGGACCCGAAAGGGCCCGGACCTCCGAAAACACGTGCGGACGGGTGACGGCCCGGTGTGCGCGGAGCGGGGACCGGGTCACCGTTCCGCGGTCATCCGGGCCAGTACGTCCGCGCCCAGGCCCGCGGCCCCGGCAGATGGCGTGCGCGCCGGGCGATGCGCCCCGGGTCGGACCACTGACCGGGCACCGCCGCGGCGCCGGGCGACACCTCGGACAGCGGCGCCGCGGCGCGCGCCCGGACCACCGCGAGCGCGGCGGCCAGCTCCTCCGGGGTCGGGTTGCCCCGTACGACCTTGATCATGGTCAGGACCCTTTCTAGAGGGGGATGTTGCCGTGCTTCTTCGGGGGCAGCGACTCCCGCTTGGTGCGCAGCTGGCGCAGCGCCTTGACGATGTGGGCGCGGGTCGTGGACGGCATGATCACCGCGTCGACGTAGCCGCGTTCGGCCGCCACGTACGGGTTGAGCAGCGTGTCCTCGTAGTCGGCGATCAACCGGGCACGGGTGGCCTCTGCCTCGACGGGGTCCGTGACGGCGGCGATGGTGCGGCGGTGCAGGATGTTCACCGCTCCCTGCGCGCCCATCACGGCGATCTGCGCGGTCGGCCAGGCGAGGTTGATGTCGGCGCCCAGGTGCTTGGAGCCCATGACGTCGTACGCGCCGCCGAACGCCTTGCGGGTGATCACCGTGATCAGCGGGACGGTCGCCTCCGCGTACGCGTAGATCAGCTTGGCGCCGCGGCGGATGATGCCGCCGTACTCCTGGTCGACGCCGGGCAGGAAGCCGGGGACGTCGACGAAGGTCAGGACGGGCACGTTGAAGGCGTCGCAGGTGCGGACGAAGCGTGCCGCCTTCTCGCTCGCGTTGATGTCCAGGCAGCCGGCGAACTGCATCGGCTGGTTGGCGACGATGCCGACCGGATAGCCCTCGACGCGCCCGAAGCCGGTGAGGATGTTCGGGGCGAACAGGGCCTGGGTCTCCAGGAACTCGCCGTCGTCCAGCACGTGCTCGATGGCGGAGTGCATGTCGTACGGCTGGTTCGCCGAGTCCGGGATGAGGGTGTCGAGCTCGCGGTCCTCGTCGGTCGTGGCGAGGTCCGCCTCCTCCGGGAAGGCCGGTGCCTCGGAGAGGTTGTTCGAAGGGAGGTACGACAGCAGGGACTTGACGTACTCGATGGCGTCCTTCTCGTCGCCCGCCATGTGATGCGCCACCCCGGAGGTGGTGTTGTGGGTGCGGGCGCCGCCGAGTTCCTCGAAACCGACGTCCTCGCCGGTGACGGTCTTGATGACGTCGGGGCCGGTGATGAACATGTGCGAGGTCTGGTCGACCATGACGGTGAAGTCGGTGATCGCGGGGGAGTAGACCGCGCCGCCCGCGCAGGGGCCGACGATCAGCGAGATCTGCGGGACGACGCCCGAGGCGTGCACATTGCGGCGGAAGATCTCGGCGAACAGGCCGAGTGCCGCCACGCCTTCCTGGATACGTGCGCCGCCGCCGTCGTTGATGCCGATGATCGGGCAGCCGGTCTTCAGCGCGAAGTCCATCACCTTGACGATCTTCTCACCGTAGACCTCGCCCAGCGAGCCGCCGAAGATGGTGAAGTCCTGCGAGTACACGCAGACGGGGCGGCCGTCGACCGTGCCGTAGCCGGTGACGACACCGTCCCCGTACGGGCGGTTCTTCTCGATGCCGAAGTTGGTGGAGCGGTGCCGGGCGAACTCGTCGAGCTCCACGAAGGAACCCTCGTCCAGCAGGAGGTCGATCCGCTCGCGGGCGGTCAGTTTGCCCTTCGCGTGCTGCTTCTCGACCGCGCGCGCGGAGCCCGCGTGCGTCGCTTCGTCGATTCGGTGCTGCAGGTCCGCGATCTTGCCCGCGGTGGTGTGGATGTCGATCTCTTCCGGCTCGGACATCGGGTGGCGGCTCCCTGCCTGGTCACGGGGACGACTGTGCTGCTGATCAGGTACTGAACACCTACTGATCCGTAGGGTATCGGCGCGGATACGGTTCGGCAGTGCGTCGTTTACCACACCTAGTCTGGCTTGCATGACACCTTCGGATGCGCCTCACAGCCGCTGGTCGGACCTGGACCGGCCGCCCCTCAACGTCCCCGCGCTGCGCCGCGGGCTGGTGCGGCCGGGCGGCCTGTGGACCTCGCTCGACGTCGTGGAGACCACCGGGTCCACCAACTCCGACCTCGCCGCGCGTGCGGCGTCGGGCCTCGCCGAAGGCGCCGTGCTGGTCGCCGAGGAGCAGACCGCGGGGCGCGGGCGCCTCGACCGCACCTGGACGGCCCCGGCCCGTTCGGGCCTGTTCCTCTCCGTCTTCCTGACGCCCGACGACGTCCCCGTCCGGCGGTGGGGCTGGCTGCCGTTGCTCACCGGCGTCGCGACGGCGACGGGCCTGGCCCGCGCGGCGGGCGTCGACACGGCCCTGAAGTGGCCCAACGACCTTCTCGTGACAGTGGCGGGCGAGGAGCGCAAGGCGGGCGGCATCCTGGCCGAGCGCGCCGGGAACGGCGTCGTCGTCGGCATGGGCCTCAACGTGTCCCTGCGCGCCGACGAACTCCCCGCCGCCACGGCGGGCTCGCTGGCCCTGGCCGGAGCGGTCTCCACCGACCGGGAGACGCTGCTGCGGGGCGTACTGCGCTCCCTGGAGCACTGGTACGGCGAGTGGCGCGCGGCGGAGGGCGACGCGGCGGCGAGCGGACTGCAGGAGGCGTACGCGGCGGGCTGCGCGACCCTCGGTCGCAGGGTACGGGCCCAACTGCCCGGCGACCGCACGCTCACCGGCGAGGCCGTGGCGGTCGACGGCGACGGCCGCCTGATCCTGTCCACCGACGACGGTCTCCAGGAGCCCGTGTCGGCGGGCGACATCGTGCACCTGCGGGGCGTCGGCGGCGGCCTGGTCTGAGGCGGTGGCACGACGACCGCCCCGGCCCGCCCCGACCCGTACCCGGGCATGCGTCCTCGCCCTCCCGGAATGCCCCCACCGGCGGAAACCGCCCACGCCCACCGGCCCGTCCGGGAACATTCCCGGAGGCCATGGGGACGTGAGCCACGGCACACCTGCCGTATCGTTGAGGCGATCCACCGACAGATCGGCAGGGCAGTGCGCAGGGAACGGGCAGGAGGCGGCTGGTGACCGTCGACGACACGACCTCCGGTGCGGGCGCGGAGCCCCCGGAACGCTCGGTCCACCCGACACCGCATCACGAAGTCGACCACACGGCGGAACCGACCGACGATCCCCTCGCGATCCGGCTGGAACAGCTGATCCTGGGCGCCGACCGTCGCTACACGCCGTTCCAGGCCGCCCGTACCGCCGGTGTCTCGATGGATCTGGCCTCCCGGTTCTGGCGGGCCATGGGCTTCGCCGACATCGGGCAGGCCAGGGCGCTCACCGAGGCCGATGTGCTGGCGCTGCGCCGGCTCGCGGGACTCGTCGAGGCGGGGCTGCTCAGCGAGCCGATGGCCATCCAGGTGGCCCGGTCCACCGGGCAGACCACCGCCCGGCTGGCGGAATGGCAGATCGATTCCTTCCTGGAGGGGCTGACCGAACCGCCCGAGCCCGGAATGACCCGCACCGAGGTCACGTACCCGCTGGTGGAGCTGCTCCTCCCGGAGCTGGAGGAGTTCCTGGTGTACGTGTGGCGGCGCCAGCTCGCCGCCGCCACCGGCCGGGTCGTGCAGGCCGCCGACGACGAGGAGATGGTCGACCGGCGCCTGGCCGTCGGCTTCGCCGACCTCGTCGGATTCACCCGGCTGACCCGGCGGCTGGAGGAGGAGGAGCTCGGCGAGCTGGTCGAGGCGTTCGAGACCACCTCGGCCGACCTGGTCGCCGCCCATGGCGGTCGGCTCATCAAGACCCTCGGCGACGAGGTCCTCTTCGCCGCCGACGACGCGGGCACCGCGGCCGAGATCGCGCTGCGTCTGATCGAGGCGATGACCCAGGACGAGACCATGCCGGCGCTGCGGGTGGGCATCGCGTTCGGCACGGTCACCACCCGAATGGGCGATGTCTTCGGTACGACGGTGAACCTCGCGAGCCGGCTGACCTCGATAGCCCCGAAGGACGCCGTGCTGGTGGACGGGGCGTTCGCGGAGGAGCTGACCCGTACCGGCGACGCGCCGGCCTCCGAGGCGCAGGCGGCGGAGGAGGCCGCCGCGGCCGAGAAGGAGCGCCAGGACGGCATGGAGCCGTCCCTGCCCAAGTACCGCTACGGGCTGCAGCCGATGTGGCAGCGCCCGGTGCGCGGCCTCGGCGTGGTGGAGCCCTGGCTGCTGGCACGCCGGGGCACGTCCTGAGGGCTGTCCCGTGATCCCCGGCGGGCGCGCGACGACGCGGCGGGGTGCGGGGCCGGGGCACGCGAGCCCGGCGTGATCCGCACGAGAGGCACCGGGCCCGAACGCGCCCGGACCACTGTGCGGGGAGCCCCATAGGATCCCTCCGGTAACGATCGTTAACCGGAGGGGTGCCAGTCATGACCGTCACGTCCGAGCAGCGGTTCGGGGAATTCGTCGTCGTACGGGTCCACGAGGGGCAGGAGCACGTCGCCGAGCTGGTCCTCGACCGGCCGGGAGCGATGAACGCGGTGTCCACGGACATGGCCCGCTCGATCGGTGCGGCCTGCGCCGCGCTCGCCGCCGACCCGGGCGTACGGGTCACCGTCCTCACCTCCAGCCACGAACGGGCCTTCTGCGTGGGTGCGGACCTGAAGGAGCGCAACTCCTTCACCGACGCCGAGTTGCTGCGTCAGCGCCCGACGGCCCGCGCCGCGTACACCGGCGTACTGGAACTGCCGATGCCGACCGTCGCTGCCGTGCACGGCTTCGCGCTCGGCGGCGGATTCGAGCTGGCCCTGTCCTGCGACCTGATCGTCGCCGACCGCACGGCCGTGGTGGGGCTGCCCGAGGTGTCGGTCGGTGTCATCCCGGGCGGCGGCGGCACGCAGTTGCTGCCGCGGCGGATCGGCGCGGCACGCGCCGCCGAGCTGGTCTTCACCGCGCGGCGGGTGGAGGCGGCCGAGGCGCGTGAGACGGGACTGGTCGACGAACTGGTGGAGGCGGGACGGGACCGGGAGGCCGCGCTGGCGCTCGCGGGGCGGATCGCCGCCAACTCCCCGGTGGGGCTGCGGGCCGCCAAGCGCGCGCTGCGCCTGGGGCACGGCCTGGATCTGCGGGCCGGTCTCGAAGTCGAGGACGCCGCCTGGCGGTCGGTGGCCTTCTCCGGCGACCGGGCCGAGGGAGTGGCCGCGTTCAACGAGAAGAGGAAGCCGAACTGGCCCGGCGAGTGACGTTGAGCGTTCAAAGAGACACGCAGCGAGCATGAGCGAGGTCGCAAACTGATCAAATCACCACAAAACTACATAAGCTGTAGCGATGGGTGATGATGTGCGGCTGCGGGCCGTGGTTTCGCTCGCGCAGACGATGGCGGCGGCACACACCCCGCGGGCGTCGTGGCGAGCGGCTGCGCTGGGGGCGTGCGAGGCGTTGGGCGGCAGCTTCGCCGCGCTCTCCGTCTGGGAGCGGGGGCGCGGGCGGCTGCGCGTTCTGGTGAACGCGGGCGAACGGGCCGAGGGGGAGGAGGAGTTCCCCGAGGAGGAGACGTATCCGGTGCACGAGTTCCCGGAGATCACCGAGTTCCTGCACGAACGGTGGGCCGGTGGCGGTGAGCCGGACGCCTGGGTCGAGACCGCCGACGGTCCGGTGGGCGGGGCACCGTGCGTGGGGGTGCGGGGGTACGGGCGCGGATACCGCCGGCAGCGGGTGGCGGCCCTGCGGCGGCGCGGGCGCGGCTGCTGCGTGGTCGCGCCGATCGTGCTGCACGGGCGGGCCTGGGGTGAGCTGTACGTGGCCCGCCCGGTGGGGCAGCCGGTGTTCGGCCGGGAGGACGCGGACTTCGCGACCGTGCTGGCCGCGGTCGTCGCCGCCGGGATCTCCCAGACCGAACGGCTCGAAGAGGTCCGCAGGCTCGCCTTCACCGATCCGCTGACCGGGCTGGCCAATCGCCGTGCCGTCGATGTGCGCCTCGACGAGGCGGTGGAGCGGCACCGGGCGGACGGGGCGGTGGTCAGTCTGGTCGTCTGCGACCTCAATGGTCTCAAGCGGGTCAACGACACCCATGGCCATGCCGTCGGGGACCGCCTGCTGGAACGTTTCGGCTCGGTGCTGTCCCGGTGCGGCGCCATGCTGCCCGGTGCGCTCGCGGCCCGGCTCGGCGGCGATGAGTTCTGTCTGCTCGCGGTGGGCCCCGAAGCGGACGAGGTGATCCGGGTGGCCACCGAACTCTGCGAACGGGCGGCCGAGTTGGAGCTCGGTGACGGGGTGGCGTGCGGGATCGCGTCGACCGGTGATCCGATCGGCCCCGAGGTGTCGGCGCGACGGCTCTTCCGGCTGGCGGACGCGGCCCAGTACCGGGCGAAGGCGGCCCGCTCCACGGAGCCGGTGGTGGCGGGGCGCGACGGGGAGGTGCTGCGGCTGGCCGACGCGCCGCCCAGGTCCCCGCACGACCGCCGCCACCTGCGTGGCAGTCGCCCCTGACCGTGTGACCGGACGGGTAAGGGGTCAACCGCGCGACCACTAGTGACATGAAGGGATTCAATCCGTACGCTTCTGAATATGGATATGCATACAGTCGTGGTGGGGACGTCCGGTACCACCGCCCAGGACGTCATCGCCGTGGCCCGCGGCAACGCCCGCGTCGAGCTCTCCGCGGACGCCGTGGGCGCGCTCGCCGCCGCCCGCGAGATCGTGGACGCGCTCGCCGCCAAGCCCGAGCCGGTCTACGGCGTCTCCACCGGCTTCGGGGCGCTGGCCAGCCGGCACATCGGTCGGGACCTCCGGGCACAGCTCCAGCGCAACATCGTCCGTTCGCACGCCGCGGGCATGGGTCCGCGGGTCGAGCGCGAGGTCGTCCGCGCCCTGATGTTCCTGCGGCTGAAGACGGTCGCCTCGGGGCACACCGGGGTGCGCCCCGAGGTCGCGCAGACCATGGCCGACGTCCTCAACGCGGGCATCACCCCCGTCGTCCACGAGTACGGCTCGCTCGGCTGTTCCGGCGACCTGGCCCCGCTCTCCCACTGCGCGCTGACGCTGATGGGCGAGGGCGACGCGGAGGGGCCCGACGGCACCGTGCGCCCCGCCGGCGAACTGCTCGCCGCCCATGGCATCACCCCGGTCGAGCTGCGCGAGAAGGAGGGCCTCGCCCTCCTCAACGGCACCGACGGCATGCTGGGCATGCTCGTCATGGCCCTCGCCGACCTGAAGAACCTCTACACCTCGGCCGACATCACCGCCGCCCTCTCCCTGGAGGCGCTGCTCGGCACGGACAAGGTCCTCGCCCCCGAACTGCACGCCATCCGCCCGCACCCGGGCCAGGGCGCCAGCGCCGACAACATGCTGCGGGTGCTCGCCGGTTCCGGCCTCACGGGCCACCATCAGGACGACGCCCCCCGCGTCCAGGACGCCTACTCCGTGCGCTGCGCACCTCAGGTCAACGGCGCCGGACGCGACACCCTCGACCACGCCGCGACCGTCGCCGACCGCGAACTGGCCTCCGCCGTGGACAACCCCGTCGTACTCCCCGACGGCCGGGTCGAGTCCAACGGCAACTTCCACGGCGCCCCCGTCGCTTACGTCCTCGACTTCCTGGCGATCGTCGCGGCCGACCTCGGTTCGATCACCGAGCGCCGTACCGACCGGCTGCTGGACAAGAACCGTTCGCACGGGCTGCCGCCGTTCCTCGCCGACGACGCCGGGGTGGACTCGGGTCTGATGATCGCCCAGTACACCCAGGCCGCCCTGGTCAGTGAGATGAAGCGGCTCGCCGTCCCCGCCTCGGCCGATTCGATCCCGTCCTCCGCGATGCAGGAGGACCACGTCTCCATGGGCTGGTCGGCGGCGCGCAAGCTCCGTACCGCCGTCGACAACCTCGCCCGGATCGTCGCCGTGGAGCTGTACGCGGCGACCCGTGCCATCGAACTGCGCGCCGCACAGGGCCTCACGCCCGCCCCGGCCTCGCAGGCGGTCGTCGAGGCGTTGCGTGCGGCGGGTGTCCAGGGGCCGGGGCCGGACCGCTTCCTGTCGCCGGACCTGGCCGCGGCGGACGCGTTCGTCCGTACCGGAAAGCTGGTCGCGGCGGTCGAGCCGGTGACCGGACCGCTGGCCTAGAAGAGCACCGTCGGCCTGGCGGAAGGGCCTGGAAGAACCCTGGCCCGTTCAGGCGGACAGGGCGTCGGCGCGCCGCACCGAGGAATCGGCGCGGCGCACCGAGCAGGCGACGAACGCCGCGCCGATGCCCAGGAACGCCGTGCCGCCGATCAGATACGGGGTGGTGTCGACCCCGGTGCCGGTGTCGGCGAGCCTCGGGCCCGTGGCGGTGTCCTCGGCGGCGGTCGCCGGTCGGCTCCGGGCGCCCGGGGCGCCGGCCGATTCGTCCGTCGCGTTGGCGGACGGGACGAACCACAGGGCGGCCAGCAACGTGCCCGCGGCGGTGGCGGTCAGGAGCGGGCGGCGAGCAGCGGCCACGGAATAGATCCCCCTTGTCACAGCCGTGAGTTAGGCCTGTGCACCGATGCTAGTGAAAGCAGCGGGTCGCGGGAAAGTCGCGGGGGCGGGGAGCCTACGCTCCGGCACATGAGCACTTCTGGGACATCGCAATTTGTTCGGCTTCGCGTCGAAATGGTGTTGGAGATCACGGACCCCGACGCCCTCAGCGGCACCGCGCTGGAGTCCATCGCCGCCGAGTACGGGGAGCCCGGCGGGGAGGCCGCCGAGGAGCGGGTACGGGCCGAGGAGGCCGTACGGGAGGACGGCGCGGAGGCCCTCGCCTCCCTCGTCGATCCGTTCGACCTGGTCAGCGAGGTGCCGGGAGTCGAACTCGCCCAGGCGTCCTGGAGCAGCGAGACCGTCGACTACGACCCGGACGCCCCCGACGGCTGGGACCTCGACGAGGACGAGGAGATCGGCGAGGAGGACTACGGGATGGACGACGTCGACGAGGTGGACGACGGCGTCCCGCACAATGGGTGAGGACGACGGCGGGCACAACGGCGTGAGCGGCGGTACGGAGCCACGGGTCCGGCAGGTGTGAAGCACCTGCCCCGGCCCGCTCTCCGTGGGCCGGGGCCGTCGTGCGCACCGGTCTCGCACATACGTGATCGGAAGCGGGAACCACCACCGCCGCGGATGCGTCGGTGAGTGTTGTTCCCCACATCTCTCTTGGATGTGGAACGAAGGACCCCTTCCATGGGTTCTAGGAACATTGACGGGTTTCGCCGGGCGACGGCGGGTCCGCTCGGGGTTTTTGGGGATTCGGCAACGATGGAGAAGCGTGTGATGACGGGAAGCAAGCGGCGCAGGGGCCTGATGGCCGCGTCCGCACTGCTCGGCGGCGTTCTGGTGCTCACGGCCTGCAACGACGGTGACGCGAGCGGCAGCTCCGAGGGCTCGAAGAATTCGCAGGCCTCCGAGGTCGACAAGGCGGCGGCCCAGGACGCGTCCGAGGCGCAGATAGCCATCTCGCCGAAGAACGGCGCGACCAACGCGAGCATCAACAACGACGCGAAGGTCACTGTCGCCAAGGGCACGCTGTCCCAGGTCGCCATGACCACGTCGGCCGGTGCGGCCGTCAAGGGCACGCTCGCCGCCGACGGCAAGAGCTGGAAGCCGGACGTCCAGCTGGAGCGCTCGACCACGTACAAGATCAGCGCGACGGCCAAGGACTCCAAGGGCCGCGAGGCGCACGAGAACTCCTCGTTCACCACCGTGTCGCCCGCCAACAGCTTCATAGGCAACTTCACCCCCGAGGACGGCTCCACGGTCGGCGTCGGCATGCCGGTCTCGATCAACTTCAACAAGCCGATCACGGACAAGAAGGCCGTCCAGGCCGGGATCACCGTGACGTCCAGCAGCGGCCAGCAGGTCGTCGGACACTGGTTCAACGCACAGCGTCTCGACCTGCGCCCGGAGAACTACTGGCAGGGCGGTTCCACCGTCACGCTGAAGCTGGCGCTGGACGGCGTCGAGGGCGCGGACGGCGTCTTCGGTGTGCAGCAGAAGACCGTCACCTTCAAGGTCGGCCGCAACCAGGTCTCGACGGTCGACGCCAACACGAAGATGATGACCGTCACCCGCGACGGCAAGACGATCAAGACCATCCCGATCTCTTCCGGCTCCTCCGCCAACCCCACGTACAACGGGCAGATGGTGATCTCCGAGAAGTTCAAGGAGACCCGGATGAACGGCGCGACGGTCGGCTTCACCGACGGCGACGGCAAGGGCGAGTACGACATCAAGGACGTGCCGCACGCCATGCGGCTCTCCACCTCGGGCACCTTCATCCACGGCAACTACTGGGGCGCGCGGTCGATCTTCGGCAGCGCCAACACCAGCCACGGCTGTGTCGGTCTCGCCGACGTGAAGGGCGCGAACGACGCCAGCCAGCCCGCCGCGTGGTTCTACGACAACTCCCTCGTCGGCGACGTGGTCGTCGTCAAGAACTCCCCGGACCGGAACATCACCCCGGACAACGGTCTCAACGGCTGGAACATGAGCTGGGCGGAGTGGACGGCGGGCTCCCAGGCCTGACCCGCACGCACCACCCCTCCCGCAGTCCCGAATCCCGTACGAAGGCGGCGGCACCCGGATCCACTCGGATCCGCGGCGCCGCCGCCTTCGGCGTACGCAGGTGTTCTCATCCGGCTCTCATCGTGGCCTTAACCCACCATCACGACCGGTCCGTAGCTTCGCGCCATGTTCTTCACCTACCTCCGGCGCGAACTGCGCCGCCGCAGAAAGGCGGCGCTGGTCGTCGCCTCGGGACTCGCCCTGGGCATCGCGCTGGTCATCGTCGTCAGCTCGGTCTCCTCCGGCATGACCAAGGCCCAGGACAAGGTCCTGCAGTCGCTGTACGGCCTCGGTACGGACATGACGGTCACCAAGGCCGCTGTCGCTCCCGGCTCCGGCAGCGGACGCCCGAAGTTCGAGTTCGACGCCAAGGGCAACGACGACGACTCGACACAGAGCAGCGACCGGGTCCTGGTGCAGGGCTTCCAGGCGCTGGCCTCCTCCACCGTCGACGCGATCGGCAAACAGAACGGTGTCGCCGACGCCGTCGGCGGACTCAGCCTGAACGTCATGAAGGTCGACGGCCAGTTCAGGCGTGGCGAGTTCAAGCAGCAGGGCGGCACGGGGGGCCAGGACGACCGGGGCGGTCCCGGCGGGCAGGGCGGCGGCGCGCAGCCTCAGGGCGAGGTCAGGGGCGGCGGTGCCTCCTTCGACGTCAACTCCTACTCCGTGTACGGCACCGATGTCACGAAGCAGACCCTCGGCCCGCTGACCTCCTCGAAGATCACCAAGGGTCGTACGTTCAAGACGTCCGAGACCGACGCGAAGGTCGCCGTCGTCGACTCCGCGTACGCCAAGGAGAAGAAGCTCGACGTCGGCAAGACCGTGACCATCCACGGGACCGAGTTCACGATCGTCGGGGTCGCGACCGCCGACAGCGGTGACGCGGCCGCCAACCTCTACATCCCGCTGAAGCGGGCGCAGACCCTCGCCGACTCGAAGAACAAGGTCACCACGGTCTATGTGAAGGCCGCGGACTCGCAGCAGATCGACCAGGTCAAGTCCACCATCCAGAAGAACGTCCCGGACACGACCGTCACCACCTCCGCCGATCTCGCCGACACCGTCTCCGGCTCCCTCTCCACCGCGTCCGACCTGGCCGCCGGCGTCGGCAAGTGGCTGTCGATCGCGGTTCTGGCCGCCGCCTTCCTGGTGTCCGGACTGCTCACCTCCTCGGCGGTCAGCCGCCGGGTACGGGAGTTCGGCACCCTGAAGGCGCTCGGCTGGAAGAGCGGCCGGGTCACCCGCCAGGTCGTCGGCGAGGCCCTCGTCAACGGACTGCTGGGCGGGGTGCTCGGCATCGCCGTCGGGCTCGCCGGAGCGTACGTCGTGACCGCCATCAGCCCCACCCTCACCGCACAGCTCGGCTCCTCGGGCGGCGGAATGGGCGGCGGGGCGGGCGGCCGGTTCATGGGCGGTCCGGGCGGCCCCGGCGCGGCCAGGACGCTCGACGTCGCGCTGACCGCGCCCGTCTCGCTCTCCATCATCCTGATCGCCGTCGCACTGGCCGTGGCGGGCGGGCTGATCGCCGGTGCGTTCGGCGGCTGGCGGGCCTCCCGGCTGCGCCCCGCCGACGCCCTGCGCCGCGTCGAATAGCCCACCCGACGTCCCACCCCCCTTTGTTCCAGCAGGAGTTGACCCATGTACACGCTCAGAGACGTCACCAAGCGCTATACGCGCGGCAAGGCCACCGTCCACGCGCTCGCCGGTGTGGACCTGACCATCGAGGACGGCGGCCGGCTGGTCATCCAGGGCCCCACCGGCGGTGGCAAGTCCACGCTGCTGCAGATGCTCGGTGGCCTGGACCGCCCCACGAGCGGCAGCGTCGAACTCGACGGTGTGGACCTCGCGAAGCTCGGCGAGGCCAAGCTCACCAAGGTGCGCGCGCAGAACATCGGCTTCGTCTTCCAGAGCTTCAACCTCATCCCGACGCTCACCGCCCAGGAGAACGTCGAGACCGCGCTCGTACCGCTGGGCGGCAAGGCGTCCGAGCGACGCAGGCGGGCCGCCGAGGCACTGGACTCCGTCGGACTCGGTGAACGGCTCGGCCATCTGCCCGGCGAGATGTCCGGGGGCCAGCAGCAGCGGGTGGCGATCGCCCGGGCGCTGGTGAAGAGGCCGCAGGTGCTGCTCGCCGACGAACCCACCGGCAACCTCGACGAGTCGATGCGCGACGAGGTCATGGAGGTGCTGGAGACCATGTGGAAGGAGCACGGACTGACCTTCATCATGGTCACGCACGACAGCGCCATCGCCCGGCGGGCGCCACGGCTGGCGACCATCCGCAAGGGCAAGGTCACCGTCACGGAGAACGCGGCGGCCTGAGGGGGGACTTGAGGGATCCGACCGGTCCGGGCCGGTGAGGTCGGGGTCCTGACCGGCCATGGGTTCCGGCCGGTTCGGTTTCAGTGGTGGGCGGCGGCGTTCCGGTGGGCGGTGAGGTCGCTGCGGCGGACCTGGCGCAGTCCCGTCGGATCGGTGTGCCCGCTGCTCCAGAGGGCGCTGAGCGGAAGGGGACCGGAGTTCGTGAGGAACGCGCGCAGCGCGTACCACGGTTGCAGCGGCAGCCGGCCCAGTCCGTACAGCCAGCGCCGCAGCAGCCGGCCGGGCCCCGGGCGGCCGGCGTCGGGCAGTCTGATCACCCGTATCCCCATGATGAGCTTGCCCGCGCCGCCTCCGGCGAGCGCGGTGAGGACCACGTGATTGAGGAACGAGAACGCGAGCGTCGGGCCGAGGAGCAGCCCGACGGCCTCCGCGATGTCGGCCGTGACCACGTACGGCCGGGCGAGTAAGCCGCCGGTGACCAGGCAGAGGTAGCCGTCGAGGCCGACGGCGAGATAGCGGCGCATGTCGCCCACCCGCGGCGGGACGCGCGGCGCGGCGCGCTGCCCGGGGACGGGCGGCAGCACCGGGCGGTCGTGGGGTCCCGAAGGCCGTGGGTACCCGTGTTCCAGCGGTGGGCGGGCGGCCGGTGCGGTCCTCGGCCGGGAACAGCTCGGGGTACGTCTGTGCCCCCGTGGCGTCGTCATGACGGCATCATGTCCGATCGTGCGTTCCCGCGTGCCTCGGATGCGCACTCACGCCCCTGCTCGCACACGGGCGAGTTTCTGCCACGCCGAATCCGGGGGCGTCCGGATCAGGCCGGTTCGGCGACCGGGGCACGTGAGCCCGGCGTGATCCGGACGAGAGGCCCTACGGGACAGCCCTTGGCGTATGCACGGCCGCCGCCTGCTCAGCCACGGAACGGAACCGCCCGTGCACCCCTCCGCCGAGACGGGACGCGACGCCCGTGGTGTCGGGCGCCGGCTCGTCCGTCGTCCGCAGCGACGGCGCCGGACTCGTCGTACGGACCCGCGCGCCCGGATCGGTGATCCTGCGCGTCGCCTGCTCGCCCTGGCTCCGGGCCGACACCGGCTGTGTGGAGCGGGCGGGCGAGTGGACCCGGCTGAAGGTGCGGGCGGCCGACGAGTACCGGATCGACTCCTCGTACGGATTTCCCCGGCAGGGAAAGTGCTGAGCCGGCACGCGGGCACCCGCCCTCGGCGCCGGCCGCCGAGGTGAGCGTGCGGGCCGTCCGCGCTCGCGGAAGGCGGCCGGGAGCGTCGCCGGGCACGGCGGTCGGTCCGGACAGCGGGCTCCGGTTCTCCGCACCACATGGTGCAGCCGGCTACACCATGGTTCCGGGAGGCGGGTCCCTCGTCGCGACGGGCGTGCGCCGGAAGGATGGAGCCATCACGCGACACCACCCCGACCACGGAGGATCACCATGAAGGCACTGCTCTGGATCGTGTTCTGCGCGGCGATCGCCGCGAACGTCTGCCTGAACTTCCTCGTGGGCGACGGCGCCCTGCAGATCGCGCTGAGCGCGGTCTCCGGCGTGGTCGTCCTCGCGTCCGGAGCGGGCCTGTGGATGCTGCGCCGCCCGGCCGACGCATGAACTCGGACACGGCCGGGGGCCCACTATGCGGATACCGTGGCGCATCTTTCCGGGTCACTGGGACAATCGGTATGCCACAACGGTTCTGTACGTCGCTTTCGTGAGCCGCAGAGCGCGCGATACCGGGCGACGCCCTCAATGGGGAGGGGGACCGCTGGTGCCCCTCGGGACGGGGGCACCTTCGCGCGCACTGCCGACCCACGGAAGGTCTTGATCAGATGCCGGTCACCCCTGACTCCGCGACCTCGCACGCCACCGAGAGCCGCGTCATCGAGCCGCTGTACGCGGAGATACTCCGCCGGAACCAGGGCGAGAAGGAATTCCACCAGGCGGTACGAGAGGTCCTGGAGACCCTCGGCCCGGTCCTCGCACAGCGGCCCGAGTTCGTCGACGCCCGGATCATCGAGCGCGTCTGCGAGCCGGAGCGCCAGCTCATCTTCCGCGTGCCGTGGTCCGACGACTCCGGCGACATCCATGTGAACCGCGGCTTCCGTGTCGAGTTCAGCAGCTCGCTCGGTCCGTACAAGGGCGGACTGCGCTTCCACCCCTCGGTCAACCTCGGCATCGTGAAGTTCCTCGGTTTCGAGCAGATCTTCAAGAACGCCCTCACCGGCATGCCCATCGGCGGCGGCAAGGGCGGCGCCGACTTCGACCCGAAGGGCCGTTCCGACGCCGAGATCATGCGGTTCTGCCAGTCGTTCATGACCGAGCTGCACCGGCACCTCGGGGAGTACACCGACGTCCCCGCCGGTGACATCGGCGTCGGCGGCCGGGAGATCGGCTACCTGTTCGGCCAGTACAAGCGGATCACCAACCGCTACGAGTCCGGAGTCCTCACCGGGAAGGGCCTGGGCTGGGGCGGCGCCCAGGCGCGTACCGAGGCGACCGGGTACGGCTGCGTCCTCTTCACCGCCGAGATGCTCCGCAGCCGGGGCGAGTCCCTCGACGGGCAGCGCATCGCCGTCTCGGGCTCGGGCAATGTCGCGATCTACGCGATCGAGAAGGCCCAGCAGCTCGGCGCGACGGTGGTGACCTGCTCCGACTCCAACGGCTACGTCGTGGACGAGAAGGGCATCGACCTCGCCCTGCTCAAGGAGATCAAGGAGGCCGGCCGCGGCCGGATCTCCGAGTACGCGGAGCGGCGCGGCGAACACGTCAGGTACGTCGCCGGCACCGGCGTCTGGAACGTCCCCTGCGACGTGGCCCTGCCCTGCGCCACCCAGAACGAACTCCACGAGGCCGACGCGCTGGCCCTCGTGCGCAACGGTGTGAAGGCCGTCGCCGAGGGGGCCAACATGCCCACCACGCCGGAGGCCGTACGCGTCCTCCAGGAGGCGGGCGTCGCCTTCGCCCCCGGCAAGGCGGCCAACGCCGGTGGCGTCGCCACCAGCGCCCTGGAGATGCAGCAGAACGCCTCACGCGACTCCTGGACGTTCTCCCACACCGAGGAGCGCCTCGCGGAGATCATGCGCCACATCCACGACTCCTGCTACACCACGGCGGAGCGCTACGGCAGCCCCGGCAACTACGTGGTCGGCGCCAACATCGCCGGCTTCGAACTGGTGGCGGACGCGATGCTCGCGCAGGGCCTCATCTGATCCGTCGGCCCCTTGAACGACCACTCGGCCCGGCCGTCCTCCACGGCCGGGCCGAGCGGTGCCGGGCGGCCGACAGCGCGCGGCGCCGAAAGGTCTCCGTCAGGCCCGGTCAGCGGTGGAGAACCCCTCCTCGTCCGGTGCCCGATCGCCGAGGGAATGCGGTGATCGGCCGCAGGCGGTGGCCGGCCTTCATCCGGTTCCACCCGGGTTCGGGCAGCGCCCCGGCCCGGGTGACGCTCGATGCCGGTCGTCAGGGCGTGGGCAGAGGCACGGCCCCGCACACGAACTCGGACGCGTCGAGCAGTTCGCGGGTGAGCCGTACGCCCGTCAGGCGCTCGGCGAGTGCGAAGGCGGCTTCCGTGTGCAGCTCGTAGCTCCGCTCGTCGTCCTCACTCAGATCGAAGCCCGCCGCCCGCATGGTGTCCAAGGAACCGTCGGGATCGCTGCCGTCACGTGAGTGGGCGAAGAGCGGCTCGAAGTGGAGTCGTCGCTCGCCGTCCTCGTACCAGTTGAAGTGATCGACGGCGTTGACGTTGCGGAAGTGCGACACGGCCGTCGTCCCGCGCGAGAGCGGAACGAGGAACTCGTCGCTGATTCCGAGGTAGCCATTGGGTTCGATCATCACGGCCCACTCGCCGACCCCGGTCACACCGGCGAACAACCGGTCTCCGTCATGCGTGTCCCAGGCCTCGTACGCGGGCTCGGTGAGATCGTCCACGCCGGTTACGCGGCGCAGCTCCGTCGCGCCCAGCCGCTTCAGCAGGGCATCGGGAGCCGGTCCGCGCACCAGCGTGACGCAGTACGCCTCGGCCAGAAAGGGAAAGTGCCGGCCGAACCAGAGATAGTCGTGCGCGGTCGCTTCAGACATGACGCAAGCATGGCAGTCGCCACTGACACCACCGGGCGCGTGCCCGGACCGGATCACCGGACCGGGCACTGTCGCATCGGTCCTCGGTCCTCGGTCCTCGGTCCTCGGTCCTTGGTCCTCGGTCGTCGGTGCGGCGGCGACACCGATCGGGCAGGAGACGCCCGTCCCGCCGATCCCGCAGTACCTCGCCGGGCGCCGCCGAGTCGGCCGCCCGCGCCGTGGCGCCGTCACGCTCCATGCGGACCGCGGATGCGACCACGACCGCGGATCGGGCCACTGCGCCCGACGACTGTCAGGGAGCGTTGAACTCCGTGACCCGCCAGATGGAACCCACCCGGTCGACGCGGAGCCAGGTGTATCCCTCGGCGCAATCGATGTCGACACGGACGGAATCCGGGGTGTCCTGGGGGTCTCCACCGGCCTTGTAGCTGTTCGGCGCGTTCACGCAGGCGGTCTGGGTGAAGACGTATCGGTCATCTGTTGCAAGCTCGGCGAGCGCCTCGGAGCACGACCCTCCGATGGTGCTCGCATAGGAACGCAGTCGGGCATCGGCCAGCCCGCAGGCCAATGCCGTGTCGCCTCGTGCCAGAGCCTGCGCGAATTGGCGTGCTCCGTCCCGCGCGGTGGTTGCCGGCTCCGCAACGGTCGGTGTGCTCGGCGCGGCGGTTGCGGGTCCTGAGGCAGGCGTGGAGGCTGCCGCCGACGCGCCGGCAGGCGTGCGGCTCGTGGACTCGGCGCATCCTGCGGTGGCCGTCAGAATCAACAAAGTCGCGGCGGCGAAGCGGAAGGCACCGTTGATGATCACGTGTGAAGCCTACCGACTGCCCACGCAGTGAGGTGAGTTGACGTCGGGGGGCCAGCGGCGTGGGCGTTCTCCTCGTGGTCGCTGTCGCAGCCGGCATGGGCTGAGCGCCATCGATGGTCGGTCGGCCCGGCAGCGCACGGGCAGTACGGCGCCGGACCGCCCGCTGCGTCGGGCCATGTCGTCGTGAAGAGCCGTAGAGGCCCGAAGCTCACCCTTCGGCCGGTGCCACCCCGATCGGGCAGGAGACGCCCGTCCCGCCGATCCCGCAGTAGCCCGCCGGGTTCTTGTCGAGGTACTGCTGGTGATATGCCTCGGCGGGCCAGAACGTGCGGCCCTCGGCCGGGAGGATCTCCGTGGTGATCTCGCCGAAGCCGGAGCCCGTGAGGACCTTCTGGTACGCCTCGCGGGAGGCCGTCACCGCCGCCGCCTGTTCGGGGGAGTGGGTGTAGATAGCCGAGCGGTACTGCGTGCCCACGTCATTGCCCTGGCGGAAGCCCTGCGTCGGGTCGTGGGACTCCCAGAACAGCTTCAGCAGCTCCGCGTAGGAGACGGTCTTCGGGTCGAAGGCGACCCGGACCGCCTCCGTGTGGCCGGTCAGGCCCGAGCAGACCTCCTCGTACGCGGGGTTCTCGGTGTAGCCGCCCTGGTAGCCGACGAGTGTCGTCCAGACGCCGTCCGTCTGCCAGAACTTGCGCTCGGCACCCCAGAAGCAGCCCAGCGCGAAGTCCGCGACCTCCAGACCCTCCGGGTACGGGCCCAGCAGCGCGTTGCCGAGGACCGTGTGGCGGGACGGGACGGTGAATTCGGGGGTGGGGCGGCCCTTCAGGGCCTCCTCGGGGGTGGGGAGCTGCGGGGTACGGCGGTGCAGGAACATGCGGGGGCTCCTCCGGGGGCTGGGTTCTACGGTGCGTACAACGCGGTGGGGGCGCCGGAGATTCCGGCGCCCCCACCGCCCCGACGCGTCCATGGCGGTCGGTCGCGGTCAGTCGTCCTTTGCGACCTTCAGGGCGCTGTACTCATGGCATGTGGTGAAGAAGCTCTTCGGAGACCTGTAGTACGACCACGGGGCGTACGGCGACGGGACGTTGTCGGCGACGGGGCAGTCGATCAGGCGGAACTGCTCCATCGCTTCCTCGTACCGGTCCTGCCAGTACAGCGTCCAGGCGAGCATGTGGCGGGCCCTGACCAGTCGCCGGTCCCCGTCGTCGGCCGCGGCGGCGGCAGCCACGTCGGCCAGGCAGGCGTCGGCCGCGGCGATCAGTTCCGGGCTCTTGTAGTACTCGTCCGGGTCCGTTTCCGAACTGCTCCGTTCCTCCTTGAACGCGGCGTACAGCGGGAGCAGCGAGAGCAGCCGGCCGGGGCTGCTCCGCCTCGCCGCCTCGTGTGCGAGGTACCCGGCCTGCCGGTACGAGCCGGCCCAGCGGTGGCACCAGTACCGGAGCGCCGTGTCGTGGGCCGCGAGGTGAGGCCCGCCGCGCGCGACGATCTTCGCCCACAGGGCACGGCACTCGGCCCGGTCGTAGCCGAGGGCGAGGGCGCAGGGGATCTCGGCGACGTACGGACACGGGTCGTCGCCCGCCAGCGCCTGGGCCTCGTGGCATGCCTCGCGGGCCCTGGCCATCACCTGGCGGAAGACGGAGGACTGCTCCCACGTGGGGTCCTGCGTCGGACGCGTACCGTGCACCTGCGCCGCGACGCCGATCAACGCGCCGGCGTGCACGAGGGCCGCGCCCGCGTCCTCGGGGCGTTCGGCGCGCCAGACCAGCAGCCAGGCGTCGTCGGCCGCGGCCTCGTCCTGGAGGACGGCGGCGCGCCGAAAACGCTCCTGCCGGTTCCGGCCCGCCTTGCGGAGGAAGGCGGCACCCGCCCGCCAGTCGCCGGAACGGAGGGCCGTGCGGATCTCCTCGTCGCGGACCTCCTCGGCGAGGAGCTTCTTGTCGGGGATCTTCTTGTCGTGCGGCTCGGGGGCGGTCCACGGCGGCGTCCTGCGCACCTTCTTCCGGGCCTTCGCCCGGAGGTGCTGGCGCAGAGCGGTGGCCGACAGGAGCAGCCAGGGTGCCGTCGTGGAGGGCTCCGGTTCAAAAATGCGGGGAAGGGGGCGGAGGGCAGGGTCGAGCAGGGCGCGCAGCGGCTGCGTGTCCGGGACATCCGCCACCGACGCGTCCAGCGCCGCCGGGAGCAGCTCCGCGTGGCCCGGCGGCAGCTCCAGGGATGCCCCGTCGTCGGTCCAGGGAAGCCGCCAGCGGGCACGTCCCTGCCGTACGTACTCGGCCTCGGCCAGTTTCCGCAGCCCGAAGCGGAATGCGTGCCTGGCGAACTCGCGGGCCGCGCGACCGGTCGCCTGCCGGGCCTTGGCGGACTCGTGGAGACGGTCGGCGATCTGCCACTGTGCGCCCGCGTCCACGGCGTCGAGCGCCTCGGCCACCGAGCCGTCGCCGCCGGTCACCGAGGCGACCGCCCTGACCATGTACCGCGCCGTCGTCTCCTCGTGCGCCGCCGCCGACTCGTGCAGCAGATCCGGCCAGTCGACCCGGCGCAGTCGCAGCAGCTCCGGCGCCAGCACCTGCTCCTCGACAGCGGCCAGCGTGCGCTCGGTGTCGACGAGCAGGTCCAGGGCCGGTGCCACGGGCGCCGGCGCGCGCCCGTCGTCCGGCAGCGCCTCGATCCGGGCGATGCGTTCCGTGAACAACCCGTGCGTGCGAGAGGTGCCCGCTCCGGGCGGCAGGGAGTCGCGCATCTCGTCCAGCTCGTACCTGCGCGCGGCCAGCACATGCCGGAGGCCGCCGAGGACCTGGCCGGGCAGGGGCAGCAGCCCGGCCTCCACGCCGAGCAGGGCGTACGAGTCCATGTACTCCTCGTGCGTGCGGCCGAGGATCTGGAACTCGCGCAGCGCGCACGCGCTCACGTCGCGGCCCGCGATCCGCGCGGCGGCGACGTCGGCCGCGGCCTTCGCGCGGCCGATGTCGGACATCGTGACGCGTGTGCAGAAACGCTGGTACCTCTGGTACCGCGCCGCCAGCAAGCGGTACGAGGCGCCGGCGTGGCCCGGGTCGATCTTCCTGGGCTTCCTGCCCTTGGCGCGTGCCCTCGCGGCCTTCCGCTCCTGGCGTTCCCGTTCCCTGGCGACGGCCTTGTCCGCCTGTTCCCGGAAGTGGGCGACGGCGCGGGCGGTTCGGTCCCGGCCGAGTGTGACGACGGCAGCGAGGCGGGTGTCGGAATGGGCGTAGCGGCTCATCTCGTACGCGAGGACGAAACGCAGCTGGGCCTCGGACATTCCGGCCAACAGCGGTACGCCGACGAGGAGTCGGCGTCGCCCGGCGACCAGGCCGAGGTACCGGGTGTGCTCGACCGCCGAGGCGTTCACCTCGGCGGTGAGCACGAGGTCGTCGGGTGCGCGGGTGCCGGTCCGGTCCGCGAGGTCGCGGACCATGGCCCAGAGCCGGGGCTGCCGGGAGTCGTCGACGCGCAGCCCGCGTACGTCCTCGTGTTCCGGCGTGCGCGGCAGGGACATGCTGCGCACGATCGAGAACGCGGGCACCGAGGTGCGGGCGAGGAACATCACGGCGACGGGAAGCCACGTCCAGCGGAAAACGGCCCAGTCGGCGACGCAGAGGGCGGCGAGCAGGAGGACGCCCAGCAGGTGGAAACCGGCGAGCAGGGCAACGGCGCGGACGGCGCGCAGAGTCGGGGTCATCGGACGGATTCCCCCCACGGAAAGGGTGGTTGGCGGCAACGGTGATGGTCGTGGTGCGCGTGGGGAATCGGAGTATGTCGTCCGGTGGACGGACGCGGCAACGCGATATCGGGGGCAGCCGGCGACCGGGGGCCGCGCAGGACGCGCCGCCCCCGGTCGTCACCCGGGAAACGGGTGCCGGGCGCCGGGGCGCGCGGCTACCGGGGCAGCGTCGCCGGGCTGCCGCCGTTCGCCTCGTAGCCGGCCACCGCCAGCGCCCGGTAGACCGCGTACGCGGCGGCCGGGTCGGGGTTCTGGGTCCACGGCAGTGCGCCCACGTGACCGTCGATGTGGACGAGCTGGTCCATCGCCTCCGACCAGCGCTCCATCCGGACGAGGAAGAGGACCAGCAGGTGCCGGACATGGGCGAGCATCGGATCGTCCGGACGGGCCGCGTGCACCGCGAACAGGGCGCCCTCGACCGCCTTGGTCACCACCGCGCTCCGGTAGAAACCCTGCACGAGATTGACCTCGGGCAGATGCTCGTACACCGCGAACAGCGGCAGCGCGGCCAGCAGCGAGCCCTGCGGGGCGCGGGCGGCGGCCGTGGTGGCGAAGCGGTCGGCCTCCTCGCGCGATCCGTGCCACTTCTCGCACCAGTAGTGCAGCGCGGCGATATGGGCGCCCATGTGCGACGGGGCCCGGTCGATGATCTTCGCCCAGAGCCGGTCGAACTCCTCGTGGGAGTAACCGAGTCCGCGGCCGACGGCCAGTTCGACGAGGTACGGGACCGGGTCACCGGGCGCCAGCAGCGCCGCCTCGCCGCAGACCGTGCGGGCCTCCTCCAGGATGATCCGGAAGTCGTCCGTCCCCGCGGTCGACGAGCGCCATGCCTGCTGCACCAGGAACTCGGCGTGCACCGCCGCGCCGCCCGCGTCCTTCGGCGCCTCGGCCCGCCACGTGCGCAGCCACGCGCCGCCCACACCGGGCTGCTGCGCCAGTTCCAGCGAGGCGGCACCGGCGAACGCCTGCACCCGCTGCCACCGGACCTCGCCCTCCTTGGGCGTGCCGGCCAGCAGCTGCGAAGCCGCCCGCCAGTCCTGGGAGCGCTGCACGACGTCGAGCACATCGAGGAGATCCTGGTCCGGGCCCGGCAGCCGGACGTCCAGGTCCTCCTCGCGCGCGAAGCCGTAGGTGTCCGGGTCGGCGGCGTCCGGTGAACCGGGCGCGACCTGCCGGATACCGCCTCGGCGGCGCAACACGAACGGGCCGACGACCGCGGCGAGCATGCACAGCGCGATCAGGAACCAGAGAATCTCCATGCCCCCATTGTCACCGGACGGCCCGGTAGCCCGGTGAGCGCCCTCGCGACGAACTACGCTCGGGCCCCATGAGCGACCAGCACAGCTTCGAGACTCTCGCGATCCACGCGGGAAACACCGCCGATCCCCTCACCGGCGCCGTTGTTCCGCCCATCTACCAGGTGTCCACGTACAAGCAGGACGGCGTGGGCGGACTGCGCGGCGGCTACGAGTACAGCCGCAGCGCCAATCCGACCCGTACCGCCCTGGAGGACAATCTCGCTGCCCTGGAGGGGGGCCGCCGCGGACTCGCCTTCGCCTCCGGCCTCGCCGCCGAGGACTGCCTGCTCCGTACGCTGCTCACCCCCGGCGACCACGTGGTCATCCCGAACGACGCCTACGGCGGGACGTTCCGGCTGTTCGCGAAGGTCGTCTCGCGGTGGGGCGTGGAGTTCTCGGTCGCCGACACGTCGGACGTGGCGGCGGTACGGGCAGCGATCACCCCGCGCACCAAGGCGATCTGGGTGGAGACCCCGTCCAACCCGCTGCTCGGCATCACCGACATCGCCGCGATCGCCGGTGTGGCCCGCGCGGCGGGTGCGCGACTGGTCGTCGACAACACCTTCGCCAGCCCCTACCTCCAGCAGCCGCTCGCCCTGGGCGCCGATGTGGTGGTCCACTCCACCACGAAGTACATGGGTGGTCACTCGGACGTCGTCGGTGGCGCGCTGATCGTCAACGACCCCGAACTGGCAGAGGAGTTGGCGTACCACCAGAACGCGATGGGCGCGGTCGCCGGACCGTTCGACGCGTGGCTGGTGCTGCGCGGCATCAAGACCCTCGCGGTCCGCATGGACCGGCACAGCGAGAACGCCACCAAGATCGCCGATCTGCTGACCCGGCACCCCAAGGTCACCCAGGTCCTCTACCCGGGGCTCCCCGAGCACCCCGGCCACGAGGTCGCCGCCAAGCAGATGAAGGCCTTCGGCGGCATGGTGTCCTTCCGCGTCGTGGGCGGCGAGGAGGCAGCCGTCCACGTCTGCAACCGGGCCAAGCTGTTCACCCTCGGTGAGTCGCTGGGCGGTGTCGAGTCCCTCGTGGAGCACCCGGGCCGCATGACGCACGCCTCGGCGGCCGGTTCCCCGCTGGAGGTGCCGGCCGACCTCGTCCGGCTGTCCGTCGGCATCGAGTCCGCCGACGACCTGATCGCCGATCTGGTCCAGGCACTCGGCTGAGGGCTGTCCCGTTCGGGTCACGCCGTACAACGGATGACCGGGCGGGTCCGAGGGATCGGACCCGCCCGGCCCCGCTCAGGCGTCGACCTTCTCGTCGTCCAGCGATGCCCGGATCTGTACGCGCAGTTCCGGGCCGTCGGTGTGCTCGTGGACGGAGACCGCGTGTTCGGCCGCGGCCCGTACGACTTCTTCCTCCTCGCCCGAGATGGTGAGCGAGCAGTTCGAGACGCTCGGATACTTGCGGCAGTCGGCGACTTTCCTGGTCATCGCAGCCTCCTCGGCCGGTTGCCCGTGTCGCCCCGTTCCAGGATAGTTCGCCCCGGTCCGGCCCTCACCAGCCGTCCAGCGGCGTCGTCTCGGCGGGCGGCACCTGCCAGGGCTGCACCCGCACCGCCCACACCGTGAAGGCGACCACCGCGGCGAACGCCACCAGCAGCGCCAGCCTGCGGACCAGGCGCCGTCGGCCCAGCAGTCGGCCGCCGCGCTCGGCGGCCCGCCGTGCCAGGTCGGCGGGCACCTGTGGGTGCGGGCCGTCCAGCATGCGCCGGACCTCGTCCTCCCGGTTGCCGCCCCGGCTCACGGCGCCGCCTCCAGCGGGCGTTGCGGCCCCCACCGCGCGGTGGGCCGGCGGGTGCCGAGCATCGTGGCCACGGAGCGGTTGCAGATCGCCCGGATCCGTTCCACCGGGAGTCCCAGCAGGGCCGCGGCCTGCTCCTCCGCGACCCCCTCGTACAGCCGCAGCACCAGAACGAGCCGCTCCTGCGGTGTCAGCCGGCCCAGCGGTCCGCCGCGCGGCCGATGGTGCCGCCAGACCTCGTGGGCGAACCGCACGGCCAGCTCCCGCCGGGTGCGGTCGTAGGGGTCCTCGCCCCGCAGCCGCCCCCACTGCGCGTAGGTGCGGGCCAGCGCGGCCATGAGCATCCGCTGGGCCCGCGGGTTCGCGCCGGGCGGCAGCAGGGGCTCGGTGGTGAGCAGCGTGGCAGTGTGCAGCAGTCGGCCGGCCGCGCCCGCCACGAAGGCCTCGAACTCCTGGGCGCGGCGCCGCTCCCGGCCCGCCTGGCGCTCTCGCACAGTGCTCATCCGAGCCGTTGTGGGGGCTTCCGGTCAAGAGGCGTGCGGCCGGCGGCCCGTACGGCCTCGGGCGCCGCGGCGTCCGCCGGGCGGGAACCAGGGCCTCTTGTCCGGATCCGCCGGACCCCACGCGCTGGTCCGGCGGATCCGAACGGAGGACCCTAACCGGCCGGGGGCGCCTGGTGCGTGGCCTGCCGGGCGGCCAGCGCGGTGTTGAACCGGGTGAGCAGCGCGCAGAACGTCTCGCGCTCCTCGGCGGTCCAGTCGTCCGTCACCTGTGTCATGAGCTCGCGCCGGGAGCCGCGGACCTCGTCCAGCCGGGCCTGGCCGCGCGGTGACAGCTGGAGCACGACGGCCCGGCCGTCCTCCGGGTGGGAGGTCCGCTTGACCAGGCCGGTGTCGACGAGGGGTGCGACCTGCCGGGTCACGGTCGAGGAATCGATCCCCATGCCCGCGGCCAGTGCCTTGACGCCCATCGGGCCCTCCCGGTCCAGCCGGTTGAGCAGCAGATAGGCGGCCCGGTCCATCGAATTGCGCACCTGGCCGACGCCGCCGAGGCGGGTCTGCTCGGCGCGGCGGGCGAATACCGCGACCTGGTGCTGCAGCGCGTCGAGCACGTGGTCGGAATCCGTGGATGTGGGGGCGGCGCCCCCGGAAGGAGACGCAGCTGTCGTCATGTCCTGAGGGGGCATGGCCGGGGGCTCTCTTCGTGCGGTTTCGGATGGGTGGGGGACAGAGTACGCGGCCACGGGGCAACGCGTACCAGCGCTGCACAAACCTGTGGACAACGGCGCAGTACGGGACCGTACGAGGCGTTCGGCGCCCTGCCGAGCTGCAAGACTTACGGTATGAACTTCCGCGCGTCCGGCCACTTTCCTCCGCTGATCCTCGACGACGTCCTCGGGGCGCAGAAGATGCTCTCCGGTGTGGCCCGGATGACCGCCATGGAAGGCAGCCGCCACCTCACGGAGCTCGTGGGCGCGCCGGTCCACCTCAAGTGCGAGAACCTGCAGCGGACCGGTTCGTTCAAACTGCGGGGCGCGTACGTGCGGATCGCCGGTCTGTCCCCGGTGGAGCGGGCGGCCGGGGTCGTCGCCGCGAGCGCCGGAAACCACGCGCAGGGGGTCGCGCTGGCCTCCGCGCTGCTCGGCGTGCGGTCGACGGTCTTCATGCCGGTCGGGGCGCCGCTGCCGAAGGTGGCCGCCACCCGTCAGTACGGGGCGCAGGTCCGGCTGCACGGCCATGTCGTCGACGAGACGCTGGCCGCCGCCCAGGAGTACGCGCACGAGACCGGCGCGGTCTTCATCCATCCCTTCGACCACCCCGACATCATCGCCGGGCAGGGCACGGTCGGCCTGGAGATCCTCGAACAGTGTCCCGAGGTGCGCACCGTCGTCGTCGGGATCGGCGGCGGGGGGCTTGCCGCGGGGGTCGCGGTGGCGGTCAAGGCGATCCGGCCGGAGGTGCGGATCGTCGGCGTGCAGGCGGCAGGTGCGGCCTGCTATCCGCCGTCGCTCGCCGCGGGACACCCGGTGTCGGTCGGCCCGCTGCAGACGATGGCGGACGGCATCAAGGTGGGGCGTCCGGGCGATGTGCCGTTCGAGCTGGTCCGGGAGCTGGTCGACGAGGTCCGTACGGTCTCCGAGGACGAGTTGTCCAGTGCGCTGCTGCTCTGTCTGGAGCGGGCGAAGCTGGTGGTGGAACCGGCCGGCGCGAGCCCGGTGGCGGCGCTGCTGAGCGATCCGAAGTCGTTCCGCGGGCCGGTGGTCGCGCTCCTGTCGGGCGGCAACGTGGATCCGTTGCTGATGCAGCGCATCCTGACCCACGGCATGGTCGCGGCCGGACGCTATCTGAGCCTGCGGCTGCGGTTGGCCGACCGTCCGGGCTCGCTGGCCACCATGCTGGGCGTGCTCTCGGTGGTCGACGCCAATGTGCTCGACATCGGCCATGTGCGGACCGATCCCCGGCTCGGGCTCACCGAGGTGGAGGTGGAGCTGCAGCTGGAGACGAAGGGGCCGGAGCACTGCGAGGAGGTCTCGGCGGCGCTGCGCGACGCGGGCTATCTGGTGATGAGCTGAGCACGTCCGCCGCGTCGGGGTCGGGCGCCGCCCGGCCGTCGCGGGTGTGTGCCGCCCCGCGTGTGTGGGATGCCGCACACGCGGGGGAGCCCCCGGCCCGTGCATCTCGAAGTCGGGCCGGGGGCTCCCCCGCGTCGGTGGGGTGCGGAATCAGCCCGTGTAGGGCTTCGCCGCGAGGATCTTCACGGTGGCGGTCTTGCCGTTGGGCAGCTCGTACTCGGCGTTCTCGCCCATCTTCTTGCCGTTCACGCCGGTGCCGAGCGGCGACTGCGGGGAGAACGTCTCGATGTTCGAGCTCGCGTACTCGCGGGAGGCGAGCAGGAAGGTCATCGTGTCGTCCGGGTCGTCGTCGAAGGCGATCGTCACAACCATGCCGGGCTCGACCACGCCGTCGTCGGCAGGCGCCTCGCCGACCTTCGCGTGCTCCAGGAGCTGGGTGAGCTGGCGCACCCGCAACTCCATCTTGCCCTGCTCCTCCTTGGCCGCGTGGTACCCGCCATTCTCCCGGAGGTCACCCTCCTCACGGGCCGCCGCGATCTTTACGGAGATTTCCGTGCGCGCGGGACCAGACAGGTACTCCAGCTCGGCCTTGAGCTGGTTGTACGCCTCCTGCGTGAGCCAGGTGACGTTTTCGCTGGTCTGGGTCACAGGGTGCTCCTCGTCGGTACTGGGAATACAAAGCATCGCCCTACCCGTAAGCATGTGCCCCTACGGGTGGGCGAAACCACGAGCCTAACAATTCCCCAGGAAAAGGGGGAGAAGGTTAACCGCCGGTACTGCGTTTGCGCAGGTCAGCGGCATCAACAGCGATTCGGGTCCGGCGTGCGGCGGCCGGCGCACGGCCCCGTCGTCGTCAGCGCGCCGCCCCGCCGTCGTCGGTGCAGCCCAGCAGCTCGACGTTGGTCGCCCTGGACGTCGTGCGCAGTGACAGGACGCGGTCGATGCGATCCGTGGGGTCGTCGAAGCGGAAGTCCTTGCGGGCCACGTCGCTGCCGTCCTCGTGCTGCGAGCGGAGGGTGCAGTAGCCCTTGGTGTCCTTGCCCTTGCGCACCTCCAGGTGCACATCGACCCGCTCGTCCGAGACGACCTTGAACTTGATCACCTCGGCGCTGATCCCCTGGCCGCCGACGTAGTCGTAACCGATCCAGCCGATCACACCGAGGAGAGCGACGCCCAGCACCGAACCGATGATCTTGAGCTTGCGGTCCGCGCGCCGGTCGGCGGAGCGGCCGTAGCGGTTCTCCGGAAGCGCTTCGCGCACCGCCGTCATGATCGTTCCTCCCGTGCCGGGGATCGAGGAATTTTCCGCCCCCCGGTTCGGTCACTATAGAAGCCTCCCACCCGCCTATCGACCGCCACCCCACACCGGCGTCGCTTCGTGACGCACCACTCAATGGCGACCAATCACTGAGGATCGAGTCTTGACTGAGCAGCTGCGACTGATGGCCGTTCACGCCCACCCCGACGACGAGTCGAGCAAGGGCGCGGCCACGATGGCCAAGTATGTGTCCGAGGGGGTGGACGTGCTGGTCGTGACCTGCACGGGCGGCGAGCGCGGCTCCATCCTCAACCCGAAGCTCCAGGGCGACGCCTACATCGAGGAGAACATCCACGAGGTGCGCCGGAAGGAGATGGACGAGGCCCGGGAGATCCTGGGCGTCCGACAGGAGTGGCTCGGCTTCGTCGACTCGGGTCTGCCCGAGGGCGACCCGCTGCCGCCGCTGCCCGAGGGCTGCTTCGCACTGGAGGACGAGGAGAAGGCGGCGGGGCGTCTCGTCCGCAGCATCCGCGCCCACCGGCCGCAGGTCATCACGACCTACGACGAGAACGGCGGGTACCCGCACCCCGACCACATCATGACCCACAAGATCACGATGATCGCGTTCGACGGCGCGGCGGACCCCGAGACCTTCCCCGAGTCGGAGTTCGGCCCGGCCTGGCAGCCGCAGAAGCTCTACTACAACCAGGGCTTCAACCGGCCGCGCACGGTGGCGCTCCACGAGGCACTGCTCGCCCGTGGTCTGGAGTCCCCGTACGGCGAGTGGCTGAAGCGCTGGAAGGAGTTCGAGCGCGACGAGCGGACGCTGACCACGCACGTCCCGTGCGCGGACTTCTTCGAGATCCGCGACAAGGCGCTGATCGCGCACGCGACGCAGATCGACCCCGACGGCGGCTGGTTCCGCGTTCCGATGGAGATCCAGAAGGAGGTCTGGCCGACCGAGGAGTACGAGCTGGCGAAGTCTCTCGTCGACACCTCCCTCCCCGAGAGCGACCTCTTCGCGGGCATCCGCGACAATGCCTGATATGTACGCGACCCAGGCACTGACCCATCTCGTCCCTCTCGCCAAGGAGGTCGACGACAACAAGGTGACTCCCGGCGTTCTCGGCTTCATCGTCTTCGCGGCGCTCGCCGGCGGCGTGTGGCTGCTGATGAAGTCCATGAACCGGCACATGGGCAAGGTCGACTTCGTGGAGGCCCCGGATCCGGAGGCGGTGCCCGACGCCGCGGTGGGAGCGGGTTCCGCGAAGCGGAAGTAGGCGACCGGCGCCCACGGGGTCCGGTGGCCGTCCCGCCCCGGGACGGCCACCACAGGGGCCGAGGACGAGACGGCGTCCGGTGTGCCGTCACGCCCTCGGCGGGACCGGCACGCCCATGACCTCCCGGGCGTGGCGCGTCGGGGTCATGCCCAGGCGCCACGCCTGCCAGCCGTCCTCCAGGTCCACTCCGCGGTTCAGCACCACGGTGAACGCCTCCGCGCAGTCCTCCAGCTTCCCGTCGCGCGTCGGGTGACCGGCCCGGAGCAGGTCGGCCAGTTCCTGCTGGGCCACCACCGTGCCCACCTCGCTGCCCCCCGGTGACGCGTAGGGCAGCAGCGTGCAGCGCAGGAAGCGGGCCCAGTCCCCGCCCCGCGCGTCGCCGTAGGAGTCGAACAGCTCCGCCGCCTCGCCGCACAGCTCCAGCGCCTGGGCGGCGCGGTTGTTGCCCGCGTCGATCAGGACCAGCTCCAGACAGGTCCAGGCCTCGCCGTGGGCGACCCCGATGCGCCGGAAGTCCGCGCGGGCGTCCATCAGGAGCTGGCGGGCGAAGCCGGAATTGCGCAGGTTCCCGGTCCGGGCGGCGAGCTGGTCGCGGGTGACCCGGCCCGAGTGGTGCCGGGCGCACGCCAGCCCGTACACGTCCCGCATCCGGGAGAACATGGTGCGCGCCCGCTCCAGCTGCCGCACCGCCTGGTCGGTGTCGCCGTTCTCCTCCAGGGCCTGGCCCAGGTAGTACAGCGTCCACGCCTCGCCGCGCGCGTCCTCGTTGTCGCGGTGGCGGGCCAGGGCCAGTTGGAGCTCCTCGGCCGCCGAGACCGGGTCGCCGTCGAGCAGCCGGGCTCGGGCCAGCTGGGTCAGCGCCCAGGCCTCGCCGCGCTCGTCACGGGTGCGGCTGTAGAGATCCAGGGCCGTGCGCAGGGCGTCCTTCGCCCGGTCCACGTCGCCCATCCGCAGCAGGGTCTGGCCCAGCTGGAACTGCGTCCATGCCTCGCCGTGCAGCGACTCGCCCTCCCGGTGCAGGATCAGCGCGGAGTCCAGGAGGGTCAGCGCCTCCGCCAGGCGGGCCCGGTCACGTTCGACGGCGGCCAGGGCATGCAGCGACCAGGCCCGGTCCGCGGCCTGCTCGTCGGAGGACTGGAGCTCGATCGCCTCCCGCAGCCGGGCCGCCGCCTCGGTCAGATTGCCCTGGTGGTGCAGGGTGATGCCGAGCGAGCAGAGTGCCAGCGCCGTGCCCGCCTCGTTCTGCGCCTCGCGGTACAGCCCGACCACCGACGACAGCGTGGTGCGCGCCTTGTCCAGCTCGCCGAGCTGACGGGCCGCGATGCCGGTGCGCCACTGCACGGACCGCTCCAGCAGCCCCTTGTCCACGGCCTGTGTCAACTCGCTGATCTCGCCCAGTCGGTAGAGGTCGCCGCGCAGCAGGCAGTAGTCGCACAGTGCGCCCAGCAGATCCAGTACGGCCGCCTGGTCGACGCCCTCCGCGTGCCGCAGCGCCGAGGTGATGAAGCTCGACTCGTCGTCCAGCCAGCGCAGCGCCGAGTCCAGCGAACCGAACCCGTGCGAACCGAACTGTCCGGCCCGGGTCGACATCTTGCCGTCCACCATGCGGATCACGGCACCGGCCAGGTCCGCGTAGTTCCGGATCAGCCGCTCCTGGGCCGCGGTCCGGTCCGCCGCCTCCTCCTCGTCCCGCAGCCGGGCCAGGGCGAAGCCCCGTACGAGGTCGTGCAGCCGGTAGCGCGAGCCCCGTACATGGTCCAGGAGCCCGGCTCCGGCCAGGTCCGTCAGCAGCCGCTCGGCCTCCTGCTCGTCGGTCGAGAGCAGCGCGGCCGCCGCCGCGGCGCCGAGGCTCGCCCGCCCGGCCAGCGCGAGCCGGCGCAGCAGCCGCCGCGCCTGTTCGGACTGGTCGGTGTAGCGCAGCCACAGCGCGCGCTCGACCGGCGCGACCGGCCCGTACGCGGCGAGATCGGCGGCGAGGGCGCTGCGGGTGCGCGGCCCGAGCGAGGAGCCCGCTATGCGCAGCGCCAGCGGCAGCCCGCCGCACAGCTCGGCGACGGTGTCCGTCGACCGGGAGTCGTACGGGCCCGCTTCCTCCGCCCCGGCCGCCTCGCGCAGCAGCTCCTCCGCGCCCGCCGCGTCCAGCGCGCCGACCGGCAGCTGATGGACCCGGGCCGGGATGTCCGCGGGCAGCTCCAGGGGTTCGTGCGAGGTGACGAGGACGAGGCTGTCGGAGCGCTCGGGGACCAGGGTGCTGACCTGGGCCGCGTCGCCGGCGTCGTCGAGGACGATCGTCACCGGGGTGCCGGTCAGGTGCTGGTGGTACAGCTCGCTCAGCCGCCGCACCTGCTGTTCGGCGGAGGCCCTCTCACGGAACAGCAGCTGCTCGCGGGGCGCGCCCAGCCGGTTCAGCAGATGCAGCAGCGCGTCCCGGGTGGGCAGCGGCGCCTCCCCGGCCACATTGCCGCGCAGGTCCACCACACAGGCGCCCCGGAACTGGTCCTTCAGGCTGCGCGCCGCCCGTACCGCGAGCGTGGTGCGTCCGGCGCCGGGCGCGCCGTGCAGGACCACGACGGTCGGTTTGGTCTCCGTCGACGCGCGGGCCTCGCGCACCCACTGCGCGATCTGTGCCAGCTCGGTCCGCCGCCCGGCGAACGGCCCCTCCGCAGCAGGGAGATGGCCGAACGACTGCTCCAGGACCGCGCGCATGCGGGCGGCGGCGCTCCGGTCCCCGCCCCGCAGCTGCGGGGCGGTCCGCGACTGCGCGGGGACCTTCTTCGCCGGTGTGCGGGACGAGGGGCTGAGCATCCGCTGCTGGTCGAGGAAGGGGCGGATGCCCCGTACCTCCAGCGCCGCCAGCCACTGCAGCCGCAGCTGTTCGGCACCACCGGGCTGCCCGAGCGCACCCGCCCGCCGATGGGCGGCGGGCCAGTGCGAGGCGGTGACCTTGGCGACCGTCGCCGTGGCCCCCGCGACCGCGACGACGGCGCCCGCGCCGAGGGCCGGTCCCGTCGCCGTGCCGAACGCGACGTCCGCGCCGACGGCGGCGACCGCGGCAACTCCGGTGACCAGCAGGGGAGTTCCCAGGGTCGCCCGGCTGAACAGCCGTGACAGCGGCTGCTTTCCGGCCTCCGCCGCGTCCAGCGCCCGCAGATACGCGGCGTACTCGTCGTCCGCGCCCGCCGCCAGGGAATCGAGCGCTGCCCGTCCGCGCGACATCAGCGTTCCTGCGTCGGCCCGCCCGCCCGATCGCCGTACCTCTTCCTCAACGGCGCGTACCAACAGCCGTTCGGCTTCCGCCCGATGGCTGTCCCGCATGTGCGTCCCCCTCCGGATACGACGATTGCAGCTGCCTCGGCCGGCAGCGCCGCTCAGTCTCCTGCGTACGGCGCGTCAGCGCGAGAGAACGAGGCGATCCACCGGGCCCGAAAGAGTATGTGGGTATGCCGAATCGCCTGGACCGTGAGGCTTCCCCGTACCTCCTCCGCCATGCCGACCACCTGTCGACCGGTGGCCCCGGTCGCCCGAGGCGTTCGAGGAGGCACGCAGGTGGAACGTGCCGGTGCTGCTCGGCGTCGGATGCGCGAGCTGCCACGGGTACCGGTCCTGAACGTGTGGTCGCGCTGCCCTTCGGCGACATCACGTCCCGTACAGCCCGAGGCGGGAAGGACGTTCACCGCGCGCCCGGGAACCGCGGAGAGGACGCAGTGCCCGCGGCGGTCACCGGTTCGTCGGGGCGGAGACGGGCGCGGTGCCTCCGCAGGATGCGCGGACGATCAGGGTGGGCCACAACTGGACGCGGTGGACGGGGCGTTCCACCGGATCGCCGGCGCGGGCCAGGGCCATTTCGGCGGCCAGGACACCGAGCCGGTGCTTCTGCGGGCGTACGGCGGTCAGGGGAGGGTCGGCGGCTGCGGCCACTTCGTCGTCGTAGGTGATGACGGCGAGGTCGTCGGGGACGGTGAGGCCGTGTTCGTGGGCGCGTTCGACCAGGCCGATGGCTTCGCTCCGTCTTCCGCTTCCACCCCAGGACCTTCGCCGTCTCCGTCGTCGTCCCCGACATCGACGGCGCCTGGTACAGCGGCTCGCACATCGCCCATGACGAGCACGGCCGTCTCTACACCATGCGAGGCCGCAACCTCGTCCAGATCACCGACCACCACCGGTACTGACGTACTGACGCTGCGGGCGGGCGCGTGCGCCCGCCCGTGTCCCCGAAGAAGGAGAAAGGAGAGGTGCCTTCCCTCCGTACGACGGGTCGCGCAGTGAACGAGATCCACCCGGCCCGTGAACACACCTTGCTCGTCCCCCACAGGATGTTCGGCTCTTCCTCCCACCGATCCCAGGGAGCTTCCATGAAGAATGCGCACAAGAGGATCTGCATCGCCGTCTGCACGGCCACGATCGTCGGCACCGGATACGCCACGACCGCCTCCGCGGCGCCGGAGGCCGGGCACCGTTTCGAAACGGCACTCCAGCAGGACGCTCGGCCCAATGACACCGGCGCCCGCAAGGAGAAGCCGGCCCTGCCGCCCGGGGCGTTTGAACTGCTCGACGTCACCTACGAGTCCGGCACCCTCGACTCCGGCATCCCGGGCCTGACCACGACTCACGCCAAGGCTCCCGACGCCTCCGAGGTCGAGAGCGGCGGCGACCGGAGCTCACGCTCGATCTCGCACAAGGTGACGCTGAACGACGCGGACTACGTCTCCGACGGGGCACCGCGCAGCGAGAGCGCCGACAACGAACTGCAGAAGTCGCTCATCCACGTGGGTGACGTGCACCGCTACGAGTTCAGCGTCATGCTCAAGGACTGGGAGACCGGCAAGGGCAGCGCCGGCGACATCATCTTCCAGGGCAAGCACGCGGGCGGGAACAAGCCGTCGTTCTACATGATGGCGAAGCGCAACGAGATCGCGTTCCGCTCCCCGCTCCTCAACCTGCAGGCGCCGGTGGTCGAGGACTTCCGCGACTCCATCAACAAGTGGATGCGGTTCCGCATCGACGTCCGCTGGGCCGAGGACAGGACCGGGTACTACAAGGTGTCCGCCCAGCTCCCGGGGGAGTCGGGCTTCACGCTCAAGAAGACGTACACCGCCGTCAACACCTTCCACCCGGAGAACCCCACGACCTTCGGCTACATCAAGTGGGGCCTGTACCGCCCCGCTTCCTCGACAGAAGCGGGCGATCCTGCGACTCGCGTGGTCCAGCACGACAACATCCGAGTCATCGACCTGGGCACCTCCTGAACCACTGATCTCCGGGCCCGCCTCCCCACGTGGCCCGGAGCCGGCCCGGGGGCAGCTGCCCGACCGGCTCGGTCTCGCCGGTCAGCCGTCCCTTCGCGAGTGCGCCCGAGTTCCCGCCGTCCGTGATCACCGAGTGCCGGCCGCGCCACCACGGCCCACCCCGGGGCGGCCGTGCGAGCGCCGAGCCGGCACTTCCCCACCCCTGTTTCCGTGCTGCCACTGTGGCGCATGAGCGGGACGGAGTCGGGTGCGGAAGGATGGAGGTATGCCCAACCGACTCGCGCAGACCACGTCCCCGTACCTCCTCCAGCACGCCGACAATCCTGTCGACTGGTGGCCCTGGTCGCCCGAGGCGTTCGAGGAGGCACGCAGGCGGAACGTGCCGGTGCTGCTCAGCGTCGGATACGCGAGCTGCCACTGGTGCCATGTGATGGCGCACGAATCGTTCGAGGACGACCGGGTCGCGGCCTATCTGAACGAGCACTTCGTCCCGGTGAAGGTCGACCGCGAGGAGCGGCCCGACGTCGACGCGGTGTACATGGAGGCCGTGCAGGCCGCGACCGGCCAGGGCGGCTGGCCGATGACCGTGTTCCTGACCGCCGACGCGGAACCCTTCTACTTCGGTACGTACTTCCCGCCCGAGCCGCGCCACGGCATGCCCTCCTTCCACCAGGTGCTCGAAGGCGTCGCCACGGCCTGGACCGAGCGCCCCGACGAGGTCACCGAGGTCGCCGGACGCATCGTCCACGACCTGACCGAGCGTTCCCTCGCCCACGGCGGCGAAGGGCTGCCGGGCGAACCGGAGCTGGCGCAGGCGCTCCTCGGGCTCACCCGGGAGTACGACGAGAAGCACGGCGGGTTCGGCGGTGCGCCCAAGTTCCCGCAGTCCATGATCATCGAGTTCCTGCTGCGCCACCATGCCCGCACCGGGGCGGAGGGCGCCCTCGACATGGCCGCCGACACCTGCGCGGCCATGGCCATGGGAGGGATGTACGACCAGCTCGGCGGCGGCTTCGCCCGCTACTCGGTGGACCGGGAATGGGTTGTTCCGCACTTCGAGAAGATGCTCTACGACAACGCCTTGCTCTGCCGGGCCTACGCCCACCTGTGGCGGTCGACGGGCTCGGAACTCGCCCGCCGGGTCGCCCTGGAGACCGCCGACTTCATGGTGCGCGAGCTGCGCACGGCGGAGGGCGGTTTCGCCTCCGCGCTCGACGCCGACAGCGAGGACGGAGCCGGCCGGCATGTCGAGGGCGCGTACTACGTGTGGACGCCCGAGCAGTTGAGGGAGGTCCTGGGCGAACAGGACGCGGCCTTCGCCGCCGAGTACTTCGGTGTCACGCGGGAGGGCACGTTCGAGGAGGGCGCCTCGGTCCTGCGGCTCGCACGGACCGGCGCCGCGGTGGACGCGGACCGGGCCGCCGATGTGCGGGCCAGGCTGCTGGCCGCCCGTGAGCTGCGTCCCCGCCCCGGGCGGGACGACAAGGTGGTCGCCGCCTGGAACGGTCTGGCGATCGCCGCGCTCGCCGAGACGGGGGCGTACTTCGACCGCCCCGATCTGGTCGAACGCGCGACCGAGGCGGCGGATCTGCTGGTCCGGGTCCACATGGGCGACGTCGCCCGGCTGTCCCGTACCTCGAAGGACGGGCGGTCCGGCGGGCACGCCGGGGTCCTGGAGGACTACGGCGATGTCGCGGAGGGTTTTCTCGCCCTGGCCGCGGTCACCGGCGAGGGCGTCTGGCTGGAGTTCGCCGGGTTCCTGCTGGACATCGTGCTCCAGCACTTCACCGGTGAGGGCGGGCAGCTGTACGACACGGCGGACGACGCCGAGCGGCTGATCCGCCGCCCGCAGGACCCCACCGACAGTGCGACCCCTGCGGGCTGGACCGCGGCGGCCGGTGCGCTGCTCTCGTACGCCGCGCACACCGGCTCGGAGGCCCATCGCGCCGCCGCGGAAGGGGCGTTGGGTGTGGTGAAGGCGCTCGGCCCGCGCGTTCCCCGATTCATCGGCTGGGGGCTGGCGGTCGCCGAGGCGCTGCTCGACGGGCCGCGCGAGGTCGCGGTCGCCGGGCCGGTCGGCGGCGAACTGCACCGTACGGCGCTGCTGGGGCGGGCGCCCGGCGCGGTGGTGGCGGCGGGGGAGACGGCAGGGACGGAGTTCCCGCTGCTGGCGGACCGGCCGCTGGTGGGCGGGGCACCGACGGCGTACGTGTGCAGGCACTTCGTCTGCGACGCCCCGACCACGGACCCGCGGGAACTGGCACGGAGCCTGAGGGCCGTCCCGGCGGAGGACTGAGGACGGAGCGGTCCGGGGGAACGGGGCGAGGAGGGGACCGAGGGCGAAGCCCCGGCTACAGCGTCAGCCCGCCTTCGAGCGTGTCCAGCGCCTGGTTGATCATCGCGATCAGGTCGCCCTCCTGACCGTGCTCGCCCCAGTACAGCGCCACCTCGCGCAGCGCCCCCAGCACCGCCGCGACGAACACCCTGACCTCCAGGTCGTCGGGGCTGCGGCCGCTGCGCTCGGCGAGCACCCGGGCCAGCACCTTCGCCATGTCCGACATGGTCTCCGTCATCCGCGCCCGGATGGCGGGGACCTCCACCATCAGCCGGGTGCGCTGCCGCAGTTCCTCATTCTCGCTCGCGAGGAACGCCGTCAGCGACTCGGCCATGATGAACCGCAGCGACTCCAGCGGGGGTTCGTCGGCCGGCCGGTTGCGCAGCTCGGCCTCCATGATCGGGTCGTACTCGTCGGTGAGGACGATGTCCTCCTTGGTCGCGAAGTACCGGAAGACGGTGCTCGGTGACACCTCGGCCGCCTCGGCGATCTGCTCGATCGTCGTCGCGTCGTACCCCTGCTCGGAGATCAGCCGGTACGTCGCCCGGCGGATCGCGATCCTGGTCTTGAGCTTCTTCCGCTCGCGCAGCCCCATCGCGGGAGGCGTCCCGGGGGCGGAAACGGAAGGGGTACGAGAGGTGGCGGCCATGGTCGCCATTGTCAGGCATCGACGGGCGCGGGGGCCACGTCCGTCCCCTCCCGGGACTCGGTGGGAAGGTTCGTCAGGAACGCCCCGACCAGCAGCGACGACACCAGGGACGTGGCAGCGACGACGAGCAGCACCACGCTCATGCCGTGGAGATACGCCGCGTCCGCGGAGTCGGCCAGCCGCTGCGCGCCGAGCTTCGCCGCGACGGCATGGGCGGCGACGACCGATTCCCCGGCCGTGTCCGCCGCGGTGGCCGGTACGCCGGTGGTGTCGAGCCGGCCGCTGTACGCACCGGCGAGCAGGCTGCCGAGCAGCGCGATCCCGAGGGCGCTGCCCGTCTGCCGTACGGTCATCAGCAGCCCCGATCCGCTGCCCGCACGGTCCGCGGGCAGGGAGGCCAGCGCGGCGTCCATCGCGGGAACGACGGCGAAGCCGAAGCCGACCCCCGCGACGGAGAGCCACAGTGCCGTGAAGCCGTAGCCGCTGTCGACCGTCGTGCGGCTGCCGAGGAGCGCGGCGAAGGCGAGCACGACCAGGCCCGCCGTCATCGTGGCGCGCGCCCCGAACCGCCGGGTGACGGGGGCGCCCGTCTTCGCGGCGACCATCAGCCCGCCCATCATCGGCAGCATCCGCACCCCCGTGCCGAAGGCGTCGTGGCCCAGGACCGCCTGGAGGTAGCCGGGCAGGATGAACATCAGCCCCGACATCACGAACATCACCAGGGTCGCCGCGAGCGTGCTCAGCAGGAACGGCCGCTGCCGCAGCAGGGACATGTCGAGCATCGGGCGCCCGGCGCCGCGTTCCCGAACGACGAGCGCGGCGATCAGCACGACACCGGCGGCCGGCATGCCCAGCACCAGCGGGTCGCCCCAGCCGCGCCCGGGTGCCTCGATGATCGCGTAGATCAGCGTGCCGAGACCGGTCGCGGCCAGGGCGGTGGAGACGGCATCGACCTTCGGGGAAGCCGGGTCGCTGGTCTCCGGGAGCAGGAACAGGCAGGCAGCGATGCCGATCGCCACCATCGGGATGTTGACCAGGAAGATCGAGCCCCACCAGAAGTGGTCCAGCAGCCAGCCGCCGAGGATCGGACCGAGCGGCAGCCCCAGCGCGGAGGCGGCCGAGACGATGCCGACGGCCCTGACCCGGTCCTCGCGCCGGCCGAACAGCGAGGGCAGCACGGCCAGCGCGAGCGGCATGACGAGCGCCGCGCCGATGCCCATCACACAGCGGGCGGTCACGACGGCCGGTACGGCGTCGGCCAGCGAGCCGATGAGCGAGCCGATCAGAAAGATGCCGAGGCCCGTGATGAGCATCCGGCGACGGCCGAACCTGTCCCCGAGCAGTCCGGCAGGGAGCATCAGCGCGGCGAAGACGACGACATAGGCGTCGGCCATCCACTGCTGCTCACCGGTGGTGGCGCCGAGCTGTCCGGCCATGGTCGGCAGCGCCACATTGAGGATCGTCATGTCGAATCCGAGGACGAGCATGCTCGCGACCAGCGCGCCCAGGGCCCACCAGCGTCGTTTCATGGGAACGCTCCTTCGAGAGTCAAAGTCAAATGAAAGTAACTCTCAAAAGATTGCGGGTGTCAATGTGCGCGACGCGTCGGGGTCCCGGCATGGCGAATGGCCGCGGCTTTCGAGCCACGGCCATTGCGGGGGAGGGGTGGAGGGGTGCTCAGCTGTGGTTGTAGGCCACCAGCGAGATGCCGACGTAGTGCACGACGAAGGCCGCCAGGGTCAGCGAGTGGAAGACCTCGTGGAAGCCGAACCATCGCGGTGACGGATTGGGCCGCTTGATGCCGTAGATGACGCCGCCCGCGCTGTAGAGCAGTCCGCCGACGACGACCAGCACCAGCACCGCGATCCCGCCGGTCCGCATGAAGTCCGGCAGGAAGAACACCGCGGCCCAGCCCATCGCTATGTAGCAGGGCGTGTAGAGCCAGCGCGGCGCGCCGACCCAGAACACCCGGAAGGCGATGCCCGCGGCCGCCGCGGCCCAGACCGCCCACAGGAGCGGCGTCCCGGTCGCCTCGGGGAGCAGGAGAAGGGTCAGCGGCGTATAGGTGCCCGCGATGATCAGGAAGATGTTGGCGTGGTCGAGCCGGCGGAGCACCGCCTCGCCGCGCGGGCCCCAGGTGCCGCGGTGGTAGAGGGCGCTCACGCCGAACAGCAGGCACGCGGTCAGGACGTAGATGCCGCAGGCGATCCGGCCGCGGACGCTGTCCGTCAGCGCGATCAGCGCGATCCCCGCGACGATCACGGCGGGGAACATCCCGGCGTGCAGCCAGCCACGCATCCGTGGTTTCGGCGGGGCGGTGTCGGACTCGGCTGATTCCAGCCCGGCGGGCTCGGGCGCGGCGGCGGCAGCAGTCATTCCCGCATCGTACCTACGGGACCGTAGGTAGCGGTCGCGAGTGGTGATGCTCACGTGTGCGGCCCCCTGGACATATGGGCGAAACGGTCGGATGATCAAATGAGTGCGGTCGGCACCGGATGAGCGCCAACGAGATTCGAAGGGGTCGAAGCATCCGGGTCGCAGCCCCCACGGGGCAACTACCAAACAGACACCCTCATCAAGGAGCGATCGTGGCGCGCGACATCGCGGCTCCCCCCACTGCCCCCACCCACCACCAGGAACTCGTTGCCTGGGTGAACGAGATCGCAGCCATCACCCAGCCGGACCGGGTGGTCTGGTGCGACGGCTCCGAGGCCGAGTACGAGCGCCTGTGCGGGGAGCTCGTGGCCAAGGGCACGTTCACGAAGCTGGACGAGACGAAGCGCCCGAACTCGTACTACGCCGCGTCCGACCCGAGCGATGTCGCCCGCGTCGAGGACCGCACGTTCATCTGCTCCGAGAAGGAGGAGGACGCGGGTCCGACGAACCACTGGAAGGACCCCGCCGAGATGCGGGCCGTCTTCACGGGTGAGAACGGGGTGTTCCGCGGCTCCATGCGCGGTCGCACGATGTACGTCGTGCCGTTCTGCATGGGCCCGGTCGGCTCCCCGCTCTCCGCGATCGGGGTCGAGATCACCGACTCCGCCTACGTCGCCGTCTCGATGCGCACCATGACGCGCATGGGACAGGCCGTCCTCGACGAGCTGGGCACCGACGGATTCTTCGTCAAGGCCGTGCACACGCTGGGCGCGCCCCTGGAAGAGGGCCAGGAGGACGTTCCGTGGCCGTGCAACAGCACCAAGTACATCTCGCACTTCCCCGAGGACCGCGAGATCTGGTCGTACGGCTCCGGCTACGGCGGCAACGCCCTGCTCGGCAAGAAGTGCTACGCGCTGCGCATCGCCTCCGTCATGGCGCGCGACGAGGGCTGGCTCGCCGAGCACATGCTGATCCTCAAGCTCACGCCGCCGCAGGACGAGGCCGCGGCCCCGACGTACATCGCCGCCGCGTTCCCGAGCGCCTGCGGCAAGACCAACCTCGCCATGCTGGAGCCGACGATCCCCGGCTGGACCGTCGAGACGATCGGTGACGACATCGCCTGGATGCGGTTCGGCGAGGACGGCCGTCTCTACGCGATCAACCCCGAGGCCGGATTCTTCGGCGTCGCGCCCGGTACCGGCGAGCACACCAACGCCAACGCGATGAAGACCATGTGGGGCAACTCCGTCTTCACCAACGTCGCACTCACCGACGACGGCGACGTCTGGTGGGAGGGCATGACGGAGACCGCTCCGGCCCACCTCACCGACTGGAAGGGCAACGACTGGACGCCGGCGTCCGAGACCCCGGCCGCCCACCCCAACGCCCGCTTCACCGTCCCGGCGGGCCAGTGCCCGATCATCGCGCCCGAGTGGGAGGACCCGAAGGGCGTGCCGATCTCGGCCATCCTCTTCGGCGGTCGCCGCGCCTCGGCCGTACCGCTGGTCACCGAGTCCTTCAACTGGCAGCACGGCGTCTTCCTCGGCGCCAACGTGGCCTCCGAGAAGACCGCCGCCGCCGAGGGCAAGGTCGGCGAGCTGCGCCGCGACCCGTTCGCCATGCTGCCGTTCTGCGGCTACAACATGGGCGACTACATGGCCCACTGGGTCAAGGTCGGCGCGGACAAGGCGGACCAGTCGAAGCTCCCGAAGATCTACTACGTGAACTGGTTCCGCAAGAACGACGCGGGCAAGTTCGTGTGGCCCGGCTTCGGTGAGAACAGCCGCGTCCTGAAGTGGATCGTCGAGCGCCTGAACGGCAGGGCCGAGGGCGTCGAGACCCCGATCGGTGTCCTGCCCGCCAAGGGCGCCCTGGACACCAAGGGCCTGGACCTCTCCGATGCGGACCTGGACTTCCTGCTCGACGTCGACAAGGAGGTCTGGCGCGAGGAGGCGGCGCTGATCCCCGAGCACCTCAACACCTTCGGCGACCACGCGCCGAAGGAACTGTGGGACGAGTACCGCGCGCTGGTCCAGCGCCTGGGCTGACGCCTGCGGGCGCACCCCGCGCGGGTGCGCCCCCACGCACCCCGCGGCCGGGTCCTTGGACATCCGCCCTGACCTGTGGGGTCGACGACCCGCCGCGGCACGGCCCCCGGAATCCCCTCACGGTTCCGGGGGCCGCCTTTTCCCGCCCCTTTTATAAAGAACGTCCAGGCATCGCCGTATCCTTGCGCGCACCATCTCCACAACGCTTCGATGTCCCCTCACATCGCCTCCGGTCTCGCCGAGGCCGGAGGGCCAACCGGGCCTGTGGGGGACTCAGTTGAACGAGACCCGGCACCATGGACGCATCGCGGCGACGCTGGCGCCGTCCCGCTCGCGCGAACGGCGGCCCGGTTCGTCACCCGGGCCGCCGCCCCACCGCGCTACCCGTTGTGCCCCCGGTCCTCCAGATACCGGGTGTGGGTCTGCTGCCGTCGCGCCTCCGCCTCCCGCAGCGTCGTCGCCAACACCTCCGCCTCCCGGTGCAACAGCGCCAGCTGCCGCTCCAGATGACGCTCCGGCGGTTCCGTGCCGGGCGCGATCCGCGTCCACCAGCGGGTCCGTACGAACGTGTCGACCGACTCCGGGATGTCCTGGTGCACGGCGCGCGACAGGGCGTGGACGCCCTCCGGATCGGTGGCCAGGGTCTGGGAGACCCAGCCGGGGGCGAGCAACCCCGCCAGCAGCTCCGTCAGTTCGGTGAGCCGGCCGGCCGCGGCGGGCGGCAGCTCCACCTCGTCCAGATACGCCCGCAGGGTCCCGAAGTCGTCCCGCAGCGCGTCCAGCCGGGACGAAGGATCGGGGAAGTCCGGAGCGGGCGGGCGCTCGGGGGGTGCGATCAGCGCGCCCGCTCCGTACAGCCCGACCACCACCACCGGCCAGTACGCCCCCGCGAGCCCGGTGAAGGTCAGGGCGAGGCCGACGATCCCGCAGGCGCTCCCGGTCAGGTTCTTCCGCGATTCGACATAGGCCAGGACCCTGCCGGCGGACCTGCCCCGCGTCCTACTGGTAGCCACGGATCTCCTCGAACGCCCCGTCCAGGGAGCCCGGCCCCTGGTCCTTCGTCGCGTCGAAGAGCCGGCCGCCGGTCAGCGTGGCGATCCGGTCCAGCTCGCCGCGGTCCGAGTCGCCGAAGACGACCGGGAAGACCGCAGTGGCCTGCCGAGCGGCGGGCAGCGACCGGTAGTAGGAGGCGAAGCCGTCGGCCGTGGCACCCGCCGTGTTCTCGCCGTCCGTCATCAGTACCACCGAGGTGAACGCGGACTCCGTGCCGTCGCCGAGCTGCTCGTAGGCCGACCGCAGACTCGAATAGATCGCCGTCTCGCCGCCGGCCGTCAGCGCGGCGGTGTCCGCCCTGATCGCCGCCAGGCCCCGCTGCGGATCGGCCGGGTCGACCGTGTGCGTGCGGACCTGCTTCACGGACGAGCCGAACGGCAGCAGCGTGACCTCCTCCCGCTCCCGGAAGTCCCCGGTCAGTCCGGTCAGCGCCGCCTTCAGCCGCCGCAGCCGCTCCCCCTCCATCGAGCCGGAGGTGTCCAGGACGTACACGGTGCGCGAGGGCCGGCGGAGCTTGTTCTCGTAGGAGTGGAGCAGCCCGTCGGCGACCGACCGCGAGCCGGGGAAGGGAAGTTCACGGCGTGCCTCGGCGGCGAGCGGCGCGGCGGGCCGTACCGAGGGCACGACCGGCCGGCGGAACGTCTGCCGGGTCACCTGCCGCTGAACGGCCGGGGTGCGGAAGTAGGCCGCCAGCGCGCGCACCGAATCCTTCGCCTCCGGTCCGGCGTCGGACAGTGCGCTGAGCGGGTAGTCGGCGGTCACCACCCCGTCGCGGGGACGGATCACGGTCAGCCCGGTGCCACGGTCGCGGTTGAGCGAGAGCAGCACCGACTCGTAGTTGATCAGGGCGTCGACCGTGCCGCGCCGGGCGTACGCGGTGGCCAGCCAGCCCGAGGAGCCGGAGGTCAGCCGCTGCCCCGCGAAGAACTCCTTCAGCTTCCCGCTCGCCCCGCGCACATCGGCGTCGGTCAGGGCGGACTGTGCGCCCGAGAGTCCGGAGGCGACCGAAACCAGCGCGGAGAAACCGGAGTTGGAACGGACCGGGTCGGTCATTCCGTAGGTCAGCCGGCCCTCGGCGACCGCCCGGTGCACCTGCGACCAGGTGACGTCCGAATCCTTCCAGCCCAGTCGCTCCACGGCGGCCGGGCGGACCCCGAGGGCGACCGGCGAAGCCATCAGCGGGGTCTCCGACGTGATGCGCCGGGCCGCGTCCGGGTGCAGCCGCAGAGAGTCGTTCGACGACAGCCACACCGCGTCGTAGGCGCCGTCGGCCTTGCCGGACGCGAGCAGTTCGACGGCGTCGAGCGTGCCGGTCCAGGTGGGCCGCACGGTGATCCCGGTCGCCTTCCGCGCCTGCTCCCACAGCGGCTTCATGTCAGAGAGTTCGCTGGACGCGAGGACGCGCAGCGTACCGGGGCGCGGGGCGCCGTCGTCCTTCGTCGGGCCGCCGTCCGACGCGGAGCAGGCGGCGAGCGGGACGAGTGCGGCGACGGCCAGCAGCGAGGCGAGCGAGCGCGTGATCCGGCGCCGCAGCCGTCTCAGCCGCCGCCGGGGACGGCCCGTCATCCGAGACTCCCGCCCTCAAGGGCGCCGGCGGACCGGCTGCGCTCCAAGTGGGCGCCGGCCTGCTGGAGTTCCGCGGTCAGCGACTCCACGGTCGCCGCCATCGACTCGGTCGCCTGCACCTTGTACGTGTCGATGGCGTCGAGCGTCCGGTAGATCTGCTGGAACGCGGTACGCAGAGTCTCCGCGCCCACCGCCGGATCGGCGGCGATGCGCTGGATCTCGCCGCTCTGGCCGGCGAGCATCTCCGCGTTCCCGCGGATCAGGTCCTCGGTCGTGGAGCGCAGCACCTGCACCTGTTCGGTCACCTTGCGCTGGCTCTCCAGCGCCGATGCCAGCATCACGGCGATCCGCAGGGCGGAGACGGTGGTGGTCGCGGCCCGGTCGACGCCCCTGATGAGTTCGTCGTTGTTCCGGCGCACGACGTCCATCGCGAGGTACCCCTGCGCGCAGACCGCGAGCTGGGTCAGGAGGTCCTGGTGCTTCTGCCGCACGGGGAAGAGCACATCGGCCCGCAGCGCGTCCGCCTGCACCGGGTCGGTGGCGGCGGTCGCCGCGATGCGCTGCTCGACGGCGCCGTCCAGTGCCTCGGTGAGGACCACGTACTCCTGGAGCTTGCCCATGGTCTCCCAGAGCCGGGTGCGCTCGGTGTGCAGGGCGGCGTTGTCCCGGCGCAGCTCGTCCTGCCCGCCGCGCAGCGAGCCCACGATCCTGTTCAGGGTGGACTGGGCGGACGCGTACTTGGCGACGTGGTCGCGGAGCTTGTTGCCGCCCGGGAGCCTGGCCAGGAGCCGACGGGCGCCGCGGCCCGGGGTGTCGCGCGGGTCGAGGTCCTCGACCGTGCGGCGCAGCTCGACGAGGGAGGCGCCGACCCGGGTCTGCGCGTCCCCCTCCGCGGAACCGGACAGCGAGCGGACGGTGCGGTCCAGCATCCGGTTGGACTGCTGGGCGGCACCGCGGATGTCGGTCTGCCCCAGGGAAGTGATCTCCCCGATCCGGGTGGAGAACTCGGGCGACCGGGCGTCGAGCCCGGCGAGGCCGCCGATGTACTCGGTGGCGCGGCGGGTCATCTCCGCCCGTACCGAATCGTCGACCGGTACGAGGCCGGCGGCCTGCTCGGCGCGGACCGGGGCGACCGGCTCCGGCGGGGTGAGGACGAGCGGCGGGGCTGCCCCGTCGGGCGGGGTGAGGGCGGTCGGCTGGGGCTCTTGGGTCATGGGTGGGATCTCCCGGGAGGCGTGGATCATCAGCCGCGGATCCGTTGGGCCATCGCGCGCAACACCGTGGCGGTGGGCACGGGCGCCTGACGGACCCCGGTCAGCTGTTGGTCGATGCAGTCGGTGTGGCCCTTGGTGGCGGCGGTGAACTCGGCCGCGGCACCCTGGGGCCGGAACCCGTGCCGCACGGCGAGCCTGCGCAGCTCCGGGTCGGTGGAGAGCAGCTCGCCCAGGCGCCGGCCGGAGCCGGTCAGCGGGACGAGGGTGTGATCGCTGGAGACGGTCGTGTCGGGGTAGAGGAGAACCAGGTCCCCGGCCTCCTGCTTCTGCATCAGCAGCGAGGCGACCTGCGACTCGTACACCAGGACCAGCGGATTTCCGACGCCGCTGATGAAGTCCCTGAACGGGGCGTCGCTGCTGGTCTGTTGCGCGCCCTGCACCTGGATCAGTTTCTTCAGCAGGGGTGCGGTGCGGTCGATCGCGGCCTCGTCCGCGGCGACCCGGCCGCCGTCGGCGACGTACGAGGCCGCGGCGAGGTAGAGCGCGCCGGAGTTGGACGAGACGGGGTCGGTGCTGGTGATGAAGACCGTCCCGGTCAACTCGGCATGCTTTCCGGCTCCCTTGAGCTGCTGCCAGGACCGGTCCGCCCGCGCGGCCTCGAGGTACGGGCCCATGAGCAGCTTCCCGCCGGCCTTTCCGTTCAGCGTCGCGAGTCCGTTGTCCGCCAGCACCTGAGCGGCGCCGCGGTGCGCGACGACGACCAGTGGCGAGTAGAACGGCCTGAGCGGCCCGCCCTCGACAAAGAACCTGCGCCGCAGCTCGTCGGCCGGGGCCTGCGAGCCGGGGAAGGCGAAGTCATAGCCCTTGAGGGGGAGTCGATCCATGGCCCAGGACCCGGATGTCTCCGCCTTGACCGTGAAGCCCTTGGCGGCGAGGGCCTTCACCACGTCGGGATCGGCGAAGAACTCGGCCTTCTCCGATCCGATCACTCCACGCACGGTCTTCGTTGCCGTGCTCGTGTCCCCGGTGTCGCGGCCCACTGCGACGGCTACTGCCACTCCGCCGATCAGCAGCACCGCCAGGACGATTCCCACGATGCGTCTCACACGCGAAGCCTGCTCGCGGAAACCCACATTCCAGGCGGAGTTGGGTGGACGGGAGGTGAAGCAATCATCCCAGTACGCAACGGAGGCGGGACGGGAGCGGGTCGCTCCGGTGTCCTGCCTCCGGGGCACGGATGGGTGGCACCCGGCCCACGCGCCTCGACGGCCCGTGGACCGGGGCCGTCAGAGGGCGCCGACCAGGCGCGACGGGGCGGCGGTGGCGGCGTCGACCGCCGCCGTGTGCGCGTCCATGCGCTCGGCCGCGAGGATCGCGACGGCCGTGTCGGCACGGGACGCGGCCACCACCAGTGCCCGGCCCGCGAGGGCGTGCGCACGGCGGTGGAGCGTGAGCGCGGGTGCGTCGGTTCGACCGGCGTGCCGGGCGGGCGGCGCGCCGCGCAGCCTGGCGACCTGCTCGGCGATGCGGTCGCCCGCCGCGCCGAGGTCCAGCTCGTCGGTGACCGCGAGAAGCGCGGCCAGGTGTCCGGCGAGCTGGATGTCCAGCTCTTCCTCGCGGGAACGGTGCGGGAAGTCGTCGGCGTGGTCGGCCGGTGTGTGGACCGATTTGGTGCGGATCGGTTCGTACATGGATGGCCTCCTGGTGTTGCTGTGGGACCATCCTAGCTTGGATTCAGTCTAAAGTTGTCCGCAATCGATTCCGAGATGAATCAGGGAACGACCGGCCACCCGTCACGGCTGTCCGTACCCGTCCAGGAAGTGCGCGATCCGGGTCACCGCGTCCGTCAGATCCTCGGTCGAGGGCAGCGTCACGACGCGGAAGTGATCGGGCTCCGGCCAGTTGAACCCGGTGCCGTGCACGACCATGATCTTCTCCGCCCGCAGCAGGTCGAGGACCATCTGCCGGTCGTCCTTGATCTTGTAGACCTTGGGGTCGAGACGCGGGAAGAGATACAGCGCCCCCTTCGGCTTCACGCAGGTCACACCCGGAATGGAGGTCAGCAGGTCGTACGCGGCATCGCGCTGCTCCAGGATGCGGCCGCCCGGCAGCACCAGCTCGTCGATCGACTGCCGGCCGCCGAGGGCGGTGGCCACGGCGTGCTGCGACGGCATATTGGCGCAGAGCCGCATGTTGGCGAGGATCGTCAGCCCCTCGATGTACGAGGAGGCGTGCGCCTTGGGGCCGCAGACCGCCAGCCAACCGGACCGGTACCCGGCCACCCGGTAGTTCTTGGAGAGCCCGTTGAAGGTGAGCACCATCAGGTCGGGGGCGATCGTCGCGGTCGGGGTGTGGGTCGCTCCGTCGTACAGGATCCGGTCGTAGATCTCGTCGGAGCAGACGACCAGGTTGTGGCGCCGGGCGATCTCCGTCAGCCCGCGCAGCATCTCGTCGTCGTAGACCGCACCCGTCGGGTTGTTCGGATTGATGATCACGATCGCCTTGGTGCGGTCGGTGATCCTCCGCTCGATGTCGGCGAGGTCCGGCATCCAGTCGGCCTGCTCGTCGCACCGGTAGTGCACGGCCGTACCGCCGGCCAGCGACACCGCCGCGGTCCACAGCGGATAGTCCGGAGCCGGTACGAGGACCTCGTCGCCGTCGTCGAGCAGCGCCTGCATCGACATCTGGATCAGCTCGGAGACGCCGTTGCCCAGGTAGATGTCCTCGACGTCGAGGTCGATCCCCTTGGTCTGGTAGTGCTGCATCACCGCCCGCCGCGCGGACAGCAGCCCCTTCGCGTCGCCGTAACCGTGCGCCCCGGCGAGGTTGCGCAGTATGTCTTCGAGGATCTCGGGCGGGCACTCGAACCCGAACGCGGCAGGGTTGCCGGTGTTCAGCTTGAGGATGCGGTGACCGGCTGCTTCCAGCCGCATCGCCTCCTCCAGCACGGGGCCCCGGATTTCGTAACAGACATTGGCGAGCTTCGTGGACTGGATGACCTGCATGTCTGGGAGCTTACGACCGTGTTTCGCGCGCCGCCCGGCCTTCCGCCCCCGGTTGCCCCACCCGGGTGCGCGGCGCGTCGTCGCCGGACTTCCATAGCCATGCGTCCGCCGTCCCCGGACCGTGAGAAAGCCGGTGGGGGACGGGGGCGGGGCTTGGAAAGGGCCGGAACGGGGACGTGACGGAGACGGACGGGTGAGATGCGCCACGTGAGCGGAAGTGTTCGAGGGGTGGGCGTCGCGGAGAGCGCGTGCGCCCCGGCCCGGGTGGGAGGCGCGCCCCCGGAGGGGCCCGCTCTCGGCTCCTCGCGCCACCGGGGGCGGTCGTGCGCCCCGTGACGTCACTCGGGCAGCCGCGTGCCCGGGGGCAGCCGGATACCGAAGTCGACCGCCAGCACGTGGAGCACCTCGTCGCCGTCCGCCAGCAGCCGCTCCTCGCGGGTGCCGTCGTGCGCCGTGACCGTGAGCGTGCGGCCGGTCAGCGACAGATGGGCGTCCGGGGTGGTGCGCTGGACGTACACCTGGTGCTGGAACGGGGAGCGCGGGTTGGTCGCGATGTGCCAGTTGATGACCTCGTAGTCCGGTGCCTCGAAGGGCTCCAGGGTGAAGGCGTACTGGCTCTCCCACCCCTGGCCGACGGTGTGCGCCTGGAGCTCCCACTGCTCCAGCGGCCCGTCGTGCGGGGTGTTCACGAGCCGGTGGCGGCGCGGGGTGTCGTGCAGCTCCGCGCCCGCGACCAGGGGGATCGGCTCCAGCAGCGAGCCGGTGGCGCCGAAGCCGACATCGGCCAGATACGGGGTCGGGCCGCCCGGCACCCGTGCCAGCATCAGCATGTGGGTCCGCGGCCGTACGTCCCCGGGCCCGGCGCCCAGCACCACGCGTGCGCAGAGCAGGGTGATCTCGAACCCGAGCGTGGTCAGCGCGGCGGCCAGCAGGGTGTTCTGCTCGTAGCAGTACCCGCCGCGCCCGCCCCGAAGGAGCTTCGCCTCCAGGTCCGCGAGCGCGAGCGAGGGCGCCCTGCCCAGGACCGGGTCCAGGTTCTCGAACGGGATGCCCAGCGCGTGGGCACGGTGCACGGAGCGCAGTACCTCCGCCGTCGGCCGACGCTCCCCGCTCCAGCCGATGCGGGCGAGGTAGGCGTCGAGATCGAGGCCGGGGCCGGGGCGTCGGCCGTGATCGGCCGCGTGGTCGGATGTCATGCGCCGACCGTACGCACACGGGCGCGTCAGCGGACCAGCAGGTCCACCACGCCCGTCGTGCTCTCGTTGCCCCGCCCGTCCGCGAGAAGGCGTTCCATCAGGGCCAGATAGGGGGTCAGCAGCTCGCTGCTGACCCCCTGATCCTTCGCCGTGCGCAGCAGCGTGGCACTGCCCGCGACCTGCATGGCGAGGTTGGACACGACGCCCCGTGCGTAGTCGCCGTCGGCCAGCTGGGCGGCGGACGCGTGCACGGAGGACGTCATGGCGACGAGCCAGTCGGCGAGCAGCGGGGCGAGAGTCGTCGGGTCGATGTCCTCCTTGCGGATCAGGGCGAACGCGTGGGAGATCCCGGCGAACATCCCGTACATCGCACTCAGCAGCGCCACGTCGTGCAGAGCGGCGAATCCGGCGTCCTCGCCCACGTAGGAGGTGCCGGCCGGCACGGCCAGGACGTCGTGGTGGGCGTCGAAGAGGGCGCGGGAGCCGCTGTAGAAGACGTATGCGCCGGACCCCGGGGCGCCGATCATCGGCGGGACCGCCATGATCCCGCCGTCCAGGAAGCGGGCCCCGCGCTCGCGGGCCCAGGCGGCGCGGGCGCGGGCCTGGGCGGGGGTGGACGTGGTGAGGTCGACCAGATCCTTTCCGGCCAGGTCGACGCCGGTCAGGGTCTCGTCGACCGAGGCGTCGTCGAGCAGGCACACGACGACGAGCCCGCTCGCCGCCACCGCCTCGGCAGCGGTCCCGGCGACGGTTGCGCCTTCGGCGGCGAGTGGCACGGCACGGCCGGGGCTGCGGTTCCAGACGGTGAGCGGATACCCGGCGGCCAGCCAGGCGCGGGCGAGCGCGGTACCCATGGCACCGAGCCCGAGGAGAGTGAGCGGCGACTTCTCAAAGGTGTTGTCGGTCATGCCGATTAGGCTTGTCGCAGGCCCGGAAGTGATCAAGTACGCACTTCGAAGTGGGTGGTTACCGCCGGGTGAGCGAGCAGGTGGGAGGGCTGGACCATGGGGACCGTACGGAGGCCGGGGGCGTACGTCTGCGGGATCGACGCCGCGATGGACGTGATCGGCGGCAAGTGGAAGGTGCTGATCCTCTGGGCGCTCAACGAGCGGGTGTGCCGCTTCGGCGAGCTGCGCAGGATGGTGCCCGGGGTGACGGAGAAGGTGCTCACGTCACATCTGCGGGAGCTGGAGGAGGACGGCATCGTGCACCGCGAGGTGCATGCGGAGGTGCCGCCGCGCGTCGAGTACTCACTGACCCCGCTGGGGGTCGGGCTCAACGAGGCACTGGCGCCGCTCGGCGCCTGGGGAAGGGAGAACATCCTCGTGGAGGCCGAGCGGTCGCAGCCCTGACGGGTGCCCGCGGTCAGGCGCCCTTGTCCTCGGCGAGCGTGTGCGCGACCAGGGCGTTGGCGTGTCCGTGCCCCAGACCGTGTTCGGACTTGAGCCAGTTGACGATCTCCATGTGCTTGGTCAGGGGAGAGGAACGGATGAGTTCCTGCCACTCCGCTATCGGGCGGCCGTACTTCTTCTCGATCGACGGGAAATAGCTCGCGGGGCCCTTCACGGCATCAGTCATGGCGGGCATTCTGCCATCGTCGGCGTTGATCGGCCGGGCCATGTCCGGTGGTGATCGTCCGGGCGATATCCGGTGGTCGGGCGGGCCTTGCGAACGTACGGTCCCGCCATGGACTGGAAGACCTGGCACGACCGCTACGACCTCCCCGACTCATCGCTGGCACGCCGGTTGCGGGTGGTCGCCGCCCGGGTCCGGTCGGCCCTGGACGCCGCACCTCCCGGCCCGTTCCGGGTGATCAGCGTGTGCGCGGGTCAGGGGCGCGACCTGATCGAGGTGCTCGCCGAGCACCCCCGCCGCGACGACGTGCGCGCGCTCCTGGTGGAGCTCGATCCGCGAAACACCGCCTTCGCCCTGGAGTCGGTGCGGGCGGCCGGTCTCGCGCAGGTGGACGTCGTGACGGGCGACGCCTCGCTCACCGATCACTACCGAGGGATGGCGCCCGCCGATCTCGTCCTGATCTGCGGGGTGTTCGGCAACATCACCGACGAGGACATCGAGCGCACCGTCGCCACCTGCACCCAGTTGTGCGCGAGCGGCGGCACCGTCGTCTGGACCCGGAACCGCGCCGCGCCGGACCGGGTGCCGCTGATCTGCGACTGGTTCGAGCAGCGCGGCTTCGAGCGCCAGTGGCTGTCCGGACCGGATGCGGGATACGGCGTCGGCGCACACCGGTTCACCGGTGAGCCGCTCCCGCCGGCCGAGGGATTCAGCATGTTCGACTTCGTCGGTTACGACGTGCTCAAGGCGCGGGCGCGGGAGAGCGACGGCTGACACCTGCGGCGGCCCGCCCGACCGATCCGGGCACAGGATGTCGGGTCCGACGGGGGCACGCGCTTCCTCACGTGAGTGCTCGCACGGGGTCGGTCCGGGCGAGGCCGGACGGACCGGTGCGGCTCTGCGGTCCCAGCCCCGGATGTCCTTCCGACTCGTGGTCGAAGGGAGCAGCAGCATGCGCTGTCGGATCGTGGAGAAGGAGGAGTTCCGTGTGGTCGGGAAGAAGGCGCGGGTTCCTCTTGTGCGCGAGGGTGTGAACCCGGCCATCGCCGAGTTCGTCCGGGGGATCGACCAGGAGACGACGCGCCGCGTCGCGAGCCGGTCGGACCAGGAACCGGAGGGGATCGTCGCGGTGAGCGACAACCTCGACGAGAGTCGTGCGGAGGGGACCGAACTCGACCACCACCACGCCGTGGTGACCGGCGCGGCTGTGCCCGAGGGCCTGGACGCACTGGTGGTCCCGGCGGGCACCTGGGCCGTCGTCGAGAATTCCGGACCGTTCCCGCAGGCGCTCCAGTACGTGTGGCGGGACGTGTTCACCCAGTGGTTCCCGTCCCATCCGTACCGGAGCAGGCCCGGTCCCGAGATCCTGCGCACCCGGCTGTCGCAGGACGGCAGTGAAGCAGAAGCGGAACTCTGGATCCCGGTGGAGCGCACCACGGTCTGAGAACGGACGGCCCGACACCGGACCGTCCGGTGCCGGACCGTCCGGTGTCGGGCGGCTGGAAACCGCCCCTTGTGGGGGCCCCTCGCGTACGCAAACATGCGCATGTCAAAACCGAAGGAACTTCGGTCGCAGGGGCCGTTCGGGCCCTGCACAGGTCACTAGAGGGGACCCCCACATGAAGAAGCCTCTCGTCGGCGCGCTTTTCACCGTTCTGCTCCTCGGGGCGGGAATCGCACCCGCGACCGCGGCCACCGGCCACGACGCGGCAGCGACCGGCACGGTCAAGGCACAGATCCAGCCCAAGGTGCAGATCAAGCCGAAGGCGGTCAACTTCGCCGGCACCGTCGCGCTCAGCAACTGTTCCGGTTCGGTCGTCCGTACGCCCGACTCCCAGCCCGACGACCCCGCGCTCGTGCTCTCCAACGGGCACTGCATGGAGTCGGGTTTCCCGGGACCGGGCGAGGTGGTGTTCGACCAGCCGTCCACCCGTAGCTTCACCCTGCTGAACGCCGCCGGCAGCGGCGTCGGCACCCTGCGGGCCAGCAAGATCGCGTACGGGACGATGACCGACACCGACATATCGGTGTACCAACTCACCCGCACCTACGCGCAGATCGAGAGCAGCTACGGCATCAAGGCGCTGGAGCTCAACACCGCGCACCCCGTCCAGGGCACGGCGATCACCGTCGTCTCCGGCTACTGGAAGCGCACGTACGCCTGCAACGTGGACGGGTTCGTCTACCGTCTCAAGGAAGGCGCGTGGACCTGGAAGGACTCGGTCCGTTACACCTCCGCCTGCCAGACCATCGGCGGAACGTCCGGCTCCCCGGTGATCGACAACGCGACCGGCAAGGTCGTCGCCGTCAACAACACCGGCAACGAGGACGGTCAGCGCTGCACGGACAACAATCCGTGCGAGGTCGACGAGAGCGGCAATGTGACGGTGCGCCAGGGCATCAACTACGCCCAGGAGACCTACGGCATCGTGCCGTGCATCGGTACCGGCAACAAGTTCGACCTCAGCCGGCCGGGGTGTGCCCTGCCCAAGCCGTGAGTGTGTGACCCCGTAGTCGTCGCCGGCGCCGCCGTTCGGGCGTCGACGGCGGTGGCCCGCCGCACCGCGGACAACCGGACAGCACCATGCACGGAAGAGCCCGCCGGATTCCGGCGGGCTCTTCCGTGGCCTCTGCGCGACGCAGGCATCGCTTCGTGGCCCCGGACACCGCGAGACGGCTCACCCGGGCTCATCCACGGGAGCCGGAAAAAAATTTCGGACGGCGATGTCGAGAACCCGTGCCCGGCTCCGTCCCAGCGGTGAACGCGGCCAAGATGGGTCGTACCAGCACGGAGGAGAAGAACGATGGCCAAGTACTTGCTGCTCAAGCACTACCGCGGCGCCCCGGCTCCGATCAATGACGTGTGCATGGATCAGTGGACGCCTGAGGAGATCTCTGCGCACATGCAGTACATGCAGGACTTCGCGGCCCGGCTCGAAGGGACCGGCGAGTTCGTCGACGGCCAGGCGCTCGCCCCCGAGGGGACATGGGTCCGGTACGACGGCGAGGGACGCCCGCCGGTCACCGACGGCCCGTTCGCCGAGACCAAGGACCTCATCGCCGGCTGGATGGTGATCGACGTCGACAGCTATGAGCGCGCCGTCGAACTGGCCGGGGAACTGTCGGCCGCACCCGGGGCGGGCGGGAAGCCGATCCACGAGTGGCTGGAGGTGCGACCGTTCCTGGCCGCGCCGCCCACCATCACGGAGTGACCTCCCGGATGAACGAGGCCCTGCTCCGGAGCCTCACGCCGAGCGTGCTCGGGATCCTCGTCCGCCGCGGAGCCGACTTCGCGGCGGCCGAGGACGCCGTGCAGGACGCGCTGGTCGAGGCGGTCCGTGTCTGGCCGGCCGACCCCCCGAGGGATCCGAAGGGCTGGCTGGTCACCGTGGCCTGGCGCCGGTTCCTCGACGCGACCCGGGCGGAGGCCGCCCGCCGCCGGCGTGAGGACCGCGTCGACGAGGAGCCGGCGCCCGGACCCGCGCCCGCGGTGGACGACACGCTCCAGCTCTACTTCCTGTGCGCGCACCCGTCGCTGACCCCGTCGTCCGCGGTCGCGCTCACGCTGCGCGCCGTCGGCGGACTGACCACCCGGCAGATCGCCCAGGCCTACCTGGTGCCGGAGGCGACCATGGCGCAGCGCATCAGCCGCGCCAAGCGCACCGTCTCCGGCGTGAGGCTCGACCGGCCCGGCGACGTCGCCACCGTGCTGCGCGTCCTCTACCTGGTCTTCAACGAGGGCTACTCCGGCGACATCGACCTCGCCGCCGAGGCCATCCGGCTCACCCGGCAGCTCGCGGCCGTGATCGACCATCCCGAGGTGGCGGGGCTGCTCGCCCTCATGCTGCTCCACCACGCCCGGCGCGCCGCCCGGACCGCGCCCGACGGCAGCCTGGTGCCGCTCGCCGAGCAGGACCGCGGCCGGTGGGACACCGGGGCGATCGCCGAGGGCGTCGAGATCCTGCAGTCGGCCCTCGCCCGGGACCGGCTGGGCGAGTTCCAGGCCCAGGCCGCCATCGCGGCACTCCACGCCGACGCGCCCACCGCCGAGGAGACCGACTGGGTGCAGATCGTCGAGTGGTACGACGAGCTCGCGCGCCTGACCGACAGCCCGGTCGTCCGGCTCAACCGCGCGGTGGCCGTCGGGGAGGCCGACGGACCGCGCGCCGGGCTCGCGGCACTCGCGGCACTGGACGGCTCGCTGCCCCGCCACACCGCGGTGGCGGCGTACCTCCACGAGCGCGACGGCGACCTGGCGACGGCGGCACGGCTGTACGTCGAGGCGGCCCGGAAGGCGCCCAACCTCGCCGAGCGCGACCACCTGACGCGCCAGGCCGCCCGGCTCAACGCCGGCGGGCGCGGCTGACGGGCCGCGCCCGGATCCCGCAGTGCTCGGCCGGTCCGGTTCGGGGCCGGCCCGGTGCGCCGGTGCCGCCGGCGTGGGTCGTCCGTGGCCGGTGGGCCGCACGCGCGCCGCCCTGCGGCGGCCCGCACCGGCTCACCGGCCGGCGGTGCGGCGGATCGCCGCGTCGATCCCGTCGAGCAGCACGCCGAGTCCGACGGCGAACGTCTCCCGGGCCTCGCGTTCCAGGTACGGCATCGCCTCGTCGCCGGGAGCGGCCGGGGGCGGCTGCGGGGCGGACGCCCGCTCCATGGCGCTCAGGCCCGGGTAGCGGTCCGCGAAGTCGGGTGCCACCTCGCCCAGCAGCGCCGAGCGGGCGTACCACCACTCCTCGTCCGGCTCGCCCGTCTCCGCCGCCGCCCGGCGCGCCTCGGCGACGGTCCCGGCGCAGCCGCAGAGGAAGTGGGACAGCGTGCCGACCAGTCGCCGCAGCAGGGCGGCGTCGAGCCCGGTGCGGTTCAGGAGGCGTACGAGAGTGTCCAGCGCGGCGTACTCGTGCGGACCGAGGACCGGGCGGGCCTGGGAGACCTGGAGCACCCAGGGGTGGCGCAGGTGGAACGCGAGCGTGTCGTGCGCCCAGTCGGTCAGCGCCGCACGCCAGTCGCCGGTATCGGCGTACTCCATGGGCAGTTCGGCGTGGACCGCGTCGTACATCAGGTCCAGCAGCTCGTTCTTGCCGGGGACGTACGTGTAGAGCGCCATCGCGGTACGCCCCAGCCGCTCGCCCACCGCGCGCATCGAGAGGGCGGCCATGCCGTCCTCGTCGGCGACGGCGATCGCGGCGGTCACGATCGCGTCGACGCTCAGCCCCGGTCTGGGACCCGGCGCGCGACCGCGGCGTGGTCGCGCCGGCTGTTCGGCGCGCCACAGCAGGACCATCGAACGGCGGGCATCGCCCTGTCCGGCAAAGACCACCACTTGCGACTCCTTACGCCATAAAGTAACTTCACCCAGGCAATTCCTTATGCCATAAAGTATCAGTCGCAGAGAGTGGGTGCCGCGATGGGTCAGGCCTTGCCCGTGTCGTACGTACAGGTCGTGGGGGTGGAGCGGATCACCCCGCGGACGGCACGTGTCGCCTTCACCGGGGACGCGTTGGCGGAACTCCTGGAGGACCGGCCCGACCAGCAGATGAAGCTCTGCTTCCCGAGGGCGGGCCAGGAGGCCCCCCGTCTTCCGGAGCCGGACGCCGACGACACCTACGGCATGCGCTGGTACGAGGCGTACCTCGCGATCCCCGAACCGGAGCGTCCACTGATGCGGAGCTTCACCGTCCGCGCGTACGACCGTCGGAGCGGAAGGATGACCGTCGACGTCGTGCTCCACGGGGACGACGGACCCGCCGCCCGCTGGGGTCGGGACGCGCGCCCGGGGGACGTCCTCGGCATGGTCGGCCCGTCGTCGGCGTACGCCCGGCCGCTGCCCGCGGCCGACTGGCTGCTGCTGGCCGGGGACGAGACGGCGCTCCCGGCGATCGGGACACTCCTGGAGTTCCTCCCGGCCGGAGGACGGGCGGTGGCGTACGTCGAGGTCGCCGACGAGGCGGAGGAGCAGGTGCTCGCGTCGCCCGGTGAGGTGACCGTCCACTGGGTGCACCGGGACCGCGGCGGGAAGCTGGTGGACGCGGTGAGGGGCGCCGTGCTGCCGGCCGGATCCGGCGCGGCATGGCTGGCCGGTGAGGCCGGGGCGGTACGGGCCCTGCGCCGTCACCTGGTCGAGGAGCGCGGACTGCCCAAGGCTGCCGTGGAGTTCAGCGGCTACTGGCGCGAACGCCTCACCCAGGACGACGCCCCGACCGAGGAGGACCTGGCCTGGGCGAAGGAGCGGGCGGCGGAGGACCGGGACCCGTCCTGAGGGCTGTCCCGCAACCCCCGGCGGGCGCGCGGCGTCCGGCACGCACGGCCCGGCCTCCGGCCGAACGACGCCGGTTCGAGGACCCGTCCTGGTGCCGTGACCGAGGCCCGTCGCCCGACGGCGACGGGCCTCGCGAAGGGCCGTGTTCGATCGACGGAGCCGACGGCCCGGCCCCTCGTGCGCGGAAGCCGCCTACTTCGTCACGGCGTTCAACGCGTTCACGATCCCCCGCCCGTAGAACCCGTTGTGGTTCTTCGGCCCCTTGCACACGGCGTCGATCCTGCCGTCGGAGTCGATGTCGTACGGATCCGTGCACGGTGTGGCGTCGGCCCCGGAGTACAGCAGGGCCTTCACCTGGCCTGCGGTGGCGTGCGGGTGCGTCGACCTGATGAGGGCGGCCACCCCCGCGACGTGCGGGGACGCCATCGACGTGCCCGACCTGTAGGCCCACGTGCCGCCGGGCATCGTGCCGAGGATCCCGCCTTCGACGGCCGGCGCGGTCGGCGGCTGGTAGCGGATGGAGTCGCCTCCGGGCGCGGCGACGTCCATGACGTTCAGGCCGTAGTTGGAGAACGACGACTTGATGCCCTTCGCGCCGGTCGCGGCCACGGTCACCACACCGGGCAGCTGGGGCGGCAGGACCAAGCACGTGTGCGGGTCGATCACGCGGTCGCCCGGCGTGCCGTCGTTCGGGGAGGCGGGGTCGGTGAGGGAGTCCGCGTCCAGGTCGCGGCTCTCGTTGCCCGCGGCCGCGACGTTGACCGTGCCCTTGCGCTCGGCGTACCGCGAGGCCCGGGCGATGGCGTCGACGAGTGCCCTCTGGTCCGGGTCGTCGAGGCAGTTGAAGTTCCAGGGGTCGGTGTAATAGCTGTTGTTGGTGACGTCCACGTGGTGTTCGGCCGCCCAGACGAAGCCGCAGACCACGGCCTCGGTGTAGATGTAGTCCTCCGGGGTGGACACCTTGATGCCGGCGACCCGCACGCCGGGCGCGACGCCGGTCATGCCGATGCCGTTCTTGGCTGCCGCGATCACTCCCGCGACATGCGTGCCGTGGGCGGCGTCCTCCGACGCGTTCGGCCGCCAGGCCCCGTCCGCGGTGTTCGGCCTGCCCGAGACGCAGTTGACGGACGCCTCGCGGTCGAAGTTCGGGGCGAGGTCGGGATGGGTGTCGTCCACGCCGGTGTCGATGACGCCGACCGTGACGTCGCGGCTTCCGAGCGTCTTCTCGTGCGCCTTGTCCGCCCCGATGGCGGGCAGGTCCCACTGCGTCGGCTCCAGGGGGTCCCGGCCTTCGGCCGACGGAGCGCTCGCGACCTCCTCGGCGCCGAGCACCCGCGTCGCGCCGACCTCGGTCGTCGACTGCGCGGCGAGGGGCGCGTTGCGGGTGACGCCGGCCGACTGCACGCCCGGAACTCTGCGGACGGTCCGGGCGAAGTCGCGGTTCGAGGAGTGGACGACGATCACGCCGATCCGGTCGTACGAGATCACGATGGTGCCGCCCGCGTCGGTGATCGCCTTCTTCACCGTCGTGGACGGGCCGCGTCCGGCAGCGACGTTGACGACGTAGCCGAGGGAGGTCGCGTCGGCCGTCGTGGCCGTGGTGGCCGCCCGGGTCGTCCGGACCGCCTCGGCCGCCGACGCCGAGACGTCGGGCAGTAAGGCGAAGGCGGTCGCCATGACCATCCCCAGCGGAAGGGCGACGAGGCGACGGGAGCAGGTGCGCGGCGCTGTCATAGAGGTCTCCAGTTGGTTCGCGGTACGGGTGGTATGACGCGTGTGGAGACTCGACAAGTTGATCGACGGGGTCACTTGACCGTTCGCGGGGACGTCGACGATGCCGAAGTCGTGGCCCCGTTCACGCGCCCGCCACCCGTGCGGGTCGCGCCCACGACCCCGTCGCCGTCGTGGTCGTAGGGGTGCTTCGGGCCGGATCAGCGGGCGCGGCCCGCTCCCCGCACGGCCCGGCCCGCCAGCACCTGCGTCCGGCGGCCGTCCTCGATGACGAAGCGGCCGTCGATCAGCACGTGCGGGATGCCGACGGGCAGCGTACGCGGTTGTTCGAACGTCGAACCGGCCGCCACCGTCTCCGGGTCGAAGAGGACCAGGTCGGCGCGGTAGCCCTCGCGGACGTACCCCCGGTCGGCCAGGCGCAGCCGCTTCGCCGGGCGGGAGGTGAGATGGGCGACGCACTCCTCCAGGGACAGGATGCCCAACTCCCTCACGTACCGGCCGAGATACTGCGGGAACGTGCCGTACGCGCGCGGATGCGGCTTGTCTCCCTGGAGGATGCCGTCGCTGCCGCCGGTGTGCACCCGATGGCGCATGATCTGCCGGACGTTCTCCTCGTGACCCACGTGCTGGAGGATCGTCGAGCCGAGCCGGTCGTCGACGAGCAGCCGGCGCGCGGTCACCCAGGGCGCCTCGCCCCGCAGCCGGGCGGACTCGGCCACCGTGCGGCCGACGTGGTCGGCGAGGCCGGGCACGCCGACGCCCGAGATCTCGATCGTGTCCCATTCGATCGGCACGCCGTGGCAGCCGTCCGAGCCCAGCACCTCCAGGTGGTGCCGGATCCGCTCCGCCGTCGCGTCGTCCGCGAGCCGGGCGAGGACGGCGTCGGGCCCGCCCTCGCTCGCCCAGCTCGGCAGCATCGCGACGAGGGTCGTGCAGCCGGGGGTGTACGGGTAGGTGTCCAGGGAGATGTCCGCGCCCGCGTCGAGGGCGTCGTCGAGCAGGGCGAGGAGGTCCGGCGCCCTGCCCTCGTTCACGCCGAAGTTCATGGTGGCGTGGGCGAGGTGGAGGGCGCAGCCCGCGTTCCGGGTGAGCCGCACCATCTCCGCGTACGCGTCGAGCGCCCCCGCCCCGTACGAGCGGTGGTGCGGGCAGTAGTAGCCGCCGTGTCCGGCCACCACCCGGCACAGTTCGGTGAGTTCGGCGTCGTCCGCGTACATGCCGGGGGTGTAGGTGAGACCTGAGGACATGCCGACCGCGCCGTCCGCCATGCCCTGGGCGACGAGTTCCCTCATCCGGGTCAGTTCGGCTTCGGTGGCCGGCCGGTCCTCCCAGCCCATCGCGTACATCCGGACCGTGCCCTGCGGGACGAGGTAGGCGGCGTTGACCGCGATGCCCCGGCCGTCGAAGTTGCGGTCCAGCCGGTCCAGGTACTCGCCGACCGTGCGCCAGTCGAAGTCGAGATCCGTGTCCTCGGGCGCACCGCCGTTCCAGCCGGTGATCGCCCTCCGTACCGCCGTGAGCGTCCGGTCGTCGACCGGGGCGTAGGACAGGCCGTCCTGGCCGAGGACTTCGAGCGTGACGCCCTGGGCGGCCTTGGCGCTGTGATCCGGGTCGCGCAGCAGCGCGAGATCGCTGTGCGCGTGCATGTCGACGAAGCCGGGGGAGAGGGCGAGCCCGTCGGCGTCGAGGGTGCGGCGGGCGGTGGGGCGCGGGCCGGGCGCGTGTTCGGGGTGGATCTCGGCGATCCGGCCGCCGTCGACGGCCACGTCGGCGCGGCGGGCGGGCGTGCCGGTGCCGTCGACGACGAGGGCGTTGCGGATGACCAGGTCCATGGAGTGGGCCGCCTTTCACCGGAATCGAGCCCCTTCGGCGTTCGAGGGGCCGGGCCCGGGGCCGGGGCCGGAGCCCCGGCCCCGGGAAGAGGTCAGAAGAAGGTGCGGATGTAGTCCGTGACCGTGCCGTCCGCCGCCACCAGCGGAATCAGCTGCCACTTGTCGAAGCTCGTGCACGGATGCGACAGGCCCATCCCCACCCAGTCGCCCACTTCCAGCTCGGCGTCCGGCTCCGTGCGCAGCCAGGTGTGCTGGTCCGACAGACCGCTGACCGTGATCCCCGTCGCGGGCCGGACCGTGCCGTCGCGGCCGGACCGGACGACCTGCGCCTGGGGGAGATCGAGGTCGTACGCCGCGTCCCGCTTGCCCGCGTTGAGGAACGCCTGCTCGGCACAAGGCCGGGAGACGACCTGCGCCCAGAGCCGGAAGGCGGGCTGGAGGGCCCCCTCCTCCGGGACGCGGTTGAACGGGGTGAGATGGCGGTAGTGGCCGTCGTCGTGCGAGACGTACGCCCCCGAACGCAGCAGCTTGAGCACCGGGGCGGAGAGGTCCGGGATGTCCGCGAACACGTCCGCCACCGCGTCGAACCACGCGCTGCCGCCCGCGCTGATCACGATGCCCTCGGCCGCCGTCTCCGTGAACCGGCCCGCCCGGTCGAGTTCGACGGCCAGCGCGACGAGCCGCCGCAGCCACTCGCGTACCCGCTCGCCGGACGCGTCCGGCACCTCGCCCTCGTAGCCGGCCACGCCCACCAGACGCAGGGTCCCGGTGGCGGCCACCGCGTCGGCGACCGCCACGCATTCGGCCTCGGTGCGCACGCCGGTGCGGGCGCCCTCGCCCGCGCCCAGCTCCACGACGACGTCGAGGGGCCGGGAGGCGCCCGCCGCCCGCAGCGCCTCGTCCATCAGTTCCACGCCGCGCACCGAGTCGACGTAACAGATGAAGCGGAACTCCGGATCGGCGTCCAGCTCGCCGGCGAGCCAGCGCAGGGCCGCCGCGTCGACCAGCTCGTTGGCGAGGAAGATCCGGCGGATCCCGTACGCCCGGTAGACCCGTGCCTGGTGCGGCACGGCGGCGGTGATGCCCCAGGCGCCGCGCTCCAGCTGGCGGTCGAAGAGCTGCGGCGACATGGAGGTCTTGCCGTGCGGGGCGAAAGCGAGCCCGTGACGCCGCGCGTACGCCTCCAGGAGCGCGAGGTTGTGCTCGACCGACTCGGCGGACAGCGCGAGCACCGGGGTGGTGAAGCCGCCGGTGAAGAGGCTGCGCCGCTCGGCGGCGAGGGCGCCCACGGTCAGGCCCTCCGCGTCGGGAGGGAGCGCCTTGAAGCGGTGGTCGACCAGCTCGTCGGCAAGTCCGGCCACAGGACGGTCGGCGGCCAAGGGGGCCTCCTCGATCGAAGTAGTCGTTGCAGCATATGCAACACCCATTGCGTATATCGCTTGACGCTGTCTAACATCCGAGCCGACGCCGGGTCAATGCCGAGAGCCGGCTCCACCGCTCCCGAAACCGCTGCCCTGCATCGTCGAAGACCACCTACCCCGCGAGGAGCCCCGAGTGTCCGGAACCCCGGCCAGGACCGCCGAGACCGCCACGGCCGCCGAGGTCGTGTGCCTCGGCGAGTCCATGGTGACGTTCCTGCCGTCGCAGCCCGGACGCCTCGCCGACGTGCCCTCCTTCGGTCGCGGCATCGGCGGCGCCGAGTCCAACGTCGCCTGCGCGCTCGCCGCGGCGGGGCACCGGACGGCCTGGGTCAGCCGGGTCGGCGCCGACGGATTCGGGGACCACCTCGTGGAGGCGATCGCCGGGTACGGGGTCGACACCTCCGCCGTGCGGCGCGATCCGGACCGGCCCACCGGGATCTACTTCCGTACGGCGACGGACCGGGCCACCGAGGTGCACGAGGTCGCGTACTACCGGGCCGGGTCCGCCGCCTCCGCGATGTCCCCGGACAACGTCCCGTACGAGGCGCTGCCCGCCGCGCGCGTCCTGCATCTGTCCGGCATCACGGCGGCGCTCTCCGCCGACTGCCTGGCCCTGCTCCACGACCTGACGGCGCCCCGGCCCGCCCGCCCGCTGATCTCCTTCGACGTCAACCACCGCCCCGGTCTGTGGCGCGACGCCGACGCCGCCCCCGGCGTCCTCCTGGACCTGGCCCGCCGCTGCGACCTGGTCTTCGTCGGCGAGGACGAGGCGGAGGAGGCGTGGCAGGTGCTCGGCGCGGAGGCGATCCGCACGGCGCTGCCCGAACCGGCGGTGCTGGTCGTGAAGCGCGGCGGCGCGGGGGCGACGGTGTTCTCGCGGGCCGAGGGGGCCGACACCGTCACCACCGTCCCCGCCCTCCGTGTCGACGTCGTCGCCCCCGTCGGCGCGGGCGACGCCTTCGCCGCCGGATTCCTCTCCGCCACCCTGCGCGCCCTCCCCGTGCGCGACCGTGTCCGGCACGGTCATCTGATGGCCGCCGCCGTCCTCACCGTCCCCGGCGACCTCACCGGGCCTCCGGCCCGCGCGCACGCCGACGCCCTTGCCGCACTGGACGACGACGCCTGGGGGAGACTTCGTCTCGGCCCCGGGTGGACGGGGCACGACCAGGAGGTACGTACGACGTGAGCGGGCGCACAGAGCGAACGGACGACAGGGGCGTCCCGGGCGAGGGCCGGGACGGGAACAGCGAGGCACGCGCATGAGTCAGACCGTCGACCGGGCGCTGAGCATCCTGCCGCTGCTCGCCCAGGGACCCGCCGACCTCGGGCAGGTCGCCGAACGGCTCGGCGTCCACAAGTCCACCGCGCTGCGCCTGCTCCGTACGCTCCACGAGCACGGACTCGTCTACCGCCAGCAGGACCAGCGCTACCGCCTCGGCGCCCGCCTCTTCGCGCTCGCGCAGGAGGCCGTCGAGAACCTCGACGTACGGGAGATCGCCCACCCCCACCTCGTCGAACTCAACGAGAGCTGCGGCCACACCGTGCATCTCGCGGTGTACGAGGAGCACGAGGTCCTCTACATCGACAAGGTCGAGAGCCGCTACCCCGTCCGGATGTACTCGCGGATCGGGAAGCCCGTCGCGATCACCGTCGCCGCCGTGGCCAAGCTGCTCCTCGCCGACCTCACCGAGCCCGAGCGGCGCGCGATCGCCGAGAAGCTCGACTACCCCATGTACACGTCCCGTTCGATCCCGAACGCCGGTGCCTTCCTCAAGGAGCTCGCCGTCGTCCGCGAACAGGGCTGGGCCACCGACCTCGGCGGCCACGAGGAGTCCATCAACTGCATCGGTGCTCCCATCCGGGGCGCCGACGGCCGGGTCGTCGCCGCGATGTCGGTGTCCGCGCCCAATGTCGTCGTCACGGCCGAGGAACTCCTCACTCTGCTCCCCCTGGTGCGCCGCACCGCCGACACCATCAGCCGGGAGTACTCCGGCACCAACCAACCCAAGAGAGCCTGAACAGCCATGACCGAGAAGATCGCCCTCACCCCGAGCACCCACACCACGCCGCCCGCGAAGTTCTCGCACGGGGTGAGGAAGGGGAACATCCTCCAGGTCGCCGGCCAGGTCGGCTTCCTCCCCGCCGTGGAGGGCCAGGCCCCCACCCCCGCCGGTCCGACGCTGCGCGAGCAGACCCTCCAGACCTTCGCCAACGTCAAGGCGATCCTGGAGGAGGGCGGCGCGAGCTGGGACGACGTCATGATGATGCGCGTCTACCTCACGGACGTCGACCACTTCGCCGAGATGAACGAGATCTACAACAGCTACTTCGGCGAGCAGAACCTCAAGGCGGCCCCCGCCGCCCGTACGACGGTCTACGTCGGCCTCCCCAAGGGCCTGCTCATCGAGATCGACGCGCTCGCGGTCCTCGGCTGATCCAGCTGATCCACTTGCCGCACCCGCTTCAACGCACCACCGCGCACGGCACGGCGCCCCGCACCACGGGAGCGCCGTGCCGCGCTCCCCCCTACCCAAAAACCCTCTCCGACAATGGAGTCGCCCCATGATGCTCGCCGCAGCCCCACCACCGGCCGAGACGCCACCCCACACCGGTGGACTCCTCCTGCTCGTCGACGGCACCGCCGGTCTGCTGACCGTCGCCGTCCTCGGCATCGCACTCCTCCTCTTCCTGATCATCAAGGTGAGACTGCAGCCGTTCGTCGCGCTGCTCGCCGTCTCCATAGCCGTCGGCCTGGGCGCCGGTCTCTCCGTCACCGAACTCTTCGGCACGGTCCAGAAGTCCGCCGCCGTCTCCGTCGTCGAATCCGGCATGGGCGGCATCCTCGGCCATGTCGCGATCATCATCGGCCTCGGCACGATGCTCGGGGCGATCCTCGAAGTCTCCGGCGGGGCCGAGGTGTTGAGCGCCCGCCTGCTGAACCTCTTCGGTGAGCGGCGCGCCCCGCTCGCCATGGGCCTGACCGGCCTCGTCTTCGGCATCCCGGTCTTCTTCGACGTCGGCATCTTCGTCCTCGCGCCGATCGTCTACGCCGCCGCCAAACGCTCCGGCAAGTCGATCCTGCTGTACGCGATGCCGCTGCTGGCGGGTCTGTCGATGACCCACGCCTTCCTGCCGCCGCACCCGGGCCCGGTCGCCGCCGCCGGGCTCTTCCACGTCTCGCTCGGCTGGGTCATCCTGATGGGCGCCGTCGTCGGCATCCCGTCCGTGCTGGCGGCCTGGGGCTACGCCGCCTGGATCGGCAAGCGGATCTTCGTCGACGTCCCGCAGGACATGGTCGACGCCGCCGAGGAGGCCCGAGCCGCGGTCGTCGCCGAACAGCGGGCCGCCGGGGTCACCCCGCGGGAGGAGCCGGTCGCACTCGCCACCGTACTGACGATCATCGGCACCCCGCTGGTGCTGATCCTCGCCGCGACGTTCTCCTCCATCGCGCTGGACCCCTCCACCCTCCGCTCCGTCGTCGAGTTCTTCGGCAACCCCTTCGTCGCGCTGACGATCGCGCTGCTGCTCGCGTACTACCTGCTGGGCATCCGCCGCGGCTGGTCCCGCAAGTCCCTCGAATCGGTGTCCACCTCGTCCCTCAAGCCGGTCGGCAACATCCTGCTGGTCGTCGGCGCGGGCGGTGTCTTCGGAGCCGTGCTGAAGGGCAGCGGCATCGCGGACGCGCTCGCCGACACCTTCAACGACGTCGGCCTGCCGGTCATCCTGCTCGCCTGGCTGATCTCCGTGGTCCTGCGGGTCGCCCAGGGCTCGGCGACGGTTGCGATCGTCACCACCGCGGGCATCGTCGTCCCCCTGGTCGAGGGCCAGGACCTGTCGCAGGCGCATCTCGCCCTGATCATCATGGCGATCTCGGCCGGCTCGATCTTCGCCTCGCACGTCAACGACGGCGGCTTCTGGATGGTGTCGAAGTACTTCGGCATCTCCGAACGCGACACCCTGAAGTCCTGGACCGTCCTGGAGACGGTCCTGTCGGTGGCGGGATTCGCGGTGGCGGCGCTGCTGAGCCTGGTGATCTAGCCCCCACGTGCAGCAGCGCCGCCGGGGGAGCGGCGGCGCTGCTGGTCACTGATGCCGGCCGGTGCTCACGGCCCGGTGCACGGGAGAGTGGATCAGGCCGTTACGGCAGGCCGTGCACGTGCGGGGCCACCGCGTTCGACCAGGCGTTGCCCGACTTGGCGTCCCAATTGGTCGACCAGGTCATCGCGCCGCGCAGACCCGGGTAGGTCTTGGAGGGCTTGAAGGTGCCGCAGTTGGTGCCGGAGGCCAGGCAGTCCAGGGCCGCGTTCACGACCGAGGGGGCCACGTAGCCGCTGCCCGCGCCGCTGGTGGAGGCGGGGAGGCCGAGACCGACCTGCGAGGGGTCGAGGCCGCCCTCCAGCTGGATGCAGGCGAGCGCGGTGAGGAAGTCCACCGAACCCTGCGAGTAGACCTTGCCGTCGCAGCCGAGCATCGAACCGCTGTTGTAGTACTGCATGTTGACGACGGTCAGGATGTCCTTGATGTTGAGCGCCGTCTTGAAGTACTCACCCGCGGTGGACTGCATGTCGATGGTCTGCGGGGCCATCGTGATGACGAGGCCGGAGCCCGCCTTCTGCGAGAGCGAGCGCAGCGCCTTCGTCATGTAGGTGGAGTTGAGCCCGTTCTCCAGGTCGATGTCGACGCCGTTGAAGCCGTACTCCTGGATGAGCGAGTGGACGGAGTCGGCGAAGTTGGTGGCGGAGGCGTCGCTGTTGACCGCGACGGACCCCTTCTCGCCGCCGACCGAGATGATGACGTTCTTCCCGGCCGCCTGCTTCGCCTTGATGTCGGCCTTGAACTGGTCGACGGTGTAGCCGTTCAGGCCCGCCGTGTCCAGATTGAAGGTGACGGCACCCGGCGTGGTCGTGGCGTCGGCGAAGGAGACCGCGATGATGTCGTAGTTCGCCGGTACGTCGCTGAGCTTCTGCACGGTCGCGCCGTTGTTGAAGTTCTGCCAGTAGCCGGTCACCGCGTGCTTGGGCACCGAGGTGCCCGGGTTGGGGTTGCCGCCGCCGTCCTTGGCCGTACGGCCGCTGACCGTGGCGGACTTGACGGACTCTCCGGCCGCGTTGGTGGCGGTGACCGCGAACTGGTAGGCCGTGTCGGCGGTCAGACCCGTGATCGTGGCGGAGGTGCCGGTGGACGTGGTGGCCTTCGACCCGTCCTTGTAGACGGTGTAGCCGGTCGCGCCGGACACCGCGTTCCAGGACAGGGACACGGAGGAGGACGTGGTCGCGCCGACCGCGAGTCCGGCGGGCGCGCCGGGGATCTCGGGCGTGGGGTCGGTGCCGCCGCCCCCGTCGGGGCCGCTGACCGAGATGTCGTCCGCGTAGTAGGCGGCCTGCCCGTACCAGCCGTGCGTGTACACCGTGACCGAGGTGGTGCTCGGCCCGGTCCTGAAGCTGGTGGTGAGCTGGGTCCAGCCGCTGGAGCCGGGGGACCAGGTCGACACGTCGGTGGTCCCGGTGCCGCTCGCGCCGAGGTACGCGTATCCGCCCTGCACCCAGGAGCTGAGCGTGTACGTCGAGTCGGGCTTCACGGCCACGGTCTGGGTGCACTTCGCGTTGTCCTGGCCGGCCGGGGTGGCCTTGAGGGCGGCGGTGCCGCTGTGCACGGGGGAGGAGACGGTGGTGCCGCTGCCACCGGAACAGGTCCAGTTGGCGAGCCCCGACTCGAAGCCGGCGTTCTTGGCGACGTTGACGTCGGCGGCCTGGGCGCTGCCGACGAGTCCGGTGGCGGTGAGCGCACCGGCCGCGAGGACGGCCATGGCGCCGCCGAGGAGTGGCCGGGTACGGCGACTGCGGGCTCTGTGGCCGCTGGCGGGGGAAGATTCCACTTTGCTGCCTCCGTGGGGGAGTTGGGGGCCGTGCGGGACACCTCGGGGCGAGCCGGCGGGGTCGACCGGCGTACCGGGGCTGTCCGGGGAGCGACACGGGGATGACGGGGGAGTGGACGTGAACGACGGTGGCCACCGCTGGCCGATAAACTGGTCCAGACCAATCAAGTTGTCAAGACCTCTGGCGGTGAAAGCCGTGACCGAGGCCCTCCGTCGGCCGCTCGCCGACGGCCCCGTCGGTCACCCGCGCTCCGCCCCCCAGGGGTTCCGGAACCGCCGTGAACAGCGAATGAATTGACGTTTTGTTGACCTCCTGCGTCCCCGTGCGGGTGACATGGTCCAGATGCCCTCACAGTGACGACCCGGTCCTCGCCGGGGCGTCGTGCGGGAGGGGGCACGTCCGGGCTGACGTGCGAAGACGAATTCCGGACCGCAGGTAATCAGAAGATGGATTCGTAACACTCCGCAGTGGTACAGGAGTTAACGATTTTCGATTTGATCCGTTTTAGCACCGGGGTGCGGCCCCGCTGTCCCGCAGCTGTTGTCGTACTGGCCTCCGAAAAGTGTTCTCTGCCAGGTAGGACGTGGATAAAGTGCTGAAGCAGAACCGCGGAGCAGGAGCGATTGCGGCCTACGTCATGACCGGCGTTTGGCCGGAGCCGAAACGGGGAACAGCGTGCCGACCGCAATAGCAGTGACCAGTGCTGATTTGGTACTACCTCCGACCGACCAGCAGACACCGACGGCTGCCCTGCTGCAGGCTCCCGACGCCCAGGCTCTGGAGATGGCCATCGGTGACATGCACGTGCTGCTCGAACAGCACGGCTACGTCGTCGCCGTCTACCCGACCGGCATCGCGCCCGCGCACGAGCGCCGGCTCCACTCCGTGCGCTCCGTCCTGGAGAGCGACCGCATCGCGCTGCTCAAGGTGGACCTCCCCCCCTTGGGTGTCGCCGTACTCGTGCGGCAGCTGCGCCAGTTGTCCATCTGTGACTTCAGCCCTGGAGTGGTCGCCTCCGCCGCCCGGCTGCTGTCCCACTACATCCACGCGGGCGCCCTGCTGAACTCCGTCACCAAGTTCGACCGGGTACCGGTCGACCTCAGGACACACGCCAAGTCCTGGGTGCCGGGCTCGCAGTTCGCCGTGGTCGCCGGGCCCGAACCGCAGCTCGTCAAGGTCGGCCCGAAGGCGGACCCACCGACCGGCCCGGAATTCGCCACCCATCTGCTGACCGCCAAGGGGCAGTCGCAGTCCGAGTGGGTGAAGCAGACCCTCGCGCCCGCGTGGCAGGTCCAGTCCATTCACGAGGCTGCGCTCCCCTCCGCTTCCCCCGCATGGTGGGGAACCGGGAAACTGGTGGAATTCGCCGCCTATCTGCCAGACATCTCCGTCCTGTACCAATTGGTGGCCTCCGTGCGTCGCGAGAACTGCCACTGGTGCGGAATGGAACTCATCGGTGATCGCTGCGGGTTCTGCTCCTCCCCGCTACCCGCGGCCGAGAACCGAATGCACTCCGCCGGTGTCCTCAGCCAGGGAGCGCTCGCACCACCCCAGTCCTAGCGCTTCCGCTTTCCTCCGTAGACGCCCTCCTGTCCGCTGCCCCACGCATACGATTCGAACGAGGTTGTCCGGCCCATGAACTCCCGCCAGCGCCGCGGCGTGATACTCCTGCTTCTGTCGGTTCTGTGCGCCTTCGGCGCCTTCGCCGGCGTGCTCTCGGTGATCAGCGACGTCAACACCAAGGTCGGGCCCGAAGTCTCGGCCTACCAGCTGAAGTCCGACGTGGCGCCCTACACCGGCCTGTCGCCCGCGCAGTTCGAGAAGATCTCGATGCCCAAGCGCTGGCTCTCCACCAACGCGGTGACCGACCTTTCCGAGGTGAGCGGCAAGATCGCCGTCACCCAGCTGCGCAAGGGCTCCCTGCTCCAGTCCGACATGATGCAGAAGCGCCCCTCGCTGCAGCCCGGGGAACAGGAGATCGCCATCATGATCGACGCCGCCACCGGCGTCGCGGGCAAGATCACCCCCGGTGCCACGGTCAACATCTACGCCACCTTCGCCGGTGAGCGCGACGGCGACCCCTCCCAGTCGAAGGTCATCGTCTCCAACGCCAAGGTGCTGGACGTCGGCAAGCTGACCGCTCTGGAACCGAACCGCGACGGCAAGTCCAACATGGGCACCGAGGCCGTCCCGATCACCTTCGCGCTCAACACGCTCGACACCCAGCGCATCGCCTACGCCGAGTCCTTCGCGGAGCACGTACGCCTCGCGCTCCTGGCCTCCGGCAGCGACAGCACGATCCGTCCGGGCGACCGCACCTACACGCTCGACAAGGACAAGTGAGGATCGCATGACCACCAGGATCCTCCCGGCCGTCGGTGACGTCGACGCGGCCAGATCCGTCAGCACCCTGCTCAGCCAGCTCCCCGACGCGGAACCGGCCACACCGGTCGCCGACTCGACCCAGCTCATCGACACGCTCGCCCGGCTCGCGGGCGAGTCGCTCGACGAACTGCCCGAGGTCGTGCTGGTCCACGAGCGGATCGGCCCGGTGCCGGCACTGGAACTGATCCGGGAGGTCTCCCTGCGCTTCCCCGCCATCGGGGTCGTGCTGATCACCGCCGACGTCACCCCCGGCCTGTTCTCGAACGCCATGGAGTCGGGGGCGCGAGGCGTCGTCACCCTGCCCCTGAGCTACGAGGAACTGGCCAACCGGGTCCAGTCCGCAGCCCAGTGGTCGGTCGGCGTCCGCCGCCACCTGAGCACCGGGGCCGATGTCTTCACCGGCCCCGGCGGTACGGTCATCACCGTCAGCGGCGCCAAGGGCGGTGTCGGAGCCACCGTCACCGCCGTGCAACTCGCCCTGGCGGCACAGGCGTCCGGGCGCTCCGTCGCCCTGGTCGACCTGGACCTCCAGGCCGGCGACATCGGCTCGTACCTCGATGTGCAGTTCCGGCGCTCCATCGTCGACCTGTCGTCGATCACCGACATCTCGCCGCGCGTCCTCTCCGACGCCGTGTTCAGCCACGGCACCGGCCTTGCGCTGCTCCTGGCCCCCAGTGAGGGCGAGAGCGCCGAGGAGGTCAGCGACCGTTCGGCCCGGCAGATCGTCAGCGCCCTGCGTTCGCGCTACGAGGTCGTGGTGATCGACTGCGGCAGTCAGCTGCAGGGAGCGAGCGCCGCGGCCATCGAGATGGCCGACACGGCGCTGCTGGTCACCACGCCCGACGTGATCGCGGTGCGCGGTGCCAAGCGACTCGTACGGATGTGGGACCGGCTCCAGATCCGCAAGGCGGAGGAGACGGTCACCGTCGTCAACCGCTTCATCCGCAACACCGAGATCCAGCCGCAGCTGATCGAGAAGATCACCGGCACCAGCACGGCCAACACCGCGATTCCGGCGAACTTCAAGGAACTCCAGGCCGTCGTCGACGCCGGCCGGCTGCACGAACTCGACTCCAAGAGCACGGTCAAACAGGCCCTCTGGGCCCTTGCGGGGGAGCTCGGCATCGTCAAGGTTCCTGAGAAGGAGAAGAACGGCGCGAAGACCGGCGCGAAGGCCGGTGCGAAGTTCAAGAACGACCGAGGCTCGATCGGGCGCCCGCGCGTCGGCAGACGCGACGGCGGCTCCCGGAACCGGGCGACGACCTAGGGGGCAAGTTGACCGATGGCACTTACCGATACGACAGACATGGAGATACGGGGAAGGCGCTACGGTGACGCCGCCCCGGGCCGGGGTGGGATGCGCGTCCGTCTCTTCGGCCGGGGACGCGACCGCGGCCAGACCGCGATCGAGTTCCTGGGCGTCACACCGCTGATCATCCTGCTGGCGGTCGCGCTCTGGCAGTGCGCGCTGATCGGTTACACGTTCTCCCTGGCGGGGAACTCGGCGGACCAGGCGGCGCACAAGGGCGCCATCGCGCAGAGCATGCGAGGACAGGCGTGCCGGGACGCGGCCGAGGAGGACCTGCCGAAGGTCTGGCGGGAGTCGATGAAGCGGACGAAGTGCGAAAGCTCGGGCGCGCTGTACAAGGCCACAGTGAAGCTCCGGGTGCCGGTACTGGTTCCCGGAGTGCTCAACTGGCCGATGACCATCGAGGGCAACGCCGCGTCGCCGCTGGAGGCCGAGCGATGAGCATGCGCGCACACACACCGGGCCGGAGGACCACCGAAGCCCGCCGGGACCGTGGTCAAGTCGCCATCGAGTACATGGGCTTCATCCCGCTGCTGCTCCTGGTGGGCCTCTTCGCGATTCAGCTGGGCGTCGCCGCGTACGCCGCCAACCAGGCGGGCACCGGTGCCCGCGCGGCCGCGCGTACCGCCACCCAGGACATGTCGCGCGGGGATTCCGAGCGGGCGGGGCGCGACGCGATGAGCGACTGGCTCGGCAGCTACAAGAACTCGAAGTTCAGGCGCCATGGCGGGTCCGGTGAAGTGACGTACACCACTCGCGTGAGGATCCCCTCCGTCGTGCCCGGAATCGACGACTGGGGTTGGGCCAGCCGCAGTTCCACCATGCCGCGAGGGTGAGCCGGGCCCGCATTGCACAACCGGAGCACCACTAGCAAGTCCGAGCGAGGAGTTACGCAATGAGTCTGCGGGCACGCATGACCGCCCCCGAGAAGAACGGCGGGGCGCGGGAGGACAGCCACATGGTGGCCACCTACCGCGCCAAGCTGCTCGAAGAGATCGACCTGGCCGAGATGTCCTCGCTCGCCGCCGCAGACCGGCGAGCGCGGCTGGAGCGCGTGCTCAGCCACATCATCAGCCGCGAAGGACCGGTCCTCTCGACCGTCGAACGCACCCAGCTGATCCGCCGGGTCGTCGACGAGGCCCTCGGGCTCGGCATTCTGGAACCGCTCCTCGAAGACGCGTCCATCACCGAAATCATGGTGAACGGGCCGGACCAGATCTTCGTCGAGCGCAGGGGCAAGGTCGAGCAGCTCCCGATGCGTTTCAGTTCGCACGAACAACTGATGCAGACGATCGAACGCATCGTGTCGACGGTCAACCGCCGCGTCGACGAGTCCAACCCCATGGTCGACGCGCGTCTACCCAGTGGTGAGCGTGTCAACGTCATCATCCCGCCGTTGTCGCTGACCGGTGCGACCCTCACCATCCGAAGGTTCCCGAGGGCCTTCACACTCCAGGAAATGATCAACGTCGGGTCGCTCGACGAGCAGATGCTGATTCTGCTGTCCGGGCTCGTCCAGGCGAAGCTCAATGTGATCGTTTCCGGAGCCACCGGTACCGGGAAAACGACACTTCTCAACGCGCTCTCCGGCCTGATCCCCGACAGCGAGCGCATCGTCACCATCGAGGACTCCGCCGAGCTCCAGCTCCAACAGAGCCACGTCATCCGGCTGGAGTCCCGGCCGGCGAACGTCGAGGGGAAGGGTCAGATCACCATCCGTGACCTGGTCCGCAACTCTCTGCGTATGCGGCCCGACCGCATCGTTGTCGGTGAGGTCCGTGGAGGTGAATCGCTCGACATGCTCCAGGCGATGTCGACCGGTCACGACGGCTCGCTCGCCACGGTCCACGCCAACAACGCCGAGGACGCGCTCATGCGTCTGCAGACCCTGGCCTCGATGTCCGAGATCGAGATCCCGTTCGAGGCGCTGCACGACCAGATCAACAGCGCCGTCGACGTCATCGTCCAGCTCACCCGTCACGCCGACGGTTCCCGCAAGATCACCGAGATCGCCGTCCTCGACTCGCACGGCAGGGACCCCTACCGCATCGTGTCCGTTGCCCGGTTCGACGCCCAGCCCATGGACGCCGAAGGACGGATCAACGGCGAGTTCAAGTACCTCCCGATCCCGCGCAAGATCGCCGAGCGCCTCTACATGGCCAGCCAGCCCATTCCGCAGGCCTTCGGGGTTGCCGATTCCGCCGAACAGCTCGCCACCCGAGAGGCCAACTAGGTACCGTGCCATGACCAATCTCCCTCTTCTCACCATCGGCGTCACGTTGCTCGCCGGTGTCACCGGCGTCGCGGGTCTGCACGCCTACAGCGGTGGCAAGGCCGACCGGGACGCCTTGGTGGACCGGCTCTCGCACACCGGACACGTACCGGAGGCGGGCCGTCGTCGCCGGTTCCGGGCACTGGACAGCCGACTGCGGAAGACCGGCCTGGGCCGGAAGCTCGAACTGAAACTGGCCGCCACCGGCCTCGACATCACGCCGGGCGAGTTCTTCGTCTACGCCGTCGTCGCCATGACGGGGCTCTGGATGATCGCTTCGTCCCTGCTCGCCAGCTTCTTCGGCCCGGTCGCCGCGCTCATCGGCCTCTGGGGCACCAACGCCTTCCTGAACTGGCAGCGGACCAAACGCACCGAGCACTTCATCAACCAGCTCCCCGAGCTCGCGCGCATCCTCGCCAATGCCACGCAGGCCGGCCTCGCGCTGCGCACCTCCATCGGCATGGCGGCGGACGAGATGGAGGACCCGGCGGGAGAGGAACTGGCCAGGGTGTCCCGCCGCCTCGCCGTCGGCGAGCCCCTCGAAGACGCGATGAGCGAGCTGACGGACCGGCTGCCGTCCCGTGAACTCGTCGTCCTCGTCACCACCCTCGTCCTGTCCAACCGGGCCGGCGGTACGGTCGTCAGCTCGCTGCGCAACCTCACCGAGACGCTGGAGGAGCGCAAGGAAACCCGACGCGAGGTCAAGACCCAGCTCTCCCAGGTGACCGTCACGGCCTATGCCGTTCCCGCTTTCGGCCTGGGCGCCATGCTCCTGATGAACGCGGTCATGCCCGGCGCCCTCGACCGTATGACCGGCGCGCTCATCGGCCAGGTCGCGGTGATCGTCTCCCTTGCCCTGTACGCGGTCGGATTCATCGTGATCCGCCGCCTCTCCAAGATCGACGTCTGAAGGGCGGTGCACACATGGATCTGCTGCTGGCAGGTGTCATAGGTATCGCGGTCTTCGGAGCCATCGCGGGTATCCGCATGTACCGCGCCGATGCGAAGCTCCCCGGTGACCTCGCGATCGCGCTGGAAGTCGGTTCGACCCGTACCAGTGCGGTCGGCTCCGGCATCGACCGTCTCGGTATGCGCTGGGCTCCCATGGTGCTGCGCATGATGGGTCCCAAGTCGGTCAACAAGAAGCGCCGGCAGATCGACATGGCCGGTAACCCGGGCGGTCTGACCATCGACCGCTACGCCGCCCGCCGCGCCGTCTACGGCGGCCTCGGCGCGCTCGGCGCCTTCTCGATGATCATCCGGGGGCAGATCTTCCTCTCCCTGATACTGATCGCCTTCGGACTGTTCTGGGTCGAGGTCGGTATCTGGTCCGCGGTCCGCGTCCGTCGGGACCACATCGACCGGACCCTTCCCGACTTCCTCGATGTGCTCGCCGTCGTGGTCTCCGCCGGCCTCGGCTTCCGGCAGGCCCTGGCGAGGGTCGCCGACAAGTACGAGGGACCGTGGGCCGACGAGCTGCGCATCACCCTGCGCCAGATGGACATGGGCGTCAGCCGCCGCGAGGCGTTCGAGCAGCTGCGCAAGCGCAATGACTCGGAGCAGGTCGCGATGTTCGTGACCACGCTCCAGCAGGGCGAGGAACTCGGTGCGCCGATCGTCGAGACCCTGATCCAGATCGCCAACGACATGCGGCGCACGGATGCCCAGAACGCCCGCCGGAAGGCGGCCAGGGCTGTTCCCAAGGCGACGTTCGCGGTCACCACGTTCCTTCTCCCGGGAACGCTCGTGATGCTGACGGTCGGCTTCGTCTACGGGGTCAACGTCGACTTCAGCACCCTCATGGGCGGATGACGTGAACGAGGCGGACGGTGGGCAGAACCGCCGAGGGGAGGTGAGAGGCTCATGTCGTTCCAGCTCGGCAGCATCCAGACCGGACTGAATGCGCAGGTACGCCAGGCGATTGCCGATCCCGGCTCACGCCCGGCGTTCGCGATCCAGCTCAACGCGCTGCAGGCGATGTGCCGCCAGGTCTTCGGCTTCCGGCTCGCCATGATCGCCGTAGCCACACCGTTCGCCATCGATCACACTGCCGCGGGTCTCGCCACATGGCTGATCGGCTCGGCCATCCTCGTCACCTTCATGGGCAGCTACGTCCTGTTCCGTGACTGGGAGCGCTTCGGACCGGTTCTGCTGCGTCACCCCTGGCTGCTCGGCATAGACGCCTTCTTCGGTGCCCTGCTGCTGATCACTGCCTCACCGGAATCCACACTCGCCTACGTCACCGTGTGTACCCCGATGCTGGCCGGGCTGGTTCAGGGCTGGCGGGGCGCCGCGATCTTCGCGGCCCTCCAGACCGCGATCGTCCTCGGTGTGTACGGGACCGATCCGAGGCTGGAAGCCGCCAATGCGACGGCGTTCCTCCTGCCGGGCTTCTGCGTGATAGCGGGAGCGGTCGGGGTCACGTTGCGCAACCTCCTGCTCCGCTTCGGTTCCGCCAGTCAGGCTCTCACCGAGACCAAGGCGCGGCTCGCCGTCAGTGAGGCGGTGGAGGGCGAACGCGCCCGTCTCGCGCGGGAGATGCACGACTCGGTGGCCAAGACCCTGCACGGGCTGGCACTGGCGGCCGACGGCCTGGCGGTCTCCTCCGACCGGATGGACCCGCTCACCGTCAAGCACCAGGCGGAATTGGTCGCCCGTGCCGCCCGTCGTGCCGCTGCCGAGTCCCGTGAACTGCTCTCCGACCTGCGCCGCGAGTCCGGGCTGGACGGAGGTGTGGACGTGACAAGCGAACTCCGTGCCCGAGCAGATGACTTCACCCGACGACACGAGCTCACCGCCACCTTCCGACTCCTCGATGACGTCCCGATCCCACCCGTCCCACAGGTGGTCGCCCGCCAGCTGCTCACCATCGCCTCCGAAGCGATGGAGAACGCCCACCGTCACGCACAACCCACCTACCTCGTCGTACTCGCGGGAGTGAAGGGCGACGTCCTGCGCGTCAGCGTGTACGACGACGGGCGCGGCCTGCCCCCGGGCACGACGCTCGACGACCTCCGGCGCGCCGGCCACTTCGGCCTGGTCGGAATGGTCGAGCGTGCCGCGTCCATCGGCGCCCGAATCCGTATCGGAAAGGGCAAGGCGACCAAGGGCACCGAGGTTCGCCTGGAACTCCCGATCGCAGCTCTGCTCGCCACTGCCGGCGCGGAGCAGTCCGACTGAACCGCTCCGTTTTCACCCTCACCCCCCCCCATAGACACTTGAGAGGAGGTCGCAGATGCCGGACGACGTCTCCCGCGCGTCAGGCCAGAACTGGGCCGCACAGCACCACGCGTCCCAGCACACGTCCTCGCACGTCACCCCGCTCACCTCGGAGACCGGCTCTTCCGCGTTCCCCGTCCAAGCTCCCGTCCCCCAGCAGCCCGCGGCATCCGAGTCCCTGCCCCCCTTCCCGGAGGCGCCGAGTCAACCGGTTCCCGGCGCTCTGAGGGTCGTCGTCGCCGACGACAACCCGGTGGTCAGGGCCGGCCTCGGCGTCCTGCTCTCCGGCCGTGACGACATCGAAGTCGTCGCGGAGGCCGCAGACGGCCGCCAGGCCTACGACATGGCCGTCCGACACCGTCCGGACGTGGTCCTGCTCGACGTCCGGATGCCTGGTGTGGACGGCATCTCCGCGCTGCCGCACCTCGTTCAGATCGCGCCCGTGATGATGCTGACCTACAGCCGCGAGAACGAGATCGTCCACGAGGCGCTGCGTCTGGGCGCGAGCGGCTATCTGGTCCACGGCGAGTTCACGGCCGACCAGCTGGTGCAGGCCGTACGCGACACGAAGGACGGCCGGGCCCACTTCACCGCCACCGCGGCGAACGCTCTGCTCGCCCACATGCGCCAGGGCCCCGGACCACAGTCGCGACCGCTTCCGGAGGGGCTCGGAACGGCGCTGACCACAGGCGTTCCCTACCAGGGGTCCGGGCATGACGGCCACGCCCCGAGTTCCGTTCAGCAACACGGTGCGCCTGCACACGCGCCCAAGCCAGAACCTTCGCCACCTGCGCCGCGACCCGTCCGTACACCGCAGGGTCTTTCGCACATGCAACCAGTTGTGGCACAGTCTTCCATGACCGGGGAACCGGGCACAAAGCTCAACAGGCAGCAGTACGGGCTGAGTTCACGGGAGGTGGAGGTCATGGAGCTGATCGCGTCCGGCATGAGCAATCAGCAGATCGCCGCCACCTGCTTCATCAGCGAGAAGACGGTCAAGAACCACATCAACCGCATCTTCACCAAGCTGCACAGCGCGAGCCGCAGTGAGGCCATCGCCCGCTGGCTCGGCACGGCCCCCACGGCGGGACCAGGGGTGCGCGGGGCCGGTGGTCATCGTGGCTGAGCGGCAGAACACCGATGCGGTGCTGCGTGCGGGGCGTGGGGCCCTGCATGTACGAGCGGGACAGGCCCAACTGACCCTTTGGGCCCGGGAATGGGCCCTGGGACCCTCCGGCGGGCAGGGCGTGCCGCCGTATGTTTCTCATGTCGCCAGCGGCACCGGCCAGGAGGAAGCCGGTTCCGCGGGCGGCACCCAAGAAACTTGCGAGTCGGCTGGCTACCGGCCGGCCGAACCCGGAGGGGAACATCATGTCGAATATCACCCTGAAGACCGCCGTTCGCATCAACGGCTGGGCCAACACCACCGTCAGCGCCATCCAGAAGCGCTACGAGGCCAAGGACCGCGGCCAGACGGCGTTCGAGTACCTGGGCATCATCCTGGTGGTCGTGGCGATCATCGGCGCGATCGCGGCCTCGGGTATCGGTGGCTCGATCTCGAGCAAGATCTCCGACCTGGTGTCGCAGATCAAGGCCGGCTAATGACCGCGAAGCTTCGCGGCGAGGCAGGGCAGGCTTTCCCCATCTACGTTGTGATGGTGGCGGGCCTGCTCTTCCTCGCGTTTGCCTTCTTTACCGTCGGCAAGGCCGCGGCCTTGCGCAATGGAGCCCAGGGGGCGGCAGATGCCGCCGCACTGGCTGCTGCCCAGCAGTCCCGTGAGCAGTTCGAGGGTCCGTTCCTCGCTTCGCTTCCCGAGAGAATGTTGGACATGTTCCTGCAGGGGCACGCCGTCACCGGGTGCCCTGCGGCTCATGCGCTCGCCGCAGAGAACGAGGCGAAGGTCAACTACTGCCGTCCGTCGCCCGGAGGTGAGCGGGACGAGATCAGTGTCGGGGTCAAGACCCTCAAGCCTGTGGGTGCGTCCGTGGTTCCCGGCATGAAGCGCACGTTTGCCAACGGGCACGCCACTGCCGTCATCGAGTGGCGTTGCCCCAGGTGGCGGTCCGTGGACTTCAACGATGACTCCATCGAGGACGTGTACTTCTTCTCGTGCAGGGGAGGGGAGATGCTCGAAATCAAGCCGGGCAGCCCTCCTCCCTGGTCTCAGGTGAGCAAGATCCTCTTTGACGTGCACCTGGTCGACAGTTGACAGCGAACGACGAGTAAAGGAATCAGAAGCGATGAGCATTCGGCGCTCCACGAAGTCCCGAAGGGCAGTGGCAGCCGTCTCGATGGCGGCGGCACTGGCCTTGGCCGTCACCGGTTGCGGTACCGATGACGGAGGAAAGTCGAAGGACACCGGCTCGCCGTCCTCCCCCGCGTCCTCGCAGCCCTCGGACGAGGACAAGGGAGCGAAGCAGGAGGACACCGCGGCCGGGGAGAACGTGGACCCGAATGTGAAGCTCGCCGAAGTACGGGGCGACAAGGGGATGCTGCTGGTCGTCAACCAGGTGAAGCGGGACGCCGGTGGCTTCGTCACGGTGCAGGGCGAGTTGAAGAACCAGGGTGACGCCACCGTCAACCCGTCCGCCTGGGCCGGAAACGAAAGCGTCATCGTCAGCAAGAACCTCAACTCCGTCGGTGGTGCGACGCTCGTGGACAAGGCGGGCAAGAAGCGCTACTACATCCTCCGTGACACGGACGGCCGCTGCCTCTGCACCACCGGGATGTCAGCGGTCCAGCCGGGCAAGACGGTTCCCGTGTTCATGCAGTTCCCGGCACCGCCCAGCACAACGACCGAGGTCGACTTCAACCTGCCGACGTTTGCCACCACGTCGCTGAAGATCTCCGGGTGACGGACGACATGACCTACATGCGTATGAGGCGTCGACCAATTCACCTGGCGAGCATGGCCGTCGCGACAGTCGCGCTGATGGCCGGCACGTCGGTCATCGGGGTATCGACGGCCCTGGCGGATGACGGACCGAGCGTGCCGCCGGGTACGGAATCGTCCGAGAAGCCGCCGGTCGCCGTGGACGGAAACGACCCCGACCTCAAAATGGTTGAGGGGGCCACACTCGCTCCGGCCAAGGTCCTGGACATCATCCAGGTGATCGAGGACGAGGGCGGCCAGGAGCGCCGGGAGGACAGCAACGCGAACATCAAGTTCGCGCTCCAGGCCGAGGTCCTGTTCGGCAAGGACAGCGCAAAGCTGAGCTCGGCAGCCAACGCGCGCATCGCTGCCATCGCGACCGAGATCAAGAAGCAGAACGCCACCAAGGTGCGCGTCTTCGGCTTCACCGACAATCTCGGTTCCTCGGCACACGGCGATGTCCTGTCCAAGCAGCGCGCCAACTCGGTGCAGTCGGTGCTGGTCAAGCAGCTGGGATCGAACGTCACCTTCGATATCCGTGGATACGGCGAGCAGTACCCGATCGCCGACAACAGCACGGAAGAGGGCCGCAAGAAGAACCGCCGGGTGGAGGTCTCCTTCCCGCGTGGTGGATCTTCCTGAGGTCCCACACCGCACACAACAGGGGCCCGGTACCGCGTGCACGTCGCGGTACCGGGCTCCTGTTGTCGCTAAAGCAGGTGGTCGGCCTTGCCGGCCTTGATGTCGCGGATCATCTGCTGAAGCGCCTCGCGGCTGTCGGTGAGGTAACGATCCTCCTCGCCCCGGATGGCGATGAATCCGTTGCCTTCGGTGTCTGTGCCGAGCCTGAAGCAGTTGTTTCCTTCGCCGCAGTAAGGCTCTTCCCAATGGATGTCGGACATGGCGAACTTCCTTAGAGTTGGCTGGAGATCGCGTGAATGAAGTCCCTGGACGCGGCAGTGGACAGTGAGGCGTCCTCCATCCAGTCCAGGTGTGCGCGGTATTTCGTCAGTTGAGCGTCGGCATGCATGAACTCGGGGCCGTGAGCCGAATCGAGCTGCACGGTGTCGAGTTGGGGCACGACGCCATGGGCGTAGAGGAGCGCGTGTCCGGCGCCGGGGAACGCGCCCCGATCAACTGGAACGATCCGCACCTCGATGTGCTCACGCTCTGACATCTCGCAGAGATGGGCCAGCTGCGCCCGCGTGACGTCGCGGCCGCCGAACTGCATCCGCAGGGCGGCCTCGTGGACGTAACCCACGTAGTCGATGGGCGATTCCCGGTCGAGTACCTGTTGCCTCTCCATCCGGTGCGCAACGCGCAACTCGATCTCCAGACGGGACAGCTCGGGCAGCACGGCGCCGAACACCGAGCGGGCGTATGCGTCGGTATGGAGCAGGCCGGGAAGATGGACGGTCTGCGCTGTGCGGATGCGAGTCGCGTGCCATTCGAGCTCGGCGATGTCCAGCAGGCCCGGTGGCAGCGTGCCCCTGTACTGCTCCCACCATCCACGTTCCCGCTGCTCGGCCATCTCCGCGAGTGCGTCGGCGTATTGAGGGTCGGCGCAGGCGTAGTTGCAGGCCAGGGTGCGGACGCGCGAGGGCGTGATCGGGCGGACACCGACCTCCATGTTGGAGATCTTCGTGCGATCGATGCCCAGCAGACCTGCCGCGTAGACGGTGCTCGCCTCGGCTGCGACGCGCATCTTGCGCAGTTCGGCGCCGAGTCGTTTCTGGCGCTCTGTCGGAGTGGAACTGCTCGGCATGGGCCCTCTCTTCCACGGACTGTGGACACAGTCTGCCGCCGCAGTGGGCGCCCAGTCCAATGAGAGAGAGGCAATTGCCTCCATTCTCGCGGCATCAGTGCCAACGTTGCGCTACGTTAGGTGACGCACCGCTCACGCAGCGACGAGCCGGAAGTGCATCGCGCGGTCCTGCCCGCAACCTCCTGCCCTGGGAGGGGCAGTCCCGTGCCGGGGAGACAGGCCACTGCTCGTCCGCAACGCAACCGTGTGAGCCATCCGTGCGCACCCACGCGAAAGAGAGACGTCGCCAACTCGTCACCCGTATCAGGGGAGTCAGTCATGCACTCATCGCCACTCACCGCGCTCTGCCCGGCCGCCACCGAGGTGTGTACGCCGGTCCCGTATCCGCACCCCGACACCCGGCAGTACCCCCAGCCCTGTCTGCGCTCCAAGGGGCGCTCCGTGCGCGGCCTCGCGCTGAGTTTCACCCTGCCCGGCGACGTCCGCAGCTCGTTCATCGGCCGTACGGTGATCGCTGCCGCCCTGGACGCGCACGGGCTCTCCCCGCACGTCTGGCCCGCCACGCACGCGGCGGCCGAACTCATCGCTGTCACCGCCAGGATGAGCCCGCACAAGGATCTCTACGTATCCCTGCGCCACCGCGACGACGCGCTCCGTCTCCTCGTCTGGGACCAGCATCCCCGCCATCGCGAGCCGGGCACCGCCACGCTCTGTGAGACGCGGCGTCGGCGGGCGCTCTGGTTGCTGGCGGCTGTTGTCGACGACTGGGGAGGGGAGTGGGGTGTCTGTGACGCGAGCCTGCCCCGTGGGGGCATCAAGGCCTGGGTCTCGCTGCCCAGGTGACGGACGCCGCTGCGGGCGCGCGCGTGCGCGACATCTGGGCCCCGAGCTTCTGTTAATTGTTCGCGTTCGCGTGTCCTGGTTCTGAAATCCCTTGGTGAGTAAGGGAAAAGCTGTCTAGGATCGTTCCCGATCGCAATGTGTGATGCGGATGTCGGGGGCGGACATGGTGGTACTGATGGGTGCGGCCGCTGTCTGGGGCGTGTTGCAGGTGTTCGCGGTGGCGTGGCCGACCCGTTCAGTGCGGCTGTCGACAGTGCTGCTGGCGCTCGCGGTCGGGGTGTACGGGTGCGGTGTGGCCACGGCCTTGATCCAACTCGCTTACACCCGCGCGTACGCGAGTGAGTCGGGACGGCCCCTGGGGGACGTTGTCGGTTCCACCGGCTACACGGTGGCGCCCTGGGTGGAGGAGATCGTCAAGGTGAGCCCGCTGTTGCTCGCGGGCCTCCTTTCCAAGGTGCGCAGGCAATGGGGGCTGACCGACTTCGTGGTGCTGGGCGCGGCGTTGGGTGCCGGGTTCGGGCTGCTGGAGTCGGTGCTGCGGTTCGGTATGGACGCGGACAGAGCCATAGCGCGACCGGAGGGCGGCTGGATCATCCCGGACAGCTTGTTCCCTCCGTATGTTCCCGGTCCGGTGCAGGTGCTGACCGCATGGGTTCCCGCGCCTTTCGGTGAGTCGAGCATGGCCGTCCCGCCGGCGGCCGAGACGTTCACGCACCTCGTGTGGACGGCCATGGCCGGGCTGGGAGTCGGGCTGTTCTGGCGTGCGCGGGGGTGGGTCCGCCTGGTGGGTGCGGTGCCGTGGGCAGCCGCGACCGTGCACCACACCGTGAACAACTACGCCGCCGAGAAGCCGGGCGAGCGGGCCACGCAATGGCTGGCGGAGCTGGACGCGACGGCGTGGCTCGCCCCATTGGTGTGCCTGGCTCTCGCCATGGCCCTCGATCTACGTCAGCTGCGCCGCGGGAGGCGCACCGTACCGCGCGTCTTGCTGTCCTCCGAGCGTATGGACGGCGACAGGGCCGGTGCGCTGGTGCGCTATGCGGCGTGGTGCTTGCCGTGGAGCCTGGTGACAGTGCTGCGCTTCGTCCGGCTGCGCCGCTCCCTGCTGTATGCCGTGGCAGTGGCTCCGCCCGGCAGCTCCGATTCCCTGTATCGGGCGCTTGTCCGGACAGCGAACCGAATGGATATGACGGACCGGCAGGACGTCTGGCGCAGAGATGAGTTACGCAGCCGGCTCAAGGTGGCCCGAGCACATGTCTCCCGCCGGAGGTGGCTGTTTCTCCTGGCGTGCGTGCTGATGCTTCCGTCGGTTCTCTTCCTCGGTGTCGGCACATTCACCTCCACCGCCGCACTTCAGGGCTTCTTCACCGCTGCGGGCGGCTCAAGAATCCTGATGGGCTTCGGTGCGGCTGCCTTGATCTGGATCGCATGGCAGGTGACCGCCTTGCTCCGCACCTGGCGGGCATCGTCGAACCAGCTTGCGGGCGAGGTGCTCGCCGTTCACCGCTTTCGCCTGGGCGTCGCGTCGGGAGCGGCGGTCGCCGGCGGGCTCCTGCTGTATCGCGGGCTCGGAGCCGCGGGCCCGGAAGGCAGGGCAATCCCCACCCTCCACCTGCTGGACGCGCTCGACACGTTCCTCGTCCTTCTCGGTTTCGCTCTCCTCCTGTTCTCCCTCCTCGCTCTCTTTCCACCGGGCGGACTGGCTCTCGCCGGTGGTGGAGCGGTGGGAGCGCTGACGGCCGAGGCACTTCTCGATGCCGCTCTCCTCGGCACCGCCGGCCTCGTCCTCATGACGGCCGCGGGTGCCGATGGGGCGGGCGACGGGGTGAGCGGGGGAGAGTCGTCGGCCGGCGCGGGGAAGAACTCGACGGACCCTGCGACCTCGGATGCCGTGGGGTCGGCGCGCGAACGGAAGGTGGCCGAGCTGACGCAGGGGAGGATCCCGTCCGGCGAGCCGGGCAAACCCGGACTGAGAATCACCAAACCCGGTGCGGGAACATCTGATGTGGACGTCATCGGCGGGGACGGTTCGTATATTGCGGTGGGCGGACCGGCGAAAGCGAGGAACCTGGCCAGATTCGGAGAGAAGTGCCACATTCTTAAATACGCGGCGGAGCAGCAGGGGGTCCGGGCCCAGGTCTATCTGGAGGAAGGGACCCCGGAGGCTGCACTGAATCTGGCGAGAAGAATTCTCGGTGATGGCAATGTCCACACCTTTGTGAGGTGAGCTCGATGAGTGATGGTTTTGTCCACTGGTACCACAGGGGCTGGGACGCGGGTCGGGCAGCCTCTGTGCTGCGTGCCCTGGACGGGCAGGGTCTGATGCTCGGCAACCCCTCGACCGGCCTGATCAGCATGGTGACCAACGGCCCGATCTCCTGGGGCGAGCAGGTCTTCGTCGCGCGCACGGAGCTCATGGGTGCAGCCGGTCTGACCGGAATCGATGAAGTGAATTTCCAGTTCTGGCTGGATGGTGACACGGACGTCTTCACGAGAATACGCCGCTGTTCCGGTAGTGATGTGATTGCCCTGGAATTCGGGCTCGATGGAATGAGCCAGGTGCAGCAGAGTCACGTTGTCCGTGCGGTTTCCTCGGAGATCGGCGCTCGTCGAGAAGAGTGCAGGGGATTCGTCGTCGATCAGCGAGGCGTGTCGGAGGACGAGGACTGGGAGGGGATCATCCTCGACGGCCGGCCCTGGCGCGGCCGCCGGCCGGACCGCTTCGCTCTGCGGTCGGAGGAGACGGCGCGGCACCCGGAGCTCTCCGGGCTGATCGGACGGCAGGAGCCGCCGCTCGTCGTGTTCCATCGTTCTTGAGGTACGGACTTTGACCGTGCGCCCGGGGGTGGTGCCCCGCGTGCCCCCAAGGGGAGGCGGGGGCACGTCCCGTCGGCGTCCCGTACGTCGTCATGGAGTGCCCGCACCCCGCCGGGCCCGCGGATCGACCGGGGCACGGCATCAACGGGAGCCGGGATCACCACTCGGAGCCTTGGCCGTGACCAGCAGGCCGGCGAGCAGACCCGCGAGCAGCGTGAGGCCGACCGCCCACCAAAGGGTGACGGAGTAGCCGTCCAGGACCGCCCTGTCAGCCTCCTTGACGACGCCGGACAGCGACGCCGGAAGGTTCTGGCCGCCGAGCAGGATGCCTTGCTCGGCTGCTTTGGACAAGCCCTCAGGAGCGCCTGACGTGTGATCCAGCCGGGCGGAGACCACCGAGGCGAGGATGCCGCCGAACAGGGGCGAGGCGGCCCAGACGGCAGACTGCTGGGCCGTGTTGACCATGGCCGCGGTCCCGCCGGAGTCCTGCGGGGTGATTCCGCCGGTCGCGGTGGCGAAGAGCGGCACGAAGGCCAGGCCCAGACCGAAGCCGACGAGGAGCGTGCCGGGGAGCACGTGGGCGGCGTACGTACTGTCGGTGTCGAGGCCGGTCAGGAGTGCCAGGCCGATCGCCGTCAGCGCCAGGCCCGGCACGATGAGGACGCGGGGCGCCAGTCGGCGGTACAGGCGGGCGGAGACCTGGGTGGCGGCGACGACGGCCGCCCCGGCCATCGGCAGCAGGCCCGTGCCGATCTGGGACGGGGCGAAGTGGAGGGCGCCCTGCAGGTAGTTGGTCAGGATCTGGTGCAGGGCGAACATGCCCATGCCGATGAAGACCAGGGCGAGGCAGGAGCCGACGCGATTGCGGTCCTGGAAGACATAGGGCGGCAGGAGTGGGCCGGGCGTCGCGGTCTGCCACCAGGCGAAGGCCAGGAGCAGGCCGATCCCGCCCACGAGGAGGACCACGACCAGGAGATCGCTCCAGCCGCGCGACTCGGCCCGGCCGAAGCCGTAGACGAGGGCGACAAGCCCGACGGAGCCGAGCAGCAGGCCCGGAACGTCGAGGCGGGCGGGGGAGCGGACCGGGCCGTCGTGCACCAGGGCGGCCACACAGATCACGGCTGCCACGGCGAGCGGGACGCCGGCGTACAAGCTCCAGCGCCAGCTCAGGCTTTCGGCCAGCCATCCGTCCGCGAACAGGCCGATCGCCGTTCCGCCGCCGGCGATCGCCGCATAGATCCCGAAGGCCCTGCCCCGTTCCTTCGGATCGGTGAAGCCGATCGACACCAGGGCCAGCACGGCCGATGAGAGCAGCGCGGCGGACGCGCCCCGCAGGACATTGGCTCCGATGAGCACGCCGAAGGAAGGGGCCGAGCCGCCGATCGCGCACGCCACCGCGTAGCCGACCAGACCGGTGATCAACGTCTTTTTGCTGCCGAGGAGATCAGTGATGTGTCCGCCGAGCAGCAGCAGCGCGCCGAACGCCAGCGCGGAGGCGAGGGGCAGCGAGCCCAGGTCGTCGGCGGCGGGGTGCAGATCGGCGTAGACGGACGGCAGTGCCAAGTTCGTGGTCGTCGTGCCGATCAGCATCAGCAGTTGCGCCAGCGCGGCCACTGCCAGTCCCCACCACCGCCTGGGGTGCGGGCCATGGACGCCGGCCGGTGACGCGGGCCGGGCACCGGGAGCCGGGCCCGCGGACGGTGCGAACCCCGGCGGTGCCTGGCGGGGGTCCGCCGGCGTCGTCGGGGTGTACGCGGGCGGCGGGGGAAGCGGTTGGACCTGGGCAGGGATGCGCGGGTCCGGCTGCGTGGCCCGTGTCTCCGGAGCGAAGTCCAACAACTGGGCTGCGTGTCGCCCGAGTTGGGCCAGTACCGAGCCGGGCAGCCATTCGCCGCCCTGGTCGGTGGCCGTGCGGGCGGCCACATCGGCGGGGGTGGGCCGCTGTGCCGGGTCCTTGTGCAGGCATGCGCGTACGAGATCGACGAGTGACTCCGGTACGCCGGTCAGGTCCGCTTCCTCCTCCGCGATGCGGAAGAGGTGTGCGTTCAGGCCGGTTTCCGTGGCGCCGAAGAGGAGGCGGCCGGTGGCGGCGTAGACGAGGACGGCGCCCAGGCAGAACACATCGCTGGCCGGGGTGAGTTCGAGGCCGCGCACCTGCTCGGGCGACATGAAGCCGGGGGATCCGATGAGCATCCCGGTGCGGGTGTGGAGGCTGTCCCCGGCGAGGCTGTCCATGGCCCGCGCGATGCCGAAGTCGATCACGCGCGGGCCGTCCACTGTCACCAGCACGTTGGACGGCTTCAGGTCGCGGTGGATCAATCCCGCCCCGTGGACCGACTGCAGAGCCACTGCCAGGCGGTTGGCGAGCGTGCGGACCGAGTGCTCGGGCAACGGCCCGAAGTCCTTGGCGACCACGGTCGTCAGATCGGGCCCGGGGATGTACTGGGTCGCCACCCAGGGCACCGGGGCCTCGGTGTCGGCGTCGAGCACGGCTGCCGTCCAGGTCCCGCCCACCCGCCGGGCAGCCGCTACCTCGCGTGCGAACCGCTTGCGGAATTCCGGGTGCTGGGCGTGCTCGGCCTGCACCACCTTCACTGCCACGGTTCGTCCGGCTTCCGAGCGGCCCAGGTACACCAGGCCCATACCGCCCGCACCCAGACGGGCGATCAGGCGATACGGACCGATGCGCGGCGGATCCTCGGTGATCAATTGGTCCACGGCAGTAAGGTAGTTGAGGAATCCGGACCCCGGTGTCGAATCACGGTGAATCATCGGTGCAGTGTGCCGACGCCATCGGTCGGTGCCGGTCGAGGAGCGGTTGCCGCCGAGGCGCGTACGCCGGCCCCGTATCCGCGTCTCGGCAGCCCCCACCGCACCGGCTTCACGCTGTCGCTGTGCCTCCGCCGTACGCGAGGGCCGAGTCCTGCGTGGCGCTGTGGCGCCGGCGGCGACGAGGGGACGAGCACGTCATCCGTGAGGGGACACGGAAGGTGGTCACGGGGCTCCGGTCAGCCGGAAGCGGACTTCGACGCGTCGACCGCGCCGGAGGGGACTGTCGTCCCGGCGGGAGTCTTCGAGCTGTCGTGCGGTGGCGACACGGGCAGGATCACGAGATGCCACTGCTTGCCGTCGCGGGTGATGGTGAGGCGCTCCCGATAGTCGGCACCCTTGCTGTCCTTGGCAGTGATCAGCGCCGAGCCGGTGTCGGGGCCGAGATCGTAGTCGATCCGGATGCCCTCTACCTCCAGGCCACGGCCGCCCTTCTCGTCGATGGCCTTCTGGGCGTCCCGTTCGACGCCGGGACCACGGGCTCCGTCGAGCTTCAGCAGTGCGTTCGCGTCCCGTTCGTTGAGAGCGGCGACGTACGCCTCGACGGCCTTGCGGTCGGACCCTGCCTTCGGCTTCACGTCGTCGCTGCCGCACCCGGTCAGGGCGAGCAGCGTTGCGAGCGTGACGCCGACGATGAAGCGGCTCTTCATGTTTCCCCCCATAGACGGATCGACCGATGTGTCAAGCATGGAGTTCTCAGGTGCGGTGCGCGTACCAGGCTGTGTTCGGGTGGTCGACAATCATCTTCCCGAGGCTCTTGTGCGGCAGCGAGTACTCCTCGTACTCGGGTGCACCTTCTGCCACTTGAGCGGCCGTGAACGGGAGGGAGTGTGTGTCTGGAAAGGGGTCGCCTTCTGGCCCGTAAGTGCTGGTCGGGCGGCGAGACTGGCTCTGTGTTGCGCTTGGGGGGCCGGGTGTGACGTGACCCTGGCGGCTTTGCTGCGAAGGCTTCCGGTCGCCGTGCGATCGCGTGCACCGGACGACGCTTCCTCCGGGCGGACACTGCCGGTCACGGCACCGGCAAGGCCGCGCGAGAAAGGTGGAGTGCGGGCGGACCGAGGTCAGGCGCCCGCTTCGGGGCCGGTCGGTGGCTCGGGGTCCGGGTCCGGTGTCTGCGGCAGGAAGGCGTGCAGCCACCTCTCCGTATGCGCCACATGCGCGGACGCCGCGGCCGCCGCCGCCACCGGGTCCCTGTTCGCGATCGCCGTCGCGATCGCACGGTGGTCCTCGTCGCTGGAGCGCTTGATGCGGGGGCCCTCGGGCAGGGTGAAGACCTGGTACGTGCGGGAGCGGGCGCGGAAGACTGCCAGGAGGGACTTGAGGGTCGGGTTGCCGCCGACGCGGGCGATCTCCGCGTGGAAGTCCTGGTCGAGCGCGGAGACCCGGTCCGGATCCTCGGTGGCCTCCATCGCCTCCATGTACGTGAAGATCGTGTTCAGCGACTCGGGTGTGATCCGTGCCGCCGCCTGCGCCGCCGCGTGCGACTCCAGGACGCGTCGTATCTCGTACATCTCCAGGAGTCCGGTCAGCGGCAGCAGGTCGACGGTGAGCGAGAGACTGCCGACGATGTCCTCGGGCCGGAGCTGCGAGACGTACGTACCGGAGCCGTGACGTGCCTCGATCACGCCGAGCGCCGCGAGCATACGGATCCCCTCGCGCAACGAGCCGCGTGAGACGCCGAGTTCCTCGCAGAGGTCGCTCTCGGGCGGCAGGCGCTGGCCGGCGACGAGACGCCCATCGGCGATCATGCGGCGCAGGCCGTGGAGTGCCTGGTCGACTGCGGACATCGCTTCCCCTCCCGAGACATCGACGGCGGCGGTCCGGTGGAACCACCCACGGTCGACTGTGCTGTCGATTCTACAGATTCATCGGATTTCTTCCGTGATCCCTCCCCGAGTCATCCGATGACATCGCTCGGAGTGGGCAGCCAATTCGTGAGAAACCTTGTTCTTCCCCGAGTCAGGTGTCAGGATGCGCCGCAAGTCATCAGACCTCTTTCTGTGACTGTCCGATGTGTCGACCGTAGCGTCCGATGGGGCGACGAGGCCAAGGGGAGATCTTGAATCACGTGAGCGAGACCTGCGTCACCGCGGCGCCCCGCCCCCTGCTGCTGGCCGACGGCCGGCCGGCGATCGAGGCGTGGTCGCTGCTGTCCGCGCACCAGCACCTCAACCACGGGTCGTTCGGGGCGGTGCCGCTCGTCGCGCAGCGGGAGCAGGGCCGGCTGCGCGAGGAGATGGACCGCTCGCCCGGCACCTGGTTCCCCGCGCTCCCGGCGCGCGTGGCGGCGGCGCGGACGGAGATCGCCGCGTTCCTGCGGGTCTCCGCCGACGACCTCGCCCTCGTGCCCAACGCCAGCGGTGGCGCGAGCGTGGTCTACGCGAACGTCCCGGCGAGGCCCGGCGGCGAGGTCGTCGTGACCGACCACGGCTACGGCGCGGTGACCATGGGCGCCCGCCGTCTCGCGCGCCGCTGGGGCGGCACCGTCCGGACCGCGCGGATCCCGCTCGACGCCGGCGAGGACGAGGCGTACGAGGCCGTGGCCGCCCAACTCACCGGCTCCACCGGACTGATCGTCCTGGACCACATCACCTCCGCCACCGCCCGCTGGATGCCGGTGGAGCGGATCGGCGCGCTGGCGCGTGAGCGCGGCATTCCGCTCCTGGTCGACGGCGCGCACGTGCCCGGCCTCGCCGAGGACCCGCTCGCGGGCCTGGAGTGCGACGTGTGGATCGGCAACCTGCACAAGTTCGGCTGCGCGCCCCGCGGTACGTCGGCCCTGGTCGCCCGCGGACCGCTGCGGGACGCGCTCTACCCGCTGATCGACTCCTGGGGCGCCGAGGAACCGTTCCCGCACCGCTTCGACACCCAGGGCACCATCGACGCGACCAGCTATCTCGCGGCCCCGACCGCCCTCGACTTCATCGACGGCGTCTGGGGCTGGGACACGGCCCGTACGTACATGACGGAACTCGCGGACTACGCGGAACGCCTCATCGGTGACGCCTTCACCGAGGCCACCGGCGCCGGCGCCGCCGTGGACGTCGGCATGCCGGTCAACGCGCTGCGCCTCGTACGACTCCCCGACGGTCTCGGCACGACCCATGCCGCGGCCGACGCGCTGCGCGACCGGGTCGCCGCCGAACTGGACGTCGAGGCGGCGTTCACGAGCTTCGGCGGCGCCGGGTACTTCCGCCTGTCGACGCACGTCTACAACACCGCCGCCGACTTCGAGGACTTCGTCGAGCGCTGCGTTCCCGTGCTCGTCGAGTGGGCCCGCGCCGCGCGGGCCGTGTCCCGGTGACCCCCCGCGACCCCCGCCCGCGCAGATCCCTGTCCCGCACCACCGTCACCGATCCCCTGGAACTGGGAGGACAACAGTGTTGAGCAGAAGAATGGCCACCACGGCGCTCTGTCTCGCCGCCGCTCTGGTGCTGCCGGGCTGTGCCGTGGGAGGAGGCGGCGCCGCTGACGGCACCGTCACCCTGCACATGGTCGAGAGCCTCACCAACCCCACCCGTACCGCGGTCCTGAAGGACCTCATAGCGGAGTTCGAGAAGAAGAACCCCAAGATCAAGGTCGATCTGATCTCGCCGCCCACCGATCAGGCGGACCAGAAGATCCAGCAGATGCTCCAGTCCGGCAGCGGCATCGACACCTTGGAGGTCCGGGACATCACGTCGGGACCGTGGTCGACCAACCGCTGGCTGTACGACATGAGCAAGGACCTGAAGGGCTGGGCCGGCTGGGACGAGCTGACGGACAACACCGTCAAGTACGCCAAGGACGCCGAGGGCCGCACGTACTACATCCCGTACGGCTTCTACGGGCTCAGCCTCTTCTACCGCAGCGATCTGGTCACCGGGGCCGGCTTCAAGAACCCGCCCGCGAGCTGGGACGACCTCCTCGAGCAGGCCACCGCGATCCAGAACCCGGGCAAGCGCCAGTACGGGTACGCGTTCCGGGGCGGGCCGAACGCCAACAGCAACGTCGTCGCCGTCATCGAGGCGTACGTCGCCGACAGGATCGACCGCGACAACGGCTTCAAGCTCACCGACGGCAGGACGATCTTCTCGGCGCCGGAAGCGCTGACCGCACTCAAGACCTACCTCGCCCTGTTCAAGAAGGCGTCGCCGCCGTCATCCGTCGCCTGGGGCTACCCGGAGATGGTCGAGGGCTTCTCCAACGGCTCGACGGCGTTCCTCCTCCAGGACCCGGAAGTCATCGCGACGCTCGGCGAGTCGAAGGCGATCAGCCCGCAGCAGTGGACCACGGCGCCGCTGCTCACCGGGCCCGGCGGCAAGGCCGTCCAGCCGGTGGCGACCGCGGGCTGGGGGATCGCCGCGGGCAGCAAGCACAAGGCGGAGGCCACCAAGCTGGTCAAGTTCCTCGCCGAGGGCGACGCGGCCACCACGTTCGACAAGAAGAACAGCCTGGTGCCCATTCTGAAGAGCGCCGCCGACGACGCGTACTACAAGACCGGGGCCTGGGCGAGCTACGTGAAGATGACGGAGAACCCGGACGCGTACATCACCGTCACACAGCCGCGTGACTCCGCCTGGTGGACCGAGTGGATCCAGAAGTCGGACGCCGAGATCCAGAAGGTGCTGCTCGGCAAGATGACGCCCGAGCAGCTCCTGTCCGGCTGGGACTCCTACTGGACCGGCAAGTGGAAGAGCCAGTGAGGGAGCCGGTGGCGTCCCCCTCCGCGCGGCCGGAGGGCGAGCCGGGCGGGACGCCCACACCCACCCCCCGTAGGACGGACGCCGCAGTGGGTACCCGCCCGGACGCCGGGACGGGCCCCCGCCCCGGTGCCGGCGGGCGCGGCTCCGCCGCCACCTCCGCCCCGGCGGCCGCCCGCCCACGACGGCCCGTCTTCACCGGCCGTCAAGGTCTGACCGTCGCCGCCTTCATGGCCCCGGCCGCCCTGTTCGTCGCGGTGTTCATCTACTACCCGATGATCGCGGGCAGCCAGATGGCCTTCCGGAACTGGAACCTGAACGACCTCACCGACACCTCCTGGGTGGGGCTGAAGAACTTCCGGGAGATCTTCACCGACCCGGTGTTCGGCACGATCCTGAGCAATACCGGGATCTGGATCGTGGGATCGATCGTGCCGCAGTTCGTCATCGGGTTCGCCATCGCGCTGTGGCTGCGCCGCCGGTTCCGGCTCCGCGGGCTCTACCAGGCGCTGATCTTCTTCCCGTGGGCCATTTCCGGGTTCCTGATCGGCATCCTGTTCCGCTGGATGTTCAACAGTGAATTCGGTGTCGTCAACGACCTGTTGGAGAAGGCCGGCCTGATCGACGAGCCGATTCCCTGGCTCGCCGACCCGAAGACCGCGATGGTCGCCGTACTCGTCGCCAACATCTGGTACGGCGTCACGTTCTTCGCCATCATGATCCTCGCCGCCCTCCAGTCCATCCCGGACGAAATCTACGAAGCGGCCGAGATCGACGGCGCGGGAAAGGTCCGCACGCTGTTCCGGATCACGATTCCCTCCATCCGGGGAACGCTGTCGCTGACCGTACTGCTCCGGGTCATCTGGATCTTCAACTTCCCCGACCTCATCTTCGCGATGACGGGCGGCGGGCCGTCCAACGAGACGCACATCGTGACCACGTGGATGATCACCGTTACCCAACAGGGCGACTACGGAAGGGCGTCGGCGATCGGCCTCGTCGTCGTCGCGATGCTCCTGGTCTTCTCGGTCTTCCATCTGACCGCCACACGCGAGAGGTCGGCCACCGGCGGGAGACGGGCCACCGGCCGTGATCCGAGGACGCGCACGACGAAAGGAACAGTCTCGTGATCGGGAAGGAGTCCGCCGCAGGGCGCACGGTCCGTATCCTCTTTCTCTCCCTCTGGCTGGCCGTCACGGTGTTCCCGCTGTACTGGATCACCGTCACGTCCTTCAAGAGCCCCGGGACGATCTTCTCGTTCCCGATCTCCTACTGGCCCACGCACTTCTCCCTGGAGAACTACACCGGGTTGTTCCGCGAGGCCGAGTTCGGGGTCTATCTCACCAACAGTCTGATCATCGCGACGGCCGCCGGAACGGTGGCGACCGCGATATCGATGCTGTCGGCGTACGTGCTGGCCCGTTTCGAGTTCCGCACCAAAGGCGCGGTGCTGATGGCGGCCCTCGTCACGCAGATGATCCCCTCGTTCATCGCGCTCGGCCCGCTCTACATGATGATGACGGAACTGAACCTGGTGGACAGCCGGTTCGGGCTCACCCTCGTCTACATCGCCGTGTGCATTCCCTTCTGCACGGTCATGCTCCGCGGTTTCTTCGAGAACATCCCGGACGCGCTGGAGGAGGCCGCCATGATCGACGGCTGCTCACGCCTCGGGGCCCTGTTCCGGGTGCTCCTTCCGGTGATGCGGCCCGGAATCGTCGCCGCCTTCATCTTCAACTTCGTCAACTGCTGGAACGAGCTGTTCCTGTCGGTGACCCTGATGAACGGCGACGCCCACAAGACGGTCCCGACGGCCCTGAACGGTTTCATCTCCAGCTTCAACATCGACTGGGGCTCCATGTCCGCCGCGGCGGTCCTCACCATCGCCCCGACGATGATCCTCTTCGCTTTCGCGAGCCGCCACATCGTGCAGGGGCTCACTTCGGGGGCGGTCAAGGGGTAGCGCGACGGAGGAGGTCCCCGAGTGGGGTGTGAACCGGTGGTGGAGGCCGGGGTCGCGCCTCAGCCGATGCAGAGGACGAGCACGCAGAGCTGCGAGGGCGACGTCGATGCCGAGGGAGGGTTCGCCGGCGCAGCCGAGTCGGAGCCGGTGTTGCCGGTGTTGCCGGTGTTGTCGGCGGGCGCGGCCGCCTGCTGCGGCGGCGTGGCGGTGGGGTCGGGGGCCGTATCGGTGACGGCCGACGGGACGGAGCTCCTCGGCTGAGGCACCGACGCCGCCACCGTACGAGGAGCGACGGGGGCGTCCGGCCGGGCGTTCAACGGCGTGACGTGGGCCGGGGCGGCGACGGACCGGTGACGCGGGGCGGTGTTCGCGGACGACCGGGCGGCGGGGGTGAGCGAGGAGCGCCGGGTCTCGGGCGGCCGTGCCGCCGACGCGCCGGGGTGCTGCTGCGTCGGTTCCTCCTCGGAGCCCATGCTCGCGACGTCCGGCGCCGGGACCGTCGGAGCGCCGGCCGCCTGTGCCCGGTCGGCGGACTGCCGGTCCATCGCGGTGACGGTCAGGCCGCCCCCGACCAGCGCGACAGCGGTCGCCACCACGGCCCGGCGCTTGTTCTTCTTCCAGCGCGCCCTCTCACGCCGCCGCGCAGCCCGCCCGCGCGGTGCGGCGGGGACCGGGCCGGTCGAGGCCGCCGCCTCGTCACCGGGACCCCCGTCGTCGTGCCAGGTGTCCGAGGGCGAGAACTCGTAGGCCGCCGCGGTGGCCCGGGCAGGGACGGCGTGACCGGCGACCGCGCCCGGAGCGATGTCCGCGGTGATGTCCGGTGCGATGTCCGGGGCGTAGGCACCGCACCCGGGACACACCAGGGCGCCATTGAGATGCCGACGACACGAGGAGCAGTAGTCCATCTGCGGTCTTCCTGAGTTGACATGCCGTCGAGCCGCCGGATCGCGGCCTGGTGCACGTTCGCACGTGGAATCGAGCGGCCAGCAACGGTAACGAGGATGTCGAGCGACTGTGTGCAGCCTGTGTGACGCTCATGCACGGATTCCTAGCGGACTTCGCATGCGGACCGTTGCGGGGGCGTCGTCCCGGCCGAGGGGGTACCGGGTACGTCACCCGGGGGCGGGGTACGGAGCGGGCCGCCACTCACGGCCGGGCCCCGAACCCGACGCTTCCGCGTGGCCGACCATTCGGGCGAGAGGACGGCGGCGGAAGTGCCGATGACCGCAGGAACGCGTAGCGTGACTACCGACTACGGACGGTGGCTGTGGGGCGGGTGGTCAGGAGGTGGAACGCCCACGGGCCCGGAGCGCGAATCCGGCCGACCCTCCAGCCGCGGCGGCGACGCCGCCTTGGGCCTGCTCCCCCTTGACCCGCGGAGGTCGGACGTGAAGCTCGGCTTGCACTACTGGAACTACTCGACGCCGGCCGACCCCGCGCTGATCGCGCCGACGCTCGCGGAGTCGGTACGGGTCGCCGAACAGGCGGGAATCTCGTCGTTCACCGTGATGGACCACTACTTCCAGATGGAGACCGGTCAGACCGTCGCCGACGACCCGATGCTGGAGGGGTACACCACGCTCGGCTTCGTGGCGGCGGTGAGCGAGCGCATGACGCTCGGGCTGATGGTCACGGGCGTGATGTACCGGCACCCCGGGCTGCTGGCGAAGATCGTCACCAGCCTCGACGTGCTGTCGGGCGGCAGGGCCAGGCTGGGCATCGGCGCGTCCTGGTACGAGCGCGAGCAGTACGGGCTCGGTGTGCCGGTGGTCCCGGTGGCCGAGCGTTTCGAACGGCTGGAGGAGACGATCCTGATCTGCCTCCAGATGTGGAGCGACGACAACGGACCGTTCCGGGGCCGTCATTACCAGCTCGCCGAGACGCTGTGCGTACCCGAGCCGATCGGCGAGCGCCCGTCGATCATGATCGGTGGCGGGGGCGAGCGGAAGACCCTGCTCCTGGCCGCCCGGTACGCGGACGCCTGCAACCTGTTCGCCACCGACCAGGAAGAAGTGGCCCACAAGCTCGATGTGCTGCGCGCGCACTGCGACGCGGAGGGCCGCGACTACGACGCCATCGAGAAGACCGTCATGTACAACGGCCCCGTGCTGGACAAACCCGGCGCATTTCTCGTGGAGGCGGAAGCGTACGCGGATCTGGGTATCGGCGAGATCCAGGTGCTGCCGGACCGGCACCCGGTCAGCTTCACCCACCAGATCGCCGAGCACATCGCACCCGGCATCGCCGCGATCGGGTAGCCGCGCGGGACGCGCGTCGGCAGACCGGTCCGCGCCCGTTCCGGTCACACGTACGCGAAGGCCGCTCCACGTACCCTCCGGTCGCACGCACGTGGGGGCCGGCGCATCCTCCCGCCGGCCCCCACCCCCACGACCGGGACGGTGCTCAGGCCTTCGGCTGGGTGAAGCGGATGCGGTTGCCGAAGGGGTCGCGCAGGCCGCAGTCGATGCCGTACGGGCGCTCGGTCGGCTCCTCGGTGAACTCGACGCCCTGGTTCAGCAACGTCTCGTACGTCTTGCGGCAGTCGTCCGTGGTGAAGATGAGCCAGCCGCCCATCGCTCCCTTGGTGACCAACTCGCGTACCTGTTCGGCCGTCTCCTCGGACATCGCCGGGGCCCCCGGCTTCTCCAGCATGATCTCGCGCTCGGGGTGACCGGGGACGCTGACGGTCAGCCAGCGCATGAAGCCCATGTCGACATCGGTGTTGACCTTCAGGCCGAGCTTGCCGACGTAGAAGTCGAGGGCCTCGTCCTGGTCGAGGACGTATATCTGCGAATGTGTGATGGCGTTGAACATGTGCATCACGCTACTGGGCGGGCCCGACGAGAACTTATCCAAAACTGCTCTGTCGAACGGCGCGGCCGACGGACGGTACGAGCAGCGGCGGACCGGTGGATCGCACGGGCGGGGAGCGGTGGTGCGGGTGGTGCCGGCGGTCAGTCGCTCGGTCGCATCCAGGCCATGGTGAAACACGTCGGGACGCCCGTGGGCGTCGCTTCCTTGCGGTACGTCCTCGGCGACCGGCCGACGATGTCACGGAACGTACGGCTGAACGTTCCCGGGCTGCCGAAGCCGACCTCGAAGCAGATGTCCGTCACGCTCCGGTCGGTCTCCCGCAGCAGGAACATCGCGCGCTCGACGCGGCGGCGCTGGAGGTAGCGGTGCGGCGTCTCGCCGAACGTGGCCCGGAACGTGCGCGTGAAGTGCGCCGGGGACACATGGGCGATCCGCGCGAGGGCGGGGACGTCCAGCGGTTGTGCGTAGGCGCGGTCCATCGCGTCCCGAGCCCGGAGCATGCGGCGGTTGGTCTCTTCTGCGGCGCGGCTCACCGTGCCATCACACCACGGTTCTGCACCGTTGCCGACGGATCCGGATCGGGATGCGGGTCCGGGCCCGGCCCCTGCCCGGAGCCCGGGTCCGGACCCGGACCGGAATTCGTGGGTCCCCCGTGACCCCCGGGCCCTACGCGCCGGTGGTGCCGTCCACGATCTCGCGGATGATGTCGAGATGGCCGTTGTGCCGGGCGGTCTCCTCGATCAGGTGCAGGACGATCCAGCGCAGATCGGGAGAACGGCCGTCCCGGCGCGGGCGTCGGGCCGGTGTGTCCAGGTCGGTTGAGGCGACCAGCTCGCGGTAACGCGTGGTCCGCTCCTCGTACAGCGACAGCACATCGGCGAGCGGCATGTCCACCGCGATCCGCATCTCACGGTCGGGGTCCTCGTCCGTCCACGGCCCTTCGTCCTCGCCGCCGAGGAAGGCCACCTCGAACCAGTAGTACTCGACCCAGCTGAGGTGGTTGATCAACCCGGCGATCGTCATCAGGGGGGAGCCGGGCAGCGGGGCCCGGCGGGCAGCGTCCGACGAGATGCCCTCGCACTTCGCGCGTGCGGTGTCGCGGGCGTAGTCGAGGAAGGTGGCCAGCTGGGTGCGCTCGTCCCAGGCGGGAGGCGAATCGGTGCGTGTCATCGGCGTACACGATGTGCGAAGACCCTGCCCCTGTCCACCGCATTGTTCCATTGGGGCCCGCCCCTGGGTCCGTGGGCCCACGCCGGGACATGCCGTGCTCATTACGCTCGTAGGCGACCCAACCGTGAGCCCACCCGGCCCGCGCCCGTCACGGGCGCCCGTCCGGCGCGCCCATGCGCACGTTGATCTGCACCTCCATCTGAACCGTTTCCCTGGGGTGATGTATCGATGGTGATGTATCGATGAGTGACGGTTTCTTCTACTCGTACCACCTCGGCTGGAGCCGCCCGGACGCCGAGTCGCTCTTCGGCGACCTCGACGCGGCGGGACTGCGGCTGCGCCACCCCGTCACGAGGCGGGTCACACTCCTCGGGCCGGGGCCGGATCCATGGGGCACTCCTTCGTGGGTGACCAGCGAACAGCTCGTACTCCTGGCCGGCCTGCAACGGCTCGACAGGGTCGACTTCGTCCTGTGGACGCACAGCGGAACCGACGTGCCCGCGCGCATCCGACGGATCGCGGACGGAGTCGTCGCTCTCGAATTCGGCTTCGGGCGGCTCACGCGGGACGAGCAGGAGGTGGCCGCGCGGGCGATCAGGGAGGCGATAGGGAGGGCCTCCGTGCTCTGCATCGGCTTCGTGGTCGACCGGGAGGGCGCTTCCGCGGCGACCGACTGGAGCGGCGTCGTCATCAACGGGACCACCTACTTCGACAGTTGGCCGGACACCCTCGCCGTACGGCATGAAATAGCCGCGATGCAACCCCAGTTGGCTGGCGTGAACTCCTACGACCAGTCGCCCTGGATGCTGTTCGGGAGCGAGGTGCCCAGCCGGTAGCCGGAGTCGTTCCGCTTCCCCGAATCCGCAACCACCGTCGGGATGACCGACTTTGAGCCTTGCATTGGGCCCTGAGACCCATGCCCGAAGCGTGCCGATGTGGTCGGATGCGTGGAGTGGCTGAACTGTGGCTGCACACCGACAAGCTGGGGGACTCGTCGTGTCTGGCATGGGCGGATTTGCGATTTCGGGTGGCGCCGGTGGGGGTGCTGCCGTGGTCCGGCAGGGCAGGCAGCCGCTGCCGCGCCCGCTGCAGGCAGTGCTGATCCTCGTCCGGATTCTCTTCGCCGCCGCGGTCCTGGGCGGCGCGGGCGTGCTGACGGTGGCCTCGGCGGTGAACGAGGTCGACGGCCAACTGTTCGGCCTGCTGCTGTACGCGGCGCTCCCGAGCGTGAGCGCGTTCGTGCTCTCGTCGTACCTGCGGACCGGCGGCATCTGGATCTGGCGCGGGCTCCTGGCCGTACATGTCTGGCTCACCCTCGGCGCGCTGGCGACCCTCGGCGGTGACGGCGGCGGGCGAGGTGTCACGCAGCTGGTGATGCCCGTCACCGTGATCGTCCTGCTGTTCCGGCCGAGTTCGCGCGAATGGTTCGACCTTCCCCTCGAACAGCGTCTGCCGCACCGGCGGTTCAGCATCGCGCGGATGATCAGGTGGCGCCGCGACGACGACGGCCAGACCGCGATGGAATACCTGGGCATGGTCCTGGTGGTCGTGGCCCTCATCGGCGGGCTCATCGCCACGGGCATCGGCGCCCAACTGACGGGCGAGATGCAGAACGCGATCTGCAAGCTCACCGGGAGCGCGTGCCCCGCGCCCGGGGGCGATGTCGTGGCCGGGAACGAAGGGCACGACGGAGGCGCGACGTCCGGGAGCACGACGGCCGGCGGCGCGGACTCCGGCGGTGCGGACGCGGGAGGCACGGCTGCTTCCGGCGGGACGGACACCGGCGGGACGGTTGCTTCCGGGGGCACGGACTCCGGGGGCTCGGACGCGGGCGGGTCGGTCGCCGGTGGCGGCACGAACTCCGGCGGCTCCGGCACAGCAGGCTCCGGATCCGGGGGCTCGGGCGCGGCCGGCGCCTCCGGCGGTGGCGACACCGCCATCAAGGTCGACGACGGCGGCGACGACGTGGACACCTCCGGGGAGCCGGACGGCGGCGACGTCCCGGACGACGGCGACAACGGTGGCGACGAGAAGCCCGGTGAGAGCTGCACCTCCGGCGTCGGCGCGTTCTTCTCGTGCGCCGCGCATCAGACCGGCGGTTTCTTCAAGGGCCTGGTGGGCGACGGCCTGTGGGGCGACATCACCGGCACCTTCGACACGATCTTCCACCCCATCAAGGCGTGGAACGGTCTGATGGACTATGGCAAGAGCCTCGGTGACAAGTGGAGCGAGGACTCCAAGGGCGCCGGGGACAAGTGGTCCGATGGCGACTACCTCGGTGCGGTCTGGGACTGGACCAAGGCGTCCGGTGGCACTGGGCTGAAGGTCCTGGACGACATGTTCATCGGCGACGACGTCCGCGACATGTGGAAGAAGGGCAACGAGGGCCAGGCGATCGGCACCGGCCTGTGGAACATCGGCTCGCTCCTCATTCCGGGCTACGGCGAGGCCAAGCTCGTCGGCAAGTTCGGGAAGCTGGGCAAGCTCGGGAAACTCGGCAAGCTCGGCGAAGTCGCCGAGAAGGCCTCGGAGGCCGCGGCCAAGGCGAAGAAGGCCGCCAAGGCGGGCGACGTCGGGGCCGCCGAGAAGGCCGCGAAGGAAGCGCAGCAGCACGCCGACGACGCCGCCGAGAAGGCCGGCCTCAAGGGCTGCACCGTCGGCATGGGCGGCCGTGTCCGAGTCCCCTACGGCAGCGGTGCCGGCCTGGGGCTGCCCGGCTCGGGCACCGGTGTCCTGGCCGCGGCCCGCACCTCCGTGCCCGTCGGATTCCTCGCCGGAAAGTGCGACGAGGTCGACCCGGAGAAGAAGGCGGCCGCCGACGAGGCCCAGAAGCAGGCCGACGCGGCGAAGAAGGCGGCCGACGCGGCCAAGCGCCGGAAGGCCCTGGAAGCCGCCCAGAACCAGCCGAAGCCGGCCTGGTACAAGGACCTCAAGGACCCGCCGGCCGGGGCCAAGGACGGCGGCGCGGGCAACTGGCAGGAGATCAAGCCCGGCGTCTGGAACTACCCGACCGAGATGGGTGCCCGCTACCAGGAGCAGATCTCCAAGGTGGGCCGCGGCAAGGAGTACCGGGTTCCGCTGGACAAGCTCACCGGCAAGCCGGTCGACTTCGACGGCTGGGACGCCTCGCGGGGCACCTACCTGGAGGCGAAGTACGGGTACAAGGGCAAGGACTACTACAACGCCGACACCGGGACGCTCACGCCGAAGGTCGCCGACCGGTGGGCGGACCAGGCGCGCCGTCAGGTCGACGCGGCACGCGGTAAGCCGGTCGAGTGGCACCTGTCCGACCCGGACGTCGCGGAGGCGGCGCGAGAGATGTTCGAGGACCGGGGCATCCCGGTTAAGGTGATCCCCACCCCGGCGGACGTGACCGGCTGACCGCCGGACGGGGTGTGGAACCGCAGACCGGAGCCCGAGGAGAACGTCGTGCTGAACGTGGTGGTCAACGGTTTCTGGGGCCTTCGCGGGGAATCCGTTCGGGCCGTAGCTGAACGCTGGTCCGGCACGCTCGGCGCGCTCAGGGACATCGACGGCCCGACGTTCGACGTATGGCACGAGGCCGGTGACGACCTCCCGTCCGATCCCGTGCTGGAGCCCTCGGCCCCCGCACTGGCGGAGTACATCGAGCGGAAGAACACGGGCCCCGACCTCGACGTCGTGGGCTACACGACGTCGCTGTGGGCGCAGAACCCCGCCGCGGCGCACGTGTCCATGGCGATTCACGCGGGCAGTACCTCGCACTACGCGGTGAACTCCGTCTCGCTCGCCTTCCGGTCGCGCGAGGTGGACGAAACCGCGGAGGTGATCCGGCGCGCTCCGGAGATCCTGCGCATCCTCGCGGAGCATTGGGAGATCGACGCCGGGCAGGTGTACGACAGGCCCCAGTACCGGGCGGTGGCCGAGCGGTTCGACCTGGCGAACAGCGACCCTCGCTGCGGCCGTGCGGTCTTTCTCTCCGCCGGCCGTGCGGCCCTCGCCCCCGAGGGGCTGCCCGGCACGTACGTCCGCACCGCACACGGTGGGCTGGTCATCGACCTCACCCGTGGCGGTACGGAGGCCCCGGCCATCGAGACGATCATCGAGGCGAACACACGACTGCGGGCCGCCGGGGCGCTGGAGAAGCTCCCGATGCCGTTCGACCGGGCCACGTTCTGACCCCTGCGCGCCCGTGAGCGGCGAGTCTCAGAGCCACCCACGCATCGCCGCGAATCCGACCAGCAGCCCCACGGCGAACACCCCCAGCACGACCGCGAACACCGCCGGCATCACCACCGGCCCCCACGCCCCCCGCCCCGCCACCGTGGCGCTCCCCGAAGGGTCGGCCGGGTCGTAGCTGACACGGACCGGCGCCCCGATCTCGAAGCCGAAGGGGCCCGGGGCATGGTCGGTGAACTCGATGTCGCGGCCGTCCCTGGTGCGGAACGCGAAGACGTACTCGGTGGCGTAACTCCGGTCCATGCCCGGACCCCGGTCGACGGTCCGGCGGTCCGCGCACCGGCCCTCGGCGTGTTCGCCGTACCGCACCAGCCGCAGCACCCGGTTCAGACGGAGCGCCGACCGGATGGCGAACACGCCGAGGAGGAGTCCGAACAGAAGCAGGAACGTGGCCGTGCCGCCGGGCAGGATCTGCATGAACGAGCGCCCCTGATCCGCTACTTGACCGTGATCGAATCGACGAACGCGTCGAGGTCCTGCCGGCTCAGCGAGCCCTTCACCGCGTTGATCCGGACCGCGAACGGCACATGCTTCGAATCGACGCCCGCCACCACGACACCCGTCATCGGGGTGCCCGGAGCCGGGCTCCGGTCCTTGCCGCTGGAGGTGAACTCGTAGTCGATCCTGCGCGCCTCGCGGGCGCTCTCCGCGCCCGCGAGCCGCACGTCCGAGGTGTTCTTGCGGGTGGCCCCGAGACCGATACCGGCACCCGCGGCGGCCGCCGCCTCACCGGCGTCGTCCACGCCCGTGGCGAAGTCGAGCTGCACGGAGACCAGGCCGCTGCGCAGCCCGCCCTCCTCCTTGACCGCGACGGCGGCGTTGGCCTTGGCGCGGTCGGCCGCGGACTGTTCCTTGTACCCCTTGTTCTCGGGGTACCCGACGGAGAGGCTCTTGGTGTCGAGCTTTCCCCAGCCCTCCGGGAGTGCGGCGGCGTCGCCGCCGCAGCCGGTGAGCAGGGTGAGGCCGATGGCGGCGGCAGCAGCTGCGCCGATTGCCCGGGACATCTTCATCGTCGTCATCGCTATCGCCTCTTCGTCGTGCGTGGTCGGTGCCGTGCCGTAGCGGTACCGTGCCGCAGCCGGTACCGCCTTGGCTACTTGGCGCAGTAGCTGTACGGAAGGTACGAGCGCTTGTCGCCCTGCGGAGCCCCGAGGAACTGCGCGTCCGTCAGTGTCTCCTTCTTGTGCTCGTCCGAGATGGAGAATCCGAGACTCATGCCGAGCGACACCTCGAAGCCGAACTCCTGGGCGTCCGTCTCACCGTGGTACTTCATGCTGCTCGACAGCCCGTCCTGGAACATCAGCTGTTCGAACGGGTCGGTACCGGTGGGCTTCTGCTGCATGGAGTGGTCGCCGAACATGTACTCGAACGGGGCGGTGTTGTCGCCGGAGCCGTTCAGCCACTGCTCGGCGACGTTCCGCTTGTCCTCGGTGGCCTGGTCCGTGTCCTTGCCGAAGACGATCGAGTTGGTCAGGACCTCGATGCCGGTCTCGCTGGAGGAGTCGGTGCCGCTGACCTTGCCGCCGCGCTTGTCGCCGTCCTTCTTGCCGTTGTCGCCGCTGATGTCGCCCTTGTCGGACTGGGCGCCGCCCTCGAGGGTCTGGGTCATGTCGATGCGGACGATCTTGCCGGTCTTCTGGTCGCGGGTGACGGTGATCGCGCCGGTCCGGCTGTCCTTCGCCGCGGCCGTGCCGCCGAGCGGACCGGCCGAACCGCCGACCTTGCCCTCCAGTTCGAGCTTGGCGGTGTACGTGTACGACTCGTTGCCGTTCACGTCGTCCTTGGTGATGGTCACCTCGGGGGAGAACTTGGCCTTGCCGCCGAGCTTGGCGCCGAGCTTGGTCTCGTCGCCCGCGCTGATGGAGAGACCGCCGTCCGCGTACGCGTTGAGGCCGATGGTCGAGTAGGAGATCTTCTTGTCGCCGATCTTCTTCTCGACGTCCTTCTTCTTGTCGGCCCACTTCATGCCGGAGTACCAGCCGCCGCCGTATCCACCGCTGTACTTGGTGGAGGTCTCCCACATCTTCATTTCCTCGATGTCGTCCCGCATCTTCTTGGCTTCTTCCTCGCTCTTGAAGACCCAGGTGTCACCGTTGGTGATCTTGATGCCGCCGCCGACGTCCACATCCGCCTTGCCCAGCTTGCCGAGCTTGATGCCCGGGGTGCTGGCGGTCGCGCCGGCCGAGGCGGCGTCCGTGAAGGTCATGTAGACCAGCTTGTCGTTCTCGTCGACCTTGCCGTCGCCGTTCACATCGGTCTTGGCCTGGCTGACCTTCTGCTGGAAGCCGTACTCGTTGCCCCATTCGAACCAGCCGATCTTGACCTTGTCCCCGACGGTGTCGGAGACGCTGGAGACCTGGCACATCTTGGGCTCGTAGTCGGCGTCCGTCTTCGGCTTCGCGGTGGTGGTCCCGCCGCCGCCCGTGGAGCAGGCGGCACCGCCGCCGCCCATCGCGTTGATCGCACAGCGGATGCGTTCGCCGATCTGGCCGCCCACGCCCGCCATGGCCATCGCGCCGATCAGCGTGACGACGAGGACGATCACCCCGAGGTACTCCATCGCGGTGGCTCCGCCGTCGCGCCACGAGTACGAGTGGGGCACGGGCGCCTGCTCCTCGCGGTCGTCCAGCAACCGGTCGACGGCGAGTCCCGCGGCCGAACCCGTCACGAGCGTGACGACCGGCATCAACGTGCCCTCGAGGCCCACGAGATGCCAGGACACCGCGAATCCGTAGAGGAGCGCGGCCAGCGGGACGCCGAGCGCGGCGAGCAGGGTGAGCAGGCGCGACTCGCGCCGCTCGTCGGGCAGGACGCGGGCCGCGGCCAGGACCGTGAGCACGGTCGTGATGACGCTCGGCACGTGCAGCAGGGCCAGCCGCCAGCCGAACGACGTGAGCCGCTGGTCGGTGGCCAGCATCTCGACGAGCCCGCGCGACACCAGGTATCCGGCGGCGATGTAGACCAGGGCACCCGCGGCCCAACTACGCGTCAGGGCGAAGAACACGCCACCGCCCGCGCCGGAACCACCACCCCCGCTCCCCGGTGGTATGTGGCCCGCGCTTCCGCTTCCCCAGCCCCCGCCACCCGTCACGGTTCTTCCTCTCCGACGCTCATGTGCCATGCCTGTGCCCGCAGTTCGAGATACGGGTCTGGGCGTGAGCGTACGGGTGTACGGACCGGGTGACCTGGGCCCTTGGCCCCAAAGTCGGGCCCAACGAGCGATGCCCCGCCCCGCCCGCGGGGTGCGGGGGAGCAGGGCGTCGTGAGGGTGGGGGAGTGGGAGACCGGGGGCCGGGCCGGGCGGGAGCGGGTCCGGACCGGCCACCGGGCGGCCGGTCCGGGTCCCGGACGGTGGCCCGGTTCCGGCCACGGGGCGGCCGGCCCGGACCCGCTCCGGGGGTCAGTCCAGGTCGTCCGCGAACGTCCCCGCGCGTTCGGCGACCTCCGGCCTGCGGACCCGCAGCACGGCGAAGCCGACGATGCCGACGACCAGCGCGCCGACGAACACGTACGGCAGCACGTTCAGCGGCCAGGCCGGGACCGGCCACAGGTTGCGGTAGAAGACGTAGATCATCGCGGCGGCGCCGATCAGCCCCAGGCCCCAGGTGACGAGCAGGCCGCGGGCCCCGATCCGGCGTACGAACAGCGGCGCGGCCAGACACACCAGGGTGTAGCTGAGCATGTAGCCGAAGACGCCGATGGTGTCGATGTACGACGTCGCGTTCAGCGGCGCGGTCCCGGCGCCGACCACGATCACCGCGGGAACGGCGACGAACGGGGCGACGGCCCAGATCGCCACGGACGGGGTCCGGTGGCGGGGGTGGGCGACACCGAGCCGGGCCGGCATCACACCCTCCTTCGCCATCCCGAACAGCAGGCGGGCGGCGACGGTGATGCAGGCCATCACCACGGCCACGAACGACGCCGCGAAGCCCGCGTGCAGGAAGAACTTCAGGAAGCCGAGGCCGGACAGCTCCGCCAGTTCGTCCATCGGGTCGCTGCTCCTCGCCAGGGCGTCCGCCCCGCCGAACCCGGCGACCTGTGCGTACGTCGCGAACATGTAGAGCACACCGGCCAGCACCGCACTGCCCATCACCGAGCGGGGGATCGCCTTGTACGGATCGGTGGCCTCGGCCCCGAGCGACGCGGCGCCCTCGAAGCCGACGAAGCCGAGCACGCCCAGCACCACGGCGAAGACGACACCGTCGAGGGTGGAGCCGCTGAGGCTCAGCTGCTCGGTGTCGATGATGTTCCCGCTCTTGAAGAAGGCGGGGACCAGCACGACGACGATGAGGACGATCGACACGACCTCCAGCACGGAGGCGACGCGCGCCGCCGTCCGCACACTGGCGATCGTCAGCCGGATCGCGACGGCGGCCAGCAGCAGATCGAGCAGGATCTGACCGGGGATGCCGGTGAAGATCCCGATGCCGATCTGGTCGAGGGCGCGCGCCGTGTAGTACCCGGCACCCGCGAGCGAACCCGAACCGATGCACACCGCGCCGATGAGCAGGGCCCACCCGGTCACGAAGGAGCCCGGTGCCCCGAGCGAGAGCCGGGAGAAGGCGTACAGCGAACCGACCCCGGCGCGCCGGCGGGCGAACACGCAGATGCAGTACGCGATGGCGAGGACGGCGGCCATGGCCAGGAAGAACGAGAACCAGGCGCCGTTGCCGGCGGACGCCGCCATGCTGGCGGGGGCGAACGCGATGACGGCGCTGGGCGCGACATTCGCGACGCTCTGCGCGCCGACCTCGAACGTGGAGACGGAGCGGTGGGCCAGGCCGTCGGCCGGCTTCCCGGGCGCGGCCTGCTTTCCGGCGGTGCTCATGTCCGGTCCTCCATCATCAGCAGCTGACGCAGGGCGTGGCCGGCGGCGAGGTCGGCCAGGGCGTCGCCCGCCTCGTCCAGCGGGCGCCGTGCCGAGATCATCGATTCCACGTCGAGCTCACCCGACACCACGAGGTCCACCAGCGCCGGGATGTCGCGGGCGGCGTCGACCGAGCCGTAGTTGGAACCGAGGATGCGCTGGTCGGCCTCGGCGAGCGCGAGCGGGTCGAAGCGCGCGGTGCGGCCGGTCGGCGGCAGGCCGACGATGACGGCGGCGCCGCCCTGACCGAGCGCGGCGATGGCCTGCTCGGTGGTCTCGATCTTGCCGATGGCGTCGAACACGTAGTCCAGGCCCTCCGGGACCAGGGCCCGCAGCGCCTCGACGACATCGCCGTCCCGCGCGTCGACCGCGTCCGTCGCACCGAGCCGACGGGCCAGCTCCAGCTTCTCGGGGACGACGTCGACGGCGACGACGCGGCCGGCCCCGGCCAGCCGGGCGCCCTGCACGCACGACAGGCCCACACCGCCGCAGCCGATGACGGCGACGGTGGCCCCGGCCTCGACCCCCGCGGTGTTGCGGACCGCGCCGACACCGGTGGCGATGGCGCAGCCGACCAGGGCGATCACATCGAGGGGCGCGTCCTCGCGCACCTTGATCGCGCCGGACGCGGGGACCACGACGCGCTCGGCGAACGAGGACACGCCCAGGTAGTGGTGGGCCGGCTCGCCGTCGACGGAGAGCCGGCTGGTGCCGTCGTACAGGACCCCGCCCGGCGCCACGACCTCGGCGACCAGGCTGCACGCGGCCGGACGCCCGGAGAGGCAGAAGCGGCAGGAGCCGCAGGACGGGACCCAGGACAGCACGACGTGATCGCCGGCTTCGAGGCCGGTGACGCCCTCGCCGACGGCGGTGACCACACCGGAGCCCTCGTGTCCCAGCACGACCGGGGTGGGGTGGTCCCACTCGCCGCGGATGACATGGAGGTCGGAGTGGCAGACACCGGCCGCCGTGACGGCGACCTCGACCTCTCCGGGGCCGGGCGGGGCCAGGGTGACGTCGGTGACGGCCACCTCCTGCCCCGGGGAGCGGAAGACGACGCCGCGCACGGTGCGCGCGGTGCTCTCTTGGGAGGACGGGGAGCTCATCGGCTTACTCCTCGGACGAGTGCGGTACGGGCGGGGGAAGGGGGAGGGGGAGGGCGGCACAGCGGTCCACCCGGACGCCTTGTTTAGCGCCATTAAACTTTCGTCAAAGTTTTACAGCACTAAACTCGATGGGTAAAGACCCTTCTGACCTGCGTTTGTCCCCGACCACCGACGGTGACTCCGCCGACAGGTAGCGTGTCCGCCATGTCCGAAGCCTCTGACAGCCACATGTCCACGATCGGTCCGCGGCTGCGCGAGCTCCGTCGGGCACAAGGGCTGACGCTCGCTCAGATCGCCGAATCCGCAGGCGTGACCAAGGGGTTCGTCAGCCTCGCCGAACGTGGCAAGACCTCGGTCTCCGTCCCGACCCTGATCCGCATCTGCGAGGCACTGGGCACCGGCATCGCCGCGCTCTTCGACTATCCGGACCAGGACGTCGTCAAGGGCGGCCTGGGTGCCAAGCTGGAGATGGGCGGACACGGCATCGAGGAGTTCCTCCTCACACCGGCCGAGGAACGGCACGTCCAGGTCATGCGGACGATCCTGCGGCCCGGCGGCGGCTCGGGCGGCGCGTACAGCCTGGAGGCCGAGACCGTCTTCGCCTACCTGGTCCGCGGCACGCTGCGGCTGAGCGTGGACGGCGAGCCCAGGTTCCTGGAGGCCGGTGACTCCACGACGTTCTCGGCCCGCGCCGCACACGCCTGGGACAACCCCGGCGAGGAGGAGGCCGAGGTCCTCTGGTCGATCGCCCCCGCCCTGCCGCTCTCCCGCACCAAGCTCCGGCCGTGACCCCGTCGGCATCGCGGCGATAATCGACAGCATGCCCGACGACGACCCGGCCGCCCAGGCCACCGCTCCCGCGCGGCTGCTCGTGCGGCAGCGGGACCACCGAACGCCGCAGCCGCCCCGGCCTCCCGTACGCGGCAGGCTCGCCACGACCCTCGCGGCGGCGGCGCCGGCCCTGGGGGCGTACGCGGCCGTGCGCCTGACGGGTCTCGTCGTCCTCGCCGTCGCCGCGTCCCGCGCCGACAAGAGCCCCCTCCACCTCCTCGGCGGGCGCTGGGACTCCGTCTGGTACCAGCGGATCGCCGAGAACGGCTACGGGTACACCGTCACCCTTCCCGATGGCGGCGTCCACCCGGACCTGGCCTTCTTCCCCCTGCTGCCCGCTCTGGAACGGGCGGTCGCCGAGCTGACCCCGCTCTCCCCGGCGGGCGCCGGACTGCTGGTCGCCTGGGTCGCCTCGCTCCTCGCCGCCTGGGGCATCTTCGCCGTCGGGGCGCATCTGTACGGGCGCCGGGCCGGGGTGCTGCTGGCCGCGCTGTGGGGCGTGTACCCGACGGCGTTCGTCCAGTCGATGGCGTACACCGAGACGCTGTTCACCGCGTTCGCCGCCTGGGCGCTGTACGCCGCACTGACCCGGCGCTGGATCGTGGCGGGCGCCCTGTGCGTGCTCGCCGGGCTGACCAGACCCTCCGCCGCGGCGCTCATCGCCGCCCTCGCGATCACCGCCGCGGTCACGCTCGTACGCGAGTACCGGGCCGGCCGGACCGACGGCATCGTGCGCCGCAACGCGCGGATGCTGGCCGGTGTGGCACTCGCACCGCTGGGCTGGCTCGCGTACGTGGTGTTCGTCGCCGTACGGCAGGGCGGCCCGTTCGCGTACTTCGACGTCCAGGCGCAGTGGGGCAACAGCATCGACGGAGGCGCGGCGCTCGCCTCGTTCGTCCTCGGGCTGCCGCTGCCCGCCGCGCTCGGGCTGTGCGCGGCACTGGCGGGCCTGGGATGGGTGGTGTTCCTGTGCGTACGGCAGCGCCAGCCGCTCCCCGTGCTCGCCTACTGCGTCGCCGTCGTCGTCATCGCGCTGATCGGCTCCGGGTACTTCGGGTCCAGACCGCGGCTGATGATGCCCGCGTTCCCGCTGCTCCTGCCGCCCGCCGTCGCGCTGCTGCGGCTGCGCACCACGGCCCGCACGGTGACGGTGGTGGCCGTGCTCGCGGTGGCCTCGGCCGCCTACGGGGCATGGACGCTGCTCGGTTCCGGCCCTCCGTGAGCCCGGTCCCGGTCAGGGCCGGGGCAGGCCCAGCGGGACGCGGCGGACCGCGCGGCCCCGGGTGTCCAGGAGCCAGCCCATGCGCTTGGGCGAATGCAGCGCCACCGTACGGTCCTTGACCTCCAGTGCCGGGAAGCGCTCCGCCAGCAGCGTCTCGAACGGGCCGATGGCGTCCAGGCCGTGCAGCCAGACCACGACCAGGAGGTTGTGCGGCCCGCTGACGGAGACACACATGCGGACCTGCTCCATCCGGGCCAGCGTGTTTCCGGTGTGTTCGAGACGTGCGTGCGGGACGGCGGCCCGGTAGATCACCATGGTCCGCAGACCGGCCGGCGGGTGGGCGATGTCGCAGCGGAAACTGACGTCGCCGCGGTGGACCAGGCGCTGGAGCCGGCGGCGTGCGGTGTGCTCGCTCATCCCTGTCAGGGCACCCAGTTCGGTGTAGCCGAGCCGTCCGTCGCCGCCGAGGGCGGTCAACAGCGCCTGGTCCTGGGCGGACGGGCGGTCGCGCATGTCCGTGCTGTACGTGGCCCGCCGCGCGGCACGGGGAGCGGGCAGCATGGCACGTCCCGCCGGTTCCATCGCCCGTATCCGCCAGTCGCCGCCCTCGCCGTAGAGCGTGATCCCGAGCCGGGTGCGGGTCGAGCGCACCCCCGGCAGGCCGCCGATGGTGCGATGCACCGACCGGCCGAGCGTGGGCAGGTCGGTGGCGGCGACGGACAGGAAGAGATCGAAGTCACCGGCCGTCTCGTCGATGCTGAAGACCCAGGGCAGTTCGGCCAGGGCGGAGCCGACCGTCTCCAGCGTGCCGGGGCGGCACCGCACCTCGACATGGGCGACCGTGGCCGATTTCGGCGCGTCGTAGGCGGTGATCCACGCCAGGCGGTCGGCACGCAGCCGTTCCCAGCGGCGGGCCGCGGTCGTCGCGTCCACGCCGAGCGCCCGGCCGATACGGGTCCACGGCGCACGGGGCGCGGCCTGCAGCGCGTCGACGAGAGCGAGATCCGACTCGGTGAACCCCGCGCCGGAATCCGGTGCGTCCGGTGCGCCGACGACGCTTTCCTGCATTTTCGGACCTCCCTCCCGCACAGGCCGGATCGTAGGGGGCACCTCGCGGCCGACACCCAGTATCGGCCTTCGCGCGAAGGAGTGCCGTGCCTGTTCCGCACCCGCGATCTTGGTGCCCCGGGACCCCGAACCGACCGGGAATTCCCGGCGTTGTTCCCGTCGGCCGAGGCGCCAGCCGTCGCGACCCCGCAGGAGGCCACGCGCTCCTCGCTTCCCCGGTACGCCGTACCCCTCTCGCATCGGAGCATCCATGACTGTCCCGGCCACCTCGCTGCTCTCCGGACTCAACGGCCGACTGCCCGAACTGCGCACCCTGTACGAGGATCTGCACGCCCACCCCGAGCTCTCCTTCCAGGAGGTCCGCACGGCGGGGATCGTCGCCGCCCGCCTGCGGGAACAGGGCTGGGACGTCACCGAGGGGGTGGGCGCAACCGGCGTCGTCGGTGTCCTCACCGCGGGCGACGGCCCGGTGGTACTGCTCCGCGCCGACATGGACGCACTGCCGGTGAAGGAGGAGACCGGACTTCCGTACGCCTCCACGAGGACCGCGGTGGACGCGGCGGGCGACGAGGTCCCGGTGATGCACGCCTGCGGCCACGACATGCACGTCACCTGGCTGCTGGGTGCCACCGCGCTGCTCGCCGCCAACCGGCACGCCTGGCGCGGCACCGTCGTCGCGGTGTTCCAGCCCGCCGAGGAGATCGGTGGCGCAGCGGCCGTGATCGACGACGGCTTCCTGGAGCGCTTCCCCCGCGCCGACGTCTGCCTGGGCCAGCACGTGGCGCCCCTCCCGGCGGGATTCGTCGGTACCCGGCCCGGTCCGGTGATGGCCGCGTCCGACAGCCTGCGGGTGCGGTTGACCGGGCGGGGCGGTCACGGGTCCATGCCCGAGGCGACCGTGGACCCCGTCGTGATGGCCGCCGCGATCGTGATGCGGCTGCAGACGGTGGTCTCCCGTGAAGTGGGCTCCGGGCAGCAGGCGGTGGTGACCGTGGGCTCGATCCACGGCGGCACCAAGGAGAACATCATCCCGGACACCGCCGAACTCACGATCAACATCCGCAGCACGGTCCCGGCGGTACGGGAACGGGTCCTGGACGCCGTCCAGCGGATCATCCGTGCCGAGGCGGTGGCCTCCGGCGCCCCCGAGGAGCCGGAGATCACACACTTCAACGCCTTCCCGGCGACCGTCAACGAGCCGCAGGCCACCGCCGCCGTCCGGGCGGCGCTCACCGAGGCCCTGGGCGAGGAGCACGTCCTCACCCTGCCCCACACGCTCCCGGCGAGCGAGGACTTCGGCACCTTCGGCACCGCCCTCCGAGCGCCCTCGGTCTTCTGGTACGTCGGCGGCACCGACCCCGCCGCGTACAAGGCCGTCGACCACGACGCCCTGCTGGAGAACGGAATCCCCGCCGGGATCCCCGGCAACCACTCACCGCTGTTCGCACCGGCCGTCGACCCGACCGTCGAGGTCGGGGTGACGTCGCTGCTGGCGGCCGCCGCGCAGTGGCTGGACGCCGGCGCCGAACCGGCACGGTAGCCGGGCGGGTACCGCCGCCGGGCCGAGCCCCGGACGCGCGGGCGGCGCCCGGCCGCCCGCGCCTCAGCCCCGGCTCTCCTCCGTCCGGACGATCCGCACCCGCGCCCCGGGCCGCAGTCCCCACTTCTCCATCGCCCCGGCCTCCGACTCGATCACATGACGGGCCCGCAGCCGGGGCATCCCGAGCCGGCCCGGCTTCATCGTGTGGACGGCGACGACACGGAACTTCCGGTCCAGGTACGCCACATCGATGGCGAACCGCATCCGGAAGGTGTGCACACTCCCGCACGGGGTGATCAGCAGGGCGCCGTCGATCCCGTCCTGGCCGAGCAGTCCCCGGCTCCTGGCCCGGTACGTGGCCGCGATCCGCAGCGGTATCTCCGGCTCCTGCCCTCCCTGTGGATCGGTGACCGTCAACGTGCCGTTCCCATTGCGCCATTGAGCCATGGCCAAGACGGTAGCGTCCGGTGACCCCCGCTGGGTCCGGAACGGTCCGCAGTGGGCCCCTGGACCCATGCCCCGTGCCCGCCGCCCGCCTAGGGTCTGCTCCGTGTACGCCATGCTGACAGCGCTCGCCGCATTCTGGGGCGCGGCGGCCGGACTGCTGGTCCCGCGCGCCGCCTACCGGTTCTCCGTCGAACCGGAGGACGCCTGGCGGGACAGCTGCCCCGCGGGCCACGCCCTGACGGGTGCCGCCCGCGGCTGGCTCGGCTCCACCCGGTGCGCCCGGTGCGCGGTGGTGGTCCCGGTGGCAGCCGCTCCGGGCGCCGAACCGGGGGACGGGAGCGAAGGGGAGGACGACCCCGTGCCGTCCTCGGGGCGTTACGCCCCCGGCGTCCTGGTCCCCGTCGTCACCGCGCTCGCCTGCGCCGCACTCGCGGCGGCCACCGGACCGCGTCCCGAGCTCGCCGTCTGGCTGCTGCTGGCCCCCGTGGGCGTACTCCTGGCGACCATCGACCGTCGCGTGCACCGCCTGCCGGACCGTCTGACGCTGCCCGCCGCCGCGACCGTCGTCGTGCTCCTGGGCATTGCGGCACTGCTCCCGGAGCACGGCGGGTCCTGGCTGTCCGCCCTGCTCGGCGGAGCGGCGCTCGGCGCCTTCTACTTCCTGCTCTTCCTCATCAATCCGAACGGCATGGGTTTCGGGGACGTCAAGCTCGCCCTGTCCCTCGGCGTCGCACTCGGCTGGTACGGCTGGCCCGTGCTCTTCGCCGGGGGGTTCGCCGGGTTCCTGCTCGGCGCGGCGTACGGGTTCGGGCTGATGGTCCTGAAGCGGGCCGGACGCAGGACCGGCATCCCGTTCGGACCGTTCATGCTCACGGGTGCGCTGCTGGGCATGCTGCTCGGCGCACTCGCCGCGTGAGAGCCGCCGGGCGAACCGGCCGACGGCCTTGACGCCGCAGTATTGAGGTCGCGCGAACCGGTTCCCGGCTGACACCATTCGCGTATGTCCGGAACACCCGAAGAGACACCAGGAACGCCGGACGCGGCGAACACCGTCGACGCGGCAGCGGAACGCGCGCGGTTCGACGCCCTCGTCGCCGAGGCCGCCACCGTCCCCGTCGACGGCTGGGACTTCTCCTGGCTCGACGGCCGGGCCACCGAACAGCGCCCTTCATGGGGTTACGCCCGTGCCATGGCGGAGCGGATGGGACAGGCCGGGGCCGCGCTCGACATCCAGACCGGGGGCGGCGAGGTCCTCGCCTCCGTACCGCGACTGCCGCGGCTCACCGTCGCCACCGAGTCCTGGCCGCCGAACGTCGCCCGCGCCACCGCCCTCCTGCACCCGCTCGGCGTGGCCGTGGTCGCCGACGCGGACGAGCCGCCCCTGCCGTTCGGCGACAACGCCTTCGACCTGGTGGTCAGCCGGCATCCGGTGACCACCTGGTGGGCGGAGATCGCCCGGGTCCTCACCCCCGGCGGCACGTACTTCTCGCAACAGGTCGGCCCGGCCAGCGTCTTCGAGCTCGTCGAGTACTTCCTCGGCCCGCAGCCGCCCGAGGTGCGCGGCGCCCGCGACCCGGAGCAGGCACGGGGAGCCGCGGAGGCGGCCGGGCTCGAGGTCGTCGACCTGCGCGCGGAGAGACTGCGCACCGAATTCCTCGACATCGGCGCCGTCGTCTACTTCTTGCGGAAAGTGATCTGGATGGTGCCGGGCTTCACCGTCGAGGAGTACCGGTCGCGGCTGGCCGAGCTGCACCACCGGATCGAGACCGAGGGGCGGTTCGTCGCGCACACCACCCGGTTCCTGATCGAGGCCCGCAAACCGGGCCCGCCGCTTTCGCCCGAAGGGTGCGACCCTGGACGGTGAGCGGATGGGGAGGGAACCGGCCATGAGGGTGGGCGACGAGGACGAGGCACCGCGTGTCCCGCGGCAGGGCAGGGCCGACTGGCTCCGGGGCGAGCGGATCGTCGAGGTACTCGGCGTCTACTACCGGCCGGAGGGGCGGATGGGGGAGCCGGAAGCCGTGGAATTCCTGCTGGCCGACGGCCAGTCGGTGCTTCTGACCTGCGCCTCCGACTGGACCCTGCACGTCGGCCCCGGTGCCTGGCCGAGGCTGCCGGACTGGTGCGTACCGTCGGGACAGTGGGAGTTCGCCACCGTGCCGAACCTGCCGCGACCGCCCGAAGGCGGCTGGACCGTCACCCGCACCGAGGAGCGCAGGGACGAGCGGGGCGAGGTGCACGAGGCCGTCATCCGGTGCGAGGGCGGACGCTTCGTGGTCATCGGCGGCGACACGGTGGCGATCCGCTTCACCCGCGGCCACCGGGGCGCACCGGCGAGAAGCTGACGGCAGGCCCGCCGAAGGGGCGCCGCGCCCCTCGGACCGTGGGAGGGAACGGCGACCGGACGGCCGTGGAGACCCCGTTCCGTCACCGCACCGCTCGCACCGGCGGACGCTATGCGTGTGCCCCCACCGTCACCTTTCCCACCGTCAGTTCCGCCTTCCCCTCCAGCACTTCGCCGACCCGGACCACCTGCTCCTCCAGCTGCCGCAGCTGTCCGTCCGTCAGTGGTGACAGCGGCTCCACCGTCACGGCGATCCGCCGACCCGACCGGCGCTGGTGCCAGACCCCGGCCGCGGTCCCGTCGACCAGCAGCACCGGGAAGTTCCCCGCCTGGCCACCCGCCAGCGCGCGGCCGTGGGCCGCGCCGGGGTAGAGCTTCTCGCGCGGCCGGGACGCGATGAGATACGCGTCGAAGTAGGGGAGCAGCCGCACCCCGCGCACCGGCTCCGACGGAAAGTCGGTGTCGCCCGTCACCAGCCAGGCCGGTTCCCCTTCGTACCGCACCTCCTCGATCTCCCCGCGTGCGGCCATGGCCGCGAACAGGTCCGCGGCCCAACGACGTGGTGCGGCCAGCCACTTCGCGAAGTGCTCGGGCGTGGCCGGACCGTACGCGTGCAGATAGCGGTGCACGAGCCCGGCGAGCGCCGCCGGGCCGTCGAGCGGGACGACGTCCGGACGGGTGTAGGTGACCCTGCGCCCGCGGTCCGGTGCGAAGCACAGCGCGCCGCGATGAGCCGCGAGGTGCGTCACCTGCCGCCAGCGCGGCCACATGTCCTGGAACGCGGGCATCACCCGCTCCCCGGCCCATGCCCCGGTACGCTCCACCACCGCCTCCGAGAGCTCGTCGACGGTCAGTTCGGCACCGGTCAGCGCGTCCGCGATCGCTTCGATCACGGCCTCGGTCCGCTCCGGGGTCATCCGGACATCCGCGGGGAGCGGACTGCGTCCGTTCGGTACGGCGGACAACGCGCCCGTCCACATCGGCAGTTCGGCCATCGGCAGCAGATGGACGGTGCCGCGCGGGCCGTGCGTCTTGACCAGGGTGCGTCGTGTCCACAGCGCCTCACGCACATCGGTGCGGGTCACATCGGCCGTCCGCAGCCCCACGGAGAGCTCCGCCGCCGACAGCACCTGGGCGTGCGCGGCCGGCAGCGTGCCGACCACGTCGGCCGGGGCGAGACGTGCCGGAGAGGCGAGCCCCTGGCGTTCCATCCGACGGGCGTTCGCCTCGGTCCAGGTCACGATCGCGGTTCGTGTCGTCATGTTCCGGAAAGTAGCGGTCGATCAGGTCAGGTTCTGTCCCTTACTCGGCGCATGACCCCTGCGAGACATGCGGCCAAGGCGCTCACCACGCGGCGGTGCCCCTCCTGACGTCCGGCCTCGCCGGCTGCGGTACACAGCGGGCCGGGGAGGCCGGACCCGGTGCGGGGAGCAGCGGTCCGCCGGCCGCGGGGCCTCCCCCATGTCGAGCCCGGCGCCGGCGACGGTGCGCCGCACTACCGGGAGAACCACGCCTTCCAGTCCGCCGCGGAGCTGTCCCCGGCCGACCGGGCCAGGGGCGAGGCGGAGGTGAAGAAGGTCGAGGCGGGTCTGGCCGGGATCGCGGAGGACCGCAGGACCACCGAGCCCCAGCTCCACGAGGCACTCGTCGGTCCGGGGTACGGCCCCGGGTCCATCTCCACCGGAACCTTCGGCCCCCACCGCACCACATTCATCGTCGAGCTCGGCCCGATCTGTGTGGAGGGCACGCCGGACGGCCTGGTCAACGGGCTCGTCACGGCCGAGGCCCATGGCCGGTACCTCGAAGGGACCGGCTGTGTGAAACCGGTCGGCGACCACTGAGACGTCAAACCGGACACCGTGCTCGGAACGGAGTCCGGTGAATTCGGAGAGTGATTGTGGAGTGGCGTGGCACGCAGCATCACTTACGAAGGGTTATGGTGGAAACCCCCCCTCGGGCCGGTCCGTATCCCCCCCCACGGACCGGCCCGTTTTTTGTGTCCGCGCGGCGCCGGCCGCGTGCCGACCACGGGCCGGCTCCGCGTACGGCCCCCGCCGACCGGCCCGCGAGGACCGCTTCGGTCAGCCCCGTCCGGCCCAGATGTTGGTGCCCTCGGTGTCCACGGCGAAGGTGTCGATCTCCTTCAGCTCCTCGTCGGACAACGGCTGCCCCGAGAGCGACGCGACGTTCTCCTCCAGCTGCCGCACGCTCGACGCACCGATCAGCGCCGACGTCATCCGGGTGTCCCGCAGCACCCAGGTGAGTGCCAACTGGGCGAGCGACTGGCCGCGCCGCCGGGCGATGTCGTTCAGCCCGTTCAGCCGGCGCACCACCTCGTCGGAGAGCAGACCGGGATCCAGGGACTTGCCCTGGGTGGCCCGCGAACCCTCCGGGATGCCCGTCAGGTACTTGTTCGTGAGCAGGCCCTGGGCGAGCGGCACGAAGGAGATGCAGCCCATGCCGGCCGTCTCCAGGGTGTCGAGCAGCCCGTCGTCCTCGATCCAGCGGTTGATCATCGAGTAGGACGGCTGATGGATCAGGGCGGGGACGCCCATCTCCCTGAGCAGCCGGGCCGCCTCGGCCGTCTGCTCCGCGTTGTACGAGGACACACCCACGTACAGCGCCTTGCCCTGCTGCACGGCGGAGGCCAGCGCCCCCATCGTCTCCTCCAGCGGGGTGTCCGGGTCGAAGCGGTGGGAGTAGAAGATGTCGACGTGGTCGAGCCCCATCCGCTTCAGCGAGGCGTCCAGCGACGACAGCAGATATTTACGGGAGCCCCACTCGCCGTACGGGCCGGGGTGCATCTCGTAGCCGGCCTTGGTCGAGATGATCAACTCGTCCCGGTACGGGGCGAAGTCCTGCCGGAACATCTTGCCGAAGTTGAGCTCGGCGGAGCCGGGCGGCGGCCCGTAATTGTTGGCCAGATCGAAGTGGGTCACCCCGAGATCGAAGGCGCGGCGCAGGATCGCCCGCTGGGAGTCCAGCGTGCGGTCGTCGCCGAAGTTGTGCCAGAGGCCGAGGGAGACGGCCGGGAGCTTGAGACCGCTGCGGCCGGTGCGGCGGTATTCCATGGAGTCGTAGCGCGAACCGGCTGCGCGGTAGAAGAGAGGAGAATCAGTCACGTTTCTCTCCTTATCACGGACTTGTGACAGGCCGGGTTGGGCCGCTGTGCCGCCTGCGCAGTAATGTGGCGGCTTCGGGGACCGCCGCGACACGCCGTGGCGATGGACTCCGTGGAGTCGTGCGGCGATCCCCAGGGGGACGACCCGGGCCCCCGGGCATCGGGGCGGGCGGGCCCGCACAGAACCGAGAGGTGAACTCAGTGAACTTGCGCGACCTGGTGTACGGGCTCTATGCACGTCGGGTCGAGGCGCGCCTCGACCACACCCAGGTGCCCAAGCACATCGGCGTCATCCTCGACGGCAACCGGCGCTGGGCGAAGGCGTCCGGCGGCACGGCCGCGCAGGGACACCAGGCCGGCGCGGACAAGATCCAGGAACTGCTCGGCTGGTGCAGCGAGACCGATGTGGAGGTCGTCACACTCTGGCTGCTCTCCACCGACAACTTCGACCGGCCCGAGTCCGAGCTGACCCCGCTTCTCGGCATCATCGAGAACACCGTGCGCGACCTCGCGGCGGACGGGCGCTGGCGGGTCCATCACGTCGGCACGCTCGATCTGCTGCCCGCCCACACCCAGACCGTCCTCAAGGAGGCCGAGCAGGCCACGCTGGGAGTCGACGGGATACTGGTCAACGTCGCCGTCGGCTACGGCGGGCGCCAGGAGATCGCGGACGCGGTCCGTTCGCTGCTGCTGGACCACTCCGCCAAGGGGACGTCCTTCGAGGACCTGGCGGAGATCGTCTCCACCGACCTGATCTCCGAGCACCTCTACACCCGGGGCCAGCCCGACCCGGACCTGGTCATCCGCACCAGCGGTGAGCAGCGGCTGTCCGGCTTCATGCTCTGGCAGAGCGCGCACTCCGAGTACTACTTCTGCGAGGTCTTCTGGCCGGCCTTCCGGCGCGTCGACTTCCTGCGGGCCCTGCGCGACTACGCGGCCCGGCACCGCCGCTACGGCGGCTGACACCGTCTGTTCCCGGGGTTCTCGTCCCTCGGAGGGAGCAACGTCCCCGACGTCGCCGCCACGGCGGCCGGCACCGTCTGTTCCCGGGGTTCTCGTCCCTCGGAGGGAGCAACGTCCCCGACGTCGCCGCCACGGTGGCCGACACCGCCTGTTCCCGGGGCTCTCGTCCCCCGGAGGGAGCAACGTCCCCGGCAGGACCGCTGCGGCGATGGGCCCGTGCTGACGTGCCCGGACGTATCGGCCCCGCTCACCCCGCCCGTCCCGGGCGGCATGGCTTCGCGTGTTCGAGGGAATACCCCTGACAGGTCGATGTCCGGTCACCAACCAGGCGGACGTCGTGTCCAAGTGAGCGGCATGGAGTCCGCTCGCCCGGGAGGCCCTTTGCACACGAAGGACCGTACACACAGTGCGGCCGACGCGGAGGGCCGGTGCTCGGCCCGTGCATCTGGGTCGCAGCCCGGTCCGTCCTCTCCCATTGGGATGCTCCGCGACGCCGTCGCACCCCAACCTCGTCCGAGGGGGTACGTCCTTCCGTGGTGACCAGCACGAAGCGCCGCATGTCCGACAGGCGCACCTATGTACTCGACACCAGCGTCCTGCTGGCCGATCCGAACGCCCTGGCCCGCTTCGACGAGCACGAAGTCGTGCTCCCGATCGTCGTGGTCACGGAGCTGGAGGCCAAACGGCACCACCCGGAGCTCGGGTACTTCGCCCGGCAGGCCCTGCGCCTGCTGGACACTTTCCGGACCCGGTACGGCCGGCTGGACGCCCCGATCCCGCTCGGGGATCTGGGCGGGACGCTGCGCGTCGAACTCAACCACTCGGATCCCGGCGTACTGCCCGCCGGCTACCGGTTGGGGGACAACGACTCACGGATCCTCGCGGTCGCGCGCAACCTCCAGGCCGAGGGGTACGACGTCACGGTCGTCTCCAAGGACCTGCCGCTGCGCATCAAGGCGTCCTCGGTCGGCCTCCTCGCCGAGGAGTACCGTGCCGAACTCGCCATCACGGACTCCGGCTGGACGGGCATGACGGAACTGCCCCTCGCGGCCGAGCAGGTGGATCTGCTCTACGGCGAGGAGACGCTGTACGTTCCCGAAGCCGCCGAGCTGCCCGTGCACACCGGACTGGTCCTCCGGTCCGAGCGCGGCAAGGCGCTCGGCCGGGTCACGGCCGAGGGCAATGTGCGCCTGGTGCGCGGCGACCGGGAGGCCTTCGGCATCCACGGCCGCAGCGCCGAGCAGCGCATCGCCCTCGATCTGCTCCTCGACCAGGACGTCGGCATCGTGTCGCTGGGCGGCCGGGCCGGCACCGGCAAGTCGGCGCTGGCGCTCTGCGCCGGGCTCGAAGCCGTCCTGGAGCGCAGGCAGCACCAGAAGGTGATGGTCTTCCGTCCGCTGTACGCGGTCGGTGGACAGGAGCTCGGCTATCTTCCCGGTACCGAGGCCGAGAAGATGAGCCCCTGGGCGCAGGCCGTCTTCGACACGCTCTCGGCGGTCGCCGGGCGCGAGGTGATCGAGGAGGTACTGGGGCGCGGCATGTTGGAGATCCTGCCGCTCACCCACATCCGTGGCCGCTCGCTCCACGACTCCTTCGTGATCGTCGACGAGGCGCAGTCGCTCGAACGGAACGTACTGCTGACCGTGTTGTCCCGGATCGGGGCGAATTCCCGGGTGGTGCTCACGCATGACGTGGCCCAGCGGGACAACCTCAGGGTCGGCCGGTACGACGGGGTCGTCGCCGTGGTCGAGAAGCTGAAGGGGCATCCGCTCTTCGCGCACGTCACGCTCACCCGCTCCGAGCGTTCGCAGATCGCCGCGCTGGTGACCGAAATGCTGGAGGAAGGCCAGATCTGATACGGGATACGACCGTTGGTGCCGCCCGGCGAGCGAAGCATCCTAGCCGGGCGGCATCGCGTTGCGTGGCACTTTCATAAAACGCTTGCTCCAAACGGGATGTGAGCTTTCACACGCAACGGAGAATTGCTTCCCGGCGTGCCGTTCCGGCAGAGTCTTGCTTCCGTCAGGCCCCGCATACGGCACACCCGCACCTCCAGAGGTGCCACGCACCACACAACTCAACAATCGCCGTCCGTATGCCGCCCGCGAGCACCACGCGGCACTTCCTCCGGGAAGTCGCCCACCGGGCCCGTGCCTCCCGTGACCCAAGCAGTAGGGAGGCCAGCGCCAGGGGCACGATTGCGTCCGCGAGGTCACCTAAGCGGGCGATGCTGGAAGGACACCGTGTGAGCCGGATCTCGGTCCGGGGGTTCGCCGTGGCATCCGCCACTGCCGTAACCACCGTCGGCGCCGTCGTAGGCGTTGCTTCGGGCAGCACTCCCGCTGCCGACGACAACAACTTCGAGGCGACCGCAGCCGACACCACGCTGCTCGCAGACATCCCCGCGGGCCAGCAGGCCCAGGTGCAGACCGCCTCGCTGACGCAGCAGGCCGACGCCCAGGCGTCCGCGGCCGACGCGGCGGCGAAGAAGTCCGTGGAGGAAGCGGCTCGTATCCAGGCCGCCAAGGACGCCAAGTCGAAGAAGCAGGCGGCCGAGGCCAAGCTGGAGAAGGAGCGCCAGGACAAGAAGGACGCGCTCGAGCGTGCCAGCCGTTCCGAGGTCCGCAGCGCCTCCTCCTTCACCACGCAGAGCTCGTACACCGTGGCCCAAGTCCAGGCGATGGCACGGCAGATGGTTCCCGCCGACCAGTTCCAGTGCTTCAGCAACATCGTGAACCACGAGTCCACCTGGAACTACCGGGCGAGCAACCCGTCCTCCGGTGCCTACGGCCTCGTCCAGGCGCTGCCCGGCTCGAAGATGGCCTCCGCCGGTGCCGACTGGCAGACCAACCCGGCCACGCAGATCAAGTGGGGCCTCAGCTACATGGACGGGCGCTACGGCAGCCCGTGCGGTGCCTGGTCCTTCTGGCAGGCCAACAACTGGTACTAGAACGTCCGAGGCCCCGGTCTCAACCTCGCGAAGCCCCTCGCCGTCCTACGGTGAGGGGCTTCGCGCGTGTACGGTCGGTCCGGACGGCTCGCCGGGGGAGCGGTGGGGAGCGAGAGCGGGGGAAGAGGAACGATCATGTCGAAACTTCCGGGGTGGCTCGGCCGGCTGGGCGCCGAACTGACCGAACTGGGCGAGCGGCTGGAGCGGCGCAGGGCCGAGGCCGAGGCCGAGGCGGACGAGGTCGTGCCGGTGGTGCCGGCCGGACCGCCGGTGCCCCCCACTGCCCGGCCGGACGACGTGCCCCGGCGCGAGCCCGTGGCCGACCATGTGCCGCCGCCACCCGCGTACGCCCCGTCCGTGGCCGCCCGGCCCGATCCGGTCGCGGCGATCCCCTGGGGCATGCGGGTCGCGGCCGAGGCGGGCTGGAGGCTGCTCGTCCTGGCGGGCACGCTCTGGGTGATGATGCGGGTCATCAGCGCCGTCCAGCTGGTGGTTCTGGCCTTCGTCGCCGCGCTGCTCGTCACCGCGATGCTGCAGCCGACCGTCGCCCGGCTGCGACGGTACGGTCTGCCGCGCGGGCTGGCCACCGCCGTCACCGCGATTCTGGGCTTCGTCATCATCGGGCTGGTCGGCTGGTTCGTCGTCTGGCAGGTGATGGACAACATCGACACCCTCTCCGACAAGGTGCGGACGGGTATCGACGACCTGAAGAACTGGCTGCTCGACAGCCCCTTCCATGTCACCGAGCAGCAGATCAACGACGTCGCGAAGAACCTCAGCGACACCATCGGCACCAACACCGAGCAGATAACCTCCGCCGGACTCCAGGGCGTCACCGTGATGGTGGAGCTCCTCACCGGGATGCTGCTGGCGATGTTCTCGACGCTCTTCCTGCTGTACGACGGGAAGCGGATCTGGCACTGGGTGCTGAAGCTGGTGCCCGCCCAGGCCCGGCCGGGTGTCGCGGGCGCCGGGCCACGCGCCTGGCGGACCCTGACCGCCTATGTGCGGGGCACGGTCCTGGTGGCGCTGATCGACGCCATCTTCATCGGGCTCGGAATCTGGTTCCTCAAGGTGCCGATGGCGGTGCCGCTCGCCGTGTTCATCTTCCTCTTCGCCTTCATCCCCCTGATCGGCGCGGTGGTGTCCGGAGCGCTGGCGGTGGTCGTCGCACTGGTCACCGAGGGCGTGTTCACCGCGCTGATGGTGCTGGTCGTGGTGCTCGCGGTGCAGCAGATCGAGGGGCATGTGCTGCAGCCGTTCATCCTGGGACGCGCGGTACGGGTGCATCCGCTCGCCGTCGTCCTCTCCGTCGCCGCGGGCGGCATGATCGCGGGCATCGGCGGAGCGGTCGTCGCGGTGCCGCTCGTGGCGGTCACCAATACGGTGGTCGGCTATCTACGGGCGTACGGGCAGGAGGAGGCCCTGCGGCACACACCGGCCCCGCACGGGGCGACCGCGCTCGATGTCGCTCCGACCCCCACGCCCGGCTCGCCGCCCGAGGGCATCGACCACGGCGACGACAAGGCGGTCGGGGAGCGCGGCACCGAGGACGGAACCGGCAAGTGACGCGGGACGGATGAGAAGAAGGGCCCCGGGGACGGTCGGTCGTCCTCGGGGCCCTTCTCGTGCAAGGGGTACCGCTGGTCCTACTCGGCGAGCACGGCCTCGGCTTCGAGGGTCACGCCGACCGCCTGGATCACCGAGGCGATCTTGACGGCTTCCTGAATGGTCTCACGGTCCACGCCGGCCTTGCGCAGCACCTGCTCGTGGGAGTCCAGGCACTGGCCGCAGCCGTTGATGGCGGAGACGGCGAGCGACCACAGTTCGAAGTCGATCTTCTCCACGCCCGGGTTGCCGATGACATTCATCCGCAGCCCCGCGCGCAGCGTCCCGTACTCGGGGTCCGACAGCAGGTGCCGGGTCCGGTAGAAGACGTTGTTCATCGCCATGACGGCGGCGGCGGACTTCGCCGCGGTGTACGCCTGCGCGGAGAGGTTGGCCTTCGCCTCCGGCTCCAGCTCGCGCAGCACCTTCGGCGAGCGCGAGGCGATCGCGCACGCCAGGACGGTGCCCCACAGCTGCTGCTGCGGGAGGTCGCTGTTCCCGATGACCGAACCGAGGTTCAGCTTCAGGTCCTTGGCGAAGTCCGGGACGGCGGCCTTCAGTTCGTCGAGTGCCATGTCGCTGTCAGCTCACTCGCCCGCGAGGAGCGCGACCGGGTCGAGGGTGTTCTCGCCCTTGGTCCAGTTGCACGGGCACAGCTCGTCGGTCTGCAGGGCGTCCAGGACCCGCAGGACCTCCTTGGGGTTACGGCCCACGGAACCGGCGGTCACCATCGTGAACTGGATCTCGTTGTTCTGGTCGACGATGAAGACGGCGCGCTGCGCGAAGCCGTCCTCGCCCTCGATGCCGAGGTCACGCATGAGCTCGTGCTTCGAGTCGGCCATCATCGGGAACGGCAGGTCGGTCAGGTCCGGGTGGTCCTTGCGCCAGGCGTGGTGCACGAACTCGGAGTCACCGGAGAAGCCGAGGATCTGGGCGTCACGGTCGGCGAACTCGTCGTTCAGCTTGCCGAAGGCGGCGATCTCGGTGGGGCACACGAAGGTGAAGTCCTTCGGCCACGCGAAGACGATCTTCCACTTGCCCTCGTAGGTCTTGTGGTTGATCTGCTCGAACTCCTTGCCGCTCTCCAGCGAAACACAAGCAGTCAGGTCGAACTCGGGGAACTTGTCACCGACAGTGAGCACGCGCTCTCCTTGCGGGGTTGGAATTCCCTTTTGCGGGAGTTCCTGAGGGTTGGACGAGATCCACCTTGGCACAGAGTGCATTGATCGCGGAAATAGCTACACTCGGTCGTGATGATCGGAGGTGCCTATCAGTGGCGCAGAGCAATCAGGGCAATCGAACCAAACAGCCCAGTCTGTCGCAGCTGCGCGCCTTCGCGGCCGTCGCTGAATATCTGCACTTCAGGGACGCGGCGGCAGCAATCGGGATGAGTCAGCCGGCGCTCTCCGGGGCCGTGTCGGCGCTGGAGGAGGCACTGGGTGTCCAGCTCATCGAGCGTACGACGCGCAAGGTGCTGCTCTCGCCGGCCGGGGAGCGGCTCGCGGTCCGGGCCCGGGTGGTGCTGGAGGCCGTCGGCGAGCTGATGGAGGAGGCCGAGGCGGTCCGGGCGCCGTTCACCGGAGTGCTCAGACTCGGGGTGATCCCGACCGTCGCCCCGTATCTGCTGCCGACCGTGCTGCGGCTCGTCCACGACCGCTATCCCGAACTCGACCTCCAGGTGCACGAGGAGCAGACCTCCTCGCTGCTGGAGGGGCTGGCCGCGGGCAGGCTGGACCTGCTGCTGCTCGCCGTACCGCTCGGAGTGCCGGGTATGACCGAACTCCCTCTGTTCGACGAGGACTTCGTGCTCGTCATGGAGCAGGACCACTGGCTGGGCGGGCGCACCGACATCCCGCGTGAGGCGCTGCGCGAACTGCCGCTGCTGCTGCTCGACGAGGGGCACTGCCTGCGCGACCAGGCGCTCGACATATGCCGGGAGGCGGGGCGCACGGAGGGGGCGCCGGTCACCACGACCGCGGCCGGCCTCTCCACGCTGGTGCAGCTGGTCGCCGGCGGGCTGGGGGTGACGCTGTTGCCGCGTACCGCGGTGACGGTCGAGACCGGCCGCAACGACGCGTTGGCCACCGGGTACTTCGCGGAACCCGCACCGTCGCGGCGGGTGGCGCTGGGGATGCGGACGGGCGCGGCACGGCACGAGGAGTTCGAGGAGTTCGCGGTGGCGTTGCGGGAGGCGATGGAGACGCTGCCGGTGCGGGTGACGACGGGCAGGTAGGGCGCGGGAAAGGGGTGCGGTCCCCCGCTCCGGGGACCGCACCCCTCGTGGCTGCCGCGACGTCACTCCGTGCGCAGTCCGTCCGGACGCATCATGCGCCACAGCGGTGGCAGCGACACCAGGGTGACCAGCGCGATCAGCGCCGCGCCCGCCCCCGCCATCGGCAGGAACAGCCACCATTCGGTCACCTGCTTGCTGATCATGTGGACCATCACGGCCCCCAGGCCGAGACCGCCGGCGATCGCGACCGCCAGTCCGATGAGAACGGGGACTGCGGTCTGCCAGAGCACCGACCAGCCGAGCGTGGTCCGCCGGGTACCGAAGGCGACCAGGACGGACAGCAGGCGCTTGCGCTCCCGCAACTGCTCCAGCTGCGAGACCAGCATCGCGACGGCGATCAGCAGCAGCGTCGCGGTCCCCCCGACCTGGAGGCCCCTCTGCACAGTGGCGTACTGCCGGTCGCGGACCACCGAGTTCAGGGCGACGACGCGCATCCCCGGGTCGAGCTGGGCCGCCGTGTTCCGTACGTACTCGGAGACGTCCTCGACGCTCCGGTCCACCCGGATCTGCGCGTTGGTCTGGGCGTGCGGCAGGGTGGTCGGGTCGATCGCGCCGACCGTGGCCACGATGCCGAAGTGTTCCTGGCCCATCGGATCATTGCGGGACGGAACGGTCCGGGCGTCGGCGGGCAGGGTCCACAGCTTCGACTTCTCGCCGGGTTCCCCCGCCATGGAGTTGAGCTCGACCGGCTTGCCCTTGCGGGCCGTCTCGTCCGTCCACTCCGCCATTTCCTTGTCCGGGGGGTGGACGACGAAGACGTCGCCCTCCTTGCAGGAGTCGATCCGGGCGATCTCGCGCAGCGTCGGGCAGTCGCCGACGGTCAGCGAGGTGGTGGGCTGGACGTCTTCGTCCTTGTACTTGCCGGGTTTGACGACGTACGTCTCGACCGTCCCGATGACCCCGGTCACGCCCTCGGTGGCCCGGAACTTCTTGATGGTCCGCGTGGCCGCGTCGCCGGTGACGGTCTCGGAGTACGTGTAGAACTGGGCCCGCGTCGGGTCCTGCCCGGTCATCCGGTTGAAGTCGTCGCCCACCGCGGCGAACAGCATCTGCAGCGCCACGGCGCCCGCGACCGCGACCGTGATGCCGCTGACCGCGCGGGAGGCCGCACCACTGCTCAGCTGGAGCCTGCGGGTGGCGAGCTGCCAGGGCACCGGGCCGCCGTGCAGCCGGTTCACGCACGCCTGGACCAGCCACGGCAGCAGCAGGGCGAGCCCGACGAGCACGAGCACGGCGCCGCCGGCGATCGGATAGGGGTTCACCACGCTGTCCGCCTTGCCGGACAGCACGAGCACCGCCAGGCCCGCGACCGGAACCAGCAGGCGCCACCAGATCCGGCGCTTGCGGTTGCGGCCGCTGCGTACGACGCCGAGCGGTTCGATGACCACCGAGCGCAGAGCGACCAGCGTGACCAGTACCGCCGCCACCGGAACCGCGACCACGATCAGCGCCGCCAGCCAGGGGTCGGGGACCAGGTCCGCCGGGAACGCGCTGACGTCCCACACCTCGACGGAGCCCATGAAGTGACGCCCCACCAGGAAGAAGGCCAGGCCGGCCAGCAGCCCGAGCACCGACCCGAAGAACGCCTCGCCGGCCGCGATCCGGCGGGTCATCCGGATGTCCGCACCGACCAGACGCAGCGCGGCGAGCCTGCGGTCGCGCCGCTCGCCGCCGAACCGCACGGCCGTCGCGATGAAGATCGTGACCGGCATCAGCAGGACGACACAGATCATGATGGTCAGCACGACGAGGATCGGCGACATGGGATCGGTCGGGCCCGGGTCGCCGTAACCGGCGATCCGGTGGCCGCCGGTGGCGGGAGTCAGGGTGTCGCTGCCCGCGTAGTAGAACAGCTCTCCCGGAGCGATCAGGCCGTCGTCGGCGATCGTGCCGATGATCCGGTACGGCAGCCGCTCCCTGAGGAGGCTGCCTTCCGAGGAGTCGAGCAGCTTCTTCAGAGCGGGGGAGACCACCATCTCGTGCGCGCCGGGGAAGTGTGCGACACCCGGCGGGACGACCGGACGCGTACCGTCCGCACGCATCAGGTAGCCCATGACGGTCCGGCCGCAGTACTCGGTCTCCCCGTTGATCCGGAGAACCGAGGTGTCGGTCTTCTCGGCCTGGGCGTCGGGCGAGTCGGCGATCTTGGTCTCGGAGCGGGCCTGGTCGCGCGCGGAACGGTGGTCGAGCATGTTCGGCACGGAGGCGGCGACCAGTAGCAGCGCCACGCCGAGGCCGACGCCGGCGGCGGTCAGCAGGGTGCGGATCCACCCCTCGCGCCCGCCGGACGCGGCGAACCGGACACCGAGGCCGAGGTCGCGCAGCAGGGCGGCGACGCCGGTGGGTTCGGTGGCCCGGGGCGGCGCGTCGGCCGGGACGTTCTTGTGGTCGAGCAGAGTCATACCGCGTGCTCCAGGTCGCGTGCCCGGCCGTCGCGCACGGTGACGTCGCGGTCGGAGTAGGCGGCGACGCGGGCCTCGTGCGTCACCAGGACCACGGCGACATTGGTGGACCGGGCCGCTTCGGTGAGCAGCTCCATGACCCGCTCGCCGTTGAGGGAGTCCAGGGCGCCGGTCGGCTCATCGGCGAAGACGACCTTCGGGGACGCGGCCAGCGCACGGGCCACGGCGACGCGTTGCCCCTGGCCGCCGGAGACCTCACCGGGACGCTTGGCGGCGACGTCGTCCACCTCCAGGCGCTCCAGCCAGTGGCGGGCGGCGCGTTCGGCGTCCTTGCGCCTGGCCCCGCTCAGGCGGAGCGGCAGGGCGACGTTCTCCACACAGGTCAGCTCCGGGACGAGCTGGCCGAACTGGAAGACGAAGCCGAACTCGGTGCGGCGCAGGGCGCTGCGCTCGGCGTCGGACATCGCGGAGAGCTCGCGGCCCGCGTAGGTGATCGTGCCGCTGTCCGGGGTGACGATCCCGGCGAGGCAGTGCAGCAGGGTCGACTTGCCGGAGCCGGACGGGCCCAGCACGGCGACGACCTCGCCGGGGTGGATGGAGAACGAGGCGCCGTCGAGCGCGGGGGTCGATCCGTACGACTTGTGTAGGTCGCGGGCGCTGAGCAGGGAGCCGGCGGGGGTCACGCGCGTACCTCCGCGGCGAGTCGGTCCAGCCGGGCGGCGGTCAGTTCCAGCCAGCGCAGATCGGCTTCGAGGTGGAAGAGCGCGTGGTCGCAGATCAGCTGATCGGCGAGGTCGCCCCGGCGCTTGCGGTCGGTGAGGATGCGCATGAGGCGCAGGTGCTCGGCGCGCTGGGTGTCCAGCAGGGCCTCGGCGCTCCGGCCGGTGAGCAGGGCCAGGACGACCTTGGTGTAGAGCGTCGACTGGAGATACGGCTCGGGCTTCTCCGGCTGTGCGAGCCAGGCGGTGACATCGGTGATGCCCGCCTCGGTGATCGCGTACCGCTTGCGTTCGGGGCCGCCGCCGCTCTCGACGCCGTCGACCTCGACGAGGCCGTTCTTGAGCAGCCGGGACATGGTCGAGTAGACCTGCCCGTAGTGCAGGGGGCGGTCGTGGCCGAACTTCTCGTCGAATGTCCGCTTGAGGTCGTAGCCGTGGCGGGGGCCGGACTCCAGGAGTCCGAGCAGGGTGTGGCCGATAGACATGCGGAGCACTGTACATGGTGTGTATACCTCGGGTGTATACGCAGGGGTGCCGGACCGGGGAAGGCTCGCGTGCCTTCCCCGGTCCGTCCCTCGTGCACCGCTTCGGGGCGAGGGGCGGGCGCCCCTCGCCCCGCCGGATTCCGCCCTCGCCGGACCCCCGGACCCCCGGGCCTCAGTCGCCGGGCGGGTTCGGCCTCTCCTTCGGCGGGCGCCCCCTGCGGGGGATCGGGCGGGCCGTGCCCGGCAGGCGGCCCGCCTCCGCCAAAGCCCTGCGCAGCAGGAACTCGATCTGGGCGTTCGCGCTGCGCAGCTCGTCGGAGGCCCAGCGGGCCAGCGCATCGTGGACCGCGGGGTCCAGCCGCAGCAGCATCTGCTTGCGCTGCGGCGGGGGCCTGCGCCCGGGGGTCTCTTCCGTCACTGGTAAAGAGTGCCCGTATTGAGGACCGGCTGCGCGGCGCGGTCGCCGCACAGCACCACCATCAGGTTGCTGACCATGGCCGCCTTCCGTTCCGAGTCCAGTTCGACGATGTCCTGCTCGGCGATCCGGGTCAGCGCCATCTCGACCATGCCGACCGCGCCCTCGACGATCTGCTGCCGGGCCGCGACCACCGCGCCGGCCTGCTGGCGCTGGAGCATCGCGGAGGCGATCTCGGGGGCGTACGCGAGGTGACTGAAGCGCGATTCGATGATCCGTACACCGGCGGCCTGCACCCGGGCGGTGAGCTCCACGGCCAGCTTCTCGGTGATCTCCTCCGCGTTGCCGCGCAGCGAGAGGCCGCCCTCCTCGTGGGCGTCGTACGGGTACTCGATCGCGATGTGCCGGACGGCCGCCTCGGTCTGGGTGGCGACGAACTCCAGGAAGTCGTCGACCTCGAAGAGCGCCTGCGCGGTGTCCTCGACCTTCCAGACGACGATCGCGGCGAGCTCGATCGGGTTGCCGTAGGCGTCGTTGACCTTCAGGACCGCCGTCTCGTGGTTGCGGACCCGGGTGGAGATCTTCCGGCTGCTGGTGAGCGGATTGATCCAGCGCAGTCCGTCGGTGCGGATCGTGCCGACGTACCGGCCGAAGAGCTGTATCACCCGTGCCTCGCCCGGTGCGACCATCTTCACACCCGTCATGCAGAAGAAGGAGGCGATGGCGAGCAGGATCCCGAAGATGCACACCGGGACGCCCACGCCGTTGTTCCCGTTCGAGCCGACGACGCCGCCGACGATCGCGAGCCCGATGCCGGCGATCACTCCGATCACGGTCAGCAGCAGGCCGAGACCGCCCGGGATGCTGTGCGCGGTCACCTCTCTCACCTGCGGTTCAGGCATCTGAGGGGCATCGGGTGCGAGGTCGGCGGTCAGAGTGGACGCGTCGTACGGATGGGCGTGGTCGGACATGGGATCCCCCGTTTCGGAAGGCCGGCAGCGACTGGTTCGGTGCTAGCAATGTGATTACACATTACCTGTCCTCGCAACCTTGAGCGCCTCTGGCGAGTCGGTTCCCTACAGAGCGGGTGCTGATTGTCACGTCCGGAAAAGGCCACATCGCTTGCTTTTCGTCCTTGCCGACGGTGTTAGCTGGCTGGGCTGAGCTGATCTGGTCGAGCAGAGAAACAGGAGCAAAACAGCGATGGGTCGAGCGGATGCGCGACGAGCCCAGCAGCGCGGAGCGCGGCGGGCCCAGAAGAGCGGCGGCATACGCAGACTCTTCACCTGGCGGAAGATGCTGGGCGCTTTCTTCGTCTTCTGCCTGCTGATCATGGGCGCCTTCGTGGCGCTCTACATGTATGTGGACATACCGAAGGCCAACGCCCTGGCCGAGCGGCAGAGCAACGTCTACAAGTACAGCGACGGCACCGTGCTGGCCCGGACCGGCAACGGGGTCAACCGGCAGAACGTGGATCTCGCCGAAGTCCCCAAGGACGTGCAGCACACCTTCGTGGCCGCCGAGAACAAGTCCTTCTACCAGGACAAGGGCGTCGACCTGAAGGGCACCGCGCGCGGCATCCTGAACACCCTCAGCGGCAAGGGCAAGCAGGGCGGCTCGACCATCACCCAGCAGTACGTGAAGAACTACTACCTGACGCAGGACCCGACGATCAGCCGCAAGCTCAAGGAACTGGTCATCTCCCTCAAGGTCGACCAGAGGTACGAGAAGAACGACATCCTCGCCGGGTACATCAACACCTCCTACTACGGCCGCGGCGCCAGCGGTATCCAGGCCGCGGCGCAGGCCTACTACGGGGTCGACGCCAAGAACCTCGACGTCTCGCAGGGCGCCTACCTGGCCGCGCTGCTCCAGGCCCCCAGCCAGTACGACTGGGCGGTCGCGTCACCGACCGGCAAGAAGCTCGTCAAGGAGCGCTGGGGCTACACGCTCGACAACATGGTCGAGATGCACTGGCTCGACAAGGCCGAGCGCGACACCCTGAAGTTCCCCGTCCCGGACAAGCCCAAGCCCGCCCCCGGCATGAACGGCCAGACCGGATACCTCGTCGAGGCCGCCAACGAGGAGCTGAAGAAGCAGGGCATCACGGCCGAGATGCGGCAGGCCGGCGGCTGGACCTTCACCCTCAACATCGACAAGAAGCGGCAGAAGCAGCTGGAGGAGTCGGTCGACCGGCAGCTGGAGTCCAAGCTGGACCGCAAGGGCAACAAGGTCGACGCGACCGTCCAGGCGGGTGCCACCTCCGTCGATCCGAAGACCGGAGCCGTCGTCGCGCTCTACGGCGGGGTGGACTACGTCAAGCACTACGTGTCCAACGCCACGCGCCGGGACTACCAGCCCGCCTCCACCTTCAAGCCCCTGGTGTTCGCCTCCGCGCTGGAGAACGAGTCGAAGACCCAGGACGGCGATCTGATCGGCGTCAACACCCGCTACGACGGCACCAGCAAGCGGCCGGTGGTGGGCGGCGACACGCCGTTCGCCCCGGAGAACGAGGACAACCAGAGCTACGGCGACGTCACCGTGCAGACCGCGATGAACAAGTCGATCAACTCGGTCTTCGCACAGATGGTCGTCGACGTCGGCCCCGCCGCGGTGAAGAAGACCGCGCTGGCGCTCGGTCTGCCCGACACGAACTTCCCCGAGCGCCCCGCCATCACGCTCGGCACGATGAACGCCTCGACCTGGGACATGGCGGGCGCGTACGCCACGCTCGACAACCACGGCAAGAAGGTCACCCCGTTCATCGTGAAGTCCGCCGTCCACCGCGACCGGACGGTCGAGCCGGTCAAGGGCATCGGCGACCAGGTGATCAGCCGCAAGTCCGCCGACACCGTGACCTCCGTCCTGCAGGGCGTCGTGAAGAGCGGCTCCGGCCGGGCGGCCAACACCTCGGCCTACGAGGCGGCCGGCAAGACGGGCACCTCGGAGAACAACAAGGCCGCCCTGTTCGCGGGCTACACCCCGGACCTCACCACGGTCGTCGCGCTCTTCGGTGAATCCCCCCAGGGCGGCACCCAGGTCAGCCTGACCGGCACCGCGAACTCCGGCCGCGCCAACGGTGGTGGCTTCCCGGCGGAGATCTGGGCGGACTACACCCTCGGCGCGCTGAACGGCGGCTCCAGCAACCAGTTCGACCTGCAGGACGTCGAGCGCGGCGAGGCCACCGTGCCCAACACCCCGTCGAACACCCCCTCCGCCCCGGAGAGCCCCACGCACTCCCCGTCCCAGGAGCCGAGCCGGCCGGCACAGAGCCCGAGCGACCAGCCCAGCCAGCCGGCCAGCCAGTCGCCGGAGCCGCCGCCGAGCCAGACCCCGGAGCCGCCGCCGAGCCAGACCCCGGGTCTGCCGGGCGACGGAGGGGACCCCGGACGGCCGGGCAACAGCAACAACAACGTCGTGAACAACAACGTCGCGAACCGCCCGCCCGGACAGTGAGGTCGTGAGGACACGGGTGAGGGGCGGTGCCGACCGGCACCGCCCCTCACCCGTGTCCGCCGCGTACGACGGTGTCAGCCGCCGTTGACCTTCTTGGCGATCCGGTCGCCGAGGTCCTTGTCGACGTTGCGCCAGTACTGCAGCGCCCGCTCCAGGACCGGGGCGCTCACCCCGTCCAGCAGATGGCCGGAAATGTTCGAAACCAGCCGGTCGCGGGCCGCGTCGTCCAGGACCTTGCGCACCATCGTGCCCGCCTGGCCCCAGTCGTCGTCCTCGCGGTGCAGCTTGTACGCCTCGTGCACCATCTCGCCCGCCGTGGCCCAGCCCGCCGGGTCGCCGAAGCGCTCGGTGTCCGCGGCCGGACCGCCGTACGAATTCGGCGCGTAGACCGCTCCCGTACGCGTCGGCTCGTACCGCATGGGACCGTCCTTCGCGTACGAGTTCCGGCCGAACCGCGGACGGTTCGGGGGAAGCTGCGCGTAGTTCGGGCCGATCCGGTACCGGTGGGTGTCCGGGTACGAGAAGAGCCGGCCGAGCAGCATCTTGTCGGGCGACGGACCGATGCCGGGCACCAGGTTCGACGGCTCGAAGGACGCCTGCTCGATGTGGACGAAGAAGTCCTCCGGGTTCTCGTTGAGCGTCATCCGGCCGACTTCGATCTCCGGGTAGTCGCCGTGCGGCCACACCTTCGTGAGGTCGAACGGGTTGAACCGGTAGTCCGGTGCGTCGTCGAACGGCATGATCTGGACGTACAGCGTCCAGCTCGGGTGGTCACCGCGCTTGATCGACTCGAACAGGTCGCGGCGGTGGACGTCACCGTCGATGCCCGCGATCTCGTCGGCCTCGGCCTGGGGGTAGAAGTCGATGCCCTGGTCGGTCTTGAAGCGGTACTTGACCCAGAACCGCTCGCCGCCCGCGTTCACCCACATATAGGTGTGCGAGCTGTAGCCGTTCATATGGCGATAGGTCTTCGGGATGCCCCGGTCGCCCATCAGCCACGTCACCATGTGGGCGGACTCGGGGGACAGCGTCCAGAAGTCCCACTGCATGTCGTGGTCGCGCACCGCGCTGTCCGGGCGGCGCTTCTGCGAACGGATGAAGTCCTGGAACTTCATCGGGTCGCGCACGAAGAAGATCGGCGTGTTGTTGCCGACCATGTCGTAGTTGCCGTGCTCCGTGTAGAACTTCAGAGCGAACCCACGGGGGTCGCGCCAGGTGTCGGGAGAGCCCTGTTCGCCGGCGACCGTGGAGAAGCGGGCGAGCATGGCGGTCTGCTTGCCCGGCTGGAAGAGGTCGGCCTTGGTGAACTGGCTGACGTCGTTGGTCACCTTGAAAACGCCGTAGGCACCGGAGCCCTTGGCGTGAACCACTCGTTCGGGGACCCGTTCACGGTTGAACTGGGCCATCTTCTCGATGAGGTAGTGGTCCTGGAGCAGGATCGGTCCGTCGGATCCGACAGTGAGCGAGTGTTCATCGCTCTCCACCGGGATTCCGGCGTTGTTCGTGGTGTATGGGGTGTTCTTGGTCTTCGTTTCCTCGGGCACGAGCGTCCTCCCGTCGGTGGGGGTTTCGGTCAGGTCGCCTCGTTCACGACTGAAGTCAACTCCGCCGACAGGAGGTCGGCAACATTTGGCTACCGTCCGTGCAGGGCTCTCGCGCGTGCCCCGCCCGGACCCTCCTACTGGCCCCGGGTCGGCATCTCGAACCAGACCACCTTGCCGGTCGACAGACGCGTCGCGCCCCACCGTCTGGCCATCCGGTTGACGAGGAACAGACCCCGTCCGCCCTCGTCCATGTCCCGTGCCCGGCGCTGCCGGGGCAGCTGCGGGGCGTCGTCGCCGACCTCGCAGCGCAACAGGTCGGTACGGAGCAGCCGCAGCGTCACCGGCCGCTCCGCGTACCGCACGGCATTGGTCACCACCTCGCTGACCAGCAGCTCCACCGAGTCGGAGAGCTCGTCGAGCCCCCATCGGCTCAGGGCCCGCCGGGCCAGCCTGCGGGCCCGGCCCGGCGCGGTCTCCTCCGGTTCGAGGTGCCAGTACGCGACATCGCTCGGCGCGATCCCGTCGAACCGGGCGGCGAGCAGCGCGATGTCGTCGTCCCGGTCACCGGGGCCGAGCATGTCCAGGACGTCGTCGCACAGGGCCTCCAGCGGTGGCGAGTGGTCCGGGCCGGTCAGCCGGGCGGTGGCGGCGAGCCGCTCGCGCAGCATCTCGATCCCGGTCCAGACGTCCCGCAGCCGGGACTCCACCAGACCGTCGGTGTACAGCAGCAGCGTGGCGCCCGCCGGCGCGTCCAGCTCGACGGCCTCGAAGTCCACACCGCCCACGCCGATCGGGGCGCCCGCCGGCACCCGCAGTACCTCCGCACGGCCGCCCAGATGGAGCAGGACGGGCGGCGGATGCCCGGCATTGGCGATGGTGATGCGGTGCGCGACGGGGTCGTACACCGCGTACAGGCAGGTCGCCATGCGGTCGCTGCCGAGCCGCTGCGCCTGCTCGTCGAGATGGTGCAGCACCTCCTGCGGCGGCAGGTCGAGCTGGGCCAGGGTCTGGGCGGTGGTGCGCAGCTGGCCCATGATCGCCGCGGACGTCATGGAGTGGCCCATGACGTCACCGACGACCAGGGCCACCCTGCTGCCGGGCAGCGGGATCGCGTCGTACCAGTCGCCGCCGACCCGGGCCGTCTCGGCGGCCGGGAGATAGCGGGAGGCGAGCCGGACGCCGGTCGGCTGCGGCAGCGAGTCGGGCAGCATGGTGCGCTGCAGCTCGTCGGCGATGTACGCCTCGCGCCCGTACAGCACGGCCTTGTCGATGCCGAGCGCGGTGTGCGTCGCCAGCTGCGCCGCGACCAGCAGGTCGTTGGCCTCGAAGGGCGGCCGCTCGGTGCCGCGCAGGAAGACGGCGGCGCCGATCACCCGCCGCCGGCCGCGCAGCGGGGCGAGGATCGCGCGGTGCCCGGTGGGTACGGCCCGTCCGGCGCCGAGCAGTTCGGGCAGCGCGGCGCGGGCCGCCGCGGAGTCGCCGAAGACCGGCCGCACACCGCGCAGCACCTCGGCGAGCGCGCCGCCCGAGCGGACCTCGCACAGTTCGGCCGCCGGGGGCATGTCGCCGTGCGGGTCGAGGGCGGGCAGCCGCAGGCGCTCGATCTCCGACGGGGTCTCGGTCTCGTCCTCGTTCAGGCGCAGCCGGTCCGACCGGCGCAGCCGCAGCACGAACGGGGAGACCGGCCGCTCGTCACCGACCGGGAGCGGGTCGCGGAGGTAGACCAGTATGGCGTCGGAGAAGGTCGGCACGCTGGCCCGGCACAGACCCAGCACGATCTCGTCCAGGTCTATGCCGCGGGCGATCCGCCGGGTGGCGGCGCCCACGAAACGCAGCCGGTCGCCCTCGCGACGGGCCGCGGCCTGTGGGTCGAGTCCCGCGGGGGCCGCCTGACTCGCTCCCGCGCCCGGCGCCGTGGCCGGGCCGGGGATCGCCGCGGTGGCAGGGGAAGCGGCCGACGCGGCATCCTGCTGCCGCGGCCGGGCGCGTTCCTGCGACCGGGCGGCGAGAGGCTGCCGGCCTTCGTGGGAGGTGGGGTGCTCCGTCACGCGTGGGGTTCCGTCCGTCCGGGCCGGTTGTATGAGGCAATCACCTCGTGGGGCGCTACTGTGCCCCGGCAAGAGCGGCGATAACAACGGCTGTCACCGGATGCCCCCGAACGAGGGGCCGAAACCGGATGCCCGCGGGACGGCTCGGTGACAACGTTTCCGGCGACGGGGCGAGCGACAGCGAGCACGTCTCCACCCCCTCGTAGTGGCTCAGGCGATTCATACGACTGATGCGGCTCATACAGCTCATGCAGTGCGTGGTGCTCGTGCGGTGACTTGTGATCAGGTCCGGTTCGTTGTCCGCCGGTTGGAGCGGATGCGTGCTCCGGACGACGATCCTACGTTTGCCCCCCTGGGGTGCAACAAGGGTCTCATGACGCCATGTGCGAGGGGGTACGGTCCCAGTCATCCGGGAGCGCCGGAATCCGCCAGCGCGGATCGGGCCGCCAGTCCTCCCAGCCGTCCCGGAACGGCGCGCCCCACTCCTGGATCATTTCGACGGCCGCTCGGCCCGCCTCCCGCACCCGCCGTGCGGTCCGCGGGGCCATCAGACCGACCCGCTGCGCCTGGGCGAACTCGTCCTCGTCGCGCCAGACCCAGCTGCGGTCCGGGTAGACGGAGATGTCGAGAAAGTGATCCTCGGAGTCGGTGCCGCCCGCCCAGCGGGTGCGCGGTTCCTCCAGGTTCACGTACCAGCTGCGGAACTGCCAGCCGGTTTCCCAGAAGAGCCAGACCGACCAGGGTTCACCGGGACGGGCGAGCTTGAGAACGCCGTTGCCGAGCCAGGGCGCGCGGGCGGTGGTGCGCGGGGCGGTGTAGCGGGTGGCGAGCGGCTCGTCGTGCACCTCGGTGCCGTTCGCCAGCACCGGCTTCACGCACTCGGTGCCGGGCGCCACCCACACGGCGAGCAGCTCGTCGGTGTCCTGGACGACGGTGACGGGACGGCAGATGTGCACCGGGTCCGGGGCGCGCTCCGGCGCGGCGTCCCGTGGTCGCGGGACGTTGCCGCGGTAGCGCCACAGGATGTGATCGCCCGGCGCCCAGTGCTCGATGTGTCCGCTGTCCGTACCTGCCATGGGCAGATCTTAGGGATGCCGCGGACCCGTTGCCGCGACGCGTGTCACGGGCGGGTCATGCGCAACACGTCCAGCGCCTCGTCGAGCTGCTCGACCGTGAGGTCGCCGCGCTCGACGTATCCCGACTCCAGCACCACCTCGCGGATCGTCCTGCGCTCGGCCAGCGACTTCTTGGCGACCTTCGCCGCCTCCTCGTAACCGATGTACTTGTTCAGCGGGGTGACGACGGACGGCGAGGACTCCGCGTACTCCCTGGCGCGCTCGACGTTCGCGGTGATCCCGTCGACCGTGCGGTCCGCGAGCAGCCGGGAGACGTTGGCCAGCAGCCGCACCGACTCCAGCAGGTTCTTCGCGATGACCGGCAGCATCACATTCAGCTCGAAATTGCCCGCCGCACCCGCGACGGCGACCGTCGCGTCGTTCCCCATCACCTGGGCCGCGACCATCAAAACGGCCTCGGGAATGACCGGATTCACCTTTCCGGGCATGATCGACGAGCCGGGCTGGAGGTCGGGAAGGCTGATCTCGGCCAGACCGGTGCGCGGTCCGGACGCCATCCAGCGCAGATCGTTGGAGATCTTGGTGAGCGAGACGGCGAGCGTGCGGAGCTGGCCGGACGTCTCCACGAGCCCGTCCCGGGCGCCCTGCGCCTCGAAGTGGTCCCTGGCCTCGGTGAGCGGCAGTCCGGTGGCGCGGGCGACCTCGGCGATGACGGCGGCGGAGAAGCCGGGCGGGGTGTTGATGCCGGTGCCGACGGCCGTGCCGCCCAGCGGCAGTTCGGCGAGGCGGGGAAGCGAGGAGCGCAGTCGCTCGATCCCGTACCGGATCTGCGCCGCGTAGCCACCGAACTCCTGGCCCAGGGTGACGGGTGTGGCGTCCATCAGATGCGTACGCCCCGACTTCACGACCGTCGCGAATGCGGCGGACTTGCGCTCCAGGGCGGTCGCCAGGTGGTCCAGCGCCGGGATCAGCTCACCGGTGACGGCCGCGGTCGCGGCGATGTGGATGGACGACGGGAAGACGTCGTTGGACGACTGCGAGGCGTTGACGTGATCGTTGGGGTGGACCTCGCGGCCCAGGCGCTCGGTGGCGAGAGTGGCCACGACCTCGTTGGTGTTCATGTTGGACGAGGTGCCGGACCCGGTCTGGAAGACGTCGATCGGGAAGTGGGCGTCCCAGTGCCCCTCGGCGACCTCCTCGGCGGCCCCCTGGATGGCCAGGGCGATGTCCGGGTCGAGCACCTTCAGTTCGGCGTTCACCTTGGCGGCGGCCGCCTTGATCCGGGCCAGGGCCTCGATGTGGGCCCGCTCCAGGCGCTGTCCGGAGATCGGGAAGTTCTCCACCGCGCGCTGCGTCTGGGCCCGCCACCTGGCGTCCGCGGGGACCCTCACCTCGCCCATCGAATCGTGTTCGATGCGGAAATCCGTGCCGCCCGCAGGGGTCGGTGCGGGGGTCTGTGACTCGTCCATGGGTGCAACCTCCTGAAAAAGTTGAGCACTTGTCTTGTTCTGTCTATTCCCAAGTTGCCTACCGACCAGTAAATACCGGGGGTAACCACAACCCGGGGAGGCGCAATGAGGCGCACCAGGCACAGACTTCGCTGTACGGTCGCGGCCGCCGCGGCCATGGCGGCGGCATTGGGCGGTACGGCCTTCGCCGCGGGACCGGCGGGCGCGGCGGACCGGCCCGGCACCACCACTACCGCATCCACCCCCCTGTCACCCGAACTGGAGGCCATCCGCGCCGCCGAAGCCACCCGGCTGTACGGCGACCCGGCCGAGCGTCCGCTCGCCGACCGCAAGACCGGGCTGATCTCGCTCGGCGACAGCGAGATCTCCGGCGAGGGCGTCGGCACGTACGAGGCGGGCACCGACGGCCCCGACAACTGGTGCCACCGCTCGCCGGACTCCGCCATCCACCGCACCGGCATCCCGGCCGACGTCACGTACAACGTCTCCTGCTCCGGCGCCTACACCGGCAACATCGTGATCGGCGGATCGAAGCAGTACGCCGACGAGCTCGTGCAGAGCGACAACCTCGCCATCAAGGCCCGCAACACCCGCATCAAGATGATCGTGCTGGTCGCCGGCGCCAATGACGACCTGCAGTTCGGCCCGGTCATGACGGACTGCGTCCAGCGCTGGGTGCTCTCCCAGGGCACCTGTCAGCCGAAGTACGAGGGCGGCTGGCAGGCGCGCGTCGACGGGCTCGTCCCCAAGGTCGAGAAGACGGTGCGCGACCTCAGGACCGTCATGTCGGACGCCGGATACGCCACCGGCGACTACAAGCTCGTGGTCATGGGCTACCCGAGCCCGATCGGACCGGACTTCTACGACAACCCGGACTTCCCGGGCAAGCTTCCCGGTGGCTGTGCCGGATACGACTCCGACGCCGCCTGGGGCCGTGACGTCGCGGTCCCCGCCTTCGAACGCGGAATGCGCAAGGCCGCCGCCGACACCGGAGCCGTCTACCTCGACAACTCCCGGCTCTTCCACGGTCACGAGGTCTGCAGCGACAACACCTGGGCCCGCGGCCTCTACATCGACCTGTCGCACTTCCCGCCGGACTCCAACTCCGTCCGGCAGTCCTTCCACCCGAACGCGCGCGGCCACGCGGCCTTCGCCTCCTGCCTGACGCAGATCTACAACTCGTCGCTGCGCGAGGCGAGCTGCGCCGACCCGGCGAGCACCGGACAGCCGGTTCTCCAGGCCGCGGCGTGGGACGACGTCTTCAAACCCCTCAAGAACGAGGCCACGGGCACCTGCGTGGACGTTCCCGCCTCGGTGACCCGCAACAACACCCCGATCGCCGGCTGGGACTGCCACGGCGGCCGCAACCAGGGCTGGTGGTACGACTCCGGCACGAAGAACATCCGTACCGAGCTGAGCCACGACCGGTGCCTCGACGTGCCGGGCGCCGACTACAAGGCGGGCGCCACGCTCATCCTGTGGAACTGCTCGGGCGCGGCCAACCAGCAGTTCGTCAGGCAGTCCGGGACCTTGCGCCCGGCGGCCTCGACCGGGCTGTGCCTGACGCTCGCGGCGGCCAAGGACCCGCTGAGGCTGCAGAGCTGCGACGGCAGCGCGCAGCAGCGGTTCGCGTAGTCCGTACCCCGGTACGGGGTGGGGCGGGGAGCCGATTCGGACCCCCGCCCCACCCTTCCCGCACCGGCCGAGGCGTCAGCCCGACGTCACGAAAGCGCCCAGGACGGCGGCCAGAGCACCGGGGTCGTCCGCCCCGCACAGCTCGCGCGCCGAGTGCATGGACAGTCCGGGCACCCCCACGTCGACCGTCGCGACACCCAGCCGGGCCGCGGTCAGCGGACCGATCGACGTACCGCACGGCATCGCGTTGTTGGAGACGAACGACTGCCACGGCACGCCCGCCCGCTCGCACGCCGCCGTGAACACCGCCATGCCGGTGCCGTCGGTGGCGTACCGCTGATTGACGTTGACCTTGACCGTGGGTCCGCCGTTGGGCAGCGGACAGTGGCCCGGGTCGTGCCGCTCCGCGTAGTTGGGGTGCACCGCGTGCGTCATGTCGGCGGAGACGCAGAAGGCGCCGAACAGGGCGCGTGACCAGTCCTCGGCACCGCCGCCGCGCGCGGTGACCGAACGGCCGAGGACGCGCTCCAGCAGGGGCCCCTGCGCCCCCGTGTCCGAACCGCTGCCGACCTCCTCGTGGTCGAAGGCCGCCAGGACCGGGATGTACGAAGGCTCCTCGGCCCCGGTCGCCGCACCCACCAGGGCCGTGACGCCCGCGTGCACCGACACCAGGTTGTCCAGCCGGGCGGACACCACGAACTCCCGGTCGGCGCCCAGGTATCCGGGCGGCTGGACGTCATGGAGCATCAGGTCCCAGCCGAGCACGTCGTCCCGGTCCACCTCCGCCGCCGCCGCGACCCGGCGCAGCAGCGCACCCTCCTCGGGAGCCCCGAGCGCCCAGAGCGGGCTGAGATGGCGCTGCCGGTCGAGCGCGAGCCCGTCGTTGACCGTACGGTCCAGATGGATGGCCAACTGGGGTACCCGTGCCAGCGGTTCGTCGATCCGGACGAGCCGTGACGCGACCCCGCCGTCGGGGCCGCGCAGCGTCAGCCGTCCGGAGATGCCCAGATCGCGGTCGAGCCAGGTGTTCAGCGGCACGCCGCCGTAGACCTCCACGGCGATCTGCCGCCAGCCCGCCGATCCGGTGTCGGGGACGGGCTTGATCCGCAGATTGGGGGAGTCGGTGTGGGCGCCGATGATCCGGAACGGGGTGTGGGCGGCCGCGTCCTCGGGGACGTACCAGGCCATCAGGGCGCCGCCGCGGGCGACGAAGGCGCCGCCGGTCGCGCCCGTCCAGTCCTGCGTGCCGTGGAGTTCACGGAAGCCGGCCTTCTCAAGACGCCGGGCGGCGCTCGCCACCGCGTGGTAGGGGGATGGGCTGTCCCTGATGAAGGACAGCAGGTCGTCGGCGTGGCTGCGCCGGGGGAGCGGCGACATGCGGTGTCCGCCTTTCCGGTGATCGACGGTGAGGGTGGGAGACGAGGGGCGAACCCGCGCCGGGCCGTTCGGCTCGGCAGGCGTTCGGGGGTGTGGGGGGTGGCGGTCGGCTCCCGGGCCTTTGGGAGCCGGTCCCGGTTTCCCGGGTCGGTTCCCGGTTCCGAACGGGGGTCCGCCGGCTTTCCGGGACTGTTCCCGGGCCCACCGGCGGCCGGTTCCCGGTTCCCGGGTCCCGACTTCCGGTGCCCCGGGGCGGTTTCCTGAATCCCCGGGTCCGCGGAGCGCGTCAGGAACGTCCGACAACCCACCGCAGCGGCCCGGCACGGCGCAAGTCCGCGGCGCGGCCCGCTGCGCGAAAGCGGCGGTGCCGGTCCGGCCCGCCCCGCGTCCGGGCGTGAGGCGGCCGAGAGCGAGCGCCGGCCAGGACGGGGTTCCGCCCGACCCGTGCCGGACACGCGTTCCGCAAGGCGTTCCGGAGGGCCCGGAGACCCGGCATCCGGCTCCCGGACACCGCCGGCGTCCGCCGACACCTCCGCGCGGACTCCTGCGGGAGCCCGCACCCCGCACCGCGCGCGGGGCCGCGCGGCCGGCCTCCCGGTGGTCCTCTCAAGATTGGCTGAATACAGTCGTGCGGGAAGCCTCACCGCAGCTGCCCGTCGCGATCGGCGCCTGAGGGCGGGGCGGGGACACGATCTCCGTTCCGCGGCCTCGTCACCCCGATCAGGAACACGACGGCGACCGCGATGGCCGCCCCGTGCGACCAGGCGACGACGGTCAGCGGGCTGTGGCTGTCGAGCGCCGCCGCGACCAGGATCATGCCGACGCCGAACCCGAGGTTCTCGACGGTCGCGGAGAGGCCGAACGCATGACCGCGCAGATCCGCGGGAAGCGTCTGCAGATGCGAGGTGTACGAGACCTCCGTGAGTCCGTCGGCCGCCCCCGCGACCAGTGCGATCACAGCCGTCGCCGCGTACGGGAACCCCGCGAACGCCAGGATGAACGCCCCGGACATCAGACATGTGCCGTACCCGAAACCCGTTGCCCCCACCGACCGCCCGGTGCGTGCCACGTACCGCTGGATCAGCTGCTGGGCGACGACGTTCCCCAGCGCCCACAGACACCAGAACGCGCTGACGAACACGGCGGGGCGCGAGGCGTCGAGCCCGGCGGAGTGGACCGGCAGCGCCGCGTTGTGGGAGGACGAACCGAAGGCGTCCACACTGCGCAGCACCACCATCAGGCCGAGGCCGGGTGCGGCGGCGGACCGGAGGAACGCCCCCGGCGACCGCCGCCGCCCCGCCCCGGCCCCCCTCTTCCCCTCCTGCGGACGCCCGCCGGAATCCCCCTCCGATTCCGGCCGGGCGTCCTTCCCTCCGCCGCCGCCCGCGATCGGCAGCAGAGCCACCGTCACGGCGCAGACCACGAAGGTGCCCATGTCCACCACGAACGCCGCGGTGTAGCCCACCAGCGAGACCACCACTCCCGCCGAAGCGAACCCCGCCACCATGGCCAGCGAACGCCCCGTGATGGAAAGGGAGTTCGCCCAGGGCCGGCGATCGTCGCCGACCATCTCGGGAATGGAGCTGCGCAGCGACACCATGAAAAGCGTTCCGCAGGCGCCGACCACCACGGAAACGGCCGTCAACGCGGCCGTGCGCATCCCCTCCGGAGCGAGGACCAGCGACAGCATCACCGCCGCCTGCGCCGCATTCGTCCACAGCATGACGCTCTTGGCCCTGAACCGGGCGAGGAGAACACCGGCCACGAGGCCGGCGAGGAACCCGGACCCCAGACGCACGGCCATGAACAGGCCCATCGCGAGCGCCCTGCCCGTCGTCTCGTAGACGAACAGATTGAGCGCCACCGTATTCAGGAAGGTGCCGTACGAGGAGAGCGAGTAACCCGCGACGAGGAATCGATAGCGGCGCTCGCCGCGTGCCGCTTCGGCCGGATCGATGTCCGGCACGCGGTCCGGCCGGTCGTTCCCGTGCCCGATGTCGTGCGTCACCGGCCCATGGTCACCGAGAGTCCGTGCTCGCCCATGGCCTGCGGACTGCACGAATGTAATCTGCATGGTTGTGAAGGACGATCATTCCGGCCCACGGGCGTGTGATTGCCGCGAATCGTCATCGGACCGTGTCTGCGACACCGCCCTCGCGGCCTATCGGCGCGCGCTCACGGAGGGAAGCCTTCCGGCCGACGACGTGCCCCGCTGTCTGAGCGGCCTTCATCTGATGGTGGAGGACCGGGACTCACCCGGGTACCTGATTCCCGTTCCGCCCGAGACCGCCTCGTTCGACGCACTCGGGCCCATCGAGGAGGCGATCGCGCGGCAGCGTCGCACGCTCCGTTCGGCCCGCGCCGCGCTGGCCGTCTTCGAGGGCCTGTACGCCGATGTGCACCGGCTCGAACAAACCGCCCTCACCCGGCTCTCCGGCGCGGCCGTCATCGGCAAGGCGCTCGACGCGGGCGTCGCCGGCTGCCGTGAGGAGGTCCGCACCGCCCAGCCCGGCGGCGGCCGTCCCGCACATACGCTGGAGGTGGCGCTGCGCCGGGACCTGCACAATCTGCGCAGGGGCATCCGGCAGCGGACGATCTATCAGCACACCGTCCGCTCGGACCGTACGACGCTCGCCTACATCGAGCGGGTGACCACCGAGGGCGCCGAGGTCAGAACACTCGCCGAGGTCGTCGACCGGATCATCGTCTTCGACCGGAACCTCGCGTTCGTCCCGTACTCCGACGAGCCGCACAGCGCTCTGCGCATCCAGCACCCGTCCCTGGTCCGCTTCCTGGTCCGGCACTTCGACGAAGCCTGGGCCCGCTCGGTCCCGGTGCGACCGGAGCGCGTACCGCTGCGCACCCCCGTCGTCACCTCCGACCTGCAACGGACCATCCTGCAGGCGGTGGTGGGCGGCGAGACGGACGAGGCGATCGCCCGCCGGATCGGCATGAGCCGCCGCTCCGTCGCGGAGCACGTGCGCAGGGTCTCCGAGCAGCTCGGCAGCAACAGCCGCGCCCAGCTCGGCTATCTGATCGCGACATCGGGCCTGCTGGAGCAGTGAGAGGCGCGGGGGCCGCCCCGCCGTGATTCGTCCGGCGGAACCGCCCCCGCGGGACGACGGCTCCGCGCGCTTCGCGCACGTCGCCCGCGCCCCGCACGTCCCGACGCGTCAGGCGAGACCCGGACCCCGCACCGGAATGCTGGTGAACGTCGGCGCCGGGGCGGGCTCGGTGAAGAAGTCGTTGCCCTTGTCGTCGACGACGATGAACGCGGGGAAGTCCTCGACCTCGATCCTCCACACCGCTTCCATGCCGAGCTCCTCGTACTCGACGACCTCGACCTTCTTGATGCAGTCCTGCGCGAGGCGCGCCGCGGGGCCGCCGATCGAGCCCAGGTAGAAACCGCCGTGGGCGTCGCACGCGTCGGTGACCTGCTTGGACCGGTTGCCCTTGGCGAGCATCACCTTGGAGCCGCCCGCCGCCTGGAACTGCGCGACGTAGCTGTCCATCCGTCCCGCCGTCGTCGGACCGAAGGAGCCGGAGGCGTAGCCCTCGGGCGTCTTCGCCGGGCCCGCGTAGTAGACCGGGTGGTCCTTCAGGTACTGCGGCATCTCCTCGCCCGCGTCCAGCCGCTCCTTGATCTTGGCGTGCGCGATGTCGCGGGCCACGACGAGCGGGCCGGTCAGCGAGAGCCTGGTCTTGACCGGGTACTTGGTCAGCTCGGCGAGGATCTCGTCCATCGGCCGGTTCAGGTCGATCTCGACGACATCACCCGCCTCGTCGAGGTGCTCGTCGGTGGTGTCGGGCAGGAAGCGGGCCGGGTCCTTCTCCAACTGCTCCAGGAAGACGCCCTCGGCGGTGATCTTCGCGGTGGCCTGGCGGTCCGCCGAGCAGGACACGGCGATCGCGACGGGGAGCGAGGCGCCGTGGCGGGGGAGGCGGACGACCCGCACGTCGTGGCAGAAGTACTTGCCGCCGAACTGGGCGCCGATGCCGATCTTCTGCGTCAGCTCGAAGACCTTCTCCTCCAGCTCCTTGTCCCGGAAGCCGTGGCCGGTGGGGGAGCCCTCGGCGGGCAGCTCGTCCAGGTAGTGCGCGGAGGCGTACTTCGCGGTCTTCAGCGCGAACTCGGCCGACGTACCGCCGACGACGATCGCCAGGTGGTACGGCGGGCAGGCGGCCGTTCCCAGCGAACGGATCTTCTCCTCCAGGAACTTCATCATGGAGGCCTCGTTCAGCACGGCCTTCGTCTCCTGGAAGAGGAACGACTTGTTGGCCGAGCCGCCGCCCTTCGCCATGAAGAGGAACTTGTACGCGCCGCCGTCGGTGGCGTACAGCTCGATCTGGGCCGGCAGGTTCGAGCCGGTGTTCTTCTCCTCCCACATGGTGAGCGGAGCCATCTGTGAATAACGCAGGTTCAGTTTCGTGTACGCGTCGAAGATGCCGTGCGACAGGGCCTCCTCGTCACCGCCCTCGGTGAGTACGTTCTGCCCGCGCTTGCCCATGACGATCGCGGTGCCGGTGTCCTGGCACATCGGCAGGACACCCGCGGCGGCGATGTTCGCGTTCTTCAGCAGGTCGAGTGCGACGAACTTGTCGTTGGACGACGCCTCGGGGTCGTCCACGATCCGCCGCAGCTGCGCCAGGTGGGCGGGGCGCAGGTAGTGCGAGATGTCGTGCATGGCCTCGGCGGCCAGGGTGCGCAGCGCCTCCGGGGCGACCTTGAGGAACGTACGGCCGTCGGCCTCGAAGGTGGAGACACCCTCGGAGGTCACCAGACGGTACGGCGTGGTGTCCTCTCCCAGAGGGAGCAGATCGGAGTACGCAAACTCTGGCATTACGGCCATTCCTCACTCGGCAGACGGCGGCTGACCTCCCTTGGGCAGCGCATCCACCAGGGTAGAACGCCGAGCGGAGGCCGAAGCTGTGAGGTAAGGCTCAGTGCGGCCCCCGGACGCGGGCGACACGGCGGGGACGAGGCGGGGGCTAGTCGCGATCTATCGCGTTTGGGTACGCTGGGTCGGTGGACCTCGAAAAGCACCCCCAGCAACCCTCCGTGGCCCCGGCGGAGCCGGCCGGTATCCGTGCCTCCGACGCGGACCGTGACCGGATCGCGGACATCCTGCGCGAGGCCCTGGCCGAGGGCCGGCTCACCGCCGAGGAACACGGCGAGCGGGTCGACGCGGTCTACCGCGCCAAGACGGTCGGCGAACTGGAGCCGCTGGTGCGGGATCTGCCCGCCCCCGCAGGGGCTGCCCGCTCGGCCGCCATGCCCGGCGTCCACGGCGCGGAGGGCCCGGCGGGCCCCGCCGAGAACCTGGTGGCGGTCTTCAGCAGCTCCACCCGCAAGGGTCGTTGGCGGGTCGGTGGCCGTACGAACGCCTTCGCGCTCTTCGGCAGCGTGGAGATCGATCTGACCGAGGCGCTCTTCGGCCAGAGGCTCACGGTGATCAATGCGACCGCCATCTTCGGAAGTGTCGAGATCAAGGTCCCGGAGAACATCTCGCTGCGCGGCAGCGGCACGGGTGTCTTCGGCAATTTCGAGGTCGCCACACTGGAATCCGCGGACCCCGAGGCGCCCGTGGTCGTCGTCAACGGCTATTCGGTGTTCGGCAGCGTCGAAGCGAAGCCCAAGCGCGGGAAGTTCATCGCGGATCTCCAGGACCGGCTGCGCAAATACCTCGGCTGAGCGGCTGAGGGCCGTCCGTACCGCCTGGCGGGCGCACGACGACGGCCACGGCACCTCGCCGCGTTGTCGGAACGTCCGCACGCATCCGGTGGGCGGACGGCCCTCCGCCTTGCGACGCACCGCATCCGAGGCCGCGCGCTGCTCCACCAGGGATTGCGGGGCAGCCCTCAGGCCCGCTCCCTCGCATACTTCCGAACAGCGCCGAACCATTTCGGACTTCTTCGGGCTTCTTCGAACCCTTTCGGTCTCCGTCGATGTCCGTCGAAGCCTGTCGAAGTCCGCGTATTCCCTTCGAAGCTCTTCGAGGCTCTTCGAAAACAAGCCAAATTCCTGACCAAACGCAATTCGGCACCCTGGAGCCGGGTGACACGCAGTGCATAGGCCTACGCACAGCGGGTAGGGAGTGCTGCATCGTCTCTCGCTCGCGAAGCCGTCGTCAGGAGTAGACCGTGCTGCAACTGCCGCATCAGCCCCTGCAGGTCGCCGCCGTCCCTCCCCAGCGCACCCCCGCTCGGGAGGACCAGGCCGGTCCCTGGCACTCGGAGGCGGTGTGCCGCCGGGACGAGGCCGGGCTGTTCTTCGCCCCGTCGAAGGAGCCGACTGCTGCCAGACTCGCGCGCGAGGAGTCCGCGAAGCGGGTCTGCGCGCGCTGTCCGGTGATGGTCGAATGCCAGGAACATGCCCTCATACAACCGGAGCCGTACGGGGTGTGGGGCGGCCTCACCGCCGCCGAACGCCGTGTGGTGCTCGCCCGTCGGAGACGGCGCGAGATGGAGCTCAAGGCGTCCTCGGCGTCCTCCGGAGTGACGGGCCGCGTCGCCGCGGCGGGCTGAGCGGGCCGGCAGCGCGCCGGTCCGCGCGGGCGTGTGTCCGCCCGCGCCCGTACACGCGAAGAGGCGCCCCCACCGCACACGGGGGCGCCTCTTCGCGTTCTCGGGGGATCCGCGTCGCGGACCCGCCTCCTGGGGGCCGCGCCTACTTCGCGCGGTCGAAGTCGATGGCGCTGTAGGCGCGCAGCTTCGACAGCCGGTGCGTCGAGTCGATCTTCCGGATGGTGCCGGACTTGGACCGCATGACGATCGACTCGGTGGTCGCCGTCTCCGCGCGGTACCGCACGCCGCGCATCAGCTCGCCGTCCGTGATGCCGGTCGCGACGAAGAACACGTTGTCGCCGCTGACCAGGTCGTCGGTGGACAGCACCCGGTCCAGGTCGTGCCCGGCGTCCAGCGCGCGCTGCCGCTCGGCCTCGTCCTTCGGCCAGAGCCTGCCCTGGATGACACCGCCGAGGCACTTTATGGCGCAGGCGGAGATGATGCCTTCGGGGGTGCCGCCGATGCCCATCAGCAGGTCGACCCCGGTGCCCTCGCGGGCGGCCATGATCGAGCCCGCGACGTCGCCGTCGGAGATGAACTTGATCCGGGCGCCGGTCTCCCGGATCTCCTTGACGATGCCGTCGTGGCGGGGGCGGTCCAGGACGACGACGGTGACGTCCTCGGGGGCGGAGTTCTTCGCCTTCGCGACACGGCGGATGTTCACCGAGACCGGGGCGTTGATGTCGACGAAGTCGGCGGCCTCGGGTCCGGTGACCAGCTTGTCCATGTAGAAGACCGCGGACGGGTCGAACATGGCGCCGCGGTCGGCTGCGGCGAGGACGGCGATCGCGTTGGGCATGCCCTTGGCGTTCAGGGTCGTACCGTCGATCGGGTCCACGGCGATGTCGACCTCGGGGCCGGTGCCGTCACCGACGCGCTCGCCGTTGAACAGCATGGGGGCTTCGTCCTTCTCGCCCTCGCCGATGACGACGACGCCGTTCATCGAGACGGTCGAGACGAGGGTCCGCATGGCCTTCACGGCGGCACCGTCGGCGCCGATCTTGTCGCCGCGGCCCACCCAGCGTCCTGCTGCCATGGCGGCGGCCTCGGTGACCCGGACCAGCTCCAGGGCCAGGTTGCGGTCGGGGGCCTCGGGGGAGACCTCCAACTGAGACGGCAGATGATGCTCGGACATCGGAGCGCACCTTTCTGTACGACGACGACCGGAAGAGGGTGCTGTGACTCTATCGTCAGGTCGACAAAATGAGCAGACCGGGTCACTTATGAGCGGCTGCCCCCCGAATCGGACCGAGTGGGTCTGATGCGACCATGGACCCGTGGCTAGCAAGCGAGGCAAGCAGACGGTGCGGGACATGTTCCTGTCGATGGCGGTGATCTCCGCCGCCGCGGGGGTTGTTTACATCTTCGTTCCGCATGACGAGAACGCCAACCCGGTCAAGCCGGTCGACTACCGGGTGGAGCTGCTGACGGCGCGGCGCGCGGCGCCCTACCCGGTGGCCGCGCCGGACGGACTGGCCAAGGAGTGGAAGCCGACCTCGGTCAGTTACGACCGCAAGGCCGGCAACAGCTGGCACCTGGGCTTCCTCGACCCGGAGGGCAAGTACGTCGCGGTGGAGCAGTCCACCTCGGCGGCGAAGAAGTACGTGACCGAGGTCAGCCAGGACGCCAAGGACACCGGGCGTACGCAGGAGGTCGCGGGCGAGACGTGGCAGCACTGGAAGGGCGAGAAGTACGACGCCCTCGTGCGCCACGACAAGGGCGCGACCACGGTGGTCACGGGTTCCGCGTCGCCCGAGCGGCTGGCGGAGATGGCTGCCGCGCTCAGGACGTCCTGAACTGGTCTGACGGCCGTGCGGGGCGCACGAAGCCCTGTGCACGGAGTGTGAAGCCCCGTGCGCGGCGTACGGGGAAGGCCCTGGAGCCGTATCAGGTGCTCCAGGGCCTTCTCCGTGCGCGCGGCGACGATCAGACGGTCGTGATGACCTCGTCGTAGGCGAGGCGCGGCAGACGCGGGAACCAGGCGTCCTCGCCCGGCTTGCCGATGTTGACGACCATCAGCAGGCTGTGGTCGCCGTCCAGGAACTCCTTCTCGATGCCCGCGGCGTCGAAGCCGGTCATCGGGCCCGCGGCCAGACCGGCGGCGCGGACGCCGATGATGAAGTACGCGGCCTGCAGCGCGCCGTTGAGGGCGGCGGCCGACTCGCGGACCGGGCGCTCGGAGAAGAACGCGTCCTTGGCCTGCGGGAAGTGCGGGAGCAGGGCCGGGAGCTCCTCGTGGAACTCGTTGTCGGTGGCCAGGATGGCGACCAGCGGGGCGGTGGAGGTCTTCGGCTGGTTGCCCTCGGCCATGTGCTTCACGAGGCGCGCGCGGGCGTCGTCGGAGCGGACCAGGACGACGCGCAGCGGCGACTGGTTGAACGCGGTGGGGCCGTACTTGACCAGGTCGTAGATCGCCTGGACCTGCTCCTCGGTCACCGGCTCGTCGGTGAAGGTGTTGGCGGTGCGGGCCTCGCGGAAGAGGAGGTCCTGGGCGGCGGGGTCAAGAGCGAGGGACATCGTGCGAATTACCTTCCGGACGTACACGTGGATCAAGCAACGACGGCCACGGTACGGGAGAGGTAGGTTAACTTTCAACTAAAACCGGAGCGGAGTGACCCGTTACACAGCACGGGACTCTTGTGCCGCAACCGGCCCTTCTGCGCCGTCGACGGCTCCTGCGGTGCGGCGCCCGCCGCAGGGGCGGCCGCCGTGGCCCTCACGCACGGCGGGGCGGTCTCAGCCGTCGTCGTCGGCTGCCGTGGCGGTCTCCCCGGAGTCGGCCGGCCCCGCCAGGGCCGCGTCCAGCCGGGCGCGCGCGCCCTCCAGCCAGTGCCGGCACACCTTCGCCAGCTCCTCGCCCCGCTCCCACAGCGCGAGGGACTCCTCCAGCGTCGTACCGCCCGCCTCCAGGCGGCGCACCACCTCGATCAGCTCGTCACGGGCCTGCTCGTATCCGAGCGTGCCCGCGGCAGCCGCCGTAGTCCCGTCGTCCGTCATGCGCCCCACCCTACGTTCCGGCCCGCCAGGAGCCTTCGACCTCGTCCGTCGTCATCCGCGGGCCCGCACTCCGAACCCGTCCGGCGCCCGCGCGCCGGACATCCACCGCCCGGAGCGTCCCCGCCGCGCCCGCGCTCACTCACCGGCGACCCGCACCGCGAACTCGCCACCCGAGACCCGCGCACGGAGCACATCTCCCGCCGCCCCCGCGTCCGCGGGGGCGCGCACCACATGACCGTCGGCCCGCTGCAGCACCGCGTATCCGCGCTCCAGCGTCGCGGCGGGCGACAGCGCGACCACCCGCGCCCGGGTGTGGGCGAGCTCCGAGTCCGCCCGGTCCAGCAGATGCCCCAGCACCCGCCTGCCCCGCCCGATCAGGGCATCGATCTCCGACGCCCGCTCGTCCACCATCCGATGCGGACGTTCCATCGAAGGGCGGCCCAGCGCATGCGCCAGCCCCCGCTCCTCCCGGTCCAGCAGCCCGCGCACCGTCCGCAGCGCACGGTCCCGCAACTGCTGCACCCGGTCCAGCTCCTCGCCGACATCGGGCACGACCTTCTTCGCCGCGTCCGTCGGCGTGGAGGCGCGCAGATCCGCGACCAGGTCGAGCAGCGGGGAGTCGGGCTCATGGCCGATCGCCGACACCACCGGCGTGCGGCACGCGGCGACCGTCCGGATCAGCTGCTCGTCCGAGAACGGCAGCAGGTCCTCCACGCTGCCGCCACCCCGCGCCACGACGATCACGTCGACCTCCGGCAGGTCGTCGAGCTCCTTCACGGCCTGGACCACCTGATTGACCGCGTGCACCCCCTGCACCGCCGTGTTGCGCACCTCGAAACGCACCGCGGGCCAGCGCCGTCGCGCGTTCTCCAGGACGTCGCGCTCGGCGGCCGAGGCCCGTCCGCAGACCAGTCCGATCAGCTGCGGCAGGAACGGGAGGGACTTCTTCCGGTCGAGCGCGAAGAGCCCCTCCGAGGCCAGTGACTTCTTCAGGCGCTCAAGACGGACCAGCAGCTCGCCGATGCCGACCGGTCGTATCTCCGTGGCCCGCAGGGACAGCTGGCCCCTGGGCGCGTACCACTCGGGCTTGGCGAGGACGACGACCCGCGCCCCCTCCGTCACCACGTCCGCGATCCGGTCGAAGACCTGGCGGAAGCACGTCACGCTCACCGAGATGTCCTGCGAGGGGTCGCGCAGCGTCAGAAACACCACGCTGGCACCGGGCCGCCGTGACAGCTGGGTGATCTGCCCCTCGACCCAGACCGCCCCCAGCCGGTCGATCCACCCCCCGATGAGCCGCGACACATCACCGACGGGCAGCGGAGCTTCCGCGGACGTTTGGAGAGCCATGCGAGCGAGCGTAACCGCCCCCACCGACAATCAGCCGCCCATGCCGACCGCCACGTGCCGTCGGCGCGACACCGCCCCCTCAGACCGTGCGACGCCGCCGCTGCAACGCCACCACCACCAGCCCCACCGCCAACCAGCACACCCCCACCACCTGGGCGCTCGCGGTCGCCTCCACGATCACCGCGATCAGCACCCCCGCACCCACCACCGGCACCAGCACATGCCGCCACCAGCTCGGCGGCCCCTCCATGCGGCGTACGGCGAACCAGCCGACCACCGACGCGTGCAGCAGCACGAACGCCGTCAGCGCTCCGATGTCGACGACCGACACCAGGTGGTCGAGACCGTCGGCGCGCCGGGCCGCCCACACCGCCGCCACCGACGTCACCGTCGCGGCCAGCAGAATCGCGATCCGCGGCACCCCGGACCGCGCATCGACCTTGGACAGCGGCGGGGGCAGCCGCCGCTCCCTGGCCATCGCGAACAGCAGCCGCCCGGCGGCCGCCTGCCCGGCCAGCGCGGCGAACGCCGCCCCGATCGCCTTGCTGACCGCCACCAGGTCGTGCAGCCAGGTCCCGACCGAGGAATCCACCGTGTCGTAGAACGCCGAGCCCTGCGCGGCCGGATCGGAGGCCAGCTCCGCCGACGTCAGCGGCTCCAGCAGCGCCGCCAGATACCCCTGCGCCACAAACAGGACGCCCGCGAGCACCAGGCAGAACAGCAGCGCCCGCGCGACCTTCGACGAGCCCCCCGTCACCTCCTCCGCGAACGAGGCGATCGCGTCGAAGCCCAGATACGACAGCACGGCCACCGACACCGCCCCCAGCACCGCCGACGCGGAGAAGCCGGAATCACCGGTGAACGGGGTCAGCCAGCCGCGCTGCGCCCCGTTCACCACCAGCACCGCCACCGCCGACACCAGGAACACCAGCAGCACCACGATCTCCATCGCGAGCACCGCGAAACCGGCCCGGGCGGCGGCCCGTACACCCCAGAGATTGAGCAGCGTGGTGACGACGACCGCGAGCGCCGTCCACACCCACCGTGGCACCGAGGGCACGAGCGCGTTCAGCGCGATCCCGGAGAAGAGATAGGCGACGGCGGGGATCAGGAGGTAGTCCAGCATCGCCATCCACCCGGCGATGAACCCCGGTCCCTCCCCGAGCCCCCTGCGCGCGTACGCGAAGACCGAGCCCGCCAGCGGGGCCACGCGCACCATCTGGGCGTAACTGAAGGCCGTGAACGCCATCACGACGGTCGCCGCGACGTAGACCAGTGCGACCGCACCGCCCGATTTCGCGTCGAGTGTGCCGAAGACACCGACGGGCGCCATCGGCGCGATGAAGAGGAGCCCGTAGACCACCAGATCGCGAAAGCCGAGCGTCCGCCGCAGCCTGCCCTTCTCCTGGTGCGCCCCGCTCGCCCCGCCCGCCTCCATGACCCCGCCGCCGCCCGTCCCCGACATGAGCCCTCCGTTGAGTCGCGTACGCCTCAGTCTCGCGACCCCGCCGATCTTCCGCGCGTCCGGCGCGGCCTTACGATGGGACGCATGACTGCTCCGACACCTCGCCGCGTCCTGCTCGCCGCTCCCCGTGGCTACTGCGCGGGCGTGGACCGTGCCGTGATCGCCGTGGAGAAGGCCCTGGAGCAGTACGGCTCCCCGGTCTACGTCCGCCACGAGATCGTCCACAACAAGTACGTCGTACAGACCCTGGAGAAGAAGGGCGCGATCTTCGTCGAGGAGACGGCGGAGGTCCCCGAGGGCTCGATCGTGATGTTCTCCGCGCACGGCGTCGCGCCGACCGTGCACGCGGAGGCGGCCGAGCGGAAGCTCGCCACGATCGACGCGACCTGCCCCCTGGTCACCAAGGTCCACAAGGAGGCCGTCCGCTTCGCGCAGGAGGACTTCGACATCCTCCTGATCGGCCACGAGGGGCACGAGGAGGTCATCGGCACCTCCGGCGAGGCCCCCGAGCACATCACGCTGGTCGACGGCCCCGAGGACGTCGCGGGTGTCGAGGTGCGCGATCCGTCGAAGGTCGTCTGGCTCTCCCAGACCACCCTCTCCGTCGACGAGACGATGGAGACGGTCGGCGCGCTCAAGGAGAAGTTCCCGCTCCTGGTCTCGCCGCCCAGCGACGACATCTGCTACGCCACGCAGAACCGTCAGATCGCCGTGAAGCAGATGGGCGCGGACGCCGACCTCGTGATCGTCGTCGGCTCCAAGAACTCCTCCAACTCCGTCCGCCTGGTCGAGGTCGCCCTCGGCGCGGGTGCGAACGACGCCCATCTGGTCGACTTCGCCGAGGAGATCGACGAGGCCTGGCTGGAGGGTGTCTCCACGGTCGGTGTCACCTCGGGCGCGTCCGTTCCCGAGGTGCTGGTCGACGGCGTTCTGGCCTGGCTCTCGGAGCGCGGATTCGAGGACGTGGAGATCGTCAAGGCGGCCGAGGAGTCCATCACCTTCTCGCTGCCCAAGGAACTCCGCCGTGACCTGCGGGCCGAGGCCGCCGCACTCGCGGAGAAGTGACGGCTGCGCACCGACGGCTTCCCGTTCCGGGGAGTGGGCCGGGCCACCTGCCCGTACCGTGGATTGCATGCAGATCTTCGGCGTGGACATCGGTGGATCCGGGATCAAGGGCGCTCCCGTGGACCTGGACCGCGGAGACCTGGCGCAGGAGCGCCACAAAGTACTGACACCGCACCCAGCCACGCCCAAGGACGTGGTCGAGTGCGTGGCGGAGGTGGTCGGTCACTTCGGCTGGTCCGGCCCGGTGGGCATCACGTTCCCGGGCGTCGTCACCGGCGGCTGCACCCGTACGGCGGCCAATGTCGACAAGGCCTGGATCGACACCGACGCCCGTGGACTGCTCGGCGACAGACTCGGCCTGCCCGTCACCCTCCTGAACGACGCGGACGCGGCCGGCGTCGCCGAGATGGCCTTCGGCGCGGGGCGTGGCCGCATGGGGACCGTGATCGTACTGACGCTGGGTACGGGGATCGGCAGCGCCCTCTTCATCGACGGCAGGCTCGTCCCCAACACCGAGCTGGGCCACCTGGAGCTGGACGGCCACGACGCGGAGAAGCACGCCTCCACCAAGGCCAAGGAGGACGAGGAGCTGAGCTGGCACCACTGGGCGCACCGGCTGCAGAAGTACCTCGCCCATGTGGAGATGCTGTTCTCGCCCGAGCTCTTCATCATCGGTGGCGGAGTCAGCCGCAAGGCCGACAAGTTCCTGCCCCTGATCGAGCACGTACGGGCCGAGATGGTGCCCGCGGAGCTGCAGAACAACGCGGGCATCGTGGGCGCTGCGATGTCGGCGGCGAGCACGGTGCGGGCGGGCACCGGCACGGTGTAGGTGGTGACGGCCGGGGCGCACACGACTGCTCCGCCCCGCGCCCCGTCCCTTCGTTCTTCCCCCGGTCAGCGCTGGGGGCGGCGGGGCGGCTGTGCGGCCCGCGCCGTCTGCGCGGCGAGCAGCGTCCGGCGCTGCCGCTGGCGCTGACGCATCAGCCGTACCTTCCGCACGGTCGCGATGAGACCGGCGACGAGGGTGCCGCCGTACAGCCATCCGGCGTGCACGGCGAGCGCGGTGACGAGCGCCATGGTCTGGCCCGCGAAGCCGCTCGGACCGCCGGAGATCGGGATGACTCCGACGGCGAACGCGATCGGCACGATGATCGGCGCGGTCACCAGGTCCGCGGGTCGCACCCACAGCGCGGTCAGCGCGCTGACCGGCAGGAACAGCACGCCGAACACGACCGACGAACCGTCCAGGATCAGCTGGTCGAGGCACGCCAGTACGAACATGGCGGCGGCGGCGAAGAGCCCGGCGCCGATACCGGTCAGCCGGGGGTTGGGCAGCCTGCGCAGCGCGAGAACGATGGGCGGCACCGGACGGGACCGGCCCTCCGGCTTGGTTTCCACCACCCGGTAGACGGTCGCGGCCTCGTCGATGGTGCCCTGCGGGGACAGCGGGGCCTGCCGAGACCGGCCGCGCTGCGGGGGACGTGTCCTGTGCTGCTCCACCGGGACAACGTAGGTCGCCGAACGGGAGGAAACGGGTGCGGGACACGCGCTTTGGGTGAGCTTGGGGGGCAGTTCGATGCCACACGGCCGAACGGGAACCGATTCGGCACCCGGACCGGACCCGTGGTTACCCGGTTGCGCCCGCCCGTAAACTGGAGAATCGGCCCACCCGGGCCGACGCCCTTCCACCCGCTCACCACCCCCCTCGCCTCACTCCTCACTCCTCAGGAAGTCGCCAACGTGTCGCTCACGATCGGAATCGTCGGTCTGCCGAATGTCGGCAAGTCGACCCTGTTCAACGCCCTGACCAAGAACGACGTGCTGGCGGCCAACTACCCGTTCGCCACGATCGAGCCGAACGTCGGCGTCGTCGGCGTCCCCGACGCGCGTCTGAACACGCTGGCGGAGATCTTCGGCTCCCAGCGACTGCTCCCCGCGACGGTCGACTTCGTCGACATCGCCGGTATCGTCCGGGGCGCTTCGGAGGGTGAGGGCCTGGGCAACAAGTTCCTCGCGAACATCCGTGAGTCGGACGCGATCTGCCAGGTCATCCGCGCCTTCAAGGACGAGAACGTCGTTCACGTCGACGGCAAGGTCTCGCCCAAGGACGACATCGAGACGATCAACACCGAGCTGATCCTCGCCGACCTCCAGTCCATCGAGAAGGCCGTCCCGCGCCTCACGAAGGAGTCCCGTCTCCAGAAGGAGAAGGTCGCGGTCCTCGCCGCGGTCGAGGAGGCCCAGAAGATCCTGGAGTCCGGCCAGACCCTCTTCGCCGCCGGCATCACCGCGGGCACGGAGAAGGGCAAGCTCCTCCACGAGCTGCACCTCCTGACCACCAAGCCCTTCCTCTATGTCTTCAACGTGGACGAGGACGAGCTGGTCGACGAGGACTTCAAGAACGAGCAGCGCGCCCTGGTCGCCCCCGCCGAGGCGATCTTCCTGAACGCCAAGATCGAGTCCGAGCTGATCGAGCTCGACGACGACGAGGCCCTGGAACTCCTCCAGTCCATGGGCCAGGAGGAGCCCGGCCTCGCCACCCTCGGCCGTGTCGGCTTCGACACGCTGGGCCTGCAGACCTACCTCACGGCAGGCCCGAAGGAAGCCCGTGCCTGGACGATCAAGAAGGGCGCCACGGCCCCCGAGGCGGCCGGTGTGATCCACACCGACTTCCAGAAGGGCTTCATCAAGGCCGAGATCGTCTCCTTCGAGGACCTGGTCGAGACCGGCTCCGTCGCCGAGGCCCGCGCCAAGGGCAAGGCACGCATGGAGGGCAAGGACTATGTGATGCAGGACGGGGACGTGGTGGAGTTCCGCTTCAACGTGTGACGGACGCGATACGGTACGTCACTGATCTGGCGAAAAGGCAGGTCAGAAGGGGCCCGGCTCTTCCGAGTCGGGCCTCTGGGTTTTCCCCCGTTCGATCCATCAGGACGAGATGAAGTCAGATTCAATCTACGTAAGAATCTATCTACGTCAATTGTCCTCGGGGGTGCGTCGTGGAGTTTCAAGGTCGGGCCGGAGATCTTGAGCTGCTGGCTGAGCAGTACCGGACAGTGGCAGAGGCGGTTGGGGCCACCCGGGGGCGGGCTGTGATCATGACGGGTCGGCGCCGAGTGGGGAAGTCGCGACTGGTCCAGGAGTTCTGCGACCGTTCGGGAGCGCCGTACGTGGTGTTTCAGGCCACCCGTGGGCGCAACCCTGTGACGGAGCGCGCCGACTTTGCCGCGACGCTCGCGCAGTCGCTACTGCCTGGGGCGGAGCTGGTCGCCGGCCTCCAGGCGCAGGACTGGAACCAGGCCCTGCGCTCGCTGGCGCTCGCGGTACCCGATGACTCGCCCAGCATCGCGGTGATCGACGAGGTGCCCTGGCTGGTCGAGCAGGATCAGGAATTCGAGGGCGCACTCCAGACTGTCTGGGACCGTCACTTGTCCTCCAAGCCCGTGCTTCTGCTGCTGGTCGGCAGCGATACATCGGTGATGGAGGCACTGCAGTCGTACGGACGCCCGTTCTTCGGTCGGGCGGCGAAAATGACCGTCCACCCCCTGAACCTGGCCGACGTACAGGCCATGACCGAACTCGACGCCGCAGGGGCCGTCGACGCCCAGTTGATCACTGGCGGATTCCCCGAGATCGTGCAGTCGTGGCGGCCGGGAATGGGGCGTACAGCGTTCTTGCAGGCGTCGGTCGCCAATCCTCTCTCGCCCTTGCTGGTGGCCGGCGAGCTGTCCCTGCTGGGCGAATTCCCCGAGGCTTCGCACTCACGGGCCGTGCTGGAAGCGGTTGGCAGCGGTGAGCGCACGTTCAGTGCAATCGCAGCCCGGGCCGGCGGCGCCAGCGCTCTGCCGTCCGGCACGCTCTCCCCGCTGCTGGCCATGCTGCAGGCCAAGCGAGTCCTGGCTGCTGATCTCCCCCTGTCGGTCAAGCCGGACAGCAAGAACAAGCGCTACCGGATCGCCGACCCGTATCTGCGGTTCTGGCTGGCGTTCCTGGCACGCGCGATCCCACTCATCGAGCGTGGCCGCGGTGACTTGGCGCTGGAACGCATCGAGCGGTCATGGACCACTTGGCGTGGGCGAGCGGTCGAGCCACTGATCCGCGCGTCCTTGCTGCGTCTGATGCCCAATGATGAGTGGCCCGAGACCGAGGCCATCGGCGGTTGGTGGAACCGTCGGAACAACCCCGAGATCGACCTCATCGGTGCGGACCGCGAGCCGGTGGCCCGGCAGGTTTCCTTCGTCGGGTCGGTCAAGTGGCTGGAGACCCAGCCCTTCGGCCGTCATGAGTACGACGCCTTGGTGCGCGACATGCTCGCCGTCCCCGGTACCGCCCCGGATACTCCACTGGTCGCGGTCTCCCGCTGTGGGGTGACCGATGATCTGCCGCTCACCGCGCACTGGGGGCCGGAGGACCTCGTACGGTCGTGGCAGCCCCGATAGCCGCGAAGTCCGGGATCTCGTCTGCCTCCCGCGCCCCCGGTCCCGTGGAAGCGGAGAGCGGACGCCCGCAACTCGCGCGCAGTCAGTTCCTCGGGCGACGAAGATGTTGTCGCCGACGGGAAGCGGCGCCCGTGGTCACACGACGATGCAGGTCATGGCCGCCCACAGCAGGGGGGAGTGCTCGATCCGGCCGTCGGCGCGCCAGCGGTCGAGTTGCTCGCGCTGCCAGCGGCAGACCCGGTGCACCGGGTCGCGGTCCTCATGGGCGGCGTCGACGGCGACGATCGCCTCCGACAGCGGGCGTACGGACTCGGGCACATCGGCCAGCCGGTGGAACGCGAAGCTGGTCGGCAGTGTCCAGCGGGTGGCGGTGACCAGGTCGGCACCGTTGTGGAGCATCGCCGTGGCCAGGCCGAACGACTCGGCGAACCGCAGATCGCCGCCGCTCTCGCAGCCGATCAGGGCGACCCGCGGCGGCGCGGGCCAGATCCGCGCACCCGGCTCGCCGTCGCCGCGCAGGGGCAGAGTGCCCAGCAGGAGATCCTTGGCCGACAGCGGCCGATGGGTACGGACCGGCTCGGTCAGGCCGACGGTCTGCGGGCCGCAGCACAGATGGAGGGTGCCGTCCTCACTCTGCCCGCCGGCGACCGGGGCGCCGCTGACGTGCCCGACGTACATCAGTCTGCGTGCCCCCTTGCGGAGCGCTCCGCCCAGCCAGTCCCGGTCCAGGTCGGTGCGGCGGAACGCCTCCGCCGGGGTGGTGAGGGACGGCTTCACGGCGCCCGTGTCGAGGTGGCTCCGGACCAGTGAGAGCAGTTCCGGATCCGAGCCGGGCGGTCCCAGGACCGAGCCGAGCGGGGAGTCGGCCCGGAAGCCGGGCACACGGGGGTCGAGAACGAGGACGACCGGGCCGGAGTGCGGTGTCGGACGTTCAGTGGCCTTCTGCCGTCGCAACGACGTCGGCGCGGTGGTCACCACGTCTGCCAGATCGAGGAGCCGGGTGCCCGCGTCGTCGACGGCCAGCAGTTCCCAGGGGATCTGGGCGACCCGGGGCGACGGCTGGACGCGTACCAGCGGACGCCCCGCACGCGCCGACACCTGGCGGATCTGCGCGGTCAGCTCCTCCGGCCACAGCGCCTCGCCCAGCGTCCGCGCGAGCCGTCGCTCGGCGCGGTGGTCGGCCAGCGCGCCCGACTCGAAGGCGCGGCGCATACCCGCCGCTCCCTCGCCCGATCCGGGCAGCGCGGCGGCCAACTCCCTCACTGAACGGTCGACTTCGGCGGCGGGGCCGCGCCCGGTGCCGAATCCCCGGGCGCCGCCGGCCCACATCCACGTCATGAACAGGTCGCCCGCGTCGGCGAGTCGGACCTGGACCACCGGGCGGCCGGTCAGCTCGTCGGTGTTCCAGAACGGAACTTCCTTCTCGTCCACGATCCGTCGGCGATAGCGGAACTCGGCCGCCGCGATGTACTCCTGGAGCGCGACCCGGCCGGATTCCGCCGACATCCGTACCTTCGGCGGCGGCGCGACGCGCAGACCGACGGAGACGGCGGCCTCCGCGGCGACACCCCCGAGCGTCATGGCCCCGTCGTCGCCCTCGCCGTACGCCTTCATGGCGGGGTCCGGGAAGACGGGCGTCCCGTCCGCGCCGGAGGACGCGACGGACCCCGGCGCGCAGCCCAGTGCCAGCGCGGCGCCCGCGCAACGGTGTTCCACCAGTTCGAAGAGGAGCCCCTGGTCCTGGCGGCGTACGGCGAGACGGAAGGCCAACCGCATGGCGTCGTCGGCCAGTTCGAGCCATTGGTTGCGTGCGTGAGCGGTGACGAAGTCGTGGCGTGCCGCGGCCAGGGCCAGTGCGGCGGGGAGGGCGAGGGAGAGCGCGGTGTCGACGGACTCCCTCTCGTGGTCGCCGTGGTCCGTCCGGTTCAGGTTGTCCTCAATGGTTCGGGCGAGCATGAGGTCGACCTGGGCGCACCGCTCGTGGATCTCCCGGGCCTGATAGACGTCACGGGCTTCCTGGGCCAGCCGTTTCATCTCCTCGATGTCGCCCCGTTCGTAGGCGTGTTGGGCGCCCAGCAGCATGGTGTCGGCGGCGGCGACAGAGGCGCCGAGTCGCGCGAACCGCTCCAGGCTCGCCGTCATGAGGTCGTGCGCGCCCGCGGTGTCGCCGCGCAGGCCGGCGAGATGGCTGCGGGCTTGCTCGCAGGCCGCCAGATCGCCGAACTGCCGCTGTCGTTCGAAGAGGGCGGACGCCTCGGCGAACAGCCGCTCCGCCCGGTCGAGTTCACCTCGCCCCATCGCGAGGAACGCGCGGTGTGCAAGCAGCGTCTGCTGCTCACCGGTGTCGCCCAGTGCCCGGAAGCCGTCCTCCGCGCGGGCGAAGCAGTCCTCGGCCGGGTCGTACCGCCCGGTCGCGCAGCAGATCGAGCCGAGCGCGGTCAGCAGCCGCGGGATGGTCTCCGCCGCGGTCCCCGGAGTGGTGGACAGCAGGAGCGTGGCCTGTTCCTCGGCGGTTCCCCATTCGCCCCGCGCCATCAGCAGGAGGACCCGGCTCAGGCCGAGTTCGGCGGCGCGCAGCCCGTCGGGGTCATCGAACTCGGGCAGGGTGGCCGCCGCCTCGTCGAGACAGGCCAGGGCCTCGTCCAGACGCCCCGTGTCGCTCAGCACGGCGGATCCGGCGATCATTGTCCGCAGGAGGATCTCCAGCCACAGCTGACGGCCCCGCGGCCCCATCGGCGCCGACGCGATGCTGTCGAGCAGCGCACGGGACCGCTCATTGGTGTCCTGGGCCCGGGGCAGGTCCGAGGCGGCGAGGAGGACGCTCGTGAGATCGGCCAGCAGGTGTGCCCGCAGGAACCGTACGTCGGGGGAGTCCTCCAGGGACTCGGCCAGGGTGAGCAGTTCGTCGTGCACGGCGCACGCGGCCCCGAACTCGGCGGCCATGTGATGCTCGTGGGCTTCGGCGAGGCCGCTGTCGAACGGCTCCCCGTACAGCTGCACCGGTGCGTTGTTTCCGTTCGTCATCCGTCAGTAGTCCTCGCCGGTGGCAGTGGCGGCGAGGGTCTCGGCGAGAAACGGTCCCGCCACACCGCCGTGGGCGTCGTCCGCCACGGGGTGTGCCGCACGGGCCAGTCGCCGCCGGGCCAGGGCGCGGATCGTGTCACGATCGGCGCTTGCCTCGGGACCGGCGCCCGGGTCGAAACCGGGAAGCAGGACACCGACTTCGATGCGCGGCGGTGGCGACATCGCGGCCGACGGATCCGGGGCCAGGTCCACATCCACCCGGCCGGTCCACACGTCGTCCCGCCGGGCGAGGGGCATCCGGATCGGGCGACCGCCGTTCACCCGGACCTCCGCGACGAGGGGCGCACCGGTGGCGGGAGCCGCGACGTGCGCGACGACCTCGACCTCGATCTGCCGTCGCGCGCCGAGCGCGCGGGCGGTCCAGGACACTGCGTGCTCGGCGGCGTCGACGAAGCCGGGCGGGTAGCGGCGCCAGTCGTTGGTCCCCGAGCCCCGGGCGATCACCCGGCCGCCGACGACGAGCGGTTCGCCCGCCGCGAGGGCGTAGCCGGCCTGCCGTGCGAACAGCGTGGCGGGGTCGGCCGGAGTGACGGTGGCGCCGTGATCCGGTCCCTGGTCGAGGGCCGAGCGGAGCCCGCGCAGCGCCGTCCCGTCCAGCCCGGCGCAGTCCGCCGCGTCGTCGATCAGCCGCAGGATCCTGTCCAGGTGGCGTGTCGTGTCCGCCGGTTGCGGTGTCGCGCGCCACCACCGGAGCAGCGGGGCGAGGGCGGCCCGGTGCTCCTCGATCAGCTCGGCCACGCAGTCGTCGGGCTGGTCGTCGTAGTCGTCGAACAACTGCTGGCATTGGTGGGTGAGCGCGGCCGACTCCAGGCCGAGCACGTCCGGTTCGAGCACCGCAATGCCGTCCGGGTACGACGCCGGCCACCACCGGGCCGCCCAGTGTGCGAAGCCGAGCCGGGCGGCGGCGCCCGCGAGGACGGACGTGTCCGCCACGACGCGTGCACCTGTCGGTTCCCCCGCCACGGCGTCGTGCACGGCGGCGGCGACGCGCTCGCCGTAGAGCGCCCACAGCCACTGCTGCGCCCGCCCCGCGTCGTGGATCTCCGCCATCGGCAGTCCCGGCTCGCCGAGGACGGGCCAGACCAGGACCGCCCCCGCGACGTCGAGCACGGACCGCGTGAAGTCCGGGCCCACGGCGACCACATCGTCGTGGACCTCGATGTGCCCGAGGACAGGGGCGGCGGTGACCCTGATCGTGCCGTCCCCGCCCCGCGTGACGCGGACGTCCGTCCCGGCCCCGGCCATCACGCGCTCCCCGTCTCGGCCGGTTCCGCCGAGGCCGACGGCGTCGCCGACAGCGCGCGCAGCGCGGACCGGACTCTGGCGCGGTGATCCATCATCACCGAGCGGGCGACCCCGTCGAGCACGGTCCAGGCCGACGCGAGGTCGGCCAGCGGCGCGTCGCGCACGTCGCGCCCGTGCAGCCGCACCCACAGCCGTCGCATGTAGGCCGCCCAGGGGGTACGGAGGTCCCGGGCGAGGGCCTCCAGGGCGCCGCCGTCCGGGCCGGGGCGGGGAGAGACGGTCATCCTGCGGGCGCGCAGGACCGAAGCCTCCCGTCGCCAGCGGTTGTTGACGACCCGGTGCGCCGCGGTGCGTCCCGGCGCGGGTTCGCCGGTGCCCAGCGGGTCGAGGCCGACCGCGAGGCGCCCGCCGAGGACGACGGCGACACGCAGGCTCTCGTCGTGCAGGCCGAGCGGAGCACAACTGCGGCCCACCTCCCGGGCGACGAGCTCCGGCGCCGTCGGCAGTTCCTCGCGCCGGGCCGACGACTGGAGCACGACGAAGAGCCTCTCGAAGAGCGTGCGGTCCAGCGGCGCGGGAAGCGTGGCGGTCGAGGCGCCTTGACCGGTCTCAGGCCGTGGCGGCACCTGGCGCGCGGTCAGCCCCAGATGAGCCGGCGGCTCCTCGGTGCCCCAGACTTCGTTCGCGTGCGTCCACAGGGACCGGCCGAACAGTCCGCCGTGTCCCGCGTCGACCATGGAGGCGTACGCCGGTGAGTCCCCAGGCGCGGCGCAGGCGTCCAGGACCTCGGTCGCCAGCGTGATCGCCGCGGCCACACCGGTGGCCGGGACGGTCGTACGGCTTTCCCACGCGACGGCCAGCTCCGCGTCGAGCCGGGTGCGCCGACCGGCGTCCGCGAGGTGTTCCCTGAGCGCTTCCACCGTGCGTCCGCCGTCCGCGTCCGCCACCTCCTCGACGACCGCCCTGGCCACCGCGTCCGCGCCGGCCGAGGGTGCCCCGTGCTCGGTGGCCAGCTCGAAGCAGCGCTGGAAGTACAGGTCCTGGGGGTTTCCCGCCACGACGCCCAGCGCTCGGCGGGCCTTCTTGAGCAGCGTGAACCAGCGTGCTGTCGCCACGAGACGCGGACCGGACTCCCGGATCAGCGCGTCGAGGCGCGCGGTCTCCTCCGGTCCGAGGAAGTCCACCGCGAGTTCGGGACGCAGCGCGGGTCTGACGATCAGCGGCAGCACGATCAGCTTGACGGTGCGGGTCAAGGGGGCCCCGCCCGGGCCGCTCAGCGATTCCAGCCCCGGTCCCAGGCTCCGCCAGACATGGTCGATGACCATGGCACGGGACCGGGACTTGTCGGCCGACTGGCGCGGGGGCGGCATGCGGGGAGCGTACGTCGTCCCTGGGCAGGCGGGCGAACCTGGGATCGGTAGACGCCCCGGGCCGCCTAGCGTCCACACAGTGCACCGCACCGGCTCACCACAAGGAGAAGCGGCCATGGGAATCTTCAAGAAGCGTGGCAGGAACCGCGAGGAGCGGGCCGCCGAGATCGCCGACAAGGTGGCGAGCGGCAAGGGCCTCTACGGCCGCGCCACGCGTGCGTTCCTCGGCCAGGAGGACTTCGCCAGGGTCCAGCAGTCGATCGGCGCGTACAAGTCCGGCCACGACGTCCAGCAGTTGCTCGCCGCGGGAGCGCCGACCGTACCCGCCGTCGTCGTGTCGCTCACCGACACCGGCCAACTCGTCAACTTCGACCCGGTCGTCGACCTGGTCCTCCAGCCGTCCGGAACCACCGCCCCGGTCACTGTCCGGACCATCCTCTCCAAGCTGCGCATCCCCCGCCCCGGCGACCAGGTGGTCCTGATCGCCGACCCCGCCCGGCCGGGTGCCTACCTCTACGCGGGGGACGGCGTGGCCCCATGACCCCGGCGCCGCTGTACGAGGCGCAGACGAACGACTACGCCCTGCTCTCCTTCGACGGCCGGGTGCCGGAGGTGTTCGGTCGCGTCGACGACGCCCGCCATCACCTCCGGGAACGATGGCGTCCGGAGTTCCGCCCCGGCCGGACGCGCAGATCACGGATCATCACGAAGCACGGCGGACGTCACTCCATCCCCTACGACGAACACCTGCTCCCCGGCCTGCACGCGGACCACTTGGCGCGGAGCCTGCCGCCCGAGGTCCCGAAGCACTGACATGGCCGACGACGGAGACGGGCTCCGGTGGACGCGGGTGTCACGGGTCGGCCCGTGGGCCGCCACCTTCCTGTACGGCAGCGCCGCGGTGCTGTGCCTGTGCGGACCGGTCGTGCTGGGCTCGGCCGTCCTCACCGGTGCGGACCTCATGGTCATGGGCATCGTCTTCACGGTGGTTCTCCTTCCCGCGGGCCTTGCGCTGTGGGGTCACACAGCCGCCGAGCGGGAGTACAACCGACGGCTCGACGCCGTCGGGAGCCCGGCGACCGCGGAGATCACCGATCTGACCCGCTGGGAGGACGCCGACGACGCGGGCGTCGCGGTCGGTCTGTGGGTCAGCGGGCCGGGGTTCCCTGCGTTCGAGACGGCCTGGCGGCGCTCGCCCCACGACGCCCTGCGCGTGGGCCTGCGGCTCACGGCCGTCGTCGACCCGTCCGGCGGGTTCTTCCGTGTGGAGGTCCGATGAGCCACCCGAGTGGTATCGCACCGACCGACCACGAGTGAAGGAGGGACGATGCGCAGCCGTGCGGGTGTGTTCGTCGGCCAGTTCTTGTTCGCCGCGCTCTGTTTCTCGACAGGGCCGGTCTTCCTCGTCCTGGGCTACGCCGGCTGGCACGACGGCGCGGACTGGGGCCTTGCGGTGTCCGCGGCCGGCGCGGTCGTCACGGCCGCGATCCCTTTCTCGGCCGCCGGCGCCACACGACAGATCTCCCCCCGGATCACGCGTCGGGATCGGGTGAAGGGTGGAAGCGGCGCGTACGGGGACGACACCTTCGTGATGTGGGCGCCGACGTCCGCGCCGGGCCCCGTGGGCGCCCGGTTGGTGCGGGCGGACGTACTGGAGGCGTCGCTCGTGCGGTACAGCCCCGAAGGGGAGGCGACGTTCACGACGTACTTCGGCGACTACGCTCCCGCGGAGTTCACGCCGGTGGTCAGGATGAGGCTGTGGGTGCACACCGCCGACGAGGCCGAGGGGGCCGACAGGCCCGCCGGGTTCGAGGTCACGGACGAGTGGCGGGTACCACCCCTGTGCCTGTCGGCGATCGCGGCGGGCCGCCTGGCCGTCCTCGTCGATCCGGCCGGCCCCGAGGGCTCCGGCAAGGTCGGCGTCCACTGGCCGCGCAGCACCCTGCTGGCGGGCACGAGGACCTGCCGGGTGATCGACCTGGAAGGCCGGCCGGCCGACGTGACCCGCCGTCCCGGCCGCCAGTTGGCACAGATGCGGATCTCACGGGAGGTCGGGGGCGTCGAGATGGCGGGGGACACGATCGACCTCCGGCGCCTGGACGCGCAGACGGCGGCACGCTACGCCGCCCTGGCCGACCGCGCCCGCGCCTGCCCCGAGGACCGGGCACCGGTGACCGAGCCGGGCGAGGAGGCACGCCTGCTGGTGGACGAACTTCCGGGCCAGCGGGGTGGGTTCGGCCATGTCGGCCGAGGATGGTCGCGCCGCGGTGGCCGTCTGGTGCGGGCCCGGTTCCTGGAGATGCGCGGCAGGACCACCTTCCAGGACCACGGTCCGGTACTGGACACGGTGCTGCGCATCCGGCCGGCGGACGGCACACGTCCGTTCGACGCCGCCCGGCGGCTGACGGTGCCCATGAACTACCTGGCGGTACTGCACCACACCCGGGAAGCGGTCCTCTGTGTCAGCCCGAACGGCCGGTCGTACGAGATCGACTGGAGCCGCACCAACCTTCTCGCGGGCGTCAGCACGGCCACGGTCATCGCTCCCGACGGCCGGGAGATCCCCGTACCACGACGCTCCGAAGCCCTCTGGCCCCTGATGAACCTGCTGGCGTCCCACGCCGTCTCGAACCCGGGTCCCGTCCTCGACCTCCGCAAGCGCCGGACAGGTCCGGTGGTGGGGGCGGTGAGGGACATGCTGCTGGACAGGGGCCTGGCGTAGCACTGCATCGCTGATCCGGTGAACATACGGGTCGGAAGGGGGCAGACGCTTCGGAGCCGGGCCCCTGGTTCCTCGCGCGCCGGGACGGTGCCGGGGATCCTCGTCGCCCGTCATCACTCCTCTCGTCCCCACCGTGCCGGGTCGGTGGGGACGCGGCGGAGTGTCACACGGCGCCGAGGGCGCCGCAGCGGAGGATGCGACGGTCCACGGGAATGCCCCGCAGGATGGCCTCGCGCAGATCCTGCAGCTCGCGGCTCAGATCCAGGCCCAGTCGCGCGGTCATGCGTGCTCGCGCCGCGGACAGCACCCGCAGCGCGTCCGCGCGGCGGCCGCACTCGTAGAGCGTGGCGGCACGGAAGGCCAGGAACATCTCGTGCTCCGGATGGTCCTCGGTGAGCCGCGCCAGCTCCGCGGCGAGCGACCAGTAGTTGCGCAGCTTGAACTCCGCCGCGACGCGCAGCAGTTGCGCCGAGATCAGCAGTTCGTCGAAAGCGGTGCCGACACCTCGGCGGGTCCGCTCGGACGCGACGTCCTCCAGCACCGCCCCCCGCCACTCGGTCAGGGCGGACGAGGCGAGTCGTGAAACCTCCTGCGGCTCGGTGCCCCGCTGGGCCAGGCCGACCAGCCGGGTGAAGCGGTGCAGATCCACCAGTTGCGGATCGCCGGTCAGGGCGTACGTCGATCCGCTCCGCACGAGCCGCACCGACCCGTCGCACCCGCCCTGGCGAAGGCTCGCCCGCAGCCGGCAGACATGCACATACAGATCGGCCCGGGACGGCGGCCGCTCGTCCTCGTCCGAGAGCAGATCGATCAGCCGGTCCATCGGGAGCGGCCGGCCGATCTCCAGCAGGAACAGACCCAGCAGCAGACGCTCGCGGCGGCGACCGATGGACCTGGGGCGTCCGTCGACGGACCACTCGACTCTGCCGAGCACTCGAAAATGCGACCCCGTGGCAAGCATGGCGGCAATCATGCTCAGCTCGTCATGTTCCTGGCAAGGTCTTGGCATCCTTCCGACAGGCCCCCTCTATCACACTGGTCTCCCGTGCAACCGGCCAGGGGGTCGCAACTTGCCTTACGTCATTGCGGGTCTGGTGCTCGTCGGAGCCGTCGCCCTGCTCAACCTCGTCCTGCTCATGGTCATCCTGCGCCGCTGGCAGGAGCTCGCAGCCGTCCGCCGACGCGACGACTTCGCAGCCCAGGGGCCGCAACCCGGAGACGCACTCCCGGACTTCACCGCCACCGCGCTCAGCGGCCGGACCCTGACCCGGGGCGACTTCCGCTCCGGGGAACTGCTGCTGGGCGTCTTCTCCCACGACTGCCCGTCCTGCACCGACAGCCTCCCCGACTTCGCCGAACGGGCCGACCGGGCCAGGGCGGCAGGCGGCCGGGTCCTGGCCCTGGTGATCGGCGCCGAAGCCGGCGGGAGCAGCCTGACCGCCCAACTCGTCGGCCCGGCGGACGAGGTGGTACCGGAGCCCGAGGCGTCACCGCTGTTCCGGGCCCTGCGCGTCCCCGCGTTCCCCACGATCCTCAGCTACCAGGACGGCGTCGTCGCCGCTCCCTCCGCCGCCGACCGCGAACCGGTATCGGCGGCCTCCTGAACCCCGGTGCGGCCGCGGACCGCGGTCGCACCGCGGAGTACGCACATCCCGTCCACACAGGAAGAGGAGAACCATGCGCACACTCAAGGCCGGTGCGGGCCGCCTGATCGAGCGGATTCTGCCCAGGGCCGAGGCCGAGGCGGGCTGCCCGCCGGACTGCTGGACCGAGTGGAGCACCAGCGCCCAGCGGTGCCGCCGCTGCTGCTACACGGGCGCGTGCAAGGTCAGCTGCGGCAGCTGGGACTACTGCTGAAACCCACGGGGCGGGCCGCGTGCGGTCCGCCCCGTTCCCGCCGGTCCAGGACCCATTCCTTCGGAGTCACCCTTGTCCGACCTGTTGCTCGTCTGCCGTCTGACCCTGATCTGCGTGCTGGCCGTGGCCGGTCTCGCCAAGCTGCGCGACCGCCGCCGATTCGCCATGGCACTGGACGACTTCACCTACCTGCCGGCCGCCGCCCGGCCGGCTCTCGCCGTCCTGGTGCCCGCGGCCGAGCTCCTCGCCGCCGTGCTCCTCGCCCTGCCCCGGACGCTCACCGCGGGCCTGGCCGTCGCCGCCGTCCTGTGCGCGGCATTCAGCGCCGTCGCCGTCACCACCATGCGGCGCGGCAGCTCCGCCGGCTGCCCCTGCTTCGGCAGCAGGACCACGGTGCCCATGGGCCCCTGGCATGTCGCCCGCAACGCCGTACTCACCGTTCTCGCCCTGCTCGGCGGCGCCATCGCCCTCGCCCACGGCACCACCACCCCCCTCAACGCCCCCGCACTCGCGCTCGCCGTCGCCACCGCCGGTTATCTCACCGCGTTCGCCGTCTTCACCGACGACCTCGCCTCCTTCTTCTCCGCCCGCACCGGCCGACGCTGAAAGGACGATCACAGAGTGAGCTACGCCATCGCCGGCCTCGCCCTTCTCGCCGCGGTCACCCTGGTCAACGCCCTCCTCACCTTCGCGGTCACCAGACGCTGGCGCGCCATGATGGCCGCCCCCGCCCCGGCCGCCGCGGCCTCGGGCCCGCCGGCCCTTGCCGTACGCGAAGGCGACCACACCCCCGCTTTCACCTTGCACACCCCCCGAGGCGAAGTCACCGGATCCGCCCTGGCCGGCCACCCCGCCCTCATCTGCTTCCTCCGCCCCGACTGCGGGCCCACCAGGGAGAGCCTCCCCGAGATCCGACGGTGGGCCGAGGCGAACACCCCGTCGGGCGCGCGTCTCGTCGCCGTCGTCAACGGACGGTCCACCGAAGCCGGCCCCCTGCTCGAAGCGGTCGGCCCGCTCACCGAACTCACCGCCAGCGAACCCCCGAACGGTCCCGTCGCCGAAGCCTTCGGCGTACGCCACCACCCCACTTTCGTCCTCCTCGACGCCGACGGGACCGTCACGGAGACGGGCATCGGCCAAGGTTCCCTGCCGGCGCTCAACCTCCTCACCGCATGAGCGGGCAGTCCACCTCCCGCACGGCCGAATTCCTGCGGGGTCTCACCGCCGTACTCGCCCTCACGCTGCGGTCCTGCCCCGGGGCCCTGGCCGTCCGCGTCGCCACCGTCGTCATCGCGGGTACGGCCCCCGTAGCCGCCTCCTGGCTGCTCAAGTACGTGGTCGACAGCCTCACCGCGGACGAGTTCCGCGCCTCGGACCTCAACTGGGCCGCGGCCGGCATCGGCCTGCTCACCGTCCTCCTCGCCGCCGCCTCGGCCGTCTCCTCCTACGCCGACGGCCGCATCCGCCGCGCCACCTCCACCCGCGCCCAGAGCGACCTGCTCACGGCCGTCAACCGGCTCAGCGGGCTGTCCAAGCTCGAACAGCCCGCCTTCCACGACCGCGTCCAACTCGCCATCCAGAGCGCGCAGGGCGCCGAGCGACTCGTCGGTGCGGCACTCCAGGGCGCCCAGGGAGTCCTCACCCTGGCGGGCTTCCTGGGAAGTCTCCTGCTCATCAGTCCCACCCTGGCCGCCGTCCTCGTCGCCGCGGCCGTTCCGGCCCTCTTCGCCCACCTGGCCAACAGCCGGCATCGTGCGGACATGTTCTGGCGCACCAGCAACCTCGCCCGCCGCCAGATCTTCTACCGAGGACTCCTCACCGACACGCAAGCGGCGAAGGAGATCCGCCTCTACGGCCTCGGCGGCTACTTCGCGCAGCGCATGCGCAGCGATCTCGACAGCATCAACCAGCAGGAGGAACGCCTCGACCGCCGCCTCGCCACCCACGAGACGGCCCTCGCCGTCCTCGGAGCCGGCGTCTCCACCGGCGCACTCGTCTGGGGCGTGCACCAGGCAGCCACCCACGCCCTCACCGCCGGTGACGTGTCCCTCCTCGTCGCCGCCCTCGCCGGCATGCAGACGGCACTCGTCGGCCTGGTGGGGTGCATCGCCCAAAGCCACCAGACGGCCCTGCTGTTCAGTCACTACCTGCATGTCACCCAGGTCCGGGACGACCTCCCCGCCCCGGCCGCCCCGATCGCCCCACCGCCCCTGAGCCGCGGCCTCGAACTCCGGGACGTCTGGTTCCGCTACACCGACGACGGACCGTGGATCCTGCGCGGAGTCGATCTGACCGTCCCGCACGGCACCAGCCTGGCCGTCGTCGGCCTCAACGGGGCCGGCAAGAGCACCCTCGTCAAATTGCTGTGCCGCCTCTACGACCCGCAGCGGGGCAGCATCCACTGGGACGGCATCGACCTCAAGGACTTCCCGGCGGACCAGTTGCGCCGACGAGTCAGCGTCGTCTTCCAGGACCCGATGGAGTACGACCTCACCGCCGCGGAGAACATCGGCCTCGGAGACCTCGGCTCCCTCCACGACCACGGACGCATCCACGCCGCCGCCGCCGACGCGGACATCCACACCGCCCTCGCCCGCCTCCCGCAGGGGTACGACACCATGCTCAGCCGGATGTTCTTCCCCGACGACACCGAGGAGACCAGCACCGGCGTCCAACTGTCGGGCGGCCAGTGGCAGCGCCTCGCGCTCGCCCGGGCCCTGATGCGTTCCGAACGGGATCTCATGATCCTCGACGAACCCAGCACCGGCCTCGACGCGGTCGCCGAACGCCACGTCCACGACCGGCTCACCTCACTCCGCCAGGGCGCGACGAGCATCCTCGTCTCCCACCGCCTCAACACCGTCCGCGCCGCGGACACCATCGTCGTCATCGCCGACGGAACCGTGCAGGAGACAGGCACCCACGAACAGCTCATGACCGCCCGCGGCACCTATGCCGAGCTCTTCACCACACAGGCCGAAGGCTACGAGGAGACCGTCCGGTGACCGCCGCAACCGTGGTGCTCCTCGCCGTCGCGGGACTCCTCGTCCTCGCCGCGGCCCTGTTGCTGGCGCGCGGGCGGCTGGTGGCCGTGACCGTCCGTGGATACAGCATGTCGCCGACCCTCATGCCCGGCGACCGGATCCTCATGCTCCGCGGCAGGCGCCGTGTCGCCGCGGGCCGGGTGGCCGTCGTCGTCGCCCCCCACCCCGAGTACGGCTGGCACCCGCCCACGGGCGCCACGCCCGACTCGTGGTACGTCAAGCGCATCGTCGCCGTCGCCGGAGAACCCGTACCGCAGTGGGCCGGCCGGTGCCCCGGTACCCATGTGCCGCCGGGCATGCTCGTCCTCCTGGGCGAGAGGCCGGGTTCCATGGACTCCAAACAGCTGGGCTACTGCCCCGAGGACAAGCTCATCGGAACCGTCCTGTTCCGCCTGCGGGCCGCTGCGGCCTCCGGCACGCCTTCTTCGCTTCCTTCTTGAGTCCGGGACGCACCGCACCGGGACGGTGCGCGTCAGAACGGCATCGGTGCAGGTGGCAGCTCCGTGCTTCCGTACCGGACGGGTGCCGGGTGTTCTGACGCGCGTCATGAGGGATCTTCCGAAGTCCGGCCCGCGCCTCGGGCCGGAGGACGCCCGTCCGTCGCGTCCGGCCGGTCAGGAAGGCGCACCGGCCAGAACCTCCACCTTGCCGGTGTCGAGCGAGTAGTAGGCGCCGACCACGGCAAGAGCGCCCTTCTTCACGAGTGGGGCCAGATCCTGGTTGGAGCGCAGGTCGGCGGCGGTCAGCTCGACCTGGGCGCGAGCCATCGTCTCGACCGGGTCCGCACCGCCTTTCCGGACCGCCTGCTCGTATGCCGGCCGCAGAGCCTTGGCGATCGCCTCCAGGTTTCCCGGCAACGGTCTGCCGTCGCGGATGGACTTGTACGCCGCCGCGACGGCGCCGCAACGCTGATGCCCGAGGACCACGACGAGCGGAGTACCGCTCGTCATGGGCCCGTACTCCACGGACCCCGTGACCACGGGGCCGATCGCCTCCCCGCCGGTGCGCATCACGTAGAGATCACCGAGCCCGGTGTCGAAGAGGAGCTCGGGTGGCACCCGGGAGTCGATGCACGAGAGGACCGCCCCGAAGGGTTCCTGCTTCTGGGCCACGAACTGGCGCCGGTTCGGATCGCGGTCGGGATGTCGAAGGTCTCCGCTCACCCAGCGCTTGTTGCCGTCCATCAGCCTCGTGAATGCCGCGACGGGTGTGTCGGGCCGCGCTTCCGGCGAGACGTCGGCGGCCAACGGGGTTGCGCTCGTCGATGAGCATCCCGCAAGCGCGACCGAGGCGATCGCGAGGCCGCCGGCGAGCAGGGCCCTGCGATCCGGATGTCCCGCTCTGTCCATCGGTCGTTCCCCTCGGTCCGCTGGGACGTGTCCATGCTTCTCGGCCAGGGCGATTGTTCAGTGCGGTGGGGAAGCCCGGCGGCAGGCGCAAGCGGGCTCGGGCCTTTTTCGCCACGACGGCCCACCGAGCCGACCCGGTGGCGACGGTGGGTGCCTGATGCGCGAGGCGGGTCCTGCGCGCGGCGTGAAGTGGGGGCGTGCGGTGGGACGGGCGGCGGATTCGCCTTTCTCCGGCGCACTGAACGGCATGCCTTTCGCGCGCTCGTCCAATCAGGTGATTGGCCGTCAAGATGCTTGAGTCATATTTCGTTCGTATGGGTCACTTGAGTATCCGAACCGGTGGGCCGCCCATCCCTCTCCGGGGGAGCGCGGAACCGTTCTGTTCGCCGACCCGTCCCTGCGTGACGGACCTCGGCATCGTTTGCACCGGACGGCCGCGATGGGCGCCCCCGCAGAGGACTTGGATCCGGCCGGTCACCCCTGTCAGGTAGCGACAGGGGGCGATGGGGCAGCCTCCGGCCTCTGCAAGGGAGCGGTGCGCGACCCCTGCGCGCACAACCGAGTACCTCGCCGTCGAGGCCATGAGTGCGACCGCGGACGATGCGACCCGCGTGCGGCCGTTGCCGCCGTGAGCGAGCCCGCACCGGTCATGTGAACGCCTCGGCCCGGCGGCGCGATCGCCATCGGCTCTCGACCGCGGGCGCAGCCCCGGCTCGTACGGAGCGGCGCCCGCCGCGGGCCGGTCACGGCGTCCGGTGCGCGGCGGGCCCGCGACAGGGGGCATCACGGCTCCGGACGCCCCGTGCCGCGGCATCCGCTGACGGTGTCTTCCCCGAGCAGGCAGCTTCCTGACGCCTTCCCGGGTGCTCCCGGCACCCCGCGGGACAGGCAGAGGAGGAGGTGAACGAGGACGGCCGGGCCCGGCGGTGGCCCGGAGATCCGGGTCATGCCCCCCCGGGCCCGCCCCGGACCAGGCTCTGAGTCAACTCCCTTATCCGAGAGTTCAGTCCACACACGGAGGACGACCATGCCAATCAGCCCGAACCAGGGCTCCACCGGCGGCGGTACCACCGTCACCATCACGGGCACCAACCTCACGGGCACCACCGCTGTGCTCTTCGGTACCAAGCCGGCCACCGGAGTCACCAACGTCTCGCCCACCCAGGTCACCGCTGTCTCCCCGGCCGGCTCCGGCGAGGTCGGCGTGACGGTGACCACGCCGGGCGGAACCAGCAACCCGATTTCGTTCTTCTACGTCGGCGCCCCGTTCAAGTCCGGCCTGAGCGTGAGCTCGGGCCCCACCGCGGGCGGCAACACCGTCGTCATCAGCGGTACCGGGCTGTCCACCGCCACCGGGGTGACCTTCGGTGCCAATACCGCGACGCCGACCGTGCTGTCGGACAGCCAGATCAGCGTCGTCGTGCCCGCGGGTGCGGCGGCCGGGTCGGTGGGGGTCAGTGTGACGACCGCCGGAGGCACCAACAACGGTCTGTCGTACACCTACATCGACGTCCCGACCATCACCGGTCTCACTCCGGCTTCCGGACCGACGTCCGGCGGGACCGCCGTGACCATCACGGGCACCAACCTGACCACGACGAGCCAGGTCACGTTCGGCTCGGTACCGGCACCCTTCTCGGTCGTCAACGCGACGACGGTGTCCGCCGTCACCCCGCCGGGCACCCTCGGCGCGGTCGACGTCGGTCTGTCGAACCCCGCGGGCACGGCAACGGACGTCGGTGCCTTCACGTACGTGGCGGGCCCCGGCATCTGATCCGTCACGGCCGCGACACCGGCACCGGCCGCCGCCGCGGAACAGATCCGGCGTCGGTGCCGCCCACGGACGCGTGATGTCCGTCCGGTCCGGGACGTTCCGCGCCCGGCCGGGCGGGCGTACCGCTCGACGTCACTCGCTCACCGCCGCCCGGCCAGGAGGTCCGGGCGGCGCGCCGGCCGCCACGCTCCGAAGCGGCGTCCCGTCCGCAACGCCCCCTCACATCACCCCGACAGGAGAACGGCTGTGGAGAGCCCCGACAGCTCGATCCGCCACGTTTCGCAACCGCCGGTGGCCGCGGCCGCCCCGGCCGCTGCGGGCACCGTGCACACCACGCCGACCACACCCGAGGGAACCGGCGACGGCCCCGGCTCCACCTACGCGCTCGCGGCGCCCGCGATCGGTTCCGTCGTCCCCAACCAGGGATCGGCCGATGGCGGGAACACGGTCACGTTGACCGGAACCGGCTTCACCGGGGCGACCTCGGTCGGTTTCGGTGGCGTCGCCGCCGCGTTCATCGCCGTCTCCGCGACGCAGGTCACCGCGATCGCCCCCGCCGCGCCCGCCGGCACCGTCAATGTCACGATCACCACTCCGGGCGGCACCAGCGCCGGGATCCCCTATACCTGTGTCGCCGGTCCGGTTCTGGGCGGTGCGGCCCCGGCCCAGGGGCCGCTCGCCGGTGGCAACAGCGTCACCCTGTCCGGAACCGGCTTCACCGGGGCGACCTCCGTGCGCTTCGGTGCGAACGCGGCGAGTTCGTTCGCCGTCGTCTCACCGACCCAGCTGACCGCGTCCGTACCCACCGGTGGCCCGGGTCCGGTCGCCGTCACGGTCACCACTCCCGGTGGGACCAGCACCCCGGCCGTCTCCTACTACTACCTCGGCGCGCCGGTTCTCGGTGCGATCAGCGCGGGGTCCGGGCAGGTGGCCGGTGGCAACTCCGTGACGCTGACCGGTACGAATCTTCTCCAGGCCACGGCGGTTCGCTTCGGCGCGACGGCGGCGACCACCTACACCATCGTCTCTGCCACGGGGATCAGGGTGGTGGTGCCGCCCGGTGCCGTCGGTACGGTCCCGGTCACCGTCACCACGCCCGGTGGCACCAGCAACAGCGTCGCCTACTCCTATCTCGGTGTCCCGGTCCTCACCGCTCTGGAGCCCGGCCAGGGGCCGTCGGCAGGCGGAACGACCGTGACGCTCACCGGCATCGGACTGACGTACACCACCGCGGTGCTGTTCGCGGCCGTGCCCGCCGGCTTCACCGTGGTCTCCGACACCCAACTGACCACCACGGCACCGCCCGGGACGGCGGGGGCGGTCACCGTCAGGGTCGTCACCCCCGGCGGCACGGGTATCGGCCTTCCCTACACCCGGCTCGACCCGCCCGGCGTCTGAGCGGTCCGGCACAGGGGATCCGCGCGATCCGTCGCGACGCGCGCGTGGTGCGGCGGTTCCATGTGGCCCAGCCATGTGGTCAGGAGTGTTTCCAGCTGTGCCGCCGCCTCCGGGGGCAGGGAGTCCAGGAGGCGGCGTTCGTTGCGCATGTGCTCGGTGAAGGCCTGGTCGATCAGTTCGCGGCCCGCGGGGGTGAGTGCGACCACCCGGCCCCGGCCGTCACCGGCCGAGCGGCGGCGGGTGACGAGGCCGTCGCGCTCCAGGCGGTCGATCCGCTTGGTCATCGCCCCTGTCGTGACCATGGTGTGCACCGCCAGTTCGCCGGGGGCCCGTTCGAACGGCTCGCCCGCGCGGCGCAGGGCGGCCAGCACGTCGAACTCGCCCTCGCTCAGCCCGAACCTCCGGTAGACCACGCAGAGCTGCTCGGTGAGCATTCCGGCCAGGCGGTGGAGCCGGCCGATCACCCCCTGAGGGCTCACGTCGACATCCGGTCGTTCCCTGGCCCATTCCGACTGGATACGGGCGATGTGGTCGAGCGGCGGGGGAGGGGGCGCGGAGGCGGCTGCGGCGGTTTCGGGGCGCATGTCTTCACTGTAGCTTCCTTGGAAGACATAATAACTTCCATGGAAGCTACTTTTCGCTGGGTCCTGATCACGGCGATCGCACCCGTCGCCTGGGGTACGAACTACTTCGTCACCCACGCGTATCTGCCTGCCGGTCACCCCCTGTACGGAGCCGCGATCAGGGCCTTGCCGGCGGGGCTGCTCCTCCTGGCCGTGCGCCGGGAACGGCCGCGGGGCGCCTGGTGGTGGAAATCCCTCGTTCTCGGCGCCCTCAACATGGGCGGGTTCTTCGCCCTCGTCTACGTGGCGGCCCAGTTGCTGCCGACCAGTACCGCGTCGACGGTCATGGCGACCTCGCCGATGGTGATGATGCTGATCGCCTGGGCGCTGCTCGCCGAGCGCCCGCGCCTGCTGCCGCTGGCCGGCGCCGCCGTCGGACTCGGCGGGGTCTGCCTGATGCTGCTCGGCGGGACGGCGTCGACCGATGTGCGTGGAGTGCTCGCCTCCGTCGCCGCGATGCTCATGTCGTCCCTCGGCTACGTCCTGGCCAAGCGGTGGGGCGCCGAGGCCGACGTACTCGCCTCGACCGCCTGGCAGCTGATCGCGGGAGGGCTTCTGCTGCTGCCTCTCGCCGCCCTGGTCGAGGGCGCGCCGCCCGCGCTCGACGGACCGGCCCTCCTCGGGTTCGGCTACGTCACCGTGGTGGCCACCGCGCTCGCCTTCACCGCCTGGTTCGCCGGTCTGCGCCACCTTCCCGCCGCCACGGTCGGACTGGTCGGACTGCTCAACCCGGTGACCGGCGTACTGCTCGGCACCGCGCTCGCCGGCGAGGCGCTCACCCCCAGGCAGCTCTGCGGGGCGGCCCTGGTCCTGGCCGGAATTCTTCTCGGACGGCCGACGGCCGGGAGGGGGCGGCGCGGGGCGCCGCCGGTCACGGTTGCGCGACCCTCAACTCCCGTACTCCCACCGGCTTCTCCGCGTCCTCCGACGTGACCGTCAGCCGCACCCGACGAGCCGTCGCCCCCGACCGGTAGGGCTGCCAGTCCGTGCCGTCCACCGATGTCTCCAGCCGGTACGAGGACGAGCGGGCGTCCGTCCACTCCGGCTCGATCGAGGTCACCGGGGCCGTGCGCCCCAGGTCCACCGTCAGCGCGCCCGTCGCGCCGTCCGGGGACCACGCCGTGGCGACGCTGCCGTCCACCGCGGCGGCCGCGTACAGGCCGGGCGCCTCGGACGTCGCCGTCGCCGGGCGGCAGCGGGCCGCGTCCGTCGTCGCGGCGAGGTCCGGGCGGCGGGTGGGCAGGCTCAGCGTGCCGGTGAGGAGACGGGGACCGGTGGGGGTGTGGACGGTGAACGGAGCGCCGGAGGTCAGCCGGACGGTCGTCGTCAGCGGGCCGATCGCGACGTCGAACGTGCCGCCCCGGTACCGCAGGCCCGTCAGCGTGACTCCCCTGCCCAGCTGCGGCGGCAGCAGCGGGTCGAGGCGCACCCCGTCCTCCCGCAGGCGCAGGCCCGTCAGACCGTGCGTGAAGACCTGGAGGAATCCGCCCTTCCCGGTGAGGAAATCCTGCGCGGGACGACCCGACAACGGGTCCTGCGCGCCGGACTTCGTGCCGCGGGCCTCGCTGAAGAGGGCGTACGGGCCGCGCATGAACGGGCGCACGGAGCGCTGGAGATAGGTGTACGTCACACAGCCGGCCTCCCCGATCGCGGCGGCGTCGATCGCATGGACCGAGTCCGTCATCGCCGGCCCGTCCGGATCGGTGCGCGCGGCGTAGTAGTCGAGCGTGGCCGCCGCGGCGCCGGGCTCCATCGGCCACTCCAGCGGGTAGATCAGCAGGACGGCGTCGGCCTGTTTGATCGTCGAGCCGTTGTAGCCCGCGTACTGAAGGAAGAGCTTCCGCTCGGGGTCGTACGGGATGCGCAGACCGTCCGCGACCCGTGTCCACCCGGCCGGCGCGGTATGCCCGAGCAGCCGCGCCGCACGCGTGGCGTTGCGCAGCGCGGTGGCCGCGACCGCGTTGGTGAAGACCCCGTCGGTGACATCGTTGCTGTACTCGTCCGGGCCCGCGACCCCCTTGACCGAGTAGCTGCCGTCGTCGTTGGCGGTGGCCCGCGAGACCCAGAAGTCGGCGATGCCCGAGAGCAGTGGCCACCCCTGGCCGGCCAGCCAGTCGCGGTCCCCGGTCGCCAGGTAGTACTGCCAGACGGCGAGCGAGACATCGCCCTGGAGATGGTTCTGGGTGAGGCAGTGCGGAGGATTCCAGCTCTGGCACTCGGACCAGAGGTCGCCCCTGCTCGCGCTCGTCCACGGGTAGAACAGCCCCCGGAATCCCAGCTTCTGGGCGTTGGCACGGGCGGCCCCGCGCGTGCGGTACCGGTACTCGACGACCGGACGGGCCGGCTCGGGACGGGTGACGAGCAGCCCCGGATACATCCAGGTCTCGGCGTCCCAGAACACCATTCCCGCATAGTTGTCGCTGGTCAGACCGGCCGGGGCGATGCTGTCACGAGACCCGGTCCGGGTGGAGGCGAGCAGTCCGTACTGCGCCGACCGCAGCCACTTCTGCAGCTCGGGACGGTCCGGTACCGAGATGTCCGCCGCCCAGGCCCGCCGCCAGGCGGCGGCGTTCTCCGCGAGGACGCCGGACCAGCCGCGCCGGGCCGCGCGCACGGACGCCTCGCGGGCGGCGGCGGTCGGGGCCGACGAGGTGAGCGCGGTGTCGACTCCGACGTACTTCTCGACGGAGTACGTGCGCCCGGCGCGCACCCGGAGCTCGCTGTGCGGACGGGGCGTGCCCGGTGCCGGTGCCCTGCCGCGCGCCGGGCCCGGCCCGTCGGTGCGCAGCGTCTGGACGATCGCGCCGGCCGTCCCCGTGCCCCGGGTCCGGAACGTTCCGTCGCCCTTGAGCGTGATCCGGCGTGCGCCCCGCGGGTCCAGACGGCCGGTGACGGTCGCCGTACCGCTCCAGCGCGGTGTGATGCGCAGCCGTACGGCGCCGGTGTGCACGTCGGAGCGGTCGGCGAGCACCTCGTAGACGAGGTCGGTCGCGCGCCCGTCGGCCGTGGTCCAGCGCAGTGACGTACGCACCAGACCGCAGCGCAGGAACACCGTCTGGCGGTAACGCGAGATCCGGGCCGTGGGGGTGCCGGAGCCGTACGTCTCGTCGCCCACGCGCAGGTCGAGGGGCGTCCAGCTGGGCAGTGCGGCGATCACCTCGCGGCCGGCCGCCAGGTCCTTCTCGCGTCCGAACAGGCCGGCGACGAAGGCGCCGTCGTAGCGCGGAGTGAACAGCGGCCAGCCGGTCCTCTCGCCCGACGCGGCATAGCCGGCGCCCGCGGCGGGCACGCGGTGTCCCAGGTACCCGTTGCCGACGTAGGGGTCGTAACCGTCGGCCGCGCCGAACCGGGTGGAGGTCGGGGCCCACGCGGGGTCGGTGTCCCGGCCGCAGGTGGTGGACGTGGGCGGGAGGGGAGCGGCCGCGTACGAGAGGGGCGGCAGCGGTGCGATCAGGGCACCCGTGACCAGGGACGTCAGGGACATCAGGGACGTCAGGAGACAGATGCGCGAGAGGCTCACCCGTACGACGGTAAAGAAGCGCGCGCCGGGCGGCGGGGCGCGGCGCGCGGCGCGCGGGTGAACGGCCGGTGCCGCGGCCGGACGGGTTCACCGGCCCGCGACGCCCGGCACGGCAGCTCGCCGCGCTGCCGCATCACCCGAGTGCGTCCAGCGGGGGCGGCGGCCCGCGTCAGTCGGCGAGGCCCGTCTTGAGGCCCGCGCCGCACAGCGGCACCACGACGCTCCGGTCCGTCCGGCCGCCGACCGCGGCCCAGCAGGCGACGCCCGTCGTCTCCACGTAGAACCCGCGGGCGGCCAGGTCCAGCTGCGCGGCCCGGATCTGATCCTCGGTCACCGTGAGGAAGGTGCCGCCCGATTCCCGTACCGCGGCCAGGACGGCCCGAGCGCGCGGCGGGCGGGGGATGGCGATGCCCTCGGCGAGGGTGGGGGCGGCCGTGCCGGCCGGGGCGTCGAGCACATCGTCCGCGCCCGCGTGGAACGCGGCGGCCAGCGGTGACACCGCCTCGGCCTGGACGGCGATCAGCGCCGGGCGTTCCTCGATCAGACCCAGGGCGTGGAGTTCGGCCGTGGCCAGGGCCGCGCCGAGCAGCAGGGTGCCGTTGCCCACCGGTACGGCCAGGGCGTCCGGGAGCCGGCCGCCGAGGTCCTCCCACAGCTCGTACACATAGGTCTTCGTGCCGTGCAGGAAGTACGGGTTGAAGACGTGCGAGGCATAGAACGTGCCCGGGGTGTCGGCGGCCGTACGGGCCGCCAGCGCGGTGGCCTCGCGGTCGCCGGGGACGATCTCCAGCTGCGCGCCGTGCGCCCGGATCTGCTCGGTCTTCTTCGGTGACGTTCCCTCGGGTACGTACACCGTGCAGGGGAGCGAGGCACGGGCGCAGTACGCGGCGACGGCGGTGCCCGCGTTGCCGCTGCTGTCCGCGACGACGCGCTCGGGCGAGAGACGGCGGGCCAGTTCGACGAGCATCACGGCGCCGCGGTCCTTGAAGGAGAGCGTCGGCATCAGGAAGTCGAGCTTGGCCGACACCGTGCCGGTGAGCGGGACGAGCGGGGTGCGGCCCTCGCCGAGGGTGGTCGTGGGCGCGGCGAGGGGCAGCACCTCTTCGTAACGCCACAGTGAATTGACGCGTCCCGCAAGAGAGTTGAGCGAGAGCGGATCCGTGACCTCGAAATCGAGGTCCCAGGGACCGCGGCAGACCGGGCAACACCAGGTGAGGGCGGTGGTTTCGGCGCGAGTGCCGTCCTGCGGACAGATATACATGGCCATGCCCGCCAGCATGTCAGGCGTGTGGCGGTCGTATGGCGAAGGTATTGCACACCTCAACGCACCCTTGTGGGATTCCCAAGGATCGGTCAATCTTTCGCTGTCGGACGGGCCGTGGGCGTCGCGGAATCCGAGGCAAGTGATTGTCATGCTCATGGTGATCGGCTCTCTCGGTGCGGTCCGGGCCGTGCCGGCCTCGTCCCGCCCCGATCCGCCTCGCTCCACCCGCGTCACCCGTGGACCCCCCACCAGCACCGCAATCGAGGAGGACCCCTCACATGTCAGTGATGCGTCACACCCCCCACGCGCGTCGAAGAATCGCCGCGGCGAGCGTCATGGCCGGTGCCGCCCTCATGCTCTCCACCGCGGCGGCGTTCCCCGCCACCGCGGCCGGGACGGCGGCGGGAGGCGTGATCGAGAACGCGGGCGCTCCGGGCGCCATCAGCGGCAGCTACATCGTCACGCTCGACGAAGCGGCGGCCGACGCCGACTCCGCGCGGGGCAGGGCGCTCGCCAAGGAGTACGGCGCCGAGATCAAGAAGACCTACCGCGCCGCCCTCAACGGATACGCGGTCGAACTCTCCGCCGCCCAGGCGAAGAAGTTCGCCGCCGACCCGGCCGTCGAGTCCGTCGTGCAGAACCGGACCTTCACGGTCTCCGGCACCCAGCCCTCGCCGCCCTCGTGGGGACTGGACCGGATCGACCAGAAGAACCTGCCGCTGAACCAGAGTTACACCTACCCCGACAACGGGGGTGAGGGTGTCACCGCGTACATCATCGACACCGGTGTCCGGATCACCCACAGCGACTTCGGCGGCCGGGCCTCGTACGGCTACGACGCCATCGACAACGACAACACCGCGCAGGACGGCTACGGTCACGGCACCCATGTCGCGGGCACCGTCGCCGGTTCGGCGTACGGGGTCGCCAAGAAGGCGAAGATCGTCGCGGTCCGGGTCCTCGACAACAGCGGCTCCGGCACGACCGCGCAGGTCGTCGCGGGCATCGACTGGGTGACGGCGAACGCCGTCAAGCCGGCCGTCGCCAACATGAGCCTGGGCGGCGGTGCGGACTCCGTGCTCGACGCCGCCGTGCGGAAGTCCATCGCGTCCGGCATCACCTACGCCGTCGCCGCGGGCAACGAGTCCACCGACGCCTCCACGAAGTCGCCGGCACGGGTCACCGAGGCCATCACCGTGGGCTCCACGACCAGCACGGACGCCCGCTCCAGCTTCTCCAACTACGGCAGCGTGCTGGACATCTTCGGCCCGGGTTCGTCGATCACCTCGGCCTGGAACAGCAGTGACAGCGCCACCAGCACGATCTCCGGCACGTCCATGGCCACCCCGCACGTCGCCGGCGCCGCGGCCCTCTATCTGGCCGACCACCCGGGCGACACCCCCGCGCAGGTCTCCGCCGGACTGGTCGCCGCGGCCAGTACCGGAGTGGTGACGAACCCGGGTGCGGGATCCCCGAACCGGCTGCTGAACGTCGCCGGTGGCACCACCACGCCGCCCGGCAAGAAGTTCGAGAACACGGCGAGTTACACCATCAGCGACAACTCCACCGTCGAGTCGCCGATCACCGTCACCGGTGTCACCGGCAACGCGCCGGCCGCGCTGAGCGTGCCCGTCGACATCACGCACACCTACTCCGGCGACCTGAAGATCGATCTGGTCGCGCCCGACGGTTCGGTCTACAACCTGAAGGCCTACGGAACGGGTGGCAGTGCCGACGACGTGGTCACCACCTACACGGTGAACGCCTCGTCGGAGGTGGCCGACGGCACCTGGAAGCTGCGGGTCAGCGACAACGCGGCGGCCGACACCGGGCGGATCAACTCCTGGGCCCTGCAGTTCTGATGGCGTCTCCTTGGATCGACCGGTCCTAGAAGGATGAACAGGTGGGGCGGCCGCATGCGCGGCCGCCCCACACGCCTGTGCCCGGCCGCCGGTGCGGCGAAGCGCGTGCGGAGGGCGCCGTCGCGGCTCGGACGCCGTCGGCGGGACATGCGTGCGGTCACGACGAATCATCACTTCGGGTGAAACTCTGGCCCGTGCTTGCGATCCACAACCGACGGTTGTCAGGCTGTTGCAGACTGTCAATCTGTTGGGAGTGGCCTGTGACTTTCGGTGAGCAGCCCGCCTATCTGCGTGTTGCGAGCGATCTGAGAGAGAAGATCGCCAATGGTTCGCTGCCGCCGCATGCGCGCCTGCCTTCGCAGGCCCGTATCCGCGAGGAGTACGGGGTCTCGGACACCGTCGCGCTGGAGGCGCGCAAGGTGCTGATGGCCGAGGGGCTGGTCGAGGGGCGCTCCGGTTCCGGTACGTATGTGCGCGAGCGCCCGGTCCCGCGCCGGATCGCCCGCTCCGGCTACCGGCCGGGCGCCGGGGCCAGCCCGTTCCGTCAGGAGCAGACGGCGGAAGGGGTGCGCGGGACGTGGGAGTCCCGCAGTGAGCAGGAGGGTGCGAGCGCCGAGGTCGCCGAGCGCCTGGGCATCGAACCGGGTGACCGGGTGATGCGTACGCGATACACCTTCCGGGAGGCCGGGGAGCCGATGATGCTCTCCACCTCCTGGGAACCCCTCGCCGTGACGGGGCGTACGCCGGTGATGCTGCCGGAGGAGGGCCCGTTGGGCGGATGCGGGGTGGTCGAGCGGATGGCCGCGATCGACGTCGTCGTGGACAACGTGGCCGAGCAGGTCGGCGCGCGTCCAGGGCTGGCGGAGGAGCTCCTGGCGCTCGGCGGTGTTCCGGGCCATGTGGTGATGGTGATCGAGCGTACGTATTACGCGTCGGGTCGCCCGGTCGAGACGGCGGACGTGGTGGTGCCCGCCGATCGCTTCCGGATCGCCTACCACCTTCCGGTCAGGTGACCGGCGTGCGAGGGGCGCCGTCCGGCTCCGGGCGCGATGGATCGACGCCTCGTCGGGTGCCGTGAGCGGCAGTCGATCGTCGACCGTCAGAGCTTGTCATGTCCTGGTCCTGATCGTCGTTCGTGCCCGCCCGCCGGGTCGGTGACGGGCTCCCCCCAGGGGCGCATCCAGTTGGATGCGCCCCCCTTTTTGTGGCCGGATCGGTATCTCTTTGTGTAATTACGTATCCGTTGAGTGAAGGTCAGGCGTAGGGTCCGGCATATGCGTACTGCGGTTTCCTGGGGATCCTTAGAAACGTACATGCCGTTCGAGGGAGGGGCGCAATGCTCGGGAGGGGCGCAATGACCGACAGCGGTGCCGATCTCCCATGGCTGGTGATACGGCAGGACGACAACGGCAACCGCTACCGCGTCGGCAGGTATGCCACACAGGGCGAGGCCCAGAAGGTCGCGGACAAGCTCGACACCCATGGCCACAAGCAGCTCTACTGGGTGGAGCGCGTCGGGGCGCGGGCACGGCCGTAGGGCGTTCGTGGGAGTGGGTGCGGGCGTGGCGCCCTCGCTCGTGAACACCCGGGGGCCGAGGTGGTCGAGCACGAGGGCGGCCCCGGGCGTCATGCCGGCCTCCTCGCCCTCGTGCGCGGCGAGCGCCGCCTCCACCCGGTCCCACCGGGGCACGGTCTGTTCCGGCCGGGTGTACTCCATGCGGGGCTCGAAGCTCTCGCCGCCGCGCCGGTACTGGAAGATGTCGAAGCCCCCGGTGGTGCCCACGCCGTATGTCTCGGTGCCCCGGGACAGCTCCGCGACCGTTTCGCTCCAGGAGCCGATGCCGCCGCTCACGTCCGGCACTGCGCAGCGGCCCCGGGGCCGCTGGTTGTGCGAGCGGCGTGACGGGAAACCCGGCTCATGATGCCTGACACCGGAGGCATGGGCTCCTTGCGCAGGGCGGGGACCTGCTTCTGCCGGAGTTCCACGGATCTCGGCACGGGAAGAAGGCTCGGACCGGTGAGCTCACGTGCTGCGGCCTCGCGTATGCGCGAGCCGCTCGACGCGCCGGACATGATGAGTGATCGCTCGGCATCGCGGCGGCCGCGAACAACTACCGGCCGACGGCCCAGATGAACCCGGGACAGCCCTCGAAGGCAGGTGGATCGATCTTCGAGGTGTCCGGCCACCAGGTCGGAGGCGACCTCCTCGGCGCGGGACGCCGTCCTCCGCCGTCGGCAGGCCTTCCTCGATGTCCCGGCGAGCTTCTTCTGTCGCGAGGGCGAGCCGGTACGGGCCGAGGAGGAGCCGGATCCCTTCCGTCAGGGCATGCTGCGCATCGCTCGCGCCACCGGTGCCGAGGAGAGGAAGTGGCCGGCCGGGGCCCGTGTCCGCCCGGAGGGCTGAGCGAAGTCCGGTGGGCGGTGATCCTTCCCGCTCACGGCGCTAGGGTCCTGCCTGACGTGGGTTTCGGACGGTGAAGGCGGAGTGATGTCGGTCCTGATCGACACGGTGGCGTGGGTGCGTGTGGAGGGCGGCAGGATTCTCTGCGCGCGGCCGCGGGGGAAGGACGTCTTCTACATCCCCGGGGGCAAGCGCGAGGGTGCGGAGAGCGATCTGGAGACCCTGGTCCGCGAGATCGAGGAGGAGCTGACCGTGCTCCTCGAACCGCGCACCGCGGTGCATGTGGGTACCTATGAGGCCGAGGTGCCCGATCTGCCGGGCGGCGGCGTGGTCCGTATGAGCTGCTACACCGCCAACTACGAGGGGATGTTGGCGGTGAGCAGCGAGATCGAGGAGATGGCCTGGTTCTCGTACGCGGACCGCCCGCTGGTTCCACCGGTCGATCAGTTGCTCTTCGACGACCTGAAGGCATCGGGGGAGCTGGACTGAGCCGGTCCGGGCGACGGCGCGCCGCCGACTCGGTGCTGTCGACATGTATTCCGGCGGCGCGTGTCGGCCGCCTCGTGCGCCCCTCTCTCCGTGTGCGTCTGTTCGTGCGCGCGACCGTACACCCGTACGCCCCACGTGTCGGTCGACGCGGTAGTTCGCACCAAATATCGGGTATGTGCTGATTAACCCCCGTAAACAGTACGTCCCCCGTTGCTGGTCTTGGGAAGTGATCGGCGTGATCGACACCGAAGGCGACTGCGCCGAGTGGACCTTTCCGGCTGAGCCGGGCGCAGTGCGCTCCGCGCGGCACGCCGTCCATGAGGCGCTGCGCGGCTGGGGGCTCGACGCCTCCCTGGGGGACGTGACAGTCCTGCTGGTCAGCGAGTTGGTCACCAATTCCATGCAGTACACATCGGGTCCCATCGGGGTGCGGCTGCAGCGCCCCCACCCCAACGGAGACGCCCCCTCCAACCGCCCCGGACTGCTCGTGGAAGTTTCTGATCCGCTTCCGGATCCGCCCACAGAACGCATGGCGGGACCGGAGGACGAGGGGGGCAGAGGGCTGCAGTTGGTGGCCTGTTCCGCGCGCCGCTGGGGGACCAGACGCGGAAAGACCGGCAAGACGGTGTGGTTCGAGCTGGCCCTGCCTGGTTAGGAGTGGGGTGGGACGCACAGCGATCACCAGAGGTCGGGCAGAACCTGGCTGAAAGGGACTGAGACCGTGCTGTGATCGTGAACGCCGTGTCGGTAGGGGCCGTAGTGCTGAATACTGCGTGCAGGACCGGTCCGGTGTGTGAGCTGGAGGGGACGGTCGCGTGAGCGAAATACCTGGGACAGCGGGCGATATCGTGTGGCAGAGCAGCCCGCCTGGCTCGATCTATGACTACATCAGGGTCGCCTCCTTCTCGATCGGCCCCGACGGCCTGATCGAGCAGTGGAGCCGGCGGGCCGCCGGCCTCTTCGGCATTGCCGCGGACGAAGCGGTGGGCCTGGATCCGGTCGAGGCGTTCATGCCCGCCGAACTGCGTGGGGACGGCCGCCGCCGGGTCGGCGAGATCCTCGACGGCAAGGAGTGGACGGGCCTCGTCCCGTTCCGGATGCCGGGCGAGGACACCGTGCACGGGCTCGCCGAGATCTATGTGATGCCGAGCGGGACGGAGACCGGGGAACGGGCCGCGATCTGTATCGTCGTGGACGTCCGCGCGCTGCGTCGCATCGAGACGGACCTCGCCGCGTCACAGGCCATATTCGGCCAATCTCCCTTTGGTTTCGTGCTGTTCGGCACCGACCTCACCGTGGTGCGCGCCAACCAGCGCTTCGCCACCGTCTTCGGGGGGCAGGCCGCCGACCACCGCGGCCGTACGGTCGACGACTACCTCGCCCGCCCCGAGGCGGACCGGCTCACCGCCACCCTGGAGCGCGTGCTGGAGACCGGCGCCTCCGTCACCGACCTCCAGCTCGTCGGCACCGCGCCCGGCGACCCGGTCAGCCGCCACTGGTCCATGAACCTCTACCGGGTGCACAGCGGATCGGGCCGCCCCATCGGCATCGCCGGGCTGGCCACCGACGTGACCCGACGGCAGATCGCCGCCCGCGAGGCCGCCAGCGCCCGCCGCAATCTCGCCCTGCTCAACGAGGCCAGTGCCCGCATCGGCAACTCCCTCGACCTGGAGACCACCGCCCGCGAACTCCTCGACGTCGCCGTGCCCGGCTTCTGCGACCTCGCCTCGGTCGACCTCTACCAGGGGCTGCTCACCGGCGACGACGCGCCTCCCGGCAGCTGGGACTCGCTCCGTCAGGAGTCCGTCGGAGGCTCCGCCGAACTGCGCCGCGTCGCGCTCGCCAGCGCCGTGTCGGACGCCCTGCCCTCCTCCGCGGGCACCGGCGCACCCGGCACGGGCGGCGAACCGCCCGTACTCGGCGCCGTACACCGCTTCACGTACAACTCGCCCTGCGCCATCGCCCTGCGCACCGGGCATGTCGAGGACGTGCCCGGCGACGACCGGGGCTTCGTCCAGTCCACGCTCGCCGTGCCGATGGTCGCCCACGACACGGTGGTCGGGCTCGTCCAGTTCTCCCGCACCAAGGGCAGCGAACCCTTCGGCGAGCGGGACCGGGCGCTGGCCACGGAGCTGGCCGCCCGCGCCGCGGTCTGCATCGACAACGCCCGCCTCTACCGGCGCGAACACGAGCGTGCGCTGATCCTCCAGCGCAGCCTCCTGCCCCCCGGCGACCCCGTGGCCGCGGGCCTCGACATCGCCTGCCGTTACCTCCCCGGCAACACCGCCACCGAGGTGGGCGGCGACTGGTTCGACGTGATCGAGCTCCCCGGCCACCGCACCGCCCTCGTCGTCGGCGACGTCATGGGGCGCGGACTGCGGGCCGCCGTGGCCATGGGCGAACTGCGCACCGCGGTGAGGACCCTGGCCCTGCTCGACCTGGAACCCGCGGAGGTGCTCTCCGCGCTCGACGAGGTCGCCCGAGGGCTCGGCACTCCCGGCGGCACCTCCTCCGGCGGTTCCGGCGGTACCCAGTGGCCCTCGCGGGCCGCCCACAAGACCCGCGAGGTGGACCTCTCCGAGGTGTACCTGGCGACCTGTGTGTACGCGGTCTACGACCCGGTCACCCGGCGGTGCACCTTCGCCAATGCCGGTCATCTTCCCCCTGCCGTGGTCGAGCCGGGCGAACCCGCCCTGCTGCTCGACGTCCCGCCCGGGATGCCGCTCGGTGTGGGGGGCGAACCCTTCGAGGAGGTCGAGGTCGAGCTGAAGGAGGGCTCCCTGCTCGCCCTCTACACGGACGGCCTCGTCGAGTCCCGCGACCATCCGCTCGACGAGGGGCTGGCCGCCCTGCGCCGGGCGCTCGTCGAACCGGAACGGCCGCTCGAAGACGTCTGCGACCGGGTGCTGACCACTCTCGACACCCGGCACGGCGAGGACGACATCGCCCTGCTCATGGCCCGCATCCAGGGGCTTCCGGCCGACGCGGTGGGCGACTGGCGGCTGCCGCGTGAACCCCGCTCCGTCGGCCGCGCCCGCGAACTGGCCCGTGGCCAGCTGCTCGCCTGGGACCTCGGCGAGCTGGTGGACACCACCGAACTGCTGGTCAGCGAACTGGTCACCAACGCCCTGCGGTACGGCGAGGGCGAGATCAGGCTCAGGCTGCTGCGCGACCGTACGCTCGTGTGCGAGGTCTGGGACGCGGGGCTCGTCCAACCGCGGCGGCGGCGGGCCCGCGACACCGACGAGGGCGGGCGCGGACTGCAGTTGGTCGGGCTGCTGAGCGTGGGCTGGGGGTCGAGGCGGACACCGCGCGGCAAGACCGTCTGGTTCGAACTGGCTCTGCCCGACGGGGAGCCGGCCGCCGAGCCCACGGTGGAGCAGTTGCTGAGCATGTTCTGAGGGGGGTGTCGGGCGGTCGGCGGCGGCCCGCTCATGAGGCCGTCTCCAGCGCGGCGAGCCGGCCCTCGACCTTGGCGCCCGGGGCGTCCAGCTGCGCGAACCGGGCGTCCGGGGACGACGCGGCCGGCCCCTGCTGTCCACGGCCCCCGCCCCGGGCCGGCGGCGCGGGCGCGGGCACCCGTTCAGAAGCGGCCACCGCCGCCGCGCCGACCACGGGTGCCCTGGCCGCCGAATCCGCCGAAACCGCCGAAACCGCCGGGACCGCCGTCCCCTCCCGGCACACCACCCGCACCGCCCCGGCCCCCGTACGCGCGCACATCCTGTTCGGCCAGGCTCCGGGCCTGCCCGGCCAGGGAGTCGGCCTGCTGTGCCTGGGCCAGCGCGCCCTGTGGATCGTCGATTCCGGCCAGTTCACGGGACCGGTCGAGCCGTCGCCGGGCCTCCGAGAGCCGGGTCCGGGCCCGGCTGCCCACCGCTGCGCGGTCGATGGTGACGTAGTCGGCGGCGGCGGCGAGCGTCGAACGCGCGATGAGCGTGGCCCGGTCGAGACGGGAGCGCGCCCGCTGGTCGCCCCGCTCCCGTTCGTGGGCACCGGCCAGCGCCTCGTCGAGTGCCGTGTCCGCCTCCTCCACCCTGCGCAGCGCGTCGATGGGGTCGTACGGACCGGCCGCCATCGCCTCCCGAACGTCGTCGAGCACCGATGTCGCACGCGCGATCCGGCCCCGCAGGTCCGCCGTCGAGACGCCCTCGGCGGTGCCTTCGAGCAGCCCGCCCGCATCGGCCAGGTCGGTCTGTGTTTCGGTGAGCGCGGTGGACAGCAGGTCCGCCGCCTCCGCGAGTTCCCGGCCGCGCCGGTCCACGGCGTCGACGAGGACGGTCGCCTGGTCGACGGCGCCCTCGGCGGCCCGTACGTACGCCCCCGCCGCGGCGTTGTTCCCCGTGTCCACGGACTGCCGGGCGCGATTGAGCCGGGACATGGCGAAGACGAGCCGGTCCTCGGCCTGTTCGACGGCGCCGCCGACCGGCGCGGAGGCCGATTCCGCGTACCGGCCGCGCATCGCGCTCAGAGCGGCCGCGGCGGAGGGGACGCGAGCGGCGAGCGCCCGGAACGCGGTCTCGGCCGTGACCAGGGCCTGCGGGGCGTTGCGTTCCCACGCGCGCAGCCGGTCGAAGTTCTCGGACACCGCGTCGAGGCGGGAGTTGGCGTCCCTGCAGCGGCCGATGATCTGCTCCAGCATCCGGCGCCGCTCCGCCTCGTCCTCGGGAAGGGCGTCGTCCAGCTGTTGGCGCAACCGGAACGCGTTCGTCAGCTCGCCCTCGGCACAGCCGACGGCCTCGGCGAAGGGGGCCGCGGCCTCCTCGCCGAACTGCGCGGTGGCGTGGCCCAGTTCCTCCTCGCCGGCGCGGACCGCGTCGTCGGTGTCCACCAGGGTCCGCTTCGCCCGGCCGTCCAGCCGGGACAACGAGGTCGGCTGCCGCGGCCTGCCGCCCGGTCCGGCGGGTCCCCGGCCCCGGCCGGTCGTACCCGGTGTGGTGCGGGTCGTGGCGCGCCTCCTGCGCCGGGTGTACGTGTATCCGGCGACCGCCGCAGCGCCGCCGACGACGACCACCGGCAGGATCAGGTCCACGGCACTCGCACCGCTCGGATTCCCGGTTCCCGGATCGGGGGCACCGGGCGTGATCGTCGGGGTGGGCGCGGCCCTGGCGGCCAGTGAGGCGGAGCACCCGTTCACGGCGCCGATCGCCGCACCGGCCCACTCGTGCTTCCCGAGCGCGGGTTCGACGGCCGTGCCGGCCACGTCCCGGAGCTGGATGCGACGGCTTTCGTACAGCCGGTCGAGTGCTGCCGTGACCTGGTCCTCGCGGTCCCCGGGCGCCCCCACCCGGTCGGTGGTCCGGCCGTCCCGGGACAGGGTGACGGGATCGTCGGCGCGAGCGGTCGACGCCGTGCCGAGGGCCGACCAGCACACCGTCAGCAGCACGGCGAGGAGGGCCCGGCCCGGTGGGGACATCCGGGTGCGGCTGACGAGCGGCGTCACCTTTGTGAGGCTAGGTCCACTCCCGGTCACCCGCGACCCGGCGATCGGGCCCGGAACCGGCGACGGCGCCTACGGCCGCGGTCCGGCCGCGCGGACCGCGGCCGGGAACCGCGCCCGGTCGCCCTTCCGCGCCGGCTGCGCGGGGCGGAAGGGCGACCGGGCGGTGTACCGGAAAGGGACCGACCCCCTCCGCGCACGTCGCCGCGACGCGGATCAGATGGAGAACCGCTCCTTGGCGAGCAGCGGGCGCACCCTCGACTGGAATCCGCCGGTCCGGAAGGGCTTCTGCAGCAGGCCGGGGCGGATCGCCTGGGCCAGCGCCGCCGCGATCATGCCCTGGTCGAGAGCGAGCATGTAGTCACTGACCCGGCCGGTGCCGACGTTGACGGAGTCCCGGAATCCGTAGCCGTCGTGGTAGGCGCCGAAGTCGCGGTCGAGTGCCCGCAGGTTGGCGACCGCCTCGTCCGGCGCGTAGGGCAGGGCGAGGAAGGAGGCGTGCGGGGTGACCACACCGTTGGTGAACGCCGAGGGGGGCGGCAGCGGCGCGCCGTCCGTGGTGTACGTGCGGTCGGTGTTGGAGGCGTAGCCGTCGATCTGCATGCCGATCGCGTCGACCCCGTACTCCTGGTACCCGCCCTCGGGGATGTTCGCGGGGGAGAAGCCCCAGTACCCGTACCGCGCCTCCTCCATGCCGTGCTCGATCTGGCTGCGGACATAGCGCTGGTGCGTCAGACCCCAGGAACGCGGCGACCACTCCGGCTCCGGCACGAACAGCGGCACCATCAGGGCCTCGAACATCGACCCGCCCCAGCTGGGCACGATCTTCCGGCCGCGGTGGGTGTAGTGCCCCTGCCAGACGCGTACACCGTCCATGGCGACGTAACCGCCCTGCGGGTACTGCTCCTGCCCGTGCTCGGGGAGCATCGTGCGCAGCAGGTGCCAGTAGTGGTCGGAGGGCAGGGAGCCGTCCGCGATGCCCAGGTAACTGGCCATGCGCGGTTCGGTGTTGAGTGCTCCGTAGTGGTGGCCGGTGGGCTCCCCGGTGTCGGTCCAGAACCCGCCGCGCAGCTGGCCGGGGCCGGCGACCGGGTCGGCCGGGTCGTACGGCGTGTAGTAGTAGGACCAGTCGGCGGTCGCCAGGATACGGGCGACACGGGGACGCAGGGCGGGGGAGGCGTCGGCGGCGATGCGCAGACCGGTGACCAGCCAGGCGTTGTCGACGGAGGAGAGGAACGGACGCACCGGGTCGCCGGTGCCGGGCCACTCGGTCAGGACCGAACCGTCGTGCGCGTCGTACCAGTTGAGCCAGAAGCCGTGGTGGCGCTCCAGCTTCTCGACGGCCCGGACGGTGTGCTCCAGCCTGCGCCGCATCGTGGCGTCGTCGATCACGCCGAGCCCGGCGGCGGCGACGGTCGACCAGAGGCCGCAACCGATGTTGGTGGGCGACGTCTGGCGCGACTGCACAGGGGCGCCGGGGCCGCTGACGTCGATCTTGTCGACGGCGAGACCGAAGTCGGTCGTCATCGCCTCGATCGAACGGTATGTGTCACGGAACCAGCGCCGGAGCAGTGCCGTGTCCGGGCCCGGCGCGGACTGTCCGGACTGCGCGGCGCCTGCGGAAGGCACGGATACGGCTCCGAGGGACAGGGCGGCAGCCCCTGTTCCCGCGGCGGTGAGAAACGTGCGACGGTCCATCAGAACCCCTCGAAGAAGAGCCACCGACTGTGGGCGGTGGGCGGATTTCGTTCGTCGGTCGTGACTGAGGGCGCGGGACGCCGTGCCGTGCGTACGGCACCCGCGTGGGTGCCGCACGTGGGCGGGGCTGGACAACGTGCGGCGCCCACGCGGGCGAAGGGCCTGTCCGGCGGATCGGGGCCGGACAGGGCCCGGCTGTACGGGAACCGGCGTCCGTCAGGTATCACCGGTTCCCGTACGGGCGGGAGCGGTCAGGTCGCTCCCGGTCGGGGGGCCGACGTCAGTCGGTGATGCGCGGCAGCGCGCGCGTGCGGCCCATCCCGCCCAGCCAGACGGCGGACGGCTTGGGCAGGCGCTCGAAGGTCTCCGGGTCCCAGCCGATCAGGCCGAAGGTCGGCTTGTAGGAGCCCCACTCGTAGTTGTCGAGCGCGCTCCAGGCCAGGTAGCCCTGGATGTTGAGGCCGTCCTCCAGCGCGGACGCGACCTCGTTCAGCGCGCCGGTGTAGTAGTCGATGCGGCGGCTGTCGTCGCCGGTGGCGATGCCGTTCTCGGTCACGATCAGCGGCACGTCGTTGCCGAGCACCTCGGCGGTGTGGCGCAGCGCGTGGCCGACCGCGGAGGGGTAGTACTCCCACTGCGTGAGGGTGCGCTCGGCGTCGTCCGGCGTCGGGATGGGGCCTTCGGGGCCGATCTTGGTCCGGGTGTAGGACTGCACCCCGATCCAGTCGTCGCCGCGGGCGGCCTCGATGAAGACGTCCTCGCGGGGGTGGCGGTAGGCCGCGGTGACCTCCTCGGCACCGGGCAGGGCCTGGTAGACCTGGTTGGCGATGGTCCAGCCGACCTGGATGCCGGCGTCGATCGCCCGGACCTCCTTGACGGCCGCGTGGTGCGCGGCGATGACGGCCAGGGTCGTCTCGTCGTCGGGGGTCGGGAGCCCGGCGGGCGGGAAGCTGTTGTCGCCCCGCTTGGCCTGGCCGGCCATCACGGCGATCATGTTCGGCTCGTTGATCGTGCAGACGTGGCTGACGCCCTCGGCGATCACCGGCGCGCAGGCCGCGACGTAGCGGGCGAAGAGCTCGACCGCGCCCTCGGCGGTCCAGCCGCCGCGCGCCTCGAACCACTGCGGCACGGTGAAGTGGTGCAGGGTGATCATGGGGCGCAGGCCGCGCTCGATCGCGCCCTCGACCATCCGGCGGTAGTGGGCGAGCTCGGCCCGGGAGAACCGGCCCTCGACGGGCTCGATGCGTGCCCACTCGATGGAGAACCGGTAATCGGTGAAGCCCAGACCGGCCAGCGCGTCCATGTCCTCGTGCCAGCGGTGGTAGCTGTCGGAGGCGTCCAGGCTGGGCTCCTGGATGTGGGTGCCCTCGGCGTGCTCCTTGACCCACCAGTCGCAGTTGATGTTGTTGCCCTCGATCTGGTGGGCGGCGGTGGAGGCGCCCCACAGGAAGCCTTCGGGGAACGGGACCTGGGTGTGAGTCATCGCAAACTGTCTTTCTGGTGCGTGAAGGGGTGTGGCCGGCGGAGCGCGGGGCGCGCGGCCTCGTACGTTTCGGTGGGGCGGCCGACCCGGGTCGGCCGCCCGGGGCGGGCTACTTCATGCCCGCCGTGGCGATGCCCTGGGTGAAGTGCCGCTGGAGCGCGATGAACAGGACCACGACGGGCAGGACGACCAGCAGGGAACCGGCCATCAGCATGCCGTTGGATCCGCCCGCCTTGTTGGGGTCGGTGGCGAAGGTGGCCAGGGCGACCGGAAGGGTGTACTTGTCGGGGTCGTTGGTCGCGATGAGCGGCCAGACGAAGTTGTTCCAGGAGCCCAGGAACGTGAAGATCGAGAGCGTCGCCAGCGCGGGCTTCACCAGCGGCATCACGATCCGCCAGAAGATGTACCACTCGCCGGCGCCGTCCATCCGGGCCGCTTCCAGCAGCTCGTCCGGGATCGACTGCATGAACTGCCGCATCAGGAAGACACCGAAGGCTCCGGCGGCGAACGGCAGCACCAGACCGGCGTACGAGTCGATCAGGTGAAGCTTGCTCATCAGCACGAAGAGCGGCAGGAGCATCAGGTTGCCGGGCACCATCAGGGCGCCGAGGACCAGGCCGAAGATCTTGTTGCGGCCGGCGAAGTTCAGCTTGGCCAGGGCGTACCCGAGCATCGAGCAGAACACCAGGTTCGAGACGGTGACCAGCACCGCCACGATCACCGAGTTCATGAAGTACAGCGGCAGGTCGAGCTTGTCGAGCAGGTCCCGGAAGTTCTCCAGGGTCCAGTCGGTCGGGATCCACACGGGCGGGCTGGCCGTCAGCTCCTGCGGTGTCTTGAAGGCCGAGAGAGCCATCCACAGGAACGGCGCCGACATGATCAGCAGACCGACCGAGAGCAGGACGTAGACGAGCGGGCGCCTGAGGTTGCGGGTCTTCCCCGGCCCGGACGGCGCCTCGGCCGGCCGCGTGTCCCCGGGCTCCTTCGACGGCGCCGTCGAGACGGCGCCCGGTGCACTGGTGGCGCTCATTTCGTGTTGTCCTTCAGCAGTCGGAGCTGCAGCACCGTGATGCCCATGATCACTACGAAGAGGACATACGCCATGGCGCTCGCATAGCCCATGTGGAAGAAGTTGAAGCCCTCGCGGTACATGTTCAGCGAGACGGTGAGCGTGGAGTCCGAGGGACCGCCCTGGGTCATCACGAACGGCTCCTCGAAGACATTGAGGTAACCGATGGTGGTGATCACCGTGGCGTACAGCAGCGTGGGCCGCAGCAGGGGCACGGTGATGCCCTTGAACTCCTGCCAGACACCGGCACCGTCGAGCCGCGCGGCCTCCCGCACCTCGGTGGGGATGGCCTGCAGACCGGCGATGAAGAGCACCATGACCGTGCCGAGGTTGCGCCAGACGGCCATCGCGATCATCGACGGCATGGCGAGCGTCTCGGAGCCCAGGAAGTCGGGTGAGGTGAGGCCCACTTCGGAGAAGAGCCCCGCGATCAGCCCGTCGCTCGGGTCGAGCACGAACCGCCAGACCACGGCGACCGCGACGATGGTCGTGACCACCGGTGCGTAGAAGCCGACGCGGAAGAAGGTCCGTGCCCGGTCGATGCCGTTGTTCAGCAGTACGGCGACGACCAGCCCGAGGAAGATGGTCAGGGGGACACCGATCACCACGAAGTACGCCGTGTTGAACAGCGACTTGAGGAACTTGTCGTCACTGAAGAGATTGACGTAGTTCTCGAAGCCGATGAAGTTCGCGTCCAGCGGGTGCGTGACGTTGCGCAGCCCGAAGTCGGTGAAGCTCATCACCAGCGTGGCGACGATCGGGAACGCCATGAAGACGAGGAAGAGGACGAGGAAGGGAGTGGAGAACAGCCAGCCGGCCACGTTCTGCACGCCCATCGAGCGCTTCCTGCCGCCCCGGCGACCCGCGGGCCCGGTGGCCGGGGGCTTGGAGGCCCCCGGCCCGGCCTGCACCTTGGCCGACTCCGCGGCCTTTGAGGTCATGGTGCGCATGACTCCTACTTCACGAGGCCTTCGATTTGGGACTGGGCCGTCTTGAGCGCGTCCTCGGCGGACGCCTTGCCCTGGGTCACCTTGGCGATGGCCTGGTCGACCTTGTCGGTGATCTCGGTCCAGTTGGACAGCGAGGGCGAGGACTTGGCGGTGTCCATCTGCTTCTTGAAGACCTGGAGGTCGGCGTCGCCGGCGAGGTCGCCGGAGGTCCAGGCGGCGGTGTTGGCGGGCAGGTCCTTGGTGCGCTTGTACCAGTCGGCCTGGCCCTTGGTGTCCGTCAGGTACTTGATGAACTCGGTGGCGGCGGCCTTGTGCTTGCTGTCCTTGGAGACGACCAGGGAGGAACCGCCGGCCATGGAGACGGAGGACTTGTCGGCGGGCACGTTGGCCACCGCCCACTTGCCCTTGATCTGCGGCTGACCCTCGTTCAGCAGGGTGACGTGCCAGGGACCGCCGAAGAACATCGGGACGCGGCCGTTGCCGAAGTCCTTCACCACGTCGTAGCCGGGCTGCACGGACTTGTTGGAGAGCCCCTTGTCGAAGTACGAGCCGTACTCCTTGAGCGCCTTGACGGCCTCGGGGCTGTCGATGACGACCTCGCCCTTGTCGTTGACGATCTCGCCGCCGGCCGAGTACAGGAAGGAGTAGAAGTTCTGCACCGTGTCCAGGCCGCTCGGCTGGATGGACAGGCCCCACTTGGTTCCGGCCTTCTTCTGGTAGGCCGAGGCGAGGTCCTGCATCTCCTTCCAGTTGGTCGGAGCCTTGCTGACGCCGGCCTTCTCGGCCAGGTCGGTGCGGTAGTAGAGGACACGGGTGTCGACGTACCACGGCACGCCGTACGCCTTGCCGTCCACCTCGCCCTGCTGCCAGCCGGCGGGGAAGAAGTTCTTCTCGTCGAACGTCTTGGTGTCGACCGGCTCCAGCACGCCGAGCTCGGCGAACTCGCCCATGTAGCTGCCGCCCATCTGCGCCACGTCCGGCAGCGTGCCGGCGGCGGCCGCGGAGACCAGCTTCTGGTGGGCGACGTCCCAGCCGACCGGGGTCACCTTCACGGTGACGTTCGGGTTGGCCTTGGTGTACTCCTTGGCCACATCCGCGAGCTTCTCGCCCTCGGCCCCCATGGCCCAGACGGTGATCGTCTGCTTCTTGTCCGCGGCGACGTCGTCGCCACCGGAGCTGCCGCACGCGGTGATACCGAAGGTGAGCGCGACTGCGGTCGCGATTCCGGCCGTGGCGGTTCTGGCGGTGCGGGACATGGAGGGCTCCTCCTCGAGCAATCCGAATGTATGCGCTGCCTGTAAGCGCATACATCACTCTGCGACAGAGATTCAGGAATCCGCAAGAGGGTGCTAGGTCACACTCGTGCAACGTGCTGGACATCTGAATGTTCAACTTGGCACGGTAAGTGCGCTGTTTGCGAAATTGCGCATGATGTGACCGATTTCGCTGAGAGCCACATGGTGATCAACGGCCTGTACCGCCGCGGGCGCGGCCGATACGGTCGGGTCCATGGCTTCGTTCGAACACGACTTCCCCTTCGACCCGGCTTACGGGCGTACGCTCCAGGACCTGCTGGGCGTCCCCGCTCCGGCCGCTCCGGACGATTTCGACTCCTTCTGGCAGGCCCGTCACGCCGAGGCCCGCAAGGTCGCCACGGAGCCGGAACTCGGGCCGCCGGAGGAGGAGCGCGACGGGGTGCGGATCCACGGCGTGACCTTCACCTCGGTGGGCGGGGTGCGGCTCGGAGGCTGGGTGGCGCTGCCCGTCGAGGGCCCGGCGGACCACGGATTCGTCATCGGACACGGCTACGGCGGCCGGCAGGAGCCGGGCCCCGATGTGCCGCTGCCGCTGCCCCGGGCCGCGGCGATCCTGCCGTGTGTACGGGGCATGGGGACGCGCGGTCTGCACCCGGGCATCCCGGACGTGTCCGCCGCGCATGTGCTGCACGGCATCGAGTCGCGCGACACGTATGTCATCGGCGACTGCGTGGCGGACCTGTGGTGCGCGGCGTCGGCGCTGTGCGAGCTGGTGCCGGAACTGGCGCCGGAGGCGGGTGGCCCGGGGCTCGGGTACCTGGGGGAGAGCTTCGGCGGCGGGCTCGGCGCGCTGGCGATGCCCTGGGACGACCGGTTCGGGGCCGCGCAGCTGACGGTGCCGACCTTCGGCAACCATCCGCTGCGGCTCACCCTGCCGTGCATCGGCAGCGGGGAGTCGGTGCGGGGGTACCGGCGGGATCACCCCGAGGTCACCGAGGTGCTGTCGTACTTCGACGCCGCCACGGCCGCGACACGGCTGGAGATGCCCACGCTGGTGGCCGCGGCGCTCTTCGATCCCTCGGTGCCGCCGCCGGGGCAGTTCGCCGTGCACAACGCGCTGGCCGGTGAGCACGAGTTGCTGGTGCTGAGCGCGGGGCACTTCGAGCACGAGGGCACGGCGGCGGAGGTGGCGGAGCTCCAGGCGGTGCGGCGGCGGTTCTTCGGGGAGCGGCTGGGGCGGGCCTGAGGGCCGCCCCGGGGCCCCTCCCGTCAGCCGCAGCCGCAGCTGGCGCGGCGGATCACCGATACCGGAAGCATGAGCGACACCGGTTCGCGCCCGCTGTTGCCCAGGCGCTGTACCAGCAACTCGACGGCCTGCTCGCCGAGTTGGCGGATCGGCTGGCGCACGGTCGTCAGTGGCGGCCGTACGATCCGACTGAGCGGAATCCCGTCGAAACCGGTCACCGCGATGTCCTCCGGCACGCGTACCCCGCGCCGCTCCAGTGCGCGCAGCGCGCCCACCGCCATCTGGTCGTTGGCGAAGAGCACCCCCTCCGGCCGTTCGCCGGGCCGGTCGAGCAGCGCCTCCGCGGCCCGTGCGCCCTCGGCCTGGGTCATCGGCTCGGCCCGCAGGTCGGGCTCGTTCGGCACCGGCAGTCCGGCGTCGCGGCACGCCTCCTGGAAGCCCAGGAACCGCGCCCCGGCGTCCGGCGAGTCGGCTTCGCCCCCGACGAACGCGAGTCTGCGCAGCCCGTGGTCCTCGATCAGGTGGCGGGCCAGTTCGCGCTCCCCGTCGGCGTTCGCGACGACGACGTGGTCGAGGTGGTCGATCTCGCGCGGTCCGGCGAGCATCACCACCGGAATCCGGCGCGATATGACTTCGAGGTCCTCGGTCGGCACGGTCCGCGCCAGCACGGCGAAGCCGTCGACCCGTCCCGCGACCTTCGCCACGCTCTCCGGTCCGCCCTCCAGCGAGGCGGCGATCAGCAGCGCGTAGCCGTGCCGGCGTGCCGCCCGCTCCATGCCGCGGATGATCTGGTCGGAGTAGAGCATCACCGCGTCGTCGGCGTCGCTGTCGGCCTCCGCGTCGGCCTCGGCGTCGGGATCGGCCATGTCGGGGAAGCAGAGGCCGAGCACGCCGGTGGTCCGGCTGGCCAGGCCCCGGGCGTTCCCGCTGGGCACGTAGCCGAGCTGTCGGGCGGCTTCGAGGACCCGCTCACGGGTCTGGGCGCGCACCGAATCGGGGGTGCGGTAGACCCGCGAGACCGTGGCAATGGAGACGCCCGACCGCTCGGCGACGTCGTACACCGTTGGGGCGCTCACTCGACCGACCGTCCGCTTCTTCTTCCGTACCGAAGTACCTGCTGTTGCATGTACCGACCCTCTTTTGAAAGCGCATTCACCCTAGATCGCTGGCTGCTCGACGGGCAAGACCGCCCAAAAACAGACAGGTAACCTTGCAAGGTGGCCTGTGCATCTTCTACGGTGAAGGCATGCCCGAACCGATCGAAGCCCGATCTGCCGGTCCTCGCGCCGAGCCGACCGCCGAGCACTTGGCGACGCAGCTCACCGCCGCGGTCAGCCGATTGCTGCGACGGCTGCGCACCACGTCGTCGGAGAGCCTGCTCACGCCGACCCAGCGCTCGGTGCTCGCCAGGCTGGACGACGAGGGACCGGCCACCACGGCCGCGCTGGCCCGCGCCGAGTACGTGCGTCCGCAGTCCATGCGGCTGACCCTCGGAGCGCTGGAGAGCCAGGGACTCGTCGAGCGGGCGCCCGATCCGACCGACGGCCGGAAGTCGGTGATATCGATCACCGCGACCGGACGCACCACGCTCGCCGCGGTCCGGGCCGCCAAGCACAACTGGCTCGCCGAGGCCATCGCCGCCGAGCTGGACGGGGCCGAACGCCGCACGGTCGCCGAGGCGGCCGAGCTGATCGACCGACTGGTCGGGAAGTGACCGGCCGCCCCTTCGGCCGGGAGCCGACCGGCCGCGAGGCGCCCAGCGCGGCGATACCCGGGGCGGTGCCGGCACCCGCACCGCCGCAGACAAAGACGGCGACTTCCGCGGCATCCGCACCGCGGTCCACGGAGCGGCCCGTCCCCGGATTCGGCGCCCGCCTCACCGCCCCGCTCCTCATCGGCTCCCTGCTCAACCCGCTCAACACCACGATGATCTCCACGGCCCTGGTGGCGATCGGCCACCACTTCGGCATCGGTGCCGCCGACACCGCCTGGCTGATCTCGGTCCTCTATCTCGCCAGCGCCGTCGCCCAGCCCGTACTCGGCAGGCTCGCCGACGTCCTCGGCCCCCGCCGCGTCTTCCTCGCCGGGCTGATCGTCGTGATGGCATCCGGACTGGTCGGCACGTACGCGCCGGACTTCGGGTGGCTCCTGGTCTCGCGGCTGCTGCTCGGCATCGGTACGTCGGCGGCGTATCCGGCCGCCATGGCCGTACTGCGCGACGAGTCCCGGCGGATCGGCCGCGCGACCCCGCGTCCGGTCCTGGCGAGGCTCTCCTTCGCCGCGCTCGGCAGCGCCGCCGTCGGGCCCACTCTCGGCGGGCTGCTCGTCATGGCCGTCGGCTGGCGCGGCATCTTCGCCGTCAACGTGCCCGTCGCGCTCCTCGCGTTCGGGTCCGCGCTGCTCTGGATCCCGGCGGACCCGCCGCGCGGGCGCGCCGCCGACGGCAGCGTGCCGAAGCTCGACCTGGACCCGCTCGGCATCGGCCTCTTCTCCACCGCGCTCACCGTGCTGGTCGTCTTCCTGCTCGACCTCTCCCACCCCATGTGGTGGCTGCTCGCGCCGTTCGCCGCACTGACCGGCGTCCTGGTGTGGTGGCAACTGCACAGTCCCCGGCCCTTCATCGACCTGCGGATGCTCGCGGACAACGGAGCGCTCGCCCGTACGTATCTGCGCCACGGTGTGAGCTATCTGCTCATCTACTGCGTGATGTACGGCTACACGCAGTGGCTGGAGGAGGTGCGGGGCTACTCCTCCGGGCACACCGGAGTGCTGATGCTGCCGATGTCGCTCGCCGCGCTGGTCTGTTCGCTGCTCGGCGCCCGTACGAAGGGGATCCGCGGTCCGCTGACCCTGGCCTGTGTGCTGCTCACCGTCGGCGCCGGGGTGCTGGCGTTCTTCTCCGGCTCGACCCCGCTCGCCGTACTGCTGCTCGCCGGAGCCTGCTTCGGCATACCGCAGGGGCTGATCGGTACGAGCAACCAGGCCGCCGTCCAGGCGTACGCCCCGCCCGAGAGCATCGGCTCAGCCGCCGGACTCCAGCGCACCGCCCAGTACATCGGGGCCATCACCGCGTCCAGCCTGATCGCCCTCGCCTACGGACGGTCGGCGAGCGACGGCGGGCTCCACCTCATGGCGGCGGTCTCCGTCGTCCTCGGCCTGCTGCTGATCGTCCTGACCGTCACCGACCGCGCCCTGCGCACCCGTGCCTGAACCGTTTCGCCCGAACCGTTTCCACTCCCGAACCACAGGAGCACCACCGTGACCGCCACCACCCTGGACCCGAAGACCGCCCTGGTCGTCGTCGACCTGCAGAAGGGCATCGTCGCACTGCCCACCGTCCACCCCGCCGCCGACGTCGTCGCGAACTCCGCGACCCTCGCCGACGCCTTCCGCGCCAAGGGCCTCCCGGTCGTCCTGGTCCGCGTCACCGGCGGTGCCCCCGGCCGCACCGAGGCACCCGGTCGCTCCGGCACGCTCCCCGCCGACTGGGCCGAGATCGTTCCCGAGCTCGGCCCGCGCGAGGGCGACATCGTCGTCACCAAGCAGCAGTGGGGAGCCTTCTACGGCACCGACCTCGACCTCCAGCTGCGCCGCCGGGGCGTCACCCAGGTCGTGGTGACCGGCGTGGCGACCAGCATCGGCGTCGAGTCCACCGCCCGCTGCGCGTACGAGCACGGCTACCACGTCACCGTCGCCACGGACGCGGTGACCGACATGGACGGCGACGCCCACCGCAACGGCGTCGAGAAGATCTTCCCGCGTCTCGGTGAGACGGACACCACCGAGGCGATCGTCAAGCTGCTCGGCTGAGGGGGATCAGGGAGTCCCCCGCCGCCGGATCCCGTTCCCCGGCCGCACCGGCCGGTCGGACTTCCGGCCCACGGTCCGTTCCTTCGGCGGGATCAGCGCGTTGTCGGTGCTCCTGATGTGTTCGGGACACACCTGCGTGCAGCACTTCGTGATGTCGCAGTACCTCGGCCCGTGTTCCTCCTGGCCGCCGCCGTCCGGTCGGGTTCGGTCCCGGCGGCGTCCAGGAGGGGTGCCTGTCCGGCTCGGCGACGCACTTGCGCAGCTGGTCCTTCCCGGGCTCGAGCACCGACGGGGCGCGTGGGCCGGTTCGATGCGGATGACACAGCCCGGGGCGGACATCACCCGGCCGTGTGCGCGAGGACGGCGGTGGCCAGTTCCTCGTGCACCTCCGGCGGCAGCGTGTGCCCCATGCCCGCCACGATCATCAGCCGCGCCCCCGGGATCTGCTCGGCGATGATCGCGCCGTGGCCCGGCTTGGCCGGCTCGTGACTGCCCTCGACGACCAGCGTGGGCGCCTTCACCCGGTGCAGCACGTCCACCGGCTCGAAGTCCGGCTCGGCCATCGCGGCCAGCCGGTGGTTGGCCACCGCTGACAGGTCGCGGGCCCGGTCGTGGATCCGTTCCTGCAGCCGACGCGCCGCGTCCTCGTCGAACGGCAGCCCGGTGCCGTGCAGCACGCGCTGTTCGGCGATCATGCCGTCGATCCGGGTGCGTCGGTCCTTCGGCGGCGGGGCGGCCATGAGCGCACGGTAGAAGGTCACGAACTCCGGCGCCGGCTCGGGCAGACTCCCCTCGGGCTGCGGCTGCCCCATCAGAGACCGCATGATCACCCGACCTTCGCGGCCGCCGAGCGGCGAGGAGCCGATGACGGTCAGCGAGCGCACCCGTTCCGGCCGCTCCACCGCGACGAACTGGCCCAGCAGCCCGCCCGCCGAGTGGCCGACCAGATGCGCGCTCTCCAGGCCGTGGGCGTCCATCACGCGGTACACGTCGTTCTTGATGTCGTGCCACGTGTAGGGCTCCGCCGCGAAGTCGACCGTGCCCGACATGCCGGTGTCACGGTGGTCGTACCGGATCACCCGGCGGCCCCCGGCGACAAGGCGGCCGGCGAACTCGTCCGGCCACAGGACGCCCTGCGACATCGAACCCATGATCAACAGGATCGGCGGGTCCGTCGCGGCGCCGAACTCTTCACTCCAGATGTTCACTTCATGCATGTCTCAGAGCATGTCCGCTTCCGTCGCGGGTGCCTTCTGTAGAACTACCAGTCGCGCCAGTTCCGTACGGGAGCCGATGCCCAGCTTCGGATAGATCTTGTACAGGTGGTACTCGACCGTGCGCGGGCTCAGGAACAGCCGGGCAGCGATCTGCTTGCTCGACAACCCGTCGGCGACCAGGCCCGCGATACGCAGCTCCTGCGGGGTCAGCGCGTCGAGCACGGCCGGGGGTGAGGCCTGCCCGCTCTCGCCCGCCGCCCGCAGCTCGCCCTGCGCGCGCCTCGCCCACGGCCCTGCACCCGCCCGTTCGAACGTCTCCCACGCCATCCGCAGATGCGCCCGCGCCTCGCCCGGCCGCTGCGCGCGGCGCAGGCGCTCACCCAGCAGCAGAGCCGTCCTGGCGGCCTCGAACGGGTTGGTGTGCAGCCGCAACGCCTCGCCGAAGGCGTCCTCGGACGACTCGGCCAGGCCCCGGCAACGGGCCAGCAGAGCGCGCGACTCGGGCGTCGCGGCGTGCGCGGACCACCGCTCGTACGCCTCCAGCACCGCCCGAGCACCCGCCTCGTCACCCGCGCCCACGGCGGCCTCCACACGATCCGGCGCCATCCGCCACACCACGGCGGGATGGCCGACACCCGGTCCCGCCGCGGCGAGGGCCGTGAAACGGTCGTGCGCCGTCGCACAGCGCCCCAGGCACAGGTCGAGCAGGGCCAGCGCGTACGCGGCGACCCCCGCCCGCAGACCCACTCGATGCGGCACGGCGATGGCCAGCGCCTCGCGGGCCCGCCGTTCGCACGTCTCCACCTCGCCGCGCAGCGCCGCCAGCACCGCCAGGTTGGCCAGGTGCGCGGCCACCGTGTTCTCATAGCCGGCCTCGCGAGCCAGTTCCAGGCCCTCCTCGGAGACGGCCCGGCTGATGTCCAGCCGACCCGCCATGCGCTCGGCCGTCGCGACGAACTCCAGCACGACCGGCAACTGCCCGGTCATCCCCGACACCCTGGCCACCCGTCCGGCCCGTTCGGCCATCTCGGCCGCCAGATCCGACTCGCCCAGCTGGGCGGCCGCGGCCGCCGCCCACAGATACTCCGCGGCCTCCCGCAGCTCGCCGACCCGCGCCAGCGCCCGCCGCAACAGGCCCGCCCCGGCAGCGTCGCCGTCCAGTGTCAGGCCGATCCCGGCCACCGTGTCCCGCAGGAAACCCTCGGGGTGCGCTGCCGCCCTCCGCCCGAGCTCGACGACGGCCACCGTGTCACCGACGTACGAGGCAGCTTCCACAGCATCGGCGAGCATGTCCAGGCTGTCGCCCGCCGCCAGGATCCGCACGGCCTCGGCGGCGTTGCCCGAGTTCAGCTCGAACCGGCCTCGCAACTGGGCGATCTCCATCGTGAGGCCGGCACCGGCGTCGGCCAGGTCGCGGGCGTCGGCCAGCAGCGACTGCGCCTGCCCCGGTCGGCCACCGAGCCAGGCCGCGACGGCGGCGTCCTTCAGACGGGTGGCACGGGTGTGCGGCTCGGGCGTCAGCCCGGCCGCCCTGGCCAGGGCGGTGGCGGCGGTGCCGTACCCGCCACGGTCACGCGCCCGCTCCGCGGCGGCGACCAGCTCGGCGGCGACCTGCTCGTCCGGGCCCATCGCCGCTCCGGCCAGGTGCCAGGCGCGGCGGTCGCCCTCGGCCAGCTCCGCCAGCACGGCATGCGCCCGGCGGATCTCGGCGGCGGTGGCCGCCTCGTACACCGCCGACCGGACGAGCGGATGGCGGAAGTGCACACGCGCGCCCGAGAACTCCGCAAGCCCGGACTCCTCCAGCTCGGCCGGCGCCGACCGCCCGGTCCCGTCCCCCGCGTTCTCCCCGGGCCGTACCGCTCCCTCGGCGGACAACCGGTCGGTGGCGCGCAGAACCAGAGCGAGGTCGGCCTCCACCGCGGCGACCAGAGCGAGCCGCCGGGCGGGGGCGGACAGCGCGGCCACCCGATCGCCGAACAGCCGGACGCCACCGGGAAGCGGGTCGGGCAACGGCTCGCGCCCCGCGAGCTGAGCCGGTGACAGGCGGGCGGCGATCTCGCCCAGGGCGAGCGGGTTCGCGCCGGTCAGTGCGACGAGTTCCCGCACCACACCGGGCGGCACGCCCCAGCGCGACTCCAGCATCTCGGCCGCCGCGGCTCCGGGCAGGCCACGCACCTCCACCGTCAGGGGCACCCCCTTGACCGGAGCGTCCCCGCGCACGGCGAACAACATCGCGATCTTCTCCGTCGCCAGCCGCCTGGCGGCGAACAGCAGTGCATCGGCCGAGGCCCGGTCGGTCCACTGGAAGTCGTCGACCACGCAGAGCAAACCGTCCGGAGCGGCGGCCTCGGCCAGCAACGACAGCACACCCGCGCCCAGCAGGTACCGATCGCCGTCACTCCCGGGGGCGAGCCCCAACGCAGCGCGCACAGCGTCGCGTTGCGGTACGGGAAGCGCATCCAGCGAGCCGGTCACCGGCCGCAGCGCCTGGTGCAGCGCCGCGAACGCCAGGTCGGACTCGGCCTCGACGCCAGTGGTCCGCAGCACGCGCATGGCGCCGCCTCGCAGGGCCGCCGCGTCGAGCAGGGCCGTCTTGCCCACGCCTGCCTCGCCCCGCAGCACCACCGCGCCGCCGAAGCCGTCGCGAGCCCGCGCGATCACCTCGTCCAGTGCACCGCTTTCCGCGGATCTTCCGTAAAGCACGGACACCCACTGTAGGAGACCTCCGCGCTGCCCCGTCCTCCCGGCCGGTCGACGTGCGGACCAGATCGTCGAGGCAGTGCTGAACACCCGTCAAGTCTGCTTGTCACAGCATGACTTGCTATCTCCTCCGCGATCGTGGGCGGTCATGTTCATGGGCCTGAGGGTGTCGGGCGTCATGCCCGTGTGGTGAAGAGTGCGGGCCTTCCCGGTGTCGCGCGGCGTTGCGCCGCCCGGGTGAGGTTCCGGGCCGCTGCGCCGTGTCTGCGCCGCCGCTCGCGCGGGTGCGCCTTCAGTGGACGGACGAAACCAGTGTGATCAGCTACATATGACACCAAGAATGCAGAATCCGACCCATTCCGGTGCGGGTGGGCCGGTCCGGCCGCGGAGGTATCAGCCATGTCCCACGTCGGCGTCCCGCGGGGGACGGCCCGAAAGCGCCGCTCGCTCGCGCTCCTCACGGCGGGCGTGCTGACGCTCCCCGTGCTGGCGGGCTGCAGCTCCGACGACGACGGCGCGGCGGGCGCCGTCGTCCCCCAGGACATCGCGATCGCGGGCCGGGACCTGGTCGCCCAGGGGGGCACGGTCAACTGGGCGATCGACACCATGCCCACCACCCTCAACGTCTTCCAGGCCGACGCCGACAGCGCCACCACCCGGATCACCGGTGCGCTGCTGCCGACGCTGTTCCCCCTGGACGCCAAGGGCAGGCCGCAGCTGAATCCGGACTACCTGGAGTCCGCGAAGGTGGTCGAGCGCGAGCCCAGGCAGGTGGTGCTCTACCGGCTCAACCAGCAGGCGGTGTGGAGCGACGGGCGGGACATCGGGGCGCCCGACTTCGTCGCCCAGTGGCGGGCGCTGCGCGGCAAGGACTCGGCGTACTGGACCGCCCGCAACGCCGGCTACGAGCGGATCGAGAAGATCGAGCGGGGCGCCGACGACCAAGAGGTCCGGGTCACCTTCGCCAAGCCGTACGCGGACTGGCGCTCGCTCTTCTCCCCGCTGTACCCGAAGGAGGTGACCGGCTCTCCGAACTCCTTCAACGACGGCGCGCGGACCACCCTCAAGGCCACCGCCGGACCGTTCCGGCTGGGCGGGGTGGACACGAAGGCCGGCGAAGTCACCCTGGTCCGCAATCCGCGCTGGTGGGGCGGGACCGCCAGGCTCGACAAGCTGGTCTTCCGGGCCGTCAAGCCGCAGGACCGCGCCCAGGCGCTGACCGAGGGGAGGATCGACGTCGCCGATGTCGACGCCGCCGCGGCGCACCGGATCGTGCAGGCGGGCCGCGACGGCGGCGGGAACGGGCAGCCGCTCGCCCAGGGCCCCGGCTCCGGGGACGGCCCGGCCGCCGCACTGCGCTCCTGGGCCGCGGCACACGGCTCGAACGAGGAGGAGGCGGCGGCGGCGCAGGCGGCCAGGGAGAAGGCCAGGGCGGCGGCGGAGGCGTACACCGCCGAGCAGGGCAAGCTGCGCTCGTACGTGGTCCGCAAGTCGCTGGAGCCCGCGTACACCCAGCTCGCGCTGAACGGCGAGTCCGGGCCGCTGGCCGACGACCGGGTGCGCCGGGCGGTCGCCCGCGCCCTGAACCGCCAGGAGCTCGTCGACACCGTGCTCAAACCGCTCGGCCTGCCCGCCACACCGCTCGGCAGCCACCTGGCCCTGGCCGGACAGCCCGCGTACAAGGACGGCAGCGGCGCGCTCGGCGGCCAGGACACCGAGGAGGCGCGGGCGCTGCTGGCCGAGGCGGGCTGGACGCGGGAGGGCGCGGTCAAGAAGCCGGACGGCACCAAGGCGGGCAGCGAGGCCGGGAAGAAGGGGACGAAGGAGAAGGAGACCAGCGCCGGGAAGGACGACAAGCCGGCCGCGTCCGAGAAGGCCGGCCCGCCCGGCGGCAAGCCCGGCACCGAGGGCGACGACGGCAAGGCCGGCCGTGGCACCCCGGGCACCCGGAGCGACGACGGCAGGGCCGACGACGCCGCCCACAGGCGTGAGCCCGCCGCCGACGACGGCCTGTACATCGTGGGCGCCGACAACAAGCCCGGTGGCGGCGACGGGGCGGGGAACGCCGGCCAGGCCCTCGCCCCCTCGCCCGCCGCCGCGATCCACAGCGCCGCTCTGCTGCGTCAGGCCGGACGCCTGGCCGGGTCCGGCACCACCGAGGACGCCGTCTCCGAGGTCGCCGCCCAGGACAGGCGGCCGGCCGACGCCACCGGCGCGTACGCCCCTGCGGGCACCGCGGCCTCCGAGCGGGCCGCCGAGGCGCGCCGCGGCCCGCTCGGCAAGGACGGCAAGCCGCTGACCCTGCGCTTCGTCCTGCCGTCGGGTCCGGGGTCGGAGCCGCTGCGCGCGGTCGGGGAGAGGATCTCCGCGATGCTCGACGCGATCGGCATCGGCACGTCGATCACCAAGGTCTCCGACGACAGCTACTTCAAGGACCACATCGCCTCCGGCGACTACGACCTGGCGCTGTACTCCTGGCCGGCCACCGCCTACCCGGCCACCGACGACCGCCCGATCTTCGCCAAGCCGGTGCCCGCCACCGACGGCTCGCTGCTGGTCGAGCAGAACTACACCCGCGTCGGCACGGACCACATCGACCAGCTCTTCGACCAGGCGGCGTCGGAGCTCGACGAGGGGGCCGCCCAGAACCTGATGAAGCAGGCGGACGCCCGGATCTGGGCCGCGGCAGGATCGATTCCTCTCTACCAGCGTCCGCAGCTCGTCGCGACGAACAGAAAGCTGGCGAACGTCGGCGCCTTCGGGCTCGGGGCACCCCACTACCAGGACATCGGTTTCAAGAATCCGCAGGCCGCCGGAGCCCCGGCGAACAAGAAGAAGTAGCAGGTCAGAAACGAATCGCAAGCTCAGAACTGGCTCAAGTCCCTTGCCCGCCGGGCTCCCCGGCGGGCAAGGTCGTGCCTACCCGCTGACCCGGGTGGCCGCTCACTCCCCCCACCTCCGAGCCCCACCCCGGAGCCCCGGCTCCGGGGTGGGGGCCCGGAGCCGCAGCTTCGGAGCCCCACCTCTGAAGTTGCTCAAATCCGGCGTCCGGACCGACCGCCCGGGGGACCGTGGACATGACCACCGGTGAAATTCACCGCAAGTCATGACCACGGGGACGGAAACATGAAGCGGACACGGACTGTCGTCACTACGACCGCGTTGCTCGTCGCGGGACTCCTCGCCGTTGTGAGCGGCTGCACATCGGCATCGAGCGACGCGGCCAACCGGGAGGAGCCTCGGCCGGCCGGTTCGACGACAGCCGGGCGGACCGGCGCGGACAGTGTCCCCGTATCGGATGCACGGGCTTGCCGGGGCGGCACCTACACCTGGTTCAACACTCAGCGCCTCTCGGTGCTCAACGGGGTCACGGAGGCCCAGCGCGTCACCGCCGCAAAGACCGTCGGCGCCGACCGGCCGATGCTCCGCCTGCGGACGGACATGGCGTCCCTGGACACCGAGGGACCCGCGCTGGGCTCGGACGCCGTACTGGGTGCGCTCGCTGTTCACCTCGGCCTGGCGGACGAGGGGAACCCGGATGCGGCGGGGCTGGACAAGCCGGGGGAGTACCCGCCCCTCGACACCGGTGCCGGTGAGTTCAGCGGCCCCGCCGGCCACTACGTCTCGTACAGCGCATTCCAGCTGATCGAGACCGATTTCCGCTACTCCTGTGGGCACGGCAAGCAGCACGAGCCGACCTTCGGGCATGTGGTGACCGCCACCGCCCCGGTCGGCGGAATCCTCCGCTGCGAGGAGCCGCTCCGCAAGCACGCGTCCGCCGCGGCCCGAGAGGCCGTACGGCTGTCCTGCGGTCGGTAGGAATCGCCCGGGAAGCCGCCACGGCGCCAGCCCCGTACCATGGTGGGTAGCCGTGGCGCGTCCGCCCGGCGGGCGTACGAGGACCCGAGACCGACTGAGACGCCTGATCCCACGACCGAGAGAAGCGCTAGCCACCCATGCCCACGCGCCACGACATCCGTAACGTAGCCATCGTCGCCCACGTCGACCACGGCAAGACCACCCTGGTCGACGCCATGCTCAGGCAGGCCGGCGCCTTCGCCGCGCACGCCGCCGAGAACCTCGACGAACGCATGATGGACTCGAACGACCTGGAGCGTGAGAAGGGCATCACGATCCTCGCCAAGAACACGGCGGTGAAGTATCACCCCAAGGACGGCGGGGACCCGATCACGATCAACATCATCGACACCCCCGGCCACGCCGACTTCGGCGGCGAGGTCGAGCGCGGCCTGTCGATGGTGGACGCGGTCGTGCTGCTCGTCGACGCCTCCGAGGGCCCGCTTCCGCAGACCCGTTTCGTGCTGCGCAAGGCGCTCGCCGCGAAGATGCCGGTCATCCTCTGCATCAACAAGACGGACCGCCCCGACTCCCGGATCGCCGAGGTCGTCGACGAGACGTACGACCTGTTCCTGGACCTGGACGCGGACGAGGACCAGATCGAGTTCCCGATCGTCTACGCCTGCGCCCGTGACGGCGTGGCCTCGCTGACCAAGCCCGAGGACGGCACCGTCCCGCAGGACAGCGACAACCTGGAGCCGTTCTTCTCCACGGTCCTGGCGCACGTCCCGGCCCCGGAGTACGACGACGAGGCCCCGCTGCAGGCCCACGTCACCAACCTGGACGCCGACAACTTCCTCGGCCGCATCGCGCTCTGCCGTGTCGAGCAGGGCGAGCTGCGCAAGGGCCAGACCGTCACCTGGATCAAGCGCGACGGCACGATGTCCAACGTCCGCATCACCGAGCTGCTGATGACCGAGGCGCTCACCCGTAAGCCGGCCGAGGTGGCGGGCCCCGGCGACATCTGCGCCATCGCGGGCATCCCGGACATCATGATCGGCGAGACCCTGGCCGACCCCGAGAACCCGGTCGCGCTGCCGCTGATCACGGTCGACGAGCCGGCCATCTCGATGACCATCGGCACGAACACCTCGCCGCTCGTCGGCAAGGGCGGCAAGGGCCACAAGGTCACCGCCCGCCAGGTGAAGGACCGCCTCGACCGCGAGCTGATCGGTAACGTCTCGCTCCGCGTCCTGGACACCGAGCGCCCGGACGCCTGGGAGGTCCAGGGCCGCGGTGAGCTCGCGCTGGCCATCCTCGTCGAGCAGATGCGCCGTGAGGGCTTCGAGCTCACGGTCGGCAAGCCGGAGGTCGTCACCAAGCAGGTCGACGGCAAGACGCACGAGCCGATCGAGCGCATGACGATCGACTCCCCCGAGGAGCACCTCGGTGCGATCACCCAGCTGATGGCGACCCGCAAGGGCCGCATGGAGACGATGACGAACCACGGTTCGGGCTGGGTCCGCATGGAGTGGATCGTTCCGTCCCGCGGCCTCATCGGCTTCCGTACGGAGTTCCTGACGCAGACCCGCGGCACGGGCATCGCGCACTCCATCTTCGAGGGCCACGAGCCGTGGTTCGGCGAGCTGCGCACCCGTCACAACGGCTCCCTGGTCGCCGACCGCGCGGGCTCCGTGACGCCGTTCGCGATGGTCAACCTCCAGGAGCGCGGTGTCATCTTCACCGAGGCCGGCACCGAGGTCTACGAGGGCATGATCATCGGCGAGAACTCCCGCGCCGACGACATGGACGTGAACATCACCAAGGAGAAGAAGCTCACCAACATGCGTGCGGCTTCCGCGGACACCACGGAGAACGTGGTCCCGGCCCGCAAGCTCTCCCTGGAGCAGTCCCTGGAGTTCTGCCGCGAGGACGAGTGCATCGAGGTGACCCCGGAGACGGTCCGCATCCGCAAGGTCGTCCTGGACCAGAAGGAGCGCGGCCGCGCCGCGTCCCGCGCCAAGCGCTGACGCCACACAGGCCGACGGCTCCTCCGCAAGAGCCGTTCGAGCCATTGACATGAGACCCGGGCCCCCGCAGACACTGTGGGGGCCCGGTCTTTGCGTCAACTCGTTTTTCTGCCCGGGGTGTCCGGTTATCGAGCGTCGCTCTCCGGAACATGTGTTAACGGTCCGTTTCGGGCGTGTCTGTCTGGGATCGCTTTGTCCGGATTTCGGTCATCGACACCCTGCCGATGTTGTCAAACCGAGACCCTTTAAGTGTGGTTTATGGCCCGCTCGTACTCAATAGTTGGCTCCATTGAGCTCGGGTCAATGGGTCACGCACTGTGGGGAGTGCCGACTCACGAGCACACTCAGGGCACTGAAACGATCACCGTCAGGGGTGTCGGTGTATCACTCCAGTGCCCTTCTTGTAGTCAAAAGTGGACTCATGAGGAGGAAACCCATGCGTGGTGCCAAGAGCGCCAAGTGGGTCGCGGGAGCGGCCGTCATCGCCCTGGCCGCGACCGCCTGTGGTGGTAGCGACAAGGGCAGTGACAGCGGCATGAACTCGGGCAAGGCGGACCCGAACGGGATCCTGACCGCCCAGCTCAGCGAGCCGCAGAACCCGCTGCAGCCGGCGAACGCCAAGGAGAGCCAGGGCAGCCGTGTCCTCGGCGCCATCTTCGCGGGCCTCGTCAGCTACGAGCCCGGCACCGGCAAGCTCACGTACATCAACGCCGAGTCCGTGACGCCCAACGCCGACTCGTCCGTGTGGACCGTCAAGCTCAAGCCGGGCTGGAAGTTCCACGACGGCACCACGGTCACCGCCAAGTCCTACGTGGACTCCTGGAACTGGTCTGCCAACGTCAAGAACAACCAGACCAACTCCAGCTGGTTCCAGGACATCAAGGGCTACTCCGACGTCCACCCGGACAAGGGTGACCCGAAGAAGACCGAGATGGAAGGCCTGAAGGTCGTTGACGACAACACCTTCACGATTTCCCTCAGCGGTCCGGTCTCGTACTTCGCGTACAAGCTGGGCTACGACGTCTGGGCGCCGCTGCCCGAGTCCTTCTTCAAGGACCCGAAGGCCGCCGGCCAGCACCCGATCGGCAACGGTCCCTACAAGTTCGTCTCGTGGGACCACAACAAGCTGATCAAGGTTCGGAAGTTCGACGGTTACCAGGGCCCGAACAAGGCCAAGAACGGTGGCATCGACTTCAAGAACTACACGAACGCCGAGGCCGCCTACTCGGCTCTGCGCTCGGACCAGCTCGACTGGATCGAGCAGGTCCCCGTGACCTCGCTGAAGAACTACAAGCAGGACCTCGGCGACCGTGCGATCGACCAGGAGTACTCCGCGGTCCAGTCGATCGTCCCGGCGTTCTACACCAAGCAGTTCAAGAACATCAACCCCAAGGTCATCCAGGGCCTGTCGATGGCGATCGACCGTGAGACGATCACGAAGACCGTCCTCAACGGAACCCGTACCCCGGCCGACTCGTACGTCGCCCGCGGCGTGCTCGGCTACAAGGCCGGCGCCCTCGGCGACATCGTGAAGTACGACCCGGCCAAGGCCAAGGCCCTCATCACCGAGGGTGGCGGCGTCCCGGGCAACAAGATCTCGATCCAGTACAACGCGGACCAGCCGCACAAGGCGTGGGTCGACGCGGTCTGCAACAGCATCCGCCAGGCCACCGGCGTCGAGTGCGTCGGCGACTCCAAGCCGGACTTCGCGACCGACCTGAACGCCCGTGACGGCAAGAAGGTCAAGTCCATGTACCGCGGTGGCTGGGTGCTCGACTACCCGGTCAACTCGAACTTCATGCGCGACCTGTACGGCACGACGGCCGCCGGTAACACCAGTGGTTACTCCAACAAGGCGTTCGACGAGCTCACCTCCAAGGCCGACAAGGCGAAGACCCTTGACGAGACCGTGAAGATGTACCAGGAGGCCGAGCAGCTCCTGGCCAAGGACATGCCGTCGATCCCGCTGTGGTTCTACAAGGTCAACTCCGGCCAGTCGAAGAACGTGTTCGGCAAGATCGTTTACGGTCAGGACGGCGACCCCATCTTCACCGACGTTCAGGTGAAGTCGAAGAAGTAAGTTTCGGGACCTGCCGGCCGGTGCCGCCCTCCGGAACGGATGGCGGCACCGGCTCGCGGGCGTTGGCCCGGCAACCTCCCCCCACAACCCCGCGGTGGAGACCATGTGTAGGCCATCGCCGACCCCTCACGGCATGGAGGCATGATGGGGCGCTACGTCGCTAGGCGACTGCTCCAGATGATCCCGGTGTTCATCGGGACTACTCTGTTGATTTTCCTTATGGTCCACATCCTTCCCGGTGATCCGATCCGGGCGATGTGGGGTGACAAGGCTGCCGACCCCGCACAGGTCGCGGAGCTGCGTCACAAGTTCGGACTGGACCAGTCCCTTCCCATGCAGTACATCAACTACATGAAGGACCTGTTCCAGCTGAACTTCGGCGAGACCTTCGGCGGTCGTCCCGTCTGGGACGAGATGACGAGGGCTTTCCCCGTCACGATCCGTCTCACCATCGTCGCGATGGTCATCGAGATGATCGTGGGTCTCAGCCTCGGCGCCTGGGCCGGACTGAAGGCGGGCAAGGCACCGGACACCGGCGTGCTGATCTTCACGCTGGTCGTCATCTCGATCCCCGTGTTCATCCTCGGCTACGTGGCCCGGTTCGTCTTCGCGGACACACTGCACTGGGTCGCGCCGAACGTCGAAGACTCGATGGACATCACGCAGTTGTTCCTGCCGGGCTTCGTCCTGGCCATGCTCTCCATGGCATACGTCGCCCGACTGACACGTACGACCTTCGCCGAGAACCTGCGCGCGGACTACATGCGCACGGCACTCGCGAAGGGGCTGCCACGGCGTCGCATCGTCGGGGTGCACCTGCTGCGCAACTCGCTGATCCCGGTGGTCACGTTCCTCGGTACGGACGTCGGCGGCTTCATCGGCGGCGCGGTCGTCACCGAGGGCATCTTCAATGTCCAGGGTGTCGGAAACCTTCTCTACCGGGCGCTCCAGCAGCGTGAAGGCTCCACCATCGTCGGTGTCGTCACCGTATTCGTACTGATCATTCTCGTGATCAACCTGATTGTCGACCTGCTGTACGCGGTCCTGGACCCGAGGATCCGGTATGCCTGACGTGACGAAGGACCAGAGCATCAAGGACGCCGGAGCGGACGCGGTCGCGTCTGCGACGGTGGACGCGGAGAGCCCCGTCAAGGAATCCACCGGCAAGCCTCGTGGTCTGTGGGGTGACGCCTGGTTCGACCTGCGCCACCGCCCCATGTTCTGGATATCGGCAAGCCTGTTGGTCCTGCTGCTGGTGATCGCGGCCTTCCCCGGCCTGTTCACCGGCGCCGACCCTCGGGCCGGCGATCTGACGCACCACTACCTGACGAAGCCCGAACTCGGGCACTTCTTCCAGGCGGACTGGTTCGGTTACGACGTCCAGGGCCGCTCGATCTACGCGCGTGTCATCTACGGCACCCGCGCCTCGATCCTCGTCGGCGTCGGCGTCACCGTGGCGATCACCATCATCGGCGGCCTGCTGGGTCTGCTCGCCGGATTCTTCGGCGGCTGGCTCGACGCGATCATCTCCCGCATCACGGACATCTTCTTCGGTCTGCCCTTCCTGCTCGGCACGATGGTCGTCCTGAACGCCTTCGCCGAGCGCAAGGTGTACGTCGTGATCGCGGCCCTCGCCTTCCTCGGCTGGACCTCGATCTGCCGTGTGATGCGTGCATCGGTGATCACCGCGAAGCAGGCGGACTACGTGACGGCGGCACGCGCTCTCGGCGCGGGGACCGGCCGGATGCTGTTCCGCCATGTCCTGCCCAACGCCCTCGCGCCGACCATCGTCGTCGCCACCATCGCTCTCGGTGGTTTCATCTCGGCCGAGGCGACGCTGTCCTACCTGGGTCTGGGTCTCGCCGACCCGACCATCTCGTGGGGCATCGACATCGCGTCGGGCAGCGAAGAGATCCGTAACAACGTGCATGTGCTGCTGTTCCCGGCAGGAATGCTCAGCCTCACGGTCTTCGCGTTCATCATGCTCGGCGACGCGGTGCGCGACGCCCTCGACCCGAAGCTGCGCTGAGGAGGGCGTACGACGTGACCATCATGGACAAGACAGCAGACATCCCGGCGCCCCGTGCCGGGGGACCGGACGACAGCCCGCTCCTCGAAGTGCGCGACCTGCACGTGGAGTTCCACACCCGTGACGGAGTGGCCAAGGCCGTCAACGGTGTGAACTACAGCGTCAACTCGGGCGAGACCCTGGCGGTGCTCGGCGAGTCCGGCTCCGGCAAGTCCGTGACCGCTCAGGCGATCATGGGCATTCTCGACATGCCGCCCGGCAAGATCCCGCAGGGCCAGATCCTGTACCGCGGCCAGGACATGCTCACGATGGGCTACGAGGAGCGGCGGAAGATCCGTGGCCAGAAGATCGCGATGATCTTCCAGGACGCGCTCTCCTCGCTCAACCCCGTGCTCTCGGTCGGCTACCAGCTCGGCGAGATGTTCCGTGTCCACCAGGGACTCTCCAAGAAGCAGGCGAAGCTCAAGGCCATCGAGCTGATGGAGCGGGTCAAGATCCCCGCCGCCAAGGAGCGGGTCAACGACTATCCGCACCAGTTCTCCGGCGGCATGCGCCAGCGCATCATGATCGCCATGGCGCTGGCCCTGGAGCCGGACCTGATCATCGCGGACGAGCCGACCACCGCGCTCGACGTGACGGTCCAGGCCCAGGTCATGGACCTGCTCAAGGAGCTCCAGACCGAGTTCAACATGGGTCTGATCCTGATCACCCACGACCTCGGCGTCGTCGCCGACGTCGCGGACAAGATCGCGGTCATGTACGCGGGCCGGATCGTCGAGACAGCACCGGTGCACGAGCTCTACAAGCGGCCCGCGCACCCGTACACCCGGGGTCTGCTCGACTCGATCCCGCGCCTCGATCAGAAGGGCCAGGAGCTCTACGCGATCAAGGGGCTGCCGCCCAACCTGCTCAAGATTCCGTCCGGCTGCGCCTTCAACCCCAGGTGCCCGAAGGCGGAGGACATCTGCCGCACGGAGATTCCGGCCCTGGTGCCGGTCTCCGAGCAGGACGGCAGCGAACTGCCCGGCCGCGGCAGCGCCTGCCACTTCTGGAAGGAGACGATCCATGGCTGAGCTCGACAAGACGGACGGATCGTTGGACAGCACCCCGAACGTCACCGACGTCGTGGAGGTCGAGGCCGCCGACGAGACGGCGGCGGTCGCGGCGATCGACGCCCCGGTGGAACGCGGTGAGCCGATCCTCCAGGTGCGCAATCTGGTCAAGCACTTCCCGCTGAGCCAGGGCATCCTCTTCAAGCGCCAGATCGGCGCCGTCAAGGCCGTGGACGGGGTCTCCTTCGACCTCTACCAGGGCGAGACGCTCGGCATCGTCGGCGAGTCGGGCTGTGGCAAGTCCACGGTCGCGCGGCTGCTGATGACGCTGGAGACGGCCACGTCCGGCGAGGTCTTCTACAAGGGCCAGGACATCACCCGGCTGTCGGGACGCGCGCTGAAGGCCGTGCGCCGCAACATCCAGATGGTGTTCCAGGACCCGTACACGTCGCTGAACCCGCGTATGACGGTCGGCGACATCATCGGCGAGCCCTTCGACATCCACCCCGAGGTGGCGCCGAAGGGGGACCGGCGGCGCAAGGTCCAGGACCTGCTGGACGTCGTGGGTCTCAACCCGGAGTACATCAACCGCTATCCGCACCAGTTCTCCGGCGGTCAGCGCCAGCGCATCGGCATCGCCCGCGGCCTCGCGCTCAACCCGGAGATCATCATCTGCGACGAGCCGGTCTCCGCGCTCGACGTGTCGGTGCAGGCGCAGGTCATCAACCTGATGGAGAAGCTCCAGGACGAGTTCAACCTCTCCTACCTCTTCATCGCGCACGACCTGTCGATCGTCCGGCACATCTCCGACCGGGTCGGCGTGATGTACCTCGGCAAGATGGCCGAGATCGGCACGGACGAGGAGATCTACGACCACCCGACGCATCCCTACACCCAGGCGCTGCTGTCGGCGGTCCCGGTCCCCGACCCGGAGGCCCGCGAGCGCGGCGAGCGGATCATCCTCACCGGTGACGTCCCGTCGCCGGCGAACCCGCCGTCGGGCTGCAGTTTCCGTACGCGGTGCTGGAAGGCGACGGACAAGTGCGCCACGGAGACGCCGCTGCTGGCGGTCCCCGAGCGCTTGAAGTCCGTGGACTCCCCGGCCGCGCACGAATCGGCGTGCCACTTCGCCGAGGAGAAGGACGTCGTCGGCGCGGCTTCGTAGTACGCGCGGCTTCGTAGCACGGAGCGTGTGACACCCGGGGCCCGGAACCTGCCAAGGTTCCGGGCCCCGAGCCGTGCCCGGCGGCCGTGCGCACCGTCGTGCCCGGCGGCCGTGCGGCCGGACGTGGAGGCGCCCGGAACCGGTCGGTTCCGGGCGCCCTTCCCGTATGTCCGGGAACCGGCCTCGCGGGTGGCTCGGGTCAAGGGGCTCACGTGCCCGGTTCCTCGGGGCGGGGGAGCCCCGCGGTCCCCGGACCGGTCGGGTCCGTGTCGGCGACGGCGCCCCGGGGCCGGAGCCAGGGGGCTGTCAGGCCCCGGCTCCGGGGTCGTCGGTGGTCTTGTCGGACTCCGGCCCCTGCGAGGCCTCACGGGCCTTCGGGACGCTCGGCACGGCCTGGGAGTCCTCGGGGTAGTGGCAGGCCGTCAGATGGCCTTCCCGGCTGCCCTCCACCCGTACCAGTGGCGGCGCCTCGCTCGCGCACTTGTCCGTCGCCTTCCAGCAACGGGTACGGAAGCGGCAGCCGGACGGCGGGTCGACCGGGGAGGGCACGTCGCCGGCCAGGCGGATGCGCTCACGGGCCGGCGCCTCGTCGGCGGACGCCTCGGGCACGGCGGAGAGCAGCGCTCTGGTGTACGGGTGACGCGGATTGCCGTACAGGTCCTCCCGATCGGCGATCTCCACGATCCTGCCGAGGTACATGACCGCCACGCGCTGCGAGAAGTGGCGCACGACGGCCAGGTCGTGGGCGATGAACAGGAACGCGATGCCGAGTTCCTTCTGCAGCTGCTGGAGCAGGTTCACCACCTGGGCCTGGATCGAGACGTCCAGCGCCGAGACCGGCTCGTCGGCCACGATCAGCTTGGGCTCCAGGGCGAGGGCGCGGGCCACGCCGATGCGCTGGCGCTGACCGCCGGAGAACTCGTGCGGGAAGCGGTTGTAGTGCTCCGGGTTGAGGCCGACGGTCTCCAGCAGCTCCCGCACCCGCGCCTCCCGGCCGCCCGCCGGGTCGATGCCGTTGATCTCCATCGGCGCGGTGATGATCTTGCCGACGGTCTGCCGCGGGTTCAGCGAGGCGTACGGGTCCTGGAAGATCATCTGGATCTCCGAGCGGACCGGGGCCAGTTGCTTGCGCGAGGCGTGGGCGATGTCCTGCCCGCGGTAGGTGATCCGGCCGGCCGTCGGCTCCAGGAGCCGGGTGATCAGCCGGCCGGTCGTCGACTTGCCGCAGCCGGACTCGCCGACCAGACCCAGGCTCTCGCCCTCGTGCACGGTGAAGTCCACCCCGTCGACGGCCTGCACCGCGCCGACCGTCCGCCGGATCGGGAAGCCGCCCTTGATCGGGAAGTGCTTGGTGAGTCCGGCGACGTCCAGGAGGGGATCTGTGCTGCTCATGGTGGGGAAGTCCCGTCTCTTGTACGTCAGTTGGGCCGGGTGCCGGCGAAGTCGGCGAAGAACTCGGTGCGCTGCTCCGCGGTGAGGTGACAGGCGGCCCCGCGCCCGGCCACCAGCTCCAGCGGCGGCTGGTCGGTCGCACAACGCTTGCCGCCGACCTGCTCGGTGAAGGAGCACCGCGGGTGGAAGCGGCAGCCGGACGGCGGGTTGAGGAGGCTCGGAGGCGAGCCGGGGATCGGCGACAGCGGTACGTCGACCGGGCCTTCGAGGCTCGGCATGGATCCCAGCAGCCCCCAGGTGTACGGGTGCTGGGGCGCCCGCAGCACCTCCTTCTTGGTGCCGCGCTCCACGCACCGGCCGCCGTACATCACCAGCACGTCGTCGGCGATGTCGGCGATGACCCCGAGGTCGTGGGTGATGAAGATGATCGAGGTGCCGGTCTCCTGCTGGAGGTCCTTGAGCAGGTCCATGATCTGGGCCTGCACGGTGACGTCCAGCGCGGTCGTCGGCTCGTCCGCGATCAGCAGCGCCGGGTCGCAGACCAGTGCCATGGCGATCATCGCGCGCTGGCGCATACCGCCGGAGAACTGGTGCGGATAGTCGTCCACCCGCAGATCGGGCTGCGGGATGCCCACCTTGGTGAGCATCTCGACGGCCCGCGCCCTGGCGTCCCGCTTGGAGGCGCCGGTGTGCTTGCGGAACGTCTCGCCGATCTGCTTGCCGACGGTGTGGTACGGCGAGAGCGAGGCCAGCGCGTCCTGGAAGATCATCGCCATCTTGTTGCCGCGCAGCTGCTCCAGCTCCCGCTCCGAGGCGGCCAGCAGATCCTGGCCGTCGAGCAGGATCTCGCCCTCGATCTCGGTGTGGTCGGGGTGGTGCAGGCCGAGGATCGTCAGATTGGTGACGGACTTGCCGGAGCCCGACTCGCCGACGATGCCGAGGGTCTTGCCGCGCTCGACGTCGAAGGACAGCCCGTCGACGGCCTTGACCATGCCGTCTTCGGTGGAGAAGTGCACGCGCAGATCGCGTACGGAGAGGAAGGGGGTGCTCACTGGATCTCTCCCTAGGCGAGGCGGACGCGTGGGTCGATGAGGGCGTAGACGGCGTCGACGACGATGTTGAGGACCACGATCGCGACGGCGGCCACCATCATCACGCCGAGGAGCGTCGGCAGGTCGTTGGTGGAGACGGCCTTGACCGAGAGCGCCCCGATGCCCTGGAGGCTGAAGGTCTTCTCGGTGATGATGGCGCCGCCGAGGAGGACGCCGAGGTCGAGGCCGAAGATGGTGACGATCGGGCCCATGGCCCCGCGCCAGGCGAATCTGAAGAAGACGGTCCGCCGGGACAGGCCCTTGGCCCGCGCCGTCCGCACGTAGTCCTCGCTCAGCGACTCCACCAGTTGGGACCGGGCCATACGCGTGTAGTTGGCCGTGAAGATGACCGAGAGGACCAGCCAGGGCAGCAGAAGTCCGGAGAACCAGGCGCCCGGATTCTCGCTGAGCGGGGTGTAGCTCGGCCGGTCCAGCAGGTGCAGCTGGTCGGTGAGGAAGTACATGGCGACCACGCCGACGATGTAGATCTGCAGCGAGGACGCGACGAGCGACGCGGAGGACGCGACCTTGTCGAGCATCTTGCCCTGCTTGACCGCGGCGAGCATGCCGGTGCCGACGCCGAAGAGGACGAAGACGAAGGCGCTGCCCACGGAGAGCGAGAGAGTGGTCGGGAAGCGGTCGACGATGGTGCCGAAGACCGGCTCGCGGTTGATGAACGAATACCCCAGGCAGGGCGCGGGGCAGTGCCCGTACGACTGGTACTCGCGGCCGACGAAGATCCCCTGCAGCCAATGCCAGTACTGCACCGGAATCGGGTCGGCTATCCCCAGGTTGTGCCGTACCAGCGCGAGTGTCTCGGGGGTGCAGACCTTGCCGCAGGCTACCCGGGCGGGGTCGCGCGGGGCGGTGTAGAAGAGGACGAAGACCAGGGCGCTGATGATCAGCAGGATGACCGCGGCGCCGACGATACGGCGGAGAAGAAAGCGCAGCATGGCAGTGGGTTTTCCTGACGGATGCCGAGAGGGAGGAGGGGAGCGGGCGGCCCTGGGGTGGAGAGCCGCCCGGTCCCCGCGGGGGCCGTTCGTCAGGCCTTGACGTACGTCTTGTAGAGCAGCGTCGCGGAGAACTGCGGGTCCATCATGGCGCCGCCGACCTTGGAGCCGTACAGGTAGAAGCGCCGCTGGAAGGTCTCCGGGATGATCGGGGCGACCTCGTCCATGATCCGCTTGTCCAGCGCCGCCCAGGCCGCACCGGCCTTCTTCTGGTCGCCGATGACGACGTTCTCCTTGATGGCCGCGTCGATCCAGTCGGCCTTCGCCTGGGAGACGTTGTTCTGGCCGTTGCCGATGGAGGCGCTGTCGAAGAGCGGCTGGATCATCGTGTAGGCGGTGGGCCAGTCCGGGGACCAGCCGAACCACATGACGTCGAAGCTGTTGTCGACCTGCTGGATCTGGTCGTAGTACGACGTCGAGTCGACGGGCTTGATGACCGGCGTGAAGCCGGCCTTCTTCAGCGCGTTCTCGATGACGACGGCCGTCTTGTCGTAGGTCGGGCTCTGCGGGTAGCTGTAGACGACCTTCTGGCCGAGCTTCCCGGCCTTCTTGAGGATCGCCTTGGCCGCCTCCGCGTCGCCCTGGGGCGTCTTCAGCTTGCCGTAGAGGTCGAACTCCTCGCGGCCGAGGATGTCGGGGCTCAGGATGGTGGTCGCGTAGTCGCCCGCGGAGGGACCGCCGTAGATCTTGCGGATCTGCTCCAGCGGCCAGGCGGTGTTGAGCGCCTTGCGCACCTCGAGGTCGGTGATGCGCTTGCAGTTGATGGCGTAGTAGTACGTGCCGGTGAGCAGACCGTTGAAGGTGCGCTTCTTCAGCTCCGGGTCGGTGAGCACCTTCTGCATGCGCTCGGCCGGCACGGACTTGTAGATGGAGACCATCTGCTGGTCCTTGCCCTGGTCCGCGATGAAGCGGTCCGCGGACTCCAGCGAGGTGGGGCCGAACTCGAACTCGAAGCTGTCCGGGTAGGCGTTGCGGATCGGGTCGGTGGCCGGGTCCCAGTGCTTGTTGCGCGTCAGCGTCATCGACTTGTCGATGGAGCGGTGCTTGACGATGTACGGGCCGCAGGAGACGGGCTGCTTGTCGTACTTCTCCTTGGTGTCCAGCTTCACCGGCGTGGCCGCGTAGGAGCTCATGGCCAGCGTGAAGTTGAAGTCCGGGCGGGCCTCCGCCAGCTTGAAGGTGATCGTCTTCTTCGCCTTGTCGGTGACGATCGAGTCCAGGTGCTTGCCGCCGTACGGACCCTCGTACCCCTTGCGCCAGTCGCCCTTGCCGGTGAGCGCCTGCTGGACGTAGGCGGCGCCCTCGGTGATGAACGGCGCCCAGGCGCGCTCGATGCCGTGGCGGACGTCCTCGACGGTCAGCTCGCTGCCGTCCTGCCACTTGAGCCCGTCCTTCAGCGTGAAGGTCCAGGTCTTGTTGTCGGCGGACGCGGTGCCGACGTCGGTGGCGAGGTCACCGACCAGGGTCATGGCACCCTTCATGTCGATCTTGTAGCCGGTGAGGCCGCGGGCGAACATGAGCGCCCCGCTGGAGTTGAACGCGAAGTAGATGCGCTGCGGGTCGAGGTGGGAGAAGTCGTCCTCGGAGACGCCGTAGATCGTCCCGCCCTTCTTGGCGCCGGGGACCTCCGGAGCGGGGCCGGTGGAGTCCTCCTTGGTGCCGATCTTGACGGTGGCGCCGGTGTACTCGGTGGCGCCCGCGTGCGGCGCGTCCTTGCCGCCGCCTCCGCCCGCGTCACCACTGCTGCACGCGGAGAGAACGAAGGAGCCGCCCGCCGCGACGGATGTGGCTATGACGAAGTTTCTGCGGGAGAGAGACATGGCAACCTGCCCTGGTCGATGAAGAGGGACGAATGATCCGGCGGAGCCCCGTCGCTCCGGTCCGGGGCAAAACTGTCAGCGCTTGGTCTTCGGGTCGAGAGCGTCGCGGACCGAGTCCCCGAGGAGGTTGAAGGCGAGGACGAAGACCACCATCGTCACCCCCGGGAAGAGCATGAAGGTGATGTCGTCCTGGTAGACGTCGGCGCCGCGTTGGAGCAGTACGCCCCAGTCGGGCGTCTTCGCCGTCAGTCCGACACCGAGGAAGGCGAGACCGGCCTCCGCGGTCACGAACATGGGGAGAGCGAGGGTCGCCTGGATGAGGATCGGCGTCCACAGGTTGGGCAGCAGTTCCTTGAAGATGATCCGCGCCGGGGAAGCGCCGGTCACCTTCGCCGCCTCGACGAACTCCCGCTCGCGCAGGGCGAGTACCTCACCGCGCAGCAGGCGCGCGATGGAGGCCCAGCCGAAGGCGGTCATCACCAGGATGAGACTGGTGACGACGAGCCAGGTGGGTGTGGCCTCCTCGGGCGAGACCAGGATCGAGATGAGCACCGGCCAGAACGCGATGAAGAAGAGCGTCGAGGGGAACGCCAGCAGGATGTCGATGACCCGGCCGATGAAGTAGTCGGTCTTCCCTCCGAGGTACCCGGCGGTGATGCCGATGACGATGCCCAGGACGGTCACCAGAAGCGTCGTCACACCCGCGATGAACAGTGAGTTGCGGATGCCGTAGAGGAGAAAGGTGAAGAGGTCGCGGCCGAGCTGTGGCTCGATGCCGAACCAGAAGTCGCCGCTGATACCGCCGTTGGGCTTGATCGGAAAGCCGAAGTCGTTGAGCAGGCCGTCCTGGTCCTGGCCGTACGTCGTGTACGGATCCTTGCCGTACATCTTGGCTATCAGCGGCGCGCAGATGGCCACCAGGAAGAAGAAAATGACCACATAGGCCGAAATCACGCCGGCACGGTCGCGTTTGAAGCGTCGCCAGGCCAGCTTGCCCGGTGAACGGCCGTCACCGCCCTTGAGCGCCGAAGGGTCCGGTACCTGCTGCGGCTTCGCGTCCTCCACTTCAAGTGGAGTGGCTGTGTGCGGTGTTGGAATCGTCATGGTGCTCCTGGCCCGGAGGGTCGAAGGACTCCGCAGGGCACACCTACGGGCTACCCGGACTTTTTCAACGCAATTCATGCAGGGTCAATGAATGTCTGTCGCCCTTGGGCCGCTCTTTGGAGATTTGAATCTTTCATTACCTGCGGAAGGGCGTATCTTTGCCTCCGTTTCTTCTTTTCGAAGACGCGTTCGCTGCCAAATGGGTCAAATCCGGCAATGAGTTCGATATACGGGCGGCGATGTCTCGGAATTCGTACATCCGGTCAGGTGGGTACCTCGTCGATGCGCATTCGATGCGGGGCCGTTATCGCTCCGATGTCCACCGGGGCGGTGTTCGGCCGGGTGCGGCGCCGCGGCGGCGGAGTCGACCCGTGCGGGGTCCGGGCCCGGCGCGCCACTCGGAACGCTTCCCTCGCGCCCGAATGGGTGGAGAAAATATGCGCAATGCGCGGTATGCGGTGATATTTGACTGCAAGTGAGACGGAGCATCAAGAGGAGGCACTCCATGCGCGGAGCCACACAGGCCAAGTGGGCCGCATGTGCGGTCGCCGTCGTCCTGACGGCGACGGCCTGCGGCGGAGGGGGCGGCGGTGGCGGCGGTGGGGCCAATGGAATCGTGAGTTCTTCCTGGGGTGACCCGCAGAACCCGCTGGAACCCGCGAACACCAACGAGGTGCAGGGCGGCAAGGTCCTCGACATGGTCTTCCGGGGACTCAAGAGGTACGACCCGAAGACCGGCGCGGCCATCAACATGCTCGCCGAGAAGATCGAGTCCAAGGACAACCAGAACTTCAGGATCACCGTGAAGGACGGCTGGACCTTCAGCAACGGCGAGAAGGTCACCGCGAAGTCCTTCGTGGACGCCTGGAACTACGGGGCGCTGCTGAAGAACAATCAGAAGAACGCCTACTTCTTCGGATACATCGACGGATACGACAAGGTCCACCCCGACACCGGCGGTTCCACGGCGAACACGCTCTCCGGCCTCAAGCTCGTCGACGACAGGACCTTCACGGTCAAGCTGTCGCAGAAGTTCTCCCTCTGGCCCGACACCCTCGGCTACCCGGCCTTCGCCCCGCTGCCCAAGGCCTTCTTCACCGACCACGCCGCCTGGCTGTCCAAGCCGATCGGCAACGGCCCGTACACCATCGACACGTACACCAAGGGCTCGTCGATGAGCCTGCGCAAGTGGGACAAGTACCCCGGGGACGACAAGGCGCAGAACGGTGGTATCGACCTCAAGGTCTACACCGACAACAACACCGCCTACACCGACCTGACCGCCGGCAACCTCGACCTCGTCGACGACGTGCCCGCCTCGCAGCTGAAGAACGTCAAGGCGGACCTCGGCGACCGGTACATCAACACCCCGGCGGGCATCATCCAGACCCTCGCCTTCCCCTTCTACGACAAGAAGTGGGACACCCCCGGCGGCATCAAGGTCCGCCAGGGCCTGTCGATGGCCATCAACCGCGAGCAGATCACCAGCCAGATCTTCCAGAAGACCCGCACCCCCGCGTCCGACTGGACCTCCCCGGTCCTCGGTGCGGAAGGCGGCTTCAAGAAGGGGCTGTGCGGCGCGCCCTGCGAGTACAACGCCGCGAACGCCAAGAAGCTGATCCAGGAGGGGGGCGGCATCCCCGGCGGCCAGCTCAAGATCTCGTACAACGCGGACACCGGTTCGCACAAGGAGTGGGTCGACGCGGTCTGCAACAGCATCAACAGGGTGATGGGCAACAACAACGCGTGCGTCGGCGGGCCCGTGGGCACCTTCGCCGACTTCCGCAGCCAGGTCTCCCAGCAGAAGCTGACCGGCCCCTGGCGGGCCGGCTGGCAGATGGACTACCCGCTCATCCAGAACTTCCTGCAGCCGGTGTACTACACCGACGCCTCGTCCAACGACGGCAAGTGGAGCAACAAGCAGTTCGACGGCCTCATCAACAAGGCCAACGCCGAGTCCGACAAGGCCAAGGCCGTGTCGACCTTCCAGGACGCGGAGAGGGTCCTGGTGGCGCAGATGCCCGTCATCCCCCTCTGGTACCAGAACGGCAGCGCCGGCTACTCGGACCGGGTCACGAATGTGTCGCTGAACCAGTTCAGCGTCCCGGTGTACGAGCAGATCAAGGTCAAGTGACCCGTCGGGGCCGGGCGGTCGGCGCGCGGAACGCGCCGGCCGCCCGGCCCCGCCATCGCCTCGACGCGTCACTCCCCAGCCCCGAGCCTTCGACCCCCGTGACCCCCGGAGCCCTTCATGGGACGTTATGTGATCCGGCGGCTGCTGCAGATGATCCCGGTCTTCTTCGGCGCCACACTGCTGATCTTCCTCATGGTGAACGTGATGGGCGATCCCATCGCGGGCCTGTGCGGCGAACGCCAATGCGACCCGGCGACCGCCGCCCGACTCCGCTCGGAGTTCGGCCTCGACAAGCCTGTCTGGCAGCAATACGCGACCTACATGGGCAATGTCTTCACCGGCGACTTCGGCACCGCGTTCAACGGGCAGAAGGTCACCGAGCTGATGGGCACCGCCTTCCCCGTCACCATCCGGCTCACCGTCGTCGCGATCGTCTTCGAGATCGTCATCGGCATCAGCCTCGGTGTCGTCACCGGCCTGCAGCGCGGCCGCCCCGTCGACACCGGCGTGCTCATCCTGACCCTGGTCGTCATCTCCATCCCGACCTTCGTCACCGGTCTGCTGCTCCAGCTCCTCCTGGGAGTGGAGTGGGGTGTCATCAAACCGTCCGTCTCCCCTCAGGCGCCCTTCAACGAGCTCCTCGTCCCGGGACTCGTCCTCGCCTCGGTCTCCCTGGCCTACGTCACCCGGCTCACCCGGACCTCGATCGCCGAGAACGCCCGCGCCGACTACGTCCGCACCGCCGTCGCCAAGGGACTGCCCAGGCGTCGCGTCGTGATCCGGCATCTGCTGCGCAACTCGCTGATCCCGGTCGTCACCTTCATCGGAACGGACGTGGGCGCCCTGATGGGCGGGGCGATCGTCACGGAGCGGATCTTCAACATCCACGGCGTCGGCTACCAGCTCTACCAGGGCATTCTGCGCCAGAACTCGCAGACCGTCGTCGGCTTCGTCACCATTCTCGTCCTCGTCTTCCTGGCGGCGAACCTCATCGTCGACCTGCTGTACGCCGTACTCGACCCGAGGATCCGCTATGCCTGAGCAGACACCGGACGAGGCGATCTCACCGGCCGGAGCAGGAGGCGTGATGGACCTCGCCCTGGAGGAGGGCTCGACCCTCGAAAAGACACCGGGCGGACCGGAGGGCACCGGCCCCGCCGAGAAACCGCGCAGCCTGTGGTCCGACGCCTGGCGGGACCTGCGCCGCAACCCGGTCTTCATCATCTCCGCCCTGATCATCCTCTTCCTGGTGATCATCTCGATCTGGCCGTCGCTGATCGCCGATCAGGACCCCCTCGACTGCAACCTCGACAAGGCCCAGCAGGGCTCCCAGCCCGGTCACCCCTTCGGCTTCGACGGACAGGGCTGCGACGTCTACACCCGGACCGTCTACGGGGCCAGGAACTCGGTGACCGTCGGCGTCTGCGCCACCCTGGGCGTCACCCTGCTCGGCGGCCTCCTCGGCGGCCTGGCCGGATTCTTCGGCGGCTGGTGGGACTCGGTCCTCTCCCGCCTCACGGACATCTTCTTCGGTATCCCGGTGGTCCTCGGCGGCCTGGTCTTCCTCTCCGTGGTCACCAGCAGCACCGTCTGGCCGGTCATCGGCTTCATCGTGCTGCTGGGCTGGCCGCAGATCGCCCGCATCGCCCGGGGCTCCGTGATCACCGCCAAACAGAACGACTACGTGCAGGCGGCACGGGCGCTCGGAGCCTCCAACGCGCGGATGCTGCTGCGCCACATCACCCCGAACGCCGTCGCGCCGGTGATCGTCGTCGCGACCATCGCGCTCGGTACGTACATCTCGCTGGAGGCGACCCTCTCGTTCCTCGGCGTCGGCCTGAAACCGCCGGCCGTCTCCTGGGGCATCGACATCTCCGCCGCGTCCCAGTACATCCGCAACGCCCCGCACATGCTGCTCTGGCCCGCCGGCGCGCTGGCGGTCACCGTGCTCGCGTTCATCATGCTCGGCGACGCGGTGCGCGACGCCCTCGACCCCAAGCTGCGCTGAGGAGCCCACTGCCATGCTGCTCGAAGTGCGCGATCTGCACGTGGAGTTCCACACCCGCGACGGGGTGGCCAAGGCGGTCAACGGGGTCAACTACTCGGTGGCCGAGGGCGAGACGCTGGCCGTCCTCGGCGAGTCGGGCTCCGGCAAGTCGGTCACCGCACAGGCGATCATGGGCATTCTCGACGTGCCACCCGGGAGGATCGGCGGCGGCGAGATCCTCTTCAAGGACCGCGATCTGCTGAAGATGCGGAAGGACGAGCGACGGAGGATCCGCGGCCAGGAGATGGCCATGATCTTCCAGGACGCGCTCTCCTCCCTCAACCCCGTGCTCAGCGTGGGGGAGCAGCTCGGCGAGATGTTCGTCGTCCATCGCGGGATGTCCCGCAAGGACGCCAGGCTGAAGGCCGTGGAGCTGATGGACCGGGTCCGCATCCCGGCCGCGAAGGAGCGCGTGGGCAACTATCCGCACCAGTTCTCCGGCGGAATGCGTCAGCGCATCATGATCGCCATGGCCCTGGCGCTGGAACCGTCGCTGATCATCGCGGACGAGCCCACCACCGCCCTCGACGTCACCGTCCAGGCCCAGGTGATGGACCTGCTGGCCGAGCTCCAGCGCGAGCTGAACATGGGCCTGATCCTGATCACCCACGACCTGGGCGTGGTCGCGGACGTCGCCGACAAGATCGCCGTGATGTACGCGGGCCGGATCGTCGAGGCCGCCCCCGTCCACGACATCTACCGGGCCCCCGCCCACCCGTACACCAAGGGCCTGCTCCGGTCGATCCCGCGCCTGGACCAGAAGGGCCAGGAGCTGTACGCGATCAAGGGCCTGCCGCCCAACCTGCTGCACATCCCGCCGGGTTGTGCCTTCAACCCGCGCTGCCCGATGGCCCAGGAGATCTGTCGAGGCGAGGTTCCGCCGCTGTTCGAGGTGGCCGAGCACCGTGAGAGCGCCTGCTACTTCTGGAAGGAGACGCTCGATGCACGCTGACCACTCGGGGCGCGAGGAAGCGCGCGAAGGGGGCGGGACGGCCCACGCCCTGCTCGCCGAGGAGCGGGCCGGGCTCCCGGTGGCCGGACGCGAGCCGATCCTGGAGGTCCGCGATCTGGTCAAGCACTACCCGCTGACCCAGGGCATCCTGATCAAGAAGCAGATCGGCGCCGTCAAGGCCGTGGACGGGGTCTCCTTCGACCTGGCGGCGGGCGAGACGCTCGGGATCGTGGGGGAGTCGGGCTGCGGCAAGTCGACCGTGGCCAGGATGCTGGTGCATCTGGAACGGCCCACGGCCGGCGCGATCAAGTACAAGGGCGAGGACATCACCCGGCTGTCGGGACGTGCCCTGAAGGCCGTGCGCCGCAACATCCAGATGGTGTTCCAGGACCCGTACACGTCGCTGAACCCGCGTATGACGGTGGGCGACATCATCGGCGAGCCGTACGAGATCCACCCCGAGGTGGCCCCGAAGGGCGACCGGCGCCGCAAGGTCCAGGACCTGCTGGACGTCGTCGGTCTCAACCCGGAGTACATCAACCGCTATCCGCACCAGTTCTCCGGCGGTCAGCGCCAGCGCATCGGCATCGCCCGCGGCCTCGCCCTGAACCCCGAGATCATCGTCGCCGACGAACCCGTCTCGGCCCTCGACGTCTCCGTGCAGGCGCAGGTCGTCAATCTGCTGGACCGCCTCCAGACGGAGTTCGGGCTGAGCTACGTCTTCATCGCGCACGACCTGTCGATCGTCCGGCACATCTCCGACCGGGTCGGCGTGATGTACCTCGGCCGGATCGTCGAGATCGGCACCGACGAGCAGATCTACGACCACCCCACGCACCCGTACACCCAGGCGCTGCTGTCCGCGGTCCCGGTGCCGGACCCGACGGCCCGCGAGCACCGGGAGCGGATCATCCTGCACGGCGACGTCCCCTCGCCCGCCAACCCGCCTTCCGGCTGCCGCTTCCGCACCCGCTGCTGGAAGGCGCGGGAGCGGTGCGAACTGGAGGTGCCGCCGCTGGCGGTTCCGGCGGTCTTCCGGCTGACGGACACACCCGCCGGACACGATTCGGCCTGCCACTTCGCGGAGGAGAAGCAGGTGGTGCCGCCGGAGGGACTGCTGGAGACGCCGGGGGAGACGATGGTGGAGGAGGCCGGCGCGCCACCGGAGAAGCCCGAGGACGGGACGGGCGGGGCGGGTGCACCGGACGACGAGGGCGGGCCGCCGCCCTCCGGCAGCAGCCGGGTCGTCTGACGGCCCGCACGTTAACGCCGGGGCAACCCGGCCGTCCCACATCCGATATACGAACGCGCCACCATGGTCCCCGTACGGCCGTGCGGGTGCCGTGAACCGGCCGGGGGGTCGTCAAGGCCCCCCGGCCGGTTGCCCGTTCGCACATCTTCGCGGCCCGGCTCTTGTCCGGCGGCCGGGGGCGGTGGAGTATCGCTCGGGTGATACTCACACGGGGGGCAAGGGTCACCGGCGCCGTTCTCTGCGCCCTGCTCGCGGTGATGGTCGCGGGCTGGCTCGTGCGGGATGTCGGGGCGGTCGACGATCCGGGCCGGTTGTGGCGGTACTGGGCCGGCTACCGCGAAGCGCAACTGTCCGCCGTGCCCACCACCTCGGCCGACGACGTGGTGCTGCTCCTGGTGTATGTCGTCGCCGCGTTCGCGGCCCTGCGGTCCGTGGTGGCCGGTACCGCGCTGGTCGCCACCGGGGTGGTCACTCTCGCCGTACGGCTGCCGGCGCTCTGGAACATCGGCGCGTCCCGGATGAACGCCCGCTTCTCCGACGATCTCCGCACCCGGGCTCTGATCTGCGCCTTCGCGGCCCTCGCGGTGGGCATCGCGCTGATCATCACCGCCGCCGCCGGCCGCAGACCGCCGCACGACTTCTCCGAGCACACCCCGACCCGGCCGGGTCCGGGTGCGAGCGTGACGGCGTTTCTGCTGCTGGGCGCCTCGGGAGTGGTGGTGATCGCCTGGGAGATCCGCCAGGCGGTGCGGTTCCCGTTCATCTACCCCGACTGGTTCGTGGGCGGGGACCGGCTCCTCCAGGGGCTGATCGACGCACCGCCCGGCTGGAACAACGCGGTCCTCGCACTGCTCTGTCTGTTCGCGGGGACGAGCGCGCTCTTCCACGCCGTGCACGCACGGCCGTTCGGCCTGATCGCGGCCGGTGTCCTGCTGTGCGCCGGGGTGCCGGGAGTGGTCCGCGCCGTGCACTACAGGATGCTGGACCACTTCTCCGATCTGCGCACCGAGGACCAACTCACCTTGCTGAGCTCGTTCTTCGAGACGATCGCCGCGGCGGTGGTACTGATCGCGCTGGCCCGGCGGGGCAGCGCGGACGACGCTGCCCCGCCCCACCAGGGTTATGGGCAGGGGTACGGACATCCGCAGCCCGGCGTCTTCGGTCCGCCGCCCCCGTCCCGGCCCCCGCCGGGCTGGTGACGGGCGCGGTCGGCACCGCCCCGCTCAGCTCACCCCCGCAGCCCCAGCGACCGCTTCAGGAAGTCCACCTGGAGCAGCAGCAGATTCTCCGCCACCTGCTCCTGCGGCGTCATGTGCGTCACCCCGCTGAGCGGCAGCACCTCGTGCGGCCGCCCCGCCGAGAGCAGCGCCGACGACAGCCTGAGCGCGTGTGCGACCACCACGTTGTCGTCGGCCAGACCATGGATGATCATCATCGGCCGGGCCTCGTCGGCGGCCTCGGAGAGCCCCTCGTCCGTCAGCACCGAGTTGTGCGCGTACACCTCCGGCTGCTTCGCCGGATCGCCGAGATAGCGCTCGGTGTAGTGGGTGTCGTACAGCCGCTGGTCGGTCACCGGCGCGCCCACCACCGCGGCGTGGAAGACGTCCGGCCGGCGCAGCACGGCCAGCGCCGCCAGGAATCCGCCGAACGACCAGCCACGGATCGCCACCTTGCCGAGGTCCAGCGGAAACCGCCCGGCGAGTGCGTGCAGCGCCTCGATCTGGTCGTCCATGGTGAGGGCGATGTTGTTCTTGACGGCCTTCTCCCAGGCCGGCGAACGCCCCGGTGCGCCCCGGCCGTCCGCGACGACCACCGCGAAACCCTGGTTCGCGAACCACTGTGAGGTCAGATGCGGATTGTGGGCGGCGAGCACCCGTCGGCCGTGCGGCCCGCCGTACGGGTCCATCAGTACAGGAAGGGGACCGTCCGACTCTTTGTACCCATCGGGGAGCAGCACGGCGCACGGAATTCGCCGTGCGCCCCCCTCGGTGAGACGGACCCGCGCCGACAGCACCGGCTCCTCGGCGAAACTCGCCACGGTGGCGATCCGCTTGCCGTTCCGCAGGACCTCGGCGCGGGCCCCCGGCCGCTCCGGGGAGTGGGAGACCAGCACCGTCACCGCGCCCGCGCGGACGGCCGAATGCACCCCGGCGCCTTCGGAGACCCGTTCGACGCCCAGCTCGTTGACCCGGTACACATGGCTCTCGCCGATCTCCGGCTCCGCGGCCTCCTCGCCGGCCGACGCCGACACCAGGACATCCGAATCACCGATGTCCAGGACCGCCTGGAGCTGCAACTGCGCCCCGGTCAGCAGCCGGTCGCCGACCGCGAGCACCCGCGCCCCGCCCTCGTCCGCGATCCGCACGAGCCGCCCGTCCGGCGCCCAGGCGGGCACACCGGGGAAGATTTCCAGCCAGACCGGATCCTCGTCGACATGCACCGTCCGGGTCGTACCGGTCTCCGGGTCCACCGCGAGGAACAGCTGACTCTGCTGGTCACGGGCCTGCACGAGGATCAGCGGAGCCCCGGCCGACGACCAGTGCACCTGCGCCAGATACGGGTAACGCGTCCGGTCCCAGACCACTTCGGTGCGGGTGCCGTCCAGGCCCATCGCGAAGAGCCGCACCTCGGCGTTGGGAGTCCCCGCCGCCGGATAGGCGACCTCGGCCGGCTTGCGGTCCGGGTGCGCCGGATCCGCGATCCACCACCGCCGCACGGGGCTGTCGTCGACCCGGGCGACGAGCAGCCGGTCCGACTCCGGCGACCACCAGAAGCCCCGCGAACGCTGCATCTCCTCGGCCGCGATGAACTCCGCGAGGCCGTACGTGACGTTCGGCCCCTCCGGCTCGGCGAGCGCCAGATCCCCGTCGCCCCCGGCGCCCACGACACGCAGCGCGCCCTTCGCGACGTACGCGACGAGCCGTCCGTCCGGCGACGGCCGCGGGTCGATCACCGGGCCGGGCACCGGCAGCGCCCGCGCCGTACCCGCCCGCAACTCCGCGACGTACACCTTCCCGGAGAGCGCGAACGCGGCCAACTCGGCCGCCGCGTCGACCGCGTAGCCCACGATCCCCGAGGAGCCCTCACGGCTGCGTTCGCGCCGGGCCCGCTCCTGGGGCGACAACCGCTCCGCCGAACCGCCCAGCAGCATCTCGGGATCGGCGACCACGCGCTCCTGGGGCGTACCGCCCTCGGGCAGGTCCAGCACCCACAGCCGCCCCGTCCGGTCCGTCCCCGATCCCGACCGCAGGAAGATCACCCGCTCTCCGTCGGGTGACACGGTGAACGCACGGGGGGCGCCGAGGGTGAATCGCATCGTCCTGGCGTGCTGACGCGGAAATGAGATCTTCTGCGAAGTCATGGGCCCGAACCTAGCGCCCGACCGCCCGGTCGTGCGCCCCTCGTGCTGCTGTGCCCCGATCAATGCGGTACGACGGATAGTTATGATCCGTAGCGCTCGGTGGGTATGAACCTGCTGGCTCCATGTGTGCTGCCCGTCCCGACCGTACTGATGGAGGTGAACCGCCGTGGCACTCTCGATTTCGGCGGTGGTGCTGCTGGCGATCGTCGTCTTCCTGCTGATCCGGAAATCCGGACTGAAGGGCGGACATGCGGTGGTCTGCGCACTGCTCGGTTTCTATCTCGCCAGCTCGTCCATTGCGCCCAGCATCTCGAACCTGACCACGAATGTGGCCGGCATGATCGGAAGCCTCAAGTTCTGAGCCCCGACTCGTCGGCGGCCGGTGCGCGGGCGCGGCAGGGCGGGGTCCGGTCGGCGGATCGGGGCCGGGGGCGCGACGCCCGGCACGGCCCCGGGGCGTTCGGCTCGTAGGGTGGTCCCCATGACGGACCATCCAGCCCGGCGTCTGCTCCTGGTGCACGCGCACCCCGACGACGAGTCGATCAACAACGGCGCCACCATGGCCAGGTACGCGGCCGAGGGTGCCCAGGTCACCCTGGTCACCTGCACGCTCGGCGAGGAGGGCGAGGTCATCCCGCCCGGACTCGCCCATCTCGCGGCGGACCGGGACGACACCCTGGGCCCCCACCGCCGGGGTGAACTCGCTGCGGCGATGAAGGAGCTCGGGGTCACCGACCACCGGCTCCTCGGCGGCCCCGGCCGCTTCCGCGACTCCGGAATGATGGGCGCCGAGCAGAACCACCGCCCCGGCGCCTTCTGGAACGCCGACGTGGACGAAGCCGCCGGGTACCTCGTGGAGGTGATCCGCTCGGTGCGCCCGCAGATCCTCGTCACCTACGACCCCGACGGCGGCTACGGACACCCCGACCACATCCAGGCCCACCGTGTCGCGATGCGCGCCGCCGAGCTCGCCGCCGACCCCGCGTACCGCCCCGGACCGGACGCCCCGCACACCGTCGCCAAGGTCTACTGGAACCGGGTGCCGCGCTCGGTCGTCGAAGAGGGCTTCGCGCGCCTGCGGGACACGGCCCCGGACGCCTTCCCGGGGATCGCCGCCATCGACGACGTACCGGGTGTGGTCGACGACGCGAGGATCACCGCGCGGATCGACGGCTCGGCCCATGCCGCGGCCAAGAGCGCGGCGATGCGGGCCCATGTCACCCAGATCGCCGTGGACGGCCCCTTCTTCGCCCTCTCCAACGACCTCGGCCAGCCCGTCCTCACCACCGAGTACTACGAGTTGGTGCGCGGCACCTCCGGAGCCCCGCAGGGGGCACGCGAGGACGACCTGTTCGCCGGCGTACCGGGAGCGGAGCGATGAGCGACGGCAAGCAGCGCGCACCGCGCTCCGGCGCGCCCTTTGGGGGCGTGCCGGCGACCGGCCTGGCAGCCCCCCTCAACCCCGGGCGGATCGCCGCCTACGTGGGCCTGGCCGTCCTCGGCGCGCTCGTCGGGATCGCCGGGGCGCTCGTCCAAGCCGCGTGGTTCCCCGCCGGACTGCTCCTCGCGCTGCTCGCCTGCGCCGGGCTGTTCTACGGCGGGCGCCGCGTCTTCGACACCCAGCTCGGTGCCCTGACCCCCGCGGCGGGCTGGCTGATTTCGGTCGTTCTGCTGCTCGGCGGACGGCCGGAGGGCGACTATGTCTTCGGCGATGAGCTGGGCCTCACCCTCTTCATGCTCGGCGGGATGGCCGTCGCTGTGATCTGTGCCACCATGTCGCGGTCGCCCCGACCGGGCGCCGACAGCGGCCGACCTGGCAAGTAATGTGCCACGTCCGATCCCGTAATGCCTCTTGTCCGTTCGCCGGTCATGCGGTCGTTTCCCCCGGTCGCGAGGTGTCTGTCGGCCGCGGCCAGTATGGTGGTTCGCGCGCCGAGCCGTCCCCTGGCCTGCGGCATGGGGGAAGTACGGGCGGTGGAGCCAATCGGGAGAACCTGCTTTGAGTCGTGAAACTGACAGTTCGTCCTCCGGGCCCCAGGGGCGCGGAGGAGCCGCGTACCCCTCGGGGACGCCGCCGTACGGATCCCGCCAGTATCCGTCGCTGCACCCTTCGCAGGACGCCCCGGAGGGGGCCCCGGAGCCTGCGGACCCGCCTCGGTCCGAAGAGCCGAGGACCGAGACGACGCTGACGACGCGCATCCGGATCAACATCCCGGGCTCGCGTCCCATCCCGCCCGTGGTCATGCGTACGCCCATGAGCGACGCCGACGCCGCCGACACCGAGCGCACGGGCACCATCCCGCGCCCCGGCGTGCCCGCGCCGAACGGTGCGTCGGACGCCTCCGACGCCGCACCGGGCGCCGAGACGGCGGCCGGTCCGGCGACCACGGAACCGGGCGCCGAGAAGCCGGCCAGGGAGAAGAGCGGCAGCGACTGGTTCGCCCCGCGCAAGGCCCCCACGAACACCTCGGTCATCGCCACCGGCGGCGCGCCGGGCGCCACCGGCGGCGCGCCGGGCGGCGCCGACGGTGCCAAGGGCGCCACGCCCGCCCCGCCCCGCCCCGACCTGCCGTACTTCTCGGACGGCCCGCAGCGCACGGGCGGCCAGGACGCGCCCGGCACCGGCGGCAGCGCCCTGGACGAGTTCGGCGTCGGCGGCTCGCGCCCCACGCCGAACCTCGGAGTGCGTACGCCGGGCCCCTCGGGTCCCACCACGGGCCCGGTCACCGGCACCTCGTCCCTCACCCCGAACCTCGACGGACCGGGCGCACCGGGCTCCGGCGGTCCCGCGGGCCCGCAGGGTTCCGGCGCCCCCGGTGACACGCCCCCGCGGATGTCCGACGACACGGCGGTGCTGACGCCCCAGTTCGCGGCCCCGGCCGCCGCCGGGCCGGGCGGCAACGTCTCCGGTGACACGCTCACCAGCGGCATTCCCGTCGTTCCGCCGGAGCACCGCTCCCCGTCCCCGTTCGCGGGCGCGGGCGGCCCCGGCGGCGGACGTCCCGATCTGACGCCCCGTATCGCGGACCAGGCGATGGGCACCGGACCGGCGGGGCCCGGCGGTCCGGCCGCTCCCTCGCCGGCCCCCGCCGCGGCGCGCCCCGCCCCGGCGCCCGCGCCCGCGAAGAAGGGCCGCTCCAAGCTGGTGCTCCTGTGCGCGGGCGTCGTCGGTCTGCTCGGTGTGGCCTACGGCGCCGGGCTGCTGATGAACCACTCCGACGTCCCCAAGGGCACCACCGTTCTCGGCGTCGACATCGGCGGCGGCACGAAGGACGACGGCGTCGCGAAGCTGGACGCCGCTCTCGGCAAGCGCGCCGTGGCACCCCTCCAGCTGTCGGTGGACGGCAAGAACACCGAGCTCGCACCGGACAAGGCCGGGCTCAGCCTGGACAGCCAGGAGACCGTGCGGTCCGCCGCGGGCAGCGACTACAACCCGGTCTCCGTCATCGGGTCCCTCTTCGGCGGCAAGCGCGTCGTCGACCCGGTGATCCCGGTCGACGAGGAGAAACTCGGAGTCGCGCTGGCGGATCTGGCGGGAGTCTCCGGCTCGGCCAACGACGGCACGATCAAGTTCGAGCCGGGCAAGGCCGTCGCCGTCCCCGGCAAGTCGGGGAAGACGCTGGACGTCAACCGCTCGATGATCTCGGTGCGCGACGCGTACCGGGCCCAGGTGCAGACCGGCAAGGCGGCCACCGTCCAACTGCCCGTCACCACCAGTGAGCCCACGATCAACCAGGCGGAACTGGACCGGGCGATGAGGGAGTTCGCGAAGCCCGCGATGTCCGGCCTGATCACGATCAAGGCCGGCCCCAAGCAGATCCAGTTCGGCCCGGCCAAGTCGCTGCCGCAGATCCTCACGATGGTGCCGGTCAAGGGCCGGCTGGTCGAGCACTACGACAAGAAGGCCATCGACACCCTGTGCGACGGTGTCTTCAACGGCATCATGATCACCAAGGGTGACGGCAAGCAGCACCAGCTCAGTGCGGACGACGTGGCGCATGCCATGCAGACCGCGCTGCTCGGCAGGACCGCCGCCGAGCGGACGGCCACGATCGACCTGAACGGCAACGGATAACCGCCCCGCAGCGGCGAACAGCGCTCCACCCGCCCCGCCCCCGCCCGGATCTCCGGCCGGGGGCGGGGCCGTGTGCGGATCCCTGTGCGTGGGCGGCGGCCGCGTTCCGACGACGGGGTCGTGCTCACGCGCGGGACCAGCCACGGAGTCATGCGCTCGGCATGACATCTGTCATCCCGATTCCACGATTCTCGACCCTGCCGGAGAGACCCCGCCCTCCGCCACGCTGGACGCATGACGACGACAGCAACCGAGGCCACCGGGGCGAAGACCGCCGTGGTCCGCTTCGACCGGGTCAGCAAGGCGTACGGAGCGGTGCGTGCCGTCGACGGGCTCACCCTCGACCTGCATCCCGGCGAGACCGTGGCGCTCCTGGGCCCCAACGGAGCCGGGAAGTCCTCCACCCTGGATCTGCTGCTCGGACTGCGCACCGCAGACTCCGGCTCGGTCCGGGTCTTCGGCACCACCCCGCAGAGCGCCATCGCGGCGGGCCGTGTCGGCGCGATGCTGCAGACCGGCGGCCTGATGGAGGACGTCAAGGTCGAGGAACTGGTGCGCCTCGCCTGCGATCTGCACCCCAGGCCCTACCCGGTGGACGAGGTGCTGTCCCGCGCCGGCATCGCGCAGATCGCCGACCGCATGGTCAACAAGCTCTCCGGCGGCCAGGAGCAGCGCGTACGGTTCGCGCTCGCCACCGCCGGGGCCAACGACCTGATCGTCCTCGACGAGCCGACCACGGGCATGGACGTCACCGCGCGCCAGGCCTTCTGGGCCACGATGCGCGAGCAGGCCGAGCAGGGCCGCACCGTCCTGTTCGCCACCCACTACCTCGAAGAGGCCGACGCGATCGCCGACCGTGTCCTCGTCCTGCACAAGGGCCGGCTGCTGGCCGACGGCACCGCCGCCGAGATCAAGGCCAGGGCCGGGGCCCGCCGGATCTCCTTCGAGCTGGACGGTCCGGTCGACGAAGCGGCCCTGTGCGGGCTGCCGTTCCTCACCGCGCTCGACATCACCGACAACCGGGTCCGAATCCAGTCGCGCGATGCCGACGCGACCGTCCACGCGGTCTACGGGCTCGGCCTCTACCCGCGCGAACTCGAAGTCGCGGGACTCGGCCTGGAGCAGGCCTTCGTAGCCATCACCGAGGCCGAGGAGGCCAGGACCGCATGCTGAATCACCTTTCGTGGGCACTCATCAGGCTCGAAGTGACCCGCACCCTGCGGAACAAGAAGTTCATGTTCTTCTCGGTCATCTACCCCTCGGTGATCTATCTGCTGATCTCCGGGACCCGGAGCACCAGCGACCGGATCCCGCACACCGATCTCACCTTCCCGGCGTTCTTCATGGTCTCGATGGCCTCCTTCGGCGCGCTGACCGCCGTCCTCATGGGCAACAGCGAACGCATCGCCAAGGAACGCGAGAAGGGCTGGGTCCGCCAGCTCCGGCTGACCGCACTGCCCAGCCGCGGCTACGTCCTGGCGAAGATCGCCGGCGCGGCGATGGTCACCCTGCCCTGCATCGTGGTCGTCTTCCTGGTCGCCGCCGTCGTCAAGCACGTACGGGTGGAGACCTGGCAGTGGTTCGCGCTGGCCGGGGTCATCTGGGCGGGTTCACTGGTGTTCGCCGCGCTCGGGGTCGCCATCGGCTACATCGCCAGTGGTGACGCGGTCCGTCCGATCACGATGATCATCTACTTCGGTCTCTCCATCCTCGGCGGCCTGTGGATGCCGAGCGCCACCTTCCCGAGGTGGCTCCAGAACATCTCCGAATGGCTGCCCACACACGCGTACGCTTCTCTCGGCCAGGCGATCGAGATGGGTGGATCGCCGCACGCCAAGGACGTCGCCATCCTCTGCGCCTACTTCCTGATCTTCGCGGGCGGGGCGGCCTGGCTCTACCGGAAGGACACCCTGAAGGCGTGAACGACGACGAGACGTCCGTGGGCGTCGGGAGCCCGCCGACGGGCCGCCGGCAGGTCTGGATCAAGCTGCTCTGGATCGGTGTCTGGCTCGCGTTCATGAGCGCCCCCGTCAAGGACCTCATCGACGGCAACCACCCCGCGTGGGCGACGGCGCTCGGCACCTTCGGCCTCCTGGTCTTCGTCGCGGCGTATCTCGTGCTGGTCTTCCGCCAGACGGCGAAGGCCATGGACCGGCGCCTGGTCCATTCCGCGATCGCCTTCCTGGGCACCCTCGCCGCCGTCCTCTCCCTGACGCTCGGCACCGCGTGGCTGGTCCTCTTCGTGTACGTCGCGGTCTCCGTCGGCGCCACCATGCCGTTGCGGACCGCCCGTTGGCTGATCCCCGCCGTCACCGCCGTCCTGGTCGGGATCGGTCTGACCGGCAACCACTCCCGGGAGATCATCACCGCCCTGGTCTTCCCTGCGCTGCTGGGCGGGTTCGCGATGACCGGCGTACGGCAGCTGATCCGTACGACGATCCAGCTGCGGGAGGCCCGCGCGACCGTCGCCCAGCTCGCCGCCAACGAGGAGCGGCTCAGGCTCGCCCGCGATCTGCACGACCTGCTCGGCCACTCGCTCTCGCTCATCACGCTCAAGAGCGAACTGGCCGGGCGGATGCTCCCTGACCACCCGGAGCAGGCGGCGGCCCAGGTCACGGACATCGAACAGGTCAGCCGCCAGGCCCTGGTCGACGTGCGCAGCGCCGTCACCGGCTACCGTCGGCCGACCCTCCCCGGCGAGCTGGCCGGCGCCCGTACCGCCCTCGCCGCCGCGGGCATCGCCGCGGACGTACCGGCCGAGGCCCCCGACGACCTCCCCGAGAAGCCGGAGGAGGTGCTCGCCTGGGCGCTGCGGGAAGCCGTCACCAATGTCGTACGTCACAGCGGGGCCCGGCACTGCACGGTCACCCTCACCCCGCGTCAGACCCTCGACGGCAGGGTCCTCGAACTCACCGTCGCGGACGACGGCGTCGGAGCCGGGGGGACGAAGCCGGGCAACGGACTCACCGGCATCACCGAACGCCTCGCCACGGTCGACGGCACGCTGACCACCCGGACCGGCGGCCCCGGGGCCGGTTCCGCCTCCGGATCCGGCAAAGGCTTCACCCTGACCTTGAGTGTGCCGCTCGATTCCGGCCTAGGATCCACGGAATGAGCATGATCAGACTCCTCCTCGCCGAGGACCAGTCCATGGTGCGCGAGGCCCTCGCGGCGCTCCTCGGCCTGGAACCCGACATCGAGGTGGTGGCCCAGGTCGCCCGCGGGGACGAGGTGCTGGCCGCCGCGCACGAGCACCACATCGACGTGGCACTCCTGGACATCGAGATGCCGGGCATGACCGGCATCGACGCGGCGGCCGCCCTGCGGCGCGAACTCCCGGCCGTGAAGGTCGTCGTCGTCACCACCTTCGGCCGCCCCGGCTATCTGCGCCGGGCCATGGAGTCGGGGGCCGACGCCTTTTTGGTGAAGGACGCCCCCGCGTCCCAACTGGCCGCGGCGGTACGGAAGGTGCTCGCCGGGGAGCGGGTCATCGATCCCACCCTCGCGGCGGCGGCGCTCGCCGACGGGGCGAGCCCGCTCACCGACCGCGAACGCGACGTGCTGCGCACGGCGGCGGACGGCTCCACCAACGCGGAGATCGCGGCCGCGCTCCATCTCTCGCAGGGGACGGTCCGCAACTATCTCTCCATGGCGATCCAGAAGATGGCGGCCCGCAACAGGGCCGAGGCGGTGCGCATCGCCCGCGAGAAGGGCTGGCTGTAGCGACGTGCCGGGGCCCGGCCGCAGTTGCCGCGACCGGGCCCCGCTCCGCCCCCCCGGCAAGGTCACGTCCTAGGGGAAGGACACCACCTGCGACGGGACGGTGCTCGTTCCGGACGTGGGAGATCCGGTGTCATTGACGACGTGCTCGTACTGCCCCTGGCCACCGAGCGAGACGACCAGCAGATCGTGGAACCTCACGCCCGGTTTCACCGGCGCCTCGAAGCCGTGGTCCTGACGGATCGTCGGGTCGACGTTGTAGTAGCAGTAGCTGCCCAGACCCCAGCCCTCGTGGGTGGTGACGGAGTCGTCGACCTTGTAGGCGGCGAACCCCTTGGTGCTGCCGTTCTGGACGGCGGCCTGGTTCGGGGCGTCGTACGCCTTCTCGTTCTGGAAGAAGATCGTCCGGCCGTTCTCGCCGGCCCACTCCACGTCGTACTTGTTGAAGTGCTCCACGAACAGCCCGGTGGCCAGCACGTCGTCACCGTTGACCCGGAGCCCGTAGTCCGCCCGGTTGGTCTCCCAGCCGACGCCGTCGCCGTGGTCGGCGCGCCACAGCCAGGTGTGGTCGATGAGCGTGTCGTTGCTGTTCACGACGATGCCGGTGGTCGCCCTGCCGGGCCCGGCGCCGCCGATGCGCACGAACACGTCCTGGAGCGATGTGGGGTCGGCGGCATGACCGGCGGACGCGCCGTCGGGGCCGATCTCGATCAGCCTGTCCGAGTTGACCGGGCCCGCGTCGACGAGCAGTCCGGCCAGCTTCACGCCGTCCACGTCGCCGACCTCGATGGCCGTGACGCCGTTGTCCGGGACGATGGTCGCGAACCCCAGGCCGAGGACGACCGTGTCCGCACGGTCGATCTCGATGGGTCGGTCGACGTGGTAGACGCCGGGCGTGAAGAGCAGATGCAGCCCCTGCCGCACGGCCGCGTTGATGGTGGCGGCGCTCGCTCCCGGCTTCACCACGTAGAACCGGTCCAGCGGAATCGACTCGCCCCGCGGTGTGCCGCTGCCCCATGAGGTGCCGCGCGCGTTGGTGCGTTCGGCCGGTACGAACACCTTGTACGCGTCCCCGTCGAGATACAGGAACGGCTTCTCGCGCGAGACGGGCGTGGTGTCGAGCGTGGTGTACGGAGGCTCGGGGAAGCTCTGCGCGGGCGCGCCCTCGACGCCCGAGAACGTCATGTTCCAGACGCCGTTGAGCCAGCCGCCGACCGAACTGTCCCGGGTGTACCACTGCTGCTGCGAGTAGGGGCCGACCTGGCCGTCGATCCTGCTGTCGGCGATGTAGCCGCCACTGGCCCAGCCGTACCCGGCGGGTGCCAGATTCAGCCCGCCCCTGACGTGCATCCGACGGAACGGGGCGGCCTGGGACACGGCCCAACGGTCGGTGCCGTTCACCGGGTTGAGCGCCAGGTTCTCCGCCGAACGCCAGAAGTTCTGGGTGGCGTTCCCGTTGAACCAGCCGGCGTCGACCGTCACATCACCGTTGAACGTGGTGTCGTCCGGGTTCAGTCCCAGACCGGCGATCGAGGTGTAGAAGCCGATCTGCGCATTGATGTCGTCGTACGTGCCCGGCTTGAACAGCAGCGCGTAGCGGCCCTCACCGAACTGGGCCGACTCCTGCTTCTTGAACACGTCGTCGACCTCGGCCTGGATGCCGGGTGTGGCGGGATCGAAGACCATGACGTGGGGCCCGAGATCGCCCCCGCCCGCGAGGGGCGCCGCATCCCGGCCGAACGCGGTCCGGGCGGTGGGGACGGTCATGAGGAGTGCGACGGCGAGCGCGGCGAACCCGAGTGTCCGGGCACGGCGGCGCGGGGGTGCTGTGGGGGGAGCATGCATGGGAACACTTCTCCTCAGTCGTGGTACAGGTGCACGACGGTCGGTCGAGAGAGCGCTCTGAGAGCGCTCTCCAACACTTGTCGATGGTTCCGTTGTTGTGCAGGACACGTCAAGAGGTGTGCGGAGAAGGGCCTGCCGGATCGGGTTGAGCACAACAAATGACGCCAGGAGAAAGGGGATTGTCCTGTTCTGTGCTCAGTTCATCTGACTCATGACTTCGGAAACCGGCGTTCCATCAGCCAGTCCAGCGCCTGCGTAACGGAGTTGAGCACCGAGACGTGTCCATCGTCGGGGCGCCGCCACAGTTCGGCCGTGCCGCAGTGCCGTGCGAGCCACTCGCCGTGCGAGGCGGGCACGATCCGGTCGAGGCCACCGTGCAGGACGAGCGTGGGCGCGGTCACCTGCGCCGGGGTGAATCCCCAGGGACGGACATAGGCCAGGTCGTCGTCGACCATCCCGCCGATGCCGTTCTCCAGACCCTTCGCGGCCACTGCGCCCAGCCAGGACCACGGGCCGTCGAGCGCCGCGTGGTCCGCCGGGGTGAACACCTCGGGGTCGAACTCCGCGGACGACAGGAGCTCCTCCAGCGCCGCACGCCCTCGGACCGAGGCGTGCAACTCGCCGGCACCGGAGGGTGCCATGCCCGCGAACCAGTCGAGCCCCTCGGCGTCGAACGGAGCAAGCCCCGCCACGCCGACCACGCCCACGATCCGCTCGGGCAGCAGCGCGGCACAGGCGAGTGCGTGCGGGCCTCCTCCGGAAGCTCCCATGACCGCGAACCTGTCGATGCCCATGGCGTCGGCGATCGCCGCCACGTCCGCGGCGGCGGACGCGACGTCCCGGCCGGGACGAGGGGTCGAACCGCCGTAGCCGGGCCGGTCGTAGGACACCCAGCGCACGCCCCGCTCGGCGGCGGCCCGGAACAGGGGCTCGGGCGGTGCGCCGATGTTCGGCGTGCCGTGGTGCCAGAAGACCGTGAGGTCGCCGTCGGCCCCCTCGGTACGGGCGTCGTAGACGTGCAGTGTGCGGCCGTCGCGCAGTACGAGATCGGTCTCCGTCACCGTCAGCATGCGCCGAGCCTACTGACCACCGCCGACAAGCGCGCACGCACGGTCGCCGCACCGTGCGTCGGGACAACCCCAGGGGTGAGGTCCGGCGTGACGGCTTGCGGGCGGGGGCGTACCCCCCGCACGGTGGGTCCGTCAGTCCGTCAGCGTCTCGCTGAAACGGGACGGGCCGACGGGGGCGCCGAGCGTGGCCGCGCCGAACGAGACGGAGCCCTTGGCGATGATGCCGGTGGCGTCCGTACGGAAGATCCACAGAGCGCCCCTGCTGCTGTTCTCCGTGGGATCGCCGACCACCAGCTCCGCGCGCCCGTTGCCGTCGTAGTCGCCCAGCGCGGTGGCCTCGCCGAACCGGTCGCCCGCCTCGGCGACACCCGGGACCCCGGCCGTGTACTGGCCGAACTCCTTGGAGCCCGCGCCGCTCACACCGTTCGGGCCGCCCTTGAGGACCAGGACCCGGCCGGCGTCGGCGATGCCGTTGATCTTCTCGCCCGGCAGCCCCGTGGCGATGTCGGGGTAGCCGTCGCCGTTCGTGTCGCCGAGGGCGATGTTGTCGCCCATCCGGTCGTGGAACTCGGCCTTGCCCGACACGCCCTCGGTGTCCTGGTTGATCCAGACCGGCTTGCGGCCGGTGCTCTGTCCGTCGGGCCCGCCGTACGAGACGAAGAGCGCACCGCCCTTCTTCACCGGGGTGTCCGCCTGCGACCACTCGTTGCCGCGCCCGATGACGATGTCCCCGTGGCCGTCCTTGTCCAGGTCGGCCACGCCCACGGAGGTGCCGCCCACGCCCGCTCCGTCCGCGTCCTTGATCTCCACCGGCGCGGAGAATCCGCTTCGGCCGCCGGTCAGCAGGTACGTGTGCTGCTGCCACGGGTCGGACGGGCCGAAGCCGAGAATCACCAGATCGCCCACGCCGTCGCCGGTCACGTCACCGATGGCGATGTCCGAGGTGTCGAGCACGTCCGTGCCGTCGACCGTGAACGAGCTGACCCGGCTCCACCGACCGGTGCGGCTGACCGGACCGTGCAGCACATGGCCGCCGCGCCGCACGTCGCCCACGGCGATGTCGGCGACACCGTCGCCGTCGACGTCGCCCACGGCCAGATCGCCGGTCGCGTCACCCTGGTCGCCCGGAACGGGCGCGAGTACCGTGGCGTTCTTCGAAAGGCCCGATGCGCCGCCCCAGTTGACGGCAAGAACCGTGCCCTTGTCGCCGTCGGGCGTGGTCGCCCAGAGCCGGCCGACCAGATCCGCGTAACCGTCACCGTTCAGATCGGCGCTGCGCAGGTTCGTGCCGTACCGCGCGTCCGCCGGTTTGTCGATACCGGAGCGGTCCGGCCAGGTCAGAACCTGCTTGCGGGCGGAGGACAGGCCGCCGGGGCCGCCGAAGAGAACGCTCACGGCGCCGGCACCTCTCGCCTTGCCGACGGTGGCCATGGGAGCGCCCACGGCGACGTCCGGATAGCCGTCACCATTGAAGTCGTCGTGAAGACGCTTGGCGCTCGGCGTGCTTGCCGTGCTCGCCGCGAGGGTGGTCGGCTCTGTCGTGGCGTGGCCGACGGGCGCCGCGACTGCTCCGGCGACCAGGGCGATGCCGGTTGCGATCGCCAGGCGGCGTCGGTCGAAGAGTGCGGGCACGTCGCTCAACTCCGTTGCTCGGAAGGTCGGTCGGGGCGGCGGGAACTCAGGTTCCGTGCCGCCCCGTACGACCTCCCGGCCCGACGGATGGTTGTATCCGGGCGACGACCGGCCGTCAGCCGCTCTCGGGGGTTTCGAGGTGGGCGAAGACCACCACGTTGTCCTCGTAGTCCTTGGCCTTCCTGTTGTACGGGCCACCGCAGGTGATCAGGCGCAGCTGGGCGGACGGGGTGTCGGCGTAGACGCGCTTGTCCGGGAACTTCGCCTTGCTGAACGTCTCGACGGTGTCGACCTTGAACGTGGCGATCGAGCCGTCGGCGCGGGTGATGTTGACCTTGGAGCCCGGCTTGAGGAACTGGAGCTGCAGGAACACGGCCGGACCCGTCGTGGTGTCGACGTGGCCCGCCACGATCGAGGCGCCGCGTTCGCCGGGGGTGACGCCGTTCTTGAACCAGCCCACGAGGTTGGGGTCCTTGGCGGGCGGCGGGTTCAGCCGGCCGTCGGCGCCGATGCCCAGGTCGGTGAAGGGCGCGTTGACGGCGATGGACGGAATCTGCAGCCGTGTGGGGGCCGAGCGCGCCATGGCCGGGCCGACGGGCGGCTCCGACGGGGTGACGGGAGGCGGCGCGGCATGGGAGCCGAGGATCTCGGGCGCGGGCATGGCGGGTGCGACGGCGGCTGGCGGGGCCGGCGCTTTGTCGTCGACCGAGGTGTTGAAGGAGTTGTAGATGAGGAGCATGCCGAGCCCGGCTGTCACGGCGGGCCACATCAAGGCGCGGCCTAGTGTGGTTCCGGGGGCGGTCCGGGTGGGGGTGGAACCGGGCGACTGCGGCGCGGCCATGGCGACGTGCCTTTCACTTGCGCGGTGTCGGAGGAGGGGGTGCTGGAGCTCGGCCGGTGTCGACCGGTGGGGAAACGAAGGCGCCGCGGCCGCCGTCCCGGGGGACGACGGCCGCGACGGTGTGATGACCGGCTGAGGTCTGGGCCCGGTCAGGCGATCGCGCCACCCGACGACTGACGACGGCGCAGCTTGTACGCGCCGACGCCGACGCCACCGAGCAGCAGCGCCGAGCCGGCGGCCAGGCCGCCACCGGTCGTCGCCATCCCGCCGCCACCGGCGTGGACGCCGCCGCGGGGCTTGCCCTCGCCGCGGTCGCCACCGCGGCCGCCTTCGTCGCCGCCACGGCCGCCGCCGTAGCCGCCGCCACGGCCACCCTCGTCGTCGCCGCGGCCGCCTTCGTCGTCGCCGCGGCCGCTTTCGTCGCCGCCACGGCCGCCCTTGTCGTGACCACCGCGGCCGCCTTCGTCGCCGCTGCGGCCGCCGCGGCCGCCCTCGTCGCCGGCGGTGATGCCGGCCATGAAGCCGCCACCGGCGTGGACGCCGCCGCGGGGCTTGCCCTCGCTGCGGCCGCCTTCGTCGCCGCCACGGCCGCCGCCGTAGCCGCCGCCACGGCCACCCTCGTCGCCGCCGCGGCCGCCCTTGTCGTGACCACCGCGGCCGCCTTCGTCGCCGCCACGGCCACCGCGGCCGCCCTCGTCGCCGCCACGGCCACCGCGGCCGCCTTCGTCGCCGCTGCGACCGCCGCGGCCGCCCTCGTCGCCGGCGGTGATGCCGGCCATGAAGCCGCCACCGGCGTGGACGCCGCCGCGGGGCCTGCCTTCGTCGCGACCGCCGCGGTCTCCACCGCGACCGCCTTCGTCGTCGCCGCCGCGGTCTCCACCGCGACCGCCTTCGTCGTCGCCGCCGCGGTCCCCACCGCGACCGCCTTCGTCGTCGCCACGGTCTCCACCGCGGCCGCCTTCGTCACGTCCGTGGTCGTCGCGCGAGGACGTGGCGCCGTTGTTGGGCCCGGAGTCCGCCGCCGTGACCATGGCGTAGGCGGAGGGGCCGGTGATGGCGAGGACCGCTGTGACAGCGGCCGAAGCGAACAGTGTGCGGGCAGAGCGCATCTGAACACATTCCTTCCGCCGCGACTGCGAAGAGTGACGGGACGTCGACTCAGTGTGGAGCAGTGGCGACGTGATCCACCGTCAGCCGAAATGCGGGTCCGCGCCAGCGGGAAGCGCCGCATTGGAGCTACGCCCTGGGCCCTTCGGGTGGCGAAGCGCCGATAATCACCCGTTGGACTGCACGCGGTGCCGCGCGAGGTTTGGGCGGCGCCCTTCCACCCGTTTGCTCGCATGACGGTACCGCCGGACGGCCGTGCTCCCGATCGGTGACGATTCCTCGGATCGGCATGAACGCCGCCTGGACCAGAGGGAGTTCGGATGGTTCTCCCGGTACGGCGGCGAGGCGCGAAGATGCGACGCCCGATGGAGTGCTGTCGGCGGTCGTCCCTCGAATCCGCGTGGCGGTGCTTGTGGGCCGGCGACACGCCCGGAGTCGGGATGCTTGCCCTCGACCGCCTCTGTGTGATCGAGGAGGTGGTGAGTGTGCGGGTCGGGGCGGCCGCCGCGGTGCCGGGCCGCCCGCCGCACCGCCGCTCCGCCCGTTGGCTGTTTGCGTCCGTGCCCCTCACCACCGTGCACCAGCCCACCGACGACAAGGGCGAGACCGCGGCGCGGCTGCTGCTCGAACGCACCGGACGGCGTTCCGCCGCTCCCGCCCCCGTGGCCCGGGAACTGCCCACCCGTCTCGTCGTCCGTTCCAGCACCGCCGCCGCCCCGGAATCGGAGTGAGCGACCGCCGGCGGTGAAGCCGCCGGTAAATCGGTTGTCGTGCGGGGAGGCGTCTGCTGTACTCCCCGCAGCAGTCGACCGGCCGAGGAGAAGATCATGCGCGGAACTCTCACGTTCATTCAGACGGAAATCGCCACCGCTCTCGAATACATGGAGTTTCGTGCACACGCTGAATCTGGGAATTCTGGCGCATGTCGACGCCGGTAAGACGAGCCTGACCGAGCGGCTGCTCCACACCGCCGGTGTCATCGACGAGATCGGCAGCGTCGACGACGGGAACACCCAGACCGATTCCCTGGCCCTGGAACGGCAACGCGGCATCACGATCAAATCCGCGGTCGTCTCGTTCGTTCTCGACGACATCACCATCAATCTGATCGACACACCCGGGCACCCGGATTTCATCGCCGAGGTGGAACGGGTGCTGAATGTGCTCGACGGTGCCGTGCTGGTCGTCTCCGCGGTGGAGGGCGTCCAGGCGCAGACCCGTGTTCTGATGCGGACGCTGCGTCGTCTGCGCATTCCGACGCTCATTTTCGTGAACAAGGTCGATCGCGGCGGCGCGCGGGAGGAGTCCGTCCTGCGCGGCATCTCCGAGAGGCTGACCCCGGCCGTCGTCGCCATGGGGTCGGTCGACGGGGCCGGTGGCAGGGCCGCCCGTTGCATGCCGTACACCGCCGCCGACGCGGACTTCACGGACCGGCTGACCGAGCTGCTCGCCGATCACGACGACGCGCTGCTGGCCGCCTACGTCGAGAGTGCGGCGCCCCTTCCGTACGGCTGGCTGCGCGAGGCGCTGTCGGCGCAGACCGGGCGGGCACTGGTGCATCCGGTGTTCTTCGGCTCGGCGATCACCGGTACCGGAGTCGATGCCCTGATCAGCGGGATCAAGGAACTGCTGCCGGTGGGCGAGGGAGATGCGGACGGGCCTGTCTCGGGCGCCGTCTTCAAGGTGGAGCGGGGTCCGGGCGGCGAGAAGATCGCGTACGTCCGGATGTTCTCGGGCACGCTACGCATCCGCGACCGGCTGCCCTTCGGCCGACGCGAGGGGAAGCACGGCGACGGAGAGGGCGGAGGTACCGGGAAGAGCGGGGGAAGGCGGGGCGAGGGCAAGGGGGACGACGGGCTCGGTGAGGCGAAAGTGACCGGGATCAGTGTCTTCGACCGCGGTGCGGCGGTGTCGGAGCCCGCGGTCGGCGCCGGCCGGATCGCGAAGCTCCGGGGCCTCGGCGACATCCGGATCGGCGATACGGTCGGCGAACCGGGGACGAGCGCGCCGGACCGCTGGTTCGCCCCGCCGACACTCGAATCGGTCGTGGTCCCCCGTCCTCCGGCGAGCAGGGGCGAGCTGCATTTCGCGCTCGCGCAACTCGCCGAGCAGGACCCGCTGATCAATCTGCGTCAGGACGACATCCGGAAAGAGGTGTCCGTCTCGCTCTACGGCGAGGTGCAGAAGGAAGTCATCCAGGCGACGCTGGCCGATGAATTCGGAATCGACGTCGCCTTCCGTGAGACCACGACCATTTGTCTGGAGCGGCCGAACGGCAGTGGTTCGGCGTACGAGGTCGGCGACCAGGACCCCAATCCCTTTCTGGCGACCATCGGCCTCCGCGTCGATCCCGCCCCGATCGGAAGCGGTATCGGATACCGGCTGGAGGTGGAACTGGGATCGATGCCGTTCTCCCTGATGAGGGCGGTGGAGGAGACCGTCGGCGAGACCCTGCGACAGGGAATCCACGGCTGGCAGGTCACCGATTGCGTCGTCACCATGACGCATTCCGGCTACTGGCCCCGGCAGAGCCATTCCCACGCCGTCTTCGACAAGAGCATGTCGAGCACCGCCGGTGACTTCCGCAATCTGACCCCGCTGGTCCTCATGAGCGCGCTGCAGCAGGCCGGCACCACGGTGTACGAGCCGATGCACCGCTTCCGGCTGGAATTCCCCGCGGACCTGCTCGGCCCGCTCCTGCCCGTACTCGCACATCTGCGGGCCGTGCCCGGAACACCGACCGTGCGGGGTGCGGCATGTGTGCTGGAGGGAGAGATCCCGGCGGCCCGCGTCCATGAGCTGCAACAGCAGCTTCCGTCCCTGACGCGCGGCGAAGGGGTCCTGGAGTCCGACTTCGACTGCTACCGGGCCGTCGTCGGAACGGTCCCGGACCGGCCGCGCACCGACCGCGATCCGCTCAACCGCAAGGAGTACCTGCTGCAGACGGTACGCAGGGTCGCCGCACGAAGGGATTGACACCGGCCCGGCACGGTCCGCTGCCCGTGCCGGGCCCTCCCGGCGCCTTCCCGCCGTGTCCGCACCCGCCCGGACCTGCGCGGCTCCCGTTCCGCCCCGTTGTGAGGCACCCTGGGCTGCCGCCCACCACCGCCCGCAGGGGGTCAGTACACCGTTGTCCAAGGCTGAGATCGCACACGAACAGAACCGTCTCGACATGCTTCACGCCCGTGTGGAGGCGCTGCGCGCGTACGCCGGGCAGCAGCTGACCGGTGTGCTGCGGGAGACCGGTGGGACCCGGCAGGGGCGGCTGGAGCGGGAGGCCGCCGCCGCCCGGTACGCCGGGCAGGTCGCGCGGTACGACGCGGCCGAGAACGGGCTCTGCTTCGGGCGGCTCGACCTGCGCGACGGGGAGCGCCACTACATCGGCCGGATCGGACTGCCCGCGCAGTCCGCCGACGAGGATCCGCTGCTGCTCGACTGGCGGGCCCCGGCGGCCCGCGCCTTCTACGTCGCCACGCCCGCCGCCCCGCACGGGGTGCGCAGGCGCCGCCACCTCACCACCCGTGGCCGACGGGTCGTCCGGCTCGACGACGAGGTGCTCGACCGGGACGGAGTGCCGGACAGCGAACTGACCGGCGAGGCGGCCCTGCTGGCCTCCCTCGACGCCGGGCGCACCGGCCGCATGCACGACATCGTCGCCACCCTCCAGGCCGAGCAGGACGCGATCATCCGTTCCGACCACCGCGGGGTCCTCGTCGTCCAGGGCGGGCCCGGCACCGGAAAGACCGCGGTCGCCCTGCACCGGGCCGCGTACCTGCTCTACACGCACCAGCAGCTGGCCTCCCGCGGTGTGCTGGTCGTCGGCCCCAACCCCACCTTCATCGGGTACATCGGACAGGTCCTGCCCGGCCTCGGTGAGAACAGCGTGCTGCTGTCCACCGTCGGAGAGCTGTACCCGGGGATCCGGGCCGACCGCGCCGAGGAGCCGGAGACCGCGGAGCTCAAGGGCCGTGCGGAGATGGCGGTCGTGATCGCGGCGGCGGTACGGGACCGGCAGGTGCCGGCGGGCACGACGCTCGAAGTCGGGTTCGACGGCGATGTCGTCCGCCTCGGTCACGAGGAGTGCCTGCGCGCCGCCGACGCCGCCCGCGCGACCCGGTTGCCGCACAACCTCGCCGCGCCCGTTTTCCGGCGCGAGATGGTGACCGAGCTCGCACGGCGCTCCGTGGCGGCCACCCGTGCGCTCGCCGAGCGGCTGGAGGCGGACATCGCCGAGGTGCTCGCGGAGACCGGCCTCGACCGGGCCGTGCGCGACGACCTGGACGCCCTGCCGGGGCTCCTCGACGACGGCTCGGCGGCCGCCCGGGAACGCACCGAGGCCCAGGACATCGCGGACGCCCGGCGGCTGCTCGCCGCCGACGCCGACGTACGGGCCGCGCTCGACGCCCTGTGGCCGCCGCTCACCCCGCAGCAGCTCCTCACCGAGCTGTACGGACGGCCTGCACGTCTCGCTTCGGCCGCGACCGGACTCACCGACGAGGAGAGAGGGCTGCTGTTCCGTGTGCCGGACGGCGGCGGCTGGAGCGCCGCCGACGTACCCCTCCTCGACGAGGCCGCCGAACTGCTCGGCCAGGACGACCGGGCCGCCCGAGCGGCCGCCGCGCAGGAGCGCGCCGAGGGCGTCGCGTACGCGCAGGGCGTCCTGGACCTCGCCGCGACCGACGGGGAGGACGAGGAGGACGGCGGCCCGGCCGGGCTGGTCGACGCCCGGACCCTCGCCGAGCGCCACGAGGAACGCACCACCCGTACCGTCGCCGAGCGGGCCTTCGCCGACCGGAGCTGGGTCTTCGGGCACATCATCGTCGACGAGGCGCAGGAACTCTCCCAGATGGCCTGGCGGCTGCTGATGCGGCGCTGCCCGACCCGTTCCATGACCCTGGTCGGCGATGTCGCCCAGACCGGTGACGAGGCCGGGGCGTCCTCGTGGGCGTCCGCGCTCGCCCCGCACGTCGGCGACCGGTGGCGGCAGGCATCGCTCAGCGTCAACTACCGCACCCCCGCCGAGATCATGGCGTCCACCACCGATGTGCTCGCCGCGCTGGGCCCCGGCCTCGAACCGCCGCGCTCGGTACGGGAGACGGGCGTCGTCCCCTGGCGACTGCGCACCCGCGACACCGCCGGCACCCTCGCCGACCTGGCCGCGAAGGAGGCGGCGGCGCTGGACGAGGGCAGGCTCGCCGTGATCGTCCCCGACGCGCGGCGCGACGAACTGGGGGCCGCGGTGGCGCGGGCGGTGCCGGGAGCCGCGTACGGGGAGGAGCCCGACCTGGAGAACCGGGTCGTGGTCCTCGGCGTGCGGCAGGCGAAGGGGCTGGAGTTCGACGTGGTGCTGCTGGCCGACCCCACGGCCGTTCTCGACCGTTCGGCACGGGGCCTGAACGACCTGTACGTCGCACTCACGCGGGCGACACGGCGACTGGGCATCATCCACGAGGGACCGGCCCCCGCGGTGCTGGCGGGGGCGGTCACGGAATTGTGTTGAGACGGGGGACGGGGGACGGGGGACGGGGGACGGGGAACGGCGGGCCGGTGCAGCCGGTCCGGCGCCGGCCGGTGTGCGCGCCCCCGGTGGCCGCCCCGCCGCCCGCGTCCGTCAGTTCAGCAGCGACCGTGCCGCCCGTGCCCGCTGCCGGATCGCCTCCGCCGCCTCGGGTTCGACCCCCTCGACCACCTCCGCGTACTCCTCCATCTCCGCGGCCCCGCGCGCGAACTGCCCGCTCTGTACGAGCAGCTGGGCCCGCTCGTAGCGCAGCCGGGCCGGATGGGAGGGGAGCAGCAGTGAGAGGTCCACCGCCCACAGTGCGACATCCGTCCGCTCCGGACGGGCCGCCGCCCAGGCCCTGATGTTGTTCAGGATCCGCAGCACGATCTCCAGCGGCCGCGCGGGCACCAGCATCGACTCGTCGAGCGGTTCCCCGGTCGCCCCCGCCACCAGCAGCTCCGCGTCCTGCCCGGTCATCGGCCGGCCGCCGTCGAAGGGGTCGGCCAGCACCCGCTCGGCCGGGTCGCCGAACCCGACGACGAAATGACCGGGCAGCGCCACCCCGTACACCGGCGCGCCCGCCCGCCGAGCCACCTCGATCCACACCACGGACAGCAGGATCGGCAGCCCGCGCCGCTGCCGCAGCACCTCGTGGAGCAGTGAGGAACCGAGCCGGTGGTAGTCCGCCGAGGAGCCCGCGAAGCCGCACCGCTCGCCGAGCAGTTCCGCCAGGGCCGAGGCCCATGCGCGGCCGCCCCGCATCCCGTACGGAAGCCGGCCCGCCAGTTCGTCCAGTTCGATCTGCGCCGCGTCGATCCCCCGCGCGTCCAGCGCGGGGTCGGCCACCGCGGCCAGCAGCAGGCACAGCAGCGCGAGGTCCGGTCGCTCGGCGCGCGCCTCCTCGGCGAACCGGCTGCGCGGATCCTCCCTCTCGGGGTTCATGGGATGCCTGCCTCCGTCACGCGGGCCGGAAGTGGTGATACCGATGATGCACCGCGAACCCCATGCCCTCGTAGAGCGCCCGCGCCCCCTCGTTGTCCGTCTCCACCTGCAGCCACGCCGCCGAGGCGCCCTCGTCCAGGGCCTCGCGGGCGAGCGCGGTCATCACGGCGGTGGCGAGCCCCCGGCGCCGCTGCGCGGGATCGACCTCGACGGCCATGAAACCGGCCCACCGCCCGTCCACCACGCACCGTCCGATCGCCGCGGGCGCCGCATCCCCGGTGTCACCGGGCACGGAGGCGAACCACACCGAAGGACCGCCGCGCAGCACCTCCAGGACGTGCGGTCCCGGTGTCTCGAAGCGCTGGTAGCGGGAGAGCCACGCCTCGTCGAGATCCCGGCTCAGCCGTACCCCCGACACATCGGCGTCCCGATCGGCGATCGGTGCCAGGGCGGCGATACGGACCTCCGCCGTCACCTCGCGCCGCCATCCGCGTTCCTCCAGCTCCGCGCAGAGCCGTTCCTGGGTGCCCTCGGCACCGGTCGCGGTCTGGATGTACGCGGGCAGACCGCGCTCCTCGTACCACCGCCGGACGCGCCCGAGTGCCTCGTCGAGCGGTATGCCCGGATCGCCGAGCGGCAGGACGGAGTCGGCGCGCCGGGTGAACCCCTGCGCGGCGCGCAGCCGCCATTCGCCCAGCGGCTCGCTCTCCACCGGCGGCCAGGCACGGGCACAGACCCGCGCGAGTTCGTCGAAGGAGGCCGCGGGGCCGCGCCGCCGGGCCGGAGCGGCGGGCACGACCTTGCCCGCCACCAGCGTCGATTCCGTGATGCGGACGGAATCACCGCTCTTCGTTGTGATCGACAGCACACCGCTGTCCCATGATGTGAGAACACCAACCGTGTCGGTGAACTTCGCTCCCTGCGGGCCAGGCTCGGTCACGCGCCGGACTGATACACGTTTGCCCACGTCAGCCGGTGTAATTCGGACTTCGAGTTGTCCGCCGATGGTGAATTCCACAGCTCTCTCAGCCCCTCCTGTTCGGTTCGTGCCCGGGAACGGAGATACTAGGGGCGGGCATCGACGACGCCGCGCTCCCGCGCGAGAGCCAACGCCCTACCGAGGAGGAACGACAGCGTGACCTACGTCATCGCGCAGCCTTGTGTCGACGTGAAGGACAAGGCCTGCATCGAAGAGTGCCCCGTCGACTGCATCTACGAGGGCCAGCGGTCCTTGTACATCCACCCGGACGAATGCGTCGACTGTGGAGCCTGTGAGCCGGTGTGCCCGGTCGAGGCGATCTTCTACGAGGACGACACCCCGGAGGAGTGGAAGGACTACTACAAGGCGAACGTCGAGTTCTTCGACGACCTCGGGTCGCCCGGTGGTGCCTCCAAGCTGGGCCTGATCGAACGCGACCACGCGTTCATTGCCGCGCTGCCGCCGCAGAACCAGTAGTCAGCGGCAGGCACGTGCGTCGCCCCGGTCCCGTACGGCTTGTCACCGTGCGGGACCGAGGCGTTTCCACGGCCGAGCGGCCCGAGCAACCCCTGTACGAGAAAGCAGAGATCCGTGTCCGCAGTCTCCTCCCGTCTCCCGGTCTTCCCCTGGGACAAGCTCGCGCCCTACAAGTCGACGGCCGCCGCCCACCCGGACGGCATCGTGGACCTGTCGGTCGGCACGCCCGTCGATCCGGTGCCCGAGCTGATCCGGCGGGCGCTCGTCGCCACGGCGGACAGCCCCGGCTATCCGACGGTGTGGGGGACCGCCGAACTGCGTGACGCGATCACGGGCTGGGCGGAGCGGCGGCTCGGCGCGGTCTCCGTGGCGCACGAGAACGTCCTGCCGGTCGTCGGCTCCAAGGAGCTGGTGGCCTGGCTGCCGACCCAGCTCGGTCTCGGCGCGGGCGACAAGGTGGCGTATCCGCGCCTGGCCTACCCGACGTACGAGGTGGGCGCCCGGCTCTGCGGCGCCGAGCCCGTGGTCTACGACGACCCGACCGAGCTCGATCCGGCCGGCCTGAAGCTGCTCTGGCTCAACTCGCCGTCCAACCCGACCGGCCGCGTCCTGGCCAAGGACGAGCTGACCCGGATCGTCGCCTGGGCGCGCGAGCACGACGTGCTGGTCTTCAGCGACGAGTGCTACCTGGAACTGGGCTGGGAGGCCGAACCCGTCTCCGTACTGCACCCCGATGTCTGCGGCGGCACGTACGAGGGCATCGTGGCCGTCCACTCGCTCTCCAAGCGATCCAACCTGGCCGGGTACCGCGCGGCCTTCGTCGTGGGCGACGCGGCCGTGCTCGGCGAACTGCTGCTGATCCGCAAGCACGGCGGAATGATGACGCCGGCCCCGGTCCAGGCGGCGACGGTCGCGGCGCTCGGCGACGACGAGCACGTCGCCGAGCAGCGGGCCCGGTACGCGGAGCGGCGTGCGGCTCTGCGCACGGCACTGGAGGCCCACGGCTTCCGCGTCGAGCACAGCGAGGCGAGCCTCTACCTGTGGGCGACCCGGGACGAGCCGTGCTGGGAGACCGTGGCCCACCTCGCGGAACTCGGCATTCTGGTGGCGCCCGGCGACTTCTACGGGCCGGCCGGTGACCGCTTCGTGCGCGTGGCGTTCACCGCGACGGACGAGCGGGTGGCCGCCGCGGTCAAGCGGCTGGCCTGACGGTCCGGCGATCACCCGCGCGGGGGCCCCGGGGGGGGGCCACCCCGGGGCCCCCGCGGGTTTGGGGGCGGCCGGGAGGGGGCGCCCCCCCGCCGGCCCGCCCGGGGGCGGCCCCCCCGGGGGGGGGCCCCCGGAGGGCGGTGGGGGGGCCCCCCCGGGCCCCGGGGGGGGCCGGCCGGGCCGGCGACCCCCGGGGGGGGGCCCGGGGCGGGCCCACCCCCGGGGCCCCGCGCGTATGTCGTGCCGACGGATCGGGTCAGCCGACCGGCAGGCCGGCCGTGGGCAGACCGCCCTTGGTCGCGGCACCGGTGGCGCCGCCGAGGGCCTCGCCCGCGCTGCCCGCCGCGCCCCCGGCGGCGCTCCGGACGGCGGGGGTGGCCTGCGCGCCGGCCTTGCCGACGGTCCTGCCCGCGGCCGGGAGTGTCGTACCGACGATCTTGCCGCCGGTCTCGCCCGCCGCCTTGGTGCCCTGCTGGGACGCGCCGTCGACCGTCCTGCCGAGGCCGGTGCCGTCGACGGTGGTCAGGCCGCCGAGCTCCGGGGTCTGCGGGAGCGCCGCGGCACCTGCGGATCCGGCCGCACCGACCACGGGGGCCGCACCCGCGGCGATCAGCAACGCGGCACGGGCGATCCGGCGGGTCAGGGGGAGGGACATGATGCTCCTTCGACGGGATGAGGAATCGGTCAGTCCGTTGATCGGACGCAATGACAACCGTCGAAAGGGCGGGGGAGGTTGCGGTGGGACGAAGCAAAGAGTCGGCAATGCGTCACATAATCCGCAACGGATGAATCCGGGCAGACGGCGCATTCCCGAACGGCCCGGTGAACCGTCACTTCCCCTTGCTCCCAAGGGAATTCCGGGGAGGAAGGGGGAGTGCGGGGGTGCCGGGCGACGGGCCGTCCCGGGGTGGCCGGATGACGCCTGAGGGGGATCTCCCCTACTGGTGTGCGAGTCGTATGCGGACCTCGGTGGTGTCCGATTCCGTGCGGTCCGTCCGCCAGCCCGACCCGGCCTCCCACACCTGGCCCGCGTAGGCGACCTCGTCCAGGCGGAGCGCCTCGGACTGTGCGACCGCCCAGTGCGCGAGCTCCCAGCCGCGCCGCGCCGGGTCCTCGGTCCCCGAGGCGCGGGACGCCCGCACCGGCACCGAGACCGTGCTCGTCGCCGCCGGACCGGCCGCGCCCTTCCCGTCCTTCGTCGACGGCGCCTTCGCGGGCAGTACGTCCTTGCCGAACGCGCGTACCAGCTCCGCCCGCACCTTTGCCGCATCGGCCGTGGCGGCCGTGGCCCGCGGCGGCGCGCAGTTCAGCGCGGCGGGGGTGCGGCCGGTCAGTGCCGCCGCCAGCAGGGCCGCATCCGGCTCGTGCTTCGCGTACGCCTGCGGATAGCCGCTGCGCTGGACCCGCTGCGCGGCGACCGTGAGCGGCAGCCGCGAGTAGCCGGGAACCTCGGCCAGATGCCGGTAGAACTCGCCCGAGGAGTAGACCGGGTCCAGGATCTGCTTCCCGGTGCCCCAGCCCTGCGAGGGACGCTGCTGGAACAACCCCAGCGAATCCCGGTCGCCGTGCTCGATGTTGCGCAGCCCGGACTCCTGCAACGCGGTCGCCAGCGCGATCGTCACCGCGCGTTCCGGCATCCCGCGCGAGGTGCCGACCGCGGAGATCGTCGCGGCGTTCGAGGCCTGCTCCGGGCTCATCCGGTAGGTGCGGCCCTTGCCGGCCGAACCGTCGGCGGATTCCACGGTGCACCCTTCGATGACCATGCTGCCGGATATGTACTGCACGGTCAGATAGCCGCCGAGGGCGGCGAGCACGACAAAAGCGGCCGCGATACGGGAGAGGCGGCTGCGGCTGGTGTGTCGGCGGGTGGGGGAGACTGTCCGGGGCACGGAGCCACCGTACTGGAGTGCTCCGCAGGGGCCGAGGGCCCAGTCCCTCCGGCCCGTTCCCGCCGGTCCGTTCCCCTTCCATTAGGGTCGGTTCATGCCCGAAAGCACGCTTGACCTCACCCTGGACGGCCCGGCGCTGACCGCCCGGCTCGTCGACTTCCCCTCGGTCAGCGGTCAGGAGAAGGAGCTCGCCGACGCGATCGAATCGGCGCTGCGCACCCTGCCGCATCTGACCGTCGACCGGCACGGCAACAACGTCGTGGCCCGGACGAACCTGGGCCGGGCCGAGCGGGTCGTGCTCGCCGGGCACATCGACACCGTGCCGATCGCCGACAACGTCCCGTCGCGGCTCGACGACGACGGCGTGCTGTGGGGCTGCGGCACCTCCGACATGAAGTCGGGAGTCGCCGTCCAGCTGCGGATCGCCGCGACCGTGCCGGAGCCCAACCGCGACCTCACCTTCGTCTTCTACGACAACGAAGAGGTCGCCGCGCACCTCAACGGGCTCGGCCACATCGCCGACGCCCACCCCGACTGGCTGGCGGGCGACTTCGCGGTCCTCCTGGAGGGCTCCGACGCCGAGGTCGAGGGCGGCTGCCAGGGCACCCTGCGGGTCTTCCTGCGCACGGAGGGGGAGCGGGCCCACTCCGCGCGCGGCTGGATGGGCTCCAACGCCATCCACGCCGCCGCTCCGGTCCTGGCCCGGCTCGCCGCGTACGAACCGCGCCGCCCGGTCATCGACGGGCTGGAGTACCACGAGGGCCTGAACGCGGTCCGGATCGAGGGCGGCGTCGCCAACAACGTCATCCCCGATGCCTGCACCGTCGTCGTGAACTACCGGTACGCCCCCGACCGCACCGCCGAGGAGGCGCTGGCCCACGTCCACGAGGTCTTCGCGGACTGCGGCGTGGTCGAATTCACCGTCGACGACCACTCGGGAGCGGCCATGCCCGGCCTCTCCCACCCGGCGGCCGAGGCGTTCATGGCGGCGGTCGGCGGTACCGCCCGGCCCAAGTTCGGCTGGACCGACGTCTCCCGCTTCGGCTCCCTCGGCGTCCCCGCGGTGAACTACGGCCCCGGCGACCCGCTCTTCGCGCACAAGCGCGACGAGCACGTGGTGGTCGAGCGGATCACCCACTGCGAGGAGCGGCTCCGCTCCTGGCTCACCGGCTGACCCACGGCATTCCCCTGTCCGTAACCTCCGTGGATCTACCCTGACCTGACACGGATGGCCATCGACGGTGGCCATCGATCGTCGTCGGAGGGAGCGGATCATGGGCAACCCCGAGGGAGCGCACGTCCCCGAGGAACAGCGGCTCGGACCGGTACTGCGCCGCAGGGAACAGGTACAGCCCGGCACCACCGATCAGCGGCTGCTGGACACCGAGGGCGACTCCGAGTGGGTGCACACCGACCCGTGGCGGGTGATGCGCATCCAGTCGGAGTTCGTCGAGGGGTTCGGCGCCCTCGCCGAGCTGCCGAGCGCCATCAGCGTGTTCGGGTCGGCCCGCAGCCGGCCCGGCGGGCCGGACTACGAGGCGGGCGTACGCATCGGCAAGGCCCTGGTGGAAGCCGGCTTCGCGGTGATCACCGGGGGCGGACCCGGGGCGATGGAGGCGGCGAACAAGGGGGCGCGGGAGGCGAAGGGCGTCTCGGTCGGCCTCGGCATCGAGCTGCCCTTCGAGTCGGGTCTCAACCCGCACGTCGACATCGGCGTCAACTTCCGCTACTTCTTCGTCCGCAAGACGATGTTCGTGAAGTACGCCCAGGGCTTCGTCGTCCTGCCCGGCGGCCTCGGCACGCTGGACGAACTCTTCGAGGCACTCACCCTCGTCCAGACGGGCAAGGTCACCCGCTTCCCGATCGTGCTCTTCGGCACGGCGTACTGGAGCGGGCTGGTGGACTGGCTGCGGGACACGGTGGTGGCGCAGGGCAAGGCGTCCGAGCACGACCTGCTGCTGTTCCACGTCACGGACGACGTGGACGAGGCGGTCAACCTCGTGACGAAGGAGGTCGGCCGGTAGTCCGGGCCTCCGCGGCGATCGAGCGGGGGCCGTGCGGTCTCCCGGTCACGGGCAGGGGCGGTCGGCGGACGTGCCGGCCGTCCGGCTCTCCGGGCGGCCGCCCACTTTGTTCCGCCGCTCCGCGTCCCGGCTACGCGAGCCCTCTCCGGGCGACCGCCGGTTCCCGGTGCCCCGCGATGGAGGCCACCATGTCCAGCACCTGCCGCGTCTCCGCCACCTCGTGCACCCGGTACACCTGTGCCCCCAGCCATGCGGAGACGGCCGTCGTCGCCAGTGTCCCGATCACCCGTTCCTTCACCGGCCGGTCGAGCGTCTCGCCGACGAAGTCCTTGTTGGACAGTGAGACGAGGACCGGCCACCCGGTCCCGGTCATCTCGCCGAGCCGACGCGTCGCCTCCAGCGAGTGCCGGGTGTTCTTCCCGAAGTCATGACCGGGGTCGATCATGATGCCGTCCGGCCGCACGCCCAGCTCGACCGCCCGCTCGGCCAGTCCCACCGTCACCCGCAGGATGTCCGCCATCACGTCGTCGTAGGCGATCCGGTGCGGCCGGGTCCGTGGCTCGGCGCCCCCCGCGTGCGTGCACACCAGACCGGCGCCGTACCGCGCGGCGACCTCGGCGAGCTTCGGGTCGACGCCTCCCCACGCGTCGTTCAGCACGTCCGCCCCGGCCTCGCAGACCGCCTCGCCGACATCGTGGCGCCAGGTGTCGACACTGATCACCACGTCCGGGTGGCGGCGCCGCACCTCGGCGACGAACCCCACCGTGCGACGGGCCTCCTCCTCGGCGGTCACCTCTTCGCCGGGGCCCGCCTTCACGCCCCCGATGTCGACGATCGCCGCGCCGTCCGCGACGGCCTGCTCGACCCGGGCGAGCGCCGGCTCGTCCCGGAACGTCGCGCCCTGGTCGTAGAAGGAGTCCGGGGTACGGTTCACGATCGCCATGATCACCGGCTCGTGCGCACCGAATTCACGTCGGCCCAGCCTGAGCACACCGCTTCGCATCCCGTGTTTCTCCTCTGGTAGATCGCCCCATGGGTCGCCTGCGACCCTAGCCGCCTCGCCCACGACGGGGAGCGGGCTGCGTGGTCGCGGGGCGTCGGGGGCCGCTCCCCGTCATGGGTGAGGCCGTGACTGTCGGTGCCGCATGGCACGATCGGACCCGGACAGGTTTCCGCTCCCGGGGAGATGCGCGTGTTCTGGTTCTTGCTGCTGGCGATGGTGGTGGTCGTGGCCGCGGTCACCCTCGCGGTGGTCGGCGGGGGGAAGAGCGCCGTCCTGCAGGACGTGGCGCCCGAACAACTGACCGACCCACTGCCCGCGACGCGACCGGTGGGCCGCGCGGACGTCGAGGCACTGCGGTTGCCGGTGGCCGTGCGCGGCTACCGCATGACGGATGTCGACGAGGCACTCGACCGGCTGGGGGCGGAGCTCGCCGAGCGGGACGCGCGCATCGCGGAGCTGGAGTCGGCTCTGGCCGGGGCGCAGGCGACCGCGGTCGGCGGCCCGGATCTGCTCAAGCGGCCGGAGGGCCGGCCGGAGCCGGAGTGGGAGCCACCCCAGGACCGCCCGCGAGCACCGTGGGAAGCCCCCGGCCAGGACCCGGGGCAGGACGTCCGGCGGCCCGGCGGGCACGGAGAGGAGCCCCAGCGATGACCGGCGGCCCGGAAGCGGCCCCGGACGGCGGACTGCGCTGCCCGTGGGGGCTCTCCACCGAGGACTACCTCACGTATCACGACACCGAATGGGGCCGCCCCGTCCACGGTGACGACGCCCTGTTCGAACGGCTCTGCCTGGAGGCGTTCCAGTCCGGTCTTTCCTGGCTGACGATCCTGCGTCGCCGAGAAGGCTTCCGCTCCGCCTTCGCCGGGTTCAAGATCGCCGCGGTGGCGGAGTTCACCGACGCCGACAAGGAACGGCTCCTCGCCGACCCCGGCATCATCCGCAACCGAGCGAAGATCGACGCGACCCTCGCCAACGCCAGGGTGCTGGCCGACTGGCGCGCCGGTGAGCTGGACGAGCTGATCTGGTCCCATGCCCCCGACCCGGCCGCCCGCCCGGCCCCGCGCACCGTCGAGGACGTGCCCGCGGTCACCCCGGAGTCCACGGCGCTGGCCAAGGACCTCAAGAAGCGCGGCCTGCGCTTCGTCGGACCCACGACTGCCTACGCCCTGATGCAGGCCTGCGGCCTGGTCGACGACCACCTGGCCGACTGCGTGGCGCGCGGGGGCGGGGCGTAGGACTCCGGGGCCGGACCGCCCCGTGGCTACCGGCCGAGGTACTTCGGCTTCTCCTTGTTCAGGAAAGCCCGCACCGCGATCGCGTGGTCCTCGGAAGCGCCCGCCCTCGTCTGGAGCTCGTCCTCCTTCTCCAGTGCCTCGCCCAGCGTGTGAGTGACGCCGTGGGCCAGGGACTCCTTGAGCGAGGCGTACGCCACCGTGGGACCGGACGCCAGGGCGCGGGCCACTGCCGTCGCCTCGGCGGCCAGCTCGGCGGCGGGCACGAGCTTGTTCGCGATGCCCAGCTCGTGGGCGTCCTGCGCGGAGATCGAGCGCGGGAAGAACAGCAGGTCCGCGGCGCGGCTCTGCCCGATCAGCCGGGGCAGCGTCCAGGAGACGCCCGAGTCGGCGGTGAGGGCCACCCCGACGAAGGACGTGTTGAACGAGGCGGTGTCGGCGACCACCCGGTAGTCGCAGGCGAGCGCGAACCCGAAACCGGCCCCGGCCGCGACACCGTTCACCCCGGCGACCACCGGCTTGGGCATCTCGGTGATGGCCCGCACGATCGGGTTGTAGTGCTCCCGCACGGTGCTCAGCGCATTGCCGCCGCCGGACTCGCGGGCCTCGTCGAGCTTGCCGATGTGCTCCTTCAGGTCCTGGCCGACGCAGAAGGCACGCCCCGTCGCGGTGAGCAGAACGGCCCGTACGTCGGGGTCGGCGGCCGCGGACCGCAGTGCGTCCCGCAGCGCCACCTTGGCCGCGGTGTTCATGGCGTTCATCGCGTCGGGACGGTTGATCGTGATCGTCGCGAGCCCCTCGCTCACCTCGTAGAGCACGCTGTCCGCCATCCGGTCGGCCATTTCGCTGTCCCTTCTGCGCCTCGGGCAATGCCTGTCCACGCAAGCATGGCCGACCCGGACGCGAGCGGACATGTGACCTGCGTCTAACAATTGCGCCCCCATGGAGGGGTGAAGGGGACGGAGTATCGCAGCTGGATCGCCGAATTGGGTGGTTTTGAGAAAGCGCGTTGCGTAAGCGATGCAGACCGATGTTGGTCATCGGGGTCTGTGATGCGGGATAATGGCCTGGAAGCAATGTGTTCGATGCCGGTGACACAGCGCCTGTCATGGGGCCGCCGGTTGCGATGAGCTGGTTTCAGGAAGGGGAACGAGCATGGCGGCCATGAAGCCGCGGACGGGCGACGGCCCGCTCGAGGTGACAAAGGAGGGGCGGGGCATTGTCATGCGCGTTCCGCTCGAAGGCGGCGGTCGGCTTGTCGTGGAGCTGACCCCGGACGAGGCCGATGCACTCGGCGACGCCCTCAAGAAGGTCGTCGGCTGAGCAGAGGCGCCCACACTTCATCACTGCCCCGGCACGGTGTCCGTGCCGGGGCAGTGATGCGTTCACGCCCGACGTGGCAGGGCCCGTCCGGCGGCCGGAACGTCGTGGTGCAAGCGGGCCGGCCCGGCGTCGGACGACGCGCCCGGAAGCCCCGGGCGCGGGACGGGCCCCGCCCCGCTCGGCCCCGCCGCCCCCTCAGCCCCGCCGCACCGCACACAGCAGCCCGTCGCCCACCGGCAGCAGTGTCGCCATCAGCTCTTGGCTCTCCCGCACCGCGCGCAACAGCTCCCGCAGCCGCAGCACCTCCGCCGGCTGTGCCGCGGAATCGACCGTACGGCCGTCGGCGAACATGCCCTCGAAACAGACCAGGCCGCCCGGCCGCAGCAGGCGCAACGATTCAGCGAGACAGTCGAGGCTCTCCAGCCGGTCGCCGTCGCAGAACACCAGGTCGTACCCACCGTCCGCGAGCCGTGGCAGCACGTCCAGGGCGCGGCCGGGAATGAAGCGGGCCCGGTTGGTGGCGAACCCCGCGGCCCGGAACGCCTCACGGGCGAACTGCTGGCGCTCGGGCTCCGGATCGACCGTGGTCAGCACCCCGTCGGGCCGCATGCCGTGCAGCAGATAGAGTCCGGACACGCCCGTCCCGGTGCCGATTTCGGCCACCGCTTTGGCGTCCGTCGTGGCAGCGAGCAAGCGCAGCGCGGCGCCGGTACCTGGCGACACCGAGCGAAGCCCTGCCTCCCGTGCCCGGTCCCGGGCCCAGCGCAATGCTTCGTCCTCGGCGACAAAGGCGTCGGCGAACGCCCAGCTCGTCTGCCGGTTGGCGGTAATGACCCTCTCCTGTCCCCGTAGTTGGCGCAACGGTGACTGTATCCGCTGCACCCGGGAACCCGCTGATGGGACCAGGCGTTGTGCAGGGGCAGGGGAAAGCGCATGGAATCGGCCCGCGGATCGGGTCCGGGATCCATGGGCCGGCGGTACCCGGGGCGATCCCCGGCCCCAGCAGGAAAAAGGCTTATCCGGAGCTAACGGGCGAGGTGGCTATGGTAGGGGCTCCACTGGACACCACCAGAGCCGATAGGGGAGGTGCGGCTGCGCCTGTGGATCGGGGAGGAGTGCTGCGGCGCTTCCTCAGGTCGGCGGGTGAGCCGAAATCCGTGACCAACATTGCTGACCGTTCTTCCAACGACTCCGCAACGACCGCGACGTTCGCCTCGGATGCGGATTCCCAGGCGTGGACGCCACCCTCATGGGAAGAGATCGTCAGCACGCACAGCGGCCGCGTCTACCGCCTTGCCTACAGGCTGACGGGCAACCAGCACGACGCGGAGGATCTCACCCAGGAGGTCTTCGTCCGCGTGTTCCGGTCGTTGTCGACCTATACGCCGGGCACCTTCGAGGGCTGGCTGCACCGCATCACGACCAATCTGTTCCTGGACATGGTCCGCCGTAAGCAGCGGATCCGCTTCGACTCGCTCGGCGACGACGCCGCCGAGCGGCTGCCGAGCCGCGAGCCGTCCCCGCAGCAGGTCTTCAACGACACCCACTTCGACGCGGACGTGCAGCAGGCGCTGGACACCCTCGCGCCCGAATTCCGTGCCGCCGTCGTGCTCTGTGACATCGAGGGCCTCTCGTACGAGGAGATCGCCGCGACGCTGGGCGTGAAGCTCGGCACCGTGCGCAGCCGCATCCACCGCGGTCGCTCGCACCTGCGCAAGGCGCTGCGGCACCGTTCGCCCGAGGCCCGTGCCGAGCAGCGCTCGCTGGCGGGCGCGATCCTGGCAGGGGAGGGCGGAACGGCGTGAGTGGCACAAGTCCGACCCCTGCGGAGCAGCACCTGGGGGACCGACTCGCCGCGCTTGTCGACGGCGAACTGAAACACGACGCCCGCGAGCGCGTGCTCGCGCATCTCGCGACCTGTGCCAAGTGCAAGGCCGAGGCTGCCGCCCAGCGCCGCCTGAAGAGCGTCTTCGCCCAGTCGCCCCCACCCTCGCCGTCCGAGGGGTTCCTCGCCCGGCTGCAGGGCCTTCCCGGGGGACCGGGGGGTGACGACGACCGCCAGGGAAGACCATTCGGCGGCTCCGGGCGCTTCGCCGACGGGCTCTTCCCCGTGATCCAGCCGTCCGGCAGCCGCACGGAGTCGCCGGGCGACTCGCCCCTGGGCGGTCTCGGCTTCCTCCCGGACCCGCACGGATCGGCCGCCGTACTGCCGGGTGGTTCCTCCCGTTCGGGCTTCCGGATCCATGAGGTGGGCCGCGAGGGGGACCGTTCGCCGTGGCGCGGCCGGAGATTCGCCTTCGCAGCCGCCGGCGCCGTGTCGCTGGCGGCCATCGCGCTGGGCGGCGCCCTGCAGACGGGCGCGGGTTCCAGTCCCCCGGCGCGGGCCGCGGGCACCGGAAACACGGTGACCCCGCTCGACACGGCTTCCCGCGGTGAGAACACCGGCTCCGCGAGCCGTCGCGGCGGTGGCGGCCAGGGCACGCTCGCCGCGACGGAGGCGGGCGACCGCTCGATCGCCGCCGCCGGACCGCCGCCCGTGCCGGAGGTCACACCGGCCGCGCCCTCCGCCGACGCCGCGCTGCTCACTTCCGGGATCCTCACGGAGAGCACCTTCGCGGTTCCGGTCCTGACCAATGTGTCCGCGCCGCCGCTGATACGTCCGACCGGTACCTCCCCGCTCTTCGCCCGAGTGCTCGGAAGACTCGCCCCACCGCCCCCGTCGCCCTCCGCGCAGCCGTCCTGGACGCCTCCGACGGCCTCCGCCCTCCCCACCCCCGCCGATCGCGGACTTCCGCTTTCCTCCCGGCGCTGACCGGGGTCTGCGCAGACCTTCGCAAACCTGGTTGAATTCCGGGAGGAATTCCGGGAGGGACGCCCCTGCCGGGGCGTGCACAGGCCAGTCGCGGCAGTTGCGGGGAGAGCATGGAAGACGGGAAGTCCACCGGGCCGAAGGCGAAGTGGTGGAGCCGGCCCGCGCCGGGACGTACCGCCCGCACGACGCCGGAGGAGCCGTCCTCCGTCGAGGACGCGTCGCCCACGGCCGATACGACGGCCGATGTGACGGACCCGGCGAGCGGGACACGGGAGCCGGCGCCCGACGCGCCGCTCCAGCCGCCGGCGGCCGAACCGGCGTCGCGGCCCCCGGCCGCCGAGTCGACGGGACGGCCGCAGGCTGTCGAGCCCGTGGCATCCGTACCGCCCGCGCGGCCCGCGCCCCTGCACGAGCCCGATGAGTACAGCACCCCGCCGTACGGCGGACCCGGCCCCTGGGCGCCCGCGCCGCCCGTGCAGCGACCGGTCCCGACCCCGGCGCACGGCACCCCCGTACCCCCGCAGTACGCGGCGACGAACGGGGCGGGCGTTTCCAACGCCACCGCTGCCGCCTCGGGTTTCACACCCCCGCCCCAGCACTCACCGCCTCAGCATCCCCAGGGTGCGCAGCCCGTGCTCCAGCCCCAGCAGCCCCAGTCGACGCAGTGGCTCCAGTACGACCCCTGGGGTGCGCCCCGGCAGCCGCTGACCAATCCGGGTCCGCCGCTCGGGGCCGACAACGGCCGGAAGAAGAGCCGCCGGGGTTCCCTCCTCATCGGTGCGGTGCTGCTCGCGCTGGTGGCCGGTGGCATCGGCGGAGGCATCGGCTCCTACGTCGAGCGCAACGGCGGTCTCACCCGGGTCGAGCTTCCGCAGGCCGGCCGGAACAGCGGCGGCCGGGCCCCCGACAGCGTCGCGGGCATCGCCGCCAGTGCCCTGCCCAGCGTGGTGACCCTCCACGTCAGCGGGACGACCGAGTCCGGCACCGGCACCGGATTCGTTCTCGACAACCGCGGCCACATCCTCACCAACAACCACGTCGTCGCCCCGGCCGGGTCCTCCGGCGAGATCACCGTGACGTTCAGCGGCGGCGAGACCGCACGGGCCGAGGTCGTCGGCAAGGACAGCGGCTACGACCTCGCCGTGGTCAAGGTCACCGGCGTCACCGGCCTCAAGCCGCTGCCGCTGGGCAACTCCGACAATGTGCAGGTCGGTGACCCGGTGGTGGCCATCGGCGCCCCCTTCGACCTCTCCAACACGGTGACCTCCGGCATCATCAGCGCCAAGGACCGGCCGATCACCGCGGGCGGCGAGAAGGGCGACGGCAGCGACATCAGCTATGTCGACGCGCTGCAGACCGATGCCCCGATCAACCCGGGCAACTCCGGCGGCCCGCTCGTCGACACCGACGCCCATGTCATAGGCATCAACAGCGCCATCCGCGCCGCCGACAACGGTTCGAGCACCGAGGGCGGGCAGGCCGGGTCCATCGGTCTCGGCTTCGCCATTCCGATCAACCAGGGCAAGCGCGTCGCCGAGGAGCTGATCAACACCGGGAAGGCCACCCACCCGGTGATCGGCGTTACCTTGGACATGAAGTACACCGGCGACGGTGCCAAGGTCGGCGTGAAGGGCGCTGCCGGCAAGCCCGCGGTGGTGCCCGACGGGCCCGGGGCCAAGGCCGGGATCAAGTCGGGGGACGTCATCACCGCGGTCGACGGTCAGCGGGTGCACAGTGGCGAGGAGCTGATCGTGAAGATCCGCGCCCACCGGCCCGGCGACCGTCTGGACCTCGCCTTGACCCGTGGTGGTAAAGACCTGTCCATCTCTTTGACGCTCGGCTCCGCAACCGGCACGTGACAGCCACGGGACGCTACCGCGCGGGTAGTTTCGACCGGTACCGTGGGCCGGGTCCGGACCACAACCGACCTGGTCTCGGAGAACACGAGGAGCAACAGGGTGTTCAATGACATAGGCCCACTGGAGCTGGTGACGCTCGCGGTCCTGGGCGTACTGATCTTCGGCCCGGACAAGCTGCCCAAGGTCATCCAGGACGCCTCGCGCTTCATCCGCAAGATCCGCGAGTTCTCCGAGAGCGCCAAGGAGGACATCCGTACGGAGCTCGGCCCGGAGTTCAAGGACTTCGAGTTCGAGGACCTCAACCCCAAGACGTTCGTCCGCAAGCAGCTCATGGACGGCAGCGACGACCTGGGGCTGAAGGAGATCCGCGAGAGCTTCGACCTGCGCAAGGACCTGGCAGAGGTCACGGACGCGGTGAACGGCAAGGAGAGCGCCGCCGTGGAGTCCGAGGGCTCCCGCGGCGGCGTGTCGAGCGGCCCGGCGAGCATCGCCGCCAACGGTTCCGCCGGCACTCCGGACCTGCTCAAGAAGCGTGAACAGCCCGCGAAGGACGACCGCCCGCCGTTCGACGCCGACGCCACCTGACCGCAGTCAATCCCGACTCGTCCGGACGGTATGGCTATTCTCCATCTGTCCGGTTGTGAGGACGCCCGTGGGGGGCGGGCCGCTCCGGACCCCAGGGATCGAGGAGGCGGCCGGGCAGATGGAGACGACCAGTCGGGTGGGCGCGGAAGGCGCGCCGGACACAGCCACCGCGGAGGGGATGCCGGCGGCCCGGCGTACTGTCGACGGCTATCTGGCCGCTCCGTTTCCCTGGTACGCACTGGACGACGCGTTCGCCGGCCCGCGTCGGCTGATGCAGGTGGGCACCGCCGCGGACGGCACGGTGCAGCACGGCTCCATCGGGCACGGTGACGAGCCGTCGGTACGGGCCGACGGCGGTGCCGAGAAACAACGATTCGCCGTCGTCGTGACGGTGGCCAGCAGCCCCGTGCGGCACAGCGGTGACGGTACGGGGGTGCTGGACGCGACCACGGTCTCCTCCGCGGCCTGGCTGGCCGGGTCCGGTCTGCTGGCCTGCACATGGCCCCCGCAGATGGATCACTCACTGCGTGATGACTGGCTGGCCCAGCAGACGGAGACGGCGTTCGAGCTCGCCGACGATCTGGACGGCCCCGCGTGGTCGGTGCTGTCGCTGCCGGTGGACGGCGTCCCCGTGCCGTTCCACTACCGCGAGTCCGAGTTCGGCTGGGTGCTGGCGGGGTCGGCGCACGGCGGGGTGCACATCGGGGCGTACGGGCGGGGGATGAGCGCGTACGGGCTGGGCTTCTCGGTGGTCGGCGACATCACGACGTACGCGTAGGGCCGGGCGGCGGGGCGAATGACCGGTCTCGTCCGGTCGCCTCCCCGCCCCCGACTTCGTTGCCGTTCCCGGACGGGCCCGAGGAGCGAGCCCGTCCGGCGGGCGAGGACGCACCACCGGCCCGGGACCACCGGCCGGGGCTGGGGGACGGCCGCCGTCCCCCAGCCCTCGACACGGCTCAGAACTTGTTGCGCGGGGTGATCCCCAGCGACATGCCGGACAGGCCGCGCTGACGGCCTCCCAGCTTGTCCGCGATGGTGCGGAGCGCCTTGCCGGCCGGGGAGTCGGGGTCGGACAGGACGACCGGCTTGCCCTCGTCGCCGCCCTCGCGCAGTCGTACGTCGATCGGGATGGAGCCGAGCACCGGCACCTGGGCGCCGACCGTCCTGGTCAGTCCCTCGGCGACCTTCTGGCCGCCTCCGGTGCCGAACACGTCGACCATCTCGCCGCAGTGCGGGCAGGGCAGTCCCGACATGTTCTCGACGACGCCGACGATCTTCTGGTGCGTCTGCACGGCGATCGAACCGGCCCGCTCGGCCACCTCGGCCGCAGCCTGCTGCGGGGTCGTGACGACCAGGATCTCGGCGTTCGGCACCAGCTGCGCCACCGAGATCGCGATGTCACCGGTGCCCGGCGGCAGGTCGAGCAGCAGGACGTCCAGGTCGCCCCAGTACACATCGGCGAGGAACTGCTGGAGTGCTCGGTGCAGCATCGGTCCGCGCCACACCACCGGGGCGTTGCCCGGGGTGAACATACCGATGGAGATGACCTTCACGCCGTGCGCGGACGGCGGCATGATCATGTTTTCGACCTGGGTCGGCTTGCCGTCCGCGCCGAGCATCCGGGGCACGCTGTGCCCGTAGATGTCCGCGTCCACGACACCGACCTTGAGGCCGTCGGCCGCCATCGCGGCCGCCAGGTTCACGGTGACCGACGACTTGCCGACGCCGCCCTTGCCGGACGCGACCGCGTAGACCCGGGTCAGCGAGCCGGGCCTGGCGAACGGCACCTCACGCTCCGCCGTGCCGCCGCGCAGCGAGGACGCGAGTTCCTTGCGCTGTTCGTCGCTCATCACGTCGAGCGCGACGTCGACACGGGTGACGCCTTCGACCTTCGCCACCGCGTCGGTCACGCTCTTGGTGATCGTCTCGCGCATCGGACAGCCTGAGACCGTGAGATAGACCGTGACGGCAACCACACCGTCGGCACCGATCTCGACCGACTTCACCATGCCGAGTTCGGTGATCGGGCGGTGGATCTCCGGGTCGTTCACCGTCGCCAGCGCTTCAAGCACCGCGTCTTCCGTAGCCATACATTGATAGTACGGGTGCGCGGAGCGCTCGTTGAAAGGGCGGTGCGGGCGGCGGGAGGGCGTACGGCGCTTCACGCTACGCGCGAGTAACCCCGTCAGTGGTCCTCGTCGTTCTCGGCCGGGAGCATGGAGTGCCGATCCCCCAGGTCTCTCATGAGGTCCTCCAGCTCGGAGCGGATCCAGTCGCGCGTGGCGACCTCGCCGAGGCCCATCCGCAGTGCGGCGATCTCGCGGGTGAGGTACTCGGTGTCCGCGATGGAGCGCTCGTTCTGCTTGCGGTCCTGCTCGTAGGTGACCCGGTCGCGGTCGGCCTGCCGGTTCTGCGCGAGCAGGATCAGCGGGGCCGCGTACGAGGCCTGGAGCGACAGGATCAGCGTCAGGAAGATGAACGGGTACCCGTCGAACCGCCACTCCACGGGCGCGAAGGCGTTCCACACCACCCAGACGATGATGACCAGCGTCATCCAGGCGATGAAGCGCCAGGTGCCCAGGAATCGGGCGATCCGTTCGGAGAGCCGGCCGAACGACTCGGGGTCGTACTCGGGCAGCAGCCGCCGACGTGGTGCCTTCGGCTGGTCCAGCCGGTAACGGGGCGGGCGCGCGATGCCCGAGGCACCCGTGGACGCCCCTTTCGCGCGGTCCTCACCGGCCACGGGCGGCCTCCTCCTCGCCGTGGAAGTCCGTCTCCCGCCAGTCCTCGGGCAGCAGGTGGTCGAGCACGTCGTCGACGGTCACCGCGCCGAGCAGCGAACCGCTCTCGTCCACCACCGGCACGGAGACCAGGTTGTACGCGGCCAGATAGCTCGTCACGGCCGGCAGCGGAGTGTCCGGTGCGAGGGGGACGAGATCGCTGTCGACGATCGAGCTGACCAGGGCGTACGGCGGATCCCGCAGCAGCCGCTGGAAGTGCACCGTGCCCAGGTACTTGCCGGTCGGCGTCTCGTCGGGGGAGCGGCACACGTACACCTGGGCGGCGAGCGCCGGGGACAGATCGGCCTGCCGGACCCGTGCGAGCGCGTCGGCGACCGTCGCGTCCGGGCGCAGAATGATCGGCTCGGTGGTCATCAGACCGCCCGCGGTCCGCTCCTCGTACGACATGAGGCGCCGCACGTCCGCCGCGTCGTCCGGCCGCATCAGGGTCAGCAGACGCTCCTTGTCCTCCTCGGGGAGTCCGGACAGCAGATCGGCCGCGTCGTCCGGGTCCATGGCCTCCAGGACATCGGCGGCGCGCTCCTCCTTGAGTTTGCCGATGATCTCCACCTGGTCGTCCTCCGGAAGCTCCTCCAGGACGTCGGCGAGCCGGTCGTCGTCGAGCGCGGCGGCGACCTCGGCCCGGCGCTTCGGCGACAGATGGTGCAGCGCGTTGGCCACGTCGGTCGGCCGGAGCTGCTCGAACGTGGCGACCAGTGATTCGGCGCCCTGCCCGTCCTCCTCCAGTGAGAATCCGCTGACCGCCGACCATTCGACCGTCAGGGTCTCGGCCCTGCGCCGCAGCGCCCCGCCCTTGCCCTTGCGTACGAAGTACTTGTCGATCTCCCAGTCGCGGCGGGCCGGGAGCTGCTGGATGGCGACGTCGAGGACGGTGACCTCCTCGCCGGTCTCCACGAGACGTACGCGCCGGTCGAGGAATTCGCCCAGCACCAGGCGTTCGGTGGGCCGCTGTTCGAAGCGCCGCATGTTGACCACGCCGGTGGTGATGACCTGACCGGACTCGATCCCCGTGACCCGGGTGATCGGGAGGAAGATCCGGCGGCGGCTGAGCATTTCCACGACCAGGCCGAGCAGCCGGGGCGGTCGGCCACCGACCCGCAGCATCGCGACCAGGTCGCGGACGCGGCCCACCTGATCGCCGTTGGGGTCGAAGACCGGGACACCGGCGAGATGCGAGACGAAGACCCGGGGGGCGCCTGCCGCCATGGTGCGCCTCCTTCTTCCGTGTACGACTTCCCTGTCCGGTCTGTTTGACGGCTAATGAACCGTTATGACGGGATCAGGCTAGCCCGTACCGCTCCGGGCCGCCCCGGCGGACCCGTCCGTACGGCTCCCTGCCGGAAGGCATGAACGGCACGGGTACGCTGCGGTCTGCCACCCACGCCGTGCAGATGAGAGGCAGTGCGCCCGTGACCTCTTCCGTTCCGCCCGTCCGGGCCCGACGCCGGACCGTCCTCGCCGTTGCGCTCTGTGCGGGACTGACCGCCGCCCTCGCGGCGTGCGGGGGCGAGGACCCGGACAAGGGGACCAACGGGGTCGGCAGACTCACCGCCGCGGAGATCGAGAAGAAGGCGCAGACCGCCGCGGACTCGGCCGACGCGGTGCGCCTCGCCGGGAAGCTGGTCAGCAAGGGCGGCACGTACCAGCTCGACATGCAGCTCAGGGAGAAGGGCGGCACCGGCTCCGTCGTCTCGAAGGACAGCACCTTCGAGCTGCTGCGGATCGGTGACGATCTCTACCTCAAGGCGGACTCGGGGTTCTGGAGCCACGACGAGAAGCCCGGCGCCGACACCCAGGCGGGCGGGGCCGCCGCGGACAAGCTCCGGGACAAGTACGTGAAGGTGCCCGAGGGCGACCCCACGTACAAGCAGCTGCGCGGCTTCACCGACAAGAAGACCCTGCTCGACGGGTTGCTCACGCTGCACGGCACCCTCGACAAGGGCGACCGCGGGACGGTCGGGCCGACCCGGACCATTCAGATCACGGGCGCCGAGGGCGAGGGCGGCATGCTCGACGTCTCGCTGGAGGGCACGCCGTATCCGCTGCGGTTCGCGCGCGCCGCCGGCGGGGGGATCGTGACGCTCTCGGACTGGGGCAAGGACTTCCCGCTCCAGGCCCCGGCGAAGGAGGACACGGTCGACTACGGGCAGCAGCTGCCCAAGACGTCGTCCTGAGGCCGACCGGGCGATGCCCGGGCAGACCGTACGGATCAGGTGCTCGGCTCCGGCCCGACCGGTCGTGCCCGGCACCGGTCACCACCCCGAGCCACTGTGGGCCCGGATCCCTGTGCCGCCCCGCCGGACCCGGGTCAGCCCTTGCGTCCCCGCTTCAGCAGCCGCGGCAGCCCGGCCGGTACCGGTCGTCGCGTGGTCGCGGACGTCGGCAGGGGCGCCGCGGCCAGTGAGCCGTCCGGAAGCTCCGTCCGGAATGCGCCGGGCGTCAGCCGCAGCACCCGGCACTCGCGCGCCCACCGCTCCGTCATCCGCTCGGCGTCCGGTGCGTTCAGCCGCTTGCCCTTGAGTTCGGCGACCGCGGCCTCCCACTCCTCGGAGTGCGGTGCGAGCTCCGCCACGGCGGCCGTCCAGGCCACCAGCCGGCCGCCTTTGTCCTTGCTGCGTACGGTCACCTCGGCGGCGGAACCGTCGATGAGACCGGCCGGGAGCGGCTGCTCGCCGGGGCCGTCGCCGACCAGATGCGCCGCGCCTTCGTGCCACACGTGCCACAGTGCCCGCGCGGGCCCGGTGCCCCGTACCCAGATGAGGCCGGACTTCTTGGTGGCCTCCTCGACGAGAGCCCGGCCCAGCGGCACGTCGGCGGCAGCAGCAGTCATACCCGAACTCTATTAGAGCCAGCCGTTGCGCTTGAGCGTGCGGTGGATGGAGAAGCACACCACCCCGATGACCCCCAGCACCATCGGGTAGCCGTACCGCCAGCCCAGCTCGGGCATGTGCTTGAAGTTCATGCCGTAGACACCGCAGATCATCGTCGGGACGGCGACGATCGCCGCCCAGGACGTGATCTTGCGCATGTCCTCGTTCTGCGCGACGGTGGCCTGCGCGAGGCTGGCCTGGAGGATCGAGTTCAGCAGTTCGTCGAAGCCGATGACCTCCTCGTGCACCCGCGCCAGGTGGTCGGCGACGTCACGGAAGTACTTCTGGATGTCGGGGTCGATCAGCCGCATCGGCCGCTCGCTCAGCAGCTGCATCGGCCGCAGCAGCGGCGACACGGCCCGCTTGAACTCCAGGACCTCACGCTTGAGCTGGTAGATCCGGCCGGCGTCGGAGCCGCGCGGGCTGCCCTTCGCCGGGGTGGAGAAGACCTCGATCTCCACCTCGTCGATGTCGTCCTGGACCGCGCCCGCCACCGCGATGTAGCCGTCGACGACATGGTCGGCGATGGAGTGCAGGACCGCGGAGGGTCCCTTGGCGAGCAGCTCGGGGTCGTCCTGCAGCCGGTGCCGCAGCGCGCGCAGCGAGCCGTGGCCGCCGTGCCGCACGGTGATGACGAAGTCCCGGCCGGTGAAGCACATCACCTCGCCGGTCTCGACGACCTCGCTGCTCGCGGTGAGCTCGGTGTGCTCGACGTAGTGGATGGTCTTGAAGACGGTGAAGAGCGTGTCGTCGTACCGCTCCAGCTTCGGCCGCTGGTGGGCGTGGACCGCGTCCTCGACGGCGAGCGGGTGGAGTCCGAACTCCCGGGCGATCCCGGCGAATTCCTCCTCGGTCGGCTCGTGTAGTCCGATCCAGGCGAAGCCGCCCTCCTCGCGCACCTGGAGCATCGCCTCGTGCGGCGTGCGGCAGGTGCCGCTCTCCAGGCGCCGTCCGTCGCGATAGACCGCGCAGTCGACCACCGCGCTGGAGACGGACGGGTCCCGGGTGGTGTCGTAACTGTTGTGCAGGGCATTGCTCTTGCGCAGGGACGGGCGCACGGCGGCGCGCAGGTCGCGGATCATCGACATGGCTGGCTCCTTCACGGAGGGCCGTCGTCGGGCACGTGGAACAGCCCGGAATGGGGACGTGTGCTCACGTCCGCAAAGCGGGCGGCACCGCGGCGGCGCGATGACGGCGTTCGCTACAGACAGGCAAAAGGGAAGTGCTCTTCCGTCGTGCGCAATGCCATGGGCCTTGACCGAGAAGGCTTCAGATCACCGAAGAGAGGTGAGGTGCGGAAGAGCGGTTGGTACTGCACGGTCGACTTCGATCCATGGCAGCCCCACCTCCTCCGGCCGGTCCCCCGTGGGGGATGACGTGTCGCCGGGGCTGAGAGCGACGCTTCTGCGTGCTGCCCCGACCAGCGGCCAAGACTATCAGCCGTCCGAGGGTCAATCCTTTACTTTGCCCGTTCCATACGCGTCCTATGCTCGCGGGATGGGAGAAATTCTTGCTCTGGTCGAGGCGCGGCTGTTGACGGCCCTCGGCGAACCGGACGCCCGCGCCGCAGTGACGTTTCTCGGCACGGACCGCATCGAGGTGCTCCGATTCGTCGACGGCGACGTGGTGCGCTACGCCACGCTCGGCATGTCCGCGCAGCCGATGACCGATCCGACCGCGACCCTCGCGGACCCGGTCAAGGGGCCGCGCGCCGAGCTGATCCTCTCCGTGCGCGCGGGGCTCGCCGACACCGACAAGGTGTTGCGCCCGCTGGCCGTGCTGGCGGCCTCCCCGCAGGTCGAGGGGCTGATCGTGGCGCCCGGCGCCTCGCTGGACGTCGGTGAACCGCTGTGGCCGGGGGCGCCGTTCAGCTCCGTACTGGTCGCCGAGCCGGGCGGGCTGGTCGAGGACCTGGATCCGAATGAGCCCGCGCCCGGCGGCCCGGGGCGCGACGGTGGTCCGGACGCGGGCGGCCCCATGGATCCGGTGCGGTTCCTGCCGTTGCTGCCGATGACGCACAACGAGGCCGCGTGGAAGCGGGTGCGGGGTGCGCAGGAACTCCAGGAGCGGTGGCTGTCGCACGGTACGGATCTGCGTGATCCGCTCCGCGCCTCCGTCGACCTGGACTGAGACGTACGTCATGCCGGGCACGGGGAAGCCCCGCCGCGCGGCCAGGAGGGGGAGCCGCGGGCGGGGCGGAACGGGGGAGCGGGCAGGCGCCGTGGTCAGTCGGCGAAGACCGTGACGCCGTCCTCGGTGGCGTGCTTCGGCTCCAGTTCCTCCGCGTCGTGGGTCAGCGCCGTACGCCGGACCCAGACGACGATCGCACCGACCACAGCGGTGACCGCGGCGACCACGAAGGGGATGTGGATGTCGCTCCACTCCTCGATCTTCGGGGCGAGGTACGGGGCGGCGGCCGCGGCGAACCAGCGGACGAAGTTGTATCCCGCGCTCGCCACCGGGCGCGGTGCGTCCGAGACGCCGAGCGCCAGCTCCGTGTACACGGTGTTGTTCATGCCGATGAAGGCGCCGGAGACGATCGTGCAGACGATGGCGGCGGTGTGGTCGCCGTACCCCAGGACCAGGAGGTCGGCGGCGAGCAGCACCAGCGAGGCACCGAGCACCTTCAACGATCCGAAGCGCTTCTGCAGCCGCGGGGCGACGAGCACCGAGAAGACCGCGAGCAGCAGACCCCAGGCGAAGAAGACCGCACCCGACTTGTACGGCGTCATGTCGAGCACGAACGGGGTGAACGCCAGGATCGTGAAGAACGCGTAGTTGTAGAAGAACGCCGAGGTGGCGACGGAGGCCAGGCCGCCGTGGCCGAGCGCCTTGATCGGGTCGAGAAGCGACGTCCTGCCTGCGGGCCTGGGCTGTTCCTTCAGGAACAGCGTGATGCAGATGAAGCCGATCGCCATCAGCGCGGCCGTGCCGAAGAACGGGTAGCGCCAGCTGGCATCGCCGAGCAGGGCGCCGAGCAGGGGACCGCAGGCCATGCCGAGGCCGAGCGCGGACTCGTAGAGCAGGATCGCCGCCGCGCTGCCACCGGCCGCCGCACCGACGATCACGGCGAGCGCGGTCGAGACGAAGAGCGCGTTGCCCAGGCCCCAGCCGGCCCGGAAGCCGACGAGTTCGGCGACGGACGACGAGGTGCCGGAGAGTGCGGCGAAGACGACGACGAGCGCGAGGCCGGCCAGCAGCGTCTTGCGGCCGCCGATCCGGCTGGAGACGAAGCCGGTGACGAGCATCGCCACGGCGGTGATCAGGAAGTACGAGGTGAAGAGCAGGGACACCTGGCTCGGTGTCGCCTCCAGGCCCTTGGCGATGGACGGCAGGATCGGGTCCACCAGGCCGATTCCCATGAACGCGACGACAGAGGCGCCCGCCGTGGCCCAGACGGCCTTCGGCTGGCGCAGGATGCTGCCCGCTCCCTGATCGAACGGATCCTCTCCCCGCATGGTCTTCTCGCTCTCCACTAGATCGTTGTGTTATGCACAGAATAAGTTAGAGGAACTAATGAGTGCAAGTTACATCTAATTCCGCAGGTGAGGGCCACGCTACGGACGGGTGATCATCCTTGACGCGGCGGCGGACCTGGAGGACCGTTGGTCGCTATGAGGGGCGAACCCAGTTGCCCGAAGTGTGGAGGCCGGGTCAGGGCGCCCGGTCTCTTTGCCGACACCTGGCAGTGCTCTCTGCACGGCAGTGTGCAACCGCTGCAACCGGTCGTCCCGCCGAGCGTCGAGGCGCTGGGCGTGGTCGTGGGCCGTGCCCGGGTGCCGGTGTGGATGCCCTGGCCGCTGCCGGTGGGCTGGCTGTTCACGGGCGTGGCGAGCGCCGGTGACGAGCGCAGCGGCGGCCGCGCCACCGTCGTCGCCTGCTCCGGCCCCGGCCCCGTCGGCGGCATCGGCGAGCTGCTGCTCGTCACCGAGGAGCTCGGCGTCGGACTCGGGGCGCGCTACGCCGGGATCGACGGCCCCGATCCCGGGGTGCATCTGGATGTCGACGGCCCGCCGGACGTCAAGATGCTCGCTGCCGGACGTCCCACTCCGCTCTGGCACGTCAAGGGCGCTCCCGAGGACCGCGCGGTCTTCGCGGGCGAGGCGCGCGGGCTCTGGCTCTGGGCGATCGTCTGGCCCGAGCAGTCGGGGCTGCTGATGTACGACGAGCTGGTGCTCGCCGATCTGCGCGAGGCCGGGGGAGAGATGGACCTCGTGCCGTGCGGGGCGCTCACCCCGCGCCTGCTCGACCGGGGGCCGTCCGCCTGATCCCGGGCGGGCTTCGAGGGGCGGCGCAGTCCGCCGGTGGCAGTGCCGGTCGGGGCGGACGGAGCCCGGCCGGGTGGTGCCCGGACGCCGGTTATCCTTGAACGTCCCCCTGTCCGGCCCCGAGCACTGGAGTACGCGTCGTGCGCATCGACCTGCACACCCACTCCGCCGCGTCGGACGGCACGGACACCCCCGCCGAGCTGGTGCGCAACGCCGCCGCCGCGGGCCTCGACGTCGTCGCCCTCACCGACCACGACACCGTGCGCGGTCATGCCGAGGCGATCGCCGCCCTTCCGGACGGGCTCACCCTCGTCACCGGGGCCGAGCTCTCCTGCCGGATCGACGGCGTGAGCCTGCACCTGCTGGCGTACCTCTTCGACCCCGACGAGCCCGAGCTGGCGCGCGCACGCGAGCTCGTGCGGGACGACCGGGTGCCGCGTGCGCGGACCATGGTGAGCAGGCTCCGGGCGCTCGGCGTGCCGATCGAATGGGAGCGGGTCGCCAGGATCGCCGGGGACGGATCGGTCGGCCGACCGCACATCGCCACCGCGCTCGTCGAACTCGGCGTCGTCGAGACCGTCTCCGACGCCTTCACTCCCGAGTGGCTCGCCAACGGCGGACGCGCGTACGCCGAGAAGCACGAACTCGATCCCTTCGACGCGATCCGGCTGGTCAAGGCCGCCGGCGGCGTCACCGTCTTCGCCCACCCGCTCGCCGTCAAGCGCGGTGAGGTGGTTCCCGAGTCGTCGATCGCGAAGCTCGCCGCCGCGGGTCTCGACGGCATCGAGGTCGATCACATGGACCACGACGAACCGACCAGGGCCAGGCTCCGCGGGCTCGCCCGGGAGCTGGGGCTGCTGACGACCGGCTCCAGCGACTACCACGGCACGCGCAAGACCGTCGCACTCGGCGAGTGCACCACCGACCCCGAGATCTACGGCGAGATCACCCGGCGCGCCACGGGAGCCTTCCCGGTGCCGGGCGCGGGCGGACCCCGCCCCGTGTAACGCCGCACGCGTCCCGGCCGGGGCCGAAGCCCCGTGCCCGGCACCGGCGGCCCGACGCGTACCGCCGCCCGTCCCTCTTCCGCATTCCACCGCGCACCCGCGGCCCCCGGGCCGCCGCCCCGGCTTCAAGGTGCGCTCCTCCAGGCCGTTTCTCGTTCTCCTCCTGCAAGGCTCACTGTGTTCGACGTCGCTGTCTTCGGATCCCTTTTTCTCACGCTTTTTGTGATTATGGATCCCCCTGGAATCACTCCGATCTTCCTCGCCCTCACCGCGGGCCGCCCGGCCAAGATGCAGCGCAGGATGGCGCTGCAGGCCGTGGCCGTCGCCTTCGGCGTGATCGCGGTCTTCGGGGTGCTCGGCCAGCAGATCCTCGACTATCTGCATGTCTCCGTACCCGCCCTGATGATCGCGGGCGGGCTTCTCCTGCTGCTGATCGCGCTCGATCTGCTCACCGGCAAGACCGACGAGCCGACGCAGACGAAGGACGTCAACGTGGCGCTCGTGCCGCTGGGCATGCCGTTGCTCGCCGGGCCCGGTGCGATCGTCTCGGTGATCCTGGCGGTGCAGCACGCCGACAGTGTGGGGAGCCAGATATCGGTCTGGTCGGCGATCATCGCCATGCACATCGTGCTCTGGCTGACCATGCGTTACTCGCTGCTGATCATCCGGGTCATCAAGGACGGCGGCGTCGTCCTGGTGACCAGGCTCGCCGGAATGATGCTCTCCGCCATCGCCGTACAGCAGATCATCAATGGGGTCACCCAGGTCGTCCAGAACTCCTGACGACGCCTGCGGACACCACAGCGCCCCCGTACGGACCGTCCGTACGGGGGCGCTTCGTCTTTGTACGTCGTCGTGCGTTACGAAGCCGAGGATTCGGCCGGGCGGATGTAGATGCGCTGGCCCATGGCTGCGGCCTGCTGCACGATCCGGTTGACGGAGGCGGCGTCCACGACGGTGCTGTCCACGGCGGTACCGTCGACATCGTCGAGTCGCATGATCTCGAAGCGCATACGGCTTCCCTTCGTCTGATCCTCCTGCTGGAGAACTACTGGGAGGACGGATGACCCGTCCGCAAGGATGAGAGCGCTCGACAGCGATGTCCCGCGCTCCACGAGGTGTACAACGGCTTGCCTCCGGCAAACATTCCCTACGCTAAGGAAATTTTTTGGATGTCTAAGTATCAGCAGGTCACCCAGCACGCACAGGTGACGAGGTCCACGACGAGGCCCGTATGAACGCGGCAGAGATCGGCGAGCGCCTGGACCGCACCAACGAGCTGCTCCAGCGCGTGCTCGCCGAGGTGTCGAAGACCCCCTCGACCCACGCGATCTTCGTGGACGCGGGTTATGTGTACGCCGCGGCCGGACTGCTCGTCACCGGCACCGAGGACCGCCGCTCCTTCGACCTCGACGCGGAAGGGCTGATCGAGGCCTTCATCGACAAGGCCCGCACGATCTTCGCGGACAGCAGACTGCTGCGCGTGTACTGGTACGACGGAGCCAGGCGACGCATTCACACCGTCGAGCAGCAGTCCATCGCCGAACTCCCCGACGTCAAGGTCAGACTCGGCAACCTCAATGCCAACAACCAGCAGAAGGGCGTCGACTCACTCATCCGCACCGACCTCGAATCGCTCGCCCGGCACCGCGCCATCAGCGACGCGGCGCTCGTCGGCGGCGACGAGGACCTGGTGTCCGCGGTCGAGGCGGCGCAGGGGTACGGGGCCCGCGTGCACCTGTGGGGCATCGAGGCCGGGGAGGGGCGCAATCAGGCCGAACCGCTGCTCTGGGAGGTCGACAGCCAGCGCACCTTCGACCTGGACTTCTGCCGCCCGTACGTCACCAGACGCCCCGTCACCACCTACGAGGAGGACACCCCCGCGCCCTCGCGCGAAGACGTCCGCTTCGTCGGTGCGCAGATCGCCGCGGCCTGGCTGGCCGCCCGGGGCCGGGAGTCCCTCGCCGATCTGCTGCCCGGACACCCCTATCTGCCGGGCTCGGTCGACCAGGACCTGCTGGTCGAGGCCGAGCGGCTGCTGCAGCACTCGCTGCGCGGCCACGCGCATCTGCGCCGGGCGCTGCGTGACGGCTTCTGGCAGCACCTGCAGGCCCAGTACTGAGTTCCGGTGACGGGCGCCGCCCACCGGCCTCTTCGAGTTCCGACGGTGGCGCCTACAGGCTTTCCCAGAAGGAGACGAGCGCGGCCGCCGTCTGCTCGGGGCGGTCCGTGTTGGGGGAGTGCTCGGCGCCCGCGATCCGGGTGCGGTGCGCACCCAGTCGCCGGGCCATCTCGTCGAGGAGCGGTACCGGCCAGGTGTCGTCGCGCTCACCGGAGAGCACATGGACCGGCAGCGCCACGGCGGCGAGTTCGGCCACCCGGTCCGGTTCGGTCGCCAGCTGACGGCCGGTGGCGATCAGCTGGGCGGGCCGATGGCGCAGCCAGCGCCGACGCAGCGCCTCGCCGTCGGTCGTCGCGTCCTCGGGCGGGTCGAGGGCGCGCATCGCCTCCCACACCTCGGCCATGCTCAGCGTCGCGAGCGCGTCGCTCAGCATCTTCACCTTGAGCTGCTGGGCCTCGGCGACCTGGGCGGGGCCGGAGGACATGAGCGTCAGCGAACGGAACGGCGAGGCGTCGAGCAGCACGGCGGCGCGGGCGATCTGCCCGCCGAGCGAATGCCCGACCAGATGTACGGTGCCCTCGCCGGCGACGTCGGGCGCCGCCGCCTGCGCCAGTACATCGCTGGCCAACTCGCCCTGCGCGTACTGCTCCTGACGGTCCGTACCCTCGGTCTCGTACTGCCCGCGTCCGTCCACGGAGACGACCCGGTACCCGGCGGCGGAGAGCGGTTCGAGCAGTGCGATGAAGTCCTCCTTGCTGCCCGTGTATCCGGGCAGCAGGAGGGCCGTGCCGCGGTGCGCGGTGCGCGGCGGGGCGTCCAGCACGGCGAAGTCCCCGCGCGCGGTGCGGAGCTGGTGGGCGTGGGCGCAGGGGGGCGGGGTGAAGGTGTGCGGCCGGCTCATGGGACGAGGTTATGTCCTGCGGCGCCGGACGGGCAGAAGGGCAGGTCCTCGAACGCCGGACGGGCTTGAGGAGATCCTCAAGCCCGTCCGGCGAAATCAGGCCCCTCCGGCCGGCGGAGGAGCGGGGTCCGGGGCGAGCCCGGATGAGGCGGTGCCGCTCGCTCAGCCCTCGGCCTTGGCGGCGGCCGCACGCGGCGCCCGGCGCCTGCGCGGCTTCGTCTCGCCCTCGGCGGCCGGGGCCTCCGCCACGACCTCCGTCTTCGGCTTGGCGGCCGCACGGGTGCGGCGACGCGGCGTCTTCGCGGGCACCGGCTCGGCGATGGGCGCGATCTGGAAGTCGACCTCGTCCTCGGCCGGCTTGACCACACGGGTGCGGCGGCGCGGCTTGGTCACCGTCTTCGCGGGCACCGGCTCGGCGATGGGCGCGATCTGGAAGTCGACCTCCTCCGCCACCGGCTTCACGACGGCGGTCCGGGTGCGGCGACGGCGCGGCTCGGCCGCGGGCTCGTCCCCGGCGGCCGGAGTCTCGACCGTGGTCACCGCGGCCTCGGCCGCGACGTCCGCAGCCCCGACGCGGGTACGGCGCCGACGGCGCGGCGTACGCGGCTCGGACGGGGCGTCGGTCACCTCGGCGGACGGCGCCGGTACCACGGTCGCGGTGGCGGCGGTCTCCCCGGCGGCGGGGACGGCCGAACCGCCTCGCGTACGACGACGCTGGCGCGGCGTGCGCGGCGCACGCTCCTCACGGGCGGCGGGGGCCGCAGAGGCGGCGGAGGACTTGCGGCCGCGGCCGCCCGTCTCGCCGAGGTCCTCGATCTCCTCGGCGCGCAGACCCGCACGGGTCCGCTCGGCGCGCGGCAGGACACCCTTGGTGCCGGCCGGGATGTCGAGCTCCTCGAAGAGGTGCGGCGAGGTGGAGTACGTCTCGACCGGATCGTTGAAGTCCAGGTCCAGCGCCTTGTTGATCAGCTGCCAGCGCGGGATGTCGTCCCAGTCGACCAGCGTGATCGCGATGCCCTTGGCACCGGCCCGACCGGTCCGGCCGATGCGGTGGAGGTACGTCTTCTCGTCCTCCGGCGACTGGTAGTTGATGACGTGGGTCACACCCTCGACGTCGATGCCGCGGGCCGCCACGTCGGTGCAGACGAGCACGTCCACCTTGCCGTTGCGGAACGCGCGCAGCGCCTGCTCGCGCGCGCCCTGCCCGAGGTCGCCGTGGACGGCGCCGGAAGCGAAACCGCGCTTCTCCAGCTGCTCGGCGATGTCGGCGGCCGTGCGCTTCGTGCGGCAGAAGATCATCGCGAGTCCGCGGCCGTTGGCCTGCAGGATGCGGGAGACCATCTCCGGCTTGTCCATCGAGTGGGCCCGGAAGACATGCTGCGAGATGTTCGCGACGGTCGCGCCCTCGCCGTCGGGCGAGGTGGCGCGGATGTGTGTCGGCTGCGACATGTAGCGGCGTGCGAGACCGATGACGGCGCCGGGCATGGTCGCCGAGAAGAGCATCGTCTGGCGCTTCGCCGGAAGCATGGTGATGATCTTCTCGACGTCGGGCAGGAAGCCGAGGTCGAGCATCTCGTCGGCCTCGTCGAGCACGAGCGCGCGGACGTGCGAGAGGTCGAGCTTGCGCTGTCCGGCCAGGTCGAGCAGTCGGCCCGGGGTGCCGACGATCACGTCGACGCCCTTCTTCAGGGCCTCCACCTGCGGCTCGTACGCCCGGCCGCCGTAGATCGCGAGAACGCGGACGTTACGCACCTTGCCGGCGGTCAGCAGGTCGTTGGTGACCTGCTGGCAGAGTTCGCGGGTGGGGACGACGACCAGCGCCTGCGGCGCCTCGGTCAGCTGCTCCGGCCGGGCCCGGCCGGCCTCGACGTCCGCGAGGACGGTGACGCGCTCCAGCAGCGGAAGTCCGAAACCGAGGGTCTTGCCGGTGCCGGTCTTGGCCTGGCCGATGACATCGGAACCGGAGAGCGCGACGGGGAGCGTCATCTCCTGGATGGGGAACGGGGACACGATGCCGACGGCTTCAAGTGCCTCGGCCGTCTCGGGGAGAATCCCGAGTTCTCGGAACGTAGTCAGGGTGCTGCCTCTTCTGTGAGACGCGGTCCGAGGCGAACGCTGGGGGTCGTACCGTGCCGGGGTTGGTCATCCGGCCGTGGATGGGCCGGGTGGCGCGGGACCACTGCCGTCGCTCGAGCGCTCGTGCCGCTGAGGGGGCCCCTCATCTGCGAGCGTACGAGTCGTACGCCCCGCGCGGAGGGCTGTCGGGTCGGAGCCGATCGGGCCACCGACCGGGCATCCTCATTCGTTTTCACCAATGTTCACGCCGTACGTACATCCAAAATACTCAGTAGGCGCAATACCACTGTACCCCGGATTTGCGCATGTGTGTTGGGCGAATTCATCGGAACGGTGTGATGTCACTAGTCGGCCAGGCCCTTCCGTACCCCGCCGGGCGGGCTATTCTGCGCTCCATGGAGACGCCTGACAATGCCAACGAAGCCCCTGTGCTCACCGGAATCGCCGCCCAGGACTGGGCCACCGCGTCCGTGGAGCCGCAGTACCGCGCAGCGGTCGTGGATCTGCTGGGAGCACTTGCTTACGGGGAGCTGGCGGCCTTCGAGCGGCTCGCCGAGGACGCCAAACTCGCGCCGACGCTGGCCGACAAGGCGGAGCTGGCAAAGATGGCCTCCGCCGAATTCCATCACTTCGAACGGCTGACGGACCGGCTGACCGCGATCGAGGTGGAGCCGACCGGCGCGATGGAGCCGTTCGCCAAGGCGCTCGACGACTTCCACCGTCAGACCGCTCCGTCCGACTGGCTGGAAGGGCTGGTCAAGGCCTACGTCGGCGATTCGATCGCCAGTGACTTCTACCGAGAGGTCGCCGCCCGGCTCGACTCGGACACCCGCTCCCTCGTCCTCGCCGTGCTCGACGACACGGGACACGGAAACTTCGCCGTGGAGAAGGTGCGCGCCGCGATCGAGGCCGACCCGCGTGTGGGCGGCCGCCTCGCGCTCTGGGCGCGCCGGCTGATGGGCGAGGCGCTCTCGCAGGCGCAGCGGGTGGTGGCCGACCGTGACGCGCTGTCGACGATGCTCGTGGGCGGCGTGGCGGACGGGTTCGATCTGGCGGAGGTCGGACGGATGTTCTCGCGGATCACCGAGGCGCACACCAAGCGGATGGCCGCGCTGGGCCTGGCCGCTTAGCACCTTCACCCGGGGCTGTCCGGCGTCCGTCCGCACGGGTGCCGGACGCTCTCAGGCCGCCGCTGAGCGGCTCAGACGGTGACTTCGGGGGCGGATCAGCAGCGAGAGTGTCACGGCCCCGACCAGCGCCGCGCCGACCAGCGTGGCCACCGAGTGGCCCGGTCCCAGCACCGAGTGCATGAGAAACGCGCCGAACAGGGCTCCCAGAGCGCCGGTGGTGAACACGGCACGGCGGGACGGGAGCCGGTCGGACAGCGAGTGGAGCCCGAGCCAGGCCAGGGCGAGTCCGAGCACGACGGAGCCGAGAGGTTCCAGAATCACAGAAGATCACCTCGCGTGTTGCGGGGCGGGTAAAACGGTCGTTAGCGGTACTACCCGAGGGTGGCGGAACGCAACCCTCCTCATCCGGGGTTCGCGCAGGAATCGCCCCGACGGGCGGAAACGCGGACGGCGAGCACGGACCCGGCCGCAAAGCGCCCGCGGACCGGAACGGACAGCGGCCCGGCGGGGGATCCCCACCGGGCCGCTGTCACGACCACTGCGTCGAGCGCGTCGCCCTACAGCGTGCCGAACCCCACGCGGCGCGTGCTGGGCTCGCCGATCTCCACGTACGCGATCCGGTCGGCCGGCACCAGGACCTTGCGGCCCTTCTCGTCCGTGAGGCTGAGCAGCTGCGCCTTACCGGTGAGAGCCTCGGCGACCGTGCTCTCGACCTCTTCGGCGGAAAGCCCGCTCTCCAGAACGATCTCCCGGGGCGTGTGCTGCACCCCGATCTTGACCTCCACGGCTATGTCCCTCCGACGGTCAGTCCCTGCGCGGTGAACCGCGCCGTACGCAGCACACATTAGCCCGCTGAGGGGAGCCGTCAGGGGCCGGTGGGCAACGCCCGCAGCGAACACGGGCGGCGGCCGGACCCGGCCGCCGCCGTCAGTGCTGCTCGATGCCGTGCAGCGGGAAGCCCGCGATGCCCCGCCAGGCCAGCGAGGTGAGCAGCTGAACCGCGGTGTCGCGCGGGATGGCGGACCGGCTGGAGAGCCAGTAGCGGGCGACCACCTGGGAGACGCCGCCCAGGCCGACCGCGAGCAGCATGGACTCGTCCTTGGACAGTCCGGTGTCCCCGGCGATGACGTCGGAGATCGCCTCCGCGCACTGCAAGGAGACCCGGTCGACGCGCTCGCGGACCGCGGGCTCGTTGGTCAGGTCCGACTCGAAGACCAGCCGGAAGGCGCCGCCCTCGTCCTCCACGTACGCGAAGTACGCGTCCATCGTCGCGGCGACGCGGAGCTTGTTGTCGGTCGTCGACGCCAGTGCCGTACGGACCGCCTGGAGCAAGGACTCGCAGTGCTGGTCCAGCAGGGCCAGATAGAGCTCCAGCTTGCCCGGGAAGTGCTGATAGAGCACCGGCTTGCTGACCCCGGCCCGTTCCGCGATGTCGTCCATGGCCGCGGAGTGGTAACCCTGCGCCACGAATACTTCCTGCGCGGCGCCCAGCAGCTGGTTGCGTCGGGCGCGGCGAGGCAGTCGAGTGCCTCGCGGACGCGCCGCCTCGGTCTGCTCGATGGCTGTCACGCCGCCTCCCAAATATGTGATCGGACACAGCCTTTCCGTGCACGCTGCGCCGTACCGCCATCGTACTTTTGGGTAACCCGGGTGCGCGCGGCGCGGACGCAGAATTTCACGGACCGGACGGCTGCGGTAGCCGCAGATTCGTCGACCGCCAGGGCAAAGCGGGGCAAATCATCGGTAATCGTCTTCATCCTGTGCGACCACACGAGCCTGTTCCACCGCATCCGCCTCGTTGGCGCTGTCCCGGTCGATGCTCGTGAGCGGTTCGTCGCGCCGTTGCTGGAGATCGGTCCGCTGCTCGGCGGCGTCCGCCCGGGGCGTCTCCTGGTCCGGTTCGTCGGGCTGGATGTCCTCGAAGGTCTCCGGGTCGCTGGGGTCGACCGTCATGGTGACTCCCTTCCTTGCTACGAGCCTAGGAGCTACCCCTGCGAGCCGCTATGCGGTCTGTGACTGCGAACACATGAACCGTGGTGTGATCGTCTCGTAACATTGCCGCATGTCTTCGACCGAGCTGCCGGGCGTCCGCGCCGCCGCTGCCGCGGTGGCCCCCACGGTGAGCACCGTCAGAGTCGCGGAGGGCGAGGAGTTGCGCTCCGTCGCGTTGCCCGGTCTGACGCTGACCGTCCGGACCCGGCCGCCGGAGCGGACCGGGCTGCCGCCCGCGCTCTACGTGCACGGGCTCGGCGGCTCCTCCCAGAACTGGTCGGCGCTGATGCCGCTGCTCCAGGACCTGGTGGACGGGGAGGCGGTCGACCTGCCCGGTTTCGGGGACTCGCCGCCGCCGGACGACGGCAACTACTCGGTCACCGGACATGCCCGCGCCGTGATCCGGCTCCTCGACGCCGCGGAGCGCGGGCCGGTCCATCTCTTCGGCAACTCGCTCGGCGGTGCCGTGGCCACCCGGGTCGCCGCGGTCCGCCCCGACCTGGTGCGCACCCTCACGCTCGTCTCGCCCGCACTGCCCGAGATCCGGGTGCAGCGTTCGGCCGCGCCGACCGGACTGCTCGCGGTTCCGGGTGTCGCCAAGTTGTTCGCCCGTATGACCAGGGACTGGACCGCCGAAGAACGCACCCGCGGTGTCATGGCACTCTGTTACGGCGATCCGGCGCGCGTCTCCGAGTCGGGCTTCCGCGAAGCGGTGGCCGAAATGGAGCGTCGGCTGGAACTGCCGTACTTCTGGGACGCGATGGCGCGCTCGGCGCGTGGCATCGTCGACGCGTACACGCTGGGCGGGCAGCATGGACTGTGGCGCCAGGCCGAGCGGGTGCTCGCACCGACCCAGCTCGTGTACGGCGGACGGGACCAGCTCGTCTCGTACCGGATGGCACGCAGGGCGTCCGCGGCCTTCCGCGATTCGCGACTGCTGACACTGCCCGATGCGGGGCACGTGGCGATGATGGAGTACCCGGAGGCGGTCGCCCAGGCGTTCCGGGATCTGCTCGACGAACTCGGCGGGAGCTGATCCGGGGCGTGGGACGACACAGCCGAAAGGGCCCCGCAACCACGGGGGGCGATACCGAGGCCCTCGCGAACGCGGGCGCCGGCCGAGAGGGCGTCCGCCCGGGGCCCGGCAGCGGGCGGCGTCGGAAGTCGGCCGATGCGCCGGCCGGTACGGACGGGCACGCCCCGTTCGAGCAGACCGGCCATGTCCGCGGCGGCCACCCCGAACAGCGTGAACCCGGCGGCGGCTGGGGGACCGGCCCGCAGCGGACGGTGCCCCGGCGCGCACAGCAGACCGGTGTCCGGTCGCCGGTGCCCGGGCCGCGGCGCGAATTCGTCGAGGCCTTCGACGCGCCACCCGCTCCGCCCGCGCCCCGGGGGCCTTCCGCCCCGCCGGTCGATCCGGACGGTTCGGGCGGCGAGCACGACGAACGGCCGTCGAGCGGTGACACCGGCGCATCGACGTCCGCCAAGGGCGCCAGGGGCCGTACGTTCACCGGCATCGCGGCCGCCGCGGTGACCACCGTGCTCGCGGTGGTCGTGGCCGGACAGGTCGCCCGCGACGACGGTGGTGCCGATACCGCGCGGTCCGCGGGTGTCGACCGGGACGGCACCGAGGGCGCATCCCGCTCGGACGACCGGTCGACCCCGAAGCCGGCGCAGGTCAAGCCCCTTTCGTACGCGGAGAAGATGGCCAAGGCCTATCCGCTCGCGCCGAAGCTCCACGGGTCCGGGAAGTTCGAGACGGTTCCGGGCTCGGCGAAGGCCCCGGGCCGGGGGCACAAGTACCGCTACCGCATCGATGTCGAGAAGGACCTCGGGCTCGACGCGGCGCTCTTCGCCCGAGCCGTCCAGGAGACGCTCAACGACGACCGCAGCTGGGCGCACGACGGCGCCATGACGTTCGAGCGGATCTCCACCGGCGACCCCGATTTCGTGATCACTCTGGCCAGTCCCGGGACCACCGGGGACTGGTGCCGGAAGTCGGGCCTGGACACGACGGTGGACAACGTCTCGTGCGACTCCGCCGCGACCGAACGCGTGATGATCAACGCCTACCGCTGGGCGCAGGGGTCGTCGACGTTCGGTCCGGACAAACTCTTCGCCTACCGCCAGATGCTGATCAACCATGAGGTCGGTCACCGGCTGGGCCACAACCATGTGAGTTGTCGCACGCAGGGGGCGCTCGCTCCGGTGATGCAGCAGCAGACCAAGTCCCTGGACATCGACGGGATCAAGTGTCGGCCCAACGCCTGGGTGTATCCGGCCAGTTGAATCGGAGGGGGCGGGGCTCGGGGGTGTTTTGGGCCGTCCCCTCGGCCGGGCCGTCCTCCATGTCTTCTGCGGGACCGGGGCCGTCACGCCCGGAGTTCGTCCGCATATCGAGATGGGTGTCTCATTTCGCGTTGACATCCCCTGGACGCCGATCCATATTTCTCGCCATGTCACGCAGCCTCGTCACCCTTGAGCGCGCCGCCATGGAGCTGGCGCTCATCGGCGTGACCGGGCACAGCGTCGCCGACATCCACTGTTGCTGACGCCTGCCCGAGTGCGCGTCGGCCCCCGTCCGAGACCTGAACCGGCCTCGGACGGCCGTTCCTGACTGCCGCGCTCCGGGCGTACTCCGTCCGCAGGCGCGACAGTGTCAGTGAGTTCCGGCCATTTCTTCCCATGTGTCGACCGGTTGTGTGCACTCGCTCCCGTTGCTGCCTGCACGGAAATTCCCCCGTTCATTTCTTCAGGCAGTACATCCGAGAGGTCACCTTCCGATGCGTCAACCGTCCTTCATATCGCGCCGCGTGGCAGCGACCGCCGCAGTAGTCGTCGTGGCTGCGGGTGCCGCGGCCTGCGGGCCCCAGGACAGCAAGGACAGCGACGGCAACACCGGCGCGGCGGGCGCGCCCCACAAGGGCGGCACGCTCACCGTCCTCAACAGCAAACCGCAGTCGGACTTCGACCCCGCTCGGCTCTACACCTCCGGCGGCGGCAATGTCCCGTCCCTCGTCTTCCGCACGCTCACCACCCGCAACCGGGAGGCCGGCGCGGCCGGCGCGAAGGTCGTCCCCGACCTGGCGACCGACCTGGGCAGGCCCAGCAAGAACGCCACCGTGTGGACGTACACCCTCAAGGACGGTCTGAAGTACGAGGACGGCACCGCGATCACGAGCGCCGACACATCAAGTACGGCATCGAGCGCTCCTTCGCCGCCGAACTCTCCGGCGGCGCGCCCTATCTGCGGGACTGGCTGATCGGCGGGGCCGACTACCGGGGCCCGTACAAGGACAAGAAGGGCCTCGACTCGATCGAGACGCCCGACGCGAAGACGATCGTCTTCCACCTCAACAAGCCGGAGGGCGAGTTCCCCTTCCTGGCCACGCAGACCCAGACGACCCCGGTGCCGAAGGCCGAGGACACGGGGACCAAGTACGAGGAGCACCCGATCTCCTCGGGGCCGTACAAGGTCGTCAGGAACGAGGGTGACGGAGAGCGCCTCGTCCTGGAGCGCAATCCGCACTGGTCGGCGGCGACCGACGAGGAGCGCAAGGCCTACCCCGACCGGATCGACGTACGCTCCGGGCTGGACTCCGCCGTCATCAACCAGCGCCTGTCCGCGTCGCGGGGCGCCGACGCCGCCGCCGTCACCACCGACACCGACCTCGGCCCGTCCGAGCTCGCCAAGGTCACCGGCGACAAGAAGCTCGCCGCCCGTGTCGGCACCGGCCACTTCGGCTACACCGACTACATCGCCTTCAACCCGAAGGTGAAGCCCTTCGACAATCCGAAGGTGCGTCAGGCGATCTCGTACGCCGTCGACCGCTCCTCCGTGGTCAACGCGGCCGGCGGCTCCTCGCTCGCCGAGCCCGCCACCACCTTCCTGCCCGAGCAGAAGGCCTTCGGCCACACCCCGTACGACCACTTCCCGGCAGGGAAGTCCGGCAACGCGGCCAAGGCCAGGGAACTGCTCAAGGAGGCCGGCTACCCGGGCGGGCTGACCGTCACCCTCACGCACTCCGACGACAAGGACTTCGCCACCGGCCCGGAGATCGCCACCGCGCTCCAGGAGGCGCTGAAGAAGGCGGGCATCACGGTCAGGCTCCAGGGCCTGGAGAGCAACGACTACTCCGACACGGTCTACAACGTGAAGAGCGAGCCCGGCTTCTTCCTCGGCGGCTGGGGTGCCGACTGGCCGTCCGGCGGTCCGTTCTTCGCACCGGTCTTCGACGGGCGCCAGATCGTCAAGTCCGGCTACAACTTCAACTCCGCCCAACTGAACGACCCCGCGGTCAACAAGGAGATCGACGCGATCAACAAGCTGACCGACCTGGGCGCCGCCGCGAAGCGCTGGGGCGCGCTGGACGAGAAGGTCGGCGAGCAGGCGCTCACCGTGCCGCTGTTCCACCCGGTCTACAAGCGCCTGTACGGCGAGTCCGTCAAGAACGTCGTCATCAGTGACTGGACCGGTGTGCTCGACATCTCGCAGGTCGCGGTCAAGTGACCACGGCCGAAGCACCACCGGCCGAGGAGGCGGGGGCCGTCGAGGCCCCCGCCTCCGGGGCCCATCCGTTCTGGCGACGGCTGCGCGCCCGGCGCGCGGCCCTCGTGGCGGCCGTCGTTGTCGCCCTGCTGGTCCTGGTCGCACTGGCCGCACCGCTGCTGGCGGCCGTCGAGGGCCAGGACCCCACCACCTACCACCCGGATCTCGTCGACTCCGCCACCGGCGGGGTACCGCTCGGCCCCTTCGGCGGGATCAGCGCCGAGCACTGGCTCGGCGTCGAACCGCTCACCGGACGCGACCTGTTCGCCCGCGTCGTCCACGGGGCACGGGTCTCGCTCGGCGTCGCGCTGGCCGCGACCCTGCTCCAAGTGGTCGTCGGGGTCGGCATCGGCCTCGCGGCCGGGCTCGGCAACCGCTTCGTCGACCAGGTGCTCAGCCGGGTCACCGACGTCGTGGTGGCGCTGCCCGTCATGGTCATCGCGCTGGGCGCCCTCGCCGTCGTACCCGCCGGCTTCCCCCGCCCGGTCCTGATCGCCATGATCATCGGCCTGGTCGGCTGGTCCGGCACCTCCAAGATCGTGCGGGCCCGGACGCTCGCGCTGAAATCGCTCGACCACGTCTTTGCCGCCCGGCTCAGCTGCTGGGGCTCCTGGCAGGTCGCCCGGCGCGAACTGCTGCCCGCGCTGGCCGCGCCCGTCATCACGTACACCGTGCTGCTCTTCCCCGGCAACATCGTCGTCGAAGCGGCGCTGTCCTTCCTCGGTGTCGGCATCAAGCCGCCCACGCCGTCCTGGGGACAGATGCTCAGCGACGCGGACACCTGGTACCAGGCCGCACCCACCTATCTGCTGGTCCCCGCCCTGCTGCTGTTCGTCACCGTGCTGGCGCTGACCGTCCTCGGCGAGGGCGTACGCACCGCACTCGACCCGCGCGCCGAGTCCCGGCTGCGGGTCGGCACCGGACGGAAGACGGAGGCCGACGCATGAGGTGGTTCCTGCTCAGGCGTCTCGGCGGGGCGCTCTTCGTGCTGCTCGCGCTCAGCGTCGTCGTCCACGCGACCTTCTACGTCGCCCCGGGCGACGTCGCGCAGATCGCCTGCGGTCCGCGCTGCTCGCCCGCGCAGGTGGCGCAGGTCGGCGAACAGCTGAACCTGGGCGACCCGTTGTACGTGCAGTACGCGCACTTCCTCCAGGGGCTCTTCGCCGGACGCGACTACTCGACCGGAACCGGGGTGCTGCACTGCCAGGCCCCCTGCCTGGGGCTCTCGTACCGGAGCGACCAGCAGGTCACCGAGCTGATCCTGGCCAAGCTCCCGGCCACCGCCTCGCTCGCCCTCGGCGCCTTCGTGCTGTGGACGCTGCTCGGCGTCGGGACCGGGCTGCTCTCGGTGTGGCGGCGAGGCCGGCCGACCGAGCGCATCCTCACCGGGATCACCCTGGCCGGCATGGCGACGCCGGTCTTCGTCATCGGGCTGCTGCTGATCATCATCCTGGTCACGGCGCTCCAGACCCTGCCGTTCCCCGACTACGTGCCGCTCACCGAGAACCCGGAGCAGTGGGCCTGGAACCTGCTGCTGCCCTGGATCTCGCTGGCGCTGGTCTCCGCTGCCCCGTACGCCCGGATGACCCGCGCCTCGATGCTGGAGACCCTGGCCGAGGACCATGTGCGCACCTTCAGGGCGTACGGGGTCGGCGAACGGGCGCTCGTGGGGCGGCACGCGCTGCGCGGTGCGCTGGCGCCGGTGATCGCGCTCGGCGCGCTGGACATCGGCTCGATGTTCGGCGGCGCCGTACTCACCGAATCGCTCTTCGGGATTCCGGGGGTCGGCCGCGAACTCGTCGACGCCGTGAAGCACGTGGACCTTCCGGTGGTCGTCGGTCTGGTGCTCGTCACCGGGTTCTTCGTCGTTCTCGCCAATGCCGTCGCGGACATTCTGCAGGCGATGGCCGACCGAAGGGTGGTGCTGGCATGAGCCTGGTCGAGGTCTCCGATCTCTCGATCTCGTTCGGTGAGGTGCGGGCGGTGGAGAAACTGTCGTTCTCGCTGGAGGCCGGGGGCGCGCTCGGCGTCGTCGGCGAGTCCGGCTCGGGCAAGAGCGCCTCGGCGTACGCCCTGCTCGGACTGCACAGGGGGACCGGCGCCAGGGTCGACGGCTCGATCCGGGTCGCCGGAATGGACGTGACCGCGGCGGACGACGCGGAACTACGGACCCTGCGGGGTGCGAAGGCCGCCATGGTCTTCCAGGATCCGTTGTCCTCGTTGGATCCCTACTACGCGGTGGGCGACCAGATCGCCCAGGTGTACCGGGTGCACAACCGGGTCTCCCGGCGGGCGGCGCGGGCTCGGGCCGTCGAGGTGCTGGACCGGGTCGGGATTCCCGACGCGGCACGGCGTTCCCGTTCCCGGCCGCACGAGTTCTCCGGTGGGATGCGGCAGCGGGCGCTGATCGCCATGGCCCTGGCCTGCGAGCCCCGGCTGCTGATCGCCGACGAGCCGACGACCGCCCTGGACGTCACCGTCCAGGCGCAGATCCTTGACCTGCTGCACCAGGTGCGGCACGAGACGGGCATGGGGCTGCTGCTGGTCACGCACGACGTGGGAGTGGCGGCCGAATCGGTCGACGAGGTGCTGGTCATGCAGTCGGGGCGGGCGGTGGAACGGGGGCCGGTGGGCGAGGTGCTCGTGGCACCGCGCGAACCGTACACACGGGCGCTGCTGTCGGCGGTTTTGAGAGTGGCGGAGCCGAGGGTCCGGGACCGCCCCGAGGCCACCGGGGAGAGCCCGGCACCCGCGGACGGCGAGGTGCTCGTCGAAGCCGTCGACGTGCGGCAGGTGTTCGGCAGGGGTGCGTCCGCCCTCGCCGCCGTCGACGGTGTCTCGCTCACCGTCCGCCGCGGTGAGACCCTCGGCGTCGTCGGTGAGAGCGGCAGCGGGAAGACCACCCTCGGGCGGATGCTCGTCGGACTGCTGGAGCCCACCTCCGGGCTCCTCACCCGCAGGGCCCGGGTGCAGATGGTCTTCCAGGACCCCGTCTCCTCGCTCAACCCGCGCCGCTCGATCGGCGAATCGGTCGCCGATCCGCTGCGGGCGGCCGGGGAGCGCGACGAGGCCGTGATCCGGGCACGGGTGCGGGATCTGCTGGAGCGGGTCGGGCTCGACCCCGCGCAGTACGACCGCTGTCCGCACGAGTTCAGCGGCGGACAGCGTCAGCGCGTCGGGATCGCGCGGGCGCTGGCCGCCGAGCCGGAGCTGATCGTCTGTGACGAGGCCGTCTCCGCGCTCGACGTCACCACCCAGGCCCAGGTGATCGCCCTGCTCGCGCAGTTGCAGCGGGAGCTCGGTCTGGCGCTGGTCTTCATCGCACACGACCTCGCCGTCGTGCGACAGGTCAGCGACCGGGTCGCCGTCGTGCGGCGGGGCCGGACCGTCGAGGAGGGCGAGGTGGACCGCGTGTACCAGGATCCCCGGGACCCGTACACCAAGCAGCTGCTGGCCGCCGTTCCCGCGCTCGACCCGGCGCTCGCGGCGGTCCGTCGCGCGGCCCGCAAGGAGCTGGCCGCAGCCTGACTCCCGGTGACCGATCGCTCCCATAGCGCGACCGAACGCCGCTGGAGCGGGAAAGTTACGACGGTTCACCCCTTTCGGTGGGGGGGGGGGCGGTCGCGCGCACCGGCCCCCACCCGGACGCGCGCTGCGCGGCCCCGCGGGTTTGTGGTGGCCGCCGGCCGCCCCCCCCCACGGGGTATGG